>CALODW010000001.1:0-379050 GCA_942492295.1 uncultured Alphaproteobacteria bacterium
TAAAGCCGGGTTTCAAGCTCATAGGTGAAGTCCTGCAAGCCGGAAATAATCCGGATGGCGTTTTCGGCTTCTTCGCGTTCCTTGTTGCGCGCCGCGTCGGCTTCTTTCGCGGCGGCGCCCAGATCGAGCGGCGCGCCGTCATCGGCGGCGTCGAGAATTTCTTTCCACGAGACATCGCTTTTTTTGCGCTTGGCCGGATCCGCAGCGCTGTCTTTGCCCAGGGTCAGCGGCGGGGTTTTGCGGCCGCCTTTTGACGGGCGGCGTTCAGCGATGTCGCGGGCAAGTTCGTCAAGACGCGCGGCCCCGCCATTGTCGTTGGTTTTCACTTTCGGCGCCGCAGCGGGTGCGACGGCTTTCAGCACGGGCGGCTTGCGCGTGGCGGCGCCAAGATCGAGCGTTTCCTGATCAGCGGCGGCTTTTTTCGCCACTTCAGCTTCTTTTGCTGCGATGGCCGCAGCCTCTTTCGCCGCGATCTCGTCAGCGCGTTTTTTCTCCGCCGCCTGGCGATCAGCGCGGATCTGCATTTCGTTTTGCGCTTCGGCGAGGCGCGCCGCCGCTTCCTGCTCGCGCAACTGGGCCTCGGCGAGACGCGAAAGGCGGTCGGTCTGGGAGGAAATCGCTTCGGCAAGCCTGTCGGCGCGGTTTCGTTGCTCTTCGATCAGCGCTTCGAGCCGTGCGTTTTCTTTCTCCAGCGCCGCGCGCGCTTCGGCCAGCGCCTGATTGCGTTCTTCGATGCGCGTCGCCTCGGACTCGGCGAACTTCATAGCGTCTTCAGAACTCTTGCGGGCGCGTTCGCTGGCGGCGGTGACATCGCTGGAGGCTTTTTCTGCGGCCTCGCCGGATTTGCGCGCTGCCTCGGAGACTTCTTCGGCGGCCTTTGTGGCTTTCGCTGCGCCTTCGGTGGCGGCGGTTAGCGCGCCGGAGGTCGACTTGGTGATTTCATCAAGTGCTTTGGCGGCGGCATCCTGCACCTTGGCGGACTCTTCGCTGGTCGCCTCAATCGCGCTGCGGGAGCTGCGCGTTGCGTGCTCACGGGCTGCTTCGATAGCGGCGTCGGCGGCCTTCTTTGCTTCGTCGGCGGCGCGCTGCGCCGAGGCGCCGATATTGGCGGCGTTGCGCGCGGCGGATTCAGCGGCTGCGTCAGCCGCGGCATTGGCCCGCTCGGAGGCTTTGCGTGTCTCCTCGGCAGATGAGTCAATCGACTGCGCAGAGTTGCGCATGGTCTCATCAACATCACTCAACGCTTCGCGCAGGGATTCAAAACTGTTAAACGCGCGCTCGGCGGCGGTCTCAAGCCGGATCAGCCGGTCATCGAATTCCTGTTCCGCCTGCAGGGAGGTGTTTTCCGCCGATTGCAGACTTTCAATGGTTGCGTTGGCCTTTTCGGCGATGGCGGCGGCGAAACTGTCCGCATGCGCATTAAGGCTTTCGGTAAGCTCCATCAGCCGCGAACGTTCATCAGCCACGCGGCCGACAGCGCTTGTGGCCTTCTGGTCGATGGCGTCGCCGGCGATTTCGATGGCTTCCACATGCTGACGGATCATCGCCTCAACCGAGGCGAGGCGGGTCAGCGCGGAGTCGAGCCCTTCATTTAGGGCCGTCATGTGTGTTTGGACGACCGCGCCGACCGTATCGACGTTTTGTACAGCGGCGATATCCGGCGTCACAAAACGCTGCGCGGCGACGGCGATGGATTCGGCCGCATTGAGCATGGTGAGAATGCGCGACAGGGCGTAGCCTACAAACAGCACCATCACCGGCAGGATGAACGCAAACAGCAGCGTTTCCATTTCGAAGACCGAAAGCGGGTTCCACGGCCGGTCAACGCCAGTGAGTTTTTCCAGTTGCGAATGGGCGAGCCAGTTGCCGATGGGCAGACCCAGCAAAATGGCGACGATCACGAAAACGGCGGTGAGGCGCGCCACTTGCCAGATCTGGCGGCTCATGGCGTTCCAGCGGCGCTCATCCCGGCGCACCAGCGTAAACCCATGGGGCGCGTCCGCCTCGCGGCCTTCGGCTTCGACGATTCCCTTAAAACGCATGGCGGCGCCGTCGTCGGCTGTTTCGTCTTCCGGGGCTTGGTCGCTGGCGTTGTTCGTGGCGTTGTCGGTCAAAGCGCTGCTCGCATCATCGATATCGCCGGACGGTTCGCGAGGGGTTTCCCGCAAGATCAGGCCGGCAGCCTTTCGCATAGCCGAATTTGTCAGGCGCGCCAATCAATTGGGGCCAAGTCGCATTCTTCCATTTGCTTTCTATTTGGCAATGATTGCCCCTGATGAGCAAGGACCAGCGCAGGGCCCAGCGCCGGGACTGGACGAAGGCGGTTTCCCGGCGGGCCAGAATCCCCTTATCGGCGGGATTCGCCCTTTTCCGGCGATGTTTTCCACAAGGGGTCGCCCGACCGATGCCCGCTGCTGAAACGACCGCCGCCGACCTGACGCCGTTACAGCGCTTCGTGGAAGCGCGCGCCTTTCAGGCCGTGGTGCTGGCGCTTATAATCGTCAACGCTGTCATTTTGGGGGCGGAGACCTTTGACGGGGCGGATACGACGGCGGGTTCGTTCCTGCATGTCGCCGACCGGATCATCGTTTACGCCTTTCTGGTGGAGATCGGCACGCGCATCATCGCCTATCGCGGCGCCTACTTTAAGAACGGCTGGAACATCTTTGATTTCCTGATCGTCGCCGTGTCGATCATTGCGGCGACTTCGGGCCTCGCCGCGCTGCGGGCGTTCCGGGTGTTGCGGGTCCTGCGCGTCATTACCGTCATCCCGCGCATGCGCACCGTTGTCTCGGCGCTATTGGATTCCATTCCCGGCATTGCCTCGGTCGGCGTGGTGCTGGCGCTGATTGTTTATGTCTTCGCTGTTATTGGCGCCAATCTTTACGGCGATGACCACCCGGAACTGTTCGGCGATGTGTTTCAGGCCATGTACACCCTGTTTCAGGTGATGACCCTTGAAGGCTGGCCCGATATCGCCGGTACGGTGGCGCAGACCCATGAACGATCATGGGTGTTTTTCCTCACCTTTGTGATGATCGCCACATTCACCATGCTCAATCTCTTTGTCGCCATCGTGGTGCGGGTGGTGGAAGAGGATTCAGAGCCCGTGGTTGACGAAGTGATCGACGGCCAGAAGACCATTCGGCTCGAAATCGGCGCGCTGCGCAAAGATATTGAGGCGCTCTCGAAGCGTTTGCCCCCGGCCCCCTAGAAGGGTATCAAGGCGGAAAATTCGACAGATACCGTCAGTCAGATACCGTCAGGGAGGCGCGACCCATGCGCTCTAATTCACACGCCTTTATGAAATTCGATCTCGACCCGATGATCGAGGAAATGCGCGACATGGTCTCGCGCTGGGCCGAGGATCGGCTGGCGCCGCGCGCCGCCGAAATCGACGAGAAAAACCTCTTCCCGCGCGACCTCTGGCCGGAGTTGGGCGAGCTCGGTTTGCTTGGCGTGACGGCGGACGAAGAATATGGCGGCGCCGGGCTCGGCTATGTGGCCCATGTGGTCGCCATGGAGGAAATCTCGCGCGCATCCGGGGCGGTGGGGTTGTCCTACGGCGCCCATTCCAATCTTTGCGTCAATCAGATCAGCCTCAACGGATCGAAAGAGCAGAAAGCGAAATATTTGCCGAAGCTCATCTCCGGCGAACATCTGGGCGCGCTCGCCATGTCGGAACCGGGCGCCGGGTCCGACGTTGTCTCCATGAAAACCCGCGCCGTGAAAAAAGGCGACCGCTACATTTTGAACGGCAACAAGATGTGGATCACCAACGGCCCGGGCGCTGACACGCTGGTGGTCTACGCCAAGACAGAACCGGATGCCGGTCCGCGCGGCATCACCGCGTTCCTGATTGAGAAGGGCTTTAAAGGTTTTTCGACGGCGCAAAAACTCGACAAGCTCGGAATGCGCGGCTCCGACACCTGCGAGCTTGTATTCGAGGACTGCGAAGTGCCGGAAGAAAATGTGCTCGGGCGCCTGAACGAAGGCGTCGCGGTGCTGATGTCAGGCCTTGATTATGAGCGTACGGTGCTCGCCGGCGGCTCCACTGGCATTATGCAGGCCTGCCTCGATGTGGTGATCCCCTACGTTCACGACCGCCAGCAATTCGGCAAATCCATTGGCGAGTTTCAACTGGTGCAAGGCAAACTCGCGGACATGTACGTGACCACCAACGCCGCCAAATCCTACGTCTATCAGGTGGCAAAGGCGTGCGACCGGGGTGAGACCACACGCCAGGACGCAGCGGGGTGCATTCTGTTTGCGGCGGAAAAGGCGACGCAAGTGGCGCTCGACGCCATCCAGCTGCTCGGCGGCAATGGCTACATCAACGAGTACCCCACGGGCCGCCTCTTGCGTGACGCGAAGCTTTACGAGATTGGCGCCGGTACGTCGGAAGTGCGCCGTATGCTGATCGGCCGGGAGCTGTTTTCGAAGACGGGGTAGGGTCGTTCAGCAAGCGCGAAACTGACGCGTTTACAAAACGTGTGATGTTGCGTTGAACGCCGGATAGTTTTCGCGATTGTTTCATAAGTATATCTACGTTGGACTTTCAGTGTGCGAGCGGATAGGGCTTCGGCCTGAAGCCGTAAAAGCATTCTTCATGTCGCGTCATACACTCCTCAGTTTATTTCTTTCCGCTGCAATCTTTCCGCAGATCGCCATCGCCGATGAAATCACCGTCACGGCGAACAAGCGCGCGCAAAGCCTCGACACGATTCCGGCGAGCATTGACGTCATCACCGGTGACGGGATCAACAAGGCGAACAGCTATGACAGCGCCGAAGACATCACGCAGTTGCTGAGCGGCGTTCAGGCGGCGGTGGCGAACGGCGTTCAGATTGCGTTCCAGATTCGCGGCATCGGCGCCGTCGACCATCAGGCGCTGACGCCGGGCGCTGCGGCGATTTATATGGACGGCGTTTTTCTGGCCACGAACGTACAGACCGGTCCGTTGCTCTATGATCTTGAGCGGATTGAAGTGCTGAAAGGCCCGCAAGGCTCGCTCTATGGCCGCAACGCCTCCTCCGGCGCGATCAATTTCATCTCGGCGCGCCCGGCAAAAGAAACCACGGGCTATTTAGGTGTGTCCTACGGGCGCTTTGACCGGATGGATGTTTCCGGCGCCGTCGGCGGCGCCATCAGCGATGAATTCAGCGGGCGCATCGCCGGGCGAATGTTGCAACAGGATTCCGTGCTTGAAAATGTGCAAAGCGATCCGGGCTTTGCGCAAGGGCCGACGCGGGCAGGCGGTGAGCGCGATGAGTTTGGGTTACGCGCATCGCTGCAATGGGAGCGCGACGCCGCCCGCGTGCTGCTGCGCGCCCATTACGAGGAAGACAACGGCGTCAATCCCGCGCCGCGCAACCTCGATCTTGATGTGGGCAAACACGAAATTTCTGTGGGCGGTGACGGCGTTCAGGATACGGACAATGAGTTCTTCGGCGCATCGCTAGAGGCCGCCATGTCGCTGGGCGCGTGGGAGATTTTCTCACTGACAGCGATTGAAGGCTACGCACAAGATTACGGTTTCGACTTTGACGGAACGCCCGCGCCGTTCGGCGATCCGGCGTTGAACGCGAACCTCCATTATGACCGCGAGTTTCTGCAATGGAGCGAGGAGTTGCGCCTGCAAGGGGATTGGGCGCTTGGCCACAGCCTCATTGGCGTCACCGCGTCAGCTGAAGATTTCGAGCAGGAATATTTGATCTGGTGCGGCGTCCCCGACCCCGCGACACGGCTTGGCGATTGCCGCTATGTGGGCGCGCCGGGGCGTGTGGGGCCGGCGCCAGCCTCGCCCGGTGTGGCGACCACATTGGTGACGGACATCGCCCAGACTCGCACAACCGCCGCCATCTTCACCTATCACGAGATTAAGCTGACAGATGCGCTGACGCTGACTTTGGGCGGACGTTTCACCCATGAAAATATCCGCGGTAGAGGGCAGGGCGTTCATATATTCGACGATGGCGTCACCGGGTTCAACAACCGTGACGGCCTTGGCCCCGCCATCGGCTCAAACCGCATCAAGGAAAACCGCGTCAGCGGTAATGCCGCCTTGTCATATCAACTGACGGCGCAAGCTCTGATCTATGCCTCGTTTTCCAACGGCTACAAAAGCGGCGGTTTCAATGGCGAGGTGCAAAACAACGCCACACATTTCCAGGATGAGGGGTTATTCCGCGCGGAAACCGTCAACGCGTTCGAGGCCGGGTACAAAGGCGCGCCCGCGCCAAACCTTTTCGTCAACGCGGCGCTGTTCTATCAGGATTACAAACGCCCGCAGGCGCGGATATTCGTCAATTTCGCGCTGCCCGACGGCTCTTCCATCACGTCAAACTCGCTGTCTAATCTTGATAAGGCGGAAGTCTACGGGGCGGAGGCGGGACTTTCGTGGGAAGTGGACCCGGTTTTTACCCTTGGCGGTTCGGTGACGCTGCTGGAAACCGAAATCGAACAGGTGACAGACATTGGCGGCAACGCGGCGTTGTTTGACGGCAACCCGTTGCCCTTCGCGGCAGAGGTCTCGGCGACAGGCTTTGCCCGCTATGAACGCGAGATCGCCCGGGGTGTCAGTGTTGTGCTTCAAAGCAACGCCAAATATCAAAGCGCGTTCTTCCTCGACGCTGAGGGCCGTGCCGACCGGCGCCAGCGCGCCTATACCATCGTTGATGCGGAAGCCGGACTGGTTTTCGACGATGCCGGGTTGGAAGTGTCGCTGAGCGCGCGAAACCTGCTCGACAAGGACTACGCCGTCTCCGGCTATGGGTTCATTGGCTACAACACATTTCTCGGCGCGCCCCGGACATGGGCCGTTTCGGTGCGGAAAACCTTTTAGGCGCCGCCCATGAAGGTCGCTTTGCGGCAAGTCGTGTAAGCCGCTTTGCGGCGGGCGCAAAAAATGCGACGTTTCGCATTCCATGAGCACCGCACACAAATCCTTTGGACTTGCGCCGGGCGACCGGCTGACCTGGCGCTATGAGGTGATCGAGCGCATCGGCGCCGGCACCGAGGGCGAGGTCTATAAAATCCGCGAAAAGGCGACGGGTCTCACCCGCGCCGCGAAGCTGTATTTTAAATCGAAGGAACACAATTCAAAGCGGTTCATCCGTTACGCGCGCAAGCTCGATTCGCTAAAAGATTGCGACATCGTCGTGAAATACCTCCACGCCGAAGAAGTGTGGATCAACGACCGCTTCATCTATTGCCTGATCAGCGAATATTTCGGCGGCGCCATTTTAGAAGATTTGCTGAAGCAATATCGTGGCAAGCGGATGCCGCCGTTTGAGGCGCTGAACCTCATCCATGCGCTCACCGGCGGCATTGAGGAAATTCACGCGCGCAAAGAGTTTCACGGCGATCTGCACAAGGGTAATATATTTGTGGAGCGCAACGGCGTGTTCTTTCGCCTGCGCACCATCGACTTTCACGAATGGGGCCGGACGCCGGCGACGGAACGGCGCGCTGACGTGCTGGCCATCGCGCGGCTTTTATACGACATCACCGGCGGGCGTGAGCATTATAAAAAACAGCCTCAGGCGATCCGCGATATCTGCATGGGCAACCGGTCGGATCTGATCCTGAAAAAATTCCCCACAGTGTTTCACCTGCGCGCGCATTTAGAGACGTTTGAGTGGTGAGGGTGGTTCGATGGACTTGGAAACGGTCTGGAAAATCCGTGAGGAGAGCATCTATCCGAATTTCTTTGGAGAGATGTCACGCGGAATATTTCCGTTATCGAATGAGGTTTTCGCGAGCTATGAGGTTGATGACATTGACCCTCGCTGGCTAACGCACGGAGTCTTTGAGTTTGGACCCAAAGCCAGTCGAGATAGTTGGCTCTATGTCACTTCAGGCTATTCAAATCCTTGGGAGCTTGATCCAGATGACTATGAAACGTCTGAGTTTTCAGGATCCGGTGTTGAGTTCTTGATGGAGACAAAGCAGCAAGCGAACTGGGCGATAGAGCTACTATTGAGGATGCTGGCATTCGACATGCTGCTGGCTGCAGGACGTATAGGTGCTGGCGCGCCTCTTGGGCTTAATGACCGAATTCCACTACGAGCGCCGGTTGATGGCCGAGGGGAATCCATGGTCAGGAACCTCATCGTTGCCGAGCCGACAACAGTTCCCCATGAATTCAAGCTGCCGTCAGGGAATGTGGGGTTGTTGGAATTAGTAGGCGTTACAGATTCTGAACTTGCGTTTGCAAAAGCACACACAACCTCTGATTTGGTCGAAATGTTGAAATCCAAACAGTCGTTCCCTACAACGGACCCAAATCGGGTGTCAGTTGTCTAATTTAACCCGCGAACCGCGCCCGCTTTTTCGCCAGCGCCGTTTCTTTCAGCAGTAGCTTCACCAGTGGGCGGGAGGTGAGGCGCGCGGCGACCACGCCGAAGGTGACCGCAAGCGCCCCCACAGTCAGCACCGCGTCCTGCGCCACAATGGACGGGGCATCAAACAGCGAGATGAGAAAGAGAGCGGAGGCTGCGCCGGGCGCGCCGCCGAACCAGGCGAGGAACATCTGGCTTTCGCGCGGCAGGGCGGCTTTCTTCAAGCTGAACAGTCGCGGCCCGGCGCGCATGATGGTGACGGCGGCGGCGGCGAACACCACCGACAGCAAGTCCGCCTGAAAGATGCGCGGCGCCAGCAGCACGCCAAAGGCGAGATAGGCGAACGGTGCGATATTGCGTTCCGCCAGACGGCGAAGGCGCACACGGGTCATCACCGTGGCGCGGGTTTCCTCGCCCCACAACAATCCGGCGGCGGCGGCGGCAATCACCGGATGGGCGCCGATCAGGCTCGCCATCAAAACGGCGGCGAATGCAGCGGCGACCGCAAGCGCGCCGGCGTGGTTTTTGTATTTGCCTTTGTTGGCGATCCGCGCCGCGCCCAGGCCAAGCGTGCCGCCGGTGGCGAACGCGAACAAAAAGCTGCGGCCCGCTTCGAACACCGGGGTCACCAGCGGCATGCCCTGCGGTGCGGCGGTGGCGATCGCCTCCAACATCACGGCGACGGGAATGCCCAGGGCGAGGATTGCCGCGCTTTCCAGCCGCACAGCGGATTTCAGCGTTGATGGCGCCGGCGCGTCGGTTACCGCCCGGCGGTCGAACGCCGCGCCGTTCAGGGTGAGCGCCCCGGCCACCAGAAACGCCGCGCTGAACGACAGCTGCGGCACCAAAATGAACGCCGCGAGGCCGCAGACAATGAGAAAAAGCGGCGCGCCGCCGATGGTCAGCCGGAACGAGGCCGGGCAGACGCTGGCGAGTTTGGTGATCCGGAACTGCGTCGCGGCGGCGAACGCCAACGCCGCCAGCATCACATCGGCGCCGGCGGCGACCCATTCAGACGGCGCGAAGGGTGCGCCAACAGCCCGCCAGACCAGCGAAGCCACGGCGCCCAGCGCGATCAGCAGGGCGGGCGAGCGCACAGCAGCGTCCAGCATCCCGGCGCGTTTGGCGTCGACCTGCCTCAGAATCAAAAATGTTGCGGCGCAAAAGGCCGCAGCGAGCGCGAGAGCCATAGGGAGTATTTTTAAACCGCTGTTGTTCTTCAGCGCTTTTCATCACCGCCGAATCATTCATTGGCGAGAATGAGTTGATCCGCGCGCAATTGCAAATTGAATTTTATTTAAGAAAAGACCGCATGCGGTGTATTTGCCCGCAGAGTTACGTGAAGTTTAGAAACACGCACAGTCTGCGACGCTCCACTATACCACGGAAAAAAACTTGGTGGATAGTTATCCACCACTTTTTTTACGGCCCTATGATGCACATCAGTTTTGTTGAATAGAACGTAACGAAAAGAGTCACTTATGGCGGCTTCTTCGAAAGAAAAAACGAACGCCCAAAAAAACGACGAGGCGCGCGGCAAGACGCGCGGCAAAATAAAGCGCGTGATCGCTAAGGTGGCGCCGGGCATCGCCCATGCCCTCGGCGGTCCGCTGGCGGGCGCCGCGGTTTCTCAATTATCCCGCGCAATTTTTGGCGGTGATGACGTTGATGAGGAACTGCTGGCGCAAACGCTGGAGCGTGCATCGCCCGAACATCTGATGGCACTGAAAAAGGCCGAGCAGGAATTTCAAATTGCGCTGCGTCAGGCGAGCGTTGAGGAATTGCGCATCGACGCCAGTGATCGGGCCGATGCGCGCGGGCGCCAGATCAAGATGGATGACTGGACGCCGACCATACTGGGCGCGCTGGTGATCTTCGGGTTTTTCGTGGTGCTTGGCGTCATGGTGGCGCGTAAGCTGCCGCCCGGCGCCGAAACCGAATTTTCCATCATGCTGGGCGCGCTGGCGACCATGACGGCGGCGGTGGTGAATTATTTCTTCGGCTCGTCCGTGGGCTCGCGGGAAAAAACCCGGCTCATCGCGTTTCCGGTGACGGAAGTGAAAGCGCTTGACGGTAAGCGGTAGGGCTTGGCGTCGCATCGGGATGACAAACAGAAATGGAAGGGCCACAAGAGAGCCAAATGACCAAGGCGTTTGACATTGCAATTATCGGCGGCGGGGTAATCGGCCTGTCGTTGGCGCGGGCGCTCAGCGCGCGCGGCGCGGAACTCGCGTTGTTTGATGCGGGCGCCGTCATCCCCCCGGCGACCAGCGCGGCGGCCGGCATGCTGGCGCCGTCGTTTGAGCATAGTGATAAAGGCGGCGTGTTGAGCGAGGCGCTCTATCATTTCGGCGCCCGGGCCTTGTCCATGTGGCCTGACTATGCGGCGGCGCTGGAAGAAGAGACCGGCGTCACCATCGACTATCGCGGCGGCGGTGCGCTGGGTGTTGCGTTCACCGATGCACAGGCCAAAGAATTGAGCGCCCAAGCTGTAACTGTCGCCGCGCTTGGCGGTGAAGCGACGATGGTTTCTGGCGACGCGGCGCGCGCCATGGAGCCGGCCCTGTCGGCGGATATTGTCGCCGCGCTCTGGGCGCCGAAAGACGCGCAGGTCGACCCGCGCCGATTGCTGATTGCATTGCGCGCGGCGGCGAAGAAAAACATCGCCCGGCATTTTACCGAGAAGGTCGTGCGTATCGACATGCAGGACAGCGGTGCGAGCGTCACCGTCAAAAGCGGCGAGACTTATTCGGCGCGGGACGTTGTGCTCGCCGGCGGCGCCGTCAGCGGGCTGGCGCCGGGCAAGCTGGTGTTTCCGGTGAAAGGCGATGCCACGGCTGTTTCCATCGACGAAGGCGCGATTACCCGCGTCATCCGCGCGCCGGGTGCGTATCTCTGCCCGAAAGCGGGCGGCAGGCTGGTGATTGGCGCCAGCGAAACGACGGGGCGGGACGACCATCAGGTTGACGCCGAGGCTATCGAGGCGCTGAAAACCGGCGCGTCGCGTGCGGTCCCCATGTTGACCCGCGCCCGCGAGATTGAACGCTGGACCGGGCTGCGCCCCGGCACGCCCGATGGTGCGCCGATTTTGGGCCGGGCGGGGAATGGCGTCTATCTGGCGCTCGGCCATTATCGCAATGGCGTGCTGCATGCACCGGCGAGCGCACAGGGAATGTCGGCGCTCATTTCGGGCGAACTAATTTCAAGAGATGCGGCGGGCGCGCTTTTACAAAGCTTTAACCCTTCGCGCTTCGCAGCGCTGGCCACACCGGAAGCGCAACATGGTTAGCGCTTTATTGACAAATCCCGCGCAAATTAACCGGAACAACGCCTTTTTGAGAGGGCCGCATGACGTCTGAAATCGCCGCCGCAGGAAACACCGGCGCCGCCCTGGTCACGGGTGCGGTCAAGCGCGCGAGCACGTCTACGGGCGCGCATTTCGATTTCCTCATGAAGATGGCCGCGCGCGAAAGCGGGTTCGACCCGAACGCGAAAGCAAAAACATCCAGTGCGGCAGGCCTGTTCCAGTTCATTGAACAGACCTGGCTCGGCACGGTGAAAAAGTATGGCGGCCAGCATGGGCTTGGCGACGCCGCCGCCAAAATTACGCAAAACGCCAATGGCCGTTACGCGGTCGCAGACCCGCAATCGCGTGAAGCGATTTTGAACCTGCGTTTTGACGCCGACAAAGCCTCGGTGATGGCGGGCGAACTGGCGAATGAAAACAAAACGACGCTGGAATCTCGCCTTGGCCGCGCGGTCTCCAGCGCGGATTTATATACGGCGCATTTTCTCGGGCCGTCGGGCGCGGTGAAATTGTTGTCAGCGGCTTCGAATGTGAAAGCTGCTGACTTGCTGCCAAAAGCTGCCGCCGCGAACCGAAATGTATTTTACGACGGTGCGCGCGAAAAAACTGTCGGCGAAGTGGTGGCGTCCATCGCCAAGTCCATGGGCGAGACCGCAAGAGCTGTATCAGCGCAGAGCGGCCCCAATCCTGCTGGCCCCGCGCCGGAAACGAAAAGCATGCCGCCGGTAAAGGCCTACCGCAATTTTGTGATGGATAGTTTTGCCGCACCGGCGCGGACGATAACGTCCCATACGGCGGGCCTTAGCGCTATGGCGCTTGGCGTTATTGAAGCGCTCGATGCAACGCTGATGCGCGCGGATAGAAGTGAGCGGGAAGAAAATTCCGGCAGATTTTAGGCGCGTATTCTAGCACCTTGGCGCGGTGACGCCCTCGGGGAGTTTGGTCTCGCTTGACGCGCACGCTTTTGCGAGTTGTTCGGTGGTGACATTCACCGCGCCAGAAAGATCCGCGCCGTGAAGCCGCGCACCGGCGAAATCCGCGGCTTTCAGGTCCGCAGCGGAGAAAGTCGCTTTGTCGAGGGTCGCATTGATGAAGCGCACGCCGGTGAGGTCGGCGCCGTCAAAGATTGCGCTCGTGGCGTCGGCGCCAACAAAAGAAGCGCCCGCGCCGTAGCTCGCCCGGAAGTCCGCTTTCGTCAGCGTGGCGCCGGCGAAAGTGGAAAAGGATAAATCGCTGTCGATAAATTTGGCGTCGGCGAACGCACCTGCGCGGGCTTTTGCTTCGCGCAATTCAGCGCCGGAAAAATCGCCCTTAGGGAACATCGAAGCGTTCAGGTTGGCCTTCGCCATGCGCGCGCCTTTGAAACTGGCAGCGTCACCGCTCGCGCCCTCAAGGCTTGCGCCGTCAAGAAGCGCATCGTTGAATTGCGCGCCGGAAAGTATAGAGCCCGCAAAATTCGTACGCGGAAGATCCTTATTGGAGAATATCGAGCCAGTGAAATCCTGCAAAGTGTGTGCTTCGTCAACTTTGGCGGCCTTGGAGCCCGAAAGCGACGGCAGCTTGACGCCGGTGCGGTCGAGCGCACGCGAGATTTCCGGTCCGATATCCTCAACCTGGGAAAGCGGCCGGGCGATCTCCTTGCCGATCTCCGCAACGGGATTGGATTTTTTATAGTTTTTCGATCCCGGCACGATCGTCGCCACCAGCGACATCACGGCGATCATCAGCAGAATTATGAGCGCGATCAACTTCATCGCGGCGGACTCCCCAATACATCAATCTGGGTGATTTTGGCCCGGGGAGGTCAAGGTTTGCTTAAGGGTAAATATCGAATTGTCGCCAAGCCCGGCGAGCCGCGCCGCACAACGAAAATCGTGATTAACTGTCGCTTAAGAACAGCCGGTGGAGGCGCCGCAACTTTCACATTTCAGGCAGGCGCCGTTGCGCACCATAGTGAACTGTCCGCAATCGGGACAGGCGTCGCCTTCATAGCCTTTTATGCGGGCCTCAGAGCGGAGGTTGCCGGGCGTGGCCAAGATACCGCGCGGCGCTTTTTGGTTCACCGCATCGGCGAGCTTGGCGATTTGCGCTTCGATTTCCGGCGGGCTTTCAGCGCGAACCTCAGATTCGGTTTCCTCAATCTCGACGTCGATGGCGTCATCGTGCTGATTTTCATTGGCGTTGGTTCTGGCGGCGCCGTCACGCAGCCGATCGAAATCACCGCCGCGCAGAATGACCAGATTGTCGGTGACGGTCGACCGGGAAAACCCTTTGGAGATCAGTTTCGTGGCGTCCGCTTGTGTCTTTTCTTCGTTGACCCCGCGCCCGATCGCATCAACGGTGGATTCTTCCGGGTTCACATGCGCAAGATCAGTGCGGCCAAGATAGGAAATGGCGAGTTCCCGGAAAATATAATCGAGGATCGACGTGGCGTTTTTGATCTGATCGTTGCCCTGAACAGGTCCGGATGGATCAAACCGCGTGAACACGTACGCGTCCACATATTCGTCCAGCGGTACGCCATATTGCAAACCAAGCGACACGGCGATGGCGAAGTTATTCATCAGTGAGCGGAAGGCGGCGCCTTCCTTGTGCATGTCGATAAACAGCTCGCCCAGCTCTCCGTCGTCAAACTCGCCGGTGTGCAAATAGACTTTATGCCCGCCGACTTTTGCTTTTTGAATGTACCCTTTTCGCCGGTCCGGGAGGCGACGCCGGCCTGGCGTGCGCTCGATAATTCGCTCGACAATGCGTTCGGCGACAATTTTCGACTTTTGCGCCGATGGCGCAGCGGCGATTTCTTCCGCCAAATCGTCTTCTTCCTCATCACTGTCAGCGGCGAGCAGGGAAGAGGCCAATGGTTGCGACAATTTCGATCCGTCGCGATAAAGCGCAATGGCTTTCAATCCCATCCGCCAGGCAAGCAGATAGGCTTGCGCGCAATCGCCGATGGAGGCGCGGGCGGGCAGGTTCACGGTTTTGGAAATCGCGCCCGATATAAAGGGTTGCGCCGCGGCCATCATGGTGAGATGCGCTTCGACGCTGAGCGAGCGCTCGCCGATGCGTCCGCAGGGCGTGGCGCAGTCAAATACGGCATAATGTTCCGGTTTCAGGTGCGGCGCGCCTTCGATGGTCATTGCGCCACAGCAAAAAAGATTCGCCTGATGAATTTCTTCATCAGCAAACCCAAGGAAGCGCAACACCTCATAACCGGTCGACGAAAGTTGCGTTTCATGCATGCCGAGCACGTTGATGCAAAAATCTTCGCCGAGCGCTTGCGGCGTGAAAGCGTAGGTAAGATCGAACGCGGTTTTAAGGCGCTCTTCCAGCGCTTTGATGTGCCGTTCTTCAAACCCTTCGCGGCGCAAATCATCGAGCGCGACGCCCGGTGCGTCCTGCATACTGCCGCGGCCCGTGGCGTAAAGGACGACGTCGTTGATTTCGTCGTCAGCATAGCCGAGCGACTTCAGGGCGGCCGGCACCGACTGGTTGATGATTTTCAGCATGCCGCCGCCGGCGAGCTTTTTGAATTTCACCAGCGCAAAGTCGGGCTCGATACCGGTGGTGTCGCAATCCATGACGAGGCCGATGGTGCCGGTCGGCGCGATCACCGTGACCTGAGCGTTGCGAAAGCCGTTGATGGCGCCAAGCTCGTAGGCTTCGTTCCAGACGCGACGGGCGGCATCCGTGACGTGTTTCCAAGGTCCAGCGTCAGCGTCCAGTTGCGCGGGCTCTACAGCGAGGCCCTCAAAAGCGCCGCCAATGGCCGTGCCGACACACGCGCGGCGATGGTTGCGCAAGATACGCAGCATGGCGTCACGGTTGTCATCGTATTTTTCGAAGGGGCCGACAGCCGACGCCATTTCGGCGCTCGCGCGATAGGCGGCGCCGGTCATCAACGCGGTGACGCCGGCGGCCAGCGCGCGCGCTTCTTCGCTGTCATAGGCAAGCCCGGACGACATCAGGAGGCCGCCAAGGTTGGCGTAGCCAAGGCCGAGTGTCCGGTAGTCGAAAGACCGCCGGGCGATCTCCGCCGATGGGTACTGCGCCATCATCACCGAAATTTCGAGCGTCAGCGTCCACAAACGGCAGGCATGTTCGAACCCGTCAACGTCAAAACCGTCACCAGTCTTGAACTTGAGCAAGTTGAGCGAGGCGAGATTGCACGCCGTATCGTCAAGGAACATATATTCCGAACACGGATTGGAGGCGCGAATGTCGCCGCCTTCCGGGCAGGTGTGCCACGCGTTGATGGTGTCGTGGAATTGCAGCCCCGGATCGGCGCAAGTCCACGCCGCCGAACAGATATTGCTCCACAAAGAGCGAGCCCGAAGCGTTTTGGTCGTCTCGCCGTCGGTGCGGCGTTTCAGCGACCAAACGTCGTCATCGGAAACGGCTTTGAGGAACGCATCGCTGACGCGCACGGTATTGTTCGCGTTCTGACCGGAAACAGTGCGATAGCTTTCGGAGTCCCAATCAAGGTCGTAGCGATCCACGACGATCTCGCGATACCCCTGCCGTGCGAAGTCGATGACCCGGCGGATCGACGCTTCTGGAACGAACGCCTTTTTTGCGTCGCGGATGGCGTCCTTAAGGTGTTTGTTTTCTTTCGGGTTGAATCGCGTCTCGTCGTCCTCGATCGCCCAGCAAGCGGCAAGCACCAGCGGCAGATGTTTCGCCATGGCGCGCGAGCCTGCCACCAGCATGGCGACTTTTTCTTCTTCGCGGGTCTTCCAAGAAACAAACTCTTCAATGTCGGGGTGGTCAGCGTCAACGACGACCATCTTGGCGGCGCGCCGAGTGGTGCCGCCGGATTTGACCGCCCCCGCTGCGGCGTCACCGACTTTCAGGAAGCTAAGCAGGCCAGAGCTTTTGCCGCCGCTGGAAAGCGGTTCATCCGCACCGCGAATATTGGAAAAGTTCGTCCCGGAGCCGGATCCGTATTTGAACAACAGCGCTTCGCGCTTCCACAAATCCATGATCCCGCCCTCGCCGGTGAGGGTGTCGTCAACGGACTGAATGAAACAGGCGTGCGGCTGTGGCCGTTCATAGGCGCTGTCGGATTCGGCGAGGCGGCCCGAGGCGTGGTCCACATAAAAATGCCCCTGCCCAACGGCGTCGATGCCATAGGCCCAATGCAGACCGGTGTTGAACCATTGCGGCGAGTTGGGCGCTGCTATTTGCGCCGCCAGCATGGCGCGCATCTCGTCAAAATAATTCTGCGCGGCTTCTTCGTTGGTGAAATATCCGCCCTTCCATCCCCAATAGGTCCAGGCGCCCGCCATGCGGTCGAACACCTGTTTAGCCGACGTCTCGGGTCCATAGCGTTTGTCAGCGGGGAGTTTCGCCAGCGCCTTGATATCGGGCATGGAGCGCTGAATGAAAACCGGAACACCTTTTTCGGCGACCTTTTTGACAGCGGCGGGAACGCCAGCCTTGCGCAGATATTTTTGCGCCAGAATATCGATGGCCGTCTGGCTCCAGCCCTTGGGAACCTCCAGATCGCGCATCTCGAATATGGTGTCACCGGTGATCGAGCGAATTTCAGAATCTGCGCGCCGATAGACAATATCGTGGGGACGCGCGCCGCTGGGCGCGCCGCTTCCTTCCGAAAATCGACGATCAATCAACATCTGTCTGGCTCCAACCGGCGGATTCGGCCGATTCGCTTATCAAGGTGTAAATATAGTGCTCCCAGCCCCATTCAGCCACCATCTGATGGCGCCAGTGCCAGGAAAATGGCGGAAAATGACCCGTTTTCCGGGCCGGAACCGGTCTATTGCCCGTCCCTCCAACGGGCGCCATATTCGCGCCGCGCGCCGGGATTATACTGGCGGCGGCAGGTACGGGAATTTAGATGCTTTCACAATTGTTCACCTGGTGGAATTCAACCACTTTCGGCACGTCGTTCACCCTGTGGCGCAAAGGCGCCCGGCTCGTTGGGACCGACGAGCAGGGCAACCGCTATTTTGAAGAGGCAAAGCCGAGCCTGCCGGGCAGCGACGGAAAACGTCACCGGCGCTGGGTGGTTTATCACGGGATCGCCGAGGCTTCGCGTGTGCCGTCTGACTGGCATGGCTGGCTGCACCATACTTTCGAGGAAGCCCCGACTGTCAGCCCCTTGACCCGGCGGACCTTCGAGAAGGATCATTTGCCGAACATGACTGGCACGCCGCTCGCCTATCATCCAAAAGGCAGCTTGTCTCTGGCCGACGGTCCGGCGAATGTCGATGACGACTACGAGGCCTGGTCGCCGGAACAAGCAGCGGGTGAAACAGCGTAGGGTTTCGGGGGAAGGTTAGGAGGAAGCCATGTCACGGGCAGGATTTTTTGAAACGGTTGTTGGCGTGATCGTTATCACCGTCGCAGCGGCCTTCATGGTGTATGCTTATGGCGCCAGCGGCAACGCATTCGGAAAAGATCACTATCGGCTTGATGCTGTCTTTGGCCGCGTCGATGGCGTGACCATCGGCTCCGATGTGCGCATCGCCGGCGTCAAAATCGGGACGGTTTCGGCGAACAGCCTCGATTTGAAAACTTATGAAGCCAATGTTGCATTGGCCATCGACAACGGTATTTCGATTCCGGAAGACTCCGTTGCAAAAATTGTATCTGACGGAATTCTCGGCGGCGCGCACATTGCGATTGAACCGGGCGCAGCCGATGAAATGTTGCGCGCGGGCGACAAGATCACCATCACGCAAGGGTCGGTGGATCTGCTCGGTCTCGCGGTGCAGGCTTTCACGAGCCAGTCAAACGCCAAACCCAAGAGCGACGTGGTGGAAGACCCGCTGGGAGATTTGTAACAATGCGTATCGTAACTGTATTTGCCGCGGCGAGCGCGTTTTCGCTATCGGCGGCGGCGCAGACCGCGCCGGCCGCCGACCCGCTCGCTGGTCTTGAAGAAGCGGAAGATGAAGAGTTGAGCGAGCTCGACCTGCTGTCTCGGTCCGAGGAAGATCCATTCGCTGGCGTCATCGAGTCTGAAAAACGCGAACCGGTTTCGGTGACCCTGCGGGCGCTCAACAAAACCACGGCGCGCTACATAGATATAGAAATCCCCATGAACGAGATCGCGCGGTTTGGTTCGTTAGAACTGCAACCACGCACTTGTGACAAGCGCCCGCCGGAAGAGTTTCCGGAAACGACGGCGTTCCTCGAGGTGTTCGATCTCGAATACAACAACCGGGAAAGCGATTTGAAGATCACTGAACCGGAAATTATTGAAGACGAAATTGAAATCCAGGAGCTTGAAGTGCTGCCCGGGGAACCGGTTGGCGATGCGCCATCGTTTGAAGCGGAAACCGTACAAGGCCCGGCGCCCATTGTCGCCGAAGGCCCGCAAGCCGAGGGCGTCAATATTTTTCGCGGCTGGATGTTCGCATCATCCCCGGCGCTCAACGCGCTGGAGCATCCCGTTTACGACGTCTGGGTGATCGACTGCAAAACACAAGTCATCGACAACTGATCCGGAGCAGCGAAGAAATCAGCATCGCCGTCCAGCGCGGCTGCGAGCATTCCCTGATAGTCTTCGTCCGGGACGCCCAAAAGCCCAAACTGCGTTAAGTGGTCGTTGTAGAACTGCGCGTCGATGAATTGAAAGCCGCCCTGCTTAAGTCGAGCGATCAAATGCAGCAACGCAATCTTGCTGGCGTTGGTCGCGCGCGAGAACATGCTCTCTCCGCAAAAAGCCGCGCCCATGGCGACGCCATAAAGCCCGCCCACAAGCTTGCCGCCTTTCCAGCATTCCACTGAATGGGCGTGACCCTGGAAATGCAGTTCGCAATAGGCCTCTACAATCGCATCATTGATCCACGTATCCGGCCGGGCTCTGGTTGCTTCCGCGCAGGCGGTGATAACTTCGACGAATGCCGTGTTGATGCGCACCTCAAACGGATCGGTTTTAAGAAAACGGATCAGTCGGGACGGTGCGCGCGCATCGCTCAAGGGAATGACACCGCGCTCATCAGGAAGAATCCAGACGGTCGCCGGATCTTCGCGCGTGCGCGCCATGGGGAAATACCCAAGCGTATAGGCTTTTAAAATCTCGTCGGTCGAAATCGTATGAGCGCTGTCACGAGCCATGCCCCATTATGTGATGCGCCGGGGGCGGGCTTCAATATGAATATTGATGTGGATTAACCGTGTAACGCATTGAAACCGCGGCCTGCGCGAAAACAAATTTGTTTTTTTCGTCAGTCGTTCTTTGCCAGCCACTCTTCCAGCCAGTGGATGTGATAATCGCCCTTTTGGAATTCCGGGTCGTCGACGAGGTCCATGAACAGGGGAACGGTCGTCTCGACACCCGCAAAAACCATTTCAGACAGGGCGCGGCGCAGGCGCGCAATGCAATGGGCGCGATCGTCTCCATAAACGATCAGCTTGCCGATCATGGAGTCGTAATAGGGCGGAATTTTATAGCCGGTGTATACGGCCGAATCGAACCGCACGCCCGGTCCGCCGGCGGAATGGAATTGGGTTATCTGTCCCGGTGAGGGCCGGAAAGTGCGCGGGTTTTCCGCATTCACGCGGCATTCAATGGCGTGGCCTTTGAAGACAATATCTTCCTGTTTGAAACTGAGCTCCGCGCCCGCCGCCACCATGATCTGCTCACGGACGAGGTCGGTGCGGGTGACCTGCTCGGTGATCGGGTGCTCTACCTGAAGGCGCGTGTTCATCTCGATGAAATAAAACTCGCCATTCTCGTAAAGGAATTCCACCGTGCCGGCGCCGAGATAGCCCAGTTTGTCGATGGCTTTCCTGACGGTCTCGCCGATCCGCACACGTTCTTTGTCGGTCAACGCAGGCGACAACGCTTCTTCGAGCACCTTTTGGTGACGGCGTTGGAGCGAACAATCACGTTCGCCGAGTTGCACAACATTGCCATGCTTGTCAGCGATGATCTGGATTTCGATGTGGCGCGGCAGCTGAAGATACTTCTCCAGATAAACGGCGTCGTCGCCAAAGGCGCCTTTGGCTTCGGATTTTGCGGTGGAAAGCGCCTCGGCGAGATCGGCGGCCGTTTTCGCGACTTTCATGCCGCGACCGCCGCCGCCAGAAGCGGCTTTGACGAGAACCGGGTAGCCGATCTTGTCGGCTTCCGCTTGCGCTTCCTCCAGCGAGCGAACCTCGCCGTCGGAGCCGGGAACGAGCGGAATGCCCGCTTTGCCCACGGCGTCTTTCGCGGCGATTTTATCGCCCATGACGCGAATATGGTTTGCGTCCGGACCAATGAAAGTAATGTTGTGCGCGGCGACGATGTCCGCAAACCGCGCATTCTCTGACAAGAAGCCATAGCCCGGATGAATGGCGTCCGCGCCGGTGATCTCCGCTGCGGAGATGATCGCCGGAATATTGAGGTAGGAATCTTTTGGCGCGGGCGGGCCGATGCATACACTTTCGTCGGCAAGCCGCACATGCATGGCGTCTTCGTCTGCGGTGGAGTGAACCGCCACCGTATCGATGCCGAGTTCCTTGCACGCCCGATGAATGCGAAGGGCGATTTCACCGCGATTGGCGATCAGGACCTTGTTGAACATTTTTTATCCGTCAATCGAGCGGCAATGCACGCCCGGCTTATTCGATGATGAAAACCTATTCGATAATGAAAAGAGGCTCATCAAATTCCACTGGTTGCGCGTCGGTAACGAGCACTTTGGTCACGGTGCCGGAGCGCGGCGCCGTAATCGGGTTCATGGTTTTCATAGCTTCGACGATCATCACCGTCTGGCCTTCACTGACCGTTGAGCCTTCCTTGGCGAAGGGGTCCGCGCCCGGCGTGGGCGAAAGGTAGGCCGTGCCGACCATGGGCGACTTCACGGCGCCCGGATGGTCATTGGAGGGCGCGGCGGCGGCGGCCGGACCCGCAACAGGCGCGGGCGCCGCTGGCGCCGTTACTGGCGCAGCGAAAGAGGCGACTCCGCCCTGACGCGACACCCGAAGGCGCACTGCGTCTTTTTCGATTTCGATTTCCGTAAGGCCAGTTTCTTCTAGAATGCCGGCAAGCTCGCGTATCCAGGCGGCTTCCAGGCCATGTTCTGATTTGTCTTTTTTATCCGACATGCAGTTCCTGCTGACTTCGTATTACTTTGCCGACGCCCCGATAGCAGATCAGGCGGCGCGGCGCTCCAAAAGACTTTTAAGGGCTTCGACCGCCAAGCGATAGCCCGCTGCACCGAACCCCATAATCACACCATCGACTGCTGAGGCCGTGACCGATTGCCGCCGAAAGGCCTCGCGGGCGTGAATATTCGACAGATGCAGCTCGATTTTCGGGATCACCGCGGATTGTAGAGCGTCCAGGAGGGCAATGGAAGTGTGCGTATACGCGCCTGGATTGATAATCAGGCCATCAGCTTTCGCGGCGGCCTCCTGCACCCAGTCCACCAGCGTTCCTTCTGTGTTCGATTGGCGAAACTCCACCGAAAACCCATGCGCGCCAGCGCTCGCCTTGGTGGCGGCCTCGATATCGGCAAGGGTGTGGGTACCGTAGATTTCCGGCTCCCGGCTGCCCAAAAGGTTCAGATTCGGACCGTTCAGAATATATATGGACTGCCCCGCCATTCGAATTCCACCAATCGCCTTCGTTTTTGCGCGCCGTTGCTGCTTGCAAGGCCCCTTAACGCCCCCATACAAGAGGCCTACATATACGAGGCCTTTCGGGGCGTTCGCAATAGAGGGAAGTGGTTGAATTTTCATGGATATTACCGTGAATGGCGAAGAAAAGCGGCTCGACGGGCCGCTTACTGTCGCGGGGCTCCTCGCGGCGCTGGAATTGGAGCCGAAAAAAATCGCCGTGGAGCGCAATCTGGAGATTGTGCCGAAGTCGCAATTTGGCGCGACGGCGCTGATGGATGGCGACCAGATTGAAATTGTACAATTTGTTGGAGGCGGTTGAGCGATGAGTGATATTCTTGAAGTAGCGGGCCGCAAACTGTCCTCGCGCCTGATTATCGGCACTGGCAAATACGACACCTATGAGCAGAACGCGCGCGCCGCGGAGGCGGCGGGCGCAGAGATGGTGACGGTCGCTGTGCGCCGGGTGAACCTTACCGACAAGGACCAGCCGTTGTTGGTCGATTACCTCGACCCGAAAAAATACGTGTATCTGCCCAACACCGCTGGATGTTTTACGGCGGAAGATGCGATCCGCACATTGCGCCTCGCGCGTGAGGCGGGCGGCTGGGAACTGGTGAAGCTCGAAGTGCTCGCCGACCAGAAGACCCTCTACCCGGATATGGAAGAAACCTTGCGCGCCGCAAAGCTGCTCATCAAAGAGGGTTTCGACGTGATGGTCTATTGTTCGGACGACCCTGTATATGCGCGCAAACTCGAAGACGCCGGCTGTTGCGCCATCATGCCCTTAGGCTCGCTGATTGGCTCAGGACTTGGCATTATCAATCCGGTGAATATACGCCTCATCATCGAGCAGTCATCCGTACCCGTCATTGTCGATGCGGGCGTTGGTACGGCGTCGGATGCTGCGGTCGCTATGGAGCTTGGTTGCGACGGCGTGTTGATGAACACTGCAATTGCGGAGGCGAAAGACCCGATCATGATGGCGAGCGCCATGAAGCATGCGGTGATCGCAGGCCGCGAGGCCTATCTCGCCGGGCGCATGCCAAAGAAACGCTACGCCGATCCATCAAGCCCGCTGGCGGGACTTATTTAAGTAAAGTATAGTATAGTTTTTCTCATTTGACACAAAGCCTGCCTTGGCCGCAATCATTTGAGTGTTGTGGATGCCAAAATAGATTGTGAGGTAATGGTGGTTGATATTTCCAATGAGACAACCGCAGAAACTGAACGTCGATTGAGGCGCGTTGTTACCGAGGCAAGTCTAGTTGTTTACGACGACAACTATGCATTTCATGAGTATCCAATTTCAAAGGTTCATGAGTACTTTGATATTTCTGCGCTCGCGATTGTGCGAGACGACTCCGTGTGCAGTCAATTGGAGCGCGCCAACGAAAAAGATGAAGAATCATTTGTTGTATGGCGATTTCACTTTCCGGCAGGAATTGACAATTCCGGTTTTGTTGGTTGGCTCGCCGGCCATTTGAAGGCCAAGTTTGGCACCGGCGTATTTGTTGTTTGCGGACAAAACAGTCAGCAAGGGGGGATATTCGATTATTGGGGAGCTCCGGCATCCATTAGGGAGCAGATAATTAAGGAAGTGAAAAAATTGGTCGGAGGCGCGGCAGACAGTTCAACTAAAAGCGCTCTGCTGAATGGCGTCAAAATGAATGTCGTTGAGACGAGCGCATCGAGCGTTATCGATACAGACACTGTTTTTCAATTTGAGCAGAATGAAGACGTTGTTCACGCCCGCTACAGTGGCGGTGCAATCGTCGCTGGAACATTGATAGGCAAGCTTATCGATGATCAGCTTCAATTTGCTTTTTCTCAGCTTGAAGCGGGCAGTGTGTTCTCGACAGGAAACTCTCAATGCACCGTTTCGGTTGTCGGCGATAAAATTGAGCTGACCGAGAATTTTGAATGGAGTGAGGCGTCTCGCCCGCCCGGCGTGAATAAACTTCAACAAGTTCGAACAGACGATTAAAACGATAATTTCAATTTTGAAATTGCTTGAGCGTAAGCAAAGTCCAATATAATCACGTTGAATGGCCGGTGCGTTCGATGTTTCACCTGTCGCTCCGCGGATAAACTCAATCGAGCTGTTATCCGTACCCGCCATCATCGATGCGGGCATTGGCATGGCGTCCGATGCTTTGGTCGCAAGCCGCGAAGCGTACCTCACCGTATGCCAAAGAAACGCAATGGCAACGTTTCGAGCCGGTTGGCACGGCGAATCGAATAACAACTCGTGCAGGCCCGCAAACGGGCCAAGCCGTTTCGCCGCCGCTACGGATGCGTTCAGCGCCGGTCGTTGTCGCGCTGTCTTACCTTCAGCGTGCGGATTTCGCGGTCGGCCGTCACAACTGTTGAGAAAAAATCACCTAGGGCTTCGTTTATGATGTTCTGGTCAGCAGAATAAATGGCCTCATAAGCGCCGCCACACATCCGCAACATCAACGCCTCCTGCAGCCCTGGGGACATCGACGCCACGTTTCCACCGGCTTTCGCTGCTAGGTGAAACCCGTCATCGGTCTCGACGCAGACGAGTTCGCCATGCAGGATCGCCACAGCGCCATTTGCTTCGGCGAGAGCCCGATCGGCCGCCATCATGTTTCCAGACCGGGCGTAAGCGCTCGCGAGCCAAGGCAGCAATTCAAAATTGGGGAGCTCGAACAAATGAATCGCGAGCGCGGCTTCAAATCGCTGGGCGGCCGACACATAATTTCCGGCATCATAGGCGTCTAAGCCACGGCAAGCCAAATCATTGTAGGCTGGCGCATTGCTGCTCAGGCCCTGCATGTTGCACGGAGGGTTCGCTGCAAGGGCTTCCGCTGTCCCCAAAAACAACAAAGCCAGCGCCGAAGAAATTATTCGATTCTGCATACGGTCACCTATGGAATAAGGGGTACGGGATCAATCCAGACTTCATTTACTAGATCCCCCACATTGATATCCAGATGAACGTGTTCGGTAATATCCGGATATCGATCCGATAATTTCTGCAGGGTTCCGATGACCATACCCGCCGTGACGGTATCGCCTTTGGCGAGACCTGAAATAGGGGCTACATAAAGTTCCCGTACGTATTTTCCGTCGTTGGCCAAGATCCGAATGTAGCGAAAACTCAGATCATTAGCATACGGATAGCCAATCTTATCAACTACGCCGGACGTAGAGGCGACGACTTGCTGATTCAGCACCGCTGAATAATCTGCGCCCTTGTGCGTCAGTGCCCCGCGAGGCGCGCCAAAATGTCCGCAGCCTTGAACATCGCAACTGCGGGGGTTCAACCCTGTTGGATTAGCCCAGGCAGGAGTTGAAGGCCCACTCGAGCTGGGACCAGCCGAAACAGGTGTAGAAGGTGGAGCCGACGCGCACGCGGCGAGCAGCATTAGCAACAGTGTTGGTAAGAGCGCCAAACGATTCACAAGCGTCATATTTCGGACCCCCGCTGTTCACAAAGCCTTATCGGCAAATGTAGCAAAACAAACGCGCAACTCCAACTGAATTAGTGCGGGCGGTGAAGACAGGGATCGTCATTTGAAGGATTGAGGATGATCTCTGGAAAAGAGCCGCTGGAGTGGCGTTCCGGGCGCACGGGGCGCAGCGAGCGGTGTTAGCCCCGACGTGCATTATTGGATTTCCGCGACGGCGGCGAGCACCATAGCCCAACTCCCTGAGCTCTGACCGAGAAGACTGTCACGCCAGATTCGCATACCGGAGAAATGCCATGCTGATCCGTCGCGCCGGCTGACCAGGCTAATTTGCCGCCTTTTCGACGCACAGCCAACGCCCTTACCAAACCGTAAGCCCCATTTAACGATCCTTAACCATGAGCCGCTGGCGGGCATGGTAGTTAAAAGGCTGTTGCGGCGCCCCCCATTTCGCCGCGCTTTATATGCAATCCATTTGCGACAAAGAACTGAGGAAACACCATGAAGAAAACCACACTTGCTCTCATCGCCGGCGCCGGCGCGCTCGCCGCAGCCAGCGCTTTCGCGGAACATCACGAGAAAAAAGAAGGCTACGATTGGGAAGCCAAACTGGAAGCAAAGCATGCCGAAGTCGACGCCAATGGCGACGGCAATGTCAGCGGCGAAGAGTTTCTCGCTTACAAGAAGGCCGAAGCCGAAAAAGAGTGGGCGAAATGGGCCGAAGTAGCTGGCGACGACGGCGTGGTTTCGCTGGACGAAGCCAAGGCGCATCACGCGGCGAAAATGGCGGAAAAAGAAGCCATGAAAGAGCACAAGGGCGACCATTAACCTCGCCTTGTTAAGCATTTGAAAAAACGGCGGCGCGGGCCTCGCGCCGCCGTTTTTTGTTTCAAAACGCCGCAGACTGGCTTGTTTTTACCCGCATCGACCCCATCTGGAATTTGAACGCGAAGCGTCGCCTTTTTGGGGCGCTTTTAACCTTTTGACGCTCAACTGAGGTCGAGATGCAATTAGAAAACTACACCGATCGCGCCCGCGGTCTCATTCAAGCCGCCCAGACCATCGCTCTGCGCGACGGTCATCAGCAATTCACACCCGAACATATTTTGAAAGCTCTGCTGGACGATCAGGAGGGCCTCGCCGCAAATCTCATTCGCGCCGCTGGCGGTCAGCCGGAAAAGGCCCTGCACCTGACAGACGAAGCCCTCGGCAAATTGCCAAAAGTCGAAGGCGGCAATGGCCAGGTTTATATGGCGGCGCCAACGGCGAAAGTGTTCGCGACCGCTGAAGAGGTTGGAAAGAAAGCAGGCGACAAGTTTGTCACCGCCGAACGCTTGCTCACCGCATTGGCGGTGGAGGCGAGCGCCGGTACGTCGAAGATTTTGAAGGATTCGGGCGTCACCGCCGTTAAACTCAACGAAGCTATCAACGACATTCGCAAGGGCCGCACGGCCGACACCGCATCTGCAGAACAAGCCTATGATGCGCTGAAGCGGTATGCCCGTGATCTCACGGAAGCTGCGCGTGACGGCAAGCTCGACCCCGTTATTGGCCGCGATGAAGAAATCCGCCGCACCATGCAGGTGCTGTCGCGCCGCACCAAGAATAACCCGGTGCTGATTGGCGAACCCGGCGTCGGTAAGACGGCCATCGCAGAGGGCCTGGCGCTACGTATCGTCAATGGCGACGTGCCGGAAAGTCTGAAAGATAAATCGCTGCTCGCGCTCGATATGGGTTCGCTTATCGCCGGCGCGAAATATCGCGGTGAGTTTGAAGAGCGGTTGAAAGCTGTACTGCAGGAAGTCACCGGTGCGGACGGCCAAATCATTTTGTTTATCGACGAGATGCATACGCTGGTCGGCGCGGGCAAAGCTGACGGCGCGATGGATGCATCAAACCTGCTCAAGCCAGCGCTGGCGCGCGGTGAGCTGCACTGCGTTGGCGCAACAACCCTCGATGAATACCGAAAATATGTAGAAAAAGACGCGGCGCTCGCGCGGCGCTTTCAGGCGGTGTTTGTGGATGAACCGACGGTGGAAGACACCGTTTCGATCCTGCGCGGCCTGAAGGAGAAATACGAGTTGCACCACGGCGTCAGGATTTCCGACAGCGCTATCGTTGCGGCGGCGACTTTATCGAACCGCTACATCACTGATCGTTTTCTGCCTGATAAAGCCATCGACCTTGTTGATGAGGCCGCCTCGCGATTACGTATGGAGGTAGACTCAAAACCAGAAGAACTCGATGAGCTTGATCGGCGCATCATCCAGATGAAGATTGAGCGCGAGGCGCTGAAGAAAGAAAGCGACACGGCGTCTAAGGACCGCTTGCAAAAACTCGACAAGGAGCTTTCCGACCTTGAGCAGAAATCGGCGGAGATTACGGCGCGCTGGCGTTCTGAAAAGGAAAGCCTTGCGTCCGCCACGAAAGTTAAGGAATCCCTCGATCACGCCCGCCAGCAATTGGCGGACGCAGAGCGCCGCGGTGATCTCGGCCGCGCTTCCGAACTGAAATACGGCGAAATCCCCGCGCTGGAAAAGCAACTTTCTGCGGCGGAAGACAAAGCCACCGATAACACCAAGGCATTGGTTCATGAAGTGGTCGATGACGAAAACATCGCCGCGATTGTTTCGCGCTGGACCGGCGTGCCCGTGGACAAGATGCTCGAAGGCGAGCGTGAAAAACTGCTCTCCATGGAAGACGGTATTGGCAAGCGTGTGATCGGTCAACGTGAAGCGGTCGCTGCCGTGTCATCAGCCGTGCGCCGCGCGCGTGCAGGACTTAGCGATCCGAACCGGCCCATGGGGTCATTCCTGTTCTTGGGACCGACCGGCGTCGGTAAAACCGAACTCACCAAAGCGCTGGCGGAGTTTTTATTCGACGACGAAACCGCCATCGCGCGCATCGATATGTCTGAATTCATGGAAAAACATTCCGTCGCGCGGCTTATCGGCGCCCCGCCGGGATATGTGGGCTATGAAGAAGGCGGCGTGCTGACGGAGCGCGTGCGCCGCAGGCCGTATCAAGTAGTGCTGTTTGACGAGATCGAAAAGGCGCATCCGGATGTGTTTAACGTGCTGTTGCAGGTGCTCGATGATGGCCGTCTGACCGACGGTCAGGGCCATACGGTCGATTTCAAAAACACGCTGATCGTTATGACGTCGAACTTGGGTGCGGAATTTCTAGCCGCGCAACCGGATGGTCAAGATTCGGACTCTGTCCGGCCGCAGGTGATGGACGCCGTGCGTGCAAAATTCCGTCCGGAGTTTTTAAACCGCCTTGATGAAATCATCTTGTTTCATCGCCTGTCGCGCATCAACATGGACGCCATTGTCGATATTCAGATCGGGCGTTTGCAGAAACTGTTGGTGGATCGCAACGTCACGCTGGAACTGGACGACAAAGCGCGCACATGGCTTGGCGACAATGGCTACGATCCAGTTTATGGCGCGCGGCCACTAAAGCGTGTTATTCAGAAAAAACTGCAGGACCCGTTGGCTGAAATGCTGTTGGCTGGCGAGATTCGCGATGGCGCCGCATTGGATATATCCGCCGATGAGAATGGGTTGACCATCGACGGCCGTTCCGTCGGAGGCCGCGACGCCTTTTCGCTCCGGCCTGACGCAGATAGCCCGCCTGCCGGCGCGTTGCTGAATTAGAGGTTTTTTATGACCGACAAGAATCCATGGAAGCCCGACAACGATGAGGCGTTGAAGGCGCTGATCCGCGACACCGTGAAGAATGCAGGGTCGATTGATTCCGCAACACTTCCGTCAAAAATCCGGGAGCAGATCAAAGGCCGCGTCTCTGGAGATTTGGATATCGAGGCTTACGTGAAGCAGGTGCTGGCTGAGACCCGCAAAAAATAAAACTCGAACGTCTGTTTGATTGGCGTGACGGGTGTTCACGCGCTATGAAATCCTTTCCAGCGAGAAAGGCAGACCATGAGCGCATCATCAACTTTCAAAATGGCGGCGATACAGGCAGCACCCATCCTGTTCGACAAAGCGGCGTCGACCGATAAAGCATGTGCGCTGATCCGGCAGGCGGGCGAGCAAGGGGTTGATATCGCCGCGTTCGGCGAGTGCTGGCTGCCCGGGTACCCGTTCTGGGTCGATGGCCCCGTGATCGATCTCACCTGGGAAGCAAGCGCCGTCTTTCTGGAAAACGCCGTCGATATTGATGGGCCGGAGGTTGCGTCGCTTTGTGAAGCGGCGGCGCGCGCCAATGTGGATGTCGTCATCGGTATTGCTGAGCGTGATCCGCATACGCAGGGAACGGCCTATGCAACGGCGCTGACCATTGGCCGTGAAGGGCAGGTGCTCAACCGCCATCGTAAGCTGAAACCCACCCATGCGGAACGCATCATCTGGGGTGACGGTGACGCTGCCGGTCTAAAAGTGCTTGAGCGTTCCTTCGGGCGGATCAGCGCGCTCAACTGTTGGGAACACCAAATGATGTTGCCGGGCTATGCGCTTGCCGCCATGGGAACGCAGGTGCATACGGCGCTCTGGCCCGGCTGGGAGAAAGAGCCACGCGCCGGAGAATATTGCTGGGCGCGCCAACACCTGCTTTCACGCGCCTTCGCCAGTCAGGCCGGCGCCTATGTGATTTGCGCGGCGGGCGTACGGCTCGACGAACATATTCCCGAGCGATGGCGGCCGCTTGGCGTTTGGGAACATCCAGGCAAGTCGGCGATTATCGATCCGCGCGGTGAAATCATCGCAGAGGCCGGCGAGGGTGAAGAGATGCTGATCGCTGAAGGCTCGCTCGATATTGTCCGCGCTGCAAAAGCGGCTTGCGATATCGCCGGGCATTATTCGCGGCCGGATATTTTCGACTTCAGGATTAACGTCGCCGCGTCAAAAGCGCGGGTTCAGTATGTTGCAGCGGTTGACGAAGGCGCGACTGCAGATGAGGCGGGCGACGAAGAGGAATAGAGTCCGAGCGCGTCGAGTACTGAACCGAGTTTCGCCAGCGACGTTTCCCAGCTGAAATTTTCGACCACAAAGGCGCGCGCCGCCGCACCCATGGCCTCTCGTTTGCCCGCATCGTCAAGTAGCGTCAAAATATCAACTGCCATCGTGCCCGGGTCCGAGCTGGTTCGTGCAATATTTGCAGGTGCGTTGATGCCGGTCATCGCCTCCGTGCTGGCCACCACAGGCTTGGCCATCGCCATGGCCTCCAGCACTTTGTTTTGAATGCCGCGCCCGACGCGTAATGGCGCAATGACAATCTTCGCGCCCATAAGCCGGGGGCGAACGTCGTTGACACGGCCCGTGACGGTGATCCCATGCTTCCCATCCAGCGCGTTGATGGCCTCAACCGGATTGGCGCCGACGATCGTGAAAGTCGCACGGGGGCGATCCGCCCGGACCTTGGGCCAAACTTGATCTGAAAAATGCAACACGCCTTCCACATTGGCGCGATAGTCCATAGCGCCGACAAAAGCGACATCGCTTTCGGAGGAAGGATCATTCATCGCGAGCGCCGGGTTAAAGTAATCCGTGTCAACGCCGTTGGGGAGAACACCGACTTGCCGTGTGGTCCCCGAACGCCGGTTGAATATTTCGGCCTCCTGTGACGTTACGGCGAAACTGAGATCCGCCCAGTTCACCATTTTTGTCTCCGCGCATTGGAGCACACGGCCTTCTCGCGCGTAGATATAAGAAAGAGGCCAAACGGCGCCGTCTGCATATTGCGTCCACTTTTCAGAATCTGCATCGCAGAAGTCGATTATGCGCTTACGCTCGGCGAGTGGCGTTTCGATAAACGGCGCCATCGCGGAGGAAAAAGCGATCTCGGCAACGAGTGGCCGAGCGCGCGCTGCGCGAACGGCGGCGACCATTCGCGTGTCGTGGAAATACCGAAAGCTGAGCGGCTTGCTGGTTGCCAGCGCACCGAGACTTTTCAGCTTCGCCATTTTGGGATTGAGCGGGATAAACACCGCCGTTTCGCACAAGTCCGACAGGAATTCAGTGTGATTAAAGTCGCGCGGATCATCCACAAAACACGCCAGGTGAACGCGAAAGTGCTTTGAAAGATATTGCAGCCACCGCCACGAACGGATCTTGTCGCCCTTGTCGGGCGGGTAGGGAATGCGATGGGCGAGAAACAGAATCTCCGGCCGGTTTTTGTGCGCGTCCGTCATGGGAAATTCGGCGCAAGCAGCGGACCAAGACGGTTGGTCACCGCGAGGGGAAGTCGCGGCCAGAGCTGCGATATGCGTGCAAATTTCGGATTTCCGGCGCTAATATCCGGAAGGCTTGTCGCTGTGACCAGTCGTGTTCGGTAGACGAGTGGTTCAGGTTCTGCGCCCCAAAGTTTTTTATATTGATAGGCGCCGCTGTCGATTCGGCTGCGCCCAAAGTCAAAGACCGAACAGCCCTTGCTGACGGCACGCCGCATAACCGTCCAGTACAAAAAGTCAAAAGCATGTATAGCGCGGGCTTGGGTGTTTGCGCCCACGTAATAGGGAAGAGCGACTTCGTTGAAGTAAAAAGTCAACAGCGCCGCAACAGGCGCGCCGTTATGCTCGACAACGGATATTTCGGATTGCGTTATGAATTGCGCCAACAACGAACTTAGAAACTTTCGCGAAAAAACAGGCGTTCCCAATCGGCGCAACGAACCGGAGTACAGTTTGTAAAATGTCTCAGGCGAACCATCGTGACGAACCGCGAGCTGTCCGCTTTCCGCCGCCTTTAAGCCCTTCCTTACATCCGCACGCCGCCGTTTGGGAATTGCCTTTAGAGCTTCGTCGGTATCCTGAGGCATTGCCAGGCGAAAGACTGCTGATATTCCAGGCTTTTTCAGCCAATCGTTGTCCGCATTGAAATTGCAACGGCACTCCGCATAGTGAACGCGCCGCTTCTCTCCTTCGACTGCCGCTGCATCCAACAATGCGCCGAGTACTTCATCGTCATCCGCAATCGGGCCGCCGCCAATTGTAAAGGCCGTAGAGATGAGCGATCGCCCGAGCAGTGGTGCGCGCACGTCAATCAACGGGAGTATGCCGACAATGATGCTGTCGCGGCGCGCAGTTAAATAAATTGGCTCGTAACCATAAGCGCTTTTTATCGCCTCGCACCAGCCGGAAAGATGGAAGAATGATCCGTCCGGATGCTGGCGAACAAAGGCGTCCCATTCCGCCCGGTCCGTTTGAACAGAATGAGCGATCTCAATTCCGGAAGGCGCTGAAGCAGTGACGGGTGCGAACGTCATGGCGTCGCCACTCCCAGCGCTTGATCCACTCGTTGCCACGAACGTTCGGAAAGGATGGCGGCAAGCTTTCTTTCCATCTTGTTGAGGTTGAGATAGTGGCGCAATTTGGATTTCATTGTGGCGCGTCGCATGCGCGGTTGTTCAGGATCGATTTCCCAAGGGTGAAAATAAAATATCACAGGGCCATCAAGCGAATTGGATGCGCGCGACAAGAGGGATCTTGAAATCGCGAGCGGCGCCGCGCGGAACCAGCCGCCGCCGGCGGCGCTAAAGCGTTTACCCAAAATCTCTGCGGTCGCCACGGGCGCCTCAATAAAGTCCGCACCTGGGACTGGATGATGGGTGTTCCGTTCCGCGCCCGCGTCGCCATAATGATCGTGGGCAATGGGGTGAGTGCTAGAGGAATAGCGATGCCCGGCCTCCATGAGCGCCTCATGGGCCCAGGGGGTTTTTGCGCTGATAGAAAAACCCGCGGCGCGATAGCCCTTCACTTCGACGCCACCGATATCCTCGAGCAGCGCTTTTGTTTTGCGAATGTCGGCGACAAACGATTCGCGGGTTTGCTGATCGACCTTGGTGTGATCATAGCCGTGGCTCGCGAGCTCATGGCCGCGCGCGACAATCTCCTGGATCAGCGCCGGATCGCGTTCCGCCACCCATCCCAAAGTGAAGAACGTCGACTTCGCGCTGTGCCTGTCAAACAAATCCAGACATCGCCGGGTGGAATCACCAACCCGCCAGGGAAATCCGTCCCAGCTCTCACGTGAGACAATGTCCGAAAACGCCCAGACCTGAAAAAAATCTTCGACATCGACGCTCATGGCGAAGCACCGCTGGGCATGGTTGTTGGGAGGGGATTCAGCTTTGGTCACGGTAATGCGCCCTGCAGGAAATGAAAAAATGTGGGACGCTTACTCCTGCGCTTGGCGAATTTCATTGAGCAATGCATCGGCGCGAGCAAGGCCCTCTGCGATTTTCTCGCGGCGTTCCTTGCGCGCGCCTTTCGTTTCGGCGGCGGCGCTTTTCAGTCGTCCGATATTCGTGTTCGCTTCTTTCAGCTCTTCGCGGGTCTCATCAACCGATTTCAGGAGCGCCTTACTCCATTGCGGCATGTCGAGTGCTTCAGATTCTGAATGGGTAGCTGCGCCATTTGCACGGTTCGCTTCACCTGATGCGGCAGCGATGGCGGTCGCCACGTCGGTCAGCGTGGCCTCCTGACGCTCGTCATTCTGACTGGCGGCTTTTTTCCTCGCCCGCAACCGGTCAAGCACACTCATGGAAGAGCTCATGATTTGCTCCATTCCCTCCGGCGCCGGCTTGTTAGCTTCATCGGGCTGGTCTTTTTTCGCCGGCGGAATTTCATTCTGTTTGTTCATCTGTTCGCGCGCTGTGTCGATAGAAACGACCACATCTTCGTCGGCGGCAGGATCAGGCTCAGAGTCTTGTTTTTTCGCGGCGGCTGTTGGTTTCGATTTTGATTTGGGTTTCGGCGCCGTTTTCACCGGCTGCGGCGCTTCGGGCTCATCTTCTGGTTCGGCGATTTCGTCTTCAACTTTTGCAGCCGGCGGCATTGGGTCGGCGGCCTTTTTGGCGGCGAGTTTTTCTTCTCGCAATTCATCGCATACCAGTTTGACGACTTCGCCAGTTACATTGTGTGTTTTTTCGAGCGAGCAATATAGCATCACCCTGTTGCAAAGAGTGTTGATCCGGCGCGGCAGGCCGCCCGTTTCCTCGAATATACCTTTGAACGCATCTTCACTGAAGGCCGGATCATCCTGCCACCCGGCGACGGACAGGCGGTGCAAAATATAATCGCGGGTTTCTTCCGCAGTGAGGTTTTCAAGATGGTAGGAGGCGATGACGCGCTGGCGAAGTTGCTCCATACGATCTGACTCGATAATCGTGCGGAACTCCGGCTGCCCGACGAGAAAGACCTGAAACAGCGGCGTGCCTTCATAGTCGATGTTGGAGAGCATGCGCAGCTCTTCCAGTGTCTTGAAGGGCAGGTTCTGCGCCTCGTCGATAATCAACAGTACGCGGCGTCCGCGATTAAGTTGATCGAACAGATAATCTTCGAATGCTTCGATTTCGCCCGTGCGTCCTTCACCCTCCGGCTCCACACGAAATGCGGAAAGAATCTGACTCAGGAGGTCCTGCGGTTCAATATTTGAAGTCAGCAAGTTCGCCGCAACGACGTTTGACGCGTTCAACTGATCGAGCAGGTGACCGATGATCATTGATTTGCCGGCGCCAACCGGACCGGTGATGACGATAAACCCCTCGGCCTGTTTCAGGCCATAGTGGAGGTAGGCCATCGCCTTGTTGTGGCTTCGGCTGCCGAAGAAAAAGCGCGGGTCCGGGTTTAGGCGGAAGGGCGCATCTGTAAGCCGGAAATACTCTTCATACATGGCTTAAAAATCCAGGGTTACCCCCACGAGCACATTGTTCTCGCTGTACTCAAGCAGGGCGTTCGGTGCGAAACGCTCCGTGTGCGAGAATTCCGCGAAGGCGGAGACATTTTCATAAAGTGCGTAGGATGCGCCGATACGGCCGATCAGCGTATTGGTGACGCCGTTGTCTGCCGAGAGGTTGGCGCAGTCCGTCATGGCGTCAAACAAGGGGTCGCTTGGGTCAAAACCAAAGATCTGCGGATTGGCTTCGCATGTCATCGGATCGAACGCGGTATCCGCATGACGGAAGGCGAGGGACCCATAGCCTGTAAGGCGGCGTGACATTTGACGGCGCAGGTCAAGGCTGCCGCCAATGCTTTCAATCTGACGGAATCCAAAATTGTCGTCGGAGTAGTATCCGTTCAAAGACAGTTCCGTTCGGCCAAACTGCCCGGCCAGCGACGCTGACGCAGAATCAGTCACAGCGACACCGGTTGTTTGGGCGCGCCCGAAGTTGAGGCTGTTGGCGTACCAGTTGGCGGACTCGATTATACTGCGTGCGGAAAGTTCCTGACCTTCGCGCAGCGCGTCGGCGAACTCCAATGTCTGGCGCTGCGTGTCGCGGAATTGCGATGAGACCGACTGGGCGCGCGTTCGGAAAGAGCGGCTGGCGGCGGCCGTGAACACGAACCGTTCCGATAGCTGATAACGCGCTTCCGCATCGATGAACTCATCACCATAGCGCTGGCCATATTCGATGCGCACCAGTGAGCGTGGGCCGGGTTGTGCTGTAAAACCTGCACGCCAGAAGAAGCCCGACAAATCATCATCACTGAAGAATATGGTAGCGGCGCCCATGGTTTCGACTTCGTCATAGCCTGCAGCGCCAGAGAGCGCGAAGCTATCAGTCAGTGCGAGCCGCGTGTCGATGGAAAGCGCGCCCTGGCGATACTCAAAATCGGGAAAAATGCTGACGCCATCTTCGGTGGTGTCGCTGCCAAAGGCGGTCAGGCGAAAACTCAATCGTTCAAATGCGCGGCCGGTATCGTATTGGGCCAGAACTTCGTGGGTGATGGAATCGTTGAGCGAGTTACCGGTCAAAAACCCAATGGGGGAAGCTTCCTGATCAACGAAGACCTGCGAAAATCGATAGCGCAGTTCCGCCGAAGACTCGTCTGCAAATTCATGAAACACGTAAGGGCTGGCGGAATAGGAATGCACGTCGGCGCGTTGTCCGCGCGCAGCGTTGATGTTGCCGGAAAAACGCGCATTGTCTCCGACGAGCTGCCGCGATGTTGATCCGGACAAGTCAAAGTACAGCCAGTTTTCGACGCCGGTGAACGTACTCGTTGCACCGATATTCTGGTTGATAGCGAAATCGTTCTGATCGATCAGGTAGGAAAAGTCGAGATCGCCGAGGATCAGCGCCGTAACGCGCGGCGTTGACACGATTGCGCCGCCGGTGAGGAAGGTCGACAAGATGTATTCGTCATCGGCTAAGGGGCCGCGCTCGAGATTGATGTTGTCGGAATATGAAGCGCGTGCAGATACGCCGGCGGCGTAACCGAAATAATCGGTCGCAAGCTTTAGCGGCGCATTGGGCGTCGTCACCTGCGCAATCGCGGCGCCGGCGGTTATTACCGTGGCGGCGCTTGCAAGCAATACTTTGCGAAGCCCTGCGTTGAGGTTCAGTTTCTTGTTAACTTGCCCCATTGGTCTCGTCCTTTTTTGGCGGTTTCGCCGTTTCCGTTTCATCGCTCGCATCGGTGCGGTCGTAATACTCATAGGACCCGTAATGCGCTCCGCCAGCGCCAATCTGGCAGCGATTGAGCATGATAGACACATTCGGGTTAACATCGATTAACTCATCGATCGCTGCGGCCACTGCGGGTTCTGGCGTCGAGTTCGCTTCGACCACAAAGACGATTTCGTCCACATATTTCGCCAGCACAACCGCGTCTGTGGTCGCCAGCACCGGCGGCGCGTCGACAATGACGAGCCGGTTCGGGTTCGCCATGGCGATTTCCGTCCACAATTGCTGGCTCTCTGAGCGGGCGAACAGATCCATGGGCCGGTCTGTCCGCGCGCCTTCGGGCAGGATGTGCAAGGTGGTGTCGCGAACGCGCCAGCCGAGCGTTTCGGAATCGAGTTTCTTCTGGATCAGGCAGTCCGCAAGGCCAGGCGCCGCGGGAAGCCCAAGCCGGTCGCGCACTTTCGGGCGAGCAAAGTCTGCATCCACCAGCAGCGTTTCAATGTTGTCTTCCAGCGCAAGGCTGAGCGCGAGGTTGGTGGCGGTAAAGGTTTTGCCCTCGCCCGCGCGCGTGGAGGTCACCAGAATAAGATTGCGCTGCTTGCCGGGCGTGCGGAACGCCTGCCGTTCGCCGCTCGCGCGCAAATACCCAAGCCGCCGAAGCAAGCGGCGCTTTACGGCGCGTAGCTCCAACGCCAACTGGCTCGATGGATCATTCGGATCGTAAAATCCGCGTTCCGCCATGCGCGCAAAGTCGAGCGCGATTTCTTCTGGTTCGAGGCGTACTTCCGGCGTCTCTTCGCGTTCTGCCTTGTCCTTGTCTTTTTTCTTCTTGGACTTCTTGCTGAAGTTTGTCTTCAACACATTGGCGCCGGCTTTTTCGACGATGCTCATGACCGCGCCCCTTTGTTGATTTCTATATGCGCGGATTTTTCACTCATCGCCGGCGTGCCAGACGGGAGCCGGAAAACAGTAAGGTAGCTATAGAGCGCCGCAACAGCGACAAGCGCAACGCAGGCCATCGCGAGGCGGGAATAGTCGCGTTTGCGTTCCAGCAGCACCGCGTCCGAGGTAACTTCGCTAAGCGCGCCGAGCACCGGCAGGCCAAAAGCATGTTGCAGTTCACTCGCTTGCGTATAGCTCTTGTCGAGAAGGGCGAGACCAAGGGCGGCGGCGGCGCCCGCGCCGCCGGCGATAATGAAGATACCGAGAATAATCAGCAGACGCGGCGGATCGCTCGGCGCCAGCGCCACGGTCGGCCATTCAAAAACCTGATATTCAACACCGCGTCCGGCGGCGCCGAGATTGCGTGTCAAATCGAGACGATCGCGGCGGGCGAGCAATTCTTCATAGGTTTTTTGAGTCTGCTCATATTCGCGTTCGATCTGGCGCAGTTCCGCTTCCACGGCGGGCGCCTGGCCGGTGGCGAAGGCGAGGGCGTCAAGCTCTTCTTTCAAGAGGCGTTCGCGGTTTTCGAGAACGGAGATAGAGCCCTGCGCGATATTCAGTTCCGATTGCAGCCGGACATATTCCGGGTTTGATGACAGCACAGAGCCATCACTTTCCAGTTCCGCAATGCGTGCGAGCACGCCGCGAATATCCGGGTGGGTTTCTTCGTACTGGCTGCGCAGCGAAGCCAGTTCAACTTTCAATCGCTCAAGCTCTCCGCCGGAGGTGCGGCGCGGCGTGGCGGACAGCAAATTCTGCAGGGTAATGATGCGGCCTTTGGTGCGACCCAATTCGTCGCTGACGCGGGTCAATTCGTTTTCTTTTAATTCGCGCTGGCGAATGGCGCCCTGACTGGCGGTCAATTCCGTCGCGTGCGCGCTGCGGAAGGCGGCGACAGCCCGCTCGTTGGTGACGAGCTTTTCTTCATATTCTTCGATCTGAAGATCCAGGCGGCGTTTTGCGGCTTCACTCTCGGTAAGGCTAGCGCCGAGATCCTGCTCGATCAGCATGTTGAGCACCGCGTCGACAACCGCTTGCGCAATTTTCGGATCGCCATTTTTGTAGGAGATGATGAAATACATCTCCCGGGGACTCTCGATTTTGATCTGGCCGGCGACCCAGTCGACCATGCCTTCGAGTTTGACCCGTCGTTCCATCGGTGTGCGCGCTTCGATGGTTTTGTCGAGGCCCGAACGATAGATGATTTGCTCGACATTGGGCCGGGTGAGGATTTGCAGGCGCATGACTTCCACGCGCCGCGAATAGTCCGGGCGCGCCGTGAAGCCGTTTAGCACCGGTTCAAGGACGGTTTCCGTCTGCACAAACACTTGCGCGCGCGACTCGAACTTGTCGGGCACAAGCCACAATGCAAACCATCCGGCGAGCGCGCAGAACCAGGCGACGGCGATGATAAGCCATCGCCGGCGCCAGAGTCCGTTCAGGCCACGCAGGACCGGTTGCGGCAGATCTGAAAACTTGAACAAAACGCGTTTCCTACAAAATCCAAAAAGGATGCTCTGACTAGAACACGCTTTCCGGGATCAAAATCACATCGCCCGGCAACACTGGCACGTTCGCCGCGATATTGCCTTTGCGTAAAAGATCATCGAGCTTCAGGCGGTAGGACTGGCGATCCTCGCCCTGGCCGCGGATCAGAACGGCGCGGTTTCCGGCGGCGAATTCCGTCAGGCCGCCAACCGCAACCATCACATCAAGGGTTGTCATGCCGGCCTGATAGGGAAGCGCTGTTGGCGTTTGCGCCTCGCCAAGCACCCGCACTTGCTGATCGAAGGTCGACGAGAAGTCGCTGACGATCACGGTGACTTCCGGCGCCTTTACATATTTGCGCAACGCTTCTTCGAGATCATTTGCTAGAACCGAAGGCGTTTTGCCGGCGGCGACCATATCTTCAACGAGCGGAGTCGAAATACGGCCGTCAGGGCGCACGGTGACATTCGTGGTCAGTTCTTCAGCACGCCAGACAAAAATCTCCAGCTTGTCGAGGGGGCCGATCAGATAGTCCGGCGCGGCAGTGGCGGCGTCAGTTGCGTTGGTTGGCGCGGCGGCCAGCTTTTCGCCGCCTAGCGTCGAGCACGACGCAAGCACAAGACCCGCGAGGATGGCGAATACGCAACGGAACAGATTTAGTGTCTTCATCATGGTTAAAACCCCTATGGCGTCCAATGAGCGTCAGGCTGGCGCATGAGCGCTGAAAATCATTCGTCAGTCTAAAGGCAACGCAATTTCTTTGCCATGCCCCGGTTGGCGCGCCGGAAACCGGAAATAAGGCGTATCGCCAGCAATACCGCCTGTTAGCGCCACCTTCTCAATTCGCTGATTCTCTGCGTTTTTGGACGAAATCATGGTCCATGTCCGCGTGTTAACGGCTGCCCAACCCCAACAGGGCGACCCTGACGGTCATGAGGACGATCACGAGATCCAGCACCGGTGAGAAATTCCGGATATAATAGAGGTCGTAGCGCAGCTTGTTGCGCGCGCCTTCGACCGACGCCGCATATTCATATTTGACCTGCGCCCAGCCGGTGATGCCGGGTTTCACCAGATGACGGCAATGATAGAGCGGAATTTCCCGCTCCAGATCGCGCACGAATTCCGGGCGCTCCGGGCGCGGTCCCACAAAGCTCATCTCGCCGCGCAGAACGTTGATCGCCTGCGGGATCTCGTCGATGCGAAACTTTCGGATAAAGCGCCCAACGCCGGTGATTCGATCATCCTTTAAAGTCGCATATTGCGGACCGTTGCGCTCTGCATCGGTCACCATGGAGCGGAATTTGAATACCTCAAACTCGCGCCCGCCAAAGCCCACCCGCCGCTGCCGGTAGAGGGCCGGCCCCGCGCTGTCGAGTTTGATGGCGATGATCGTGGCGACGAGAATCGGCGACAGAAACACCAACAGGCAAAGGCTGAAGACAATATCAGAAAACCGTTTGATCGCAGCCATTTGCGGCGCGTTCATCGCCGCGGCGGCGGCTTCAAACTCAGCGCCCTGCGTCGCCTCCACATTGAGGGCGCCAGACGGTTCATGCCCTGCGCCTCGCGGCGTCAGACGGCCTTCCGCTTCGCGCAATACAATATCGTCTGCAATGTGCCGGTCATGCGAATAAAATAAAATCCGAGACGTCGCAGCGGCGCAAGCGACCGCTACGGCAAGCCCGAAAGCATATAGAGCAAACATCCCCCAGCCCCACAATATGTCAGAGGCGAAACGCCCCCGCGGCTCAAACTGTTCCGAAACGCGACAAAGTGAGCCTCTCCCCGCATATTACATGCCTAACAAAAAGTTAAGATTGAAAATGTGACTATATTGAGATCGGGGAAGAATAATTTGCGCAAAAAACAGTTTTTGCGGCGCTAGAAAACAAAAATTCTGAACAGCACCGCCCAAAATCCCCCGGCAGTTGTAAACCAGATTGCGACACACGCTAATGCAGGCAGGCGCTCGCTTGTGGTTGGGCGGCTAAACTCTGCGGTGTCAGCGGCGGCGCTCATCTTGACCTGTTCCTTAGCGGCTCATGGCTTGGCGTTGCGAGGCTAGGCGCGGGGTTTCAAGGATTCGTTAATGCGGCGCAGGCTAGGGCGGTTCGGGAATGCGGGCTGCGCGGACTTTCTTAACGGGGAAACTGTAACATTATGACCGAGCGCCGTTCATTACCTTTTCTTCAGGCCGTCTTCAGTTGACCCATGCGCATACTGCTTTTCTCAACATTGTTTCCCAACGCCGCCATGCCGACGCATGGAATTTTCGTTGCAAACCGCCTCGATGCGTTCCGGCAAAAATATGACGCCGAAGTAAAAGTCATCGCGCCGGTTCCGTGGTTTCCTTTTCGCGAAGAAGTTTTTGGCGCCTATGGCCGTTGGGCGCGTGCGCCTAAGAAGGAGTGGCAAAACGGTGTTGAGGTTTTTCATCCGCGCTATTTCGTGCCGCCCAAAATGGCCATGCGCTTTGCGCCGAAGGCGTTGACGAATTGCCTGCGCCAATCGGTCAGTCAGCTGATCGATGATGGATGGGATTTCGATCTCATCGACGCGCACTATTTTTATCCGGACGGCGTCGCGGCAGCGTGCATTGCGCGCGAGTTCGACAAGCGGCTGGTGATTACGGCGCGAGGCACCGACGTAAATTTATTGCCGGATTTTGCCGGGCTGGGCCGCGCTATTCTCAACGCAGCGAACCGGGCCGATGCGATCGTTACCGTGGCGGCGGCGTTGAAAGATGCGCTCGTCAGGATCGGCGCCCAGGGCGAGAAAATCACGGTGCTGCGCAACGGCGTTGATCTTGAACTCTTCCAGCAGACTGATCGCGAAACGGCGCGCCGGGCTTTGGGGCTCGACGGGCTGGTCATCGCGAGCGTCGGCCACCTGATCGAGCGCAAGGGTCATGATCTGGCAATCAAGGCGCTGGCGGATTTGCCGGATTCCAGCTTGCTGATCGTTGGCGAGGGGCCGGAAAGGGCGTCGCTGGCAAGGCTTGTGAAAGATTGCGGCGTGGGTGAACGGGTCAAGTTTTTGGGACACGTCCCCCATGAGGAACTCCCCGACATTTACAGCGCCGCTGACGTTCTGGTGCTCGCGTCGTCCCGTGAAGGCTGGCCAAATGTATTGCTGGAAGCCATGGCGTGCGGCACGCCTTGCGTTGCTTCGGATGTATGGGGTTCCGGCGAGGTCATTCGATCGCGTGATGCCGGGCACTTGCTTAGCGAGCGATCCGCCTCAGCCATCGCCGATAGCGTCGCATCGCTAGCCAAAAAATTGCCGGAGCGGACAAGTGTTCGAGCGTATGCCGAGCGTCATTCATGGAATGAAACCGCCGAAGGCATGGCGGCAATCTTTAACGATCTGTTGGCGAAGCATCGCGCACGGGAAAAAACGGTTTGTACTTCCGTAGACCTGATGCAAGAATCCTATCGTCCGAGATTGATCGTAACAGTTGACACGGAAGAGCAGTTTGACTGGAGCGAGTTCGACAAGGTCGAATATAGCGTGCCGGAGATGAGCGGGGTCGAATCGTTTCAGACGCTTTGTGCAGAGCTTGATGTGCGGCCGCTTTATTTTCTGACGTGGCCGTTTTTGAACGATGAGCCGACGGCGCAATATTTCGTTGGTTTAAAGCGCGCCGGCGATGCCGATTGCGGATTGCATTTACACCAATGGACAACGCCGCCCGGTGATTTCATGGGTGAGTTCTTTTCCTTTCAGAAAAACCTGCCGCGCAACGCGCATCGCGAAAAGCTGAAAACACTCGCAGACGCCTTCGACGACGTCTTTGGCGCACGGGCCGTTTCACATCGTGCAGGCCGCTATGGAATTGCACCGGAAGACTATGAAATGCTTGCGGAAATTGGCGTGAAACACGACTTTAGCCCGAGTGCGGCGTTTGACTTCTCCGCTCGCGGCGGACCGGATTTTTCGGGCATGTCGAACCATGCGTTCAAAATGGGTGAGCGAGGATCGGAGATATTTGTGACGCCGGTGTGCGGCGCACGAGCAATACCGCGCACACGGACGTTCTTGAGCGCCCACGGTGCGAAACCGGGGTTTTCACAAGCGTCACAAGGTTGGCTCCATCGCCGCTCAATTCCTTTGCGGCTGTCGCCGGAAGGCGCCGCGCTGGCGGACCTCAAAGCCTTGACCAAGCGACTGATCGCCGATCGTACGCCCGTGCTCACCTTTACGCTCCATTCGACCAGCCTGCACGCTGGCGGCAATGACTACGCGCCAGACCAGATGCAAGTGGACCGGCTGCTGGCTGACACCGCCGCCTATTTCCGCTGGTTCCGGGAGGCGATGCAAGGTGAGATACTGTCGCTGGATGAACTCGCAGCGCTTTACGCCGCCGCCTAGGCAGCACGTTCATTAACACCGCGTTAAGCATAAGGTTGGTATTTTTCATGCGGGAGTAACCCGCCTGGAAACGCTCATGCTGTTGTCGGAAATCTTACGTCTCGTGCTTGGTCTCGCCGCAGTAATCGGCATGATCGGACTTTGTGCGCTCGCCGCAAAAAAGGCGGGGCTGGCGTCCATGACCGGTTCAACCGGCAACCGGCGCCGCCTTGCACTGCGTGAGATGCTCCCGCTCGACGCCCGCCGCCGTCTGGCCATCGTGAAATGCGACAATACTGAATATCTGATTTTGCTCGGCCCCACCGGCGAGACGGTCATCGACAAGGCCCTTGAAGGGACTGAAGAAGAAACCGAGCTTGCTGCGGCGCCGGCGAACCCCTTTGCGAGCCTTGGCGAATTCGCCGAAAAGTTGCGCGCCGTCAAAAAGAACGCTGCATAATCCCCTAGTTTTCGCGAAACGCCCATGGCGCCGCGCGCTTGGCTTGCACCTTAAGAAAAGGTAAACTCGCCGTTCTTAGGTGAGGGCAAGAAACGGGGAAACCAGATGATCCGCATTTTACTACCGCTGGCGATAGTCGCCGCGATGTTCTTTGGACCGATGTATTCATTTGAGGTGGATAACCCGGTCAGTGGGCGAGAAGAGCAGACCATGGTTACAGGTGACCAGTTTATCGGCGGGGCGATAAATTGTGTCAGAAAGCTTCAGCTTCCGTTTGGTGAGGAGTGCGCTTCTCCCGCCGAAGTCAATGAATCCAAAATGCCAAGCACGGTTATGTCCTGGGCTGCCGCGCTCTCGATCGGTGCGGCGTTGGTCGGCGTGCTCGGACTGCTGCCATTTATTGGCCGGATCACCAGTATCGTCACCCTTGGGGCCGGTCTCGGTTCGCTTGCGGCGATGGGTTTTTTCCTCGTGTCGATGATGGGCAGTGAGGTTGGCCTCGGCGGCGTTCAATGGGGCGCCTATCTTGCCTCTGGCGCGGCGCTGTTGACCACCATATCGGGGTTGTCGGGCATGCGTGGGCGATAGCCGGCCACGCCAACAAATATCGCAACTAAAAAAGCCGCCTTCGATGAAGGCGGCTTTTTTGTATCTGAATAATGCAAAAGAACCTAGCGCAGCGGCGAGCGCCCGGCATTGAGGAAAGAAGGCGTTTCATTCGCTGCAACCCGTTCATCGCCATCATCGTTTGAGCTGGTGACGGGGCGCGGCGCCGGGGTCGCCGCAGAAGGGCGCGCACGGCGGAAATCACTCGCAGATGTCTCCGACAGCGGGTCATCTGAATGACGGCAGTTGCCTTCGAAATGCGCGCCGGTTTCGACCGAAAGAGAGCTGTGAAGAATATCGCCCTGAATATGCGCGGAAGCAGCGAGCGACACCGACTTGGCGCGAATGCCGCCTTCAACGCGGCCGCGCACTGTGACGGTTTCGCAAATGACTTCACCTTTGACGGACGCTTTGTCGCCAATAATCAGCGAGCCGGCTTTAATGTCGCCTTCAAGCGTGCCGTCGAGTTGAATTTCTCCGGCGGAATTTACGTTGCCGCGCATCACCACGTCGGACGAAATGATGGAGGGAACACCTGCTGATTTCATAACGCCAGAGCCCTTTCGCGGTGCGCTTTGTAGATTTGCGTGTTGCTGCGGCGCAGGTTCGGCCAGAGAGCCTTTTTGCGCCTTTTTTGCATCGTGCGATTTGTTCTGTTTAGCTTTCGAAAACATATCTACCTGCCTCGATAAAACGTCTCGGGTTGAGCGGCTTGCCTTTGAACATCACCTCGTAATGAACGTGAGGTCCGGTTGACCGTCCGCTGTTGCCCAATTCCCCAACTTTGTCGTGAAGTTTGACCTTTTGCCCTGTCTTCACTGATATCCGGTTCATATGCGCATAGCGCGTAATGAAGCCGTTCCCATGGTTGATTTCAACCATGCGGCCAAAACCAGAGCGTGTGCCCGCGAACTTCACAACGCCGTCCGCCGTCGCTGTGACAGGGGAGGCCCATGGAGCGGCGAAATCAATGCCGTTATGGCGTGAAAATTTGCCATTGATCGGATCGCGGCGAATGCCAAAGCCGCTGGTGAACCGCCGCCCGACGATAAGGGGCGAGGACAGCGGTACGTTTTGGATTGCGGTGTGCAGCGCAGCCAGTTCATCAACCGCGGCGGCGGTTCGATTGGCGTGCAGATAGAACGCCGCCGATGCTGCGCTCTCGGAAGAAATATCGATAAAGGGACCGCCTTGGGCGAGCACCGTGTTCGAGATTTTTGCAGGCGTCACCACCGATTCAACTGGAATGCCGGCGCTTGCCAGAACCCGTTTCAGGTGATTGCGCTGTGTGATTGCTTTTTCCTCCAGGGACGCGAGCAAAAGCATCTGCTCCGTATAAAGATCGGCCGCCGCCTTGTTCATGGACTTGATGGCTTCCGATGCAGCGCCGTTTTGAGGGGAAGCGTTGTTCTCGCGCTCGATTTGTTCGGCGGCCTGTTTGCGTGCGGCGGATAGGCGCGACTGACGCGGCGTTGGTTCGCCGGGGACCACGTCAATCATCACGCGATTGCCGTTTGTCGGGCGCTGACCACTCGGACCGCCCGCCTGAGACAGGCCGGCGGCAAGCGCGTCCAGACCCTGATCGATCGATGCTTTTCGCTCGACCATGTTTTGAAGGAGCTGATGGCGGCCGGAAATATCCGCCATGGTCTCGTCGAAATTCTGCTGGATGACCTGGTTCAGCGTGTTCACGTCGTCATAGGCGCGTTGCGCGTCGTTCAGCCGTTTGGAGTACGTCGTCTCCATGATACGGCTGTCGCGGTCCTTAGCGACGATGATTTGTTCTTTAAAAACAACGTTAACAGAGGCGTAAGCCACCCACAGCAACGCTGCGCCCACAACGACAGCCAGAGCGATCTGGGTCTTGCTGGACATGGAGATGAAGTGCACGACGCCATCGCTTCGATGGTAAATCTGCCGTTCTTTGAAGATACGGCTAAGTACGCGCCTCATTTTGCCGGAACGACGGCTCATTCAACAAACGCCCCTTGCACGCGCATACACACGCTACGATACCCACCCTGTTGGCATAGCAGCGCAAATCCAGACATTACGCAACCGTTATGTGATGCTGTAACGGTTATTTTTGCGATCTTATCCATAGAAAACTACTTAGACGCGGTTTTGGTTTCTTTTCGGTTCATAAAACGCACGAGCCATGCCAGCTTTTTCCCGCGCCACATGGTTAAAAGGAGGTTTAAGCTCTCCGGCGAAGAATTCTGCGCGCATCGAATGAAAAGTCTCCGTCGGCTCAAGCCCTTTGGCGCGGCAAACGGCGTCGAACCAGCGTTTTCCACAAGCCACGTGGCCCACTTCCTCCCGGTAAATCACTTCCAGAACGGCAACGCTCTCGCCATCGCCGACGCCGCGCAAGCTCTCGATCATGGCCGGTGTCACGTCAAGTCCTCTCGCTTCCAAAATGAGTGGCGCGATTGCTAGTCTGGCGAGCACGTCATGACGGGTGTTCTCCGCTGCTTCCCAAAGGCCGTTATGGGCCGGAAACGCCCCATAAGTGCTTCCCAAGGTGAGGAGGCGGCGCTGGACCATCCCAAAATGGCGCGCTTCCTCACCGCCGATTCGGACCCAGTCTGCCGCGAACTCTGACCCGTCGAGGCCCATATCCGCGATGTCGCCAGCAAATCGAACCGTCATGTCAAAAGCCAGATTGATGGCGTTGAACTCGATATGGGCAATAGCGTGGAGCAGGGCGGCGCGGCCTTCAACTGAGCCAAATCGCCTTTTGGGCGTGTCTTTCGGGGGCGCTAACAGGGGCTTTTCTGGCCTGGCGGGGGAATCCGGCGGCGTGCGCGCAAGGTCGCCGAGCGGTGCGCCATCGGCGCGAAGCCCGTCCGCCCGGGCGGCGGCGGCGGATTTTTCCGCAGGATCCGCCGCGCGCAGCACCGCCTCAGCAGCGTCGAGCAGAGGGGGGATAGGTATGTTGGTGGCAGAAGACACGGCGTCAAAGGTCTTTCACCGCCGCCAGGACGTCTTCAGCGTGGCCGGCAACCTTCACTTTGCGCCAGATTTTACGGATCACGCCTTTCTCATCAATCAGGAAGGTTGCGCGCTCGATCCCCATATATTTGCGGCCATACATGCTCTTTTCGACCCAGACGCCAAATTTCTCGGTGATTTTCCCGTCCTCATCGGCGCCGAGCGCGACTTTGAGACCGTGTTTTTCCTTGAATTTCTTATGTTTGGCGAGCGTGTCGCGGGAAACGCCTATAATCATCGCGCCGGCGCGTTTGAATTTGGTGATGTCGTCAGTGAAGGCGATCGCCTCCTTGGTGCAGCCGGGCGTGTCATCTTTCGGGTAGAAATACAGCACGATCTTCTGACCGAGCAGGTCTTTGGATTTAACCTGATCGCCATTGTCCAGCGTGACGGTATAGGCGGGCGCTTTAACGCCCTCGGTGAGTTCTTTGGCCATTCTTGGTCCTCGATGAATGCGGCTTTGGCGGCGCAACATATCCGTCGTGACGGAATTGACCAGCCTTGGTGAGCAAGCCTTGGCTGGTCCAATCAGCCGTCATGTGGAAAACTGCGGCGCGTGACTTGCTAGGGTGTGCGCAGGTCGATACCGATAAAAGTTTGCGGCGCTTTGGGGAGATGGCGCGCAGCGGCGTTTTGTGAATGGTTCGCGGGGTTTGCGGCTGCATGAAAAATAAGGCCTTCAAGACGGCCATCATCCTGGTCGAGTTCGCCGCGCTGGCGATCACGATTTTTGCAGCGGCGCTCTTGTTCCTTTACTGGCGCATGGGACAGGGGCCGGTTTCGCTGAGCCTGTTCAAACAAAGCGCCGAACACGCCATTGAGCGCCAGCTGCCGGCGGGTTTTGACGCTGGCATTCAATCCATTCACATGCAACGCACCGATGGCGGCGGGACTCTTTTGCTGCGCATGACGGATACCAAAATTCTGGATGCGGATGGAAACCCGGCTGCGGATGCGCCGGAGCTGCTTTTTACTTTTCACCTACAGGATCTGATGAAGGGCGAAATTGGGCCCCGCAGCGCGGTCGCTGACGCTGCTCGGTTCCGAATTGTGCGGCATGAAAATTTGAAAGTAGAAATTCCGATCGCCCGGGCGGAAAAAAAACAACGCCGATCCTTGCCTGTGGTTTCGTCCTTCATCGATGGGAGCTTGCTGAAAAGCGCATTCGAGTCCGCAGAGATAAAGAACGCTGAGATTATATTCTATGACGTGGCGTCCGCTCGCTCCTGGTCAACGAAGAATGCTCACGTCGATGTAAATCGAAATAGCGATGGGTTGGTCGCGCACGCCGCCGGAGAGATCGACATGGATGGCGTTCGTGCAGCGCTTGACGCCAACGCAATCTATCGCGCGAGCGATGGCGTAATTGATGTCGTTGTTGCGGGTGAACGTTTCCCCATCGGTGATTTGCTGAGCACATTTTATGGCGATGACGCGGCGATTCTTGATGCGCCGGTCTCCGGCGAGGCAAATATCTCCTTCACCGTTGACGGCGATGTGCTGGCGTCAAGATTTGACGCGAGGATTGGCAAGGGCGCACTCACCATAGGCGGCCAGCGAAGGGCAATCTCCAGCATCGCCTGGGTGACGGCTTTCGATCCTGACCACAATCGCTTTTCAATTGAGAATTTGGTTTTTGACACCGAGGGGGCGCGTGGCGAAATCGCTGGCGGCGTTTCGATTTCTTTCGGCGACAACATCCGAAGGCCTGAGCGTATTTCTTTTGATCTGAAGTCGGACGCAATCGAAATTACCGCGCCGGAATGGCTCGAAGCGCCGTTGATGTTTGAACATAATGAATTAGCCGGCCAGTATTTGCTGCGCGAGCGGCGGCTGAGCCTGGAAACGCTCCGCACCGATGTCGAAGGCCTTAGCGCCGCCGGTTTTGTGTCTCTTCAACTGCCCCGCGCAACAAACGGCAACGCGGCGCCTTCCGCGGGCGTCATCGCGAACCTTTCATTTGACGGCGCGCTTGACCCGGAACGGCTTCTCCGAATCTGGCCAAAGAAACTCGCCATGGGTGCGCGCGACTGGGTGGTTGATCGTCTCACGACAGCGCATATCGACAACTTAAAATTCCAAATGGACCTGGCGCCGGGCGCCATTGCGGAAGACGGCGCCATGCCCGATGACGCCATGGAACTGACTTTCGATGCGCGCAATGTGTCGGCCTACTACGTTAGAGAGATGACGCCCCTGCGTGACGGCGCCGGTTCCGGCGTGCTGCGCGGAAACAGTTTTAAACTTGATGTGAAACAGGCCCAGGTTGGCGATGTCGTCATTAACAAAGGCGAGGTGACATTTCCAGAATTCATGCCGAAATGGCGTCCGACCTATTACCGGTTCAGCGCCAATGGCGACGCTCAGGCGATGCTCTCTATCCTCGACGAAAAACCCTTGTCATTGCTTTCCAAGGTCAATCTCTCGCCCACGCAATTCACCGGTAATGCGCGCGCTGACGTTGAGATCATGCGGCCCAACAAACGAGATGTCGCCAGCGAAGAATACGGATACTCCGGCGTGGCGACGTTCGAGGCCATGAATATTTCCGAGCTTATCGGAGAGGAGCAATTTACAGGCGCCAAAGGCCGGGTGGATCTCAAGACCCGCTCCATGACTGTGTCGGCAGACGCAAAGCTTGCAGATGCGCCGATAAGTTTGAAATGGAAACAAAATTTCTATCGCGAAGACGGGCCTTCGGAAATCGCCATCGCCGGGACATTCGATTCTGCAACCGGAGATTTGTTCGGCGTGTCGCCGCGCCAGTTCGTGCGCGGTCCGGTCTATTTTGAAGGCCGCGCGATTGGCGATCTGGGCGCCTTTCAATCAGTGGACGTCATCACGGATTTTGGCGAAGCGTCATTGTCCCTCGACATGATTGGATGGCGCAAGCCCATCGGCGTTCCCGCCTCCGGAACCCTGAAGATGCGGTTCGCCGATGATAATGTTTACATTGATGCGTTCACCATAGAAGCGGAAAACAACGCCCATATTGATGGTGCGCTTGTGTTTGACAGCGCCGGCGCGCTTCAATCCGCGACGATTACGGAATTTGCGTTAGCCGATGCTGCGGATTTGATGATTACTGCAGAGCGTGACGCTTCCGGCGTTCTCGGCTTTACGGCGGTGGGGCCTTTCTTGAATGCGGCGCCGTTGATTGAGCAGATGCTGAATGGCTCTGGCGCCCAAAATGAGGAGCCCTTGCCATGGGGCGCGGGCGTTTCCCTCAATGCACGGATTGATCGTATCGCGATGCGCAACGGCATTGAGTACGATGACGGCGCGCTGGATATGCGCCGGGATGCGCAAAAACTGCGGGCGCTCGATTTTACAGCTTTCGCTGAAAATGGCATGCCGCTTCGGGTCGCTATGTCCCTGACCGGTGCTGCGGAAGGCCCGCAGCGCGCCATTGAAGCGCGCACGAGTGAGATCGGCGATCTCATGTCCGGCGTTTTTGGCGTCAGGTCCATTGCGGGCGGTGAGGGTGTCTTGCGGCTCATGCTGAATGCTGATGGTGCGCCGGGCTTTGCGGGCGAACTGGAAGCCAGACGATTGCAAATCGTCAACGCGCCGCTCTTGGCGAGGATTTTTTCCGCCGGATCGCTCGATGGCCTGGCGAACTTGTTGAATGGCGACGGTATCGAATTCGACTACGCCGCCGGCGAGTTTGAATACGCCAACGGGGCGTTGGAAATTGACGACATGCAGGCGCGTGGATCGTCCGTGGGCATTTCCGCTGACGGGCATATCAGCTTTGGTCCGGGCGGAGAGGCGCGACTGAACGGCGCCGTCGCGCCGCTCTATCAATTGAATTCCGTATTAGGAAACACGCCGATCATTGGCGATATCCTTGTCGGTAAAAAGGGCGAAGGATTGGTGGCGTTTTCCTATTCGGTCGGCGGCACGGCGGCCAACCCGGCCGTGACCGTCAATCCACTGTCCGTCCTGACGCCTGGAATTTTCAGGCGGATCATGCAGCCGCAGCAGGCCCCGGCTGAACAACCTGAACAAGGCGACGAATAAGCGTCACGAAACGCGAATGATCGCGTGTTTCTTTTTCCCGATGGAAAGCTTGATGGCGCCGTCGCGAACATCGCCGGCGTCGAGCATTCTTCCTTCTGAGACGGCTTTATCGTTCAGTTTCAAGGCGCCAGCCTTCATGTGACGGCGCGCTTCGCCTTTAGAGGCGCATAGGCCAGCGGCGATAAACTGATCGACCAGTGGCGCTGTGGCGAGCGCCTTGGCGGCGAGTTCTATGGTTGGCAAGTCGCCGCCGAGACCACCTTGCTCGAATGTTTTTTGCGCTGTTGCGGCGGCGCTCTTCGCAGCTTCTGCACCATGCAGCAACGCTGTTGCTTCATTGGCGAGCACTTTTTTCGCCTCGTTGATTTCCGCACCCTCAAGCGCTGCGAGGCGGCGCACTTCGTCCATGGGTAAAGTTGTGAACCTCGCCAGCAATGTCGCCACGTCGGCGTCTTCTGCATTGCGCCAGTACTGCCAGTAATCGTAGGGCGAAAACATATCGGCATTGAGCCAAACGGCGCCGGATTCCGTCTTGCCCATTTTCTTGCCGGAAGCGGTGGTGAGCAGCGGCGTCGTCAGACCGAAGACTTCTTTTCCGTCCTTGCGGCGGCAAAGCTCCACGCCATTGACGATATTGCCCCATTGATCCGTGCCGCCGAGCTGCAACGTGCAGTCATGGCGGTTCAACAACTCATGGAAATCGTAAGCCTGCATCAGCATGTAGTTGAATTCCAGGAATGTCATGGGGCTTTCGCGATCCAGCCGAAGCTTGACGCTGTCGAAAGTCAGCATGCGGTTAATCGTGAAATGCACACCATAATCGCGCAGAAACTCAACGTAACCGAGTTTGGAGAGCCATGCGTCATTGTTGACCATCATGGCGTCATTCGCGCCGTCACCAAACGTCAAGAACTTCTCAAAAACGCCTTTGATAGATGAGATGTTCGCGTCGATATCATCATCGGTCAGCAGCTTGCGCTGCTCGTCTTTGCCGGAAGGGTCGCCAACTTTTGTCGTGCCGCCGCCCATCAGGGCAATCGGCCGGTGACCGGTCTGCTGCAACCAGTAGAGCATCATGATTTGAATCAGGCTGCCCGCATGCAATGACTTCGCCGTGGCGTCAAAACCAATATAGCCGGTGACGATTCCGCTCGCGGCTCGCGCGTCCAGACCCTCAATATTCGTGCCTTGGGCGATGAAACCGCGCTCTTCGAGCACGTTCAAAAAATCGGATTTGTATGTGGCGCCGGCGGTCATTCAGTTTCTCATGATGCTGTCGCCGCCGGAACTAACACGCTCACGCGTATTGTCCAGCGGACTTGTGTGGTGTGGCGGTGCTGGCCGCTGGGTCACGCCCCGTCAACAAAGCGATTGTAATCTTCCAGTAGCGACTTGGCCGCCGCCGTGACGATCTTTTCGCCATCCCGCGGAGACGCCAGCGCCGGGTTTGAGCCAATTCTGCCGTCGGGAAAGCGGCGGCGATAATCCTGCGCATCGTGGAACGATCCCGTGGGTGCAATTTCTGGCTCCATGGCAACCGACTTAATCGCCTCCGGATAGGCATGGTACGTCACGGCGACTTCCGACGGTGTTGCGTGCATGCCGTGACCTTTTGGATATAGCTCAAGACACAATTTCCCGATGCCGGAAAGCTCCCACCAGTTCCGCAAAACCATCTGCAATTTGTCTGCCCCATCCCGATCAAAACTGGCGTCGGCGTAAATTTCAGAAAACGCCGCCTGGATGGTTGCGATGTTGCCGCCATGTCCGTTGAGGAAATAAATGCGTTCAAAGCCGTGCCGGCGCAGCGAGGCGACCCAGTCAGCTATTGCGGCAATCATCGTTGATGGACGCAAGGTGAGACTGCCCGGAAAGGCCAGGTGATGTTGCGCGCAGCCAATCGCAAATGTGGGGCCGATAAGAATGTCGTCATCCGCCGCCGCGGCGGCTTTTGCGATAATTTCCGGACAGAGCGCGTCGGTACCGATTAATCCGTTCGGGCCGTGTTGTTCAAACGACCCGATGGGCAGAATGATTCCTTTCGACCGATTGAGGTAGGATTCGATGTCTTGCCAAGTGCTTAACGCCATCAACATGATTTTTTCCTTTTTGAAGGATTGACGCTTTGCGTTAAAGACGTCGGGTCCATATTAAGTGATCCTTCGTTTTCATTTGCAAGATCGGTTTCGAATGGTGTTATGGCGAATTTGCTGACAGCGATCGGATTGATGAGCGGTACGTCCCTCGACGGGATCGACGCGGCGATTCTCACCACTGATGGTGAGGATGTAGTCAAGGCTGGTCCGGCGATTCACATGCCTTATTCCCGCGATCTTAAAATATGGGCGCGCCGGGCGATCAAGGCGGCGCTGGAGGGGCGCGACGGCGCCGCTGAAATCGGCAAAGCGGCAGGCGAGGTGACGGTCGCCCATATTCATGCGGTGGAGCGGCTCTTGGAAGAGGCCGGCCTGAAGCGCAAGGATATCGACGTCATAGGCTTTCACGGCCAGACCATCCTGCACCGTCCTTCACGCGACCCGGCAGTGGCGGGGCGCACCTGGCAGATTGGCGACGGGCGGGTGCTGGCCAATGAAACCCGCATTGATGTGGTGAGCGAGTTTCGCGCCGCCGATGTGGCTGCTGGCGGCGAGGGCGCGCCCTTTGCGCCGGTTTATCATCGCGCCTTGCTGGCGGCGATGCCGGAGCCGCCGCAATGCGCCGTAGGCGTCATAAATCTCGGCGGTGTTTCGAACGTTACCTATGCGCCGGAGAATGCGCGCGCGGCAGATCTGATCGCTTATGACTGCGGGCCGGGGAACGGGCTCGTTGATGAATGGGTCGAGCTTAAGACCGGCGAACCCATGGACAAAGACGGCGCCATGGCGCTCACCGGCGCCGTCAACGAAGAGGCGCTACGGATGATGTTGCTGGCGCCGTATCTGCGCCGTCACCCGCCCAAATCGCTCGACCGCTATGACTTCAAACTCGACCATGTAAAAAAGCTGTCGCCCGAAGACGGCGCCGCCACGCTGACTGCGTTTACCGCCGCATGCATTCGCGACTCGGTAAAGTTTTTGCCTGAGCCGCCGGGCGGCTGGATTGTCTGCGGTGGCGGCCGGCGCAATCCCGCAATGATGGCCGCGCTGAAAGACATGCTCGATGCGCCGGTGGTGACTGCGGAAGAAGCGAACTGGCGCGGTGATGATCTTGAGGCGGAATGTTTCGCTTATCTCGCCGTGCGCAGTCTGAAAAAACTGCCGCTAAGTTATCCTAAAACGACGCGCGCGCCTGCGCCCATGAAGGGCGGCGTCTTTCATCGCGCGCCGGTGTAGCGGGTCCGGCGAGCGGCCGGACGACAGGGCGCTCCCTTGTCGCGCGTATCGACAGCGTAAAGTTCCCCCAGTTTTCGTTTGATTTTTCGCAGTTTTGCGGCGTTAACCAATTTCATGACCGTTATGGACTTGCCAAATCGCAAAACGCACCGCATGATTCAAATCAGTTTTTAATCAACGAGAGGAGGTGATCCGATGTCGAGTGATTTCATCAAGCCAAAGAGGTCTTTGTGGAAACGGCACGTGTCGGAGCAGCCTTCGCACGTCGCGTGACCACCGGATTTTTGAAAAGATCTCGAGGCCTTTTGGCTTAAGAAATCGCGATCCTGCGAACAGGTATCCTGCCAGGATTGAGGGCCGCTCTAAAGAGCGGCCCTTTTCTTTTTCGAACCTTTAGAATTTTGCTTTCACGGTGAAGCGCGCGTTCAGCGGTTCGCCCGTTGAGATATTGTCGTTGCTGTGCGCATCGGGGAAATAGTCCGTATCGAACAGGTTTTCGACATTCACCTGCAAGCTCAGTGAATCACTGACATCATAAAAGAGCGCCGCATCCACCCGCGTGAACGACGGCAATTCGACGGCATTGTCCTCCAGTACGAACATTTCGGACTGGTGAGTGACGCCAAGACCGACGCCAAATTGCTGCGTGACCTGATAGCGGTTCCAAAGCGAGAACATGAATTCCGGCGTCTGCCGCGTGGTCGCGCCGTTATTGCCGCCGTCCCTTACCTCGCCATCGAGGTGGCTGAGGCCGCCATGAAACGACCACCGATCCGTCACATCGCCAGAGAGTTGCATCTCAAATCCCTTGATGACGGTGCCGTCGAGAATAAGGATGTTGTCCGGATTGAGCGGATCGACGGTGGTGACGCTTTCGCGCTCCAAACGGAACAATGCTGTCGTCAGCGCCAGCGACGGAGTGATATCCCATTTGGCGCCGATTTCCGTGTTCTGAAAGAATTGCGGATCCAGCGCTTCGTCCGTAAGGCTGAGGGTCAGGAACTGATCCCCCGACCGCGGCAAAAAGCTCTCGCTGTAGCTGCCGTAGAACGAAAGATTCTCCGCCGGTTTTACGATAACGCCGAAGCGTGGCGAGATTTCTTCATCGACACGGCCGAGCAAACCGTCATTGCCGTCGCCGGCGCCATCGGCCACCTCGATATTGTCTACGACATCAATGTCGAAGCGGTCATAGCGGATGCCCGCGACCAGTTTCAGCCAATCCGTTACATCCACCTGATCTTGAAGATATACTGAGGTGAAGGTGACTTCCGAGGCCCGGTCCCGCACATTGTCGGCGAATGAAAAGGAAGGAATGTTCAGCGGATCGGTGAATATGAACGTGATCTGGTCGTCGGCGCTCGCCGTAAAGAAAACGTCGTTGCGCGTATTGGCCGTATCCTGATCGCCATATTCTGCGCCAAGCAGCAACGTATGGCCGAAGGAACCGGTTTCGAACTCACCGACCAGATTACCCTGTATGATGAGGTTCTGTCGCTCCGTCGGGTCCTGATATCCGTCCAGTGTCAGCATGTTGGTCGCTGCATCAAAGCCTGCGGTGTAGAGATTTTGATACAGCTTATCGTAGTCCGCGAACTGGGCGGTGATATTACCGCGCAGAAGATCAGAGAATGTGTGATCGACCCGGCCGCGCAAGATATGCGCCTTTAGCGTCGTGACATTCGCGTCGGAGGAGCCGAAAAACGTGCTGTCAAACCCTTCGAGCGGAACGTCCGGCCCGCCGGCGACCGAAACGGAAGGGACGCCGCGGTCAACAGTGCGGTCATCATTGATGTATTCGTAGGAGAGAACGATATTTGTTCGCGCGCCGATATCCGCCGCGAAAGTCGGGTTAATAGCGAAACGCTCGCCGCCAAAAAAGTCCCGGTGGTTGTTGAACTCTTCATAAAAACCATTGAGGCGAAAGCCGGCGGCGTCGCCAAGGGCGTAATTTACATCACCGCTGAATGAATAGGCGCCAAACGTATCGACGCTGGCCGTTCCTTGCGTGAACTGCTCGCCGATCTGCGGCTTCTTCGTCACCCGATTGATAACGCCGCCGCCGCCGCCCCGGCCGAACAGCAGCGCATTGGCGCCGCGCAGAATTTCGATCTGCTGGATGTTATAAAACGGACGGAAATATTGAACGTCATCGCGCACGCCATCGAGAAAGAAATCCGCCGTTGTCTGGTTGCCGCGAATAATGATCGCATCCCGGTGCCCTTCGCCCTGGCTGATGGAAAGGCCCGGTGTGTAGCGGAGAATGTCGCCAAAATTAGAGAACGATTGCTCCGCGATCTGTTCTTCGGAAATGATCGACAGGCTCTGGGGTATATCGATGATCGGCGTTGGCGTTTTGACAGCGTTCAATTTGTCGAGCGAGAGATACCGGCCCTCAACGATGATCTGATCGGCGACTTCGGACGCGTATGCCGAATTCGACCAAAAACCGGTTGCAAATACAGAAGAGAGCGCCAGCGCTGTTTTGCTTTTCACGAGTGATACCCCTTGGATACTGATGGTATCGGTGCGAAGCACACCGATTGCGAATAATTATCAATTACAGGCTGGCTATCGATTATGAGAATGATTGTCAATTACATTTGCCGCGCACTAAAAAATGCCGCATGACGCCAGTCAGCTCGCCAAACGGGCGGAGGGAAGGGAGCGCAAGGTGACCGAAAAATTGACGGCGGCGGCGCGGGCGGCGTTTTTCAAGGACTTCCCCGGATGGGTGGAAGTTGAAGGCCGCGACGCGGCCGCGAAATCCTTCCAGTTTAGCGACTTCAACGAGGCTTTCGGGTTTATGACTCGCGTCGCGCTGGCGGCCGAAAAAGCGGACCATCATCCCGAATGGTGTAATGTGTACAACAAGGTGGAAATCACGTTGACCACCCATGACGCTGGCGGGCTCTCATCGCGAGACCGGACGCTGGCGGCGATCATCGAAAAGGCGGCGCAGAGCTTTCGCGCTGAAGTCGTTAACCAGTAAAAGGCTGGAACCAATAAAAGTCGGGGTTGACGCCCTGAAGGACAATTGAACACAAAAACGCCACGGGCGCGCCTTCTATACGCCCGGCGCAACCCATAGTAAGAATTTGATATTACACGAGGATCACAAAACTATGGCGACAATCGCGCTTGTCGATGACGACGAAAACATCCTGACATCCGTTTCCATTGCACTGGAATCGGAAGGCCACACGGTCAAGACCTTTGAGGACGGCGCTGCGGCGCTAGAGTTTATTCAGGCGACGCCGCCGGACGTGGTGGTCTCCGACATCAAGATGCCCACTATGGACGGCATGGAGCTGTTGCGCCGCATCCGTCAAAACTCCAGCCTGCCGCTGATCTTTCTGACGTCGAAGGACGAGGAGATCGATGAGGTGCTCGGTCTCACCATGGGCGCGGACGACTACGTCAAGAAGCCGTTCTCACAACGCCTTCTGCTGGAGCGCGTAAAAGCGGTCTTACGGCGGGGGCAAGCTGGCGACACGCCAACTGCCGAAGAAGAAAAGAAAATCATGCGCCGGGGCGACCTGACGCTCGATCCCATGCGTCACGCCTGCATGTGGAAAGAACAGCCGGTCATTATGACGGTGACGGAGTTTTTGATTTTGGAGTCGCTGGCGCAACGCCCGGGCTTTGTGAAAAGCCGCGACGCGCTGATGGACGCCGCCTATGACGATCAGGTTTATGTGGATGACCGAACCATCGACAGCCATATCAAGCGCATTCGTAAAAAGTTCCGCGTCGTAGACAGGGAATTCGACGCCATCGAAACGCTTTACGGCGTCGGCTACAAATACAAAGACTCCTGATATCGAATGGGGCTCCAGACAAGCTATGGATGATGACGGCGCGATTGTGCGGAGAAGCCGCGCAAACAGGACATTTTCGCGCCTGACGCTGACGATTGTCATCGCCAATTTGATTGGTCTCGTCATCTTGCTGCTGGGGAGCTTCGCGCTCACTCAATATCGAGACGGTCTTATTCAAGCCAAGCTGGAGGGCGTGCGCGCACAGGCGCAGATTATCGCCGACGTTCTGGCTCAGGTCGCCATCGACGAGACCACTTGCCAGCCGGTAGAGCAAGCCGATATCGCCGGACAGGAGGAGTCGGCCGTTTGTGCATTGTCCTTGCGGCAGCGCGATGTGCGCGAAGTCTTTAACCGGGTGTGGGACAGCTTCGAAGGCCGGGTGCGCATATTCAACGTGCCGCAGACCTTTGACGATCCGCCGGTCACCGATGCGCGAACCTTGTTGATCGAAGATGTGGTTTTGCGTGAAGACGAAATTGTCGCGCAAAACCTGCCGCCGATTGATCAGCAGAGCGGCGTGTTGCAATCACTGGAAGAGGAGGGCCTGTGGCGGCGGCTGTCCCGATTTTTTTCCCGTGACTATCGCGCGGCGGCGGCGCGCCGAACGCTCGAAGATGAGTTAAACGCGGCGCTCGCCTCATCGCCCTTCGCAGCGGAACGCGGCGCCACGTCGGTGCGCATCGACGAAGAAGGCGAACTTGTCGCGTCGGTTTCAGTGCCGATCCGGCGCGTACAGGCGATTTATGGAATCGTGACGGCGGAAAGCGGCGGCATCGACATGCTGGTCGAAGATGCGCGTCTGTCGATCCTGCCGTTTTTCGGATGGGCGATGGCGGCGGCGATTCTTTCGTCCCTCTTGCTCACCACGATGATTGCGCAACCCATTCGCCAACTGGCGATTGCGTCGGACAAGGTGCGCGAAGGCATTGCGGCGGCTGGCCGCGCGCGCATCCCGGATTTCACCAACCGCAAAGACGAAATCGGCGAGCTTTCCGGTTCGTTGAAATCCATGACACAGGCGATCTATGCCCGAATCGACGCCATCGAAAGTTTTGCGGCCGATGTGTCTCATGAATTGAAAAATCCGCTCACCTCTATCCGAAGCGCGTCAGAAACGTTGCAGCTTGCAAAAACGCCTGAGCAACAGGCGAAGCTTCTTGCGGTGATCCAGAAAGATGTGGCCCGGATGGACCGGCTCATCACCGATATTTCAAACGCCTCGCGCCTTGATGCGGAGCTTGCCCGAGAAACGCGAGAGGCGGTCGAACTCGGCAAGCTGATGAAGGACATTGTGGCGAGCTATGCCCACACAGCCAAGGAAGGCGACGCACGGGTCACTTTCAATGAGCCGCTCCAGGAAGCTTATGTGCTCGGCAACCCGACGGCGCTCAGTCAGGTTGTGCGGAACCTCATCGACAATGCGCGCTCATTCAGCCCGGCGGATGGCGAGGTGCGCGTTGTTCTGGAGCCGCAATCGGCGCGGGGCGACCGTTCCAGAATCATCGTTGAAGACAATGGCCCCGGCGTGCCGCCGGAAAATCTCGAATCAGTATTTCAGCGATTTTATACCAAACGCCCGAAGGGCTCGGCATTCGGCAATAATTCGGGGCTTGGGCTGGCGATCTCGCGGCAGATCGTAAACTCGCACGGCGGCCGTATCTACGCCGAAAACCGGCTTGATGACCCAGCCGATCCGGCGAGCGCGCGAAAAGGTGCGCGCTTTATTGTCGAGCTGCCGGGCGCTCATCGCTGAATCAGCGAAATTGAGTCGCACCATAATTTTTTTTAGTGGACATCCCGCGTCAATCACGCACCATGGGCTGGCTTTTTAAAGGGTTGGAAGCAACACATGATCGGATTGGTAGTTGTCACGCACGGACGTCTGGCGGAGGAGTTTCTTTCCGCGGCGGAGCATGTGGTTGGGCCGCAGGAGCAGGTGAAAGCTGTTTCCATCGGCCCCGATGACGATATGGAGAAGCGGCGGCAGGATATTCTGGACGCGGCTCAGGCGGTCGACACCGGCGAGGGCGTCATCATTTTAACGGATATGTTCGGCGGAACGCCCTCAAATCTCGCAATTTCGGTTATGGAAAAGGCGAATGCCGAAGTTGTCGCTGGCGTGAACCTGCCCATGTTGATCAAGCTGGCTTCCGCCCGCGCTGAGGACGATCTCGCCGAAGCGGTGAAGTCGGCGCATGACGCTGGCCGCAAGTATATCAATGTTGCATCCTGGGTGCTGTCAGGAGAGGCGGCCGATTAAGTGAGTGATGAAGCCAAGGCGACGGTAGAGGTTTGCAACAAGCTTGGTTTGCACATTCGCCCCTCGCGCTATTTATCGGCGCTTGCAAAATCTTATGACGCCGTGGTTTCCGTTCGCAACAATGACCGCGTCGCCCTCGCGGATTCCCAGCTTGACCTGTTGATGCTTGTGGCCAGCAAGGGCGCCAAGCTTGAAATATCAGCGAAAGGCCCGCAAGCGCGCGATGCGGTCGAAGCGATTGTCGGACTGGTAGAGGACCGTTTCGGTGAAGACGATTAGACTTAGCTGGCTTACCTGCACCCGTTAAAAGCCGTGCGGGCTAGGCGGTCGGTTCCGCGACCGGCGTTCCTGACATGACGACGGATTGTCCATCGCGCAGGCGTTCACCGCCTCTCACAACGACATTGTCGTTTGGCTGCACATCACCAATGACTTCGATAAAGGCGCCCTCTGCGGAGCCAAGTTCGACATCGATGCGTTTGGCGATGTTGTCGTCGCCAACAACATAGACGCTGATGCGATCAGCACGCAGCACCAGCGCGTCGCGGGGCACTGCCGTGACAACACGCGGTTGGGCAGTCGGCAACGTCACACGAACGGCCGAACCGATATACCAGCCTGTTGCGTCCGGCAGTTCCAGCCTTATTTCCAGCATGCGCGAGCGTTCATCGCCCACGGGAACAACTGCGCGAACATCCGCATCTTTGGTCTCCGCGCCATTGGCGACTTTGATTTGATCGCCCGGTTTTATGTTGCGGGTCAGGCCCACCGGCGCCCGCGCCGTCACTTCCAGATTGTGCGTGTCAACCAACCGGATTAGTTGGGCGCCCGGCGTCGCAAACTCGCCGATCTGCACTTCTTGCGAGACAACGCGTCCAGCGAACGGCGCCCGCACTTCCGTCCGGTCAAGGTTGGTTTGCGCACGTTGCAGCGCGACTTCCGCCTGGCGCAGCGCCTGTATCGCTTCATCCCGGTTTGAACGCATTTCATCCATCGAGGCCTGAGACTCGCCGGCTTCTTCTAGACCGACGAAACGCTGGTAAAAACTGTCAAGGTAGTCGGCCCGCGCGCGAAGGCGTCGCACCTGCGCCGCCGTATCATCACGCGTATATTGCGCATCGGCCTGTTCGATCCGGGCGATAATGTCGCCTTCTTCAACCTCAACGCCGACATCGGCCACCCATTCGATTTTTCCTGACGTTGCAGCGGCCACCAGACTATCGCGTGTGGAAACGACAGCGCCCGGCGTATCCGCCAGCGGCGCCAGGCTGCGCCGTTCTGCCTTCGCGACGGCGACCGGGGCGGGTGGCGGCCCTTGCGGGGCTTGTTCGGCGTCGTTCGCTCCCACCGCATCGGAACTGGCGCCGACATGGTCCCCATAAATAAATGCAGATGCGCCGGCGATGGCGAATATGGCGATAGCGCCAAGCAGGAATTTTCGTTGCATCGCGATGCGCTCCTTATTCTGCGGGTTGAGTGGCCAGGCCGCGCGCGGACCGGGCAAGCGCCGGCGCGGACCCGAGCTGCAACAACGCCGGTAGCAAGATAAGAGTGAAGAGAGTTGAAACAGCCATGCCGCCGACAATAACCGTGGCGAGGCCGCGATAGATGAGACTGCCGGCGCCGGGCGCCAGCACCAGCGGCAGCATTCCCATGAGCGACGTCGACGTAGACATAAAGATGGGTCGGATACGAAGCGTCAGTGCTTCACGCACCGCTTCGGTTCGTGACTTTCCTTCCGCTTCCGATGCGCGCGTCTGTGTCACCAGCAAGATGGCGTTGTTCACCACAAGCCCGAGCAGTATGATGAATCCGATCATGCCGAGCAAATCAAGCGGCGTTGTTTTTACGAGATCCAGGGCGCGAATCCCGAGCACGCCACCGACCGCCGCCATCGGCAGCGTGATGATGACAAGCGCGGAGTCTTTGACCGACTTGAACAGCGCCGCCATGATCAAGAACAAAATGACAATCGCGAGCGCAAAATTTGTAGCGAGATTCTTCACCGCGCGCGTCAGCGCATCGGCGTCGCCGCCCCATTTCATGGATGCGCCTTGCGGCAGCACGTCATACAGTTTTTCCTGCGCGTCGCGCTTCAGGGTTTCGACGGCGGGGCCAAGCGCCATGCCGTCCGGCGGATTAATGCCGAGCGAAATTGTGCGGCGGGCGTCGAGGCGGCGAACCTGTTGCGGGCCGACGCCGCGGCTGATGGTGACGAGCTCGCCGAGCGGCACCACCACGCCCGATGGCGTCGCAATGGGCGTGTTTTCGAGATATTCCGGCTCCGTCCACTTCTTCGTTTTGAGGTAGACATCGATGCGCCCGTCCTGATGGAAAAACTCACCAAGCCACTGACCATCACCCAGCGCGCGCACCGTTCGTGCGACGGCGTCACGGGTCATGCCCACTTCGGCGATGCGCCGGTCATTGGGCAGCAAACGCAGCTCAGGAGCCACGACTTGCGGATCGGGGTTTGGCCAGACCTGCGCGCCGGGCAGGGCTTCCTGAATGACTTCTGTAGCGGCAGGGATCGCTTCAGACAGCGCCGCATAATCGGCCGCCTGCAATTGCAGATTGATTGACGCGTTGCCACCAAAATTGTTGAATAAATTGCCCTGGCTGGCGAAGGCGCGCGTGTCGGGAAAGCCTTTCAGGATATCATTATTGACGATATCCACCATCTCGTCGATGCGCGACTGATCGTTGATGCGTACACCGATATTGCCGCCCCAATTCCCTGAGAAAAGATAGTAGTTCCGAAGGGAAGGCTCTTTCTCGCCATCCATGTAGGGTTGCAGCCGTTCAATCACGACATTCGCCCATTCCTCGCGGATCATGTCGGCGCTGGCGCCGGACGGAAAGTTTACAAAACCATCCACCGCATCGCGTTTTACCGGCGGCAAGTAATTCAATTGCGGCCACATGACAAAGGCGATGATGACGGGAACGATGGTCAGTCCGGCGATAATGCCAATGCGGCGTGCGCCCGAACTGGTCACGCGGATGATGACGTCTGCAAGTTTGTGCGCAAATTGCGGTCTGCCGTCCTTTGCGCCGCCTGACCCTTCTTTCTTGACGAACATGCGCGCACCTGTCGGCAGCAGCGTGACCGCAACAACAAGGCTGAACGAAACGGCAATGGCGATGGTCAGCGCGAGATCTGCAAACAACTGTCCTTCGACATCTTCAAAGAACATGATCGGGATAAAGATCGCGACCGTTGTAACTGTTGAGGCGAAGAGCGCACCGAAAACCTGGCCCACGGCGGCCTCCGCCGCTTCAAAGGGAGATTTTCCTTCTTCGCGCATTCGCACAAAGTTTTCGAGCACCACGATCGCGGCGTCGAGCACCATGCCCGTGGCGAAGGCGAGTCCGGCGAGCGAAATGACGTTAATGGATCGTCCAAACAGGTTGAGCACCACCAGCGTCGCCATCAAACAGATCGGGATTGCCGCAGCGATGACGAGCGTCGCCATGGCCCGGCGCAGGAACAGCCATAGGGCGGCGACCGCCAGCATGACGCCAATGACCAGGTTGCCGGTCAGCAGCGAAATAGCCCGTTTGATGAACACGGATGGATCGAAACTTTTGTGAATGGCGTAGCCCATATCGGCAAGCGGCCCGGCATTTAGCTCCTCAATGACCTCGGTCACGGCGTCGATGGCTTCGAGCGTGTTGGAGCCCGGTTCACGCAGGATGTTCAATCCGATTGCCGGGTTGCCGTTCTGATAAGCGCTCCCTTCATTGCGCGTGTCCGGGCCGACGGAAATGTCGGCGATGTCGCCGAGCGTCACCGGCGCACCTTCGCGCCAGGCAAGGATTGTCTCGCCAAGCTGTTCTGCGGAATACCGTCCCTCGAAACGCAGTGTCATATTCCTTCGGCCAACTTCGACGGATCCGCCTGTGACATCCGCCGACCGGTTCACATTTTGTGCGATCTCATCCAACGATATACCGAGCTGCGCCGCGAGGAACGGGTCGAATTCAATACGCAGAATTTGTTCGCCATTTTGCGCATGCACTTCGACGCCGGCGACGCCTTCGATGGCCTCAAGTTCCGGCACGATGCGTTGTTCAGCGAAATCGCCAAGTTTTGTACTCGCGTTATTGCTGTTCGGCAGCCGCTGTAAAAAAAGATAGATCAGATTTTGGGAGTCGCCGCCGCCACCGCCATTGATCCGCGGGCGTTCCGCATCCGCAGGCAGGCCGCGCACCCGCTGCAGTCTGGCGTTCACTTCCGCGAATGCTTTGTCCATGTCCGTGCCGAGCGAGAATTCCAGCGAAATCCAACCGCCGCCCTGATTGGACCATGACTGCATTGTCGTCATGCCGGGGATGCCGCGCAATTCACGCTCGATGGGTTCGATGACTTCGCTTTCCACCTCGCGCGGGGAGGCGGCGCGCCAGCCGGTCCAGATGCCGAGCTGGGGCCGTTCAATCGCCGGGAAAAGCTGGACGGGTAATTGCGAAACAGAAAGTGCGCCCAAGAGGGTAATGAGCGCGAGCACAACGCCGGCGGCTGCCGGGTTTTTGAGGCAAAGCCGGGTCAAACCCATGGCCGTCTCTCCCGTCGATTATCTTGAATGAAGCGCCACAATCGTCGCGCGTTTCAACGGGTTTCGCACGTCATAATCGACCAAACGCATGCTGGTTGCGATGAGTTGCGCGGGTTGTTGAACGAATCCTCGCGGCCAAATATTAACGCTTTTCTTCGTTGCGCTGTTGCCGCTCAACCTCGCGTTTGCGCGCTTTGATTTCGGCCAATTGCCGGTCGAGATTTTCACGTGCGTCGCGAATGGCGCGTTCTTGGCGCTCCAGGGCCTCGGCCTCGGAAATCGCCGTGTACTTCATGTGCTCCGATTCTTCTCGTTGCCGCTCTGCGCGCTCGCGCTCTCGTTCGGCGCGTTCCATTTCACGCTGTGCGCGTTCGATTTCCCGCTCGGCGTCGCGCTGCATGCGTTCAAATGCGCGTTCGCGCTCACGTTCCGCTTCGTCAAGAACGCGTTCGCGATCACTATCGTTTAGCGCGGCGAGAGCGTCACGGCGCGCAATCTCGGCGTCACGTTTTACGCGGGCCATATCTTTCCTGGCGCGCTCCATCGCGTTCGCTGCTTGCTTCATGGCCTGTTTATGGGCCTTGCGAATTCTGTCCTTATCTTCGTCACTCAAATCGGCATTGAACGCGAATTTGGCGCCATCCGGCGAGAAGAATTGAAAGTTCGACCAGTCGTCAAAATGAAGGTCCCGGCCATCCAGCATTTCGGAAAACGCTTCCGCGCCTTCAAAACCTTCGAGCTCAAATTCGTCGAAACGGATGGCAATATCATCGAGATCGCTGAACGCGTCGAAATTATCAAACCGTTCCCTCAGCTTGTTCTCAAGCTTGGCGAGACGGCTGTCCAGTTTGCGTGCGTGCTTTTCATTGAGGCGGCGCTCGGCCTCTACATCGACTTTTGGCGGTAAGACGGCGCCGGGCGCGGGCGGCGTGATCTGTACGCTGGGCGCTGTGATGACTTTCGGTGTGGATTTTGGAAACGCTGATGAATTTGGCGTTGGTATAGCTGGCGCCGCGACGATTGGCGTTGGATCAATATACGACCCGTTCTCAATCACTTCAAAATGTAGATGCGGACCGGTCGCCTTACCGGTAGAGCCGACGGCGCCGAGAACGTCGCCCGCGTCAATCTTGTCACCTTTACGAACGACATAGCTGTCGAGATGTGCGTAGCGCGTGACCAGTCCGTGTCCATGATCGACCACCACAACTTTGCCCCAGTCAGTAATCCCGTGATAGCGGTCTGTTGCATCGATTACTTTACCATCGCCAGCAGCGAGGACGGGCGTGCCGCGGGCGGCGCGAATGTCAACGCCTTCATGGCTTTGGCGGTCGGCGCCGAGAAGCTTTGACTTTGCGCCATAAGCGAGACCGATTTCGCCTTCAACAGGTGTTACGGGCAGTGCATGACTGGGCGGTGATACCGCAAACGCCGCCTGCGCGAAGGCGAGCCCCGCTGCGAGTACGGCGCCAGCGCCGAGCGACAGTTTCGCCGGCAGAGAGAGAAACGCCGTGTCGGTTTCACCGGAGAGAATTGCGTCAAGGCGCGCGCGGCGCGATCGCTTGTCGAACGGCGTAAAAGAAGGAACGAGTTCTCCAGTGAAGCGATTTTGTGGCGACCCGGCCGCTAGCCTCAATCCCTGCACGAAGCACTGGGCGTATTGCCGGCGGCTGACGCCGCGTGCGAGGACCAACGCGTCAGCGCCTTGTTCAGCGGCGAGATTTGCCCGGGCGCAAATCCGGTGCATAAACGGATTAAACCAGAACACGGCTTTGACTACGGAGCAGAGCGCGAACAATGCAACATCGCCGCGTTTCACATGCGCCATCTCATGCGCGCCCATCAGCGCGGCGTCTTCGATCGATACGCGCTCCAAAAGATTGTACGGCATGACGACCACAGGCCGGAGAAAACCATAGACGCAAACACTCGACACGATGTGTGAGAATACATAGCGAGGCTGGCGCGTAACGCCGATTCGCTGGCGCCAATGGTCAAGCTTAGCGACCAGTGCCGGTTCATCGATGTCGATGGCGTAGTTCAGCCGATAGGCGAACCAGATATGGCGCACGACGGCGAGCGCCAGAAGCATCAAGAAGCCATAGAAATACAAAACAGCGGCCGTACGCAGAACGTCCGCGAGTGAAACCGTCGCCGCCGTTGCGAGCATGACCGGTTCGGCGATTTGTGTCGTTGCAACGACAGGCTCGGCAATAGCGCCCATGGGTGGAAGCGGCGCTGGCGCGCGCAGTGACAGGCCAAGGCTGGCGGCGATTGGCGCAGCGATCACCGGCAACGCGGCAATCACCAACGCGATGGGCCACACCTTGCCGCTTACGGAACCAAGAGCGCCGACCGCGCCGGTATCTTTGGCGCAAAGCCGGTGCGCGCCGATAAAGACCAATGGCGCCCAGATGAGCGATGCAAACAGGCAATAGAAAAACGGTTCAATGATCGCGTCCATCACTCTTGCTCCGATTTGTTCAGAACGGATTCGAGTTCTTCCAGCTCCGTTTCACTGAGCAGTTTGGATTCTGCAAAAAATGCGGTTGCCGGGGTCGTGTCGAGTTCGAGAACGCGTTTGGAAAAATCAGCGATCATGCGGCTCAACATCGCCACTTTGCCGACCTGCGGCTCGTAGATGTTGACGCCATCCACGGGTGTCTTCGAGATCAGGCCCTTGTCCGACATGCGTTCCAGCACCGTGCGGACGGTGGAATAGGACCAGCCGAAATCGTCTTCGATTTCCCGGTGGATCTCGCGGGCGTTCATCTCCTTCGAGCGCCACAACAGCTTCAGGATCGCGAGTTCCGGTTTTGTGGGGTCGGTCCCCTTTTGATCGGCCATGAAAAGCGCCCAAGATTTTTTGGAGCGTAATCCGCCCCTGTTACACCTGTCGCCACCATAGCTCAATGTGACAGATGTAGCAATAATAGGAGCCCCAGTTCCGGGGATTCTTCGATAAGAGGACGCCATTTTGCGATGAAGTGGGCGGTGATGAACCGCGCCTGCAGCTTAGTGGAAGCCTGGCGCGCTCAGATCCTCGCCAGCAATCGATCCAGCACGTCAGCCAGCCGCGCCAGATCCGGCGGCTCTGACAGGCGGTGATCGCCGTTTGGCGTCAGCGATATTTCAACATCATCGCTTTCCAGCATTTGCGCGAATTCCAAAGCATGCGCATAGGGAACCGCGTCATCCTTCATGCCCTGCAGAATGCGCACCGGACAGCGGATCGGCACGGGACCGGTCATGACAAGATTGCGCCGCCCATCCTCAATCAGTTTCCGGGTAATGATTTCCGGCTCGTCGGAATAATCGGACGGGAGTTCCACGCGCCCGTCGCGCAAGATTGCCTCACGCGCCGCATCGCTAAAAGACGGCCACATAAGCCTTTCTGTAAAGTCCGGTGCCGGTGCGATAAACACAATCGCGGCGATGCTTTCCGGGCGGGCCTTCGCCAAAAGGCTCGCGATCCAGCCGCCCATGGAGGAGCCGATGAGGATCTGCGGCCCATGGGTCAGCGCATCGAAAACAGCCAGCGCGTCGGCGGCCCATTCGCCGATGGACCCATCTTCAAAGGCGCCCTCGGATTCTCCGTGGCCAGAATAATCAAAGCGTAAAAACGAATGGTTCTTATCCGCCGCCCATTGGTCGAGAAACTCGGCTTTTGTTCCGATCATGTCGGAGCGAAATCCGCCCAGCCAGACGGCGCCAGGCCCGGCGCCTTTGCGCTGACGATAGGCGATGCGCCCATGGGGCCCGTCGATGAATTCCGGTGGCTGGCTCAAGGGGTGGTCTCCGCGTCCTGACAGGTGATGATAATGGTTAACCTGAACCGGGGTGAATGCGCGATTGGGCCTTGATTTTCAACCGGCTGCGTTCTTTGCCCCATCCGGGCATATTCTCCTTGACGCCCGTTTCACCCTATCTTAAACCGCGCGCTCCATAACGCGTCTTCTGCCGCGTTTTTGCGGGTGTAGCTCAGTTGGTTAGAGCGCCGGCCTGTCACGCCGGAGGTCGCGGGTTCAAGTCCCGTCACTCGCGCCATTTTTCATAAATAAGATCAACGTTCTGCACATTCCCAACCTTATACGGCTATTGCGCCGTACCGATAGGGTACCACCGGGGTACCAGCGCGGATCGGCTTTGATCCAACTCAATCGCTGTGGATAAATAGACAGAGCCGACCTAAAGCGCGCCTCGCCCACGTCTTAAACGCTAGGCTGGCCGCTGTTTGTTGACCAAGTCGCCATGAATGGCAGCCTTATCTTCCAAATGTACCGCTGCTCAGAACCGATTTCGTGAGCTTCGTTGATCGTTAATCAGAACCTGCCTACCGTTTCGGTAATGATTAGGTGTGACCAGCCTATTCGAATTCATAAGGCACGATCGTTTTCTTGCGCATATCGACAGCGATCACCCTATCGACCGACGAGCAGGCGCGCAGGCAGCGGCTTGCGCGCGCAGTTCCCGCTACTAGAGCCGATCTGAACCCGAAGATAAGTCGCCAACAAGCTTCAGGTGATCCGCTTAAACCCGCTTGTCAGCGTATTCCAGCGCGCAACCTTAAGCGATGGCGTAATCCCAGGTCAGGTCGCGAAACCGAGCGGAGGGTATTTCAACCATTTTTGGCGATGCTGAGCTATTGCCGTCAATTCGGTGCTTCACCGATCTTCCGATCAAGCCGATTTCCTTATCGAGATTTACGCCGGAAAACTTGCACTGGGTTCTGGACCATTTCCACAATGTCACCTCACATGCGCGCCAGGGCTGGACAGTAGCGTCTTTATTTGTTCGCGCGAGTTTGCTCATGATCAACAGTTGAATATTACCTTTACATTTCGAGCTGCGAGCATTAATCTTCCGTCAAATGACGGCGGCGAGTTTTTCCATGTTACGGGAAACTTGACGCGAACATCTTATTGAGAACAAGGGTTCAAAAGATAATTTGCCTCTCACGAGAGAGTCAAAGCAACAAAAGCGGGCGTCATCCACGTCAATGGATTATGGTGTCAGAATGAGAGTTTTCGTAGCTATTTCAGTTCTTGTTTCAGCCACTGCTTGCGCACACGTCGATAGCGATAATTCGAGAAATGCGTCATTAGTAGCGCAATCGGGGTGCGGCGCCCGTCCAAGCGCAGCAAGGCAACACCCAACATCTAGTGTACGATTAGCGCAATGGCAAAGATGCATAGCTAAAAAAAATAAGTAAAGCGCAACCAAATAGACTACTTGTATTTTTTTTGCTGGCTCAATTTCCGGTACCTTTTCGTAGTCGTGGCATGCTCAGTGAGTAATAATGTAGATATCCGTTAAGAAAAATAGGTACGTACGAACCTATTCCTCAATCTATCTGCTCAGATACATAAGCTAATTGTAAGCCACTGGACGGACTTAGCTGCTGCAATATTCAAATTCTTTTTCACCGATTTTCTCGGCCTCGAATAAGTGCGTCTACAGCTCCAGGGTCCGCAAGTGTTGAGGTATCGCCGAGTTCGGCGAAATCATTCTCCGCAATTTTTCTCAATATTCGCCGCATAATCTTGCCAGACCGTGTTTTCGGTAGCATCGAGGCAAACTGAATAAAATCTGGCCGCGCAATCGGCCCGATTTCCGAGCGAACTGTCGCGGTTAGTTCAGCTTTCAGCGTATCGCTTTCTTCGCAGCCTTCCATAAGCGTGACGTATGCGTATATGCCTTGTCCCTTTACATCATGGGAATAGCCGACAACTGCAGCTTCCGCCACCGCTTCATGAGCTACTAGTGCGCTTTCTATTTCGGCAGTTCCGAGCCGGTGACCTGAAACATTAATAACGTCGTCTACTCTGCCAGTAATCCAAAAATAACCGTCTTCATCGCGTCTGGCGCCGTCACCCGTAAAATAACATCCGGGGTAGGTTGTGAAATAGGTATCTATAAATCGTTGATGATCGCCATACACGGTTCTCATTTGACCGGGCCAAGATTGAGTAAGGACGAGATTGCCTGATGTTGCGCCCTCAAGTCTTCTTCCCTCGGCGTCGACCAGTTCGGCATTAATGCCGGGTAATGGAAGAGTTGCTGAACCGGGTTTCAAGTCGGTTGCGCCCGGCAAAGGTGCAATTAGCGCCCCACCTGTTTCCGTTTGCCACCAAGTATCGACAATGGGTAGGCGGCCACCGCCGATCCGCTCGTGGTACCATAGCCACGCCTCAGGGTTGATCGGCTCGCCAACAGTTCCGAGCAACCTCAATGATGAAAGATCTGCAGACTTCGCCGGTTCGCCACCTTCGCGCATGAGCGCCCGTATGGCTGTGGGAGCCGTGTAAAAAATATTGACCTTGTGTTGCTCGCATATACGCCAGAAACGCATGCTATCCGGATAGTTTGGCACGCCCTCAAACATAACAACCGTGGCGCCGTTTGCTAGCGGACCGTAAACAATGTAACTATGCCCCGTAATCCAGCCTATGTCAGCGGTACACCAAAAAACATCTCCCCGCCGGTAATCGAAAATGAGTTCATGTGTATGCGCGACATAGGCGAGATAGCCCCCCGTGGTGTGCAATACGCCCTTCGGCTTGCCTGTCGAGCCAGACGTATAAAGAATAAATAGTGGTTCCTCGGCCCCCATTTCTTCAACGGGGCAGTGCGCTGAAACGCTATCGCGTGCTTGCGCGTGCCAGAACAGGTCTCGTCCTGACTTCATTGGAATTTGCGCGTAAGTACGTTCCACGACCAAGACGAAAGAAACACCTCTTGCCTTTTCGAGCGCCTTATCGACATTAGTTTTGAGCGGAACTCTTTTGCCTCCGCGTAAACCCTCATCCGAAGTAATAACTACGCTTGCTCCGCAATCTATGATTCGGCTTGCGAGCGCGTCTGGAGAAAATCCGCCGAAAATCACCGAGTGAACGGCCCCAATTCGCGCGCAAGCAAGCATTGCAAAAACCGCTTCCGGGATCATCGGCATATAAATTGCCACGCGGTCGCCGCGTTTTACGCCTCGAGCTTTAAGCACATTTGCCATCCGGCAGGTTTCTTGGTGAGCTTCAAGATAAGAAATGCGCCGAACGTCTCCCGGTTCATCTCCCTCCCAAATGATGGCTGTCGTCGCCCCAGCGCTGTCAAGGTGCCGATCAAGGCAATTGTAACTCGCGTTCAATGCGCCATCCTCAAACCACCGTATACGGAAGTCTTCAGAATTGAATGATACGTCCTTCACTTTGGTGAACGGAGTGCTCCAATGGACGCGGCCAGCGACCTTTGCCCAGTAACGATCAGGTTCGTCGATCGCGCTTTGACGTAGGGATCTAGCAGCGCTCGCATTGGTTAGAGTTCGCCTCATGACGTCCTCGGGCACCGGGAAAACGAGTTGGTTAGTCATTTTCTCTCCAAGTTGGTGCTGTTGTTCAGGATTTTCGCTGAACACGCACGGTTGGTGCGCTTTTGAACGCTTGTGTTTCTCGACTGCTCTGCGAAATGATGTTGCAAAAAAGTCGCTCGCATCATTTTTTCCATGGCCAGTTTTGTGCGGCCGGTTTTGGCGATCGAATAGAAGCCAAGACGCGATCCGGACGGCCTTTTAGAGCGAGAATAATACGGAATCCGCCCGAATTGCGCAGAACTCCGAAATCACTTTTGTCAATTGATGTCAGCAATGGCGAAGTATCCCGTCTTAATGAGCCCCCAGGAAAATCAAGGAAGCCTTGACAAGTCAGGCGATATGCCCGCAATATGACACCGTCACATGACGGTCAAGAATAAAATCAGCAAAAAAACGGCTTCATGTGACTTATAGAAAGGCCGTCAAGTGACGGCTAATGGAAGTGTCTCCGGTCGTAAAGCGACAACGTCCGGAAATTGCGGGAAATGCGCCGTTTAGTCGGTAAAACATATGAGGCCAGGGGATGACAAAAAAGCAACTGCTTTCTTTTACCGCTCTAGCGGTATGTATTGGTGGTGCGACGGATACTTACGCTCAGCAAAGCGCTCTAGCTGACACAATCGTTGTTACCGCGCAAAAGCGGGAACAAAATGTAAATGACGTTGGTATTGCGATTACTGCGCGCAGCGGTGAACAGCTTCGTGCCGCTGGCGTCCGTGAGTCCAAAGATATCCTCCGGATTGCGCCGGGTGTTGTTCTCGACTCGGTCTCGAGCGGCGGCTTGTCTGCAAACTTGACTATACGTGGCGTCGCGCAATCGGATTTTTCTCCTACCCAAGAATCGCCAAATTCAATTTATATCGACGACGTATATTTAGCATCCTCAAGTGCGGCGGCTTTCCCGATATATGACCTGGAGCGCGTTGAAGTATTACGGGGACCGCAAGGAACGTTGTTTGGCCGCGCTTCTAGCGGCGGTCTGGCCCATTTTGTCAGCAAAGGTCCGACGGACGAGTTCGAGGGGTTCGGGTTCGTTGAATATGGCCGTTTTAACACCATCAACCTTGAGGGCGCGATTAGCGGACCGATTTCAGATCGAGTCCGCGCGCGCATTGCTGGAAGGTTTGAAGATGCTGACGGTTGGTGGAAGAATGAAAGCCCCGGCGGCGACGATACGTTTGAGAATAAGTTTTATGGCGTTCGCGGACAATTGGAAGCGGACATTACGGATTCTTTCGTAGCAAACTTGATCGTCTCGTTCGATAAAAAGCCCAAGCACAATGACGGGAACTACAAAGGCGTTGTAACCTATGTGGACCCGATGACGGGTCGGCCTGCGCCTCTGCCGGCTGACCTAGACGGAAATGGCACCGGTCCAGGCCTTGATTTCGTCGGTTACCGCGATCCTTTCGATGATGCCCAAACTAGCGCCTTCAACAACGTCGGGTTTTTCCAAAACGAGAAATTCTCTTCTACTATGAAGATGGAATGGGCTGGCGAAAATGTAACCGTGACCTCCATTTCTAACTATACGAATTTTGAGTTCGATTACATTGAGGACTGTGACGGCGGTCCGATTGACTACTGCAATTACGGTCTTGGACAACAGCTGGATCAGTTCAGTCAGGAATTGCGGGCGACTGGCAAAGCTGCTGATGACCGGTTGGTTTGGACAGCAGGTGTCTTTTATCTGAACATCGATCAAGACGCTTATATTTCTTTCGAGTATCCGCTCTTATCGGGCAGTGACTTTTCATTCTCTGATCGCAATGAGATAGTACAGAAAGCCTCATCTTATGCGGCATTTGGTCAGTTGGAATATTCCTTAACGGAAAGCCTGACGGCCAGCGTGGGGCTTCGATACACTCGCGATAAACGCGATATTGACTCCAAGCTCTACTACCTGGAGCTGGGCAATGGTTATTTCGGTGGAACTGGCACGGTCGTCTACGATCCGCCTTTGTTAGACTATGATTTCAGCCCGGCGACGGTTGGTGATTTGTCAACCGTCAAAGACGGCCTTTGGACTGGCAAGGCCCAACTTGACTACATGCCGACCGATGATCTTCTGATATATGTGAAAGCATCGCGTGGGCAAAAAGGCCCAGGGTTCAATACCAATATTAATGGAACAATCAGTAATGCCGACACGCCGTTTGGCACGGAAACGGTCTGGGCTTATGAGGCCGGCGCAAAGGCAACGCTTGCGGAGGGGCGTGCGCAGCTCAATCTTAGCGGCTATTATTATGACTATAAGGACTTCCAGGGCTACACGTTCGCTGCTTTCCAGAACATCATTGCTAACTATGACGGCGAGTTTTATGGCGGTGAGGTGGAGCTTACGGCCACGCCGATCGATACGCTGTATTTGAGCCTTGGGTTGTCTTATCTTCAGTCGAATCTGAAGGATGTGCCAACGTTCTATTCAGGCGTTCTTGATCAAGAAGGGGTATTGGCGCCCGAATGGACAGTAAATGGCTTGATTAGCAAGAGCTTTCCAATCGGTTCGAATGAGCTCGCTCTGCAATGGAGTTTTGATTATATCGATGATCGTTATGCGTCGATTGACAATAATTTTGCGACATTCGTAGAGGGCTCGTTCGTGCATAATGCCCGAGTGGCATATAGGTTTTCGGAACCAGCAGTCGAAGTCGCGGCTTTTGTTGATAACATTAGCAACGTTGATCGCCAGAACTTCGCGTTTGACTTAACTACGACGGGCGGCAATGCCGTTTTTAGCTACGCTAAGCCGAGATGGTGGGGCGTGTCTGCGCGCGTCAGTTTTTAGATAGACAGTAATCGGGAGGCGAACATGCACTGCATTGCTACCTAAAACACAGTCGTTGATTACACGCATGTTTGCACGTATGCCCTATATTAAGCTAGCCGCGGTGCGCCAATGAACCCGGTTACTTAAGCTAGTCGGGGTCGCCAATGGCCCCGACTACGCATTTTGTTAGGTCATTGCTCTTTTGCGAAAACATACTCCATGATTCGATCATGCGTCTCTTGTTGAAGATTCTCAAATTCTGAATGGCGAGGCTTGTTGTGGCCAATAAGAACCACAAGACCTTCAATCTGTGCCGCTATAACGGCCGCACGTAGCTTCGCAGTTTCACGGCTCATTTTCGGATTGGCACGGATCATAAGCATTTCTAGCTGATTTCGGTGACTAATATAAAACGAATCTAATGCCGCTCGCGCATCTTGATCGCGAAAAGATAAGGCCCACATCTCAGAGAAGAATTTTGAAGTGTCTTCAGTTGTGCAGTCCGAAATGAGATATGATATAACATTAGATAATGCTTGTTTGCTCGAATCGTCTACCGCGTCTTTAAATAGTCTTAAGTACTGGCCAAAGTAGTGCTTATCGAGCGTGTAATTAAGCGTTTCAACAAGCAATTCTTGTTTAGTTTCAAAATAGTGTTGTAATGTCTTCAAATGAATTCCAGCTGTCGTAGCAACACGGCGCATCGAAAAGGAATGATATCCATAGGAGATCAGAACTTCCCGTGCTGATTGTAGGATCTCCTGTCGCCGATCTTTTCCACTGTCTTGGGTTTTCGCCTTCTTCGTTTTTGTGGCTTTTTTTGCAGTTTTGTTCGTGGGTCTTGAGCGGGTAACCATATTTTTTTCTGCGCTTTAACGTAGATTGAGTGCCACCTCATAAGCTATTCCGTAAGTTGCGGGAGATCAATTTTATAAATCGCTATTAGCTTCCAGTGCCCAATTCTGATCCCTCAATCCGGCTTCCAACGATCTAGATCACATAATGTTGCGCCATAGGGCGGCGGTTGATGGGCAACAACTACTGCTGCGGGTTCTTTACGTTATGCCCCATCCTAGATCGCGTCTCTTCGAGCAGGTGGGCAAACATACCTGCGATGTCTCGAAGGCCAAAAAATGAATCCAAACGGACGCTCTTGACGGCCTTATGAGTTTGCTATTGCAATCCGTCACCTGACGGGGTACTCTGTGCTGAGCATTTTGATGAGCATTTAAGAGGTAGTATGACTCGCGAGATTTTACGGGGCTTAAGCATCTTCGGGCTTTCCATAAGTGCAGTGGCAATGCAGAGTTCAGCGAGTGCTAACGAAATGGCATCGGCTTGCGATGCCGAGCGTGGCAAAGTCGTTTTCACCAAATGCCTTGCTTGTCATAGCGCGCAAGAAAATGTGCACATGGCGGGTCCTAGCCTTTATGGCGTGGTAGGACGCCCAGCAGGAAACATCGAAGGCTTTCGTTTCTCGCGTGCGATTTCCAATTTGCAGATTGAGTGGACAGTTCAAAATTTGGACGCATTTCTGACGAGTCCGCAGAGTTTTGCGCGAGGGACGATCATGGCGTTTGGCGGCCTGCGAGATGCGCAGGAGCGGGCGGATGTGATCTGTTATTTGCAGTCGTTGCCTGAAGCTAATGCCGACTGAGTTCATGATTCATGCCTCGGGGGGGCTTGGTTTATAATCCGTCTGTCGACCAGCGGCTCCCTCAATCAGGTCGAACTGAAGTCATCAAGCTAAAATGTAAAAATTGAGGAGCTACTCTTATGGCTGACCAAGAAAAGAAACCTGCATCGGACGCAACAAAATCAGAAGATCTTGAAAAGACAGTATCTTCGCGACGTAAGGTTCTGACCGCTGGCGGCGCGATTCTTCTAGGTGCGCCCATTGCCGCTTGTGGATCCGAGAAATCTCATGCGAATACTCCCGCCGAAAACGCCAGCACGCCGGAGCAAACCAGCACCAGCACTGCCTTTAGCCCTAAAAGCCATTTGGCTTCCGGCAAAGTCATCGTCGTGGGTGGAGGCTTTGCAGGCATGACCTGTGCGCGAGACTTGTCGCGCCGGGGATTTGAAGTGACGGTTTTGGAAGCTAGAAATCGAATTGGTGGCCGTACCTTTACAGCTGATTTTAATGGTGAGCCGACCGACATGGGGGGCACCTGGGTGCATTGGATGCAGCCGCATGTGTGGTCTGAACTTCGTCGTTATGGTGTCGGTCTCAAAGAGACCAAAGGCGCAGTTGCCGAGCGCATCATCTATATTGATTACTCCGGTAATCGGCATGAAACAAAAGCTTCAGAAATATGGGGTGATTTTGAGGAAGCTACCCGACGGTATTATCCGAATGCCTATGAGATCTTCCCCCGCCCCGCATTGCCCTTCGATGACGACGCTTGGGTAAAAGCGGACACAAAGTCCGTCGCGCAGGCTATCGCAGAGCTCGACGCAACTGAAGAAATCAAGGCGATCATGGATGGGTTCATGACCTGCATGGGCGCCTCCGCGCCGGAGGAACATGCCTGGGCGTATGTCATGCGCTGGTATGCACATTGCGGTTACAACATGACGGTGGTCAACGACGCCTCAGCCCGGTTCAAGATGGAAGGCGGAACCAAAGCGCTGATGACACAGATTGCCGCTGAGGCTGCTGCGGATTTGCGTCTTTCCACACCTGTAGCGTCCGTATCGCAGGTTGGCGATAAGGTGCAAGTCGTCACTCAATTCGATGAAAAATTCATTGCAGATGCAGTTGTTATGGCCGTGCCGTGGAATGTGCTGAGTGATATTGAGTTCTCTCCAGCCTTGCCAAAGGCTAAAGCCGACGTAGTCGCGCAGGGCCATGTCGGAAACGGCGTTAAAGTGCATGCGCTTGTGGAGGGAGAGTATGAAACCCTATCTGGTTATGCACCGGGCGGAAATGCAAAAATAAACTTTCTTCTTTGGGATAGCGCAAAAAATGGCAAGACGCACTTCATCGGCTTCGGTCCAAGTAGAGACAATCTCGACGTAACGGATATCAAGGATGTCGAAGCCGCGTTACGAGTATGGCTCCCTGATGCAAAAGTCATTCAGGCATACGGCTATGAATGGGGCATTGACCCATACTCGCAAGGCGTATGGATGGTGCCGCGCCCGGGTCAATTCGGGAAAGCGCTTCCCGAATTACAAAGATCCCATGGCCGCGTACACTTCGCCAGCGCTGACTGGGCGAACAGTTGGCCAGGCTTTATCGATGGAGCCATCGAGCAGGGCATCTTGGCGGCGCAAAAGGTTCAGGCCCAGTTAATGCCTCACATTGGGCCGGGTCTCCTCGATACGAAATTCATCAAAGACGCGTATCAATAAAGCGTAGTGAGCGTTCGCGACGCGCAAAAACTAGATTAGGGAGAATAGGTGATGCCGGATACTGGAGAAGCGCTTGTGAGACTAGAAAAACATCCGTTTAAGGAGCAATATGACAACTTCATCGGGGGCAAATTTACGCCGCCGAAATCTGGCAAATATTTTGACAATGTTTCACCTGTAAATGGGCAGCTGTTGTGCCGAATTGCGCGTTCGGACGCCAATGACATCGAAGCGGCGCTGGATGCAGCTCACAAAGCGAAGGAGTCGTGGGGCGCTACGTCAACGACGGAACGTTCTCTTATCCTAAATAGAATCGCCGATCGCATGGAAGAAAACCTCGACCTCCTGGCGAGGTGCGAAACTTGGGATAATGGCAAACCGATTCGCGAAACGACTGCAGCTGATATACCGCTCGCAATTGATCACTTTCGCTATTTTGCTGGATGTATTCGTGCCCAGGAAGGCACAATAAGCGAGATCGACAAAGACACGATCGCATATCACTTTCATGAGCCTCTAGGCGTCGTCGGTCAGATTATTCCGTGGAATTTCCCCGTACTCATGGCCGCTTGGAAGCTCGCGCCGGCGCTCGCCACCGGCAATTGTATTGTCTTAAAGCCCGCTGAACAAACGCCGGCTACAATTATGGTGCTAGCTGAGTTGTTAGCCGATATTATTCCACCGGGCGTTCTTAATATAGTGAACGGTTTCGGACTTGAGGCCGGTAAACCTTTAGCAACCTCACCTAGAATTTCGAAAATCGCCTTTACCGGTGAAACGTCTACTGGGCGTCTAATTATGCAATACGCCACAGCGAATCTAATTCCGGTTACGCTTGAGCTGGGCGGCAAGTCGCCTAACATCTTCTTCGAAGATGTTGCGCTTCAAGATGACGATTTCTTGGACAAAGCAATTGAAGGGTTTGCAATGTTTGCCCTTAATCAGGGCGAGGTTTGTACATGCCCTTCGAGGGCGCTGATACATGAGAGCCTTTATGACCGTTTCATGGAGCGCGCGTTGGGGCGTGTTAAAGCCATCAAACAAGGCAATCCTCTCGATCCTGAGACTATGATTGGCGCGCAGGCGTCGATGGAACAAAAGGAAAAGATCCTTTCATATATCGGTATTGGGCGAGATGAAGGCGCCGAAGTTCTCATCGGTGGCGGAGAAAGCGCCTTCAGCGGTGATCTGGCAAAAGGCTTCTACGTTCAGCCAACTGTGTTGAAAGGGCACAATAAGATGAGGGTGTTCCAGGAAGAAATTTTCGGCCCCGTCGTTTCCGTAACAACATTTTCCGACGACGATGAAGCGTTGCAGATTGCTAATGACACGCTCTATGGCCTCGGCGCCGGCGTGTGGTCGCGGGACATCAATAAATGCTACCGTTTTGGCCGCGCGATTCAAGCGGGACGCGTCTGGACGAATTGCTATCACGCGTATCCCGCACATGCTGCATTTGGCGGGTATAAGCAATCCGGTATCGGCCGTGAAAACCATTCGCGCATGCTTGACCATTATCAGCAAACCAAGAATCTTCTGGTTAGCTACTCGCCCCATAAACTTGGTTTCTTCTAAGAGAGTTTCTTGGGAGCTGGTTAATTGGATAAATGAACAAGAAGAACGCCGGATAGAAATTATTCTATCCGGCGTTTTAGCATTCTAATCGGCTGTTCGATATGTGTTACGATTGCCGGTATTCAATCAATCAGAGCAGGGGGCCTGAAATTCTGCGATGATTTTCCAGACGCCGCTGGTGTTATCAAGGATGTAATTGAATTTAGGCTTCTTGCAATGGGCGACCGTTTCGCCAGCATCGTTTTCCAGCCTCCAAGTCCCGGAGATGCCGATTGTATTGTCGCCAAGCACAGTCGACTTTGTCTTTAGGAGTTCGATTTTAGACAGTCCGTTTGCAGTCCAGATATCAAGATATGCCTTAGTTAGGAACGGAACCAGATTATCTTTTGCATACACATGTGCGGAGTCCGGCGTTACGAAGTAAACATTATCCGCATAGTGGTCCCAGAAGTTTTCCGCGCCGTTGATATAATCGACGGCGTAGGTTTCCTTGAACCATTTCTTTGCAGTGTCTTCAGTGTTTTCGGCATGTGCGCCGGTCACGGGAATTGCGGCCGCGATACACATTGCCGCTATTGAACTGTGAAATAAGTTTGCCTGTTTCACCATCATCAAAGGTCCTTCCAGCAACGAGAAAAATCATTTCCCCACATAGCCTTAAAAGAAATATTATTTCCTATCAAGGCTTGTTTCTCAATGTAAGTTACTGTATTTTATGAAAAAAATTCATGCATGCAGTTGCCTTTAAATTTCAGGAAAACTCGTCCGGCGACTGCAAATAAAAGTAGTTCAGTTGAACGTTATTGCCGCATAGGAGGTCAGCATTGCAGACGGATGCAATAGTCAGTAGGCCTCGTTACGCACCACTATCGCCCGGTCGGGCTCGCTGGAATCTTCTCGTCGCTCAGCGTACGTCATTTATCCAAGATGCGGTGGCTGACGGTGTTTCAGAAAAAGACTTTAACGAAATCTGGCATATCGAGAGCGATGTTTCTGCACTGCCGGATCCAGCTTGCGCTGATAAAGGATTCCGTTCCAGAAGCCACTTGTTCATCGCACTAAAGCGACGTCTCGATCTCGAGAAAATAGGACTAAGGCTGTTTGCGGCTGGCGATGAGGCTTTTGTATGGGACGTTTACGCTTTAGGGCGCTCAGGCGGTCTCGGTACTCAAGAGATATCCGTGTTTGCGCCATACTTTGGTGCTCGCCGCGTCATTTGCGTACATTGCAGATCCTACACGGACGATTGTAAATCAACTATTGCCACATGTTCGGGCTGCGGCGCCGCATTGCTGGTTCGCGATCATTTTTCAAAGAGATTGAACGCGTATCAAGGCTTTCAGATAGACGCTGAGGAGCCTGGCGCCGTTCCGAAAGGGGAGCCGTTTACATCGTGATTTATTCGTCTCCATTGACCTTAAAGGTAGGAAAGGTGGACACGCTGACTGACACCTTAAGGCGGTTTCGGTTAGAGCCTGCGGATGGATCGCTGCTGCCGCCGGCGCCCCCGGCGGCGCATTTGACTTTTAATTTGCCAGTTGACGGCAAGGTCTTAATAAATTCATACACCGTTGTTTCTCCGACCCTTGAGCGTCATCACTATGAAATTGTCGTCCGAAAATCGCGGACTTCGCGCGGCGGTTCAAAGTTCATGCATGAAGTCGTGGCCGAGGGGTATGTGCTGACAGCATCGCCACCGATATCGAATTTTCCTTTACAGTCCCAAGCGCGCAAGTTCGTGTTCATTTCAGCTGGCATTGGCGTTACGCCAATTGCGTCGCTTCTCGCTGCAAAGAAAGACAATCTCGATAACGTTGAAGTTCATGCGATTTCGAAACCTGGAGACCGCCAGGCAATTGAGACGTTGCTCGCTGATTATTCCGGGGCCGATGTCCATTTCTATAGCGGGCGCAACGATGTCGAACTGAAACGTGTGCTGGCCGACCAACCGCTTGGGACGCATGTGTATGCCTGCGCGCCGTTCCGGTTAATGACGGAGGTGCAATCCGTCGCAGCGGAGATCGGCTACCCACAATCCAATATTCATCTTGAAAGCTTCGGCGCGGCCCGCGGCAATCCGTTTGAAGTCCATATCGCCAATTACAATAAGAAAATCTGTGTTGGCCCTTATGAATCTATGCTGGAAGCATTGGAGCGTGAACAAATAGATGCGCCTTATTCCTGCAGGGGAGGGGCCTGCGGAGAATGTGTCGCCGATCTCATAGACGGCGAGGTCGACCATCGCGATTACTTCCTGAGGCAAGATCAGCATAAGCATTGCATGACGCCCTGTGTCTCCCGCGCCGCAGGCAAGTCGATAACTGTTTCCGTGAGGGAGAGAAAAGGTGCTTAACTTCAAACCTGACGAAACATTCCGGGACGATTACTCGTTCAAAAACTCCGATGAGGCGATCTTACGATTTCCGTTTCCGTTTGACCGAGACGAATACATGTACTCGTTCAACGTCGAGCCTCACAAACGCGGCGGCCCGACTGCCGCGTATGACCATCTTTTCGATCTTGACGAACATTACGTGGCGGAATGCCGCGAGCGCGCTTATGTGCTGGCGCAGGACCCGAGCCGTTGCCTGAGCCTGCCGCATATGGAAAGTGCAGAGTGGGATACGGTCGAGCTGATCATGGAATGTCTGTCAACGGATTATCCGGAGCATTTCGAACTGTACCGCGACGGCGCAGACTGGACATGGGTCAACCGCCCACTTGAAATCGAACAGCGGTTCAAATTCGGCAAGCCTGACACACTGCCTTATAAGCCCTTCGAGTATATTACGCGTCAGACGCAAGGGGACTTCCTTTTACAGGATCAGCGTGAAGACAATCTGTTTATCGACGCCGGCATGGTGACAAGCCAGGCGGATTGGTCGCTGGAATTCGATGTCGGCATGACTTTTATCGAATGGCATGCGCCCGTGCCGCTTGCGCATAATCTCGGCGTGTTCGAGCGAGCGTTGAAATATTTGATGCGGCTGCAATATGGCGTTCCCGTCCGCCGGCTGAACTGGACGATGACGGTGAATCCTCGGCTCGATACGTCCCCCGAAAATTATCCGATCTGGGGACCCGATAGAACGTCGCTTACTGCAGAAAATATCGGTGCAAAACTTCATTTGCGTGTCGAGCTGCAAGTGGCGTGGAGGTTGCCGCGATCGAACGCGATTCTTTTCAGCGTCAGAGGCTATCTTGCAAGCCTTGACGATATCACAAGGGTTCCAAAATGGGGGCGGCGGCTACCCCGCGTGCTGAAGGGGTTGCACCCTGATATTGCCGCCTATAAGGGCCTCGGCCGTTATCGGGACCTCGCGATCAGTCATTTGGCGCAGTATGACGATGGCGAAGAAACGTCTTTGGGCACGCAAGCCGATACAGAGCGTTTAACGCCTTTGCTTCAGGTTTAAACCGCCTGACCAGCGCCATTCTCAGGCGGCGCCAATTTAAGGATCGCGTCTTTGGGCCTTTCGATAGTGTTCGCGGGCTTCGCGCGCTTGCGCGTCAAGCGCGCGGGACTCTTTGCGCAACTGCCAGACGTGAAAGCCGATCCAGAATGCAAAGGCCAGTATCACAAATACGGCTTCCTTGCCGGCAAATGGATAAATCGGGCCGACATCTGAAAGCGGGATGTTCCAGTTCGTTACCGGGGTTGTCGACATCTTATTCGGCTCCTTTTGCAGACGTACCGGGTTGCGTGTTCATCAGCCGATCCGCAATCTGGTCTTCCGCGTTTCGCAAAATTTCCAGATCGGCGAGAACGGCGTTTACCTCGCTCAAGTCTAGTCCGAGAATCTCCACCTCAGGCGGAATGCGCAGGAGGCCAAACTTTTTCATGAGACTGGCGATTAGGAAGGCCGGCGCAAATCCTAACAACCCGAACATAATCACAGCGCCGGCGATCTGTCCAAGCGGATTGATTGTTGCATGGGAGAAAGCCGATGCCGGATGCCCCCATAAGAGAAAGCCCGCAACAATCACGCCGAAAGAGCCTGTATAGCCATGAACGGCTACAGCGCCGATAGCGTCGTCTAATTTGAACCTTTTCTCAACCCAATGGTGGAGGCGATAGGCGAGGGTAGTCCCCGCGAGGCCAATAAACAGCGCCTGAATGGGGTGGTACAAATCGTTCCCGGCCGAAGCGGCGATTACGCCTGCCAATCCGCCGGAAAACGTCCAGAACACGTCTCCCTTCGAGAGGATGTAGCCGGCGAAAAACCCGCCTGAAAATGACATGAGGAAATTGAATGTCATTGCGGAGAGCGTCGTCGGCGTCAGATAAATGTTCGTTGCCGTAAAACTCATCCCTGCGCCGCCTATGTCGGCCTCGTTGATGATCGGCACATTACACGCGGCGTAAAAGCCCCAGAATCCTGTGAACAGCAAAAACAATCCGGCGGCGACCAGCCAGGGATTTTGCGGGGGGATCGTCAGCGCGCGTCCGTCCTTGGTGAATCTGCCAAGCCTTGGGCCAAGCGGGATCAAGACGCCCAGCGCCGCGCCGCCTGCGACAGCGTGAATAACGCCGGACGCATAGGCGTCATGATAACCGAGCATTTTGACCATCCAGCCGTCGCTGTGCCATCCCCAGGCGGCGCCGATGACCCAGGTAATGGAACCGATGACAACGGCGATAATCCAGAATGCGCCGGACCGGATGCGTTCGATTAACGCCCCGGAGATGATGATGCCGGCGGTCCATGCGAAAATCACGAAAGCCGCCCAGAATACTCCGTTCAGTCTCGCCCAAAGCGCAGTATCGGCGCTGTTGACCGTATCCGAAAGCGGCTGCCCGCCCAGATGCGTTCCCATTAATTCATTCCAGGGCAACGCTTGAGGGGCGGCGATTAGTCCCTTGCCTTCGAAGATGAAAGGGCCGTTCGGAAACGCGAAATAGATCCACCAGCCAAACAGATAAAACGTAGTGGTGATGATCGGCACCAACATAGCGCTTTTCATCAGCGTTTGATGCATATGTTTTTGCCGTGAGGCGGCGACTTCGTAAAGGCAGAACCCGGCATGGATCAGGAACATCAGCGGTATTGTCATCCAATAATAGAATTCCGTGAATACGACAGATAGCGCGGAAATTTCTGTGTTCATGGAGGCTCCGTTTTGATTTGGTGGCGATTGATTGAAACAGGCTATCACACAATGAGTCGAACAAAAGTCAGATAACTATTAAAGAGAAAAGATGCGCATACAGACTGTTAATATACTTTGTATACGAAAACGAAACAACGGATGTGAAGGAAATTCAGTACGAAAGTCCCTATCCAGTCCGATTATCTGTACATCAATAATATTAGTGCGGGGAATTTTGCTTATGATTTTATTGCGTCCTCTTCCTTTATTCGTTAGAATTTACGATAGGCGTTGCGATTATTCGACTACATCCAAAGGAGCCGAGAAATGTCAAAAATAGCCAAGATAGCCGCCGCATTCTTCGACGATATAGAGACAGGAAAAGGATGGGACGTATGCAAATCATATTGCACGCCAATTGCTTCTTTTTCGGCGCAGTCTGAGCCAATCGCAGAATTTACAAAACTGCAGGAGTACGCTGACTGGATGCGCGACGGATTGCTGCCGGCGCTCCCGGACGCCCGTTACGAAATGGGGTCTTTTGGTGTTGATGAAGAGCGTCAAAGCGTTTGCGCCTATGCTATATTCAAGGCGACGAATACTGGCCCTGGCCCTGTCGAGCCGACAGGAAAAACCCTTTCGGCCGATTATGTTTACGTGATGCAGTTTGATGGCGACAAAATCAGCCATTTGACGAAAATCTGGAATTCCGGCTGGAGCCTGAAAGAGTTGGGCTGGGCCTGATCCTGCAGTCATCCGCCATTTGAAAGTATATATTATGGGCCGAATGCTCCGGCATTCGGTCTTAAATATTCCGTGGTCGGATGACGTATCCATAATCAAACCTTGTCCGCCATGTATATTCGAAGCAGAACGTTCTTGATTGAATTAGCAGTCCAAATATGCGTCGCGTTCCCACTGCGTCAGGTGGCGCGAATATTTCTGCCAGTCATTCATTTTCAGTTTATAGAACGCATCGCAAAATTCTGCGCCGAATTGGGCTCGGAGTTCTTCCGAGGCATGGAATAGACGCAGCGCATCAAGCAGGTTGAGCGGCAATTTCTTGACGCCTTCAGGCAGTTCGGCGCTGGAATACATATTAGAGTCATTGCGCGGTCCTGGGTCGCGTTTGTTTTTCAGACCGTCAAGGCCAGCGTAGAGAATCGAAGCCTGCAGCAAATAGGGGTTTACTGCGCCGTCCGCGAGGCGGAACTCGAAACGGTTACTGTCCGGAATGCGCACCATGTGAGTGCGGTTATTGCCGGTGTAGGTCACGGATTGCGGCGCCCAGGTTGCGCCCGATTGGGTTGGCGCCGCGTTGATTCGCTTATAGCTGTTGACGATTGGGTTGGTGAGCGCAGTTAAAGCCTGAGCATTGTGCAGCACCCCGCCGAGAAATTCATAAGCTGTGGCGGAAAGTCCAAGTTCGCCACCGGCGTCCTTAAAGACATTCTCGCCGGTTTCCGTCGACCAGAGCGAGAAGTGCGAATGGCATCCGTTGCCTGTCAGATGCGTAAATGGTTTCGGCATGAAGGTTGCACGCAACCCATGCTTTTCGGCGACGGATTTCACCAGAAATTTGAAAAAGGAATGCCGGTCGGCCGTGACCAGTGCGTCTGTGTAATCCCAGTTCATTTCGAACTGGCCATTGGCGTCTTCGTGATCGTTCTGATAAGGGTTCCAGCCGAGCACCAGCATGGCGTCGCAAATCTCGGAAATAACGTCATAGCGGCGCATTAACGCCTGTTGGTCGTAACAAGGTTTTTCCTGACGGTCGGCTGGGTCGGAAATGTCCGATCCGTCGGCGTTGATCAGAATGAACTCGCATTCGACGCCGCTTTTCATCTGGTAGCCGAGCTCTGCCGCCTCTGCGATGGCTTTTTTCAAAATGACGCGCGGCGCCTGCTCGATATATTTTCCGTTCAATTTCAGATCGGCGGCGAGCCAACCCACATTCGGCTTCCAGGGAAGCTGGATAAGACTATCGGGGTCTGGCAGGCCAAACATATCCCCATCGGCAGGGGACATGTCGAACCAGGCGGCGAAGCCAGCAAAGCCAGCACCCCCCACCACCATGTCGTCAATGGCGGCCGCGGGCGCCAATTTGGAGCGTTGTACGCCAAACATATCTGTGAAGCTGATAAGGAAATACTCGATACCCTTTTCCTTGGCGATCGCGGATAGTTTTTGAGCCATCTGATTTCCTGTAGGTTAGCAGTGGGTTTAATCAATAAGGGGTAACGCCTGGAATCCATTCCGTGCCGGCGAGCGGCACCCGCGCCATCGCGGCGGCTTCGACAGTGAGCGCGACAAGGTCTTCAGGTTCAAGATTGTGAACATGCGACTTGCCGCAAGCACGCGCAATTGTCTGCGCTTCAAGTGTTAACACGGCGAGATAGTTCGCCAGCCGCCGTCCTGCAGCGACAGGGTCGAGGCGTGATGCAAGCTCAGGGTCCTGCGTGGTAATCCCGGCCGGATCAAGGCCGAGATGCCAGTCATCATACGCGCCAGCGGTCGAACCGAGCGCATTATACTCGGCTTCATAATGCGGATCATTGTCTCCAAGGGCAGTGAGCGCGGCGCAGCCGATTGAAACCGCATCAGCGCCCAGCGCCAGCGCTTTCGCGACGTCGGCGCCGTTGCGAATGCCGCCGGACACAATGAGCTGAACTTCGCGATGGACGCCGAGATCCTGAAGCGCCTGAACGGCGGGACGGATCGCGGCGAGCGTCGGAATGCCGACATGTTCGATAAAGACTTCCTGTGTCGCCGCTGTGCCGCCTTGCATGCCGTCAAGCACGACGACGTCGGCGCCCGATTTCACTGCAAGCGAGATATCGTAATAGGGACGCGTTGCGCCGACTTTGATATAGATAGGCACTTTCCAGTCGGTGATTTCTCGCAGTTCGATAATCTTGATTTCTAGATCGTCTGGGCCTGTCCAGTCGGGATGGCGGCAGGAAGAGCGCTGATCGACGCCTTTCGGCAGCGTCCGCATTTCCGCAACGCGGTCGGAAATTTTCTGACCCAGCAGCATGCCGCCGCCGCCGGGCTTTGCGCCTTGGCCGACAACCACTTCAATTGCATCTGCCTTGCGCAGATCGTCCGGGTTCATGCCGTAGCGGGAGGGCAAATATTGATAAACGAGCTTCTTTGACTGACCGCGTTCTTCCGGCGTCATGCCGCCGTCGCCTGTCGTTGTCGATGTGCCCGCGATTGAGGCGCCGCGACCAAGCGCTTCCTTGGCTTGCGCGGATAATGAGCCGAAGCTCATGCCGGCAATGGTGATCGGGATGTCGAGCTCGATTGGGTTTTTCGCAAAGCGCGTGCCGAGCGTTACATTGGTGTCGCAGCGCTCGCGATAGCCTTCGAGCGGATAGCGCGAGAATGACGCGCCGAGAAATAGAAGGTCGTCGAAATGCGGGACCTTGCGTTTGGCGCCGCCGCCGCGAATATCGTAGATCCCGGTCGCCGCGGCGCGGCGGATTTCCGACAGAGAATAATCGTCGAATGCAGAAGCTTTTCTAGGCGTTGTTCGCGGCGCATCGCTTTTCATGATGTTTTGCCTTTCCTAATACGACAGCGCGTTATCGACTTTGAAATTATACAGCTTGCGCGCCGAGCCATAGCGTTTGAACTCGGAAGCAGAGACATCCTCAATGCCCGCTTTCGCCAGAAGCGACGTCAGCAACTCGATATTCACATCGGTCATTTCCTTTTCGATACAGTCAGCGCCGAGGCTTTTGACTTTGCCCCGAACGAATAATTTCGCTTCGTAAATAGAATCGCCCAGCGCATCGCCCGCATCGCCGAGAACGACTATGTTGCCAGCCTGCGCCATGAAGGCGGACATATGGCCGATGCTGCCTTTGACAACGATGTCCGCGCCCTTCAGCGAGATGCCGCAACGCGCCGAGGCGTCGCCGTCAATGATAAGCAGACCGCCATGGGCCGTCGCGCCGGCGGCCTGACTGGCGTCGCCTTTGACATGCACCCGGCCTGACATCATGTTTTCGGCAACGCCAACGCCAGCCGAGCCGTCAATTGTGATGTCGGCTTGCTTGTTCATGCCCGCGCAGTAATAACCGACATTGCCTTCAATTGTGATGTTGATAGGGGCATCGACGCCGGCCGCGAGCGCGTGCGTGCCGCGCGGATTAGAGATGACCCAAGCGTTAGCCGCCTCCTTGCTTGCCTCATGTAGCGCGGAATTGACGTCGCGAAGCGCGCAATGATCCAGATCGAATTCAGGCATGGTTTCTTTCCCAGAAATAAACTTTCGCCGGTTCCGGTTCCCATACGCGGCCTTTTTCAACGCCGGGCAGGGGCGCTAGGGCCCGATATTCGGAGCCAAAAGCGACATATTGATCAGTTTCAACCATCACGGCGGGCTTGCAGGCGATCGGATCGCGAAGAACGCCAAAACCGTTTGCGGTTCCGACAACAAAGGTGAAAAATCCATCGAGATCGTCGAGCGTATGTTCTAGGGCGACGCCAAGATTATCGTGTTCCTTCAGGCGCCAGCTCAGATACCCTGCAGCCACTTCGCTATCGTTCCTTGTACGGAATGTCAGGCCTTGTTTGATAAGCTGTCGGCGCAGATTATTATGATTGCTCAGAGAGCCATTATGGACGAGGCACTGATCGGACGCGGTCGTGAAAGGGTGAGCGCCGTCTGTCGTAACAGCGGACTCGGTCGCCATGCGCGTATGGCCGACACCATGAGTTCCGGCCATCTGCAGGAGCCCGAATTCCCGCGAGATGTCAGCCGCGAGGCCGATTTCTTTATAGAGCTCCATTTTTTCACCAACCGAGATAATCTCGGCGCCGGCGTAGTTGTCGGCGAGATAAGCAAGGGTCTTACCGAGATTATCCTTGCCGGTGCGCACCAGAAGATGTGTATAGCGCACGGTAAAATCATAGGCGCCCGGCGCAAATTCCTCGAGTCCGCGTATAAGGCCGGCCGTTTGCGACTCGGATTGTGGCCGCACGACGATCTTAACCGAAGCAGCGTCGCTGTCGTTATAGACGGCGAACCCTGCGCTGTCGGGTCCGCGTTCGGTCATGGTTTCCAACATCGCAGCGAGCAGCGATCCGAATTCCGGTTTTAACGACGCGTCACGTAAAAACAGTCCGACAATGCCGCACATAATTCATTCCTCTTAGCTGCGCGGAGTGTGTGAGCGTGTGGCGGCGCTGTCAATAACAAGAAATAAGATTTCTTGACAGGAAACCTTTCAATTGACAAGTTTTCTTCTCAGGAAAAAATCATCTAAAATCAGTTTTTCGTATCACTAAAGGGAAATTCTGATGACAAAAGCCGCTCAGAAATCGCAGGAGCACAATGACCCGTCCGTGGAAAAAGCTGTCGGCGCGCAAGTGAAACAGCTGCGCAACCAGCTCGGTGTTACGGCGCGTGAACTTGCCGCCCTTGCGGGCTTGTCTGTATCGGCGCTTTCCAAAATAGAAAATGGACGGATTTCCCCTTCGCTGTCTGCATTGCTCGCTTTGTCCCGCGCGTTGAATGTTCCTCTTGCGACCTTGTTTTCGCAATTCGACAAGAACCGGGAAAGTTCTTTCGTGCCAGCGGGAGAAGGGATGCATATGGAGAGGCGAGGGACGAGAGAAGGGCACCAATACTATCTTCTGGGAAAGTCAACCGACGGCCCCATATCGTTCGAGCCTTACCTAATAACAATCGAGGGAAATCCTGAGCCTTATACGTCATTTCGTCATGACGGAATTGAGTTTATTCATATGCTGAGTGGTTCGATGGTCTATCAGCACGGATCGAATCTGTTCGAAATGAAGCGCGGCGATTCGCTCACATTCGATTCCGCTTCTTCACACGGCCCGGCGCAGCTCAAAAAAACGCCATGCCGCTATATTTCGATTATCGTCTCGCTGCGCCATAACTGAAGCTGAATCGCTTTGCGCCATCCTTCATGAGATTGAAAGCGTATTGGACGTCTGCAAACGCTATTTCCAGCGACTTCAGAAAAGACTGTGTTGTCGATCGCGGCGTCAGGAAATGAAATTCATCTTCGGCGATGCGTAAAATATAGACAGCAATGTGGTGAAACATTGTGCGCGCAGCCGAACCGACAGGAAAAGCGTGGTGAGAAAGATCTAAAGCTGAAAGGCGCTCGAAAAGTTTGCCAATTCCGGCGCCGCGAAGCGACACGGTCGTCCACGCGTCCGATTGTAGGGTCGCATAGCCGGCGCTCGCGAAGGCTTCTGCGAGTTTTATATCGAGACTCGCGTCGTCGGTGGCGGCAGATACAATCCATTGCTCAGGGGCGGACCAGAAAACATAATCGGAATTCGTTCGTGCAAGCTTGCCGGGGCCGGGCGGCGGCGTTACGAAGCGGCGCTGAAACGCATCTCGAAACGCTGCGCTTTGTTCGCGCGAACAGGAAAGCGAGCAAAGTTCTATATCATCTACAATTTTTGCGCTGATGTTGTCTGAATGCAAACACCAATTGGGAAACAGCTTCATGGCTTCAAGGCGTGGGGCTGGATTGCTAGACACGAAGACGCTCCCCTTCAGAATCAATAAAGTGGGGGCTGCAAATTTCGACATCGACCGCGTTTGATCCCAGCGGGTTCACTGCGGACACGATCTCGCCGAGCCGGTTGCTTCCATCTTTAATCAAGCCGAGCCCGATATGCCGGTTTAGTTCCGGCGAAAAGGCGACCGATGTTAAATGTCCTTCATCGTTTTGCAGTGTCGCTTCTGCGTCTGATTTGACGATATGGGCTCCGGCGACCAGGACGGCCTTTGGATCGACTGGCCTGACGCCGACCAGCCGAAATACGTCCGCGCCAGTCAGTCCTTCACGTTGCGACAAAATCTTGCCGATGCAGTCTTTCTTTTCTGAAACGAATTTCTCCATACACAGATTATATGCCGTCGTCTGTCCATTCAGTTCAGCACCGGCGGGATGTCCTTTTTCGATCCGCATTACACCCAACGCTTCTGTGCCATAAGGAACGATATTGAATTCTTCTCCGGCCTTCATCAACTGACGGATCAGGCTGTCGCCATAGCGCGCCGGAACCGCGATTTCATAGGCAAGCTCGCCGGAAAAAGACAAGCGAAACAGCCGCGCGCGAACCCCGCCGCAAATAGCGATTTCCCCGCAGGCCATATAGGGAAATGCTTCATTAGAGATGTCATGTTGTCGGTCTACGATCTTTTCCAAGACTTTCCTGGAATTCGGCCCGGCCACAGCATATTGCGCCCAGTTTTCCGTCACTGACATAAGCTGTACGTCGAGATCGGGCCACAAGCATTGTCGGCAAAACTCAAGATGACGAAAGACGCTAGCCGCATTTGCAGTCGTAGTTGTGATTATAAAATGCGTTTCGCCAAGACGCGCGACAGTGCCGTCATCCATCGCCATGCCGTCTTCGCGCAGCATCAGACCATAGCGGCACTTTCCGACCGGCAACTTAAGAAAGGCGTTCACATAGACATGGTTCAGGAATTCACCCGCATCGCGCCCCTGAATGTCGATCTTGCCAAGCGTTGTGACATCGCAGACGCCGACAGAGTTGCGGGTTGCAGCGACTTCCCGGTCGACAGTCTGGCGCCAGTGCGTTTCGCCGGGCTTTGGAAACATTTGCGCCCGCATCCATAGACCGGCTTCGACAAATACCGCGCCGGCCTCTTTTGAGAAGGCGTCGCTTGGCGTTATGCGGACGGGCTTGAAGTATTCGCCGCGTCCATGACCGGCGAAGGCGCCAATCGAGACCGGGTTGTAGGGCGGGCGGAAGATTGTGACGCCGGTTTCAGGGATGCTTCGTCCTGTTATCTCCGCCATCACGGCAAGGCCGACGAGATTTGCGGTCTTGCCCTGATCGGTCGCCATGCCAAGCGTCGTATAGCGTTTTAGATGTTCGACCGATTGAAAGCCTTCCTGCGCGGCGAGTTTGATGTCCTTGGTCGTGACGTCGTTTTGAAAATCGACCCATGATCTTCTTTTGCTTTCGCCGACATCCCACAAAGGCTTTATCGAATAGGCTTGATTGTCCGAGGTTGTGAAATTGAGCGCCGTTCCAGTTTTTCCAAGATCGCCTGCGACAGCGGCGGCGGCGCTTGCGCCTTCCTGTAGTGCAGCTGCGGTCGACAATGCTCCGTTCGCCGCCCCGGCTACCAGCATGCCGTGTTCCGACTCATAGGTATTTGCTGGCACGAATGCAGAGATGTCCTCGCACCAGCGCGGCCGCCCGCGTTTGTGACAGGTCAGGTTCACGTTTGGGCTCCAGCCGCCCGAAACGGCCACGCAATCAACGCGCAGCTGTTTGCCGTCGGCGAGGCGGATTGAGGATACACGCTTACCGCCGTTCGCATATCGTATTTTGGCGCCACTGCGATAATCGATACAGGCGACGACTTCCGCACCAGCTTTACGAAGATCGTCGGCCGTGACAGCACCATTATTGTTATTTGTGAAAACGGCGACTCGTTTTCCGGAAAGAACACCATAGCGGTTTACATACGCTCGGACGGCGCCCGCGAGCATGATGCCCGGCAAGTCATTGCCGCCAAAAGCAATCGGTCTTTCAAGCGCACCAGCGGCGAGAATCGCTCGCTTTGTATAGATGCGCCACAAGGTTTCGCGCGGGGCATCGGCCAACGGACAGGCGAGGTGGTCAGTATGTCTTTCGAGCGCACCGTAAATGCCATGATCATAAACGCCGAATATCGTTGTTCGTCGCATTAGCCGGACTGACTTCAGCGATTCGATTTCATTGACTGCGTTTCGTGCCCATTCGGCGCCAGGCTGGTTATCGATCTCGATGCGCTCGCAAAGCAAACGTCCGCCCTGTTCGTAATCCTCATCGGCGAGAATAACCCGCAAGCCGGCCCGACCGGCACTGAGTGCTGCCGCAAGACCTGCGGGTCCGGCGCCGATGATCAGCAAGTCGCAATGCAGATACCCATTTGAATAGCAATCTGGGTCCGGCATTTGAGCGAGCTTTCCCAATCCCGCTGCACGGCGGATCATTGGCTCGTACACTCGCTCCCAGAATGACGCTGGCCACATGAATGTCTTGTAGTAGAATCCCGCGGTTAGGAAGTTAGAAAGCTTGTCGTTGATCTCCAGTAGATCGAAATCGATCGAGGGCCAATGATTCTGGCTCTCAGCCGCCAGCCCGTGATAGAGCTCAACGGTGGTCGCGCGTGTGTTCGGCGTGATCCGACCCTGTTTTTTGATGGTGACTAGTGCGTTGGGCTCTTCTGAACCTGATGTCATGATGCCGCGCGGACGATGATATTTGAAAGATCTCCCGACCAAATGCACGCCGTTCGCTAAGAGAGCAGACGCCAACGTGTCACCGGCATATCCAGTGTAAGTGTGCCCGTTGAATGTAAAATCTAATGGCATGGTGCGGTCGATCAGGCCGCCTTCTGCTCTGCATTCCTGCGTCATCTCGATCGTCCCGCCTTGATGGCTGCGTCTCGCGCTAACTCGACATGGAAGATTTCGTGAGTGATCGTGTCGCGCGTTACAACGAGCCAGGAACGGTCGCCATATTCATGGAACCACAGCTCGCGATGTAACCCTGCGGGATTGTCTCGCAAATAGACATATTCATAGAAGCGTTGCGGCGCGTTGGCAGCTTGAGGTGAGGGACGGTTGATGAGTGCTGAATCGCCCATATAGGTGAACTCGCTCGCGTCGCGCGGACCAAGAAGAGGGTGATTGATCATCATCTGCGTATAAGCCTTATTGCAAATTTGGTTGAGCGCCGACGCCCTTTTCGTCAATTAGACAGCCGCGTTGATAGCGATCGAATCGATACGCTGCCGCCGTTTGGTGTGGTTCGTCGGTCGCCAGCAGATGGGCGAAGCACCATCCCGAAGCTGGCGTTGCTTTAAAGCCACCATAGTTCCAGGCGCCGTTGAAATAGAGTCCGTGAATTCCGGTCTTGTCGATAATCGGTGAACCGTCCATCGACATATCGACCGTGCCGCCCCAATTACGGAGAATACGAGCTCGCCCGATCATCGGCATTACAGCCATCCCGCCCTGGCAGACGTCTTCAACAACAGGAAGGTTTCCGCGCTGGGCGTAGGAGTTATAGCCATCCAAGTCGCCGCCAAAAACCAGTCCGCCCTTATCTGACTGACTAATATAAAAATGGCCGGCACCGAAAGTAAGCACGCCAGGAATGATGGGCTTCAGCCCCTCTGAAACGAAAGCTTGGATAATATGGCTTTCAACGGGGAGCCTGATGCCTGCAAGCGCCATTAACCGGCTTGACGAGCCTGCGACCGCTGCGCCTACCTTTTTCGCGCGAATAAAACCTCTCGTTGTTTCCACTCCTTTGCAAACACCCGCCTCGATTCGAAAACCTGTCACTTCGCAGTTCTGTATGATATCGACGCCAAGCCGGTCTGCGGCGCGGGCATAACCCCAGGCGACGGCATCGTGGCGAGCTGTGCCGGCGCGCGGCTGCCAAAGCCCGCCCAGAATGGGAAACCTCGCATTATCAAAACCCAGAAACGGATATTTCTCTCGCACTTGCTCTCGATTTAGCAGAATTGCGTCCGCACCACTCATGAGCATGGCGTTTCCGCGCCGGGTATAGGCGTTTTTCTGCGCGTCGGAATGAAAGAGGTTGATGATCCCTCTTTGAGAGACCATCGCATTGAAGTTGAGCTCTTGTTCCAAGCCCTCCCAAAGCTTCATCGAAAACTCATAAAAAGGCTGATTTCCAGGCAACAGATAATTCGATCGAATGATTGTTGTATTCCGACCGATGTTTCCGGAGCCGAGCCAACCTTTTTCCAAAACAGCGATATTGGTGACGCCGAACTTGCTGGCGAGATAATAAGCAGTGGCTAAACCGTGACCGCCGGCCCCGATGATGACCACATCATAAACCGGCCTAGGGGCGGGATTACGCCAAACTGGTGTCCATCCCTTATGGCCGCGCAAGGCCTCCCGAATGACGGTCAATTCTGAATAATGCATATCGCCTGAACCCGGTGTCGATAGAGTTTGACATTGGCTGCGCCCCTCAAATATCATGATATCGCCGTTTTTTTATGAATTATCGACATGCGAGATCTGGAAGCGACGTCGCAAACGCAAACCGTTGGTTTTCTGTTGGCGCCGGGATTTGCTTTGATGTCTTACGCTGCCGCGGTCGAGCCGCTTCGTGCGGCGAACATGATTGCAGGGCGCACGCTCTACCAGTGGTTCAACATATCAACCGAATGCGACGCGGTCAGCTCCGCTGGGCTAATTGCACCGTCGGATTATTTTTTGAACGAAAAGCTTCCACCGCAGGGTGTGTTCGATTACATTTTCGTCTGCGCCGGCGGCAGACCCGAAGAGTTTACCGACAACCGGGTTTTCAATTGGCTTCGCAAGCTTGATCGAGAGGGTAGCACCATTGGCGCCATTTCAGGCGGCTCGCTCATATTGGCCGCCGCTGGCGTTGTTACAGGTCGCCGCGTAACGGTTCATTGGGAACATGCCGAATTTTTGCAGGAACACTATCCGGATGTTGTTCTGGATAGAGCCCTTTATGTCATTGATCGAGACCGCGTGACATGCGCAGGGGGGCTCGCGCCAATGGACATGATGCATGCTCTAATTCAGGAACGTCATGGCGCTGCCTTTGCTCAGAAAGTGAGCGACTGGTTTCTTCACACGCAAGTGCGCCCATCAGAAAGCGCACAACGTTCCAATATCGTTGAAGAATATGGAATAGCCAACAAACACCTTGTCGCCGCTATTGAATTTATGCGAAATCGGCTTGCGACGCCGCCAAGACTTGAGGAGCTAGGGCGTTACGTTGGTTTGTCGTCACGGCAACTGGAGCGACTTTTTCAAGACCACTTGGGGGAAAGTGTGATGACGACTAACCGCAAAATTCGACTTGAGGCAGCTAAGCGATTGCTGATGAGCACGCCAATCTCCATTACGGAGATTGCGTATGCGACAGGGTTCTCCCATGGCGCGCATTTTAGTGCTTGTTTTTATAAGTATGAAGGAATGTCGCCAAGACAATTTCGTGATAGTCGTAGACATAAACGCTAGCGCGCAATCTATCATTCAGAGTGAGAAGTCACAAGAAAATATATGTGATTTTTAAGTCCAGAAAATTGGTATCTCAGGTAAGGCCGCAAAATACTGAACAGGCGTTTTAGTATATGCGCAATACATCGCTTTTTGGTACCGGGGTCAATCAAGCAGTTTCGCGTGCGTGGGACTGATCATCCGCGGTTTCGACCAGAAGATAGCGCAGCAATTTGTCGCCCGATTTCGATATATGCCCTGACCGGTCGATTTCGCCCGATTGATAGACCCGCGGCGTCACACCAAGATGTGAGGGAACGGTTATTGACGAAGCGAAACGGCGCGGGTCATCGATGGTGGCCTTGAAGGCAAGGCTCGTGAGCGGGCCCACACCCGGAATTGCAAGAAACTTCTTGCAGACGGAATCGTTTCTTGCGGCGCGGCCAAGGGCCAGATCCAGAGTACGCATTTGTTCGCGCATTTCATTGCGAACACGAAGTAATGGCATGATCACCGCCAAAATGTCCTGGTGATCGGTGCAGAGCATTTCGACGTGCGTGCTGTATTGGTTGCGATGGACTTTCCCGATCTTTAATCCGCGGATGCGCAACAAGCCGCGAATGGTGTTTTCAATCTGCAGCATGGCGCCGACGAGGCGTTTCCTGCCGGTCAACATCGCGCGCATGAGTTGCGACTCTTCGCTATTGACATGGACTTCCTGAAAATGACCGACGCGCATCATTGTGGCGATGCCATGCGCGTCCGTTCGGTCAGTCTTATTTGGCCGTGTCGAGAGAAAGCGCTGGGTGTGGCGCGTTTCAAGACAGAAAGCCTTGTAGCCGGCGCCGATAAGCGCAGCATGCAGCCATTCTGACAATGGACATGCCTCAAGACCGACAAGTTCAATATCGTGTTTGTATTTTGAAAGGCAATTCAACAGATTCTCCGCTTCCGATACGATTATTCTTTTGAATATCGTCTCACCTTTTTCATCGACGGCGCACACTGCCGTCTTCTGCAATCCCAAATCCAAACCAACATATAATTTCATCACTCAGGTCTCCTTGTTCCAGATCCTGGCGATGGTAGCGGAAGGCAGGGATCCGATTATCCTATCTGCCGCATGCCCGCGCTACGCGCGGGATGAGGACGCGGGGGCTTTCGCCCCGCGGCTTGTTGGTTATTCCCCTAGGGGACAGCGGGGGCGGCGGAACGGAAGACGGGGCGAATAGCACCGGGCCGCCGCGCCGCAACCGCTTTGGCTTTTTATCCGTTTTGATTGCTTTTCTCATCCTACCAAACCGGTTGCGCCCCGGCCTCCGACGCCCGGCGCTTCTGCTCGCCCCGTTTCCGCCGCCCCCGCCGTCCCGGGGGAATTTGCGCGCGGAGAGGCAAGGAGCGAGCAGCCATGACAGCACTTCAGACCGCAACCGAGGCGCCAAGCAGCGCCGCCACGCGTAAGCGCGCGAAAAACACCAGAGCTAAGCCGCGCGCGCGTTCCGGCAAGAGGAAGCCTCGCTCCGATCTTTATACGGAGATAACGGCCAAAATCGTGAAGGAGCTGGAAGCCGGGCGCTTTCCGTGGGCGCAGCCTTGGGCAAACCGAGGTGAAGCCGCAACGATTGCCGCAGGCCTGCCGAAGAACGCGAGCACAGGCAACACCTATTCCGGGATCAATATTCTGTTGTTGTGGGGCGCCGCGATTGAGAACGGTTTTTCCGGGCAGACATGGCTGACCTATCGACAGGCGAAAGCCTTGGGCGGGTCAGTGATGAAAGGCGAGCGCGGCTCCATGGTTGTTTATGCCGATAAATTCATCCCGAAAGACGAGCAGGAGAGAGCCGCGAAAGAGGGTGACTCTCCGGGTTTTGTTCCCTTCCTGAAACGCTACGTCGTCTTTAACGCCGCGCAATGCGAAGGCCTGCCCGAAGACTTAACGGCAGGCGCCAAGCCTTTGCCGGAATGCGAGACCATCGAGCGCGCCGAAAAGCTGATCTCGGCGACCGGCGCCGATTTCCGGATCGGCGGCGACAAGGCGTTTTATGTGCCGTCACAGGATTTCATCCGGGTGCCGCCGCAACCGGCCTTTTTTGAACACATCAATTATTATCGCACCTGCTTTCATGAACTCGGCCACTGGACCGGCCACGCCTCGCGATTGGGCCGCGAATTCAAGGGCCGTTACGGAAGCCACGCTTACGCCCGCGAAGAACTCGTTGCGGAAATGGCGAGCGCTTTTGTTTGCGCGTCGCTTTTCATAACGCCGACCGTCCGCCATGCGGATTATCTGGGCGCATGGCTTGACGTCCTGAAAGAAGACAACCGCGCAATCTTCAACGCGGCCTCGCTCGCCTCGAAAGCGGCGGATTTCATACTGGCGTTTGAAAGCGGCGAACAAACGCCCGCTCCATCAACGCAATCCTGCCGATCCCACCAATCCTAACCTTGAAACCCAAAAGGAGCCTAAGCCATGGAGCTTGCAGCCATTCCCCTTGAGCAATTGAAAGTGTCGGCGTTAAATATGCGGGCGGGACGAAAGGCGCCGCCGCTGGATGACATCCTCCCTTCGATCCGCGAACGCGGCGTTCTCGTCCCGCTCCTTGTCCGGCCCAATGGAAAAGAAAACGAATTCGAGATCGTCGCCGGGCGGCGCCGGTTTCTGGCGTCGTCGGCTGTCGCCAAGGAGCGGGGCGAAAGCCCCGCCTTGCCTTGCCATATTCTGGCCGCGGGCGATGACGCCGCTGCGGTCGAAGCCTCGATCCTTGAAAATACCGCCCGGCTTGAGCCTGACGAAATGCAGGAATTCGAGGCGTTCAAAAAACTGAATGACAAAGGCAAGAGCGTCGAAGAAATCGCGCGGGTCTTCGGCGTCACGGAATTGACCGTGAAACGCCGTCTGGCGCTCGCCAATCTTATCCCGGCCATTCGCAAGGCCTATGCCGACGATGAAATCGATGGCGGCCAGCATCACGGCGCTTGACCCTCGCGAGCGAAGCGAAACAGCGCGAATGGCTGGCGATGTTTCAGATCGGAGGATATGCGCGCGCCGCGCGGGCGCGAGCTGAAACGCTGGCTGTTGGGCGGCGGCGAGATCGAAACCAGCGTCGCGCTGTTTCCCTGGACGATTACGACGGCGACATTTTCGAGGATTTGTTCGGCGAGCGGTCGGTTTTCGCTGACGCCGAACAGTTCTGGAAACATCAGGACGCCGCCATTGAAGCGGAAGAAGGAAAAACTGGACGCGAGCGGCTGGACCAAGGTCACGGTGCTGCCGCGCGGCGAGTTCTTTTCCAAATGGGAATACGATCAGACGTCCAAAAAGCAAGGCGGCGAAGTCTTTATCGAGGTGCGCCATTCCGGCGAGGTGGCGTCCATAAAGGCTATGCGCCGCGACGGAAGCAACAGGCCGAAAAGGCGAGAGATAAAAAAGCGCGCCCCGAATGTTCAGCGCCCCTTGAAAACTATGTGGACCTTGCACCGCCACGCCGCTGGGCGCGCCATGCTGTTAAAACATCAAGGCGTTGCGCTGCGATTGCTGGCAGCGCATTTGATGGTGGGCGCGCCGAATATCACGATGCAGCCCGATCCGCAGCGGACGCGGAAAGAGGAAACGGCGGCGAGCGTTGCGGCGTCGAAAGGGCAAATAGCATTTGAGAAAGAGCGCGCCGACATCGGCAAATTGCTCGATCTTGAGGAGCCGTCCTTTATCACGGGCGGCAATGAAGACGGCTGGCGTCTGGCTTCAATTTTCGCGCGATTGATGAAACTTTCCGATGCGGACATCGCCCGCATTCTGACCTTCGTCACGGCGGAAATCATCGCCGTCGGTCACGAGGCTGTTGACTGCCTCGCGCGCGTTTTCCATCGATATCGCCGCCTGGATGACGCCCGATGACGCGTTTTTCGATCTGTTGCGCGACAAGAAAGCAACGAACGCCTTGCTGAAAGACATCGCCGGGCGCGATGTTGCGGCGGCCAACGCCGATGCCACAGCGAAAGCGCAAAAGCGATCATCCGCGACTGCCTTGACGGCCGGAACGGGCGCGAGAAAACGCCGAACTGGCGGCCCGGCTGGCTGCACGGTTCCTCGCTTTCCTACACCGATGCCGGAAAGCCCGGCGCGGTTCGACGCGCCGAAAAGATCGCGCCGTTTATTTGCGGAATGAAACGGAAAAGGGGCGGCGGCGCGTCGCGCTTCGCCTCGCCCCAGTCGACCGAAGGCGATAATCAGGCATCAGCCAAGCGAGCAAATTCTTCCGCGCTATGACGCGCAGGTCACGGGACCTCCGCGTTTTTCGCCATGCGTCTCCAGCGAAACCGGCTCGGCGGCGGTCCAACCATTCCCGGCCTTTATTGACGTGCGAAACTGAACGCCGTCCGGTCCGCCCGAAACCGGCGGCGCCGGATTTTTTCCCCGCGCTTTGCGCCAAAAGAAGGGCGGCGCTCCTCGCCCATGACGCTGACGCGTCCAAAAAATCCGTTCCCGCCGGTCCTCCGCTTCGCTGCGGCCTTTTTGAAGGTTCAGGCGGCCCGGCGCGCCGTTCGGATCGTTTCGCGTCAGGCCGGGGAATGGTTCTCCGGCCAAGCAATAAGGAGACGAAAAGATGGCTCAATCACTTGGAACCGTAACGAAGCGTGAGAATGGCGGTTTTGAAGGCACGCTGGCGATGATGACCTTGAATACGAAGATCACCATCGTCCCGAATGAGGCGAAGGAAAACGAGCGCCAGCCCGATTTCCGCATCTACGCAGCGAGAGGCAACGAGATCGGCGGCGGCTGGAAACGCGTCGGAAAAAATTCCGGCAATCCTTACGTCTCGCTGACCTTCGCCCATCCCGCCTTTGGCGAGAAACGCGTCTTCGCCAATCTCGCCCGGGCCGCAGGCCAGGACAGCAAAGACGTCCTCGCCATTCTCTGGAACCCGCAAGGTTAAACCCTCGGGTTTCGAGAACTCGCCCCCGGCGCTCCATGCGCCGGGGGCTTTTGTCGTGTTTCAAGGCGATGCGGCTCATGCGTTTACCTTCGTTAAAATTGCACCATCTTGGCACAGAAGGTGCAGTGACCTTTCGTCTGTCAAATTCGTTGAGCGGGGGGCGCTCCATGGATTGCGTTTTGAACCATTGTCATCCCGAGATTCTCGGGGACATTGTCGTCGTCGCCATTTACGGCGCCCTTGTCGCCTGCATGTTCACGCTCGCGGCGATATCAAAATCCGCCTCGATCAGAACCTCCGCCATCATGGTGTCGCTCGCATGGCTCCTGCTCATCGGGTGTTATTTCTATCTCGCGCGCCCTGAATATTTCATGATGGTGCTGTTTGTGGATGGGCTCTTGGCCTATCGCTTCTGGCGCATGGCGCGGATCGAGATTTACCCTTCGGTTCTCTGCGTCATCATGCTGGCGGAGATCGCCTTCACCATCACGGCGCTATCGCTTTCCTGGCATTTCTACTGGATCGCCTTCGTCATGAACCGGTTCTTCGAATTAACGCTCCTCTATATCATCGGCTGCGCGATATTCCGCATCCGGGTGTTATGGCGTGAAGAAAAAACCAAGAAACCCGCCAGCGGATGGCAGGCGCGGTTTGTCGCCGGCGCGGGCGAGGCGTCTTTATAAAAAGCTAGTGGCTTTGCGGTTCTTTGGCGCCAAGTTCTTCGGCGAGCACGCGTAAAAACCGCAGGAATGTCGATTGAGTCCGCACCACCTTGCCGGTGGAAAGGCGCACTTCAACCGGCTCATCGCGCGACGGCGTGTCGAGCTTGCGGCGCCATTCAGACCCTTCGAACAAATCAAACTTCATAGAATGCGGCTCGCCATAAAATAAGTCAGCGACATCCATAGTCGGTATGACGGTCTTTGTCACGATGTCGCCTCCAGTCGTTAATCTTTCAAGCGCCTTAATCGCTGGCGCTTTCGAATAAAAGCCCAAGCGCGGCGGCGTCCCGCAGCTGCGAAGGATATCGCTGCCGAAACGCATCAGCGATCTGCAACAGCGCTTTGGTCGCCGGATCGGCGCGCTGTCCCTTGAGGCTTTCCAGATGCTCATCGAGCAAGAGATGCGCGAAGATCAGCGTCTGGATCGATAGCCCCGACCGGTCTGCGACACGCTGCAGGGCCCTTAAAGAAAGCGGTTTCTTGCCCGCCTCGATGCGCGAATAAACCGGCTGGCTGATGCATAAAAGCTCCGCCATTTCCTTTTGCGTCAGGCCCCAATGGGTCCTGTAAACACGCAGCAACGCCCCGAACTCAAACACCATCGCTTGCACTCATACTACAGGGATTATCGTTAACGCTGGGGTCCTTCTTGGCAACCCAGAACGGGACTTATTGGCGGAGACCGGCGTCGAAAATCCCGCGACTGTGTCGGACTTATTCGCCAGCAGAATAAGATTTTCGCGCAAAGAATGTAGAGCCCGCAACTTAGGATCGCCTCACGCGAAATTCGAATAGGGGCGGGTGTCCGAAAACTCTCCGAACGGCGACAATTGTCTTCGAGCTTTTAGTCGGAGAGGCGTTTCAGTCAGCAGAAACAAGGCGCCGGTTGGAAGCGGAAAAGGTCCTGGAGGCTGACGGAGATGAAGAAACCCCGCGTGCATGCGCCGCTCATCGAAAGCCCATTTTTGAGCACCGATGAAGCGGCGGCTTATTTACGGATCAGCGTCCGCGCTCTTGAACATTTCCGCATCAATGGCGGCGGCCCGCGCTACCGCAAGCACGGAAACAAGGTCGTCTATCCCCTCGAAAACCTCAATGCCTGGTCGAAAAAGCGGGAATATGAACATACCGGAGGCGCCGGGAAATGAACCGGAACGCCAAAGCGATTGCTCTCACCGCAAGCACGATCTCCATCGGTCTCTTGCTGATCGCAATGACCATTACATTCTCACCAAAGCTTGTCTGGAATGCTTCTCAAAGCGCTCCGCTGGGGCTTTATTTCATCAAGGATCGCCAGCCGGTTTTGGGAGAATACGCGCTCATCAGGCCGTCAAAAACAGTCGCAATGTTCATCGAAGAACGCGGATATCTGCCGCCCGAAACGCTGCTGATCAAGCGCATCGTCGCGCTCCCCGGCGATGAAATCTGCCGCAAGGATCTTGGAATTTTCATCAACAAAATTCATGTCGCGGAAGTGCAAAAAGCTGACTCTCTTGACCGCGAAATGCCCCAATGGAGCGGCTGTTTCACGCTCAAAACCGGCGAGGTTTTTCTTCTAAACGATCACGAAAAGTCGCTCGATGGCCGGTACTTCGGGGCGACGAAGTTGAATGACGTTGTCGGCGTCGCGGTACCGTTGTTTGTGAAGGGGCGGGCGTGATGGTTGACAGCGAAGGGAGTTTTTCGCAGAGGGCAAGATTAAAGGGGCGGCGCCGCTATGCGGCTAAGCCCTTGTCTGCACATCTTTTTAGGCGGCGCCGCCTTGATAGTGGCGGCGCCAAAATGCGGCGGATGCGACATGCGTGCTGACAACGATTTCCAACCACGCTTGGGGCGCATTCGCGCCCAGGGCGGCAAGGCGTCAAAGCGCTATCTGGCGCGGCTTTACGCAAGCATGGAAAAGGCGCGGCCCGGCGTTTTCGCGCAGCGCGGCCAGACGCGTTTTATGGGCGCCCAGATCGGCCGCGGCGCTGGGCTCGGCGCGGCGTTCATTGCGAACGGGCGGGCGTTCGCTCGCCATCGTATGCGGCGCGCCGCCGTCAAGATCCGTTCGGTCCGCCTCGGCGCCAACGGCCTCGGCAAGGCGCGAGCGCATTTGCGCTATATCCAGCGCGACGGCGCCGAGAAAGACGGTGCGCCGGGCAAGCTCTACGGCCCGGATCGCGACGAAGCGGACGGCAAGGCGTTTCTGGAGGAGGGGCGGAGCGACCGCCATCAATTCCGGATCATCCTGTCGCCGGAAGACGCGGGCGAGCTCGACGATCTCAATAGCTATACGCGCGCCGTCATGGCGGCGGCGGAGCGCGATCTTGGCACGCGCCTCGACTGGGTCGCGGTCAACCATCACGACACCGACCACCCGCATGTGCATATCGTGCTGCGCGGGCGCGACGATCAGGGCCGCGATCTCGTCATCGCGCGGGACTATATCACCCATGGTTTTCGCAAGCGCGCCGAGGAAATCGCGACGCTTGAATTGGGGCCGCGACGCGATCTCGACATCGCCCGTAGTCGCCACGCGGAAATCGACAAGGAGCGCTTCACATCGCTCGACCGCAGACTTTACACAGCGGCCATAGACGGCGTGGTCGCCCCGTCGCGAGGGCGGACGGCTTATGAGCGCTTTCAAACGAAGCTGCTTTTGGCGCGGCTCAGAACGCTCGAAAAGATGCGACTCGCTACGCGCGAAAAGGATGGCTGGCGGCTCGCGCCGGACCTCGAAGAAACGCTGCGGGAAGCGGGCCGTCGCGGCGATATTATCCGCTCCATGGGCGCGGTCATGGGGCTTCAATTCGAGCCCGCGAAACTGCGCGAATTCGGAGCTGCAGGATCGCCGCCGCGGCTAGTTGGACGCGTGGTCGGGGAAGGCGCTGCGGACGACGCGCATGACAAGCGCTTTCTGGCGCTCGAAGGCGTCGATGGAAACCAATGGCATGTGGCCTTTGACGGCGCTCCCGGAGCGGCGCCGCCCGACGGCGCGATCGTCGAAGCCTCGCTGGCCTCAGCGGCGCCGCGCAAATCCGACCGCACCATCGCTGAAATCGCCGCGCGCCATGACGGGATTTATTCAGACGGATTGCATGCGCGCCATGATCCATCCGCCAGCGCTGAATACCGGCTTGCCCATAAGCGCCGCCTTGAAGCGTTGCGACGGGCCGGCGTCGGCGAGCGCCTGGCCGACGGAACATGGCGCATTCCGGGCGATTTTCTTGAACGCACAACGCAGTTTGAAGCGGCGAAGGCGCCGGCGCGAATTCGGACTTTGTCATGGGTCGGGCTTGACGCGCTGACGACGGCGCCGGCGCGGACCTTTCTCGATAAAGCCATAGAGAAGGGCGAAGACAGTCACGGCGCGCTTGGGTTCGGCAGTGCAGTTCAGAGGGCGCTTGCTACGCGCCGCAACTGGCTTCTTGCGCAAGGGTTGGCGCAGGAAAATGAGAACGGACTTTCCATCGATCAGGACAAGCTCGCGGCGCGCGCCGCCGCGGCCATGAATGCGCACGCAGAAACGCTAGGGCACAGACTCGGCAAGACATTTGTTCCAAGCGACGACGGAGAGACCGTGAAGGGCCGCTTCACCGAGCGGCTCGACCTTCCAACTGGGCGTTTCGCGGTGCTCGAAAAATCGAAGGAATTTACGTTGGTCCCGTGGCGGCCTGTCATGGAGGCGCGCCGGGGCCGGCTCATCGAGGGCCTCATGGAGCGCGGGCGCGTCAACTGGAATTTCGGACGAACGCGCAGCGGACCGGGCCGCTAGGAGACAGTCATGCCGATCACAGAAATGTCATCTATTCGCCTGTGCGAAAAACACAAGTTTAACAGGAAAGCGGCGCACCTCGATTGGAGGTTCTGCTTCAGAATACTTGATCAAAGCGCGTTCTTTTACAAAAATTTCCCCAGTCTTGTTTCGGGCAGGGGGTAGCATGGTTCCTGCACCTTTAAAGGATTCAAAGCAGGCGATTATCGTCGCCTCAGACATACTGAGGCCGCTCGCCGCGCCCGCCTCCGTGGCGTTTTGGGGAGAGCGATTCAAGACGATTTATTGCGAGACCGGACGCGCGCTTATCGACCGGCTGCGCCGCAGGCCGTTCCATTGCGCGATTATTCAGGATCACCTGGAGGACTGCGATTGCTGGCGTCTCGCCAAGATCATCCGCTCAGGACGCTTTTGCGCCTCCGCCCTGCCGATTGTGGTCCTTCATCGAGGCGCTCCAAGCGCCGGGTTCGAGGCCATCGCCAAAAGCCTGAACGCTGCAACGGCTTCGCTGTCCGAACCCGATGCGATTCCCCGCAACGTTCAGGCGGCGATCGACCAGCGGCGGCGGTCCAGCGTCCTGATAATTGAAGACGACCCGGACGCCGCCGAAACCGCACGGCGCGCGCTCGATGCCGACTACAAGGTCGAAATTGCCGTCAATGGCGCCGACGGCCTCTCTGCGTGGAAAGAAAAGCGCCACGATCTCGTACTGCTTGATCTCATGTTGCCGGCGTTGCCAGGGGAGGAAGTGCTCAAGGAAATTCTCGCGGTCAATCCGAAACAGCCGGTCATCATTGTCACCGCGCACGCTTCGCAAAGCCGCCATTCGAACCTGATGCTGCTCGGCGCCAATGAGTTCGTAGAGAAACCATTCGACATCAACGTGCTTCGCGCGCTTTGCCGAAGCCTGTTTCAGGAAATGGCGCTGGCGCGCGCCGACCGGGAAATCGATGAAATGCGCGCCGCCGCGCGTGAGAACGCACATCGCGCGACCGCCGCATCAATCAGCTTGCGTCAGGGAAATACGTCCGGCGCCGCGATGCAGCTGGACGCCATGCTCGCCGGCGCGCCGCAGGATTTAACCGACGATGAATGGGTGGAGGTGTTGAATGACGTGGAACAATCCGAAGCGGATTAGTCTTATCGTTGGACTTTCCAATCTATGCGCGTTGCCAGCGATCGCGCAGGAAGACGATTTAATTAAGGCCTTGGGCGGCGATACAATGATCAGCCTTGCGGTCGGATATGAGCAACCCCTCTCGGAAGCCCCGGCAGTGGCAACCGTTGTCACAGCTGAGGACATTGCTGCGATCGGAGCTTACAATATCGGTGATGTTTTGACCAAGGTCACCGGAATTCATGTGTCCAAGAAACGCGTCTATGACGATTTGTATATTATACGCTCAGTCGCATCTGAACTGAATCCGCACGTCCTGGTGATGGTCAATGGCGTGCCGGTCGGAGATGCGGTGCAGGGTGGTCGTCCGCTTGGATGGTCTATGCCTGTGCAGAACATTTCCCGGATTGAGATCATTCGCGGTCCTGGTTCGGCGCTTTATGGCGCCGATGCTTTTGCCGGCACGATCAACATTGTCACAAAGGATGCGCATGAAATCGATGGTCTTCGAGTTGGCGCTATTGGCGGAAATTTCGATACAATGGGAGGATGGGCGCAATTAGGGATTGTCCGAGACAGTTATGAACTTGCACTTTCGTTTGAAGGGCAAACGTCCGACGGCGATGAAAAGTTTGTCTCCGTTGACGCCCAAACAGTAAGCGACTTCTTGCTTGGCACCAATGCAAGTCTTGCTCCGGGCCCGATCTCGACCGGCCGTTCAGATATCAATTTGCGCGCGGACCTTTCGGTCGGCGAGCGCCTCACAGTACGGGCCGCATACCAAGGTCTCAGGGATATTGGCGTGGGTCTCGGCGGTTCGTTTGCACTTGATCCGGAAGGGCAGCTCGACGTCAACGTGTTTACTGGCGATGTGAATTTCTCGACACCCATATCGGACTCCGTTGAGATAATATCAAACGTGAGCATTTTCCATGAAGATTTTAGCTCCACATTTCAAACCTTTCCGCCGGGCGCCTTCGGGTCTTTTCCCGATGGCGTTCATACAGCGTTTGACTTCAAGTTGACGGAGGTCAGAGGAAATTCCAGGGCGTTATTTTCGGGCATCAAAGGGCATACTATTATTGGTGGAATCGGGGTCACGCACCAGCGTTCACACGACATAGATGATCGGCGCAACTTCTTTCAGACGCCGTCGGGGGTGTTGGCGTTAGCGCCGGGATTTCTTACTGCAGAGGAATTGGGGGTGCCGCCCAACGCGGTGCCGAGATCGCGAACAAACGTCTATGCATTCTTGCAAGATGAATGGAGAATCGCACCAGATTGGACAGTTACGGCAGGGGCTCGGATCGACTACTATTCCAGTTTTGGGGAGACGATTAACCCGCGCGTTTCAGTTGTGTGGGCCGCAAGTCCTGAATTGACGCTCAAAGCGCTTTACGGCCGCGCATTCCGGCCGCCGACTTTCCTGGAAAGCACGGAGGGTGCGGGTCAGATCGCGATTGGAAATCCAAATCTCAAACCTGAAATGACAGACACATTTGAGTTCGTGATTCAAAGGGACTGGGGGCGGCGTTTGAAAACGTCATTAAACGGGTATTTTTATCAAACGGACGATTTGATCACCATTGCGCCAGATGCGTTGACTTCGATACCAACCTTTATGAACTCCAATGGAACAAATGGATATGGTGTTGAATTTGATGTCGATCTCACGCTTACCGAAAATGCGCACGCGAAGTTCGGCTATTCTTTTCAGGAATCCAGATTTCGCACAAGCAAAGAGGCAACCGGATTTGCGCCAAGGCATCAGGCTTATGCTGAAGGCCGCTGGCGCATTAGCCCAAATCTGGCGATGACTCTTGGGGTGAAGTATGTAGGTGAGCGACGGCGTGCTCCCGGTGATCTGCGAGAGAACGTAGGTAGCTATTTCTGGGGGACTGCAGCAGTGCGCTATTCGCCGGATCAGGACGGACCGCTTTTTGCTACGCTATCCGTCGAAAACCTTTTTGATGTAGACGCACGCGAACCGAGCACCGATCAATTTTTGGCGCCGGAGGATATCCCATTGCAAGGCCGGCGATTCCTTGGGCGAGTCGGAGTAAGGTTTTGAGCGCATGACGGTTGAAGAGAAACAACATCAACAGCGAACCTCAATTCCCTTCGATAAGGGGTGGCCTCTACTTGGGAAGCTGCCCCCCTTGCTGGAAAACATAATCGGAACGTTCTCAAAAATGGCGGCTAACCATGGCGGCTTGGTCGAGTTCCGATTGCCTCAAGATAGGGGATATCTTGTATCCGAGCCGCAGCTGATCAAAGAACTGATGCTGTCAGGCGAGCCGAAATTCCCCAAGGGAAAATACACGAGAAGGATGGAGGCAATTTTCGGAGGAGGACTGATCACGGCGGAGGGCGCCAATTGGAGGCGTCAAAGGAAACTGCTTGCGCCAATCTTTTCGATTGATTCAATCGCCAAATGGCTGCCGAAGATCAACGAGGCTACAGAACGGTTGTTGAAGCAATGGAACGCGTATGTCGAAGCGGGTGCAGGCGTTGATGCTTCTGCGCAGTCGCGCATGTATTTGCAAGATGTCATGGGCGAAATTATGTTTGGCAACGTCATCACTAAAGAAGAAGCGTCGAGGGCCGCCGAGGCGATGACGATCGTGAACGATACGCTCGTCGAAGAGTTTTTTCGAACCACCATCTTGGGTTCAATTGGCAATTTTGTGCCAACGCCAGGCGCTCGGCGATTTCGGCGCGCGCTTCGCGATTTCAATCGCATTGTCGACGACGCCATCCGTAATGCAGACTGCTCCGAAGGCGATCATTTGATCGCACAATTCCGCACCGCGCGATTTGCCGATACAGGAACGTCGATGTCGGAGAAACAGTTCCGAGATGAAGTTGCCACCTTCTTTTTTGCAGGACAGGAAACAACAGCAAACGCACTTGCCTGGGCGCTTTATTTTTTGGCGGAAAACGAAACCGAACAACTTAAAGTCGCAGCGGAGGCGCGCCAAGTCATCGCCGGCGCAGCTCCGACTTGGGAGGAGTTAGGGAAACTGGCCTTTACTAGACAGGTCGTATTGGAAACCTTGCGATTGAAGCCGCCGGCCTACGCAGTTGAACGAAGAACGTCGAGCTCCGTAAATTCGGAATTGCGAGGGTGCCCACTAAAAAAGGATGCATTGGTTGTAATTGCCCCCAGCGTCACGCACATGAATCCGGAAGCTTGGCCTTCCCCCGAGGTGTTTCAACCGGATCGTTTTGAAAAAGATAAACTGCAGGCGAGAGATCAGTACGCGTATATTCCATTCGGCGCAGGCGCTAGGAAATGTATCGGTATGAATCTTTCGCTAACTGAACTCACAATAGCGATTGCGATGATCACGCGTGAATTCGAGTATTCTGTGAGCGACGGCGCAGTCGTATCCGATAAGACTGGATTGACTCTTCGACCGTTTCCGGAAGTGCCGCTTACTCTGCGGCGCCGGTCGATGGCGGGATCGGCAACCGCAGATCAATTCTGAATATTGAGCCTACGTCAAGCTTACTTGAGACCGTAATTTCACCTCCCATTAGTCTCACAAATTCGCGCGTAACGGCCAGACCGAGCCCGGTTCCGCCAAATGCACGGCTGGCGCTCATATCGACCTGGCGGAAAGGTTCGAAGACAGTTTCAATATCCTTTTCAGCGATACCGACGCCCGTGTCTTCGACCTCCAATATTAGTCGGTCCGGGCGACGTGTGCATCTGAGGTATATGTCGCCATTCTGCGTAAATTTGCAGGCGTTCGTCATAAGATTCAGCGCGATCTGCTGGAATTTATCGCGGTCAATCAAAACAGGCGCCGGACAGTCGATTTCCGCAGTGAACTTGTTGTTTCTTTCTGCAGCAAGCGGCAGGATCGACTTCTGGGCATCATGAAGCAGAGCGCCGATGTCTGTTTCGACCAGATTTAGGTCAAATTTGCCCGCTTCGGCACGAGCTAGGTCAAGCATCTGCGTGATGCGGTTTAAAAGTTCATGCGCGCGTCCGAGAATATTCGAAAGTTGTTCCCGTGAGCGATGGGCGGCATCGTCTTCGACGGCGAATTCCAGCTCTTCTAGCGTCAATTGCGCATAGCCGATTATCGCCTGCAAAGGCGTTTTCATTTCGTGGGTAACCGCGGCCATAATTTCCGACTTCTGCCGATTGGCGGCAAACGCTGCATCGCGAGCGGTTTTAAGCTCCTGCGTTCGGATCGCTACTTCGGACTCTAGCGCCGCCTGGGATTTTTCGATCTCATCCATAAGCTGGTTATAGATCGCGGCTATTTCTTGAATCTCCTCGGATCCAAATACTCTGGCGCGCTTACGCGGCGCGTCACGTCCGCCATTCGACATCGTGGAACTTAGCGATCTCAATGGATCAGTCAGCACACGCATCTGGAAAGATAATAGTGCCAGGAATATGCCGGCGGCGGCTAATCCCGCTAATCCGTTGATGATCCAGATTGTACGAATAGTTTCGCGCACCGGCGATTTCGAGAACGCCAACACAACTGAACCAAGATATTCCGCGTTGACCGATCCGCTATCTAAATCGTTGGATTCGGGAGAGGACAGAACCGGCGCGGCGACTATCCAATACTCAGAGGACTCCCGTATATCTGTGAGATGACGGATTGGGTTGTCCGTGTCATTGATAGCTTGGCCATTATTGTATCTTGCCAGCGTCTCGCCGTCGGCTCTAATCAGCCTCGCATCATCGATATTGGGGAATGCGGTGATGCTCCCAATTGCCTCTTCTGCGACTGTCAGGTCTTCTACGAGAAACGCGAAGACAGAGCGTTCAGCGAATTGCTCGGTTTGCAGCCGTGCGTCAGTAACGGCATTGTCTCTGAGCTGACGCGAAATCAAGGTAGAGGCTATGGCTGTCAGTGTAATCGAGAATAGAATGATACTGACTCCGGCAGTGATGGAGAGCTGACGGCTAATTCGCATCTGGCGGAAACGATTGAACATCGTGCTCATCGCTCCCCGAGGATGAGATCAAAGGATCGCTCATCCTGCGCCGATATTGCTATGCCGAGGTGATTTGCAATCCGCTTGTTTACGGCGAATTTTACTGCGCCGAGCGGTTCGACCACCGGGCGCTTGTTAGGATTCTCTGTAATTGCGATGGCTTGATCGGCAAGTTGGGCGCCCATCGCCTCAAGGTCTGGATAAATCGCAATCAGCGCTCCGCGGCGCGCATGATCGATATTGTTGCTGATGATGGTAAAATTACGCCGCCAGCTCTCTTCGACGAGGCGCGGAAGATTGCTGTTTGAGACAAATGACGGGTTGGAAAGAAGCCACAAAACATCGGTTTCGGGGTTGCCGTATTTCAGGATATTCCAGTAGTGGTTTGAAGCTTCCGAGAGTGTCGTGGCTTCATGGGCGACGATTGTAATCCCGATAGAAGCCGATATCGCTTTGGCGCGCTCAATGAGCCAACGGTCTTTTGAGGGATCGTAAACGACGATTATTCGCCGTTTTTCGGGCATAAGCGTCTTCAATCGGCTGAGCAGAAATACGGGATCGGCGGTCAGGGAGACGCCATCCCGGCTTCCCGGTCCCGGCTCAATATCAAGTCCGCCCACCACTTGGCGGATATCCAGGCCGCTGCTTCGATAGGATTCGTCTGCTTGCCGGCCGAGCGTGAAAACAATCTCAGGCGCATCCGAGGAAATACCGTTTCGCATCGCTTGCACCGATGCGAAAGCATTCAGCCGGCGCTCTGTTATCGAAAGCGTCGGTTCCCGCGACCGAACGCCCATTTCAATGGCGTCAAATATCTCATCGAAAGTAGGGTTTGGGGCAGGTCGAAGAATAACTGCTTCGACGTGGCGTTCTTGTTGTGCTCTGGCGTCTGGTGGAAAGAACGCGCTAATTATCAGCGCAAAGAGGAGCGAGCCCGCAACAAGGCGGGTTAATGCGCGCCTTTCAACCGGCGCCGGCGTGCCGGCTTTCTCGCGTTCCCGCATCCCATGCCGTCCCGCTTACATTTCACCCTTGTCGGCGATTTTTTTCTTTCGCCGAACCCGCTGCACATAGGCATCGAGGTCAACGCCCTGAATCATGCGTTTGAACCAGTACCGCTTCATTGTATTGTTGACCCGACCGTCAAAAATTTCCGGGTCGCCGCGCATATGGGCCAGAAAGGCGCGCACTGTTCGCGCGCATAAATCTTCCTGTACTGCATCAATCGATGCAGTGCCCTGGTTCCGGATTTTTTCGACTAGACTTAAAACGCATTCCACAGGGTCCATTAATCCGTCGCGCTTGTTGCCTTTTTCCTGAGCTAGCTTTTCGAAGAACACCTCGTGCTTTGGATAGAGCGTCAGGCAAATCAACGCGGCCGCAACGACGCCAGTCTGAAAGATTTCTGCGCTCGGCATCGCCTTGTCGAGCAGAAGCAGTTCGTCGCGAAATAAACCGACTGCATTTCTGAGATCGACGGGCGTTTCGTCTGACGCGACACGAATTCTTCCGCGCAGCGCCAATGTGAACGCTTGGACGAGGAGCCCATGCTTCAGGCGTCTGGAATTAAGGCTTAATTCATTTTCACGAAACGCCGCCTGTATCTCATCGAGACGGCTAAGCGCAGAACTTGTGGCGTGATGAACCCGGTATAGATCGTAAAATTCACGTTCGGATTCCGGAAAATAGATCGTCGCGCGGACCGTCGCCGGCGCTGCGACAGCGCCATTGCGCCACAGGCCAGCCCGAACATGGCCGTCAAGTTTGTATAGAGCGCCCTCCCATTTACACCCAACGACCTGCCGCAAGGTTTCTCGGAGGGACCCGCTTGCGTTCTTCATGAACGCCCAGTGCTGGTCAGTCGGCCCGGCGCTGTGACTTGGATGGTCCAAAGCGCTCGTCCATGCCGATGCCGCCAGTTCCAGGGTGGCTGGAGCGCCGTTGCCGGTGGGCTGAATATCCGGCATCAAATCTATGTTACTCTTTTTGCGAAGATGACTAGTCATTGTCTGTGCTCGGGCGGCAAGTTTATTTGGTCTCGGCCAGCAAAAAATACAATAAAATCAGACTATTTCCCGCAAAGCAAAGGCCAGGAAAATCTATATCGCAATTATGCGTGACGTTCCACTATCTTCCTCTTTCAGCGAAGCAAAAAGTGCATTAACATTATCAACGGAAAAGCCAATTTGACGGGTTTAAGGCCTTGGGAACGTGGACAAAGCGGTTCAACAGGCGCTGCCGAAACATACGCCTCTCACAGACGGCGAGGCGCGGACATCTGCAGGATGGGCTTTCGAGTTCCTTCGGCGAAACCCTGAATTCATTTCTGCTGTAGAATCGAGAGAAAAGAGAACTCTTCCAAGCAAAGCCGTAGGGGGTGTAGCACTTGTTGCGGTCGGCGAGGGGGAGTCGAGGGAAGGGTTTGGGGTTCTTTTTTGCGACCGTTGCGATCGTCCAATCGATAATACGATAGTCTTTTGGGAGCGCGATCTATCCGCTGATATTATAGACGCGCGAATTGTTAATTCGCCTGCCGATGAAACAGAAGACAATGTACTGAAGTTGGAGAAATTCAAGTGCGATAAAATTCTGCTGACCGGGCCAGATCAGACGCCACAATTGCTTCTTAAAACGGGTTCAAAGCAAATTCAGATAAATTGCATTGGCGGAGATTTAGCGAGTGGAGGGCCGGCGATTATTCCTCAAATTGCGCCTGACAGAAATATTGAACGCCAGCTGCTCGCGATGCGTCGGTTGTTTCATCTGTACAGCGCGAGCGAGTTTGCAGAAACGCTCTTCAAGCCAGACGCCAAAAGCGCGCGCCTTGGCGAGGTGCTTACCGCGCTCGATCTTTGGCTTCGGCAGACTCCGATGCGTGACATCGCGGTCGCACTGTATGGTGAACAGATAGTCAACGATGACTGGGCGCCAGAGGGAGGGTATTTGATTGACCGGGTCAGGCGATCGATCCGGCGGGGGAGATTCATGATGGAAAAGGGCTATCGTCAGCTGTTGGGATAGTCCTAAATAAGTTTTTCGGTATCCGGCTCTTCGGCACCCCCGATTTCTTGTTACGATTGGCAAATATATGGCATTGGCGCTCGTCAAGAGATGGGACCAACGCGAATCGCCTTCCGATCGCCCGTTATGCATGAATGTAGTCTCCCAATGATGGTCAAAATCACCAATAATGCCGCCAATATTCTGAAATACTGATTCTGGGCGGAGACTTTCAATGTGGTGGCTTTTGATCATAGCCGGAGTGGCCTTGTTCTTTTTCTTCAATGGCCGGAAGAAGCCGACGGCCTCACGCCTGACAAGTGCTGTGCCGCCACAGGCGGTAGCCTCGCCCCCGTCGCAAGCAAAAACGCTGCCCCGGAAGTCCGCTTCCAAAGGTCGTCCCATGGAATGGGTGCCGAAAGGTGACGCCGTCATCATCCAGGACGTCAGAATTGACGGAGGAATGATCTATGTGGGCGAACGCAATCGCCCGGGAGATTCAGACCGCCCTCAGAACGCGCTGATCAATCCGTCCTTGTCAGCCTCTGGCTCCGCACGCGATCCCGACGGCGACTCGATGCCGTATTGGCCATCTTATTCAGAGATTGAGCCGCGGGCTCGGCGAACGTATCTCGAATGGTTGGCGAGCGGGCGCGACGATCCTGAAATTGGCGTCGGTTATGTATTTTTGTACTTCTACGGCCTCGAATACCGGCTGTTCTTTGAACAGGCAGAGGCGGAGGCCGATGAAATTCTCGCTGAAGTAAAGCGCCTTCTTTCAATTTACGGCGGCAATAATTCCTTCCGCGGCTATGCCGAGCGCTTGCTCGATGCGGCGGGATTTTTGACGACAAAGCTTGACCAAAGACCTCCGGTCGAACCGCCAAGCTCTTCACTTTTCGAAATGCCGTATGACGTACGAGCATATCTTGGCCGAAAGGTGCTGGATGGCGAGAACCTCGACGCCGATGACGCCTTGCTCTGGATGGCCTCTTCACCGGCCGTACAGCTTCGAACGCCTGCCATCCGATGTTTCGATGAGCTGCGTGCGCTTTGGAATGTTCGGTTTAGCAAACGGTTTCCAAATGGCATAAAGGTCAAGCCTCCGAAAAGGAAGTTGTCCCTGGATTACAGGGCTGCGAGCGGCCGTTTTAACGCATCCATTTCGGGGAAAGGCGACGATCTGCCTGACATTGGAGCACTGACGGCACCAGTGAACAAGTTGAACGGTCTTCTCGCCGAGTGCACCAGCGAACTTGATGCTTACAGCCGCTTGATTGGGCGTTCGCCGGAATCGAAAGGAACGATTGACGCTGCAGCGTTGCTTCCGGCCGACCTCATGGATGCGCCATCCGCCAATCCGCTGAAGGAAATCGCCACTGTAATTGCAGCGCGCTTGTCTGAGAAGAAATCGGGTTGGATGCCGGTAAAATCATTGCTGGAGGCGATTGACTTGGAGGTTCCGACAACCGGCAAAATTCCCGCAGCAACGCTGAACAAGCTGGGCGCCGTGCTTGATAAGCTCGGATTGGGTTTCGAACCTGATCGGCGCTTGGGAAGCATGCCGCCGGGCCCTGACGACATAATTGTTCTATTTGAAGCTAAGGGCGGGGTTATTGACGCTGACAGCGATCCCTATCGCGCTGCGAAAACGATAACGGAAATTTGCGCGCTTGCGGCTGGAGCGGATAGCGAGATTGCCCGGGAAGAGATCGAACATATAAAATCTGAAATCCTTTCTGTGCCTGGTCTTTCAGTTGACGAACGTCAGCGTCTTTTCGCTTACGCAAAAGCCCTATGCCGCAATGCGCCGCGTCACCAGCCGGTTTTACGGAAATTGTCCAAGGCTGACGAAAACACCAGAAAGATGATCGCAAGATCGGCAATTGACGCGGTGCTCGCAGACGGCCGGGTTGAGGCCGCCGAAGTGAAATATATCGAGCAACTCTTCCGTTCCCTCGGCTTCCCGGCCGAAGACGCCTACGCCGCCTTGCATCGGGGCGCTGCTGGTTCCGATGAGCCGATTGCTGTCAGGCCGGCGATTCCTGAGCCTGGTACGTCCGTGCCTCCTTCACCCGGAATGGCGGCGGAAAAAGCGGCGTCAATCGATCGCCAGAAGATTGAGCGCATCACCAAAGAAACAGCGCAAGTCGCGGGGCTTCTCAGCGAGATATTCGCCGGTGAAGACGAGGAATTCGTTCAGCCGCCCTCGAAAGCTGAAGACAACATGTCGTTGCCATTTGAAGGGTTGGATCAGCAGCATGGCGAATTGTTGAGTTTTCTGCTTGCGAATGGCGAACAGTCGCGCCTTTCCTTTGAAAGTGAAGCGAGGCGGCTGCAATTGCTCCCGGATGGCGCGATGGAGACCATCAATGAATGGGGCTTTGATGTTATTGGCGAGCCGGTTCTCGATGCAGAAGAAGACATTTGCGTTGTGAGCGACCTTGTTGAAGAAATTCGAAATCTGGAGAAAAGATGATGGCGAAATCTCCGAAGATCCGCACGCGGGAAAGAGACACGATTGTTCAGGCGCTTGCGGCCGGCGTTGTGCCGCGCATCGGGCTTCAGCACATTCAGGTCGGACGCGCTGCAGAGTTGAATGCGCTGGTGCGCGATATAGACCGGATTGCCGACGATGGGTCCGCCGTGCGATTCATTATCGGAGAATACGGCGCCGGCAAGACATTCTTTTCTAATTTGGTGCGCTTGATCGCACTTGAGAAGAAACTAGTTACCGCCCATGCGGACCTTGCGCCGGACAGGCGCCTTCATGCGACCGGCGGGCAGGCGAGAACGCTCTATGCGGAGGCGGTCAAAAATCTCTCGACCCGCACTAATCCTGACGGGGGAGCATTGCAAAATATCCTCGAACGCTTCGTAACCGAATGCGTGCGACAGGGCGAAGCGCAACAAAAGCCAATCGAAAAGGTCATAGATGAAAGGCTGGCTGCGTTGCAGGTCCTTGTAGGCGGTTATGATTTTGCAACCGTTGTTAAGGCCTATTGGCGAGGCAGCGAGACTGGCGATGACGTGCTGAAGGCCGGCGCCCTGAGGTGGCTGCGGGGTGAGTTTTCAACGAAAACAGAAGCACGTCAGGCTGTCGGTGTCAGGACTATCATAGACGACGCCTCGATCTATGACGGCTTAAAGCTTCTCTCTGAGTTCGTGAGACTTGCAGGATATGGCGGATTGCTCATCGTATTCGACGAGATGGTCAATCTCTACAAACTCCAAAGCGCGCAAGCGAGAAAGCAGAACTACGAGCAAATCCTCAGAATGTTGAACGATGTTCTTCAGGGGAACGTCGGCGGCATTGGCTTTCTTTTCGGCGGGACGCCTGAATTTTTGATGGACCCTCGCCGCGGCCTTTATAGTTATGAAGCCCTGCAATCAAGGCTTTCGGAGAATACGTTCGCCGTAGACGGTCTTGTCGACATGACGGGACCGATCATGCGGCTTCAAAGCCTAACCCCCGAAGAACTCTATGTGCTGCTCCAGAATCTGAGGCACGTCTATTCGGGCGGGAATGAAGAGGCGTATCTTGTTCCGGACGAGGCGCTGGAGGCATTTATGGAACATTGCAGCGAACACATCGGGGAGGCTTATTTCCGGACGCCCAGAAATACGATCAAGGCCTTCGTTCACATGCTGGCAGTTTTAGAACAGAACCCGCAGACAGAATGGCGGGCGCTGCTCGGCGCTACGGAAATTGCTCCCGATGAGGAGGAGGAAGGGGCGGATGAGACCGCGCCGGATGGCGACGATGAGCTCACCTCCATCACCCTCTAAGGCATTCGACCGGCTGCATCCGGAAGTCCAGCGATGGATCTGGGAGAAGAAGTGGCAGGCGCTTCGCGATATCCAGGATCGCGCAATCCTCGCCATCCTTGATGGGAAAGGGGATGTCCTGATTTCTGCCTCTACGGCGGCGGGCAAGACGGAAGCGGCGTTTCTACCGATCCTGACGGCTATCAAGAACGAAGATGCGGCCGAACTTTCCGTTTTGTGCGTCAGTCCTTTGAAGGCGCTGATCAACGACCAGTTTCAACGGTTGGATTTGCTTTGCGAGCGGCTGGAGATCCCTGTCGTTCGCTGGCACGGCGATGCCCCCCAGGGTGCCAAGCAAAGGACAATCAAAGAGCCGCGCGGTGTTGCAATCATTACACCAGAATCGATTGAAGCCTTGTTTGTTCGCAAACCCGCTGCTGCTCGAAAACTTTTTAGCAGCTTGCGGTTTGTGGTCATCGATGAACTACATGCATTTCTGCAGGGGCCGCGAGGGCTTCATTTGTCGAGCCTGCTTACGCGCATAAACGAGCTAAACCAATCGAGGCCGCGTCGCATTGGACTGTCAGCGACCATCGGCGATCTATCCGCCGCCGCTCGATGGATGAATTGGCGGCATCCGGAAGATGTTTTCGTCCTCGAATCGTCGGCTGAAAAGCGTGAGCTACAACTGCAGATCCGAGGCTATGAAGAGCCGCCGCCGGCCTCGTCTGCGGCTGAGATGGATTTGGATGAAGAAAAGCACTCGGCGATCGCCCGGATTGCAGAGCACATGTTTGAGCGCCTTCGCGGGGAGAACAATCTTGTCTTCGGCGGCCGCCGCGTTGACGTAGAGGTGCTGGCCGACCGTCTTCGTCAACTATCGGAGGATGCCGCAGTGCCAAACGAATTTTTCGCACATCATGGCAGCATCTCTAAAGGACTTCGCGAAGATTTGGAGGCGCGTCTTCGCAGGGGCGATTTGCCGACGACGGCAGTGGCGACATCCACGCTGGAGCTTGGGATCGATCTTGGATCGGTAAAAAGCGTAGCGCAATATGGTGCGCCGAGATCAATCAGCTCCCTGAAACAACGATTGGGTCGGAGCGGACGCCGCGAAGGATCGCCGTCGATACTTCGCATCTATGCGAGTGAGAGGTTTATCCGTAAGGGGGATGATCCTATTGACCAGTTGCGGCTTGAGATCGTGCGGACGGTCGCTGCTGTACGTTTGCTCATCCGCGACCAGCTGGAGCCGCCTGCTGTCGATACTTCAACAGCAACCGTCATTCTTCACCAAACGCTTTCGGTCGTAACCGAACGGGGCGGCGAACGCGCCAACAGGCTATATAAAGCGATTTGCGGCGCCGGGCCCTTGTCATCATTCTCCACTCAGGATTATGCGCGGTTGTTGCGCCATATGGCCCATCCGGATGTCAAACTCATCGAGCAAGCGCCCGACGGCGCTGTCATGCTTGGCGAATTGGGTGAAAAGATTGTCGATAGCCGCACTTTCTATGCAATTTTTCCGACAGACCAGGAATGGCGTCTGGTTCACAAGGGGCAGGTGCTCGGGACGCTTCCCTTGAGCAATATCATCAGCGTCGGCAGCCTTATCTTGTTCGCCGGACGGAGGTGGCGCGTCGTCTCCGTCGATGATCCTGGCAAAGTGCTTGACGTTACGTCTCATAAATCGGCGCGCCTTCCGAAATTCGAATCTGCCTTTTCAGAATCAGTCAGCGACGAATTCGTTGCAGAAATGCGGACCGTGTTGCGTGGGGTAGATGAGCCTCCTTATCTTGATAAGGAGGGCTTGCGGCTGCTCGGCGAGGCGAGGGCAGCTTATCGGGAATTCGAGCTTGACTCCGTTAGGATTTTGAGTGTCGGCAGAGACACGCATCTGTTCTTATGGCGTGGAACGGCGGTTACGAATGCATTCGCTATTGCCTTGCAAGCCGCCGGCCTGGAGTGCGAGCCGCATGATCTTGGCGTTACGCTTCCCGAGACTAGCGGGGATGAGGCCAGAGCGATTGTTCAACAGATTTCCCACGCAGTCGGCCTGACAGCGCAAGAACTATCAGGTTTCGTGGAGAATATCCGATCAGCTAAGTATGACGACCTGATCAGCGAAGAGATTCTCAGAATTGAATGGCGCAAACGGAATGAAGCCTGCTGTGATGAAATTTCTACTGTCGCAAGGGAACTGATTTAGGCAACATTTTCCGTGCTAAGAATACTCTTTGTAAGAATATTCGTAACGTCCGTCACTCATCAAACGCGTACCCTGATTAATCGAAATAGCTCCGCCTGAAATAACGCGTCAGAAAGCGCGTTATGATTTCCGCGCCGGCTTGGTCGGAGCGCTTCCGTCATGAGACTTGATTTCGTCTCAGCCCACGGGCATCCGGTCGCACCCATATATAGAGCTTTGATATCAAGCGCTGCAAATCCGAACGGGTTATTACCGAGATAGCGGTGAAAATAATAATTAACGAAAGACCAGTCGAAGGGAGCATTGAACCCCACAAAAACAAGATTGCTTTCCTTGTCCGAAATCTTCTGTAACCAAGACGCAAATTTTCTCATCGCGGTCTCAGGCTTCGTGCCAGTGCGAGCAAGTTCCTCCAGAGAAAACCCGCTGATGTCGAGCGCTTTCGGGTCTGCCCGATCGGTAATCGGCTTCAGCTCGCATTCAAAGATTTTGTGATCGTCCTCGATATTGCAGGCACCGATCGACAGCAAGCTAAATTCCCCCGGTATCGGACCGGACGTCTCAACATCGACCGATATGAAGATTTCCCGTGAGCCGATCACGATACAAGCATCTGGTTTGATACAAGAGGCGGGCGGGATTGAATCACCGTCCAGTGTTCTCTGAATTCGCGGCGTCGTTCTTCTGCGCTCCCACTGGCAGACCAGTGGTGTCCTCCGACCGTCGTAATGTCGAAAGGCACATCTGCGCCTTCCTTGGCCATAATCATGGTGGGCAGACATCGGCCGAGCGCATAACCGAGTTCGATAAAGCAATTCGGACGGGCACCGGTGATGTCGGCGAGAACGACGTTGCTTCGATACAATTTCTCAAAGATTTCCTTATCAAGAGTTGCGTATTCGTAAGGCTGCGTTCCATCAACGACAACAATCTTAAAGCCAAGCTCGCCTTCAATCACTGGCTGGACGACATTGTCGAAAAAATCCTGAACGGCAGCAAAATCCGGATGTTTCTTGTTCAGCAACCTGACGGCGAATGCGCGCGGCGCCTCAAGCGCTTCCAGCAATTGCAAAAGTAGAGAAACGCGATCTTCAATAGGCTGTCGCTTAGAGAAATTAATTCTATTCATCCAGGCATGGGCGCTATTCCCACTGGTTCGGAACAGCTTCGGCGCGTCGGCGCTGGAAAGTCCGAGCGAAAATAGACGGCGCGCACCCTCGGTAAGCGGAGTGATCGGGTTCGAGAGCGGGATAACCGGCTTACCAGCATCGTGATACAGATTTGCTAAGTAGAGAACGCCTTCAGAACCTCCGATAGCAATAAGGATATCACCCCACCGCGCTTGCGCTTCCATTCTTTTGCTATTCATATTCCAGTGTGAGACATTTTCGATCTGCACAATATCCGACGTTCGCACGCTATCCCAGAGGTCTTCAAATTCACGCGGAATCTGGTCTTCGGTTTTGTGATGCTGAACGGCCACTGCGAACGGATTGGACGCGCCGGTGGGCCGCAACGCCAGACTTTCATACAAGGTTCGCCAAACGAGCCAGTCGAAACAAATTTCCTGATTATCCGCCGCTCGCCTTTTTTCTGCGTCAACCGGAACAACAAATCCTGTCCCTCGCTTGGTAAGCTCTTTCACCAGCTCCGCTATAAGCCGCCTTGCGTCATCTACGTCTTCAGCAGACGCCGATGACGGATCGCCGGCGATGCTCCCTGCGATATGGATGCGCCTTCCAAAAAGCGGAGATCGTAGCATCAACAATCCTCTACAACGGGCGATGGCCGGATCTGCCCCACTGCGATCTTCAAATGATCGAACGTAAGCGGGCAGTCCGGAAAGGCCAGGGCCAAGGCCATCGGATAAAGGCGCGTCCTGATGTCGGAATACGTCCAAACCGGACCGCCGTTGATAGCCCCGGTTCTTTCAACCAGATACGCAAATTCTGCGTCAGATAAATTGAGGCCTTCAAGATCCATGGCCAGTAGGCGGCGGCGTTCGGTGTCATCGGGGCGCTTAAACTCTTCAACAATGGCCGCGCGACGCTGCAAGGCGGGATCGAGAGCTGAAACGCGATTAGTGCACAGTATGGTGACGACGCGCCCGCCATAATTGCGCAGCTCGTCAATGCCTTGAATTAGCGTGTTTACGGCGACCTTATCTTCATGGTGGCTATGCTCCTGCGAACGCGCGGCGGCCAGAGAATCGCCTTCGTCAATAATAAGAATAGCGCGGCGATTCTTGCCGGCGGACTTCGCGATCTGTTCAAATGCTTCTGAAAGAAGCGTCCCCATCTCGCCGACTTTGCCGCTTCCTCTGACCCTGTTGCTCATTTTGAACAGGACGGAGTCTTCCGTCCGGCTTTCCTTGACCAGACGATTTGCAGCGCATTCCGCCATTGCTGTTTTCCCGGTTCCGACATCGCCGTGAAAGATGGCTAACGGATACTGTTCGGTAACGAGTTCGCACAGATCGAGCCGCCCTTTATGGTGCTTCTTGTTCCACTGCTTTAGCTCGTCAATCTGCAAAAGGAGCCTGAGCTGATTCCTGATGCGTCTGTACCGTTCGTCGAATCCGAGGAGCGTCTTCTCTTTTCGATCGAAGCGGTCATCGGGAAGCGCGACCTGACTGTCAAAAATTCGCGTGCCAGTCATGCCGCATAGTCCTGCCGCTGCAAGCCCCATCCGTTGCTTGCATAATCACGCCGGCCTGTACGTGAAAGGCCGACGTGGCTCGTGTCCGCATTGGTCGGGCTCCAGCCGACTTTGAATTTCTTTTTCATCCGCTCACGCGCGGCGTCGTCATAATCAGAAGTGTAGCTAATAACGATGCGAAGATAAGCATTTGCAACCTGTGGCCACATCACGCCGCCGGGACGCACCATCGTCAAATCATTCGCTGCGGTATTAACAACATACTGGCAGGCCCTGACCTCTACGTCCGCGCTGAGCAGGGTAAGATCGACTTTTTTCAGGTAGCCTTCTTTGGCCAGCAGTTCGACATCATGAGCATAGTCACGCGCCTTGGCCTCCGTGATGGCGCGGGAACTCTGAGCAATCATCACAATATCCGCCGTAAAGCGTCGAACTACGGTGGCGATATCCGTGGTTGTATATGTTTCGGTCTCAGTAACGGCGTAACTCATGCCTATTCCTCTGTCTTAAAGCGCGGTCCGAATAGTTCCTTCCAGACATCGTGGTCGTTTTCCGCGGACGCAAAGTTCGCAGTCTCCCATGCGGCCTGCGCCGCTGCGACGATTTCTTTCCGCTCGGCCTCAGTAATGCGGGAGGCGACATTGTTGCTGCTGCAAACGGGGTCCAAAATAACGACAGGATCGTCAAATTCGCCGAGCGGCTTGCCGTTCTCCGGGAAACTGACGATTTCCTTCAGTTCCGACTGGGCGATATAAAGTAGAAACCGCCTGAAGCGTTGCTCAATCGAACCGTCGGCGCCTTCTGTGTCGAGCAATTTCGCGATGATAAGTTCTATGGCGAACGATTTCAGCGCTTTTAACTCAGCGTGGTTGCGCCATTTTTTTCCAAGGCGGACAAGCGTCCTGTAATGATTGTCCTGATCCTTGCGGGTGCGGACAAACTGAATCTGGCACGGCGCGCAGGTCTCCATTTTTGATCCGCTATGAATGTCATACTGCCAGCCATAACCGTCCGCCCCATCGTCCTGGATAACTGGCACGACATCGACGCTAATGCCGCTGGCGATAAAGTTTACGGTGGTGGCTTTCCGCTGCAGTTCGAAATCCTCGACTTTCTTGCTCGGATATATTTTGACCAAGAGATCGAAGATCGTGTCGTTTAACGACTGCAGCGTTTCCTCGTCGGCGTCCTTGTCCGCCACATAAAAGACCACGTCGACATCGACCGGATCTGACGAGGTTTTGCGCAGGATCGTGTGTTTTGCAAAAGATCCCGCCTTAACGACTTTAGTGATCTTAATTTCGGTCTTGTCGCGAATGCTTTTTTTCAGTTCATCGACCAGCCGATCGACCTGCTGATGATATTCCTTCCGCTTGTCGCCAGGCAGTCTCAGCACATTGCTGTCGTAAAAACTGAGTTCCGTGTTCGTCAGCGGCATGGCGCGGCCCCTCCTATTTGAGCCCTTCGGCGGTTGCGGACCCAAGAACGGTCCTTTCCTGCCAATTTGTCGCGGTTTACAAATTGAGGTAATCAGATGATCTATGGCGATAGAATAAGCCATATTTCAGGTATTTCAAGGGGTACAGTTTACAAAAAATTAGAAATACCCATATATGTAAACCGGGGGATCGGAGATGAGGAAATGATCGGACAAAAGCTCAAGGTGGCGCGGGCGGCGGCAGGCTTGTCCCTGCGGGATCTGTCGGCGCGCATCGGCGGCCGGGTCACGGCCCAAGCCATTGGAAAGTACGAGCGGAATGAGGATATGCCGAGTTCTGGCGTACTGATTGCGCTCGCCCGCGCTTTGGGGGTTTCTGAAGACTATTTGCTTAGCGCTTCCGAGCTCGCTCTTGAGGGTGCGGAATTCCGGAAAAAAGCTGGTTCGTCCGCCCGCGAAGAGGCTGCGCTAGAGGCGCGGGCAATCCATTTCATGGAGCGATATCTCGCAATTGAGGATTTGCTGAATTTGCGTAGCGTCGAATGGGAGAAGCCATGGAGCGCCCCCTATCCAGTGAAAGAGTTGCGGGATGCGGAAGACGCCGCCCGTTCCGTTCGAGAGGAATGGGGCTTGGGGAACGACCCTATCCCGAATCTTGCTGAACTCCTTGAAGAGCGGGGAATCAAGATACTTTCGCTTGATCTCGACGACATTGACGGCTTGGCCGCCAAAGTGCGCCGGAAAGACCGTGAGGCGGCGAGAGTGATAGTTATTAAGAAAAGCACGTGGTCCGAGCGAAAGCGATTTAATCTCGCGCACGAACTTGGGCATATGGTGATCGATCCAGCGCAATGGCTGGATGAAGAAAAGGCTGCCCATCGTTTTGCTGGGGCGTTTCTGATTCCGGCAGATGTTCTGCGTTCTGAAGTCGGCGCCAAAAGATCGTCGATAAGCTTGGGCGAATTGGTTGCGTTGAAGCAACGATTTGGCGTGAGCATCCAGGCAATCGCCTATCGGTGCAAAGATCTTGGAATATTGAATCAAGCTGCGTTTGCTCGGTTGTTCAAAATCTTTGCGCAACGGGGATGGCGAGCGCCGCCCTATGAAGAGCCGGGACGGCTTGATCCTGAAGTTGAAGAGCCAAAGCGCTTTGAGCGGCTATGCTATCGTGCTCTTGCAGAACGAGTGATTGGCGAGTCCCGCGCTGCGGAGCTGCTGGGAATTTCGGTTCGCGAATTGGACGCTCGTCTGGACCAACAGGCGGCCTAGCGTGTGGCGATCCTAGTTTCGGATACGTCGGTTCTTATCGATCTGGAACGTGGGTCGCTCCTGGAGGCGCTATTTCAATTACCTTATCAATTTGTTGTGCCCGATCTTCTATATGAACGCGAACTTGTTGGTCCGTTCGGAGAAACGCTGAAATCGCTGGGGCTCGTAGTTGAGGAACTGACCCCCGACGAAGTTTCGCGAGCTACTCTGGTTCGGCGCGAACGGGCAACGCTATCGGCGCCTGATACATTTGCATTCGCTCTGGCGGAAGCCCGGACTTGGGCTTTGCTAACTGGAGATGGTGAATTACGCAACTTGGCGACCGCCGAAGGCGTCGAATTCCATGGCGTGCTATGGCTGATCGATCAATTCGAAGCAGAAGCCACTATTGCAGTTGAAGACTTGCACGCAGCACTGACGGCTATTTCATCACATCCGCGGTGCCGGTTGCCAAAGGCGGAAATTAAGAAAAGATTAAATAGACTAGCTCCTGGTGGCTGATCAAATCCAACCACTAACAAAAGACTGATCTTGCGGAATAATGTCTCATGAACTCAGGTCAAATTTTGAAGCTCGACAACAATGAATTTCGATTTCACGACGCGGGCAGTTACGCCGACTTGTTTGTAAATGCTGACCGATCACGTTGTTGGAAACTATTTCGAAAATTGCCCGAGAATACGAGATCATTTGATGTCTTTGAGAGTGAGCTTGCTGCATACGAGATTGCAACTAAATCGACTGCCTTACGGAAACTAGTTCCTCAGCTTTATCGGTCACGAATAGCTTCGATCGAAGTTATAGACATAAACGGTCAAAGCGTGACATCTGAATACTTTAGAGGATTGAATTATGAGCTCGAGTTCATCAATAAGCCATTTCAAAAATTTGGTACTCTGTCTTGGGATGATACTCGCAACCTTCGCGAGATCTTTTTTAAAGAAGGTATAACACATCTGAGTGACGCTTCGATTGCAGGGGATGTGAATTCGCCAAAAATAATAGATTTTGCAGTTCAAGAATATGAAATTTGGCACGAATGATACTTAAGTTAGATAGCGTTGGTGTGCTATGCCATCTTATTTTTTAAGGCGGAATAACGATAGGCCCCATGTCACACGAGCCGCCCCTAACAATCCCTATATAAACGCGAGTGACTTCTTATAGTTAGCAAGTCGATGATTGATTCGCGAAACGCCGCAAAGCGGTTGCGAGAATTCAATCATGACGCCGACAAAGATACTCATTGGTCAAGCGATAATCGTCTTCCTTATTATCGGCGCGGCCCTTTGGGTTGCGACCGCTTACGTCGCCGGCGCTCTGGGTTTTGACAGTGCGCTTGGCGCGCCCTGGTTCTTCGCTTTCGATTTACCCGTCTATTATCCTTGGCGGCTTTTCGAGTGGTGGTACGCGTTTGAACCATATGCGCCCGATGTATTCATGCGCGGCGGAGGGATCGCAGCCTCCGGCGGAATGTTGGGCGCCGCCGCCGCGATAGCCGGTTCCGTCTGGCGCGCGCGTCAAACAAAAAATGTAACGACATTCGGTTCTGCGCGATGGGCTCGCCGCCAAGACATCGCGCATGCCGGCCTTTTCCATGCCCGAGGCGTATTCTTGGGAAAATGGAAGGGCCGGTATCTGCGCCATGACGGCCCCGAACACGTCATGGCGTTCGCCCCGACCCGGTCCGGGAAGGGAGTGGGACTGGTTGTCCCGACGCTCCTCTCCTGGACCGGGAGTGCGGTCATTCACGATATCAAAGGCGAAAACTGGCAGCTGACCGCCGGATGGCGCTCTCGATTCTCGCACTGTCTTCTGTTCGACCCGACAAATCCGCATTCAGTAAAATACAATCCCTTGCTTGAAGTGCGCCGTGGCGAACAAGAGGTGCGCGATGTTCAAAACATAGCGGATATTCTTGTGGACCCGGAAGGATCGCTGGAACGCCGCAGCCATTGGGAAAAGACAGGACACGCGCTTCTTGTCGGCGTCATCTTGCATGTTCTTTATGCCGAGAGAGAAAAGACGCTGGCGCGCGTTGCCGCGTTTTTATCCGACCCCTCGCGCAGCTTTGAGCGCACGCTCAAAGTGATGATGATCACAAATCATCTCGGAACGCCGGAAGCGCCGAAGGTTCATCCGGTGGTGGCGCAAGCCGCGCGGGAGCTGCTCAATAAGTCAGAAAACGAGTGCTCCGGCGTCTTATCGACGGCGATGAGCTTTCTGGGGCTTTACCGCGACCCGACCATCGCGCGCGTGACGAGCCGTTGCGACTGGAAGATAGACGATCTGATGAACGCTGATCGCCCGGTATCGCTTTACCTCGTCGTGCCGCCTTCCGACATATCGAGGACCAAGCCGTTGGTGCGTCTTATCTTGAATCAGATCGGCCGCCGGCTGACGGAGGAACTGGAGGGCAACGCTCGCGTGAGAGCGCATCGGTTGCTGATGATGCTCGATGAGTTTCCGGCGCTCGGGCGGCTCGACTTCTTTGAATCGGCGCTTGCCTTTATGGCCGGCTACGGCGTTCGCGCTTACCTGATCGCACAGTCGCTGAATCAAATCGAGAAAGCGTATGGCGCCAATAATTCCATATTGGACAACTGCCATGTGCGCATCGCCTTTGCGGCGAATGACGAACGCACAGCCAAGCGCATTTCGGACTCGCTCGGCACAGCGACAGAACTCCGCGCCCAGAAAAACTACGCAGGCCACAGGCTCGCCCCATGGCTCGCCCACGTCATGGTATCGCGTCAGGAGACAGCGCGGCCATTACTGACGCCCGGTGAAGTCATGCAGCTTCCGTCGAGCGAAGCTATTGCAATGGTGTCGGGCGTCGCGCCGATTCGCGCCCAGAAACTTCAATACTTCCGGGACCAGAATTTCACCGCACGTTGCCTCGCGCCGCCTGACATCAGAGCCGAAGATGATTTTTACACAGATGCGCCGAAAGCTCGTGAGGACAATTGGTCCGGCATCGTCGCCAGAACGGATGCACGCCTGAGCCAACCCTGGTTCGATATGGTCAAAGGCGAGGGCGACAATGACGATGGCGGACACGCTATGCAGCATGAATTCGCCATGCCGACGGCAAGCGAGCCCGATCCAGAACCGCGCGCCCCATCGACATCGGAAAATGATGACGATGCTGCACAAGTCAAGAAACTTCAGGATATCGCGAGGACCGCGACGCAGCGCGCGGCCGTCATGGACAGGCATCCAGACAGCATTACGCCGAGTTTTTGAACCATGAAAAAAGCAAGACTGCAGGTTCGGTTGGGAGAAAAAGCGGAAACGCTCTTGTCGCGCGCTGCGGAGCGGCCCGGCGTCACCAAGGCATCGATTGTGGAAGCGGCGATTGTCGAGCTTCTAAATCCCAAAGAAGATTCTCAGGAATATGCAGCGCTGATCAAACGGCTCGACAAGTTAACGCGAGCAATGGAGCGCCTTGCCGACGACGCATCAGCGCAGACCGAAACGCTTGCACTCTACATTCTCTATTACCTCTGCATCACGCCGCCACTGCCGGAGCAAAACCGCGCCGCCGCTGAAGCGTTAGGTCAAAAGCGGTTCGAGCGGTTTATCTCGCAGGTCGGCGATCGCCTCATGGGACAGGAGCGATTCACCGACACGCTGCTCGAACATATGGGCTTGACCGCAGCGACAAGCGAACAGCGCGCGGAGGCGGTCCAATGATCAACCTCCAGGGCCAACAACACACTGCGCGGGTAGCATTTCGCCGGATTTCGATGCTCAAGACTGCGTTCGGACCGGCAATCGCAAGCGCGCTTGACGATGACGGCGTGACCGAAATCATCGCCAATCCCGACGGCGCCTTGTGGATCGAGCGCGCTGGAAGTGGTCGTGAGAGAGCGGACGCGCCCATGGCGGCTGCCGATGTCGAGCGGATTATCCGACTTGTCGCATCGGCTCTCGACACCGTCTGCGATCAAGAGCACCCGATTATCTCCGGAGAACTGCCGGGAACCGGCGAACGATTTGAAGGCGTCTTGCCGCCCGTCTCAAACAATCCTGCATTCACGATCCGAAAGCCCTCGAAGATCGTCATTCCTCTCGACGATTATGTTTTGGCCGGGGTCATGACGCAACGTCAGGCGCAGGTTCTTAGATCAGCCGTGCGTATGCGAAGCAGTGTTCTGATCGCCGGCGGTACGGCGTCCGGTAAAACAACTCTGGCGAACTCACTTCTTGCTGAAATCGCAGAACACAATGAGCGTGTCGTCATTCTCGAAGACACGCGAGAGCTGCGATGCGAAGCAAAAGACTCCATCGCCCTGCGCACATCGCAGCGCGTGTCGCTTGAAACGCTCGTTCGTTCGACCATGCGATTGCGACCGGACCGAATTATCGTCGGGGAGGTCCGCGGCGGCGAGGCGCTCGACCTCATGAAAGCCTGGAACACGGGCCATCCGGGCGGCATTGCGACTATCCATGCGAATTCAGCAGTCTTGGCGCTTGCACGTCTGGAGCAATTGATCGGAGAGCGGTCTCAAAGCGCGTCGCAATCCCTGATCGCGGAAGCCGTCGACGTCGTCGCCTTTATCGAGAAGACGCAAGAAGGGCGGCGCGTCACCGAGATCATTCGCGTCACGGGGTATGACCAACAGCAAGGCTACATGCTGCAACCCGCCGACGCGCCTGAACTTTTTATCGTCAATAACGGAGACCATTCATGATCGCTCGCAGCTATTCTCGCGCCCTTCATCTGTCGGCATTACTTGCCATCGGTATATTGTTTTTCAGCGGACATGCACACGCTGCGGGATCCGGCATGCCATGGGAAGCGCCATTGACGCAAATTCTCGCATCGATTGAGGGGCCCGTCGCGCGCATCGTGGCTGTCATCATCATCATTATCACCGGCCTGTCGCTGGCATTCGGGGATACGTCCGGCGGATTCCGCCGCCTTATTCAGATTGTTTTTGGGCTCTCGATCGCTTTTGCCGCGACAAGCTTCTTCCTCGCCTTTTTTTCCTTCGGCGGCGGCGCGCTGGTTTGAGGGGAAGACAATGATTGAGGGCTTCTCTATCCCAATTCATCGCAGCCTGACGGAGCCGCTCTTAATGGCGGGCGCGCCGCGCGGCATTGCCATCATCAACGGCACCATCGCCGCGGCCGTCGGTCTTGGCATGCAAATGTGGTTGGCGGGCATCGCGCTCGGACTGATCGGACACGCCGCCGCGGTTTACGCCGCGAGGAAAGACCCGAAGTTTCTGGAGGTGGGCGTCAGACACTTGAAGCATGGACCGTATCTCTCATGCTGAATCTCGCCGAATATCAAAAGCGTCCGAAGCGCCTTGCCGATTATCTTCCTTGGGCGGCGCTTGTCGCGCCGGGCGTCGTCCTCAATAAGGACGGCGCCCTGCAACGGACCATCCGTTATCGCGGTCCTGATCTCGAAAGCGCCAGCCCTGAAGAACTTCTCAGATATACGGCGCGCATCAACAATGTTCTGCGCAGGTTCCGATCAGGCTGGGTGTTGCATTTCGAAGCGGGCAGGGTTCCCGCGGCGGATTATCCGACGAGCGCGTGGCCGTGCCCCTTATCATTCCTCATCGACGAGGAGCGCCGCGCCGCATTTGAATCGACCGCGGAATTTTTCGAATGCGAATACTTTCTCACCTTGGCTTATATGCCGCCGGCCGACCGGACGGCGCGAGCCGAGCGAGCATTCCTGAAACAGGACGAACTTGCCGCTCTGGACCATGCGGGCGACCGTCTTGGTTATTTTATCCAGGAGACAGACAAAGCGATCGATCTCTTGGCGCTGGCGATGCCGGAATGCCGCCCGCTCGATGATGATGAAACGCTTGCCTATCTGCATGCGTGTGTGTCTTCAAAACGGCATGACATCATCGCCCCGGAAACGCCTCTCTATCTTGATGCGCTGATCGTCGATGAGGCGCTAACGGGCGGTCTTGAACCAAAACTGGGTGAAGCGCATCTGCGGGTGATTTCCGTCCTCGGTTTTCCGCCGGCGAGCGAACCGGGTTTCTTGGATAGCCTCAACGCGCTCGCATTTCCTTATCGCTGGACGACACGCTTCATCGCAATGGATAAGGCGAGGGCGTCCGCTGAACTCGCCAAATACCGCCGCCAGTGGTTCGCCAAACGCAAATCCATTGCCGCAATCATCAAAGAGACTCTGTTCAATGAAGCCAGCGCCCTCGTTGATACGGACGCCGACAATAAGACGGCGGATGCGGATGCCGCGCTGCAGGAGCTCGGCGCCGACGACGTTTCTTTCGGGTTTCTGACGACGACGGTTGTCGTACACGATCAGGAGCGGAGCGTCGTTGATCAGAGCGTGCGGGAAATCGAACGCGTCTTGAACGAACGCGGCTTCGTGACCATTCGGGAGTCGGTGAACGCCGTAGATGCATGGCTCGGCAGCCTCCCAGGACATCTCTACGCAAATATCCGTCAGCCGCTCGTTCACACGTTAAACCTAGCGCATATCGCGCCATTGTCCTCCGTCTGGGCGGGGCCGGCGCGTAACGATCATCTGGGCGGACCGCCCTTGGCCCTGGCGACAACCCGCAGCCATACGCCGTTTCGATTGTCGACCCATATCGGCGATGTCGGACACACCCTGATCGTCGGGCCAACCGGCGCTGGTAAATCGGTGCTTCTCGCTTTCATCGCCGCGCAGTTTCACCGTTATGAGAATGCGCAAGTTTTCGCGTTCGATAAAGGCCGCTCGATCCGCGCTGCAAGCCTCGGTCTTGAAGGGGTCGTCTATGATCTCGGGTCGAAGGCGGATCTTTCCTTCCAACCCTTGCGCGATCTTGAGGCGCCGGAAGACCAGGCGCGCGCCCAACGCTGGCTGCTTGGTTTGCTGGCGCAGGAAGGCGTGACGGTCGATCCTCCAATCAAAGAGGCGGTTTGGTCGGCGTTATCCAGTCTTGCCGCTGCGCCGACCGCTGAGCGCACGCTCACCGGCTTCTCACTCCTGGTCCAAGACCGGACTCTCCGCAACGCGATGAAGCCTTTCACCGTTGAAGGAGCATTTGGCGACCTCTTTGACGCAGATAATGAGGCGTTTTCGTTTTCGAATCTCGTTTGCTTCGAGATGGAAGAGCTCATGCGGCAGCAGTCGGCTATCGCACCGGCGCTCACCTATCTCTTTGACCGGCTGGAAGAGCGGTTCAACGGAAATCCCACGCTGTTGTTGTTGGACGAAGCCTGGCTCTTTCTCGACAATCCAATGTTTTCGGGAAGAATCCGAGACTGGCTGAAGACGCTTCGCAAGAAGAATGTTTCTGTCATCTTTGCGACCCAGTCGCTGAGCGACGTGCAAGCATCGACGATTGCGCCAGCTATTATAGAATCCTGTCCGTCGAGAATATTCCTGCCCAATCCGCGGGCGCGAGAGTCGAGCATCTATTCAGCATATTCGAACTTTGGGCTGAACGACCGGCAAATCGACATCATCGCAAGCATGACGCCCAAGCAGGAGTATTATTACCAGTCTCCCGTGGGCAATCGCATTTTCGATCTTCGGTTGGGAGACATTGCGCTCGTCTTTTGCGGCGCCTCTTCGCCGCAGGATCACCGGCTCATCGACAAGTTACTCCGCGAGGCGAGCGACGCGCCCTTTGCACAGCAACTGCTTGCGGCGAAGGGGCTCGACTGGGCCGCCGCTCTCTTGCCGGAACCATCATCATCGAAAGGAGAAAGAGAATGAAACGCAAAATGAAGACCCTTGTTTCAACGCTTGTACTGGCAATCTCCGCGAGCATCGCGCAGGCGCCCCCGGCCAACGCCTTTATCCTGGGCGGGATCGTTTACGACCCGACCAACTATGCGCAAAACCTTCTGACAGCCGCGCGCACGCTTGAGATGATCAACAATCAGATCAAGCAATTGACGAATGAAGCGGCGATGATCGCCAATCAGGCGAAAGAGCTGACGCAGCTTCCCTATTCGGCAAAGGCGGCGTTGAAGGCGCGCCTTGTCGAGATCGACAAGTTGATTCAAACCGCCAACGGGCTCGCCTATGATGTCGCAACCATCGACGCCGCCTTCAAAACGCTCTTTCCTGAAGATTATTCCGCCTTTTCCAACCTCGCCATGGGCGCGGCGGCGAACGCTCACTGGAAAGAAGCGAGCAGGGCGTTGAATGACGCCCTCGTTATGCAGGCGAAGGTGACAGAGACGATTGCCCTCGACGTTTCGACGCTCGAAGAAATTGTCAACGAGAGCGAAACCGCTATTGGCGGCCTGCAGGTGGAGCAGGCCGGAAACCAGCTGCTCGCGCTTCAAACCAAGCAGTCCATGCAGACCGCGCAATTGCTGGCGGTTCAATATCGCGCCGAAGCGCTTGATCGCGCGCGCCAGCTGCAAACGGAAGAACGCGCCCGGATACATCGCGGACGCTTTCTCGGCGATGGCTCCGCTTACACGCCCTCTTAATCAACGAGCACGCCCATGGACGACCTCAACGTCATCGACGATTTCACCAGCACGTTCATCACCTATATCGATAGCGGCTTTGGGCTGCTTGCCGGCGATGTCGGTTTTCTGACCGCTGTCCTGATTGGCATTGATGTCGTCCTTGCGGGGTTGTTCTGGGCGTTCGCCGGCGAACAAAACGTCCTGGGTCAGTTTGTCAAAAAGGTGCTCTATGTCGGCGCGTTCGCTTTTATCATTAACAACTTCGCGCTGCTCGCGAATATCATTTTTTCGTCTTTTGCGGGGCTCGGCCTCGTTGCGACGGGAACGTCGCTTACCGCAGCGGACCTTCTAAAGCCGGGCTTTGTTGCAGCGACAGGATATGACGCGGCTTATCCGCTTCTGGAGGAAGCTAACTCACTAATCGGATTCCCCAGTTTCTTCACCAACTTCGTCACCATCATGATCATTTTGCTGTCATGGGTGATCGTGCTCTTCGCGTTCTTTATTCTCGCCATTCAGCTTTTTGTCACAATCATTGAATTCAAGCTGACGACGCTTGCGGGTTTTGTCCTCGTTCCTTTTGCACTCTGGAACAAGACATCGTTTCTGGCGGAGCGGGTGCTTGGCAATGTTGTCGCCTCCGGCGTCAAGCTCATGGTTCTCGCCATCATCGTCGGCATCGGCTCGACCATATTCGGATCGGTCACCTCAACATTCACGCCTGGATCGGTGACCCTTGAACAGGCAGCGTCAACCATACTCGGTTCTCTTTCACTATTGGCGCTTGGCATTTTCGGGCCTGGGATCGCCACAGGGCTTGTCGCCGGCGCCCCGCAACTCGGCGCAGGCGCAGCGGTTGCCACGGCTGCGGGTACAGGCGCGGCAGTGTTAGGCGCGGGCGCGCTTGCGGCGTCTGGCGCCCGTGTGGGCGTCGCCGCCGGTCAATCGGCCGTGCGCGCGGGAGCGTCCATGGCCGGCGGGGCAAGCGCTGCTTACTCCCTAGGTCGCGTCGGGTCCGGCGAAAGCGGATGGCGTTCAACCGCCGCCGGCGTCGGCGCTGTCGCGCAGGCGGGCGCCGCTGGCGTTGCTGACCGCGCTCGCAGTTCCGTATCGCGCGCAATGGGCTCGCCGGGCGAAGCCTTTCAATCGGGCGCGCGGCGCGCATTTACGTCAACCGGCGGATCAATCAACCCGGCGCTTTCGGCGGCCAAAGACGTGCCGGGCGTAAAAGACGCAGCGGCAAATAACGCGCCCGATTGGGCGCAACGCATGCGCCGCGAGCAGGGATTGCGGGACGCGAGCCTGACGGCGACGCATATGGTCGCTTCGGGAGACCGACCGGGTTCCGGCGATGCGCCAAAACTTCGACAGGACGAGGACTGAAATGATGTTCAAGCGCTCTTCCGTAAAATACGGCGAAACCCCGGCGCCGGAGACTCCCTATCAACGCGCGCAAGCGATCTGGGATGAGCGGATCGGGTCCTCGCGCGCACAGGCCGCAAATTGGAGATTGGCTGCGTTCGGATCGCTCGTCATTGCGTTGTCAGCCGTCGGCGGACTCTTATGGCGATCGACGCAATCGATCGTGACGCCTTATGTCGTCGAGGTTGACGCGGCCGGGACAGTCCGCGCCGTCGGCCCAGCGGTTGAAACTTACAAACCGAAAGACGCGCAGATCGCCCATCACATCGCGAATTTCATTCGCAATGTGCGCTCCATTTCGATTGACCCCGTGGTGGTCCGTGAAAACTGGCTGAAGGCTTATGACTTCGCCACGGATCGCGGCGCCGTCGCATTAAATGACTATGCGCGAGAGCATGACCCCTTCGCTGAAATCGGCCGACGCAGCGTCAATGTGGAAGTGACCAGCGTGGTGCGCGCCAGCGATGACAGCTTCGAAGTGCGTTGGATCGAAAAAACTTACACCAACGGGCAGTTTGAGAGACAGGAGCGGTTTACCGCCCATATCACGATCGTCCTGTCGCCGCCGCGTACAGCGGAAGCGATCCATAAAAACCCGCTCGGAATTTACGTTCACGGAATCAATTGGTCGAAGGACCTCTCATGAGGAGGCTTGGTATGAGGCGTTTATTATTAGCAGCGAGCGTCGCCGGATTAGCCGGGTGCGAAACGGCGAAGTTTGAGGCGCCGCTTGATCCAGCGCCAATGAAGCCCGCGCGAGAGATCGCCTTTGGCGCGGACGAACCAGTACGCGAGATTGTCGAGACCGCAAGGCCTTATCCTTTGCCCGGACAATTGAAGCCGAAAGAAGAACCCGCGCCGCCGCCATCGCTTGCCCCGTTCGAACGGATCGACGCTGCAAACGACCGCGCCAAGGTGGAGCCCGACCTCGACCGGTTTCTCAATGCCGTGCAGGTCTATCCCTTCATGGACGGCGCTCTTTATCGACTTTATGCGGCGCCGGAGCAGGTGACGGATATCGCGCTGGAGCCAGGCGAAATTCTCTATTCGGTTTCCGCCGGCGACACGGTTCGCTGGATTGTCGGCGATACGACCAGCGGCGGGCCCTATGGAAACAATGGCGGCGAGCGCGTGCATATTCTCGTAAAGCCCATTGCGCCGGACCTGAAAACGAACCTTGTCATCACAACGGATCGCCGCGCCTATCACCTCGAAATGCGCTCGTTTCGCGAAACCTATATGGCGGCGATTTCCTGGACCTATCCGCAAGACCAATTCAAACGCCGCCGTGACGAGAACGAACAGTTGCGCAAGCGCGATGAAATGATCGTCTCTGCGGGCGTATCGCCTGGCGATTTGCAGTTTCGATATGAAATCGAGGGCGACAAACCGCACTGGCGCCCTGTCCGCGTCTTCGATGACGGGCGTCAGGTGTTCATTCAGTTCCCTGAGAACATATCGCAAGGCGAAGCGCCGCCGCTATTCGTTCTCGGACGAAAAGGAGATCCTGAACTCGTCAATTACCGGATGCGCGGCAACTACTATGTCGTCGATCGTCTCTTTGCAGCCGCTGAATTGCGTCTCGGCGGGAAGAAACAGGATGTCGTTCGGATTGTAAGAACCGATCTGAAGAGGCGGTCGTGACCGAACGTGAAAAAGTAGACCCATCGACGCTCGAACTGCGGCCCAGACCGAGGCCCGTCACGCGTCTTAACAAGAACGCGCTGATGCTGGCCGCGGGCGGAGCGGCGCTCGTCATCTTCGCCGCAACAAGCATTGCCTTGAAACCGCCGCGCGCGGCGAGCGATGCGCGCCCTCAAGAGCTATACAATGTGGATACGAAGCCGACCGCCGAAGGGCTAGAGGCGTTGCCGGCGAGTTACGCCGAAATTCGCCCGCCGCTCGGGCGTCCGTTGCCAGGCGATCTTGGCGCAGCGCTTCTTCGCGCGCAGCAGGCGGCGCAAGGCTCAGACCAGTCGGAAATCGATCTCTCGGCGCCGCCGCCCGTCGCGCCGTTTCGGAATTCGCCCGAGGCCGATGCGGCGAGAGAGGCGGCGCTCCGGGAAGCGCAGATGGCCGCCGATGCGCGCGAGGCAGGGGTGTTCTTTCAACTATCGACACCAGCAGTCCAGGCGATCAGTAGAGAAAGCGCGCCGGAACGCGTGTCGCCTTTTGATATTGCATCGGCCTTTCAAGGCGCCGCAGCGACGCCGGCGCCGTTCGGCAGCGAACGGGAAAACGATCCGAGCCGACAGTTCCGCAAACTTCAGTTTCTGGAGGAGGACCTCGATTCCGCAACTGATAACAGCCACCGTCTCGAAGACCCGGAAACGCCGTTCGAAGTCATGGCCGGTTCGATTATCCCGGCAAGCCTGATCACGGGCGTCAATTCCGACTTGCCAGGAACGGTCGTCGCGCAGGTCACGCAAAATGTTTACGACACGGTGAGCGGCCAATATGTGCTGATCCCTCAGGGCGCTAAAATTATCGGCCGATACGACAGCGTCATCGCGTTTGGACAATCCCGAGCTCTTTTGGTCTGGTCTCGAATAATCTATCCGGACGGCGCATCCATCGTAATCGAAAACATGCCAGCGAGCGACGTATCCGGTTACGCCGGGCTCGCCGACAAGGTGGACTTTCATACATTCCGCTTGCTGAAAGGCATCGTCCTTTCGACATTACTCGGCGTCGGAACGGAATTGTCATTCGGCGACACTGAAAGCGATCTGGTAGAGGCGCTCAGAGAGTCCGCGCAGTCATCCGCAAATCAGGCCGGCCAAAGAATTGTCCAGCGGAATCTCGACATCCAACCGACAATCAGGATCAGGCCCGGATGGCCGTTCCGCATAATCGTTCACAAAGATCTCGTTCTTCGCCCGTATGAAGCGGAAGGAGCGATCCGATGAGCCTAAAACTCGGCCCGATTCCGGAACGCGCCCCGATCAAGCTCAACATATCGCTCGCGCCCCCTGTTCACGAAGCGCTTGTCGATTATGCGGCGCTTCATGAGCGCGCCTATGGCGCGAAGGCGTCGATCCCGGAAGTCGCAGCGTTAATGATTGAAAACTTCCTGGAAAGCGATCGGTCCTTTCGGCGCGCGCGCAAAACCCTTCATCAACCCGTGAAAACAAAGGAGACTTCAAAATGAGCGTAATCGGCACATTTTCGAAAAGCCCGGATGGATACGTCGGAACGATCCGAACCATGACAATCAACGTGAAAGCGAAAATCGTCGCCAACGATAAGAACGGCAATAAGAAAGCGCCGGACTTTCGGATTATCGCCGGTGGCGCAGAGCTTGGCGCCGCCTGGCGTTCGAACAGCACCGGCGAGGACAAGAAGTCATTTCTCAGCGTTGAACTCGATGATCCGAGCTTTGCCGCTCCCGTCCGCGCGGCGTTTTTTGAGAATGCGGACGACGGGACCGGCGCTCTGGTTTGGAGCAGGTCGCGTAACTCGTAAAAGCTAAATCAGCAAACTTCGTTCTGTTGAGAGTAGGAGTGTGAAATGTCGCTTGCAGCAAGAAACTATCAAACCGATGTGACTAAAAAGGATCGGCTCAACAACGAAGAAGCAGCACAGTATCTCGGCTTGAAAGCAGCGACATTGAATAAGTGGCGCGTATACGGTGAAGGGCCTCCGTTCATCAAGGTTGGTCGCCTTGTCCGATATCGTCGTACAGATCTAGATGCGTATCTTTCACGCCGGTTGGTGCAATCTACTAGTGAACTCTCGGCGCGCTAGCCGGCATAGGATTACGCTGCCTCGGAAATGCTACTACTGTTAATTGAGGAGTCTTCATTTGCATTTAAGCGGTGAAGAATCGTTTCACTGACGCGGTCGGCAGCGTCCGCAAGAACATAATCAACACGATGTGCATATCGGCTTGTTACGCTCGACAGCTTGTGCCCGAGCAGGCCGGCAATGATTAGCTCGCTATATCCCAATTCAAAGGCCACCGTGGCATAACTATGTCTGAAGACGTGAGGCGTTACTCCGCTGACCCCTGATTCCTTCATAAGCCAGGCCAGAAATTTTCTGATTTCTTTGATGGGCCCGTCGCACAGTTCAGACGGAAACACCCAATTGGAATCCATTTCATGTGGAAGCGACGATAAATGATCAAACGCCGCTTTTCCGCAAGGACGTAGCTGCGGTCCGGTCTTTGAATCCTGAAGCCGGAGGCAGCGACTTTGAGGGTCAATCTCGACCCAATTCAGATTCAATATTTCTCCTCTTCTGCAGCCGGTGAGCATGAGGGCGACGGCGGCGTTCATTAGGGTAGGGCTGAGTTCCAGCTCTCTGGCCCGAACCAGCGCGAGGCCGATCGCCTTATACTCAGCCTCTGATAGGAATCGCGTCCGTTTGCCCTCCGCTGGTTTATCGATATTCAGGCAAGGATTGTCTTCGACCCATCCTGACCGCATGGCGAATTTGTACATTGCGGAGAGCAGATGAACGGACTTGGCGCCTACCTGCGCTCCGCCGCGGACAATCGAGCGGCGTCTCGGTCCGGTCTTGACGTCGACTGCGGTTTTTCCATCGCGAACGTCATACATAAAGCGTTCGATATCCATCCGTTTCAGGTCGGCGATTCGCTTTTTGCCAAGCAGGGGTTTTATGTGCCTTTCGATCCGCCCTTTATCCACCGCCAATGTCGAAGGCTTTTTCGGACGGTTTCGATGAAGAATTCGGCCGGCTTCTGCTTCTGTAAAATATCGGTCGCAGAGTTCGGTAATCGTCATTCCGTTTTTGTATTCACGGGCCTCGCCGACAGGGTCGGCGCCGGCGGCGACCTTGCCGAGTTCGACGAGTGCCAGTTTACGAGCTTTCTCGACGGTGAGAGCGCCGTATTTGCCCAAGGTTGTTTTGCGTTGGTCGCCGGTTGCGGTGCGGTATTTGATCTGGAACGATTTGACGCCAGATGGTTTGACCCGAACCCCGAAACCGGTCAGTTCTGCATCCCACACTGAGTAGTCGCGGCCATCTATTGGCTTGAGTTGATCGACACTACGTTTTGTAAGTCGTTCTATATTTCGGCGAGGCATTTTCAGGTACCTATTTCCATAACGCCGGAGGTCGGCGGGGTACCTAGGGGGTACCAAACGGCGTCAAATTCGATCCAAATTCGGACAACCAAGTTTAACTTTTTTGACGCCGAAAGTCCACTAAGGTGCTGAAAAATCAGGCTAAATCACATTAGATAAAACAGGGGAAAATTTCGGAAAACATGACATCCCAAAACTGTCACGCCGGAGGTCGCGGGTTCGAGTCCCGTCACTCGCGCCACTTTTCTTCTCTAAAACAGAATATCGATAGGCCCAACGCCACAAGCGCGAAGGCGTATTCGGCTTTGACCGCAATCAGGCTAGGGTGACCGGATCGCACAAATCGGATCCTGAACATGCCCGACCCTATCCTCGTGGCCGACATTGGCGGCACTAATGCGCGATTTGCACTCGCGGAGCGCATCGGCGGTGTCATCGGCCTTCGTGATGCTCGCAGTCTTCGCGCGGAGGATTTTGAAACCGTCGATGCAGCGGCGGAGTCTTTTCTCAATTCAATCAACGCCCGGCCCGCGCGCGCCTGTTTTGCTGCGGCCGGTCCAGTCATCAACCACGAAGTCGACTTTACCAATTCCCACTGGACGCTGCGTCAGGGAGACATCGCTCAAGCACTATCATTGCGTGACATGCTCATCGTCAATGATTTCCACGCTTTGGCGGCGGGCGTTGCGCATTTGGATCAGGATGCATTCAGGCTTGTAAGGGATGCGCCGGGTGATGAAAATGCGCCGCAGCTCGTGATCGGTCCGGGCACCGGGCTTGGTCAGGCGCTCGTTGTACATGGTGACGGGGCGCCGAAAATCATCGCGACCGAGGGCGGCCACGTCGCCTATGCGCCGCAGACGAGTGAAGAATCGGAAATTGCCGCGCATATCGCACGCCGCTTTTCGCGCGTGTCAGCGGAGCGGTTGTTGTCCGGCCCGGGGTTGCAGAACACTTATGAAGCATTGTGCGCAGTCGCTGGCGAACCATGTGATGCCGCGCCCGCGGAAGACATTACCGCGGCGGCGCTGGCCGGAACCGATCCGGTCGCCGTTCGCACGGTGAATCTGTTTTGCGAGATGCTGGGGAGCGCCGCCGGTGACGCGGTACTGGCGACGGGCGCGCGGGGCGGGGTTATTCTCGGCGGCGGCGTTTTGCCGAAGATCGAGCCGTTATTCATGGCGAGCGGTTTTTCCGGCCGATTCGCCGACAAGGGCCGCATGGGCGCTTATCTCGAACCGGTTCCGGTGCGCATGATCGTCCAGGAGGGCGCAGCCCTTTATGGCGCCGCTGCGATGATGCTGCCTTGATATCGGGCCCGGTTTCGGTCACAGGGCCGTTTTGGGGCGAAACGTATTTCATGACTTTCATGTTTTGGGCGTTGCAGCCCTTTGGAATCGGCGCGAGAATACGCCCTGAGGGGATAGGAATTTGGTTATGCGGAATATGCTCATCATTGCCGGGCTGACAGCGTTGTTGGCTGCCTGTGGCGCCGAGCGTAACACATCAGCGACGGAGCCCCGCGCGACCGAGGGCGCAAACGCGCCGGCGCGGGTGAGCCTCAAGCCAAATGTGAAGCGCAATGTCGACCCGGCTCATGGCCGCGAGCTGTTCGTGGAAAAGGGATGCGTCATTTGCCATTCCGCAAACGGTGTTGGCGGCAAGGCCGCCCCGGCGCTCGACGCTGACATTACAACGGCCGCGGCTGATCCGCTGGAATTCGCCGCCCGTATGTGGCGCGGCGCCCCCGCGATGATCGAGCTTCAGTCCGTGGAGCTTGGCTACACCATTTATCTGGAAGCCAGCGAGATCGCCGATCTCGCGGCCTTCGCCTCCGACCGCGAGGCGCAGCGCAAGCTGACGCCGGAAACGCTGCCGGAAACGCTTCGCAACAGCCTGCTCGATCAGCGCTTCTGGGAAATGGAAGACTGGGACGACTACCTCGCCCGCGGCCGCGAAGGGGAAATCCCCGATGACGCCGACATGGGCGCCGACGTGGACACCGAATAGGCGGGAACTTTCCCCCTCGCGAGGCGCAACCCCTTTGAAACCTGCGGTTTTCGGCCTCATGGGCCAGAAATCGCGTTGCCTTTGGCCTCGCACCTTTCTAGGTTCCGGCCAGCAATGAAGAGGGCGCGCAGTCTAGCGCCCGCCAAAGGAGTCCCGCCCCATGGCGCCAGCCGATTTCCTGCTCGATTATCTGCCGATCCTTGTATTCCTGGGGATTGCCGTGGTGTTGGCCCTGGGCTTCCTGCTGGCCCCGGCGATTATCGCGCCCAACGACCCGGACCCGGAAAAGAATTCGACCTACGAATGCGGCTTTAACGCCTTTGATGACGCGCGGATGAAATTCGACGTGCAGTTCTATATCGTCGCGATCTTGTTCATCATTGTCGATCTCGATGTGGCGTTTCTCTTTCCCTGGGCGGTGACTCTGTTCAACCCGGAATTGGGCGCCGACCGTGATTTCCAGATTTTCGCCTTCTGGTCGATGTTCGTCTTTATCGGCGTCTTTGCGGTGGGCTTTTTGTACGAATGGAAAAAAGGAGCGCTGGAATGGCGCTAGATACATCGAAGCTTTCTTACGGGACGGCGGCCCCGTCCGGGAATGCGGACAAATCAATATCTTCGCCGCTGTCCTATGGGACAGCAGCGAGGGTCGGAACGCCCGGCTATAACCCGACGGCGAAAGACCCGTTTTTCGGCGAGCTGTCCGACCAGCTGGCGGACCGTGGCTTTTTCACCGCGCCAGCCGATGCGCTGATCAACTGGGCGCGCACCGGCTCGCTCATGTGGATGACCTTCGGGCTCGCCTGCTGCGCCGTTGAAATGATGCAGGCATCAATGCCGCGTTATGATCTTGAGCGTTTCGGCTTCGCGCCGCGCGCATCCCCGCGCCAGTCGGACGTGATGATCGTGGCGGGCACGCTCACCAACAAAATGGCGCCGGCGCTGCGCAAGGTTTACGACCAGATGCCGAACCCGCGTTATGTGATCTCCATGGGCTCATGTGCGAACGGTGGCGGCTATTATCACTATTCCTATGCGGTGGTGCGCGGCTGCGATCGCGTTGTGCCGGTCGATATCTATGTGCCGGGCTGCCCGCCGACCGCCGAAGCGCTGGTCTATGGCGTTTTGCAATTGCAGAAAAAGATCCGGCGTGAAGGCTCGATTGTTCGGTAGACGGAGCATGCTTAGTGCGATGGCGATTATTGATATGGGCCTGCGCAATCACCGTACTGATCATGGGTGTTTTTGGCTCAATGGGATTGGTTCTTGCTTTTATAAATATGCATCAGTCTCTCACACTTTTCGGCGACGATAGCCCGCTTCCGCAGCCGTTCTATTACGAAACCACGCTAGATTTGCTACTAGAACTTCCGTTTGTGCTAGCGCAATTTGTTCTTGGAATTTGGGCAATCAAACAGTTGAGAAAAATTGACGCAACAGAGCTTGGTAGTCGGAAAAGTAAATGACTGAAGAACTGGGTGAGTATATCGCCGCGACGACTCGATAGTCACCCAAATAGAGATTGAAAAAAGTTGGCCAGAATTGTTATTCTCTTGATTGCATTTTTTGCGGTTCTCTCCCCGGCAGGGGCGACGGCCGGGCGGCAGGACTTTGTGCAGTTTTTCAATTCAATCGTCGGCGAATGGCAATGCGATCTGAAACAATATGACGAGACCGGCGCCGTCGTTTGGGAAAGCGCTCAGCGGCGCGTCATCAATCCATTTTTGTCCGACCGGTTCTATGCCCACGAGGCGTTTGTGGTGAACCCGTCGTCGGGCGAGGAGACTCGTATCGGCGTCCAGCTGATCAGTTTTGACGAAGGTGAGAGCGCCGTGTTGATCGACAGCTTTTGGTCCTTCAGCGCGGGACGGTACGACGTTGTCACCGCTGAGTTTTCGCCAGACCGCAACGCACTGGCGGGCGTTGCGACGCGCGATGTCGACGGCGAAGTTGAAACGCGCAAATTCGAATTTTCCATCCGTCAGGACGGCGTGGTCGTTGAACGATCATATTCGCCGGATGATAATGGTGGAGAGTTCATGGACCATGAACTCATTTATTCCCGCATATAGGTGGATCTGGAACCGCGTATGTCTGAAGAACTGAAAGAACTGGGCGAACACATCGCCGCCACCATTGACGCCGACATCCGCGGCTGGCGGGTGGAGCATGGCGAACTGACAATTGACGTGCGCGCCGACCGCATCACGCAAGTGCTTACCTTCCTGCGCGACGATCCACTGGCGAAATTCCTGGTGATGATTGATTTGACCGCCGTGGATTATCCCGGCCGGTCGAAGCGTTTCGACGTGGTCTATCATCTCCTTTCCATGCACAATAATGCGCGCATCCGCGTGAAGGCACAGGTCGGGGAAGAGGAAACCATCCCCACCGTCACCAGCGTTTATCCATGCGCCGACTGGTTCGAGCGTGAAGCGTTCGACATGTATGGCGTCATTTTTTCCGGCCATCCGGACCTTCGCCGCATTCTCACAGACTACGGGTTTGAGGGTTTTCCGTTACGCAAGGACTTCCCGCTCACCGGCCATGTTGAAGTGCGATATGACGACGAACAAAAGCGTGTCGTCTATGAACCGGTGAAGCTGGTGCAGGAATTCCGCAATTTCGATTACCTCTCCCCATGGGAAGGCGCGCAATATGTGTTGCCGGGGGATGAGAAAGCCGAAGAGAAAGGCGCGTGATGAAAAAATACATCATTGAACGCGATCTGCCGGAAATTGGCAGCGCCGAACGCAAGCAATTGCAGGAAGCGGCGGCGAAGTCGAATGAGGTTATTGCTCAATTGGGCAAGGACATCCAATGGCAGGAATCCTTCGTCGCCGGCGACAAGACATTTTGCGTTTACCTCGCCAAGGACGAAGACATCATCCGCAAGCATTCTGAACTCAGCGGCTTTCCTGCGACAAAAATTACCGAGATAAAAAAGATGATCGACCCTACGACGGAGCGCGGATAATGGCAGACGGTCACCTCGCTCCAGACGATTCAACTTCCGACGCGTCGAGTCCGCGTAATTTCACGATCAATTTCGGACCGCAGCACCCGGCGGCCCATGGCGTGTTGCGTCTGGTGCTGGAGCTTGACGGCGAAATCGTCGAGCGTGTCGACCCGCATATCGGCTTGCTCCATCGCGGCACGGAAAAACTGATCGAGCACAAGACGTATTTACAGGCGATCCCGTATTTCGACCGCCTCGATTATGTGGCGCCCATGAATCAGGAGCACTCGTTCTGCCTTGCGGCGGAAAAGCTGCTCGGGATTGAAGTGCCAAAACGCGCCCAGCATATCCGCGTGCTGTTTTCTGAAATCGGCCGCATCCTTTCGCATATTCTCAACGTCACGACGCAGGCCATGGACGTGGGCGCATTGACGCCGCCGGTCTGGGGCTTTGAAGAGCGCGAAAAACTGATGGTGTTTTACGAGCGCGCCTCAGGCTCACGCATGCACGCGGCGTATTTTCGCGTCGGCGGCGTGCATCAGGATTTGCCGCCCGAGCTCATTGATGATCTTGATGCGTGGTGCGATCAGTTCCCGCAAAAGATGAAGGACATCGAAACCCTCATCACCGACAACCGCATCTTCAAGCAACGCAATGTTGATATTGGCGTTGTGACGAAGGACGAAGCGTTCGCCTGGGGCTTTTCCGGGGTGATGGTGCGCGGCTCCGGCATCCAGTGGGATTTGCGCCGGGCGCAGCCATATGAATCCTATGACGAGTATGATTTTCAGATTCCCATCGGCAAAAACGGTGACTGCTATGACCGTTATCTTTGCCGGATGGAGGAGATGTATCAGTCCGTCCACATCATGAAGCAGGCGATCGCCAAACTGCGTGAAACGCCGGGGCCGGTGATGACCACCGACGGCAAGGTCGCGCCGCCGCGCCGGGACAAGATGAAGGGAAACATGGAAGCCCTCATTCATCACTTCAAGCTTTATACGGAAGGTTTCCACGTGCCGGCGGGTGAGGTCTATACAGCCGTTGAGGCGCCAAAGGGCGAATTCGGCGTCTATCTCGTTTCCGACGGCTCCAACAAACCTTATCGCTGTAAAATCCGGGCGCCGGGCTATCCGCATCTGCAAGCCATGGACTGGATGAATCGCGGTCACATGCTGGCGGATGTTTCAGCGATCCTGGGTTCGCTCGATATCGTGTTCGGCGAGATTGACCGGTAGATCGACGGCGATCGCTCAAGGGGGAGGGCGAGACCATGCAAAACGACCAACCTGACGATCACGAAAGAGAAGCGGCCTCAGCCGATGATGAGGCGTCTTCCGCCCGCGATAAATGGACCGAGAGTTACGACGTCAATCCACATTATCATCAGCTTCTCGTCACCCATGCGGCGAAAAATGTTATCGATGAGATGGAGGCGCGGAACAATCGTTCGCGCAATCTGATCATTACCGGCCTTTCCGCCGTCATCGCCCTGCTTGTTGCTGGCGGCGGGTTTTTGGTGAACGAATTGCTCGACGTGCGGATTGAATCGCGCGTGACCGAAGCGTTGGATAAGGAGCTTTCGCAAGCGCGCCTTGGGATCGAGGCCGCCCGACTTTCTTTCGTCGCCACCAAGCTTGATTTTGACAAGGACTTTGAAGAAGCGGACGCGATTGCGGCGATTGAGAAACTCAATGTTTGGTATGCAGACTATGTCGATAATGAAGATGTCAGCGCGGCTGACAAAGCGGCAAACATAAAAGTCATTGAGGAACCTGCAATTCTTCTGCTTGATATTCTAGCCGGTATGCAGCGGCTGGATTTGTGTTTTCGGCTGATAGAGGTCGCGCCGGGAATTTTTCAAGACGATCCGGACGGCTCATACTATTTTGCCACTGCGCTCGCGGACGAGGTTCTGTCCGCGCCCGATGGGCCGGGCGCCTGGCGCGATGAAAACAGTGATCTGGCCATTTACTACCAGGCGCTGCGCGGTCAGTTGAAAAAGCTGAGCTATCGAAGCTTTCCTGAGGTCTCAATCCTCGTGAACGCTATGCTTTCAAATATTGAAGACGGCGACGATGTTGAGCGCACCAAGCGGTTGCTGGCGAAATCCGGTCAGTTGAATGAAACCGACAAATTCAGCTTTGATGCGAAGATTGAGGATTTTCTCAATGGCGGATTTTTCTATGAATTGGGGTCTGCCGAAGGTGAGATGATCCGCGTGAGAACGACCCGGATGCTGGATGCCGTTTGTCCACTGGATGTGATTACGAAGCATTGCGATGCGCGCGTTGAGCCGGCAGCCGAATAAATGACCGGGCATTTGCGCGAGTGAGGGCGCGCGAGCGGCGGCTCAACGCTCTCGCGATGAACCACCGAGTAGCCCCGGCGGCGCGAAGCGGCTATCGTCGGCGCACGAAGCGAATATTCGGAGTTTCGGCGTGCGGCGTATTCTGACGGTTCTTTGCCCATTAACCATTCTGGCGGCGGTGGCGTTTTGGCCGGGTGCGGCTGGCGCGGTTCAAGATGCGCGCAGCGATGCGCAATGCGATCCGGCGGAAATGGCGTTGCCTGATCGCGATCGGCAACCGGCAGTGCGTATGGCGCCGAATTATCCTTCCCGCTGCATGGAGACTGCGCAGCTTTCAGAATCCGTTGATCTGATTTTTGATGTTCATCCTTCCGGCGCGACGGACCGGATCAACGTGACCCACAGCACCAATGACTGTTTCAGCCGCGAAGCGGTGCGGGCGGTGATGCGCTGGAAATATGCTTGCGTTCCCAATGGATTGCGCGGCGTTGAAACGACGATGACGTTCAATCTCGAAGGCGACGGGCTCGGCCCGATCGTGCATCGCAGCGCCAATTGCTTTCTCTACAACCGGTCGGCGGCGTCAGCCGAGGAGGTTCGAAACGATCACACCCTCGGGACGCCGTGTAGGGCGCTGGTCACCTATCCCCTTCGTTGTACGACGGTTGCGAAAATGTCTGAGCACTTAACGCTCCGGTTCGACGTTTCGCCCGAGGGAGACGTGACGGACATCGAAATCGATGAAGCAACAGATAAGTGCTTTAAAGACGCGGCGAAACGCTCGATCAAAAAACGCAAATTCGCGCCCACGTCCAACGGGTTCAAAGATATCGGGGCGGTGTTCATTTTCGACAAATCAGAAGAGTCGCGTCTGCCGGATTGCATGCCGGCGGAAACCGCGGCGGCGCTGACAAGGTCGGCGCTTGGACCGAAAATCGAATGCTTCGCGGTCGCGTCATATCCGCAGAGATGCCTGAAACGATCAAACGGCGCGGAGACCGTTACCTTCAAGTTCGATGTGACGTCGAACGGCTGGGTGACAAACATACGGCTGGAAAATACGTCCAACGCGTGCTTTGTGGACGCTGCGCGCACCGCGCTGGAAAAGTCGCGTTACGAAAAATCGGATTCCGGCGCGCGAGATATTGAAACCACGCTTACCTTTGAGCTTGCCCGATGAAAGTTCCTTCCGTTACGTGCGGCACCCACGGCAAACAGCCGCAGACCTTTGTGTGTGTGCACATCATCGAGTCGATCCGCGAAAGTGAGCCGAAAGGCTTCTGGTGGTCGCGGGGCGAAGATGGCGTGTGGGATGCGGTCTGCACCCACTGCAACGAGCTTTCCCAGGAAGCGTTCGAGGCGCTGGGCGCCGACAATATCGGCGTGATTTGCCTTGGGTGTTTCGAGGATGCGGCGGCCTTGAACGAGGTGGAGCTCGATTGACGTCTTCGTCCTTCGAAACGCTAAAAATCGCGTCATCCTGAGCGCTTGCCCTGACCACCCCCATAAAGCGAATCAGCCTCGCGAAAATACAACTTATGTGATGAAAATCTGCATAAAACCCATATTTGGTGGATAGTTATCCCCCACTTTTCAGAGGGCCTTAAACTTCCTTCCACGTTGAAAGGCGGCCTCACTGAACAGGCGCCGGCGGGCGCGAAAAGGCGCCGGGCGCGATCCCCAAACAGGGCTGTCTTCAATGTCGCGACGTGGGTGCGGGGCTTTCCCGTGCGCTGCGGCGGGCTCTTTGACATTGTGGATAATGTTCGCGCGCCGGTATATGGCCTCGGCACTGGCTGGCGCGCGGGTGAAAATGGCGGTCTGCGACCGCATCGCGCGCTCTGTTTGACGCCGCGAACCCTTTCGTTTTGCGGCCAATCAGCTATGTCTCTGCGCCAGAAGCGCTGACCCGTGCCTTGAGGAGAACGACAATGGCGAGCCGACGCCCTGCGAAAGACCAGCCCAAGTCCTTTGAATGGACGAGCGAGAACCAAAGCTGGTGTGACGCGCAAATCAGGAAATACCCGGAGGGCCGTCAGGCGTCTTGCGTGATTCCGTTTTTGTGGCGGGGTCAAAAGCAGGAAGGGTGGTGCTCCATTCCCATGATGGAAGCGATCGCCAACCAGCTCGATATGCCTTACATTCGCGTTTACGAGGTTGCGAGCTTTTACACCATGTTTAACCTCGCGCCGGTGGGCGAGTTCTTTGTGCAACTCTGCGGCACGACGCCCTGCATGTTGCGCGGCGCACAGGACCTTCGCGAGACCTGCAAGAAAGTGATCGGCGAAGAAAACCATGTGTCCGATGACGGCAAGTTTTCCTGGCTCGAAGTCGAGTGCCTCGGCGCTTGCTGCAATGCGCCCATGGTGCAGATTTCGACCAAAGACGGCGATCATTATTACGAAGATCTGACGCCGGAAATTTTTGAAGATCTGCTTGGCAAATTGCGCCGCGGCGAGGAAGTAAAGATCGGCACGCAACATCCGAACCGGCACACGTCCGATCCGGAAGGCGAGAACACAACGCTCACTGACCCGTCTCTTTATGATGGTTCCGCCGCGCAGCCGCTGAAGGAAATTCCGAACGCGAACCCCGCACCGGCGGAATGAAGCGGAGTAAGCGGTGACAACGCTTGAACAGCAAAAACGCAAAGACGCCATTCGCGCGCTGATGAATATCGCGCTGCTTGAGGGCGCAGTGCTGATCGCCGTTGTTGCGGTATATCTAAAGACAAATAACATCACCCATCTTGTGGGCGGCATTGTCGCGGCGACGCTGATTTTCGGGCCGATGTTTTTCCGCTGGTTCAAGGCTCATGGCGAGGCGCTCAATAAATCGCAAACAACCGATGAGTAATGCAGGCCAATGAACGGCGGCGACAAAAAATATAGAACGAGCGTGCTCGGCGACCGGCGGCTTTCCCCGGAGACCTTGATGATGGGTTACGGGTTCTCACCCGAACTGTCAGAAGGATCATTGAAGCCGCCAGTCTTCCTGACGTCGACGTTTGTTTTTCAGTCGGCAGAAGAAGGCAAGGGGTTCTTCGAGCTGGCCTATGGGCTGCGCCAGAAGGAAGAGGCCGAGGAAATCGGCCTCATCTATTCCCGCATCAATAACCCCAATCTCGAAGTGCTCGAGGACCGGCTCGCGGTTTGGGACAAGGCGGAAAAGAGCCTCGTGTTCGCGTCCGGCATGGCGGCGATTTCGACAGCGCTATGGGCCTATGTCCGTCCCGGTGGGGTTCTGGTCCATTCCGAGCCGGTTTATGGGGGTACGGAGTATCTTATCCGTCATATCCTCCCGCAGTTCGGCGTGCAGTCGGTCGGGTTCAACGCCGAAGACGGCGCCGCCGGCATGGACGCGGCCTTTGCTGAGGCGAAATGCATTGCTGCGGAAAATGGCGGACGCGTTGATGCAATCTTGCTTGAAACGCCGGCCAACCCCACCAACGGGCTTGTTGATATCGCCCAGGCGCGCAAGCATTCCGAGAGCCTTTTAAATGACGGCCGCCGCCCGCCGGTGATTGTCGATAATACGTTTCTTGGCCCGATCTGGCAGACGCCGCTTGATTGCGGCGCCGATCTTACGATGACCTCCCTGACCAAATATGTGGGCGGCCATTCCGATTTGATCGCGGGCTCGTGTTCCGGCTCGTCGGAATGGATTGCGCCGGTTCAGGTGACGCGGACAATCCTCGGCACCATGTCAGACCCGCATACGGGTTGGATGCTGTTGCGTTCTTTGGAAACCTTGAAGCTTCGCATGGAAGCCTCGGCGCAAGGCGCGCGGACGGTCGCGGCGTTCCTTAATGGTCATGACAAAGTGACAAGCGTTTGGTTTCTTGATTATTTGCCGGACGATCATACCGACCGGGAAGTTTTTGACCGTCAGTGCCGCGCGGCCGGGTCGACCTTTTCATTCGAAGTGAAAGGCGGCGAGGCGGAGGCTTTCAAAGTGCTGAACGCGCTCAAAATCATCAAGCTGGCGGTGAGCCTTGGCGGCACGGAAACGCTCGCCTCGCATCCCGCCGCCATGACCCACAGCGATGTGCCGCCGGTGGAGCGCGCGCGGCTCGGCATCAAGGATTCGCTGATCCGTATTTCCGTCGGCGTTGAAGACCCGGATGATCTGATCGCCGATCTCGATCAGGCGCTGGCGGCGATTTGAGGGGGCGGGATGGCCGAGGAAGACCGCAGACAAAGCCCGCATTACATCCCGGAGCTTGACCCGGATAATCCGAAGAGCGGACCTAAAAGTGCGTGGCAACGATTTTTGTGGATTCTATTGATTCTTGGTTTTGGATTCCTGACGGCGGGCGTGGCGTTTTATGCGACAGGCCATGAAAGGCCTGGCCTGATCCTGGCGGCGATTGGGCTGATCCTTCTGGCGCCGTTCTGGGTTTTCATTGGCGGTTGAAGTCGGCTAAGACAGCCGCAAATAAGGCACAACATCAGGCGTGACCATGCTCGAAGATAAAGACCGGATATTCACCAATCTCTACGGCCTCCATGACTGGCGGCTGGAAGCAGCGAAAAAGCGCGGCGCCTGGAACGGCACGGCTGACCTGATGTCGCTGGGCCGGGACTGGATCATCAGCCAAGTCAAAGACTCAGGGCTGCGTGGCCGCGGCGGGGCGGGCTTCCCCACAGGTCTCAAATGGTCGTTCATGCCGAAGGAAGTGGGCGAGCGCCCGCATTATCTCGTCGTCAACGCCGACGAGTCAGAGCCTGGCACCTGTAAAGACCGGGAGATGATGCGCCACGATCCGCACCTCTTCATCGAGGGCTGTCTGATCGCCTCCTTCGCCATGCAGGCGCACGCTTGCTACATCTACATTCGCGGCGAATATGTGGACGAGCGCAACAACCTTCAGGCGGCGATCGACGAGGCTTACGCCGCCGGATTGCTGGGCAAGAACGCCGCCGGTTCCGGCTGGGATTTTGATTGCTATGTGCATCACGGCGCCGGCGCCTATATCTGCGGCGAGGAAACCGCGCTCTTGGAAAGCCTTGAAGGCAAAAAAGGCCAGCCGCGATTGAAACCGCCATTCCCGGCCGGTGCGGGGCTTTATGGTTGCCCGACCACGGTGAACAATGTTGAATCCATCGCCGTGGTGCCGACAATTTTGCGGCGCGGCGCCGACTGGTTCCGCAAGTTCGGGCGCGACAATAATCACGGCACCAAAGTTTTTTGCATTTCCGGTCACGTTAATCGCCCATGCAATGTCGAAGAGGCGATGTCTATTCCGTTAAAGACGCTGATCGACACCCATTGCGGCGGCGTGCGTGGCGGCTGGGACAACTTGAAAGCCGTCATTCCGGGCGGGTCATCGGTGCCGTGCCTACCGCAGGATATCTGTAACGATGTGCTGATGGATTTCGATGCGCTCAAGGACCATCGCTCCGGCCTTGGCACGGCGGCGGTGATCGTCATGGACAAGTCGACGGATATTGTCCGTGCCATTTCGCGTATCAGCTATTTCTACAAACACGAGAGCTGCGGCCAGTGCACGCCCTGCCGCGAGGGTACGGGCTGGATGTGGCGCGTGCTTGAACGCATGGCCGAAGGCAATTCCACTACGCAAGAAATCGACAAGCTGCTCGAAGTATCGACCCAGATCGAAGGCCACACCATTTGCGCTTTGGGCGATGCCGCCGCATGGCCGGTGCAGGGGCTGATCCGTCACTTCCGCGGCGAGATTGAAGAACGCATCAACAACTATCGCGCAGATCGTGGGCATGTTGCTGTGAACAATATGGCGGGTGTCGCGGCGGAATGACGTCGAAGCCGACGATCCGCCGGGCCGACAAAAACGACGCCGAAGCCCTTTCCCGCATCGGGATTTCCACCTTCACGGAGACTTTCGGCCATCTTTATTCAAGCGCCGATTTGAATGCATTTCTGACCGAATGTCATTCGCCGCAATTCTATGCGGCGTTCCTCAAAGACGAGACTTGCGCCACATGGATCGCGGAGGATGCGCGCGGCGATATCGCCGGTTATTGCACCTGCGGCCCATGCGGGTTGCCAGCGCCGGAAATGCCTGCAAATGCAGGCGAACTGCACCGTTTGTATGTTCAAAAAAACCAACAGGGTTCGGGACTTGGCCGTGCTTTCCTAGACATTGCGATAGATTGGCTGGAAGCGCATTTCGGCGCGCTTTACGTTGGCGTATGGGCGCAAAATACCGGCGCCCAAAGGCTCTACCGCTCATACGGTTTTGAAAAAATCGCTGAGTATATTTTCATGGTTGGCGAGCATCCCGACCCCGAATGGATCATGAAACGCGCATCAATTTGATCGGGCTGACACCCCGCCGATACCGATAAAATACATGTTTCTGAGGGGCGCCACGAAATTTTTTGTTTACAAGTTTCAACCGAATCAGGCGCAAAAACGCTTGTATTGCAGTCAAACAAGTGATTTCTGACTGCATTCCGCATTCGCTGATTGATAACAAAGGAATTTCAAATGGCCGTTAAACGGAAAACTGCAAAGAAAAAAGCGCCGGCGCGTAAGGCGACTGCGCGCAAGGCTCCAGCCAAGCGTAAGACCGCCGCGAAAAAGGCGCCTGCACGCAAGAAGGCGCCCGCCCGCAAAACCGCTGCGAAAAAGAAAGCTACAAAAAAAGCGTTGCCTGATACGCTGACATTGAAACACCTCGCTGCGGAAATGGCTGAGGTGCATGAAATCCCCAAGAAGCAGGCTGAAGAGTTTCTGTCCGACTTCATCGACCGCATGGGCGGCTATCTGAAGAAGGGCAAAAAGCTGCGTATTCCAGCATTCGGCATTCTGCAGGTTCGTCACCGCGCCGCCCGTATGGGCCGCAACCCGGCGACCGGCGAAGCCATCAAGATCAAAGCGTCAAAGAAAGTTGCTTTCCGCGTCGCCAAAGATCTCAAAGAACGCGTACTTTAAGACCTATTGCGTCGAATGCGTTTATAAAGCGCCCGGCCTCGCAACATGCGCGCGGCCGGGCGTTTTGCGTGGCGCACCCGCCCAAACGCGCCGCAAGGGCGACAAGACACGGCGCCGAGGCGCAGCAGACGCCCCGGCGAGGCAATTGCGCCTCTTGTCATTGCTGAAATCCACGGTATGCCGGTGGATATTCACGTTTGAGCCCCGCGCAGGAAGCAAGCCATGAGCGAAACCCGCACCATTAAGGTCAATAATCGCGAAGTCGAGGTCGCCTCGAATTTGACGCTGTTGCAGGCGTGCGAGGCGGCGGGCGAGGAAATTCCGCGTTTTTGCTATCACGAACGGCTTTCGGTCGCCGGCAATTGCCGCATGTGCCTGATCGAAGTGAAGGGCGGCCCGCCCAAGCCTGTGGCCTCCTGCGCGCAAAATGTGAAGGATCTGCGCCCCGGACCTGAAGGCGCGCCGCCGGAGCTGTTCACCAACACGCCCATGGTCAAAAAAGCCCGCGAAGGGGTGATGGAGTTTCTCCTGATCAACCACCCGCTCGATTGCCCGATCTGCGATCAGGGCGGCGAGTGCGATTTGCAGGATCAGGCCATGGCCTATGGCCGCGACGGCTCGCGCTTTGAAGAGAACAAGCGCGCCGTTGAAGAAAAGCACATGGGTCCGCTGATCAAGACGATCATGACCCGCTGCATCCAATGTACGCGCTGCGTCCGGTTTGCGACAGAGATTGCCGGCGTTGACGATCTGGGTCTCGTCAATCGCGGCGAGGATGCGGAGATCACAACCTATCTTGAAAAGGCGGTGGAGTCCGAACTCACCGGTAACCTCATTGATGTGTGTCCTGTGGGCGCACTCACGTCAAAACCATACGCGTTCAACGCGCGGCCGTGGGAATTGCGCAAGACGCAATCGATCGACGTGATGGACGCCGTGGGCTCGAACATTCGCGTCGATGCGCGCGGGCGCGAAGTGTTGCGCATCCTTCCGGTGCTGCATGAAGACATCAACGAAGAATGGATCGCCGATAAATCACGCTTCATCTGGGACGGTCTGCGCTCGCAGCGTCTCGACAAGCCGTATATCCGCAAAGACGGCAAGCTGGTTCCCGCCCGCTGGGACGAGGCATTGAACACTGTCGCGGAGAAACTGAAATCCACGGACAAGAATAAGATTGCCGCGTTGGCGGGCGATCTCGTTCCGACCGAAGCGGTAAAAGCACTGAAAGATTTGATGGCCGCCATCGGCACGCCGCACATGGATTGCCGCCAGGACGGCGCAAAAATTGGAACCGGTGATCGCCGGTCGTATCTTTTCAACACGGGCATTGCCGGACTTGAGGAGGCGGACGCGATCTTGCTAGTGGGAACCAACCCGCGCGCCGAAGCGCCGATGATCAACGCGCGTCTGCGCAAGATCTGGTTGAACAAGCTCGATGTGAAGATCGCGCTGATCGGCGAGCAGAAAGATCTGTCTTACGAGTATGATTATCTCGGCGCCGGGGCCGATACGCTGAACGCACTGGCCAACGGCGAGGGCGTATTCTTCGAAACCCTGAAAGCCGCCAAGAACCCGGCGATCATCATCGGTGCTGGCGCACTTGCCCGCAAAGACGGCGCCGCCGTCTTGAACGCCGCCGCAAAGCTCGCCGACAAATGCGGCGCCATTCGCGGCGACTGGAACGGGTTTAACGTATTGCACAGCGCCGCGGGCCGCGTTGGCGCGCTGGATCTCGGCTTTTTGCCGGGCGAGGGCGGCAAGAGTTTTGACGAAATTCTCGATGGCTGCGGAAGCCGCGAGATCGAGGTCGTCTTCAATCTCGGCGCCGATGAGTTTGACCCCAAGCGACTGAATGGCGCTTTTGTTGTCTATCAGGGCTCGCACGGCGATGTTGGCGCGCGGCATGCGGATGTCATCTTGCCGGGCGCGGCCTACACCGAACAAAACGCCATCTATGTGAATACCGAAGGACGTGCGCAACTGGCCGCGCGCGCCTGCTTCCCGCCGGGAGAGGCGCGGGAGGATTGGGCGATTATTCGCGCGCTGTCCGACAAGGTCGGCAAAACGCTGCCCTATGACGATATGTTGGCGCTGCGACAGGCGATGTTTGAAGATGCGCCGACGCTTGCCCGCATTGATCAGGTTGGCGGCGCGGAAGATCGTTTTGACGCAGCGGCGGTTGGCCAAGCTGGCGCGCTTGATGCGGGGCCGTTTGTTTCAGGCGTTGCGGATTACTATCTCACCAACCCCATCGCGCGCGCATCAAAAACCATGGCGGAATGTTCCGCCGTCATGCGCGGCACGAACAAGCTTGCGGCGGAATGACCGACGTAACTCGAAAAGTGTTTTCTGCCGGAACAGTGATTGATGCTTTGATAGCAGTTCCGTTGGGCATCGTTTTTTATTTTGTTGGTTTAGTGTTGCTTACGTATTTTATCTCACCGCAAGAACCGGATGCGATGGCTTCAGAATCGCTGGTAGAATATATCTACTTGCCGATTCTTTATTTCTTGATAGCGCTTCACGTAGGCTACCTGGGCGCCGTGATCATCGGTGTTCCTTTACATTTTATGCTAGTAAAGTCGAACTTCGACAATCTGGTTGGCTATATCTTTGCTGGCTTTTTGGCGTCGATAATTGTGGTATCTATTTGGTTGGGACCAATTTATTTCACCGACGCGAAAGTTCATGGGGAGGAAGTAAAAGGCCTCTTTATCGTTTATGGCGTTCCTCCCTTCGTAATTGCCGTTGTTTTTGGTCTGCTTCGTCAGCACCGCCACCGAACAAAGCAAGCTGCTACGTGACGGCTCAAAAAAAAAATACACCACACGAAGCGCTGATCGAACAAATCCGCGTCAATGTTGCGTTTGAACAGATGATTGTCTCGGTGCTTGCGGGTGCGTTTGTGGGCGGCGGTTTGACGTTGCTGCTCAAGCTCGGCGGGCTGTTTTTTGCGGGTGGTTTCGCCTTTACCGGATTGATCACCGCCATTCTTGAAACCATGCTGGTGAGCTTTCTTATTTTTCTGATCGGCTTCTTCGCGAGTGTCGCCATCGGCGCGCCGCTTTTTATCGCGCTGGAAAAACGCAAACGCCGCAATATGTGGCCCTATCTCGTTGCGGCGTTGGCGGTGGCGGTTGTTTCCTTCATGGCGGCGTCGGGCGGGTTGCCCACGGGGCGCGATCTCACCATTGGCGTTCTCGCGGCAACGTTTATTCCGGCGCTGATCATTGCGTTTACGTTCGGACGGTTAATGCGCCCGCACTGGGACGCCGCCGCACGCGCGGAGGCTGATGACGCCTTATCGCCCGGCGCGTCTTCGCCGACCAACATCGTGCGCCTTCACTGACAGTGCGGCGGCGCGCCGTTCGACGGATAGCGGCGCGCATGCGGTGAGCCGACCTATGCAGGCGTCTTCGAAATTGCTACATTCGTCACAGTGGATGGAGGCGTATCATGCTTAAAATTGCAGGAATTACAGCCGGGTTGATCGGTCTGGCGGCGGCAGGCGTCGCGCTCGCCCATGACGATGAAGAAAAGATCAGCCGCACGCTCGATCTTGCCGGGTTCGATCAGATCAAAGTTTCAGGCGTATATGAAATTGACGTGCGGGTCGGGTCGGATTTTTCCGTCCAGCTTTCCGGCCCCGCTGATGAGATGGAGCGTGTTGAGGCGACCGTGAAAAATGGCGAGCTCAATCTCGGCCATAAAAAGCGCAACTGGAAAAGCCGTCACGACAATAATGATCATGGCGTTGAGGCGGTGATCACCATGCCGTCGCTTACGGGTCTGCGTGTTTCCGGTGTTGTCGATGGCGAGGTTGAAGGCGTCGATGTGGACCGGTTCAAGATTTCGCTTTCCGGTGTCGGCGACATTCGTATCGCCGGTGAGTGTGGCGATCTCGACGCTAATGTTTCCGGCGTTGGCGATCTGGACGCCCGCGATCTTGAGTGCCGCGAAGTGGACGTCAGTGTTTCCGGTGTTGGCAGTGCTTCGGTATTCGCCCGTGAAGCGATCGACGCGAATATTTCCGGCATGGGCGATATCGACATTTACGGTTCGCCGTCCCGGGTCAGCAAGTCCAACAGCATGTTTGCCGACATTACCGTCCACTGACGAAACCGGGCCGGCCGGGTATCGCGCCGCTTTACGCCATTCGACAGGGCGAGGGCGGCGTGCGGCGTTCCGCCTTCACCAAATTCATTCGCGGTGCTAGCATCCTCCTGGGAAAGAAGGAGGGCGACCCATGAGACTATTTTTTGGCATTATTGTTGGGATACTGCTCGCGATCGGCATCGCGCTTGCTGCGGGCTATTATGCGTTCGGCAGTTTGGGCGATTTTAGCGAACGCGACAAATCAAACGACATTACACGGACGATTGACGCAACCGATTTCGACCGGATCGATGTCGCTGGCGTGTTCGAAATCAACGTTTCCGTTGGCGGAGATTATTCCGTCGAAGTTTCCGGTGCGGCATCTCAGATGGAACGTCTGGATGTCACGGTGGAGAATGGCGAGTTATCGCTCGACATGGATGAATTCAAGGCAAACAAACGCACGTGGCGGAATATGGGACTGACGGCGGAGATCTCCCTGCCGTCGCTGATAGCGATTGATGTCGCCGGAGTGGCGGACGCCGATGTGCGCGGCGTCGACTCCGATGAGCTCCAGATCGAACTGTCGGGTGTCGGCGAACTTAACGTTGCGGGAACCTGCGGTCATCTCGATGCGCAATTGTCCGGCGTCGGCGACCTCGACGCCCGGGACCTTGAGTGCAGGGATGTCGATGTGGATGTTTCCGGGATAGGCGAGGCGCAAGTCTACGCCAGCGATTCGGTGGACGCCTCAGTGAATGGCATAGGGTCCATCGTGGTCCACGGTTCGCCGCAGAATGTGGACACCAGCTCCAGCCTCTTGTCGAGCATCTCGGTGAAATAAGCCGGGGGGCGAAAATTCGGGCCAATTGCGACCGATTGGCCCGCATTTCCCCCGTGACTAAAGCCCCGATTGCCACTAAGACGCGGGGCCTATGGAAGAGATCTGGACATTCCTTTCGACGCGGCCCGCCGACCAAGGCTGGATCGCCTGGCTCGCGCCCACGGTCATTCAGGCCCTGGCGCTGATCGTCACGCTGCTCCTGGCGCAGGCGTTCTTGATGTATTTCGACCGCAAGGTCTGGGCGGCCGTGCAGATGCGCAAAGGCCCCAACGTGGTGGGCCCCTTCGGCTTGCTGCAGTCCTTCGCCGACCTCTTCAAATTCGTCTTCAAAGAAATGCTCATCCCGGCCGGCGTGAACAAGGTTGTGTTCATTCTCGCGCCGATGATCACCTTCGTGCTGGCGCTGGTCGGCTGGGCGGTGATTCCGGTAGGGCCGGGGCTTGTGGGCGCCGACATCAACGTTGGCATTCTTTATCTATTCGCCATTTCCTCTCTCGGCGTCTACGGCGTCATCATGGGCGGCTGGGCGTCGAACTCTAAATATTCATTTCTGGGCGCGATCCGCTCCGCCGCGCAGATGATCTCGTATGAAGTCTCTATAGGCTTCGTTATTATCAGCGTGCTGGTGCTCGTCGGTTCCCTCAACCTGTCGGATATCGTGCAATCGCAGGCGCGGGCGGGCGGCGGTTTCTGGCATTGGAATTTCATTCCGCTTTTTCCGATGTTTGTGATCTTTTTCATCTCGGCGCTGGCGGAGACAAACCGGCCGCCATTTGATTTGCCGGAAGCGGAATCAGAACTCGTCGCCGGGTATCAGGTGGAATATTCCTCAACCCTGTTCTTGATGTTCATGATCGGCGAACTCGCCAACATCCTGCTGATGTGCGCCATGTTGACCATCTTGTTCTTTGGCGGCTGGCATTCGCCAATCCCGTGGGCGCCGCTGGACAGTGTGCCGATTTTCTGGTTCTGCGCCAAAATCGTCTTCTTCTTCTTCATGTTCGCCATGGTGAAGGCGATTGTGCCGCGCTATCGCTACGACCAGCTCATGCGCATTGGCTGGAAGATTTTTCTGCCCGCGACCCTGATCTGGGTGGTGCTGGTGTCCGGCTTTTTGCTGATGTTCCCCGCCGCCGTCGATTATCTGCAAAGCTGGAGGTCGTAACATGTCGCGTATTGCGCAGGCCATAAACGGCTTCATGCTCAAAGACTTCGTCGGCGCTTTCATTCTGGCGATGAAATATTATTTTCGCCCGAAATCGACACTGAACTATCCGTTCGAGAAAGGCCCGCTGTCGCCCCGGTTTCGCGGCGAACATGCGCTGCGCCGTTATCCTAACGGCGAAGAGCGCTGCATCGCGTGCAAACTTTGCGAGGCGATCTGTCCGGCGCAGGCGATCACCATCGAAGCCGAACCGCGCGATGACGGCTCGCGCCGCACCACGCGCTACGACATCGACATGACGAAATGCATCTATTGCGGGTTCTGTGAAGAAGCCTGTCCGGTCGATGCGATCGTTGAAGGACCGAATTTCGAATTCGCCACAGAGACCCGCGAAGAGTTGTTCTACGACAAGGATCGCCTGCTCGCGAATGGAGACCGCTGGGAACGCGAGATTGCGAGAAACCTCGAGCTCGACGCTCCCTATCGCTGATTTTTATTCGCCGTCTGGCATTCGTTCGAACACCATATCCATTCCAATCACATCAATGCGCACAACGCGGCGCGGTTCGGCTTTGTTGATGTAGATCATGTTTTCCGGCTGGGCTTTTACATGCAGCTTGATCGTGTCAAATTCGCCAGCGGGAACGCTGACGGTTTCTTCGCCCTCAACGGCAAGTTCAACGTCTTGCAAGACGCCGCCTAGCGGTGCGAACCATTTGACCTTGTAAACGTCGTCCTTTTTCAGCGGCAACCCGGCGGAAAGACCGAAGACGGCGCCTCTGAAGATTACATCTTTCGGCATTTCGAGTTCGAACGGTTTGTCGGTTTTGGCGAGCGCACTCGGTTGTTTGACGCGATAAAGCCCGGTCGCTTTTCCGTCTTCGACCGTCAGATCGATATCGAGCACCGTACGATTGAAGTCTGCATCGAGAACGATGGAACGCGGCGCCAGTGTTTCGGCATCAAAGACAGCGGTAAGGGATTCCCGCGTCGACGGCATCATGGTTGTTCCGTCATGCATCACGATTGTGTCGTCCTGTTGTTCCAGCACGTAAAACATTTCGCCGACTTCTTCACCGGCCACAATCATGCGAAACGTCATTTCGCCAAATTCAACACCATCCATGTCGACCGGCAGTGGCTCGGCCGCTGCTTGAGAGATCGTGTACTGAGTAGTTGCGAAGAATGCGGCGGATGCCGCCAGAATTGCTTTTTTCATAAGCGCCCCGTTGTGTTGGTTTGGTCCAGCGATGGTCATAAAATATCTTCGGGCGGAGCGAATGCGTGTCTGCGCGACTATGCGGTCAACGGACCGGCTGATGCGACCGGACGAATGATTCGCCCGAAGGCGCCGCGCCAGTCCGGACGAGCCGAGATGATTGCGGACGCCATCGTGGGACTGAGGGCGGGGGGCTTGCCCGCCACCAATCCGGCCGCGCGGCGAAACCCGTCTTTGAGGCGCGAAATCAACCGATTTGCACCCACAACCCGGATGAATGGCGTCCGGCCGGAGCCTAAGCTTTCCGCCGGGGAAAATTCTCGGCCGAAACGGTTGAAATTACTGCCAAGAATCCGCCCAAACGCCCTTTGCAAAGGGGCCGCAAAGCCTCTAAAAGCGCGGCGGGGCGAGCCCGTGCCCCTGAGTCGCATTGTTTGAACCGGGCAAGCCAGTCTAGCAGCGCCATTCGGCGCGTTTTTTTAACGAGTCGATACCGGGTATCCAGGGACCTCGCGCTGTAGCTCAATCATGACGTTTGCCGCCTTCGCCTTTTTCCTCTTCGCCTTCGCCGCCATCGCTTCCGGGCTGATGGTCGTCGCGTCGAAGAATCCCGTGCATTCGGTTCTCTTCCTGATTTCGGCGTTTATCGCGGCGGCGGGCCTCTTCGTGCTCATGGGCGCAGAATATCTCGCTATGGTGCTTGTGGTCGTCTATGTGGGCGCGGTCGCGGTTTTGTTCCTGTTCGTGGTGATGATGCTCGACGTTGATTTCGTCGAGATGAAGCAGGGATTTCTGCAATATCTGCCCATTGGCGGTACATTGGCGGCGATTGTCGTATTCGAACTGATCATGGTGGTTGCGGTCTGGGTTTTCCCGTCCGATGCGGAAATGGGCCGGGCGCATCCATCGCCCACGGCGGCGCAGACGGTTACCGATCCCAATGGCCCCACCAATATCGAGGCGCTGGGCCTGATCCTTTATACCGACTATGTGCACTATTTTCAGATCGCCGGGATGGTGCTGCTCGTCGCCATGATCGGCGCGATCATCCTCACCTTCCGGACCCGCGAGGGCATCAAAAAGCAGGACGCCGGCAAGCAGATCAACCGCAAGCGCGACGAGGGCGTTGAGCTTGTGGATATTGAGCGCGGGCAGGGGTTGTCATGATGGGCAATGGCATGAGGGGGCGTTCCTAGATGCTTGATATCGGTCTTGGACATTACCTTTCCGTCGCGGCGATCCTGTTCGCCATCGGCATGGCGGGGATTTTTCTCAACCGCAAAAACGTCATCGTCATCTTGATGTCGATCGAACTGATGCTGCTGGCGGTGAATATCAACCTCGTCGCCTTTTCGCAGTTTCTGGGCGATCTCACGGGCCAGGTGTTTGCGTTCATGGTGCTCACCGTCGCCGCCGCTGAGGCCGCCGTGGGCCTCGCCATTCTGGTCGCCTTTTTCCGCAATCGCGGCGATATCGCCGTCGATGAAGCCAACGTCATGAAGAACTAGGGGCACGACCGCTGATGGACGCCTTAGTCGTATTACTGCCGCTGTTCGGCGCCATGCTGGCGATGCCGGTGGGCCGCCTTGCGGGCTATCGCGCGGCGGAGATGTTGACGACGGGTTTGTTGCTGGCGGCGGCCGTCATTGCCTGGATTTTGTTTTTCGACGTGGCGCTGGGGCACAATGCCCGCACGTTTGAGCTTTTCACGTGGATTTCTTCCGGCGGTTTTGAAGCGAAATGGGCCGTGCGGCTCGACACGCTTTCGGCGGTGATGCTGGTGGTTGTGAACTCGGTGTCGTTCCTCGTTCACTGGTACTCCATGGGCTACATGAAGGACTATGGCGAGCAGCCGCGGTTCTTCGCGTATCTCTCGCTCTTTACCTTCGCCATGTTGACGCTGGTGACGGCGGATAATTTCTTGCAGCTGTTCTTCGGCTGGGAGGGTGTGGGCCTCGCGTCCTATCTGCTGATTGGTTTCTGGTTCAAGAAAAAATCGGCGAACGACGCAGCGATCAAAGCGTTTGTGGTGAACCGGGTCGGCGATTTCGGTTTCGCCCTCGGCATCATGTGCATCTTTTACGTGTTCGGTTCGATCCAGTTCGATGAAGTGTTTCAGGCTGTGGCGGCAAACGCGGTCGTGACGCCATGGAATGCTGGCGCCGGCGCGCCGGTTCAGACACTGACAATCAACTTCCTCGATAACGACTGGCACGCGCTGACGGTGATTTCCGTGCTGCTGTTCATTGGCGCCATGGGCAAGTCGGCGCAGTTCCTACTGCACACATGGCTCCCCGACGCCATGGAGGGTCCGACGCCGGTCTCCGCGCTGATCCACGCCGCGACCATGGTGACGGCGGGCGTCTTTCTCGTTTGCCGCTGCTCAGTGTTTTTCGAATATGCGCCGTCCGCCGCTGCACTGGTGACCATGGTTGGCGCCATCACGGCGTTTTTTGCGGCGACCGTGGGCCTCCTTCAGGACGACATCAAAAAGATCGTCGCCTACTCAACCTGCTCACAGCTCGGCTACATGTTCTTTGCGGCGGGCGTCGGCGCCTATGACGCGGCGATGTTCCATCTCTTTACGCACGCGTTTTTCAAGGCGCTTTTGTTCCTCGGCTCCGGCGCGGTCATCATCGGCATGCATCACGAGCAGGACATCAAAAAAATGGGCGGAGTCAAATCGCTCATGCCGTTCACGCATATCCTCATGGTGATTGGCACCATCGCGATTACGGGTGTCGGTATTCCGGGCTCGCTCGGATGGTTCGGTTTCCCGATCGGTACGGCGGGCTTTGTTTCCAAAGATATGATCATCGAAAGCGCGTTTTTCGCGGGCGAAGCGGGTAAGGCGTTCGGTTATTTCGCCTTCACGCTTGGTCTGCTCGCAGCGGTGATGACGGCGTTCTATTCTTGGCGGCTTATCTTCCTTACGTTCTGGGGGCCGAGCCGCGCGCCGGAGCATGTGCGCAAGCATCCTCATTCGGTGCCCGACGCCATGATGATGCCGCTGATCCCGCTCGCCATCGGCGCGCTGGTCGCGGGTATGGTGTTTTTTGGTGATTTTGTCGGCGACAACAAAGACCAGTTCTGGAACGGCGCGCTCTACCACGCCGAAGAATCTCATGGGCCTGCAACAGAAGATCACGGCGCACCTGCAGATGCGCATGGTGATGATCACGCGCCGGCGGAAGAATCACACGCTGTTGCGGCTGACGATCACGGCGCTGCGGAAGAAGATCATGGCGGCGGTCATCACGACATACCGGCCTGGGTTTTATGGGCGCCGTTCTTCGCCATGCTGATTGGGTCATTCTCGGCGGGCTGGCATTATCTGCGCGGTGATCCGTTAAAGCCGGGACTGTTACGCCCCGGCGGTATGATCTACGCGTTCCTGAAAAACAAATGGTACTTCGACGAAATCTACGACTTCATTCTGGTCAAACCGGCGCTGGCCATTGGCCGTTTCCTCTGGAAAGACGGCGACGGCAAAACCATTGACGGCGTCGGACCGGACGGCATTGCGACGCTGGTGGCGGCAAGCGCTCGGCGCATCGTTAAAATGCAGAGCGGCTATCTCTATCACTACGCCTTCGCCATGCTGGTCGGTATTGCTGTCCTTGTAACGTTCATTCTACTACGCGCCGGGGGCGGCCAATGACCGAGAGTTTTGCAAACCAGCCCTGGCTGAGCCTCATCACCTTCACGCCGTTGATCGGCGCCCTGTGCATCATGCTGCGCCGGATGATGCTCAGGACCAATGAAGACGGTTCCGTCAGCGCCGAGGAACAGGCGCAGATGGATAATGTGGCCCGCTGGGTCGCCATGGTTTTCGCCGCCGGCACATTCCTCGTCTCGCTCGGCGTGTACGCGCTCTATGATCCATCCATCGCCGGCTATCAGCTGGTTGAGGAATTCGCCTGGGTCGGCGGCGGCATCGGCTACAAAATGGGCGTTGACGGGATTTCGATCCTGTTCGTGTTGCTCACCACCTTCATCATGCCGATCTGCGTGCTGGCGTCGTGGAACTCCATTAAGTCGCGCGTCGCCGATTACATGATTGCGTTTTTGATTCTCGAAACGCTGATGATCGGCGTATTCTGCGCGCTTGATTTGTTTTTGTTCTACTTCTTCTTTGAAGGCAGTCTCATCCCGATGTTCCTGATCATCGGCGTCTGGGGCTCCAAAGGCACAAAAGAATTCGCCGGTATCTCCATGCCGAGCCGGGTTTACGCGGCGCTGAAATTTTTCCTCTATACGCTGCTCGGCTCGCTGCTGCTGCTGGTCGCCATGGCGTGGATGTATGCCAAAGCCGGCACGACCGACATTCCAACGCTGCAACAAACCGTTTTCTCGGCGGAAGCACAGAAATGGTTGTGGCTGGCGTTCTTTGCTTCCTTCGCGGTAAAGATGCCCATGTGGCCAGTGCACACCTGGCTGCCTGACGCCCACGTTCAGGCGCCGACCGCGGGCTCCGTGGTGCTGGCGGCGATCCTGCTGAAAATGGGCGGCTACGGATTTTTACGTTTCTCGCTGCCCATGTTCCCCATTGCGAGCGCCGACTTCGCGCCACTGGTGTATGCGCTTTCGATCATCGCGATCATTTACACCTCGCTGGTGGCGCTGGCGCAGGAGGACATGAAAAAGCTGATCGCTTATTCTTCCGTCGCACATATGGGCTTTGTGACCATGGGAATATTCACTGGCACCGAGCAGGGGATCGAGGGCGGTCTCTTCCAGATGCTGTCGCACGGGTTTATTTCCGGCGCGCTCTTTTTGTGTGTTGGCGTCGTCTATGACCGCATGCACACGCGCGAGATCGCGGCCTATGGCGGGCTTGTTCATCGCATGCCGCTTTATGCATTTTTGTTCCTCTTCTTTACGCTCGGCAATGTGGGCCTTCCCGGCACCAGCGGGTTCGTGGGCGAAATTCTCGCCATGACCGGCGCATTCAAAGTGAACTCATGGATCGCATTCTTCGCCGCCTTTGGCGTCATACTGTCGGCGGCTTACGCGCTGCGGCTTTACCGGCAGGTGGTTTATGGCGACCTTACCAAAGAGGCGCTGATGACCATTCCGGATGTGGACAAGCGCGAGCTTGGTATGCTGCTGGCGTTGATGGCGTTTGCTTTATTCCTCGGGTTCAATCCTGGCCCGGCGCTCGCCGTGTTTAGCCCGGCGGTGGATCTGTTGATTACAAATTATAATGCGGCCCTTGCGGCGGGCGGGGTGATGTAATGGGCCTTGTCGAAACACTTTCATTCTCCCTGCCGGAACTGGCGCTGGCGATTGGCGCCATGGTGCTTTTGATCACCGGTGTCTTCCTCGGCGACAAGGCGGCGGACAAAATTTCCATCGCGTCGGTCATCCTGCTCCTCGTCGCGGCTGTGCTGGTGGTGTTCGCGCCCGGCGGCGGTCAGGACGTCTCGCTGTTTTCCGGCGCATTCGCCATCGACGCTTTTGCGAAGTTCTGCAAAGTATTGATCTTCGGCGCGGCGGCCTTCGCCATTTTGATGTCGGACCGTTATCTCGCTGGCGAACAGCTCGGCCGGTTTGAATATCCGGTGCTGATCGTGCTGGCGGCGTTCGGCATGTCGCTCATGGTGTCGGCGACGGATTTGATCTCGCTCTATATGGGCATCGAAACGCAAAGCCTCGCGCTTTACATTCTCGCCGCCTTCAACCGCGACAGCCGCCGTTCGACCGAAGCGGGGCTGAAATATTTCGTGCTCGGCGCTTTGTCGTCCTGTCTGCTGCTATACGGCGCGTCGCTGGTTTACGGCTTTACCGGGTCGACGTCGTTTGAGGGAATTGCGCGCGTTGCAGCTTCGGCGAGCGACAATAACGGCCTCATCATCGGGCTCGTTTTCATGATTTCAGGACTGGCGTTCAAGGTTTCCGCCGCGCCGTTTCATATGTGGACGCCAGATGTCTATGAAGGCTCGCCAACGCCGGTGACCGCGTTCTTCGCCGCCGCGCCGAAGCTCGCCGGTATGGCGTTGTTTGCTCGCGTGCTTACAACATCTTTTCCGGGCGTTATCGAAGACTGGCAGCCAGTGATCGGGCTTATTGCGGTCGCCTCCATGGCCGTCGGCGCCTTCTCGGCCATTGCGCAAACCAACATCAAGCGCCTGATGGCGTACTCTTCCATTAGCCACATGGGTTACGCGCTGATCGGGCTTGCGGCCGGAACCGCCGCAGGCGTTTCCTCGGTTCTGATCTACATGGCGATCTATATCGTCATGACCATCGGCACATTCGCGATCATTTTGATGATGCGCCGCCGCGGCGGCATGACGGAAAACATTGCGGATCTTGCAGGGCTCTCGCGCACCAATCCGGGCATGGCGATCATTTTGACGGCGCTGCTCTTTTCGCTCGCGGGCGTGCCGCCGCTGGCCGGGTTCTTCGGCAAGTGGTTCGTCTTTTTCTCTGCCATAGAGGCGGGGCTGATCTGGCTTGCCATTGCGGGCGTCATCGCCAGCGCGATTTCCGCTTTTTACTATCTGCGCATTGTCTGGTTCATGTGGTTTGACGAGCCCGCGCCGGTGTTTGAACGCGACGCCGGTCCGGCGCTGACCTTTGCGGCTTGGGGGTCGGCCTTGCTGATGTTCCCGCTGATACCGGTCTTTATCGGCGCGTTGCGCACGATCGCGATCACCGCCGCCTCGTCGCTGTTCTAGGCTGTGCAACGGCTACCCTCCGGCGCCGATCTTCAACTCTTCGACACGCTGGATTCAACCAGCCTGGAAGCCAAGCGCCGCATCGACGCGGGCGAGGACGGTCCCCGCTGGATTGTGGCGCTCACGCAAACAGCCGGATACGGGCGGCGCGGACGCGGCTGGGAACAGCGCACAGGCGATTTCGCCGGCACGCTGTTTTTCAAGCCCGAGGGCGAGGCCGAACAGCTCGGTCAGATTTCGTTCATTGTCGCGCTGGCGCTGGCCGCGACGCTTGACGAACTCATCCCGCCGGAAAGCGTGAGGCTCAAATGGCCCAATGACGTTTTGCTGGACGGCAAAAAATGCGCGGGGATTTTGCTGGAAAATCTGGACGCCCATCTCGCTATTGGCGTCGGCGTGAACATCATCACTGCGCCAACGGGCGCGCCTTACCCCACGGCCCGGCTCATGGACTATGTGAAAGCGCCGCCCGATCCGCCGGCGCTGGCGGCGCGGCTGGATGAGCATTTTTGGCGGCTTTATCGCGACTGGCGCACCCATGGCTTTGAGCCGATCCGTCAGCAATGGCTGGCCCGGGCCGCGGGCTTGTTCGAGGAAATCACCGTCCGCTTGCCAAAGGAAGAACTCACCGGGGTCTTTGCCGGGCTCGATGAATCAGGCGCGCTGGTGTTGCGCTTGAGCGACGGAAAGCGGACTATTGCGGCGGGCGAAGTGTTTTTCGACTCGCCACAATAGAATAAACAGGACGGCCCATGCTTCTCGCTATCGACGTCGGCAATACAAACTCTGTCATCGCGCTTTTTGAGGGCGATACTTCGGCCGCGCAATGGCGCTCGTCAACATCCACAGTGCGGACGGCGGATGAGTACGCCGTGTGGCTGTCGCAGCTCATGGGCATGTCGGGATACAAGTTGTCTGACATTTCAGAATGCATCATCTCCACCGTGGTGCCGCAGTCGCTGTTCCACTTGCGCAACCTGTCGCGGCGTTATTTCAATTGCGATCCGTTCGTCATCGCCCATGACAATATTCCGGGCGTCGCCGTGCGCATTTCAAAACCATCAGAGGCCGGCGCCGACAGGCTGGTGAACGCGGTGGGCGCTTTCACGGCGCATGGCGGCCCGCTGGTGGTTGTCGATTCAGGCACCGCCACGAATTTCGACATTGTCGGCGAAGATGGCGCCTTTGAAGGCGGGGTGATTGCGCCGGGCATCAACCTTTCCATGCAGGCCCTGCACGAAGCGGCGGCGCGCCTGCCGCGCATCGCCATTGAAAAGCCACCAAAAATCATCGGCACCGACACCGTCGGCGCCATGCAGACGGGTGTCTTCTGGGGCTATGTGAGTCTGATTGATGGGTTGGTTGAACGCATTAAAGCCGAATATGGAAAACCCATGAAAGTTGTCGCTACCGGCGGCATCGCCTCGCTGTTCGAAGGTCAGACCGACGCCATCGACATTTTTGATCACGACCTCACCATTCGCGGGCTGCTTGAGATTTCAAAGCGCCTCAAAGGTGCGCGCTGATGTCGAAGAAAGAACTCGTCTTTCTGCCTCTCGGTGGTTCCGGCGAGATCGGCATGAACATGAACCTTTACGGGTTCGGAACGCCCGCCAACCGGCAATGGGTGATGATTGATTGCGGCGTCATGTTTGGCGACCTCTCAACGCCCGGCGTTGATCTGATCTGTCCGGACCCGTCCTATATTCTCGAGGAAAAAGAAGCGCTGCACGGGCTTTTGTTGACCCATGGCCACGAAGACCACATCGGCGCAGTGGCGCTGCTGGCGCCAAAGCTTGGTTGCCCGGTCTACGCGACGCCTTTTACGGCGGCGCTGGTGGCGCGCAAGCTCGCCGAGAACGAACAGACCGGCGTTGAGCTGATCGTTATCGACATGAACGCGAAATTTTCCCTTGGGCCATTTGATATTGAATATGTAACGCTCACCCATTCGATTCCGGAGCCGAGCGGCGTCATCTTGCGAACAGAACTGGGTACCGTCCTGCACACCGGCGACTGGAAACTTGATTCTGCGCCGACGCTTGGACCCATGGCGGACTCCGCCGCCATTACCAAACTCGGTGATGACGGCCTTTTGGCCATGGTCTGCGATTCCACCAATGTTTTATCATCGGGAGAGTCCGGTTCGGAATCGGCGGTGCGGACGTCCCTCACCAAACTGATCGCCGAACAGGAAGGCCGCGTGGCGGTGACGACTTTCGCGTCGAATGTCTCCCGCGTCGTATCCATTTGCGAAGCCGCCATGGCGGCGGACCGCAGCGTTTGCCTGCTCGGGCGTTCCATGTTGCGCATTGTCGAGGCGGCGCGCGAAACCGGTATCCTGCCTGAGGGATTGTCGTTCGTCGAACCGAAAGACGCCGGTCACCTGCCGCGCCAGCATGTTTTGTACCTTTGCACCGGCTCGCAAGGGGAACCACGCGCGGCGCTGTCGCGGATCGCCCGCAACGATCACCGTGACCTGACGCTGTCAGAAGGCGACACGGTGATTTTTTCGTCAAAGATCATTCCCGGCAATGATCGCGAAATTTACAATCTGCAAAACGACCTCGTGGAGCTTGGCGTCAAGATCATCACCGAGAAAGACGAGTTCGTGCACGTCTCCGGCCACCCCTGCCGGGAAGAGCTGCGCTCCATGTATGAATGGGCGCGGCCGAAAATTGCGATTCCCGTGCATGGCGAGGCGCGCCACCTTGAAGAGCATGCGGAGTTTGCGCTGGAGCTTGGGGCAAAAATGAGCTTCGCCCCGCGCAATGGTGATCTTATTCGCATCGCGCCAGATGGACCGGAGCGGATCGATGAAGTCCCTGCGGGGCGCATGTATCTTGACGGCGATGTGTTGATGCCGGATGGCGCGGCGCCCATGCGCGAACGCCGCAAGCTATCCTATGCGGGCGTGCTGGCGGTGTCGCTCGCCTTCGACAAAAAGGGCGAGCTTTGTGATGTGGTCGCCGCGGACGGGGCTGGCGTTGTCTGGGCGGATGATTCTGGCGAAGGGGCGGCGGATCTGGCGGATGACATCGAAGACGCCGTCATTGACCTGCCAGTAACCAAGCGCAAGGATGACGAAGCCGTGGCGTTGGCGGTCAAACGCGCCGCGCGCATTTATTTCGATGAGGTCTGGGGCAAGCGGCCGGTGATCATCACGCATATTTTGAGGTTGCAGTCATGAACCCCGCAGGCGCCGTCGTTATTTATATCATCTGGTGGTGGGTTGCGTTTCTGGCGGTGCTGCCGCGTGAAGTCGAAGGCCGCTGGGAGTCGCCCGACGACGGCGTCAAAGGCGCTGACCCCGGCGCGCCCATGGAGCCGAAGCTCAAAAAGAAAGCATGGCTCGCCACGAAAATTTCGCTGGTGTTTTGGCTGGTGACAATTGCGATTATCCTGAGCGGCGTTTTTAACTTCCGCGACTAATTGCATCTTGATCGCTGACCGGCCCCTTGCGTTCGATTCAGGGCTGGCTTAGCAACATGTTATCCAGTGTTTCCAGCGGTCTTTGCCCAAAGGTGAGGGGGGTTCATGTCTGAAATTGCGCCCGCCGATGATGAAATGCGCCCAGAAGACGCGCCGCCGGAAGACGACGGTCAGTTTGCGGACGACCAGACCCTTTCGCCAGATTTTGTCCGCTCGATTGTCGATGCGATTACGGCGGAGGACGTAGAGGCCTATCACGGCCTGATCCGAGAAATGCACCCGGCGGACATCGCCGACCTGCTCGGCCTGTTGCGTGAGGATGAGCGTGAAACGCTGATCGCCATGCTGGGCGGCGCTATCCCGTCGGAAGTGCTCGCCGAACTCGACGAAGATTTGCTCGAAGACGTGATCGAAGCCATGGAGCCCGCCCGGGTCGCCGAAGCGGTCATGGAGCTTGATACCGACGACGGGGCGTTTCTCCTCGAAGATCTCGATGAGGAAAAGCAGGCGGAAATTCTGGCGCTTGCGCCCATTGAAGACCGCCTTGCCCTGCGCGCCGCGCTTGATTTCGAGGAGGACAGCGCCGGGCGATTGATGCAGCGCGAGTTTTTCGCGTCGCCTTCGTTCTGGACAGTCGGCCAGATTATCGACCGCCTGCGCGGCACCGAAGAATTGCCAGACCGTTTTTATGAAGTGTTTGTGGTTGATCCGTCCTTCAAACCGGTCGGGTCCGTGCCGCTGTCGACGCTGCTGAAATCGTCGCGCGAAACCATCATCCAGGACATCATGACCAGCCGCGACATGCGGCCCGTGCCAGTGACCATGGACCAGGAAGAGGTCGCGTACCTGTTCGAGCAGTACAACCTGATCTCGGCGCCCGTCATCGATGACGCCGACCGGCTGATCGGCATGGTCACAGTGGACGACATCGTTGAGACGGTGCGTGAAGAAACCCACGAAGACATGCTGGCGCTGGGTGGTGTTGAGGCTGATACGGGGCTGTCGGATTCGGTGATGGAAACTGTGCGCTCGCGGTTCTCTTGGCTCGCGGTCAATCTCGGCACTGCGATCATGGCGTCGCTCGTGATCGCCATGTTCGATGCAGCGATCGGTCAGATCGTAGCGCTGGCGGTGTTGATGCCCATCGTCGCGTCCATGGGCGGCAATGCGGGCACACAAACCCTGACGGTGGTCGTGCGTTCCATGGCGACAAAAGATTTAACCGCCACAAACGCGGCGCGGATTGTGCTTCGCGAGGCTGTGGTTGGATTTTTGAACGGCGTTATCTTTGCGGTGATTATGGGCGCGCTTGCGGGCGTCTGGTACTTCGCCAGCGGTTGGGGAACACAGGCAGACGCAGTCAACCTGGCGATGGTTGTCGGCGCCGCCATGGTGATTAATTTACTGGCGGCAGGGCTGGCGGGAATCCTGATCCCCATCGGCTTGCAGCGCGCCGGCGCCGACCCGGCCGTGTCCTCCGCCGTTTTCGTCACCACTGTGACCGATATCGTCGGCTTCTTTGTCTTTTTGGGGCTTGCCGCCGCCGTATTGTTGCCGGCGGCGGGGTAGATCAGGCGTGGGCTCGTGCTTTGCCCTGTGCTTTGGGCCTTACTTCTTCGACTCCCCACGATTTAATCGTGGGGTCCATCTCCCGCCGTTTATGCAGGCGCTGTGTACGTGGATCGCGCGGGTTGATGGACTCCACGGGCAAGCCGTGGAGAGTCGAGTTAGAGAAGTTAAAGCGCCATCTTCTTGCGCCGATGCCAGTAGTAAATCCCGCCTCCGATCATCAGTAGAGGGATGATGCCAGGCTCAACGGCGTCGACCGGCGGCTCCGTTGGCGGTTCGCACTCTTCGTCCGTTTCCGGATCGCAGGGCGGAATAACCGGTGGAATGATCACTGGCGGTATTGTTGGCGGCACAATGAACGGCGGCGTGGTCGGCGGCGGCGTTACCTCCGGCGGTCCGGGAGGGACCACTGGCGGCGTTGCTACCGGCGTTGGCGGAACCCGCCTCGATTCTACTGGCTTGACCGGATTATATCCTGCAAGCCGCGTTGGAACCGGGCGGGGTGCTAAAAAGAATCGGCGGCGGCCCTCCGCTGGCCTTCACCTTCGCCGCAGCAGCCGCAATTGACGACGATATCATTGCGGATATCGCCCACTGCGCGTGTGTACCAGGCGGCGAATTCCTCTTCGGACATTCCCGAAGAACCTTTTCCACCGCCGAGCCCACCGCTCACCAAAATCGCAACCGCAATTATTGCGGCGGCGATGATGTTCGTGATCCCATTGCCCAACATAAGACACCTCTGACGCCCCCGCTCCAGAATTATACCCTTACGCCGCCAATTTGGCGCTCGGAAAGGACGGGAATGGCTTTACGCTCCTCTACTCCCAAATATTGTGCCAGAATTGTGCGCTTGCCGGATTTGGCAAAAATCGGAATTATGTAGGAAAAACAATAAAGTATAGAGATGTGGGTGAGGTTGACGGGTCTGGTGACGACCTCCCGTTCCGGGCCGAAATCCCCAAACTGTGCCGTTTTGGCGCCGCCACAGATGGAATTGCACCCCGAACGGCTCACCGTCTACCAAATCCGGGCGGCTCGTGTTAGGAATCGTTAACGGTATTTGTTGGGGGAACGGCGGAGCCAGCCGGTGACCGTCGGGTCTTAAGGGCTCCCAGCCTGTCTCCGTGTGGGGGCGCCGTTTGGGTCGCCGAATGGTGTTGTGAGTGTCGAGAGGGGAAGTGCGGGTCTGATGCGGACGGGAGAGACCGGTCTTAATCTGATAAAGGGCTACGAAGGCCTTCGCATGTCAGCGCATTATGCGCCGACGGAGCAATGGACTGTTGGCTACGGCCATACGGGGTCGGCGCGTCACGGCATGAGCGTCACGGAAGGTGATGCTGAAAGGCTCCTGAAAGACGATGTAAGACCCATCGAACAGCTAATCAGTGATACGGTGCGCGCGCCGCTCAATCAGAACGAGCACGACGCGCTGGTCTCGCTCATCTTCAATATAGGCGAGGAAAACTGGAAACGCTCCACGGTGCTCCGTAAGCTGAACGCTGGCGACAAGATTGGCGCCGCGAATGCGTTTGAGTTATGGAACAAGGCATTCGTCAATAATGAACTCGCCACCCTTGATGGATTGGTGCGCCGCCGCGCGGCTGAAAAATCTCTTTTCCTGATGCCGACCGATGCGGCGCTGGTCGTGCCATCGTCGGATGTTGCGCCGGCGTCCGAATGCGAGCCGGAGTTTGTTTCCGATCGTGTCCTGAACGCCAAGCCGCTGGTTGAGTTCGACAAGATCAAAGACAGCGCGAAACAACAATTGGCGCCGGAAGAACGCGCCGCAAGAACGCGCGCGTTGTTTGCGGCAACGCAAGCGCTTTCCGGCGACCCGTCAAAGATGATCATCTCCAAAGCCGAAGAACGCGCCGATATGGGCATCACCATCGGTGCTCTGCTGGCGGGCTTGCTCGCTTTCGCCATGACCGGTGTCGGCGTGATCTTGCTGCTGGGGCAGGAAGCGCCGGGTCTCGCCGAGGCCATCGGCCTTTCCTATGACCGGTTTGCAACGATCTTTGAAAACCTGCCGATCTGGTTGTCGGCGATTGGCGCCGCTATGTGCTACTTCATCCTTTATATTCTGGTGAAACGTTCGGCGCGGCATGATCTGAAACGCCAGCGCGCGCGCGATCTGGCCCGCATGCGCGTCGCTGAATAACGTGGCCCGCACGGCGTGCTTTAAGGACGTCGATTCCGTTACACGCCCGGCCGCGCCAATTTCTTATTCTGAAATGCAGCTTTGAGGCTTTTGTAATGGTTGCCGTCAGACCGATCATCATGGGAGTGGGCGCCGCCGGCGCCGCCGCAACGGCGATCTTTACGCAACCATTAATGGATTCAGACGAAACAACGGCCGCCGCCGATCGGGCCGCACATGAAGTCTGCCTCAAAACGGCGATGCCGCTTTTTGAGGGCGCCGAAGCGCGATGTTACGATCACGAAAAGCTCCGGGCGTTGCTTGATGCGCCGGTGCTGGATCTGCAAGGCGACAGCGTGAGCGTCACCTTGGCGCATCCTAGCGATATGACCGTGGCGCCCGGGCAATGCCGGACGTGCCGTGACTACCGCGAAATGTCGTTTGACGGGTGGTATGCCTCAACTTCCCGTGAGATGCGCCGCGAAGGGTACTTTGTCCGCGCCTGCGGCGCGCTCGCCGCTCTGTTCGACGCCCAGACACCGGACCGAAGTTTTTTCGAAAACGGTTCGCCAGCAAGCGAAGACATTTCATCGCTCAAAGGCGTGTTGCGCATCGGCGAGGCGGCGGCAAGCGCTGAGAACGTTGTCGTCGCGCAACCGCATTCATTCCAGTGGCGCATCGCCGTCGATTCGCAGTTTGTCGAAATGCAGGAGTTGGCCAACGCCGATTTCGACAATGACGGCGTTGAAGAAATTCTCGTCTTTCTGGCGGGCGGGACGCAGGGCGGCACGGCGCTGTTTTATGATGTGGGTCTTTTGCAGAAAGACGCGGCGGATGCAGCGCTCAGTTTCACGCCGCTATCGTTCAGCCGCGACGATGCGGGCGGAATCGCCGGTTAAATCCGAGCCGAAACAACCGCCGCCGGGCCTGAAAAACCGGCCAATTTTCGCCAAACCGCGCCTTTCCGCTTGGATGCCGGCTCGGGGATGACTATCATAGGGGTGATCGCTGGATTCTCATGGAGAAGCAGGCCCTTGTCAGTAAAATCAGTTCTCACCTCATCCTTTCGCACGATTGGCGTCTTTGCGGCGCTATTTACTCTATCGGCGTGCGCGACGTTCTCGGGCGGCGATGACGCCGCCGTCATCAGCGAAGCAGACGCCGAAACCGGCGCCGTCAAAGTCGCCTCTCTTGAAGCGGAAGTTGCGCGGTTAAAAACCCAGAACGCCCGCCTTGCGAACGAAGTGCTCGCGATGCAGCGTGAGCGCGACCGGATCGCGGCGGCGGAAATTGCGCAAGCCGAGCAGGCGGCTGAAGTCTCATTACCTCCCGCGCCGGAAGCCATTGTACCTGACGAAACGCCGTCGACGGCGGTCGTTGACGATGCGGCCTCGCCATCGCTTGCACAAACCGATGTGCCGGTGCAAACCGCGCCGCGGCTGGTGCAACCGACATTTGCATCCAATGAGACGGTCTTCGAAAACGAAGCGGACGGTGAAATCAAAACCGAGAGCGTTCTTTATGGCGTTCATCTCGCGTCGTATCGCCAGATGGACGAGGCGCGGGCCGGCTGGCGTCAGTTGCAGCGGGAAAATCCCGACGAGTTGGGCCTCCTTGAGCCGCGCGTCGAAGGCGTCACCGTCAAGGATAAAGGCCGCTTCCTGCGTCTCATCGGCGGTGGCTTTTCGGCAAAGGACAAAGCGGCTGATCTATGCGCACAGCTGAAGACCAAAGGCATGTTCTGTTCTGTTGCGAGTTTTGACGGCGAGCGTTTGTCGCTGGCGGAATCCGACAGCTAACTCAGTCTTCATCGACAGGCGGTGCGAGGTCGAACACCCGCTCGTCGAACATGGTTCCTTCGTACTCGCCTGCGCCCTCATAGCGAACCGTCAGTTCGCCGGCGTCCAATGATACAAAACCGAACGGAACGGTGACGGTGCGTTTTTCCGCGTCGGTGAAGCCAGCAACATTCTCGCGCACGCCCAGCTGGTGCGCCATCGCGTTGTCGCCAGAGGGCGTGTAGTCAACGACGATCCTGCCGTAAGACGAGTTGTCTCCATCCGGCGCGATTGAGGTTTCAAGAAACAACAATCCTTCTGTATCGCGCAGGAGTTTTGTCTCCGCGAATTTTGCCTTCGCCTTGCCGCCGTTTCGCAAGATGACGGGCGCGGAAATGCCGAGCCCCACATCCACCTGCAATCCGCGATTGCTCGCCTTGCGGATCGGCGTGCGCGATGCTTCGGTTTCCACCAGCAGGTGAGAACGCCGCTCACCCTTTGGCAGTTTGGCGCCGTTGCGGATACGGACTGTAACGCTCATGCGCGCGCCGGGCTTTAAGCGGAATTGAGCCGGCGAAACGACGAGGTACGGGGCAGCGCTCAGCGCCTCGCGGGCTTCCGGCGTGGCGGGCTCGTAGCCGGTTTCCGTGGCCGTGAGGTCCACCCAGGTCACGCGCCCGTCGATGATCCGGTCGGACGGGTTCGATACGGTGAATTCGGCGGCGGGATTGTCCTCGCTCAGCACATGACGCAGCGGATAGAGTCCCATATCGGCATTGGCTGACGGTGCAAACATCGCCAGAATGCCGAAAACAGTCGCGTAAACGCCGCAATGTTTGCCTATCGCCATGGGACCCAGAATCGTCTCACTGTCGAAACTAGCGGGAGATGGTTTCCCATCTGTATGCAAAAGACGTGAAATCCGGCGTATCTCGCGCCGCGAGCGGAAATTTCTATGACGCATGTAATTGTACTCGGTAATGAAAAGGGCGGATCGGGAAAATCGACGACCGCCATGCACCTTGTGGTCGCGCTTTTGCGGTCCGGCAAAAAAGTTGGGGCGGTTGATCTCGACCTGCGCCAGGGCAGCCTGAAGCGGTACATTGAAAACCGAAGAAAATTTAGTGAAATCAAGGGCAAGGAGCTAGCCTTTCCTGTTGAAGTTGATGTGGAGCCGTCGAGTCTCGACAGCCGAACGGAAAGCCAGGCAAAAGAAACCGAGAACTTCAAAGCGGCGCTTCAATCTATGGAGGGGTGCGATTTTGTGGTGATCGATTGCCCCGGCGCCAACACGCATTTGTCCCGCCTTGCGCATCTTCACGCCGATACGATCGTCACGCCGCTGAACGACAGTTTTGTCGATTTTGACCTGCTCGCCCGAATTGATCCGGAAACGGGAAGGGTGACGGGGCCGAGCCTCTACAGCGAGATGGTCTGGACCGCCCGCAAGCAGCGGGCCATGACTGGCGTTCCCGGCGGCATCGACTGGGTTGTCATGCGCAACCGGCTTTCGGCGACGCGCGCCCGGAACAAGAAAAACATGGGCGACAAACTGGAAGAGCTTTCCTCGCGTATCGGGTTCCGGCTGGCGCGCGGCTTTGGTGACCGGGTGATTTATCGCGAACTTTTCCCCGTGGGCCTGACACTTCTGGATCTGGGCGGCGTCGATTCGCCCGTCCGGCTGACCACCATGAGCCATGTGACGGCGCGTCTCGAGATTCGCTCGCTGGTGGCTTCGTTGAACTTGCCCGAAACGCAAAAAGCCGAAGATACAGACAAGGCGGCGGCCGCCTGATTATTCGCAAAAGTCGGCGCAATCGGTCTAGGCTGGTCCCATGACATTGGGATTTATTGCATTGGTGATCGCTGTTGGCGCCGCCGGCTGGCTGCTTTTTCGCCTTGCGGGGAATGAGCAATACAGTAGCGATCAACGGTCTATGACCGTTCTCAAGGGTGTTGTTCTGTTGGCGCTGACAGCGGCGCTACTCGCCGCGAAACTTTGGCCGCTCGCCTTCATGGTGCTGGTTGGCGCGGGCGGCGTCATGGCCATCGAGGCTTGGCGCGCCAGTCAGACCGGGTTGGACGAGACCGAGGTCAAACCCGCCTCACCACCGGCCAAACGCATGAGCGAAGAAGAAGCACTGTCGGTGCTGGGGCTGGAAATGGGCGCCGGTGCGGAAGCCATCCGCACCGCACACCGCAAGCTGATATCGCAATTGCATCCTGATAAGGGCGGCACGGACTATCTTGCGGCCAAGATCAACGAAGCCAGAGACTATTTATTGAATCGCCTTGGCGAGGATTAAGCGGCGCCCTGTTTTTTTGCGCCGCCACCGGATGAAAATTCCTTTTCATCGATGACGCAATTCCGGCCCGCGTTTTTCGCCGCATAAAGACATTTGTCCGCGCGCTCGACCAGTGTTTCCATGGAATCGTTTTCGTCAAACTGAGCCACGCCGATAGACATGGTGACGACGCCAAGGTCTTCATTGGTGCGGCGTTTTTTCAGGCGCCGCGATTGCACCGCCTCGCGAATGCGGTTTGCCAGCATCTTTGCATTTTCCAGGGAGGTTTCCGGCAGCACCACAGCGAATTCTTCACCGCCATAGCGCGCCAGCAAATCCTGCCCTTTGACATTGTTATTCATGACATCAGCAACGAGGCGCAGCACCTGATCGCCGGTCTGATGCCCCCACGTGTCATTAAAAATTTTGAATTTATCGATATCGCCAAGCAACAATGTGAGAGGCGCCCCTGTTTCCATGGCTTCTTCCATATGCATCACGAGCGAGCGGTCGAAGGTCGCGCGATTGGCGACGCCGGTGAGGGCGTCACGCATGGCTTCTGCCTGAATGGCTTCAACATCGCGTTGCAGGGCGCTGACTTCGCTGGCGGACTCCGCAAGGCGGGTTTCCAGCGACTCGTTTTCCGCGCGCATTGTCTTAGCGATGGCGATGACATTTTCCAGCAACGTGCCGACAGCGGGCACCTCTGGCGACGAGTCGTTCAAGCGATCCGACAAATCCGTCAGTTTCTGTGTGTGGCCCTGCGCATTTTCGCCGGTCTGTTCAACGATATCATAGAGATCTGAAACTTCTGTCTGAAACCGGGCGACAAGGTCCATTACATCGCTGGAAAGTTCAGCGTGTTGAATATGTTCTTTGTACAATTTGTCCGCTTTTTCCTGCGGGACCTTGCCATTTTTGTCCATGGCTTTTTGAATCGCCGACGACAGCGCTGCATTGCCGCCTTCTACATGGGCGTACCAAAGTTCGTAATTGCGGGGACTGGACGGCAGTCCCGAAGCCTTAAGCGCGCCAACGGTTAGTTCTGCGTAGCGGTGCGTTGTTTCAATATCTAATGTCATCTCTGCCCAAATTCTTTGCCAAAGTTTATTAAAGACTGAGGCTTGCGCCTCCCCCGATGGGACAGACGCTAGGCGAACATGGTAAAGGTTTGGCTAAGCCGCAGTCCGGCAAGGGGCGTCGGATGGCGTAACCATTGAGGAAGACACCTTGTAAGAAGGTTAACGCCGTCCGGCGTTACAGACCGCTAGCGGGCGACTTCGCGCATGATGAAGGCCGGCACATGATCGCCCAGTCCAACGACTGGCTTTGACGGGGCTTCACGCCGGCGGGAAGACTTGCCGTTTTCGCCACGCGACCGTCTGGCGGGGCGGGGCTGTTCTTCGGGTTCATCTATCACGGGCGCGTCCACGGTGGGTTGTTCGTCAGCCGTCTCGGCTTTTTCGGCCTTCTCAGGTTTTGGCGCCGCTTCGCGTTTTTCACGCCGGGGCGCACGTTTGCGTTTGCTGTCGGTTTTGCCGCGCCCGCGTGATGCGTTCGCCGGATTTGCTTCGAGGAATTTCGAAAAATCAAGTGCTTCAATCTCTTCTGCACCGATGGTTTTCAAAATAGCGTCGTAATATTTGCTGTCCGCCGAGGTGACGATCATCATCGCCGCGCCTTTAAGTCCGGCACGGCCGGTCCGGCCAATCCGGTGAACATAATCATCGGCGTGGATGGGTACATCGTAGTTGAACACGTGACTCACGGCGGGAATATCGAGTCCGCGCGCGGCGACGTCAGACGCCACGAGAAACTGGATTTCATCATTGCGGAACTTATCGAGCGTTTCCATGCGGAAGGCCTGGGCCAGATCGCCATGGATCGGGCGTGCATTAAAGCCGTGTTTTTGCAGGGATTTGGCGACCACATCGACTGTCGATTTGCGGTTGCAGAAGATGATGCCGTTTTTGACGTCGTCATGACGCAACAATTCGCGCAGCGCATTGCGCTTCAACTTGTCATCACGCGCTGGCACTCTGACAATGCGCTGTGTGATTGTCTCTGCGGTGGTCGCTGGTTTGGCGACTTTTACGACAGCCGGGTTGTGCAGAAATTGATCGGTGATGCGCTGAATTTCCGGCGGCATGGTGGCTGAAAAGAACAGTGTCTGCCGCGTCATCGGCGTCAGTTTGAAAATGCGTTCGATGTCGGGGATGAAGCCCATATCGAGCATGCGGTCAGCTTCATCGACCACCATCACTTCAATGCCGTTGAGCAGCAAGCGACCGCGCTCGAAATGATCGAGCAGGCGGCCCGGCGTCGCGATCAGTACATCAACGCCGCGGGTCAGTTTCGCGTCCTGGTCGCCGAATGATACGCCGCCGATCAGCAGCGCCATGGAAAGCTTGTGGTTGACGCCATATTTCTCAAAGTTTTCTGAAACCTGCGCGGCAAGTTCGCGGGTCGGCGCCAGCACCAGGCTGCGCGGCATGCGCGCCTTGGCGCGGCCTTTGGCCAGCCGGTCGATCATGGGCAGGGTGAAAGAAGCGGTTTTGCCCGTTCCCGTTTGCGCGATGCCGAGAACGTCGCGGCCCTCGAGGGCCGGCGGGATGGCTTCGGTTTGAATTGGGGTGGGCGTCTCGTAGCCAGCAGATGAGATAGCTTCGAGTAGTTTCGGCGATAGGCCGAGATCGGCAAAGGACATTCAGTCTCCGTTTTGGTTTTCGTGCTGGCAGGCGCATATACGCGCAAATTCAAGCCAGTCAGATCGCATCGGCGGGGTTTGTTTCCAACGCCCCGCTCTTCCGCCGTTTGGAAGCGATGCGTCATCGGTTGCCAATGCGCCCAATGGGGATGCGCCCAATGGGGTCAGCACCTAAGGGTCAGCAAATGCGAAATGGCGCTGCGACTTATGGTGGGGCCAAAACAAGTCGGCCGGTTGCGCGCGCTGCATTGCAGCATTAGCGAGGTCGGGAACTACGGGGCTTTCCGGGCAGAGTCAACGAGCGCGGCGGTGATTGAGCGGCTAAGGGGCTGGTCGGGACCCTCGTTGTTGCCTAAAATCATCACATGAATACCCGTTTGTCCCATATCGGCGCAATTTGTACGCTGGCCGCGTTTGGTGCGTTCTCAGGTGTATCGGCGCTGGCGGATGATGGTTTTGACGAGGATTCCTGCACGTTCAACGGTTTTCCGCTGTTTGGCGATGTGCAGGTGGTGGAGAGTTTTCCCGACATCAAGGTTCAGGTCGTGAGCAGTTTCCCGGATCTCAACGTGCAGGAAGTGACAAGCTTTCCCGATGATTGCGGTCAGTGGAAATTTGTCGAGAGCTTTCCGGATGTCAAAATTCAGTATGTGGACAGTTTTCCGGACATCAAAATCAAGATGGTGTCGAGCTTTCCCGGTTGGCCGTAGGCACAAGGCGCTTTCATGAAATTTCTGCATTTCTCGGCGGCGCTGCTATTAGCTGCCTGTGGCCAAAATGACGCGCGTGACGAAAGCGCATCAGCGGCAGACGCGCTGATGACGCGGCTTTCCGCCCATTGCGGGAAAGCGTTTGAAGGGCGCGTGGTTTCGACCGACAGCGTCGATGCAGATTTTGCGCAAGAAACGCTCGTCATGCATGTGCGAACTTGTTCTGACGATGAAATCCGTATTCCCTTTCATGTGGGTGAAAACCGCTCGCGCACCTGGGTGATGACCGCCACAGAGGAAGGGTTGCGGTTAAAGCATGACCATCGTCATGAGGATGGAACGGAAGACGCCGTCACACATTATGGCGGTGACAGCGCCTTGATTACTGAAACGCGCGCTGAATTTCCCGTTGATCAATATTCAATCGATTTGTTTACCCGTGAAGGACTGACGGCGTCGGTCACGAATGTTTGGGCGATCGAGTTGACGGATCAAATATTTGCTTACGAATTATCGAGAGAAAACAGGTTTTTCCGCGTAGAATTCGATTTGAAGACGCCTGTATCCGAACCGCCTGCGCCATGGGGCGCCGACTAGGCGTCAACGCCGTTACAAAGCGCCGCGCGCCGTCGATTCATCGCGTGCGTACAACGCTTCGCGTTGCGCCTCTGGCATGCGCATGGCGTCGATAAGGTCGCGCTGGATCTTGAAGCGATCGAGATCGGAACCTTTGAGTTGTTTGCCCGTGGCGATTTTTAGCCGCTGCGGATTCACAGCCGTACCGTTGAGGTGCACTTCATAATGGAGATGCGGACCGGTTGAACGCCCGGTGGTGCCCACATAGGCGATGATATCGCCCTGGCGCACGCGTTTACCGGCGCGCATGCCCCGCGCAAACCCGTTGAGATGCGCGTACGCGGTTTCGTAGCCATTGGCGTGGCGGATCTTCATGTAATTGCCGAAACTGCCATAACGATTGGCGCGCAAGACGACGCCATCGCCGGCCGCCTTAATGGGCGTGCCGCGCGACGCCGCAAAATCAACGCCCTTATGAGCCCGGCGATAACCGAGGATTGGATGTTTGCGGGAACCGAAGCCCGAAGAAAGGCGGGCGCCATCGATGGGCGTTTTCATAAGCAGGCGTTTGGCGCCCTGACCCGTGGCGTCGTAAAAATCCGTCATGGTGTCGCCATCTTCGGCAAAGCGGTAATACCCTTTTTCACGAGAACGTCCGCGCCATTTCAATCGCGCGAATAGTATATCGCCGGAAGAAACCAGTTTGCCCATGTCGTCATATTTGACTTCGAAGATCGCTTCGAATTCGTCGCCGCCGAAAATTTCCCGCTGAAAATCGACGTCATAGGCGAATGCGTCCGCCAGATGCGCGATCACTTCATCCGGTGCGCCAACGGACTTTGCCGACATGTAAAGGCTGCCATTGATGCGGCCCGCAACCGACATGACCCGCGTCGTCAACGGAATCGTTTTCTTTTCCGCCGACATCTGGCCATTGGCCTCGCGGCGCACGATCACGCGGTTTTCAGCATCGGCGCGGTATTCAAGGCGCAACAGGCTTGCCTGCGTTTCATCATCGGCGCTCGCTTGCTGAAACAGCGTCTGGTTCGGCCAGCCGAGCGTCAGCGCAAATTCCTGCCCAGGCAACAGGCGGCGCAGATTATGATGACGGCCAAAAGCATAGGCGGCCGTATTCGCATCCTGCGCGCTGACGCCGACACGCTTTAAGGCGTCGACAAAATTTTCCCCGCGTGAAATTCGGACACGGACATTTTCCGGCGCGCTCGCCAGATCTTTGGCAAGGGTGATTTGCGGCATTGCGACGGTGGTGGTCCGCCGGGTCATGTCGCCGGCGAAGAAAAACGGCGGGGCGGCGTCTTCGTCGCTTGCGAGAAAGAGCCCGCCAAGTTCCATTGGCCGGGTTGGCGACGGGATGGCAACGCTGGCGACGTTGACTGTCTCCGGTTTCAATCGCGGCAGAAGTTCATTGTCCACCCTATCCGTTTCGTCGCGAGCACTGGTCGTTAATGTCGTCTGCGCGACGGCGGTGGGCTTGAGGCTGGGGACGAGCCCTTCCGGTTTTGATGGTGAGGGCGATGAGGTTTCTGTTTGCGCGGCGCGAGACTGCGCAATGGCGTCGACGACGTCGAGTTCGCTGGCGGCAGCCGTCTCGCTCAGCCGGGCTTTCGCGGGTGTCGCCTCAGACGCCATTTCCGGGGCGAGGGCGACGCTGATCGGTGTTTCGGTTACGCGTTTGGGCGTCGACGTGGCGGAAATCGCGAGAAATCCGGCGCCGAGCACCAGAACGCTGAGCGCGGCCGCGACCGCCGCCGGCCCGCGGCGCTTGCGCTCAAGCGGGCAATAGGCGTCGCCGGTCCCCGTAAGGGTCTGACCTGTTTGAACAAACTCTTCCGTCATACGCACCAGATCGCCATCGTGTCGCGCTGCAATAGCCGCATTGGCGACCTGCATCGTGTTATTGTCGCACGCCTCGCCAAACGCTGCAATTTTCGGCATGCTTGGCGAGCCGCTTCGCTCATTAGACGAAATCGTCCTTAACCAATAGAGAAAAGCGGCGGTCGTGTTTGAGGGATATGAGTAACGACATGCGGGTGGCGCGTTTCCTTGCAATCCTTGTCTTGCTCGTGGCGATTATCGCTGCGGCGCTGTATCTGCTGCGCTTGCCGCTGGCGGGCTGGGCGGTCCGGAGCGCCATGGCCGGGGCGGGTCTTGAACGCCCGCAGGCGCAGGTAACCGCGTTAACACTTAACGGCATCGTTCTAAAAGAAGTCTCCGCCGGTCCGGCTGGGCGAGAGGCCTTTCGCATTGAATCCGCAGAGGCGGACTATGACTGGCGTGAACTCCTTGCCACGCGATCGGTCGACGCGGTGCGCGCCGGGCCGGGTTTTGTCCGCGCATCGGTCTCGGCTACCGGCGAGATTTCCGTCGCCGGACTGAACAGCGGTGATGGTGGCGGCGGCGGTGGTGGCGCGCTGCCATTTTCAACGCTTCGCATCTCCGACATCGCGCTCTATCTCGATACGCCTGACGGAAGCGCCGAAGGACTCGTGACGGCCGACTATGATGTGCGCGAAGGTGGGAGCGCCATGGCGGCACTAACCACAGGCGGCGTCAGTCTCGGCGGCGTCGATGTTTTTTCCGGCAATGCGCAGGCGGAGCTAACCTTGTCCGCTGACGGACAAATGGCCTTTCTTGCAACCTTTGACGGTGATGCCGGCGCCCATGGCGTCAATGCGCGACGCGTGGATTTTTCAATTGATGGCGAAGGCCGGTCATGGCGTGACATGGTGAGCGGCGACGCAACGGATGCAACCGGAACGGCGCGCATTGCGTTCGACGCGCCGGAGATATTGTTCTCCACGCCATCGGCGCAGGATACGGTTGCTGGCGTCATGACCATCACGCAAGTCGAAGCGCTTTTCGGCGAGCCGGTAAACCAAGCAGCGCTCACCGGCGCCTTTAACGCGACGCTCTTCGCTGATGGTTTCGAAATCAGGCTCGCACCCGATGCGCCGCTGGCGCTTACGACTCCAGACGGCGCCGGGCTGACACTCGCTAGCGCAGGCGGCGCGCCAATCTACGCCCGCAAAGGCGCGCGCGAGACCGCATCGTTTCAATTTGCACTGAAGAGCGACGGCGTCAATGCTTCGGGTTCGGCGGATGCGGAACGCGAAGGCGATTTCCTGCGGGTCGCCGCGCCGGTGCGCATCGAAGAATACGCATCGCCGGATCTGTCGCTTGATGGGTCGAAGATCGATTTTTCGGCGACAGTGGAAGGTGACGCGTTGACCGCGGACGTCGCGTTGGAATCGGGATTGAAAAGAGCGCAGATTGGACGTCTGACCCTTTCCGACGCGCCGTTTTCTTCTGCGTTCAATGTGCAAGCCAATCTGTCGGCGAAAACGGCGAGCATATTCAACAAGGAAAAATGCATTACCCTGGAGCGCGGCCGCGCCCGCATCGCCGAACAGAATGCGGAAGCGGTGCTGGGGCGCACGCAACTTTGCAATGCGGACGGACCGCTCGCCGTATTCACATGGGCGGGCGATATGGTGTGTACGCTGAATGGTGAAATCTCGGCGACAAGCGGTCGTTTTCGCCTCGGGGAGACTACTGCAGCCGGCAAGCCGCCGGTCATCCGCTTCAACGCTGTTTATAACCCGCTTGAAAACCGCACCAGTGTTGACGGCGCGATCAGCAATGGCGCGATGACGCTGAACGAAATTCTCGATCTTTCGGCGGCGCTCGGGCGTTTTGACTTTTCACTGGACCCGGAAATGATGCGCGCCAGCGGCGCCATTTCCCGCGTCCGGGTGGCGCAGAGCGGCGAGAGCCCGCTCTTCACGCCGTTGATCGCTACAGGCAACGTGACGCTCGAAGGCGACAAGACACTCTTTGACTATGCGTTGAAGACGCCGGGGGGCAAAGCGCTGGGAACCGGCTCGGGCGCTCACGATATGGCGACGGCCACGGGGGAAACCGTGTTTTCTCTGGACGGTCTGGAGTTCCAGCCCGACGGGTTGCAACCCAACGAACTGGTGCCCTCCCTCAAGGGCATCGTCTCGGCGGCGGAAGGCGGTGCTGACGGATCCGTTCGGTTCGGATGGGCGCCCGACGGCGTCACGTCAGGCGCCAATATTGGATTGCGGGATATCTCTTTCGCCGGCCCGACCCTTGCGGTAACGGGGACCCTTGGCGTTAATGGCGATGTCGCACTAACCAATTTATTGCCGGTGACGACGGACGGTTTGCAGCGCATTACTGTTGACGCCGTCGATCTGGATGCGTTGCAGTTGAATGACGGCGAAATTTCATTCGAGCTTCCAGGAGATGATACGTTCTATCTGGAACGCGGTGAATTTCCGTGGTTTGGCGGGTCGTTGGGCGTGTATGAGGCGACGGCGTCCCTCTCCGGTGAGGCGAAGATCCCTCTGCGTGCTGATAATATCGATCTAAAACAGATTTTCGACTATGTGAAAGTCAATGGACTTTCCGGGGAAGGGATGTTGACTGGATCGTTGCCGCTCGTCTTTGAGCAGGGGAAGGCGCGGATTGAAAATGGCGTGTTGCGATCGGTCGGGCCTGGCGTCGTGCGATATTCCGGTGCGGCGAGTGAACAGGCCGCCGCTGCCGATGATCAGGCGGAGATTGCTTTCGATATTTTGCGCGAGCTCCAATATACGGATTTGCAGGTCACAGTGAACGGCGCCCTCGATGGGCGGCTGGAGTTTCAAATGTTGTTCGAAGGCTCTGGCGAGGTGTCATTGGAAAATGCGAAGGGACGCGTTCCCGTCAAATACCGCATCAATCTGGACGCCGCGCTTCTGGAATTGCTGCGGCAGGCGAATTTGACAACGGACATAAAATTGCAGCTGGAACGGGGTCGGGTTATCGCAGAATAAGGCGAAATGGCCCGCCGCGTGCGAAATTACGCCTATTTTTCGCCGCAAGCTTTCGGTAGAGTAACCAAGTTCAGCGTTTTCGATTCGAATAATGAAAAGGCGGAGGGCGATCCCCCATGCTCAAGATGAATACCATTAGACTGGCCTTGCTAACGCCGTTTGTCGCATCGGCGCTTTTGGCCTGTACGACCGTCAAACTGGAAGGCGGCGACAAGCCGATCGAGGTCAATCTCAACGTGAAGATCGATCAGGAAGTGCGTGTTAAACTCGATCGCGAGATTGAGGATCTGATCAGCGCCAATCCGGACATTTTTTAAGGGGGATGATCGAATGGAACATTCAATGAAGAAACACTTCGCAAGCGCCGCTGCGGCGGCATTGATGGTGCTGGCGTCGCTAACGCCCGTGAACGCCGCGAGCCGAATTGTCGAGCAAGCGAAAGACGCGTGTGTCGTTGGCGAACAGGCGGACGGCTATCTGGGCGTTGTGTCGGGGGCGAATGCCAGCGACGCGTTGCGCCGGGAGATCAATGATATCAACCAGCAGCGAAAGGCGTATTACGCCGATCTCGCTCGCCGCAACGGCGTAACCATTGAAGTGACAGCCAAACTGACGGCGGAAAAGCTGATGAACATGGCGACGTCCGGTCAGTGTATCCGTGATCAGTCTGGCGCGTGGCGCGAAATCTAAGCGCTAATTAACAAAGCCAAACCCGAACGAATCGGCGATAAGGGACTCTTTCGCAGCAAAGAGTCCCTTATCCATGTCCGAAGCGTTAGACCTGACCCCGCCCGATGGTGAAGACCCCGATGCGTTGACCTTGTCGGCGCTCATTTCTTCACGCGTGTGCCATGATTTGATCAATCCCGTGGGCGCCTTGAGTTCAGGCCTTGAGGTTCTGGACGATCCCGCCATGGAAGGCGCCATGCATGACGCCGCCATGGACCTTATCCGCTCTGGCGCGCAAAAGGCGGTGGCGCTTCTTTCCTACGCGCGTCTTGCTTACGGTTCGGCAGGCGGTTTCGGCGCCCAGATCAGTCTTGATGACGCTAAAAAGGCGTTGAGCGATCTTTTCGCGATCACCAAGGCAAATCTGGAATGGAAAATCGAGTCCGGACTCGCCGCGAAAGAAAACGTCAAAGTCCTGATGGTGCTTGCCTATGCCGCAGCGGACTGCGTGCCGCGCGGCGGTGAGGTGGTGATTGAGGGTGAGATCGACAATTTCTCCATTACGGCGACGGGCAAAAAGCTTCTCTTGAACGACAGCCTCGTGCGGGCGCTCGAGGGTGACCCGACAGACCTGACGCCGAAAATGACCCCGGCGCTCATCGCTGCACAACTCGTAAAATCCGCCGGCGGTGTCCTGCGCGTGAAGCATGCCGAGGATGCGGTGGTGTTCAAGGCGTCGTTTTCCGGCTGAGGCCCTGGAAAGCCGACGAATTGGCAATCCGAATGAAATCCCGGGCGGCGCGTTAACCAACGACTAACGCCCGGCATTGCACAATGGCTGTCTCCTGAACTCCAGAGGATGGAACGGCCATGCCCGCTACAAAACATTGTCTTGTCGTTGACGATTCCGAAGTGATCCGAGAAATCGCCATGCGCATCATCGCCGACCTCGGTGTCGATGTGGCCGGCGCTGCGAACGCGAGCGACGGCGTGGCGCACTGCCGTGAGACGAAAACCGACGTTGTGTTTCTCGACTGGGATATGCCGTCCATGGGCGCGCTCGATTTCCTCCGCGGCGCTGCGGAAATCGAGGAGAGCCATCGCCCGGAGATAGTGTTGTGCGCGACGGAAAATGATCCGCAGCAGTTCACGCTCGCCAAGGCCGCTGGCGCCCGGCATCACATCCTCAAGCCATTCGATAAAGAATCCCTCACCACCAAATTGAACGAGGTGGGCGTGATCGAAGCTGACAGCGCACCATCTGCGCGGCCAGCCGCAAACGGATAGGCCGCCGCCCCGTTCGTCATGCAACGGCCCGCCTGCCGCCAAACGATAACCACAGCGCGCTTGAAGATTGCCGTAGCGGCCAGCGCGCAAATCCGGTTATGAGCAAGTCATGAGTCTTATTCAGCTTATCGTTCTGGCGGTTATTCAGGGCATTACCGAGTTCCTGCCGATCTCTTCCTCGGCCCATCTCATCCTGGCGCCGCTGGCGGTAAATGGCTGGCAGGATCAGGGTCCGCTCATTGATATTGCCGCGCATGTGGGCTCGCTCGGCGCCGTGCTTTTGTATTTCCGCACAGAGACGGCGATGTTGTTTCGCGGCGGGATCGATACGCTGCGATTCAAGCCAAGCGATGATCGCAAGCTTTTTTTGTTTATTGCCGCAGCGACAATTCCGACATTGATACTGGCGGCGGTATTCGTCTTGTTCGATCTTACATCGACATTGCGTTCGCCGGTGGTGATCGGTTGGGTCAGCATCATTTTCGGGCTCTTGCTGTGGCATGCCGACCGGACCACCGGAGAAAAGGCGGGGCTCGACCGGATAACCTGGCGTGAGGCGATGTCCATCGGTGCGGCGCAGATGTGTGCGCTGGTGCCCGGCGTTTCGCGTTCGGGCGTCACCATGACCATGGCGCGCTATCTTGGCTGGTCACGGCCGGAAGCAGCGCGGTTTTCAATGTTGCTCGCTATCCCGACCATACTGGCGCTTGGCGCATTTGCCGTGATTGGCATCGTGCAGGAGGGGGCGGGCGCGACCATGACCAGCGCGGCCATCGTTGCTGTGCTGTCGTTCGCTTGTGCTTACGGCGCCATCGCCCTGTTAATGAAATTGACGCAAACCATAAGCTTTACGCCGTTCGTTATCTATCGTGTCATCTTCGGTGTTCTGCTGCTCCTCTTCGCCGGCTCTCTAACAACGAGCTGATTGCCCGGACGGCGCCCGCGTCTTTACAAAGCCTCAAAAACGCCTTGGCGAATTCTTCATTTGCGTTCACTGTCGGCCTGCTGGCGCGGCGCCTGTATTAATTGAGAAAGCTGTAAAGATGACCGGGTTATTGGTTGATGAGATGAAAGTCACCGCTGAAGGCGTGTGCCAGGCGGCGGCTCGGCTTGAAGGCAAAGCCGTGCGTACGCCGTTGCTGGAAAGTGAGGCGCTCAACGAGCAAGTGGGCGGCCGCGTGCTAATCAAGGCGGAAGTGCTACAGCGATACGGTTCGTTCAAATTTCGCGGCGCGTATAATTTGATTTCGCAGCTGACAAAAGAACAGCGCCGCAATGGCGTTCTTGCCTGGTCGTCAGGTAATCATGCGCAAGGGGTTGCACTCGCGGCCAAGCTTTTCGACACCAAGGCGGCGATCGTGATGCCGAAAGATGCGCCAAAAATAAAAGCGCAGAACGTCAAAAAGCTCGGTGCGGAAATTATCACCTATGATCGTTACACGCAGGATCGCGAAGAGATTGCGATGCGTATATTACGCGAGCGGGGCATGGCGCTGGCGCCGTCTTATGATCATCCGCATATCGTCGAAGGGCAGGGCACGCTGGCCCTGGAGGTTTGGGAGGACGCTTGCGACCGCGGCGCCGCCCTTGACGCTTTTATTGTTTGTTGCGGCGGCGGCGGATTGACCTCGGGCTGCGCGACGATCCTCGATGACGTCTCGCCGAAGACGCAAGTCTGGATCGCCGAGCCGGAAGGTTATGACGAAGCCTGGGCGTCCATTGAGGCCGGGGAGCGGCTGAAGGCGGACGTGAAAAGGCCGACAATCTGCGACGCCATCGCAACCCCATCGCCGGGCTGGCTGACCTTTCCCATCATGCAACGGCTGGTTCGCGGCGGCGTCACTTTGACCGAACAGGAAGTGCGCGCAGCGATGCTTTTCGCCTTTCAGCATCTCAAGCTCGTGGTGGAGCCGGGCGGCGCGGTAGCGCTGGCGGCGCTGTTATCACAGAAATTTGACGGAGCCGGTAAGACCACCGGCATCACGCTCTCCGGGGGGAATGTTGATCCGGCGCTTTTTGCGTCGATCCTGAACGACGGTCTTTAGAGAAAAAATTCCAATAAATACAGCATATTACGGGCTGGACGCGGCTTTGCCCCGGCGCTGCTGTGGAAAATAAGCGCCTTGAAATGTTATAATATAGCCACATATGTCCTGTAACAGGCGAATGATGGCGATCCAGCCACGAAACCGGCGAAAATTCGCCGTTTCCGATTCGTAAATATTGATCGTCAGAATTCGCAGTCGGCGTTCACGTTTTACTAGCCAGTTTTCCGGCACAATACGCGGAACGTCACAAATAGAACGGCAAAAGGTGCTGAAGAGATGACACTGATGAAAAATGGCGCGATTACCAATGAGAGCGGTCAAAAGCCGTTGTCTGCGCGCGATTTTGCGGAGTTGGGCGGGCGCAAGCTCGTCTATATCCGGACGGTGACCGCACGTGACGTTATCGACGATCTGATTGACGAGGACGGCGATGTCGCCATCGAAATTGACGACGGCGATATTTTATATTCAGTTCATTCCTCAAGCGGCGAACGGCTCGCGCTGGTCGGTGATCGTGAGCTGGCGTTTGCTGCTGCACGTCAATATGAAATGAATCCTGTCAGCGTTCACTGACGCAATTCATCAAAATAAAAGAGATTGAACCGCGCGCGTTTTTAAGCGGCGTGATGCTTTTGGTCCGCTGTTGCTATGGCGAACAAGGCCTCGGCCGTATCGGCGCCGCGCAGAGCGTCGCGGGCATCCTGATCACGCAACAGGCGCGAAACTTTCGCCAGGGCTTTCAAGTGCGCCGCTGTTGCATTCGCCGGTGCGAGCAGCATGAAAATGAGGTCGACCGGCTGGTCATCGACGGCGTCAAACGTAACGGGCGTTTCAAGACGCGCAAGAAAGCCGACGATTTTGTTAAGGCCTTCCATTTTGCCATGGGGCAGGGCGACGCCGTCGCCGACGCCCGTGGAGCCAAGCTGTTCGCGCTCAAGAAGGGTGGTCATAATTTCCGAGGCCGGGCGATTGATTTGCAGACTCGCCGCTTCCGCAAGCGTTTGCAGCGCTTCGCGTTTGCATCTAGCTCGGAGATTATGGATCACGCCCTGCGGGCTCAGAAGGTCATCAAGTCCCATCACACTCACACAAACTCATTTCACCGACGTCGTTTCACAATAGTGGGCGGCCGTAAGGTATCGATTAACCACGCTCACCCAATGCAAGCTTTCGAAGTCAGCTTTGGGGGCGCAGGCGGGCCGCTGTAGTCTCAAGAGGCCGTCGGATCAACCCAGCCAATATGGCCGTCCCGGCGGCGGTAGACAACGTTGATTCTACCGTGGGCGGCGTTCTTGAATACAATCGCAGGTTGTTCCGCCAGATCCAGCTGCATAACAGCGGCGCCCACGGTCATTTCCCTCAAGGTGGTCTGGGATTCAGCGACCACAACCGGATGCGGATCGGAATCGTCGGTCGACGCTTCATCCTCCTCCCCAAAGGGCTCCAGCAGGTAATAGGAGGCGTTCTCGGCCGGCAGGGGCTCTTTTCCGCTCGCATGGTGGTTTTTCAGGCGACGCTTGTAGCGGCGGATGCGTTTTTCGAGCTTTTCCACACTTTCGTCAAAAGCGCCGTAGGCGTCGCCACCTTCCCCGTGGGCGGCCAGAAATACGCCGGAGGCAAGATGTGCGGTAACGTCACACTCGATCAGGTGGCGCTCCTTGGCGAATGTGACGGTGGCTTCAAAACCCCGGTCGAAATACTTCTCAACACTGTCAGAAAGCTTATCGGTCACATGGGTTTGCAGGGCGTCGCCCAAATCCATGTTCTTACCGCTGACCTGAATGTCCATTGGACCTCCTGAAAATGGCGGCCTGTTATCAATCCGCGCATTGTACCCGATATTGGGTTTGGCTGCGCGGATTAAAGGGTTAGATCGCCGTTTGCAACATCGCTCTACGGCGCTGCACCGAAGAGGGAATATTCAACGTCTCCCGGTACTTCGCCACAGTCCGGCGGGCGATTTCGACGCCCTCCGCGCACAAGATCTCAACGATTTTATCGTCCGACAAGACCGAGTCCTTGGTTTCGGCTTCCACGAGTTCGCGAATCCGGTGGCGCACGGCCTCAGCCGAATGCGCTTCGCCGCCGCTGGAGGACGCGATGGACGCTGTGAAGAAGTACTTTAATTCAAAGAGCCCGCGCGGCGTCGCAATATATTTATTCGACGTCACACGCGAAACCGTCGATTCGTGCATCTCGATGGCGTCGGCGACAGTTTTCAGATTGAGCGGACGCAAATGTTTGACGCCATAAGCGAGGAACGCATCTTGTTGGCGCACAATTTCGCTCGCAACTTTCAAGATTGTCTGCGCGCGCTGATGCAGACTTTTCGCCAGCCAGTTGGCGGTGGCGAATTGTTCGGTGATGTAGGTTTTGTCTTTTTCGTCAGCGCCGTTGACGGAGGAAATTTCTGCGTAGTAGCGCTGGTTGACGAGAATGCGCGGAAGCGTTTCGCTGTTTAACTCAACCTTCCAGCCGCCGTCGGCGGATTTCACCACGAATACGTCTGGCGCAATGGATTGTACCGTGCCGCCGCCATAAGCGTAACCGGGCTTGGGCGTCAGCGCTCTGATCTCGGCGATCATATCGCGCACGTCTTCTTCATCGGCGCCGGTGACGCGAAGCAATCCTTTAAGATCGTTTTTGGCGACGAGTTCGACGTTTTCCACGAACGCCTGCATTGTCGGGTCGTACCGATCCGCATCAATCAATTGCAGCTTCAGGCATTCCTTCAGATCGCGCGCGCCAACGCCTGATGGGTCGAACGTGGTGATCATCCGGTGGGTTTTTTCTACGTCGCAAAGTTCCGCGCCGAGGCGGTCGGCGACAAGGGCGAGTTCTTCACGCAAATAGCCGGCTTCGTCGATCATATCGATGAGATAAGCGCCGATGAACAATTGCATCGGATCGCGCGTCGCCACATGAAGCTGTTCGGTGAGGTGGTCGGCGAGTGAAATTTCTTTTTTCAGCGTCGCGCCAAATTCCTGATCGTTGCTGTCCGGGCCGCCGCCGGATGTAGTGGAAGCCCAGTCATTTGGCCGGTAATCGCCATAGGCGGCGTCGCTTCCCGACCCGCTGGGGTCGACATCTTCATACTCGACATCGAGCGCCTCGCGCGCTTCGCGCGCGGCGCCTTCGCCTTCAGATCCGACTTCGGAAGTTTGCGTGGATGCGGGCGCCTCCGACTGTGCTTCGCCTCGACGTTCTGCGGGGGCGTCGGCGGGGGCTTCGTCGCGTTCAAGAAAGGGGTTTTGTTCGAGCTGATCGTCGACATATTCGGCGAGTTCAAGATTCGACAATTGCAACAGCTTGATTGCCTGTTGCAATTGCGGCGTCATCACAAGTTGTTGCGATTGCCGGAGTTCTAGTCTTGGAGCTAACGCCACACTGCCCCCTTCTACGCCTTTCTTACATCTGGAACCTGTCGCCGAGATAGACGCGCCTTACGTCCTTATCGCCGACAATGTCGCCCGGCGCGCCCTCTAGCAGAACTTCGCCTTCGTGAATGATGTACGCACGATCAATAATATCGAGTGTCTCTCTTACATTGTGATCGGTTATCAAAACCCCAAGACCGCGATCTTTTAGATGTGCGACCAGCTCACGGATTTCCGCGATCGCCAGAGGATCGATGCCGGCGAAGGGTTCGTCGAGCAGCATGAATGACGGCGCCGTGGCCAGCGCGCGCGCAATCTCGACGCGGCGACGCTCGCCGCCAGAAAGCGCGATCGCCGGCGCGGAGCGCAAATGGGTGATGTGAAATTCATTGAGGAGATCGTCGATAATCGCCTGCTGCTTATCTTTGTTGTTTTCGATCAACTCCACAACCGCACGCAGGTTTTGCTCTACGGAAAGGCCGCGAAAAATCGAGGCTTCCTGCGGCAGATAACCGACGCCAAGCCGCGCGCGCTGATACATCGGAAGGCCAGTGACGTCATGGCCGTCAATGGTGATCCGCCCGCGATCCGCCGGGATAAGGCCCGTGATCATGTAAAAGCAGGTGGTTTTACCGGCGCCATTCGGACCAAGAAGGCCAACGACTTCGCCGCGTTTCACGCTCATGGAGACGCCGCGGACGACGGGCCGGCGTTTGAACGATTTGCCGAGGTTTTCCGCCGACAAAGCGCCGCCACCCTCTACAACTTTGGGTTTCAGCCGCTTTGGCTTGGCTGCGCCGTCATTGGCGCTCGGGGTTGTGTTGCCTGGCGTTTCCATATTCTCGCTCATTAAGCGCATCTCTCTTTAATGTTCAGTGAAGGCGTTCGATTGCGTGTCATCGGGCGTTAACCATTAGGTCTGCTCGTCGTCGGATTTGGTGAAGAAAAGGCCGCGAATACGTTTTCCAGGCTCCGGGGTAAACAAAACCTTACCGGTCTCAACCCAATAAGTGACTTTTCCGGCGGAAAGCACTTGCTTGCCCTGGGTGACGATGACGTCTTCCGTCATGATGATGGTTTGTTCGGCGTCGTTGAAAACGGCGCGTTCGCCGGTAATGGCCTCTTTGCCGTTTGAATAACGCACCGTGCCGATGGCGGTGATGGTTTCAAAGCCGCCGCCGTCGAGCAGGACCGCCTCGAGCCGTTCGGCGGTCAATATCCCTTCGCCCTGCACGACACGGACATTACCGGTCCAGATGGCCAGATTGTCCTGAAACTCCGCCGTATCGCCTGTGATGTCGATAGGCTCATCACTCTTTGAAACGAGTTGCGCCTGAGCGGGCGCCATCCAGGCGCTGGCGAGCATGGAAATGCACATCACTGTTCTGAATTTTTTGATCATAGTCTTCTTCATTGCGGCTTTTTATTGCGGCCAGTTCATTGCGGTTTGACGATATCGACGTCTTTTAGCGGCGGGGTTTGGGTATCGGATGCTTTGGCGGGTTTGTCTGCATTTTTCGGGTAGATGCGCATGCGTACATTGCCCTCAAGCACAACACGGCCTTCGCCATTATAGGCTTTCATTCTGTCCGCCTGCAGCGCCTGGCCATCGGGACCTTCACCGCCGATTCCGGCGTCGCTGGTGACGATTTTGTCGTCAATGGAAACGGTCGCAGAGGGCGACCGGAATATATAGGTATCCGCCCCGACTTCATGTTCAAGCGTGACGTCGTCCGCGAGCTCCAGGATTTTTACATCGGATTTGTAAACGCCCGTCCGCGCCGTCACCGTATTGGTTTCGTTGACTTCGCCTTGCACCGCGCGCGGTTGTTCAAGTTGTACGATGTCTTTGACTTTCGGGTTCTGGATCGCAGCCACTGCCGTGATTTCAAACGGCTGGCCTTTGTTGTCGACTCCGGAGAACGTTGGGCTAGCCATGCGAAGTTCTTCCGCCGTCGCCTGAACATCTTTGAAATCGTCCAAGAACGCGGGATCGGCCTGCTTTGATTGAGAATTGAAAAAGAACGCAGCGACGAGAACCAGCCCAACAATCGGCAACCCGATCCGCAATCGCCGCACCATGCGCGAGCGCGCAGCCGCCTGGTTGCCGGTGGTGCGTGCGCGCGAGGGAAGACTGTCTAGCCGCCGTCTGCCGCTGGCCCCGCTTTGGGTCCCGGCGACGGTTTCAGGATCGGTGACGGCGGTGGTCATGCCCGGTGCGGCTTTCCTAACAGTTTGCAACTCTTGTCGGCCAAATGCACTTTGCGGCGGCCGCTTCCTCCATATAGTCGCGCGGGGCGCGGAGGGAAGCAAGAGCGGCTTAAATAAACGCTTTTAAAGGTGATTTCGCCGCTCAGGAGTGGGCGAAAATGTCCGTTTCCGGCCATCCTTCAAGGTCGAGCGTCGCCCGGGTCGGCAAAAACTCAAAGCAAGCCTGGGCGAGCGCGGTGCGGCCTTCGCGGGCGAGCATTTCTTCGAGTTTCGCCTTTAGCGCGTGCAGATAAAGGACATCCGAGGCGGCGTACTCTATCTGGGCCGGGGAGAGCGTGTCCGCCCCCCAGTCTGAGGATTGCTGCTGCTTGGACATATCCACGCTTAAAAGTTCCCGCGAAAGGTCTTTCAGGCCATGGCGGTCCGTATAGGTGCGGCAGAGCTTCGACGCGATTTTGGTGCAGTAGACCGGTGCGGTCTCAACCTTCAGCCAGTGCTGAAAGGCGGCTACGTCAAACCGGGCGAAATGGAATATCTTCAGAACTTGCCGGTCGCTGAGAAGCGCCTTCAGCCTTGGCGCGTCATAGGTGTTGCGATCGAGCTGAACCAGATGCGCGTCGCCGTCACCGGCGGAAAGCTGCACCACGCATAGCGGGTCGCGATGGGGATTTAATCCCATGGTCTCGCTATCGACGGCGACGACGGGCCCGAGATCAAGCCCGGCAGGCAGATCGCCTTTGTGGAGATGGTTGGTCACGTTGCAAACGGTCCTGTTCAGCGTCGGTCGCCTTGGTAGACCCCGAAAAGCTGAAAATCTACTGAACCGTGCGAGGTTCTGCGAAACTATTGCGGGTCGCCGCGCTTGCGACCGCGCGGAACCACGAATTCGATGCGCGATCCGCTGGGCTCGTAAGTCATCATATGGGTGGTTGGGCCGTTGCCCATGAATTCCGGCGCAAACTCGATTTCGACACCGGGCCAGGCTTTCAGCTTCTGGTGGATTTCATCGAGCGTTTCGAGATCCGGCACGGTCAGCGCCAGATGATGCAGGCCGATATTGGTCTTGCGGTCAAACGGTGTTGCAGCCGCCGGGTCTGTCGCGCGCCAGAGCGTGACGAAAATCTCGCCATCTGTGACAAACACCGATGGATAATCCGGATCGCCCCCAGCGACCTCCCAGTTCAGCGCCTCGGTAAAGAACGCCACCGACGCTTCAAGATCGCGAACGGTGAGGCCCACATGATTGAGCCCGCGCGTCGGGGCGGGGTTGGCGGTTTGGGCTGGCGTTTCGGTTTCCGTGCTTTGGGACGCAGGTTTATCTTCCGTTGCGGCCGAGCACGCTGCGGTAATCAGGAAAAGTGATGCGGGCAGGAAAAGTGATGCGGGCGCGAAGCGTCGCCGAGCCAATAGAGCCATGAAATCAGTTCCGTGTTGAAAAGCCTATGATGCTTTTCGCACTATGACAGAACCGGCGGAATATCCAGCGCCAAAGCCGCAGATCACGCCAATGTCACCTAAAGCAATATCGGCGCGGTGTTTGTGGAAGGCGATGATCGAACCTGCGGATGACGTGTTGGCGTATTCGTCGAGCACGACCGGCGCTTCTTCGCGTGTCGCGTCGCGGCCAAGCACGCGGCGGGCGATGAACTCATTCATGGAGAGGTTCGCCTGATGCAGCCAGAAGCGTTTTACCGTATCCGGAGCAATGCCGGCGTCGCTTAAATGGGTTGAGATCAATTCGCTGACGATCGGCACAACTTCCTTGAAGACCTTACGGCCTTCCTGGATAAAGAGTTTATCCGTAGACGGATCAGATTGCGGATCCGCGGGGGCGCCGTCCTCTCGCTCGCAGTGGTTCAAAAAGCCGAAATTGTTGCGGATATTGTTTGAAAACTTTGTCCTAAGGCGCGTGCCCAGAACGTCCCATGACTCACCGGAGGGCGCGCCATCCGCGCGCTCAAGGATGACCGCCGTGCAAACATCGCCGAAAATAAAATGGCTGTCGCGGTCGCGGAAATTCAAATGCGCCGAACAGATTTCAGGGTTGACCATCAGCACCCGGCGCGATCCCGCTCGGATCAGCCCAAGGCCCGTTTCAATACCGAACGTGGCGGAAGCGCAGGCGACATTCATGTCGAAGGCAAATCCGTCAATGCCGAGCGCGTCCTGTATTTCAACGGCGATCGCAGGGTAGGCCCGTTGCAGGTTTGAGGCGGCGCAAATGACGCCGTCGATGTCGCCGGGCTTTAAATCAGCATTGCGCATGGCTTCGCGCGCAGCGTTGACGGCCATCTCCGCCAGCACTGAAAGTTCTGTGTTGGCGCGGGGCGGAATGCGCGGCGCCATCCTGTTAACGTCCAGAATACCGGCCTTATCCATCACGAAGCGCGCTTTGATGCCGGAGGCTTTTTCAATGAATTCCGCAGAGGACTTTTGTAACGGCTCGATTTCTCCCGCCGTTATTCTCGCCGCATTGTCATCGTTAAACTTGTCCACATAGGCGTTGAACGCGACGACTAGCTCCTCATTGGAGATGGAATTGGAGGGCGTAAAGAGACCAGTGGAGGCGATGCGCACGTCGGGAGCGTGTTGGGACATGTTTATTCTTTCGGGCAGACGGTTTGCGAGCGAATTGATATCGCTAATTTGCGCCGTTCTTATCGAAGGCGCAACACCACGAGGCGGCTAGCGCGCCAGTTTCTGCACGTCTTTCCAGCGCGGACAGCCGGTCTCGTGATCGTTGACCATGCCGACCGCCTGCATGAAGGCGTAAACAATGACCGGGCCGCAAAACTTGAATCCCCGGCGTTTCAATTCTTTCGCCATGGCCTCGCTCTGGGGCGATTTGACCATGTGATCGCGATAATTCTTGACCTTGTTGACTACAGGGGCGCCATCGACAAAGGCCCAGAGAAGGCCGGAAAACCCCTCCGGCTCTTCCTCCATGATCTTGAGATAGGCTTTGGCGTTGCCGATTGTCGCGTTGATTTTGGTATTCGACCGGATGATTCCCGCGTCACCCATGAGCCGCTCGATTTTTTTCGGCGTGTAGCGGGCGATTTTTCCCGGGTTGAAGCCGTCAAACGCTTTGCGAAAATTATCGCGCTTATAGAGGATCGTGCGCCAGGAAAGTCCCGCCTGAAACCCGTCCAGGATCAGCTTTTCAAACAACGCACGATCATCATATTCCGGCACGCCCCACTCTTTATCATGATACTGACGATAAATCTGGTCGTCTTCCGGCGCCCAAAGGCAATGGAGCTTTTTCTTCACGGGTTACACGACATGTAAGAGCTTCAAGACCCAGAAGGCCAAGATAACAACCTGGACAACGAAAAAGGCGAAACGAATGGTGACCAGAGGCCGGCTGGTGGAAATCAGATGCGCAACAGATTGCGCTATGCGCGCGCCAAGGAAGATATAGGCGAGCCCGTCTGTCATTCCGGTCTGGCTGGTTGCGATCGCGTAGAGAAGTACAGCCGCCGCCGCCGGCAGGTTTTCATAACAGTTGGCGTGGGCGCGGGTCAGGCGCTTGCCGAAATCGGCCATATCGTCGCCCGAGGGTGCGAATGAATTGGCCGCACGTTTGCCGGTCATCACGAGTGACGTGCGCAAAAATCCAAGGGTCAGCAAAAGCAACAAAAACCAGGCGACGAGCAGAAGCAATGTTGTGGCTGTGGGCGTCATGGCGTTTCTCTCCGAAGCTGTTTGTGCGGAGACTAGCCTTGTTCGAGGTATTCCGGAATGCGCAAGGACAGTGATTGTCCGCCGCATTCCAGGGGCGTTTTTTCCGCGGCCGCCTTTTCCCAGCGGTCGAGGCGGACACAGGCGAGGGCGAGGGCGCCAGCGCTACTCATGACTTCGCCGATGGTAGACTTGCCTGCCGTAATCGGCGTCCCTTTTGCCGGCGGCGCGTCGCTAAATTCTGCGATCAACGTGCGGCGGCGCGCTTCGCCCTTGCGCCTCATTCGGCTTGAGACCTCCTGACCGATGAAGCAGCCTTTTTTATAATCGACACCGCCAAGCAGATCGTAATTGACGTCCATGAGAAAAACCTCATCGGAACCAAAATCAGCGCCCCATTCCGGAATGCCGGCGGCGATGCGCCGGGCGTGATAGTGAGTATCGTCCTCGGCGTCGCGGCATTGGTCTATGGGCGCTGTCGTTCGGCTGTTGTCGTTGTTTGGGTCGGCCAAGACCGTGCGAGTGATATCAATTCCGATTTCGACCTTGGCGCGCAGGCGATAAAGAGTGAGTCTCTTTACGAGCGCTTCAGCGGCGTCATTGCGAACGTCGATAGAAAAGCCATTCGCCGATTTGCTGATGAAGAAATCAAAAAGAATCTTTCCTTGCGGGGTTAACAGCGCGGAAAAACAACCAGCTTCATCCGGCGGGCCATTGGTGACCAGTCCCTTCAGATAGGTTTCAGCGTCATCGCCGGTAACGGAGATGATAGTGCGGTCAGGCAATTTGCGAAGTTCGCTCATGCGCCGACATATAGGCGGCGCAGTGGTGACTGCAAGCGATAAGCTCCGGCGCTAGCCGCCAGCGCTGGTAAATCCTTTGTATAGCCCATAGGCAATGGCGGAACCGAAAAACAGCACCGCCGCCACAAGAATCCAGCTGGCGATGTGCTCCAGAGTTTTCTGAATACGAATGCCAATTGCAATGCCGGCGACGCCAACGACCCAAGGGCTGAATTTCAAAGCTGTCCCAACGGCGCCGCTGAACGCGGGAAGCGTCCCCAACAGAATATTCCAGATGGTCACGAGCAGAAAAGTAAACCCGCCAATGGCGGCGAGAGTGATGAGGCCTCCCCCTTCACCCTCGGTTCCGGCGGAAACCGCGTTTGAGGTAGGGCGGACGCGTTCGCCCGCTTGCGTATCTTCGCCTCGCGCGCGCCGGCTGTCCACCTCTCGTTTTTGCTGGTCCACGCGCATGCGGCGATACATCTCGTCGCGCGATTGCTGCTCGCGGCGCAACTGTTCAGCGCGCCTCGCCGCCGCGCCCTGATCCCAGGCGGACTGGGCCGGGCCTGTCCCAACGGGGCGTGCCCCGGTGCCCCAGCGGCCGTTTCCATATTGATCGTTCACGGGGACTCTCCGAAAGCTCTCTCCGTCAAATAACCTACCGCCTTGCGTTGCAGCCTGCAAATTGAAGAAAAAGCCCTTTAGAACGGCTTTTCGCAGGGGCGTTTGATGGTTACACCCTAGCGCCATGACACCGAGCAATGATTCCAGCACTAGTGATGGTCAGTCGAACCGGTTGGTGATGCGCCGGCCGGACGACTGGCATGTGCATTTGCGCGATGGTGCAATGCTGAAAGCGGTCGCCGATCACACGGCCCGGCAATTTGCACGCGCCATTATCATGCCTAATCTGGCGGAGCCGGTGACGACACGCGCCGCCGCGCGCGCTTATCGTGAGCGGATTGTGCAGGCGGTTTCAGGCGCCCATTCGTTTACGCCGCTGATGACCTGTTATCTGACGGATGCCGCCAACCCCGGGGAAATCGAGCAAGGATTTCAAGAGGAGGTGTTCACTGCGTGTAAGCTCTACCCCGCCAATGCGACGACAAATTCGAGTTATGGCGTTACGGACATCAAAAAAATCCATCCAGTGTTTGAAATCATGCAGCGCATCGGCATGCCGCTGCTGGTGCATGGCGAAGTAACCGACGCTGAAATCGATATTTTCGACCGGGAAGCTGTTTTTATCGATCGTGTTTTGTCACCGGCCGTACGGGCGTTTCCCGAACTGAAGGTCGTTTTTGAACATATCACGACGGCTGACGCGGCTGATTTTGTCAGTAGCGGCGGCGACAACCTCGCCGCAACGATTACGCCGCACCATCTTGAGTTCAATCGCAATGCGATTTTTCAGGGCGGCATCCGCCCTCATTATTATTGCCTGCCTGTCGCAAAAAGAGAAAAACATCGGCTCGCGCTGCGGCGCGCTGCAACCTCCGGCTCCTCGAAATTTTTCTTGGGAACGGATTCAGCGCCGCACGCCGTCACCGCTAAGGAATCGGCTTGCGGCTGCGCGGGCGTATTCAATGCGCCATTCGCTATGGAGAGCTATGCTAAAGTTTTTGAGGAAGAGCACGCTCTCGATAAACTCGAAGCGTTCGCGTCGGAACACGGGCCACGCTTTTACGGATTGCCTCTCAACGATGAGTACATTGTTCTGGAGCGAAGCAAGGCGGATGTTCCCGATACGATTGGCGCCGGTGAATTAAAACTGGTTCCCTTTCACGCGGGCGCCGCACTCGACTGGCGGTTCTCCGGGTTGAAGTCAGATTGATCCGCTGGAATTCATTCTCGATTAGATAAGACAATAGCAAAGGTGCGATGATGAAAAAACTGTTGATCGCTGGCGTCGCGATGTTCGCGGTGAGTTGCAATCAAAGTGATGAAGCAGCCAGTGCGGTGACCGAGAATGCGGCGGCGGCGCAGTCCGAAACAGGCTCCGAAGGGTCTCCCGCAGCGGTCGCCCCCGCAGCGATCGCCAATGATTTTTTCGATGGCGCCTGGTCGCCGGAACAAGCCGCGCCGATTCTCGACAAAACCATGCGGCTGCACCTTGATTTTAACACCGCACAGTTAAGCGCTGGCGAGCGCGAAGCCGTTGAAGAACTGCTGGCCGCCGGGGATCGGCTTCACACGCTGTATCTGGAACAACGCCACCCGCAGGCGCGTGCGGCGGAACAAGCGCTGAAAACGGCTGAGGGCCGGCAGGCGCTGAAAGACCTGTTCTGGACGATGAATGGGCCGATCACGACAACGCTTGAAAATAAGCGTGTGGCGTTTTTGAACGTGGAGTCAGAAGCGCCAGCTCGAAATGTTTATCCACAAGGCGTCACCCGCGAAGCGATGGATGCCTACCTTGCGGCCAACCCTGAAATGCGCGGTGACATCTTGCACCTTCGCGCCGTGGTGCGCGCAGCGACACCGGAAAACAAAAGCGCAGCCTTGAGTGAGCTTGATGCGCGCCCGGCGCTTGATGTTCTACACCCGGGATTGCGCGAGAAAATCACCAATGCGGACGAATATTTCGCGCTTCCCTTTTCACTCGCCTATGCAGATGACATTTTCTTTATCTACGACCGGTTGATCGCTGCGGCTGATCACGTGGACGAAGACGATGCCGCGTTCGCCCGCTTCTTGCGCCTGCGCGCACGCGATTTGCTTGCCGACGACTACGATGGCGGCGATGCGGCCTGGGTGACGGGCGACTTCACCGGCAATCTGAATGCGCAGATCGGCAGCTATGAGACATATGATGATGCGCTTTATGGCGTGAAAAGTTTTTTCAGTCTCTCATTGCTCCAGCGCGATAAGGAAAAAAGCGACGAGCTTGCCGCCGCCATTGGCGACATTCAAGCGATCGAAGATGCGTTGCCTTATGATGCGAAGAAGAAAGTTCGCAGCAATATTCCCGTGGGCGTTTACAATGTCGTTGTGGATTTCGGTCAGGCGCGCGGAACAAACACCGCGACGATCCTCCCCAATGAAGGGCACCTGTCGCGGCAATATGGCCGGACGATTTTGATCCGGTCGAACATCCTCCAGAACGAACAAATTTTTGCTGAATCGGAAAAGTCGTTTAACGCCGCTGTCGTTGACACGCATCGAGGCGACCTCGCCATCGAGGGCAATTTCTATCGAACGCTCTGGCACGAAGTCGGGCATTACCTCGGTCCCGATCAAACAAAAGAAGGCGGCGACATAAATTCGGCGTTGCAGGATACGGCGGACCTGATCGAGGAAATGAAATCCGACCTCGTCTCCCTTTTCGCCGCGCGACGGCTCCATGATGCGGGCTATTACACCGACGAGCAACGCCGCGGGATTTACGCCAGCGGTATATTACGGGTCTTGCAGAAAAACCGGCCGCGCCGCGAACAGGCCTATCAAACCATGCAGCTCATACAGTGGAACTGGTTTCTCGACAAAGGCTTGCTGCGTTTTGAAGATGGAAAGCTGGCGATTGATTACGCCCGTTATCCCGAAGCGGTGTCGTCATTGCTCGCGGCGGTTCTGGATCTGCAGTATCAAGGTGACCGTGCTGCAACGAACCAGTTCGTTGACGCCTGGACCGGTTGGAACGAGGAAACCCACGGCGCTGTCGCGGCTGCTATGCGCGACGCGGAAGGTTCGCGTTTCCGTTTGGTGACCTATGAGGCGTTGGACGATTAATCGTCAGTCGTTCACCGTGATGGCCGGCGCCTCGGGCTGAATCAGTAGCGGGCCGGTGTCGAAAGTCTCTTCTTCTTCCAGCGCCGCCATCAGCCGCCGCACGATTGATTCGCCTTGCGCCGCGCGGGCGGCGGCATAGTCCCGTGCTCGGCGATCGCAGGACGGGAAGCTGCGTTGTGCTTGCCGATAGCCTTCGTTGAATTGTTGCACCAGTTTCTCTCGCACGGCCTCTTCCGGTTCTTCGAGCGACATGAGCTGCTTCATCCGATCACGCCAGACATCAGCCTCATAGCGGGGCTCGCAAGTCCGGCGGATGTGGTGCATCTCACCGAACAGCGTGGACAAGACAGTCAGATCCCGCTGACGTTCCAGATATTCCTCAAGGTCCTGCGCCGCCGCCGGAACGGTAAGCGGCGTGATCGCGAATGAGGCCAACAAGGCGAATATGATGTGCTTGTATCTCACGGGCGTCCTTCTCTCGCAGAAATATAGCCGGATTATGGCCGGTTACGAAAGTCCACCGGTTGTTGGTTCGGCCCGCCGCTCCACCGCGCGCCTGACCGCCTGGCGGGTCACATCCCACGAAAGTCGCTCGATCGCCTCGTCGATACTGACGAATTCAGCCTCGATAGCGTCGTCCGCAGCGACCGGTTCGCCGGAAACCCACTCCGCCACATAGTCGATCATGATCGTGTGAGTCGCAAACCCGGTTTCAGCGGGCAGGGCCTCGAACACATCGAGCAGCCCGGTGATGGTGATTTCAAGGCCCGTTTCTTCGCGCACTTCGCGGATGACAGCGCTGGTCAGCGCCTCGCCATGTTCCAGCCCGCCGCCGGGAATCGACCATTGCCCCTCAAAGGGTGGTTTGCCGCGCTTGATGAGAAGAATGTCGTCACCGCGAAAAACGACAGCGCCGACGCCGACGAAAATATCTCGTTGCTCACTCATATATCGCCTGTAAAACAGCTGACATGTGTGGACGCTTTTATCTTATTTCGACTCCCGCGGAAGTGGGCGCCTTGTTTAGCGTTGCGGTGCGCGATAATTTTCCACCACGATATAATATATATCCGACGCAACCCGTTGCCATTATCCGGCAGAGTGAACGGCGGACCCGTGAGTATGCGCTTGTTCGTTGGGGGTTTATCCCCGAATGGCGGAAAACCCCAGAATCCAAGCCGCTTGTTAATGCGCGCAGCGAAACGGTAATGGAAAAGCCGAGCTTTCGTTCCGCCTACAAACGGCGGCGTTGTCTTGTACCCGCCGATGGCTACTACGAATGGAAAACTGAGAACAGAGATAAGCAACCATATTGTGTTCGCCGTTCCGACAAAAGGCTCTTCGCATTTGCCGGCATCTGGGAGACAGCGGTCGATATTAGCGGCGGCGAAATTGACACGCTGGCGCTTTTGACGGTTGAACCCGCGCGGGAGATGCGATCCCTTCATCACCGTGAACCGGTTGTCATCCCGCCGGAGGATTATGCGCGATGGCTCGAAGCCGATGAGCGCGACCTGGACGGCATTACCGATTTGCTAACGCCAGGCGCGGCGGGCTGCTGGAATTGCTACTCGGTGTCGAAAGATGTTGGCAGCCCGCGCAATGACGGCCCCGGACTGATCGAACCGATCAGGGCCTCGTTATTTGATTAGTTGCACGAGTAAAGGAATGCTTCATCCTGAGGAACAAGAATTTCTTGGTCCTTCGAGACGGCCTTGCAGGCCCCTCAGGATGAAGAAATTTTTGTGTCTCGAAGGGCGAAGCGTGGGCGCGAATTTTGGCTAAAGCGCCGCCAGCGCTTTGCGGTGGACGTTGGCTTCCTCGACATAATGCGCGGAACCCATCAGTGCGAATTTGTCTTCGCCTTCGCGCAAGTCGCGAAACTTGCGCGCGGGCATGCCAGCCCACATTTCACCGGCGGGAACAATTTTCTTCGGCGCAAGGAAGGCGCCAGCGGCGAGCATCGCGCCGGTTTCCACCACCGATCCGTCGAGCATGGTTGAACACATGCCGACAAAGCCGCCGTCGTGCACCGTGGCGCCGTGCAACATGCATTTGTGACCGACCAGCACGTTGTCACCGATGATCGTCGGCACGCCGCCCATGGATGGTTCGTCCACATGGATGATGGTGCCGTCCTGTATGTTCGAGCCTTTACCGATGACGATCTTGTTGGAATCGCCACGCAGCACCGAGCCGTACCAGACGGAGGCGTTCTCCATGACCTCCACATCGCCGGCGATCACAACGCCCGGCGCGATGAAAGCGGTTTCGTGAATTTTCGGCGTCTTATCGCCGATTGAGAAGATGAGTGGTTTCATGGGGTGGAGTATGTCCTTTGATAGCGTCGGGTTAATAACAGGGAAGATGCTTCTCGTCACGGTCGCGCAACGGCAGGGTGTTTTCCGCGCGGGCATAAGCATAAGCAAGGTCAGCATCGTACAATCGCGAGCTCTTCATGTCATGAGCGGCAATCAACACAGCACTTTCAAAAAGCTGTTCGCGGACATGCTCATGTTGCTCTATCGCCATCATTTCACGAAGTAGACCTTCTGTATAAAGAGTTGGAACATTTCCAATCAGGTCCGCTAGACCTTCGCGCATATTTTTCGTGCCGCACGCAAGCTCATGCACTCGCTTTGGTTCGTCTCCACGGTAAGCAGCAAGTAATACTGTCATCGGAAAGTCCCATTGAGCGTGAAAACTGGGAACATTTTCCAATGCCAAGCGATCAAGTTCTGCTTCGGCCCAGGCGGTGACTTTCGGGCTAGATGCGCCGGCGAGCAGTAATTTTTGGTTTGCGTAAGGGGCAGCCAAAAGCGCGGCCGCTTCGTCCCAACCAAAGTTGCAGTCGGTTGGAACGTTCTCCAAGAGGCAACTTGCAAGGTGTTGACGATCCCACCAATCGCCAAACTCAGTGGGGACTGTGCGGCGGTCGCTGTACCCAATGGTGCGGTTTACAACTGACCAGAAACCTGGGCCCGCGCCTGGCCCGGTGACGCCTTCTATCCAAAGGATATGTTCGCCGAATGCGCGCTTTACGATGTCATACTCTCCAAGCTTGATGAAGTACGCAAGGGCGGTACCCAACTCGGTTGGATTGGGGGGTGTTTGTGCAATGACGTCACGAAACAAAGGTTCAGCATCGGGGTGATCGCCTTCTAATAATGCGCGCATTACGACGCTTCGTACGCCTTCTGCCTGGGAGCCTTCATATACAAGCGACATGAGGTCATCCGCTTCTTCCTCTTCAGTTCCTGCAATGATGTCTTCAAGACCCCGATAGGCGAAGTCCTGATCGGCATAAACGCCCATTAGCCATTGCGTCGGTTTGTCTGGATGGATTGTCAGGAGATGACGCATCGCATCTTCGCCGATTTTCTTTTCGAGCGTGGTCGCACCCTTGCTCATACCGCGAAGCACAAGGTTTCGCATTTCATCCAATTGCGCCACGCGATCTGGGTTCTTCTGAATCGCAAGATAGGATTCAATTGTTTTGCGCCAAAGCGAGTCGGGGCCGAAATCATCCTCATTCATACGCGAGAACGGATCACCTGACACTTCATATATACTTTGTTCGTTCTCGTGCAGCATCAGTACGTAGCTATCGCCACGACGGTAGGTTCCTCGAACACAGAGCCCCATATAAGCCTCGGGATTTGCAGAGCTGATGTCATTGGGGTCACTTGGTATTGGCTTACCAAATCTACCGCTTTGATCGATAACCGTCCGGTCGGGATTGCCCTTAAGAATCGCTGTCACTTCGAAAAAAATCTTGTCCCCAAACTCTCCTTTCGTTTTGCGAACCGCCTCGCCGATGACGATCGCATCGGAAGCATCAATCATTTCAAAATTTGATTGCAGAAACGTACCTGCACCTAATGAACACGCTTCTACTGGAACGATGCAAGCTGATAGGGCGGCTACGGGTATTACGATCCGGTTTAGCATGAGAATACCCCTATTTTACGTTTGTAACAGTTTTACGGCGCGAGAGTTAAGTTGTCTAACCAGATTTCTGTGTGATTTCAGTAGAGCTAATGGCCAAAACTACCCCTTCACCGCATCTGGCTGGTTTTCCGGGTGCGCATTTTGGAACGCCGGGTGTTGCTGGCAGCGGTCGTAGATCTCTTTCATCTTTGGCAAGCCTGAAACGTCAACGCCAAAGCGCGAGGCGCCAAAAAATTGCGGCACGAGGAAGCAATCCGCAAGTCCGGGCGTGTCGCCAATGCAATAATCGCCCGCACTGCGCGCCAGCATTTTTTCAACCGCCGCCATCGCGCCGCCGGGCCATGTGTTTAGCCATGCTTTCATGGCCGCGTCGTCAAATCCGCACTCGTTTTTGAGATATTGCTGTATACGGAGGTTCATGAAGGGTTGCGCTTCGCTCGCTAGGGTCAGGGCGATGGCCCGCACCTTCGCCCGCGCGGCGGCGCTGTCCGGCAATAGTGACGGATCGGGGTAGGTCTCTTCCAGATATTCGATGATCGCCAGCGATTGCGTCAGCACCGCCCCGTCATCGGTCTCCAGCGCCGGCACAAGCGCCAGCGGGTTGCGCGCCAGATACGCTTCGCTTTTTTGCTCTCCCTGAAGCAAGTTCACCGGCGCGTATTCATAGTCGAGACCTTTCAGCGCGAGGGCGATGCGCACGCGATAGGTCGCGCTGGAGCGCCAATAACCGAACAGTTTCATTGTGTTACCCTCCACCCCCTTGCCGGGAATTCTCTGGTTGCCGGGAATTAGTAACATATGTTACTAACCGGCGTTCCTGCAATACGACCTTTTACACGAGGCTTATGACATGGCTGATCTTTTCGAAAACCCCATCGGTACCGATGGTTTTGAGTTTGTCGAGTACACCAGCGGCAATCCGGACGAACTGGCGGCCTTGTTTGAAAAGCTCGGGTTTACCGCCGTCGGAAAACACCGCTCGAAAGATGTCGTTCACTATCGTCAGGGCGACATCAATTTCCTCCTGAACCGTGAGCAGGCAGGACAGCCGGAGATGTTCCGCAACCAGCATGGCGCGGGCGCGAACGCTATGGCGTTCCGGGTGAAGGATGCGCAAAAGGCGTTCGATGAAGCAGTAAAACGCGGCGCCAAACCCATTGAGGCGAAAGCCGGCCCCATGGAGCTCAACATACCGGGCATCGAAGGCATTGGCGGGCTCAATGTCTATCTTGTTGATCGCTACGGAGCGCGCTCAATTTATGATGTGGACTTCGAACCGATCGAAGGCGCCGACCCGGCGAAGAATGATATGGGCCTCACCTATATCGATCACCTGACCCACAATCTGCATCGCGGCAATATGGACAAATGGGCGAGCTATTATGAGTCGATCTTCAACTTCCGCGAGATTCGCTACTTCGATATTGAAGGGAAACTGACGGGGCTGATTTCAAAAGCCATGACGTCGCCTTGCGGAAAAATCCGCATCCCGCTCAATGAAAGTCAGGACGACAAATCGCAGATCGAGGAATTCCTGAAGCGCTATAATGGCGAAGGTATTCAGCATATCGCGCTGGGAACGGGCGATATTTACGAGACGGTGGAAGCGTTGAAAAAGCGCGACGTACCGTTTCAGGACACGCCCGACACCTATTATAAAAAAGTCGGTGAGCGAGTGGGAGATCACGGCGAGGATTTGCCGCGTTTGCAGAAAAACAAAATCCTCATCGACGGCGCGCCGACGGAGGGACAGGGCTTGCTCCTGCAAATTTTCACCCAGGACGCCATCGGACCGATCTTTTACGAAATCATTCAGCGTAAAGGGAACGAAGGGTTCGGCGAGGGCAACTTCAAGGCGCTGTTTGAATCGATCGAGGAAGACCAGATCAGGCGCGGCGTGTTGAAAGAAACTGCGTAAGAAGCAACCATGTCTGTCACCAGCGTATCGCAGAAAGCGCCTTCCGGAAAAAAACGGCGGCTCGTTCTCGAAGACTTTGCACCCTATCGCATCGTCGCGCTCGGGCATGTGATTTCCGGCCGCCTTGCGAGCGCCTATCGCGATGAGAATATCACCATCCCGGAGTGGCGGGTGCTCGCGGTTGTGGCGCAGGCGCAAAGCCTTGCCGCCCGCGATGTGGTGAAACGCACCCCCATGGACAAAATGACCGTCAGCCGGGCCGTGGCGAGTCTCGAAGCAAAAAACATTGTCGAACGCGCCACGAGTGATGCCGACCGTCGCGTTTCCATGTTGTCGCTATCGGTTGAAGGGCGTGCGCTGTTTGATCGTATTGCTGCGCTTGCGCTCGCTTTTGAAGATGATCTTGTGGCGACGCTGGAGCCGGAGGAGGCGGCGTTGTTTCGTTCAGTGCTTGAGAAGCTGGAGCGCCGCACCCTCGACATGGAAGCTGATTCTAGTCCATGAAAAGCGATGGCAACGCTTCGCCGAGAATTTTGAAGAACGCCGGTTCTCGTCCCATCATGTTATAGTTGGCGATCGCCGCCACCGCGAGCTTATGGTCGGGATAGTAGCGGACGAATGCATAAGCACCGTTGGTTTCACCGCCATGGCCGTAGAAGCCCGGGCTCTGGGCTGTTGCTTCGTGGATTTCCCAACCGAAACCGTAAGGGACTGCTGTGTCGCCAGTTGGCAAGGCTGCAATGCCGCCATCGTTGAGGCGCGCGGGCGTAGTGAGCAGCGTTCGATATTCCCGATTAAACAAATGGCTTTCAAACGCTGCGTATGCAAACCGCGCAAGGTCGGCAGCTGTGGAGAGCATGCCCCCGGACGGATAGTAGTCAGAACTGTCGCGCATAATGGTGTTGACCACGGCGCCGTCTTCCATCCACGGGAAAACCGGGTTTTTCATGGTCACGGTGTAAAAGCTCGCGCGGTTGGGAATAATGTGCATGGAATCATCAGCGATTGTTCCGGAAAGCCCCAAAGGCGCCGCCAACCTTTTGTGGATGACAACTGAAAAGTTTTCCTTCGCCGCGCTTTCGATAGCTGCGCCGATCAAATTGTAGCCAAGGCTTGAATATTCAAACCTCTCACCCGGTGCGAAGAGGAGCGGTTCATCTGCAAATGTTTCAAGGGCGTCCGCAAGTCTTTGCCGGTAAATGACGTTGTTGGCTTCGAAGTAGTCAGAGAAATCGTAGTGACGCACGCCGGCTGTATGCGACGCCAGGTTCTGAATAGTGACAACGCCCTTCTTTGCGCCGAATTCGGGAACATAACTGCGAATGTCAGCATTGAGATCAATCTCGCCATGCTGCGCCATCACGAGTGTCAATACTGCGGTCAGAGGCTTTGAGACGCTGCCAATGCGCAGGCGATGATTTGGCGTCATTTGGATATTATGTTCAAGGTCCGCTGCGCCAGCTGCACCGCTCCAGATCAATTCGCCATTCTTGACAATCGCCGCCATGACGCCGGGGCCGCCATCTTCCGCCAGCACCCGTTCGAGCAATGCGTCTGCCTCGGGAAATAAGGTTTCTGATTGATCTGCGGCTTTTGGAGTCGTGCAAGCTGCGACGAGCGCAACATACAACAACGAAATGACGAGACGAAATGTTGCCATGATAGGCGTCCTCTGGTGTTGCGCAACTAGTACTAACCGTACTAGTTAAGGGAACAAGCGGTCAGTCGGCAAGTATTTTACGACGCTTGAAAACATCGCCCTGGCGCATTGTTGGACGGCGCCACCCCGTATCAAAGATGCATTGGGCGAGGCTGAAGAATACCAGAATGAAAACTACCGGTTGTCCGTGGCGTCAGCGCCAAGGTTAACCGGAAGCGCCGTCGGTGGTTGAAAAAACCGGAACAAGATCAATAGCGGCTGACAAGCACAATGACAGTCGGGATCGAACTCGCTAAAATACGCATATGTGGAATTGGAAAAGTCGCCCTGTAACACGTTTGATGTTGAACTCGGTATTGCTACTGGCGCTGTCCGCCTGCGTTTCTTTTCCCGATGCGCCGCCGGCGACTGCTACGCCAACGCTTGAAAGCGAGTCGCTAGTTTCCATCGACGGCGCCCGATTGGGCATGCAGGCGTGGGAAGCGGAGGCGCCGCGCGCCATCATCGTCGCTTTACACGGCATGAACGATTACTCCCACGCGTTCGCGGCGCCGGCGGCATTTTGGGCGCAAAAGCATCAGATCACGACCTACGCCATCGACCAGCGCGGCTTTGGGCGTTCGCCCAATGTCGGGCGCTGGCCCGGAGAGGAAACCCTGACCGCCGATCTTCGTGCTGCTATTGCGGCCGCGCGGTCAAGACATCCCGGTCTGCCGGTTTTCGCGCTGGGGCATTCCATGGGCGCCGGGGTTATCCTGGCGGGGCAGGCGCAATCGCCGCTAGGCGCCGACGGGCTGATTCTCGCGGCGCCGGGCGTGTGGGGCGGGGCGGCGCTGCCGATTCCCTATCGGTTTGCGGCGAACCTCGCCGCGACGTTTGCGCCGGGCAAAACCCTCACCGGCGAGCGGGCGGAACGTCAGTCAACCGACAATATAAAGATCCTGCGCGAGATGTATGCGGACCCGCTGATGATCAAGGAAACCCGTCTTGATGCTGTTGTCGGCGTGACGCGGGTGATGGGCTCGGCCTATGGCGGCGCCGAAAAGATCAACGGAACAGTTTTGTTTCTCATGGGCGAGAAAGACGAGATCATTCCGCTCAAAGCCATGGAAAAGACCGCCAGGCGGCTTTCCGGCGATGTCACTTTCAAACGCTACCCGGAAGGGTGGCATCTGTTGTTTCGTGATCTGCAGGCTGAAAAAGTTTGGCGCGATGTGGCGGGTTGGATTGTGCAGAAAACGGCGCCCACAACCCATTAGGCGCAACATTTCGGGGGTTGCCGCCGAAGCATGCTATGGGCGTGCAAAACACAAGCGGGAATTACCAATGACAGCAAAAGACTGGGATGCGCTGGCGGATGATTTTTCAGCGCGCGTGCTTGAAATCAGCGAATGCGATGTTGATGGCGTGATTGCGGCGACGGCCAGGCGCCTCGGCGGGAAGCGCATGGTTGGCATGGATTTCGGGTGCGGCGCGGGCGGCGTCACCCGCGTGATGGCGCCGCACTTCAAGACAGTGCGTGGCGTTGATTTTTCACCGAAGCTGATTGACGCGGCGCGGGCCAAAACAAATGCTGGAAACATCGAGTATGCTGTTGCTGATCTCACAGACAAAAGAGCGCTGGGTTTTTCTTGTGATGTCGGTTTTTGCGCCAATGTGTTGATCGGCGCCGACGCGGCGCTGCGGGACCGCATCGCCCGCAACATCATCGCCTCGATCAAACGCGGCGGCCGTGGCGTGTTCATCGCGCCCTCACTGGAATCAGTGCTGCGCGCCTATCAGGTGGGGGTACAGTTGCGCATGGCGCGCGGCGCCAAGGCAAACGCGATGCGGGAGGTTGAAGGCTGGGTTAGGGACGAAATTGTTTCTCTACCGCTGGGGCTGGTCAATATGGGTGCGGTCCCGACAAAACATTATTTGCAAGATGAACTCGCAGAATTTTTGACAGCGGGTGGTTTACGGGACGTTGAGGTCACGCGGGTCTCTTACCCCTGGTCCGAGGCGCTGGAGAATATCCCGAAAAATTTTAAGGCCGCGCCGCCTTGGGATTGGATGGCCGTTGGCGCGAAGGGCGCCTAGCGGACTTTATTTCACCGAAATTGCTAAGAGAGCTTCATCCTGAGGAACAAAAATCCTTCGTCCTTCGAGACGCAAACTTCGTTTGCCCTCAGGATGAAGGATTTCTGTGTCTCGAAGGACGAAGCGTCCAAAAGGGGCTATTGTGGAACATGACAGGCGCCGCCACCGCGCTTTTCGAAATATTGCTGGTGGTACTCTTCCGCCTTCCACCATTTGCTTAAGGGTTCGATCACCGTGGCGACAGGTTTATCGAACCGGCCGGAGGCGTTCAGCTTGTCGCGAGAGGCTTCCGCCGCGTTCTTTTGTGCTTCGTTCACCGTGAAGATCGCCGTGCGATACTGATCGCCGACATCCGGCCCTTGCCGGTTTATTTGCGTCGGGTTGTGGCATTCCCAGAAAACGTCAAGCAAAGAGTCATAGCTGACTATCGCGGGGTCGAAGGTGACGCGAACGGCTTCGGCGTGGCCAGTGCTCTTGCGGCAGACCTCTTCATAGGCAGGGTTGTCTTTGTGCCCGCCGGTGTAACCGACTTCCGTTTCAACGACGCCTTTAGTGTCGCGGAAGGTCTGTTCAACGCCCCAGAAACATCCAGCGGCGAAAATAGCGATCTCGGTCATCAGGGCTCTCCGGCAAAGTTGTACTTAGCATAAAGGGTGGGAGCGCGCCTTTCGCAAGTCCTGATCACGCGGATGTGGTTTGCGCTATCCAGTCGAGGAAAGCGACGTTGGACCCATCCCGCGTGACCGGCAGGGCGGCGACGCACGGCGTTTCATGGGGGTGCAGCATAATGATGCGGTCCCGGGCGGCGGACGCTTTGCCAGCCGTTGTCTTGACGATCAGCGGCGTTTCCAGCCCGATTTCGACCTTTCCTTCCCAGGAATAGACTGACCGCATTTCGCCATGAATGTTGACGCAGGCGGCGAGCTTCTCCTCGACCAGCGTTCGTCCGATACGTGCGGCCGTTTCAGCGTTAGGTGCAGTCACATATAGAAATACGATCTCGGTCACAGAATTGTTCCTGTATCAGGGCCAGTTGCAGGCAGTGGCGGGGCGTCCTAAACCACCTGCCTGAACCAACGGAAAAAAGGTGGCGCGCCATGATGGCGCGCTTGGGTGAACATGCGCAAGCTCGATCCGCAAAAAGCGCTGGTGTTGTTCTCTGGTGGCCAGGACTCGTCCATCGCGCTGGCTTGGGCGCTGGAGCGCTACGATTATGTGGAGACTATCGGCTTCAATTACGGTCAGCGCCACTCGGTTGAATTGGGCGCGCGCCGCGCGGTGCGCCATGCGGTAAGAGCTGCTTTTCCCGATTGGGCTGTGAAGCTGGGTGAGGACACCTCAGCAGACGCCGGTGGTCTCAAAGACCTGGGTGAGACCGCCATGACCCATGAGACCGAGATTTCGCTGGCGGAAGACGGTCTGCCTACAACATTCGTACCCGGACGAAACCTTGTGTTTCTGGCGCTGGCGGGCGGGCTTGCTTATCGCCGGGGACTTGGCGTTCTGGTAGCGGGCATGTGCGAGACAGATTTTTCTGGCTATCCAGATTGCCGTGAGGCGGCGCTGAGCGCGCAGCTGAAAGCATTGCGGTTGGGGATGGATGCAGATTTCGGCCTCGAAACACCCTTGATGCATATCGACAAGGCGGAAAGCTGGCGTCTGGCTGAACGGCTCGGCGGTGAAACGCTGGTGACGTTGATCAACGAGCACAGTCACACATGTTATAAAGGCATTCGTGATACGCGGCATGACTGGGGCTATGGCTGCGGCGATTGTCCGGCGTGCGATTTACGTGCAAAGGGCTGGGCGGCGTATCGCGCTGCGTGATGGTGATGACATATTCGGTCAAGGAACTTTATTATACGTTGCAAGGCGAGGGTGCGCAGACCGGCCGTCCGGCGGTGTTCCTGCGATTTGCCGGCTGCAATTTGTGGACGGGGTTGGAGAAAGACCGCGAGAACGCAATCTGCACCTTTTGCGATACAGATTTCGTTGGCGTGGACGGTCCTGGCGGCGGCAAGTTTAAGGATGCCGCCGCGCTGGTGGATGCGGCCCTGGCTGCATGGCCGGGAGAGGGCGCAAAACCATATGTCGTGTGCACCGGTGGTGAGCCGTTGTTGCAGCTCGATGCGCCTCTGATTGCAGCGTTTCATCAGCGCGGGTTCGAAATCGGTGTCGAGACGAACGGCACAATCGAGGCCCCCTCCGCAATCGACTGGATCTGCGTCAGCCCGAAATCCACCGCCCCGCTCGTCCAGCGCCACGGCAATGAGTTAAAGCTCGTTTACCATCAGCCAGATGCGCCGCCGGAGGCTTTCTCGGGCCTCGCATTTGACTTTTTCTTTTTGCAGCCTATGGACGGGCCGTCGCGCGAGGAAAACACCGCCGCCGCGATCGAATATTGCAAACAACATCCGCAATGGCGCCTCAGCCTGCAAACGCACAAGCTGATCGGCATCCCATAGCGGCAAGGAAGTGAGTGACCATGCGGATCGTCAAGTCGATGAGTTTCGACGCCGCGCATTATCTGGACCACGACCCGAACGCCCGCCCTTATGCGCGGCTGCACGGGCATTCATTCACCATGGAAGTGGTGATTGAGGGTGAGCCGGAAGATGAGACCGGATGGGTTGTCGATTTTGGCGAGGTGGATGAAGCGCTGAAGCAACTGCACGACGCACTCGACCATCGCCTGCTCAACGAAGTTGAAGGACTGGAGCGTCCGACGCTTGAAAACATCTGTCAGTGGGCGGCGAATAAGTTGAAAAGTCGGTTTTCCGGTCTGGCGCAGGTGCGCGTTTCCCGTCCGTCAAACGGCGAGACCTGTATTTACGACGTTTAGGCGGATCAGACGTTGGCGGCGGCTTCGGCCTTCATCCGCGCGATGAGATATTGTGCATCTCTGCAGTAACTCGCAGCCGCGCGATCGGCCCGGCCAAGCGCCTTGTCCAGTTGTGACAGGATTTCGTCGATCTCATCATAGGTGGCGAAGGCGTCTGCCGGCGGCGGCAGGTCGAGGCCTTTTTCGCCGACATCGAGACGCGTTGGCGACACCGAATATTTGGCCCGCCCGCCCAGCATGACATCGATATGACGCTGACCTTTGCCCAGCAGCACGGCGGCGCGCGGGTCGATTTTTTCTAGCGCTTCGTTGATGGACAAGCGAAGCTCATCGTAACTCTCAGCCAGCAGGGAGCGCCCGCCCGCGTCGTCGACATCTTTGGCGGAAATGGTGACCTCGCAAGCCTGTTCCAGAATATCGCGTACTCGGTCGATGGCGTAGAGTGCGGCTTCTATGGCGGTCAGTGCGTCGCGAACCGGATTATCATGCACTTCAGGCTCCGCAGGCGCTTCGGCGCGCATGCGCGCGCTGCGTAACGCACGGTTGAGGCCGCCTGTAACATCAAGCGCGGGCAATTCGTCCTCGGGCGAAGGCGCCGGTTTTTTACCAAGCCAACCCGCAAGCGGACTGCGCTTTTTATTGGAGTCGTGTGGGCGCGTCGCCCGCACGCTCTGTACTTTGTTTATCGCAAACGCCACGCGTTTTGCTCCCTCATACGCAACAATTCAGTCTGGAAGCTAACGCAGGGAATTTTCAACGCAGTTAAACAAAAGCTTAAATTTGATCGAGCCCTATGCGCAAAGCGGTATGGTTGCCGAAATGCTAATTTTGTTTGTGCGGGCGCAGACGTCCGCCCTCTATGGTCCACGCCGCTAGGAGGGCCAGGGCGATGAGCGCCAACCAGGCGATGGCGGGCGCCAGCGGCGCGTCACGAACGGTCTCGACCCGCTCGGCGCTCCGCGTGAGGAGTCCCGCCCAATTTTCACTCGCGCGTTCCGATGCGTTTTCACGGATGCGCCGGATTTCCGGTAGCGCAGTGGTGGTTCCGCGGCGAACCGCGAATATTCCACCACCAGTGGCTTCCGGAATTGGTTGCAGCTTCGCCGCCGTGGAGACGACATTTTCAAATTCCGGGACTGTGTCGAGACCGACGGCGCCGATGGCGAAGAGATCGCCGGACGTCGCGCGGTAAAGCCCGCGTGGGGCGTTCTCAATTCTCGCAATGAAGTCACCGGGCGCGACTTCGGCGACAATGATTTCTTCGGTGGTTCCATCGGGGCGCGTCACAGTGACCGGCGGGGCGCTCTCTTCGATGGTGCGCCGTTCGACAATCAAGGTCTGACCCTCTGCGCGCAGAGCCAGCGCCTCTTCTTCGAGTTCGGGTTCTTTCATCAGCCAGTGCGCGATGCGGCGCAGGAGTTCCGCATGGGGTCCGCCGCCATCAAAGCCGCGCGCCCATAGCCACACATGATCAGAGAGGAAGAGCCCGACACGACCTTCGCCGATGCGATCCAAAATGAGGAGCGGCGCATCGTCCGGTCCACTCATTAATGTCTGACCGCGCAACTGCGCCACAGGCATCACCCGCAACCAGCGCCCCCAGATATCTTCATCGCCAAGATCGGCGGTCACCGGGTGCCGTCTGCCAAGGCCAGTGATTTCCGGGCGAAACGCCTCCTCGATGGCGCTCGCAGAGGGCAAGGCCGGCAGGATGAACGACAGGTTGCGGCGCCCGGCGAGGCTGAGCGCCCCGCTATATTCCGGCCCTGATGCGATCAACACCGCGCCGCCATTGTCTACAAAGCGGGCGATGTTATCGAAGTGAAATGACGAGAGGACGCCGCGATAAGCGTAACGGTCGAAGATCAACAGGTCGAACTCTTCAAGCTTGTCGATGAACAACTCATCCTGTGGAAACGGGATCAATGCCAATTCATCGACGGGCGTGCCATCATTCTTGTCGATGGGCCGCAAAATAGTGAAATGTACAAGGTCAACTGCGGCGTCGGATTTCAATAGATTGCGCCACACCCGCTCGCCGGGATGGGGCTCGCCGGAGATCAGCAATACACGCAGCCGATCACGTACGGCCGTGATCGGTAACACCGCAATGTTGTTGCGCGTGGTCAATTCGCCGCGCCGCGTCTCCGCCTCCAATTCGATGATCATACGCCCCGGGCGGTTTAACGGCACGTCAAAACCGGCTTCGGTTCCGATTGGCACCGGCTCACTGAGAATTTCCTCGCCGTCCATGCGCAAAGTGACCATCGCCGTTTGCGCATCGCTGAAAAGAACTTCGCCGGGACCGAGATCATCAACGCGGAAGGTCACGCGCACTGATTGCCGGACGATGCCATAGCGGGGTGCGCTGACGAGATTAATCTTGCGGTCCCGTTCGTTTTCCGATCCGGTCGTCAGTAAATGAATGGGCGCGTCGACAGCGGGGAAACTCGCAGCATCTGCGGCGTCAGCAGTTTGCCCGTCCGTAATGACAAAGACGCCGGCCAGCCTTTGCCGCGAAATATCCGCAAGCGACTGGCCAAGCGCAGCGACCGTTCGCGTTTCGTCGGCGCCGCCATAGGGCGCGACCACCGTCTCGATGCCGCCAAGGTTTTCGATGCGCTCTTGCAGTTCTGTTGCCGCCCTTTCGGTGATTGTGTTTCGGCCATCGAGTGACTGGCTGGCGCTTTCATCCACCAATATCAGCGCGACATCATCAAGCGGCGTGGTCTCCGCTTCCCGGCGCAACGGATTGGCGATAAGCAGTATGATAGCGACGATCGCCAGCGCGCGGGGTATGCCGCTTTTCCAGTTGCGAACAAGACTAACCAGCGCCAGCGCAGCGCCGATTACACAAACGGCGATGAGCGCCCATTGAGGCAGCCATGGATCGAACACAACATTCATTTGCCGAGCCGCTCCAGCAGGATCGGCGTGTGCACCTGATCGGATTTATAGTTTCCGGTGAACGCGACCATCACCATGTTGACGCCGGTGCGATAAGCGAATTCACGGGCGCGCGGCCCGCCGGGTCCCATTGGCCGTGCAGGTCTTCCAAAACTGTCCGCCGCCCAGGCGCCGGCCCAATCTCGTCCGCCGATGATCACAGCGGTGACGCCGTCATTGGCGCCGCTCGATTCAGCTTCGACCCAAACGGGGTTATTGTTCATGCGGCCGGTGAGCGTATTCAAAAGGTAAAAGGACCGCATCAAGACGTGCGTATCATCGACGGGCGTCAATGGCGGAATATTCAATTGCGAGAGAATGCGTTGCAGTGCTTCTCCCTCTGCCGTTGAGCCCGCGCCGACAGAACGTTCGTCATCTCGCGTGTCGATAACCAGCAAACCGCCAAATCGCATGAAGTTTTCAATGTTGGCGAGCGCAACGTCTGATGGCGTTTCCGCACCGGGGGCAATCGGCCAATAGAGGAAAGAATAAACCGACAAGTCATCTGTATCGAGACTGATAGACGCTGGCGGCGCCGGCTCGATGGCGGTGCGACGGACGAGTTCCCGGCTCAGGGCAGCAAGGCCCTGCTCCGACAATTGGTCAATGGCGGGGTCGCCGGTTTCCACATAAGCGAGCCGTGTGGATAGCGCGGCGTCTGCGGCCATAGTGTCGATGGCCGGGTCAAGCGGCTGCGCGTTCGCCGTTTCCGGGCCGAACACCGGCGTTGTCATCAAGGCGCCGATGACCATCGCCGCACGCGCCGTGCGAAACGAAAGCTTGCCGCTTAGCAAAAGCGCCAACGCGCCGTCGAACAAGAGAATGAGTAGCGCGATGACAATTAGCGGCGGCGCCAGGGACACTGGCGGTTCCGCAGCGTAAGGAAGAAGCGAGGCGCCCGGCAACGAAATGGGCTCAAAAGGTGTTTCCGGACCAACAGCATTCAGCGCCAATGGTGTTTCCGGCGGACCGTAAAGACCCGGCGGTCTTTGCGGCGCCGGGCCTTGCGACAATTGTTCAGCCGTCAGCGCAGATACGGAATCGTCCGGGCGGACGAGGCGGCCTTCACCGGTAAGCGAACGATAGGGTGCATAGCGTGTGTCTGCGCCGTCTTCGGCGGCTTCCGGCCCAAGCGTAGACAAAAACGTCAGCCGCCGGAGCATCTCAACAAAAAGTCCGGAGATCGGCAGATCAGACCATGCCGGTGTTGCGGTGACGTGAAAAAGCGCAACGACGCCCGCGCCTTGCCGGGCGCCAGTGACAAGCGGCGTGCCATCCTCAAGCCGCGCCCAGGTTCGCAACGTGGTTTCACCACCCGGTTCCGCTAATACTTGCCGACGAACTAAAACATCATCGGGCGGCGCCAACCCGGAAAACGGACTGTCGGGTGCAAACGCATCGAGTCTCTGCGGCGTATCCCAGGTAAGCGCGCCGCCAAACGCGCGCCCGCCGCCACGCAACGATACCGGCGTCAATTGCGGTGTCCCCGATTGCGCCGCTTCCGCCAGAACCGGGCCAGCAAACCGAATTAAGACGCCGCCGCGTTCAACCCAGGCGGAGAGAGCCTCCGCCTCACTGGCGCGAAGGCGGCCAACATCGTCCAGCACGATGACTGATGCGTCAGAGTCGAGGATTGAGCGCAAACCACTTTCCAGAAAGGCAGCGTGCTGGTCCAGAGCCTGGCGCACATAATGAATGCCTGAAAGAAGATTGCTGCCGTTGGCTTCCACATCGGCGATAAGCCCGATCAGGGCGCGCCGGTCACGGGCGTCGGCAAGATGAACAGAGCCCGCTGAGGCGATGTTTGCGATACGAACGCTCGCCAGTTCGTTGCGCAACGCCAGCGGTAAATCCACGCCAACTTCGGTGGAGCGTTCATCCGCGACGATGGTGAAATCAGTGCGCGCCAATTCCCGGCCATCGCGAGCGATCGCCAGAAGGGCGCCGCCCAACGCATCGCCAGGCCGCAACTTCTCAATGCGGTAACTCAGCTCACCATCTACACTTGCCATGCGGCGCAAGATGAGCTTTGGAGCATTCCGGTCGGTGAACACGGAAACATCGCCGGACGCCGATAGCGCTTCCAGAAATGTGTTGTCACTTTCGCTGGCGACGCCGTCGGACAGCCACCGGATTTCAGCGCGTTGCTCGCCTTCCATATAGCGCTGCAACTCATCAAGCCTTGCAATGGCGCCTTCTCGGTCGGCGGCGTATGGTGATCCGCTGAGCTCGTCCGTTGCGTTACGCAATGCTTCGCCTGTCATGGGTTGAAGGTCCGCGGGCGCGATTTGCGGCGCGGTGGTGACCAGAAAAACCTCCCGGTCGTTTTGCGCCGCTTCCGCCGCCGCCTCACGCAATGCATCTCGCCTAACGCTCCAGTTTTGCACCGCCGCCCAACTGTTATCCACCACCATCACCAGCGGACCCGTTTGTGCGTTTGGCGCGGGAGCGTTCAGCACCGGCCCCGCAAGCGCCAGAATGATGATCGCCGTCAACAGCAGGCGCATCAGTAATAGCCACCAGGGTGTGCGATCAGGCGTTTCTTCTGATGTTTTCAACTGACGGAGAATGATGAACGCGGGAAACCGTTCTTGTTTCGGCGAAGGCGGCGTTGCGCGCAGCAGTAGCCAAATGAGCGGTAACGCGCCGAGCGCTGCGAGAAGGAACGGTGATGTAAAACTCAACGCGCCCAGCATCTACGTCATCCATTTGCGCATATCGGCAAGCGCGGTGAAGAGTGACAACAACGCGGTTTGCGGCGGCTTGTCCGTGCGGTGGGCGATGAACGTCCAGCCGGTTTTTTGGGCGATGTTGGCCAGTGACTCACGGTGCGCGGCGAACGCCGAACGGTACGCGCCTGCGACGGAGCCTGTCTGTCCGAAGATCAGCTTGTCTCGACTTTCCAAGTCGCGAAACTCAACACGGCCCTCAAAGGGAAAGTTTTCTTCCGCCGGATCACAAATTTGCAAGAGCACGCCTTTAGCGCCCGATCCCGCCAGCGCTGTGACGGCGCGTTCCACGGCGCCCGGATCAGTAAAAAAATCGCTCGCCATCAGCACGCGAGCGCCTGTTGGAACGCTAGTGATGGGCGGCGCGCCAGCGCCATCGTCGAATTGATCGATGTGCAGGGCCTCAAGCATTCGTTCCGGTGCATGGCGACCCTGAAAGGGGCGGCGCTCTTGGTCAAGCAACCCGATACGCTCGCCCGCGTGCGACAGCAAAATAGTCAAGGCGGTGATCAAAATATCCGCACGTCGCCGTTTGGTCGGAAGATTGCGATCTGACGCATAATCAAGCGACCGCGACGGATCGCGCCACAGATACGCCGCCGCTGCGGCCTCCCATTCATTTTGGCGAACATAAAGGCGGTCGGCGGCGCGCGCTGATTGGCGCCAATCAATAGCGGAAACAGGATCACCAAATCCGTAAGGACGGTGCTGCCAGAACGTCTCACCGGGGCCGGCGCGCCTGCGTCCATGAAGTCCCGCCGATACAGATTGCGCGATCTTTTCCGCTTCAAGCAACAGCGCAGGGAACAGCGCTGCGGCATGTTCCGCATCGTGACGAATTGCGATCTCAGGGCTTTCCGCTGACATTGTCAGGCGATGTCCTTTCGACGGTCTTTACGCCCCATCCAGTAGGTCGTTTATAAAGCTGTTGGTGTCGATACCTTCCGACCGCGCGGCGAAATTCAGCGCCATGCGATGACGGAGCACAGGACCAGCAAGGCGGCGCACATCGTCAAGCGAGGGCGCATGCCGTCCGTCTATGAGGGCAAGCGCGCGCGCCGCCAATGAAAACGCCTGGCTGGCGCGTGGACCGGGTCCCCATGCGACGAAGTTTTTCACCCGCTCTTTCGCGCCTTCGACCGGTCTTGCCGCACGCACAAGTTTGAGAATCATATCGACCACCTGTTCACCCACAGGCATTTCGCGGACAAGTTTTTGCGCCGCGATCAGGTCTTCGCTCGTCATCACGGCGTCGACGGTCGCCGTTTGCGCGCCGGTTGTAGCGGCCAACATCCGCCGCTCAGCCTCAAGGTCGGGGTATTCGACATCAATCTGCACGAGAAACCGGTCGAGTTGCGCTTCCGGCAGCGGGTAGGTGCCTTCCTGCTCGATCGGGTTTTGTGTCGCGAGAACGTGAAAGGGTTTCGGCAGGTCATGGCGCGCGCCTGCGACCGTTACGTGATGCTCCTGCATTGCCTGCAGCAGCGCCGACTGCGTGCGGGGTGAAGCGCGATTAATTTCGTCGGCCATGAGGAGCTGGCAGAAAATCGGACCCGGAATGAACCGGAATTCGCGCGTGCCGGTAGCGCTTTCTTCCAGCACTTCAGAGCCCAGAACGTCCCCAGGCATAAGGTCCGGCGTGAATTGCACCCGTTTTGCTGAAAGCCCCATGAGATCGGCGACGGAAGTCACCAAAAGGGTCTTCGCAAGGCCAGGTGCGCCGACCAACAGGCCATGCCCCCCTGCGGCAAGTGTAGCAAGGGTGAGGTCGATGACTTCATCCTGACCGAAGACTACCTCGCCCAACGCCGCGCGGGCGCGCCCGAATTTTACCGAAATCTCATCAAATTTTCGCAACAGGTCCTGATCAGGCTGAGTTTCGGTCATATGGGGTCACTTCACGCTATGGGACAAATGCTTCGAATCTGGGCGTTATTTCAGATAACATGGCTCAATGAAGGTTAAAGAACCGCTTGGCAAGAAAAGGGAACGTATGGTCGAAAAAGTATTGCCACTTGCGGGGTCTGGCCCAATGTCTTTACGATATCGCTCTAGCATGCCACGCCGTGAGAAGCCCGGCGAGAACTGCTGTTGAGGGGTAATCGTCTGATCGCCGCGAAAGGCGCGGAGTAGACCGCGAGACGAACGCGGGCGTTGACACTTGGCGACGGCCAAACTGGCGGCCAGGGAATTGGTAAAAGGGGACCTTTGTGTCTGAGCATGAGTCAAAATTCACCATTTGGGGTTTTATCAAGGGCTTCGCAAAGCTCGTCATCGGCTTTTTGCTGGTGCTTCAGGGACTGATTGGTCTCGTCATTTTGCTGCTGTTTGTCGGCGTCTTGGGCAACATCATGAATGGCATGGCGGGCAACAATGACGAAGTATCGGTTTCAATTCCGGACGACGCGGCGCTGTTGCTCGACCCAAACGGCGTTCTCGTGGAAATGGCCGAGGAAATTGATCCGTTTCAGGTGCTCATAGAAGAAGCTTACGGCGTCAACGAACCGACCCAGATTTCGGTGCACGATGTCGTTCGCGTGATTCGCACTGCAAAGGATGACAAGCGCATCAAAGGGTTGGTTCTAGATCTTGGCAGCTTGGGCGTCTCCGCCAGCAGCGCCAGCAAGATGCACTACCTTTCGGACGAGATCGCAAAATTCAAAGCGAGCGGCAAAAAGGTCATCGCCGTAGGCGATTATTACACGCAAGATCAATATTTGCTGGCGGCCGGGGCCGATGAAATCTACATGAACGATTTCGGCAACTTGCTTGTCTACGGCTATGGTTCATACGGGACATATTTGAAGTCCTTTCTCGAAAAACTCAAAGTCACCAGCCACGTATTCCGTGTGGGGACCTTTAAGTCTGCGGTGGAGCCTTTTCTGCGCGATGACATGTCGCCGGAAGCCAAGGAGGCGAATCTCGCCTATCTGCAGGTGTTGTGGCGCTCATACATCGAAACCGTCGAAGGCGCCCGTGGATTGGCGCCGGGAACCGTCGAAAACTACGCGAATAACATGAGCGCGGTGATGCAGTCAGTAAACGGCGATTTCGCCAAGGCTGCGGTTGAGGCGGGATTTGTTGATGGCCTGAAATCTCGTTCCGAAATGACGAAATATCTCGCGGATACGTTTGGGAAGTCGCGCGACGGAAAATCGTTCAAGCATGTTGGCTACCGCCGGTATCTCGCTTCTGTGGATAGAGATACCGATGGCGCCGATCCGAACATCGCCGTCATCACGGCGGCGGGCACAATCGTTGATGGCGAGGCGCCGGCTGGCCGCGCCGCCGGCGGTGAAACGGTTTCCGCACAATTGAAAAAAGCGCGACTGGACGACAAGGTGAAAGCCGTTGTCTTGCGCATTGACAGCCCCGGCGGGTCAACCTTCGCGTCGGAAATTATGCGTGCGGAAGTGCTGGCGCTGAAAGAAGCGGGCAAGCCCGTGGTTGCGTCCATGGGATCGCTCGCGGCGTCGGGCGGCTATTGGATCGCATCGCCGGCGGATGAGATTTGGGCGGCGCCAACCACGATCACCGGCTCAATCGGTATTTTCGGATATTTCAACACTTTCGAAAATACAGCCGCCGAGGTTGGCGTCTTCGTTGATGGCGTTGGCACCACACCGCTTTCGCCTTTATTGGCGACCGGAATCGGCCCGCTGCCAGATAGTGCGGGAGACATTATCCAGCAGTCCATTGAGAACGGCTACGACCGGTTTTTGAATGTGGTGAATGAAGGTCGCGGTCTCGACAAAGAATATATCGACTCAATTGCTCAGGGCCGGGTTTGGATTGGCACACGCGCGAAGGAACTGGGTCTTGTTGACCAACTGGGTGGGTATGACGACGCAATTGCATCGGCGGCTCGACTGGCGAAGCTCGAGACATATGACGTCGTTCATATGCGGGACCGGCGCACCAGGTTTGATATTCTTCTTGGCAATGTTTCCGCCAAAGTGAGTGCAATGATGGGTGAGAGTAAGCCCAAGCGTACGAGCGGCGCTGTGGCCAGAATCCTTCAAGAAGCGGAAAAGCAGGCCGCTTTCTTCGAAGAATTCAATGACCCGAATGCGTCCTATGCGCGTTGCATAAGCTGTGAATAATACCTAACTGGCCGCAGCGCCCGCCGCTCTTCGGGGCCGAAAAAGTTAAAAAGGGGCCGGCGCCGCGGGACACACGCGAGCGCCGGTTTTCATTATGGTTGATCTCATGCGATATGCTGCAGCGCTCGAGAATGTTGACTCGAAGTCTATGCCGCCGGTGGATAAATGGGACCCAAAGGTTTCCGGGCGAATTGACCTCACCATCAAGCGCAATGGGACCTGGGTTCATGAGGGCGCCCCCATTGAGCGGGCGCGATTGGTGCGTCTCTTTTCTACGATCATGAAGCGTGAAGGCGCGTCCTATTTTCTCGTAACGCCAGTCGAGAAGCTGGAAATAAATGTGGAGGATGCCCCATTTGTTGCTGAGTTGATGTCACGGGCGGGCGCGGGCGCCGAGCAGACCTTGAGTTTTACGACGAATGTTGGCGATAAGGTTCAAGCTGGCGTGGAACACGCGCTTGAGATTCGCGAGGGGGCTGTTGCGGGTGAAAGCACGCCTTATGTGCACGTGCGGCGCGGCCTCGATGCGTTGATCGCACGTTCGGTATTCTATGATCTTGTCGCGCTTGGTGAAACCCGCGAAGTTGATGGCGAGCGGCTATTCGGTGTCTGGTCGGGCGGTGTGTTTTTTCCTCTCGGCGCCTCTGAGGAAGTTTTCGGGTAACAACGATGGATGATTTGCGCGCACGAATAGAGTCAAACCTGAAGCACGCTTCAGCGCAGCGTGTGCATGATCTTTTCCGCGAAATAAACCCGCATCTGGTCGGTGATAAGCTGTTCGAGAGGCGATGGAGCGAGAAGCGCAAAGAGGCGGCTGTTCTTGTTCCCATTATATTGCGAGAGGATGGCCCCCGTGTGATTTTAACCGTTCGCTCGCCGGACATGCGGTCTCACGCTGGCCAAATCAGCTTCCCCGGCGGCAAGGCCGATAAGCAAGACACGGGACCTGTCGATACGGCGCTTCGCGAGGCGCAAGAGGAAGTGAACATCGCGCCCGCGTATGTTGACGTCGTGGGGACGATGGGAGTTCACAAAGGCGGTCTTGGTTTTTCGGTGACGCCCGTGGTGGGAGTCATTGATGGGCAGGTGGATCTGCGGCCTTGCCCCCGTGAGGTCGATGAAATTTTTGAGGTGCCGTTGTCATTTGTCGCCGACCTTGCAAACCACTTCATTGAAGAACGAAAACTCGACAACGTGCCGTACAAAATGTTTGCTGCGACCTATGGCGGTTATCATATTTGGGGACTTACGGCGGGCATATTGCGGTCGTTTGCTGAAATGCTTCAAGCAGAAGCCTTTTCCGAAGAGTTCTGGTCGTGACGCCGCCAACGGCGTTTTCGCCATTGCCGGCGGCGGCACGCGAACATTTCAAATGGTTGGCGGCGCCTGACCTCCAGAAAGTGATCAAGGCGCTGGAGGCGGCGGAGGCGGGTTCGGCGCGCTTCGTTGGCGGTTGCGTTCGCGACAGCTTGCTGGGTGTTGCGCCTAAGGATTTTGACGTTGCCACGACGCTTGAACCTGGCGCCGCAATGGAGGCGTTAAAGAGCGCCGGCCTGCGCGTTGCGCCCACAGGGATGGATCACGGCACGGTGACCACAATCGTGGAGCATCGCGGTGTTGAGGTCACCACGTTGCGCGCGGATGTTTCGACCGATGGCCGGCGGGCGACGGTTGCTTTCACACGCGATTGGGCGACCGATGCGCGCCGTCGTGACTTTACAATCAACGCGATCTACCTGACGCCGGATGGGCGAGTTTTTGATCCGGTGGGTGGCGTTGCTGACGTTCAGCGAAAGCAAGTGCGCTTCATCGGGGACGCCAGTGCGCGCATTCGGGAGGATTCTCTTCGCATTCTGCGCTTTTTCCGGTTTTCTGCGCGGTATTGTGAAAAATTTGATTCAGAAGGATTGGCAGCCTGCAGCGCACTAAAGGACGGCGTGGCGAAGCTCTCTGCTGAACGCATTGGCGCCGAGATGTCCGGTATTTTGTCGCTACCGCGTGCGGGGTTTGCGTTGAACGTGATGCACAAGAGCAGCGTTCTCGCCGAGATCTGGGACGCGGCGCCGGACTTGAAAACCGCGAACCGTATGAAAGAGCTCGATCCGCATGCGCAGGCGCCAATTATGCTCGCGGCGCTGTATGCCGAAAGCGGCCGTGGCCTTGGCCGACGGCTGCGCCTTTCGAATGCGGAGAAGTCGATGCGTTCAAGCGCCCTCAAGGGGGCCGGCCTGATACGGGCTCCATTAAGCGATCTTGACCTGCGCACCCATCTCTACCGGCTTGGCAAGGACACACTCGGGGATGCGCTTTTGCTTGCCGCGGCGGGAGGCGCGCTGGCCGCCTTTGAGTATCAAAAAGCGCTTAGTTTCATCGAAAACAACGATCCGCCGGCTTTTTGCCTGTCGGGCAGACACGTTGTAGACGCTGGCGTGCCGCCCGGACCCAAGGTCGCTGAAATCTTATCGGCCACGGAGGCGCAATGGATCGAGGAGGCGTTTCCCTCTGAAGCGCGGCAACAGGCGATTCTGCGCGATAAAATCTCAAAGCTCTGCAATTAACCTCCTGCCTGACATTAAAGTCAGCTTCGGCGCCGAGAAAGTTTGACCGCAGCGATGAGAGTCGATTTTATAGCGGCAAAACAAACGCCAGGGAGGACAATCGGCGATGATGGGATTGATGATGGACCGGCCGCTTTTGACGACCGAGATCCTCAAGCATGCGGCGCGGAATTACCGAAACACGGAAATTGTCACGCGCACGGTGGAAGGATCTATCCATCGCTATACAATTGCTGATGCAAGTAAGCGTATCGCAAAGCTGGCGAACGCGTTGATGACCCTCGGCGTAAAAAAGGGCGATCGCGTGGGTGTGATCGGATGGAACACCTATCGCCAGTTTGAACTTTATTACGCCGTTGGGGGGCTTGGCGCCGTATTGCATACGATCAATCCGCGTTTGGGGCCGGAGAACGCCGCCTTCGTGATCAACCATGCCGAAGATGAGTATCTTTTCTACGACACGACATTCACGCCTCTTGTGGCGGCGCTGAAGCCGCAACTGAAAAGCGTCAAACATTTTTGTGCACTGACCGATGAAGATCATGCCGCCGACGCGGGCGAAGGCGCGATGATTTTCGAGACCTTTGTGCAATCCGGCGACGAGACATTTGAATGGCCGGAGTTTGACGAAAACACCGCCGTGGCCATGTGTTACACATCCGGGACGACGGGAGACCCGAAAGGCGTCGTCTACAGCCATCGCGCGTTAGTCCTGCAATCCTTCGCCTGCTGCCTGCCTTCGTCCCTTGGTCTTGAAGAGGGGGATGTGCTGTTGCCGGTGGTGCCGATGTTCCACGTAAACGCTTGGAACACGCCCTATTCAAGTTTAATGACAGGGGTGAAGCAGGTGTTTCCTGGCCCACGTCTCGACGGAGAGGGGCTTTATGAAATGCTCGACGCGGAAAAGGTTACCTATTGCGCCGGGGTGCCGACAGTCTGGCTTGGGCTTTTGCAGTATCTCGAAAAGACGGGCAAGAAATTACCCCACCTTCGTATGGGCATGAGCGGCGGCTCGGCGCTGCCCGAGGCGCTCATTCGTGGATTTGAAAAATATGATGTGGAATTGCAGCAAGGCTGGGGCATGACGGAAATGTCCCCGGTCGGCACGGTGAACTCACTGCCGCCCAGAATCAAAGCGCTGCCGATGGATGAAAGGATTCCCTATCAGCTGAAAGCAGGGCGTGCGCTGCCATTTGTCGATATGCGCATTGTCGGGCCTGATGGCGAAGTATTGCCTCATGACGGGGAATCCGACGGCAACCTGCAGGTTCGCGGCCCCTGGATTATCGGCGAGTATTACAATGCCGAATCCGAAACGCTCACCAGCGACGGATGGTTCGATACGGGTGATGTCGCGATCATTGATGAAGACGGATTTCTGCAAATTACCGACCGGTCCAAAGACGTCATTAAGACCGGCGGTGAATGGGTTTCCTCCATCGATATAGAAAACGCCGCGCTCTTGCACCCGGGTGTTGCGCAGGCCGGCGTCATCGGCGTGCATCATCCGAAATGGCAGGAACGTCCGTTGTTGATCGTCGTCAAGAAAGAAGGCCAGGACCCGAAACCGGAAGAAATTCAGGAGTTCTTGAAGGGCAGGCTGGACAAGATTGCCTGGCCCGACGCGGTGGAATTTGTGGATGAAATCCCCCTCGGCGCCACCGGCAAGGTTTTGAAAACAGAGCTGCGAAAGACATTCAAAGATTATGTCTTGCCGGCCTGACGCCGGTGTTTGGTGCCCAGGAGAAGACTCGAACTTCCACGTCCTTACGGACACCAGCACCTGAAGCTGGCGCGTCTACCAATTCCGCCACCTGGGCAGGTGCAGGACGGCTGACTTACGAATGAGCGCGCGTGATGTCAATTCTGGAAAATGCCGAATTGCCCTCCGCGGCCAATAGAAGACGGCTGGGCGGGTCTGATCGGAGGATCCGCGAGGGCGGCAGGAACGGTGTCGCGTTGCCGCGCTGACCACAGCCGCTGCGTTGCTGAACTGCCGGGGCGGGCCTTTCGCCAGGGGTGATGGAATAGGACCGGGCCGCCGCAAATTGGGCTCGGCGCGTGCTGCGGCCAATGGGGAGATTGTCGCCGTGAATAAATTCCTTTAGGCCCTGATGGTGTGAAGGACAGCGCGAATTTTGCGCGTGGAGGCGAAGAACGTGACGGGAAAACTTGCGGTTGTTTTTGGCGGCTCCGGCTTTGTCGGGCGAAATGTCGTGCGGGAGCTTGCCAAGCGAGGCTGGCGCGTTCGTGTCGCGGTGCGCCGTCCACATTTGGCGCAGTTTTTGCGGCCCATGGGGGCCGTCGGGCAGATACAACTGAAACAGTGTAATTTGCGCCATCGCCCATCGGTCGCCGAAGCGCTTCGCGGCGCCGATGCGGTGGTCAACCTTGTCGGCATATTACATCAGGCCGGCGCGCAGACATTTCGCGCCGTCCAGGGCGCCGGCGCCGCAACGATTGCGCAACTGGCGGCCGATGAAGGCGTTGAGTCCTTTGTTCATGTTTCAGCCATCGGCGCCAACCCCGATAGTGAAAGTTTGTATGCGCGAACCAAAGGCGAGGCCGAAGAGGCGGTGCGTGCAGCCGTTCCTGCAGCGACTATACTGCGTCCGTCGATCATATTCGGGCAGGAGGATTCGTTCTTCAACAAGTTTGCGAGCATCGCATCGTTTTCACCTGTGCTGCCGTTGTTCGGCGGCGGCAAGACTAAGTTTCAGCCGGTATACGTTGATGACGTAGCGGACGCGATTTGTGAAGCATTGGTTCGCACAGAAGCTGTGGGTCGAGTTTACGAACTCGGCGGACCCAAGATTTATGAATTCCGTGGGCTGATGAATTTGATGCTGCGTGAAACAGGGCAGAAACGTCTGTTAGCGCCAACGCCGTTTTTTATTGCGTCATTAATAGGATTGGCCGGACAGATCCTTGGCAGGCTGCCATTTATTGAGCCGCCATTGACTGTGGATCAGGTCAAGCTCTTGAAGCATGACAATGTTGTTGATGAAAGCGGGTTGGTTGGTACGTTGCGCGAGTTAGGGCTGGAGCCGCATACAGTGGAATCTGTCCTGCCGTCATACATGGTGCGCTATCGAAGATACGGCCAGTTTGCCGAACAAGCCGCTTAGGTTTTGTAGCCGTCCGGGTTTTGGCTTTGCCAGCGCCAGTGGTCGGCGCACATTTCATCGATAGTTCTTTTTGCCTTCCACCCAAACAGCTTGTTGGCTAGTTCGGCGTCGGCGTAGATTTCAGCGATATCGCCGTCGCGCCGCGGCGCAATTTCAAAGGGTATCTCCCGGTTGGAGGCGCGTTTGAAGGCGGAGATCGCTTCGAGTACGGAGTATCCAACACCGGCGCCAAGGTTTACATCGATCGCACAGCCGCTTGTTTGTCGCGACAAATAGTCGAGCGCCGCCGCATGACCCTCCGCAAGGTCGCATACATGGATATAGTCGCGTATGCCGGTGCCATCGCGCGTAGCGTAATCGTTTCCAAATACGCTCAGTTTATCATGCTTGCCGACGGCCACCTGCGCAATAAAAGGAAACAGATTATTGGGAACCCCATTCGGGTCCTCTCCGATTTGTCCTGAAGGGTGTGCGCCGACGGGATTGAAATAACGCAGATTGACGACGCGCCAACGTGGATCAGCACGAGCAATGTCTCTCAGCATGTCTTCGATGAAAAACTTGGTGCGCCCGTACGGGTTTGCAGGGGCGGTTTTTCCAGTTTCGTCTACCGGATTTGGATTTTCCTCGCCGTATACGGTCGCGGAGGAGGAAAAAACGATAGTGCGCGCATCCGCCGCTTCCAATGCTTCAACAAGCGTGAGCGTAGCGCCGAGATTGACGTTGTAGTAGCGTGCCGGCTCTGCGACGGATTCGCCCACAGCCTTCAAGCCGGCGAGATGTACAGCGCCATCGGGTTGAAACGCGACGATGGCGTCCTTGATATCGTTCTTGTGCGCCGGATCCGCGAGATCGCGCTCAAGAAGCACAACATCACCGGGCGCTAGCTGTTGAATACGCTCCAATGCAGCCGGATGCGAGTTTGCGAAATTATCAACCACAAGCAGCGCCGCGCCGCGCTGAAGCAACTCAACGCAGACATGACTGCCAATATAGCCAGCGCCGCCAGCGACAACGATTCGTTGGGTCATTCTTGTACTCACAATAAATCTTCTCGGCCGCGCTTCTTAAGCTCTTCGACGAGCGCCCGCACATCTTGGTCATTGTCGCGTCTTGCAACGAGGACCGCATCTTCCATCGCGACAATTATGAGGTTCTCAACACCGATGGCGCCTACGACGGGCCCTTCGGAGCGTATGGTGATGTTTTTTGCATTGTGTACCAAGTGTGCGCTTTCTGGATCGCTCTTCACTTCGCTCCAGCTGCCAATATCACTCCAGCCAACCGCAACGGAAGGCGCAACGGCGGCAGTGCTTGTATGCTCCATGATGGCATAGTCGACCGAGTCACTGGGGCAAGTTTTGAATATAGCGTCGTTGAGTAGCTGCACGCCATTTTCGCTTCGCGCTTCAGCCAGCGCTCTTGTAGAAACTTTTACAATTTCCGGCGCCAGTCGGTCAAACTCGCGCAACATACTATGTCCGTTGAATAGAAAGAGACCCGCGTTCCAGAAATAATTGCCCGCTTCAACATATTTTTGCGCCGTCGCGGCATCCGGCTTTTCCTTAAAAGCGGTAACCCGGTGCACGCCGTCAGATATCTGTCCGCCACATTGGATATAGCCATAGCCCGTATGCGCGCGGGTCGGCTCAATTCCGAATGTGACAATGTAGTCTTTTTCCGCTGCGCTGGCGCTTTGTAAAATGGCGAGCCGAAATCCGGCGGCATCGGACACATGCTGGTCCGCAGGGGACAGGAATATCAGTGCGTCCGGATTATGTTTCTTGGTCCAGATGGCGGCGAGCGCGGTAACCGCAGCTGTGTTGCGCGGGCAGGGCTCTAAAATTACACTTGCAGGAGAAATCTTGATCTCCTTCAGTTGCTCTGCGACGAGTGCTGCATGATCTTTACCGGCGATGATCAGCGGTGGCGCAAAAACCTCACCATTATCGGAAAGCCGCAACACCGTTTCCTGAAAAAGCGTGCGATCACTTGCAAGGTTGAGAAATTGCTTGGGCCGCGCGCGTCGCGACAGCGGCCACAGCCGGGTGCCGGAACCGCCTGACATGATAACCGGCTGGATTTTCATTCGTTCGTCCCGGTTTGTTTGTTTGATTCAGTTTCTACGACAGCCTCATGCAAATGATAAAGGATGCTGGCAGGCACGTCACGCGCTACGCCAGCGCCGTTTATATCGAATTCGTCAATCCAAAGACCGGGGACGTCAGTATTAAGGTACGAACAAAACATATCGTCTATAAGCGATTCTGCTCGCGTAAAGGCGCCTTGAGCGCAGCTGGCTCTGAGATATTCCGTTTGCGGCCATAGACGCATTGAGGAGCGTTTTTCTCCGTCGTTTATGTCGATGCGATTGCAAACAAAGCCGTAAAATTGTGAGTTTCCTCCAAAGTATTCACCACGTTCGTACAACCGGCTCCGGGTGCTTAAAAAATCTCCGTTGGTGATCTTCTCCCAATTTGACAACAGCCAAACCCATTCAAACATATGTCCCGGTTCAATGATAATTTGCTGCGGATCAAAACTAAAGTCTTCCTGAAACGATTCAACAATGACGCGGTTTGTGTGGTCGTAGAACGCAGGGAAGCAATCATTTAGAATATGCGCCGCATAGTTGAGATATCGCTCAGTCTCGGTCACCCGGTAAAGCGCCATGAATGCCTCGAACAAGTGCATGTGTGGGTTCTGGCGGCGCGGAAGTTCACGTTTGTCACTTTCGTGCCAGCCGCCATGAGGAGAGGCGAGTTCTCTGTCAAGAAACGCGATTGTCTTGTCCGCTAGCGCGAGCGCCCGATCATCTTTCGCCGCTTGCCATCGTGATGCGCAAGCCAGCAGTAAAAACGCCTGATCGTACAGATCCCGCTTGTCGTCGATGACCGCCCCATCGTCGTCGATGAGATGAACACATCCGCGAGCGCCATCTTGCGGGCAGGCCTTGTCCAGAAAATGCTCGAAACCGCGTGCGGCCAATTCCTCGGCGTCACCGTGCCAGCCGCGAATGCCGGCCTGTGAAAAAGTATGAATTTGCCTGGCCTGCACGCGCACCCGGCGAGGTCGGTTGATCGCTGGCGTCGCGTCAAGATTGAGCGCCTCATAAAAACCGCCCCGGTTCTGATCGTACGCGCGCTCAGCCCACAGCGGCAGCGCGTGGTCGATAAACCATCGCTGAAACTTCTCCGTTGCATCGTGAAGCGCCATCATGGCCGCTCGCTTTTATCGCTGTGCCCAAGGGGCAAAGCTGTAAATTGCTTGTGAAGAGCGGTCAAACCAACCACACCGACTGTTACTCTACCGTCACGGACTTCGCCAGATTGCGCGGCTGGTCCACATCGGTGCCCTTTGTTGTGGCGGTGTAATAGGCGAGCAATTGAATGGGAACGGCGTACACAATGGGCGCAAGCATCGGGTGCGTTTTAGGTGTTTCGATCACCGCCCAAGCTCCGGCGCCGGCGCGCGCGATGCCGTCCTTGCAGGAAATCATCAATGCCTTGCCATCGCGAGCCATCACTTCCTGCATATTGGAAACGGTCTTTTCAAAATGCGCATCGAGGGGGGCTATGACCGCGATCGGAAGATTCTCGTCGATGAGCGCGATGGGCCCGTGTTTTAGCTCGCCGGCGGCGTAGCCTTCGGCATGAATATAAGAAATCTCTTTGAGTTTAAGTGCGCCTTCCAGCGCCATTGGATAGGAGACGCCACGTCCGATATAGAAGACGCCCGTCGCCTTCGCGATGTCCCGGGCGATGGCCTCGATCTTATCGCTTTCCTTGAGGGCTTCGGACACGAGACGCGGAATTTCCAGCAAGCCGCCGACAAGTTCTTGTTCCTCATCGGCGGACAGCGCGCCGCGTGCGCGGCCCGCGGCGATAGCGATGCAAGCGAGCGACACAAGCTGGCAAGTAAACGCCTTGGTGGATGCAACGCCGATTTCTGGCCCCGCCGCCATAGGGAATATAATGTCCGATTCGCGCGCGATGGATGATTCAGCGACGTTTACGACGGTGGCGATTTGCTGGCCATTGCTGCGCGCTTCACGCAACGCGGCCAGCGTGTCAGCCGTTTCACCCGACTGCGAGATAAACAAGGCGCCGCCGTTTTTCGTCCAGGGCACATCGCGATAGCGCAACTCTGACGCTACATCGATTTCGATGGGCAGGCGCGCCCAACGTTCGAACCAATATTTGGCTACAAGTCCGGCGTAATAAGCGGTGCCGCAAGCGGATATAGTCAGCCTGTCAAGTTTGGCGAAGTCAAAGGCGCCTTCCGGCAAGCGCAAAGTTTTCGCCGATGGGTCAACATATCGGGAAATGGTGTGGGCGATGACCTCAGGCTGTTCGTGGATTTCTTTCGCCATGAAATGGCGGTGACCCTCTTTGTCGACCAGGCCTTGCGATGCGGCGGAAATAACTTCAGCACGTTTCACTTTGGCGCCGGACTCATCGCGAATGTCAATCGATGTGCGGGTCAACACCGCCCAATCGCCTTCTTCAAGATAAGTCACGCGGTTCGTAAATGGCGCCAGTGCGTAGGCGTCCGAGCCGAGATACATTTCATTATCACCGCGCCCGATGGCGAGTGGGCTACCCTTCCGGCCACAGATCATCAAATCGTCTTCGCCGGAAAAAATCGCCGCAAAGGCAAAGGCGCCGCGCATCCGGCTGATGGCTTTTTTGAACGCTTCTACCGGCGCGCAGTTTTCGGTCTCAAGATAATGCGTGATCAGTTGCGGACAGACTTCGGCGTCGGTTTCCGATTCAAATTTCGCCCCCGTATTCTCGAGCTCGCGGCGCAATTCGGCGAAATTCTCTATGATGCCGTTATGAACAACCGCAACGCGTTCGGTGGCGTGGGGATGGGCGTTGGTTTCGTTCGGTGCGCCGTGTGTCGCCCAACGTGTGTGGCCAATTCCGGCCCGCCCGGAGAGGGGAGTGGCGGAAAGTGCTTTGTCTAGATTGCCCAGCTTGCCCGGTGCGCGCCGGCGATCCAGCCGCCCATCGCAAAGGGTCGCGATACCCGCCGAATCATAACCGCGATATTCAAGGCGTTTCAGGCCGGCCAAAATCTGGGGAGCGACCTCGCCAGAACCCAAAATACCAATAATCCCGCACATTTTTGGACAATCCTTGCATGACTGTGTTCAAGACCTGAACTGGGCGCTTATAATCATCAACCAACGGCGTTACTAAAGCAAAAACACGGCCGAAACGGGTTTTTGACGGGGTTTGCCGCCTTTCTGTTTGTTAAGCCGTCCAGGCGCTGTGGTACAGGGTTGGGATATTTACTTTATGGCCGATTTTGATATGCCGCCGCTAAGTGAGGGCCATGCCTTCAAAAGGAGTTTCTTTCTCATGTCCATGCGAACCATCATGGCGGGTTTTGGCCTGTCGCTATTTGCTGCGTCCGCGCTCGCCTCTGAAGAGGACGCGCGCGGCGAGCCCATGACGTTTGGCTTTATTGAGAACGTGGCAGTCGGCAATCTTGGCCTTGAAATGAAAGGAAAGCTCGACACAGGCGCGGATACCAGTTCGGTGCACGCCTATGACGTCGAAGTGTATAAGCGCGGCAAGCGTGACAATTGGGTGAAATTTCGCTTGATCGGCAAGGACGGGCGCTCAATCCGCTACGATCAAAACGTGATCCGTTTCGCCAATATCAAAACTAAAACCGGCGGAACGCTGCGGCGGCCTGTCATTCATTTGCCAATTTGTGTCGGCGGACGGGTGGCTCGCGCCGAGGTCAATCTCGCGGATCGCGGCGAGTTTGAGTACGATATTCTGATCGGTCGCGAATTCCTTGCAAACAGGATACTCGTTGACTCCAGTCGAACATTCATGGCCGAGGAACAATGCGGTCCCGCCGATGAAGATTAATTTCCGCCACGCGACGATCCTCGGGGTCGTTCTCATTCTGGCGGGCGCTGCGATTTTCCTGATTAAGTCAGCGGTCCTGCATTACCCGTTATCGCCCGGCGCCCGCGCGACCATGTGGGATTTTGAAATATACCTCGAATTTGACGGCAGGAATGAGCCGGCGCGGATCGAATCCTATATTCCGGCTGGTGATGTTGAACGCGCATTTCCTCAGGAAGAGTTTTACAATGGTTCCTTTGGACTGAGCCTTGCCAGCGAAGCAAACACCCGCAATCGCAAGGCGGTGTGGACCTATCGGTATCCCGCCAACAGGAAAGTGCTGCGCTATGCAGCGCAAACGCTCGGCGAGACCCATTCCACCCCGCTGCCTTTGGCTTTCCGGGAATCTGAACCTCAAGTCATTCCGTTTGAGGCGGATCCGGTAAAGCGGCAGGCGTTTATCGTCTGGTCCGGAAATTTGCGTCAGCGCTCCGCCGATGACCGCTCTTTCGCCGATTTGGCGATAAAGTCCGCCTTTGAGTCGCGGACCGACAATGAGCAATATGCCGATGAGGTCGCAGCGCTGCTTGACGAAAACACTGGTACCGTGGGGCGGTTGCTGTTGGCGCAACAATTGTTGCAGTCACAAGGCGTGCCTGCACGGATTGCTGGCGGTGTATTCCTCTCAGACGAGCGCCGCCGCGTAGAAACACGTCGCTGGCTCGAGTATTTTGTCGATGGTGAAGACTTCCGGTTTTTTCCTGATGGCACGCCGGAGCGGTTCTTTACGATCTGGTACGGCGCCCGCCCGTTGGTGACTGCCGCAGGCGTCGACGATCTCGATGTGCAGATCGCATTGCGCTCGCGGGAAACGGCGCAGGTTGCCGTCGCGGAGAACGCACCGGGCCGGTTGGGAGATTTCGGTCGCGCGGTTAGTTTCGGCGGGCTGCCCTTGACCACTCAGCTCGTCTATCAGGTGCTGATCACAATTCCCGTTGGCATCACGATCCTGGTATTTCTGCGCCAATTTATTGGATTTAAGACGTTGGGCACGTTTATGCCGGTGCTGATCGGTATCGCGTTTCGTGAGACCGCGTTGATCAATGGAATTTTGTTATTTTCGCTTTTGATTGCACTCGGTCTGTCGCTCAGATTTTATTTGGAGCGGCTGCATTTGCTGCTCGTACCGAGGCTGGCGGTTGTGTTGATCTTTATCGTGATGGTCATGGCTGGGATCACTGTTCTCATGACTGGGGCAAACCAGGCAATCGGATTGTCGATTTCCCTTTTTCCCATGGTGATTCTCACCATGACAATCGAACGCATGTCGATTGTTTGGGAAGAAAGCTCCGCGAGTGAAGCGATCAAACAAGGGTTTGGCAGCCTGGCGGTGGCGGCGATCACTTACCTCGCGATGACGAATTCACATGTGGAATACATGATGTACCAGTTTCCAGAACTGCTGCTGGTGCTGATGGGGATGTGCGTCTTGATGGGCCGATACACTGGGCTGCGCTTGTCCGAGTTGTGGCGTTTCCGGGCGCTGGCGGGTTAGCCATGCTGAAGACCATTCGCGCGCTCAAAAGGAACGGCGTAATCGGCATCAATGAGCGCAATGTGCGTTTCGTTAATGCAATGAATGCGCGAAAACTGCTCATCAAGGTTGATGACAAAGAGCTGACAAAACAATTGGCTACGGCGGCGGGCATACCGACGCCTGAGCTCTACGGCGTCATCAAAAACGCCCGTGACATGAAGCGTCTGCCGGAATTTATTGATCACGCCGATGGGTTCGTCATCAAGCCGGCCACAGGCTCACAGGGCAAAGGCATTATTGTTGTCGAGGGGCCGTTGAAAGGGGGATGGCGCCTGTCTTCGGGCCGCCGCATCGATCTTGAGGCGATGAAATATCAGATCAACAATATGCTGTCAGGCATGTATTCCCTTGGGGGCCAGCCCGACAAAGCGTTGATCGAGTATCGCGTCAAGTTCGACAACGTGTTTGGGCAGGTTTCTTACAAAGGCGTGCCGGATATTCGGGTGATCGTGTTGAAGGGCGTGCCGGTGTTCTCCATGCTACGCCTGCCCACGGCGGAGTCCGACGGCAAGGCTAACCTGCACAAAGGGGGCGTCGGCGTCGGCGTCGATATGGCGACAGGCGTGACACGCAAAGCCATGCAGTTTGACCGGCTGATTGATATTCATCCGGACACGGCGCATCCTCTGGAAGATATCCAGACGCCATACTGGGATGAAATTCTGCTGATGGCGGCGAAGTCCTACGAGATGACTGGGCTTGGCTATGTGGGGGTCGACGTGGTGCTTGACCGAGACAAGGGGCCGATGCTGTTGGAACTGAACGCGCGGCCCGGCATTTCCATCCAGATCGCCAACCGTGTCGGGTTACGTTTTGTGCTCGATAAAGCCGAGGCGCTGGCGGCGGAAGCCAAGTCACCGGAAGAGCGCGTGGCGATTGCGAAGAGTTTGGGCTAGCCCGGAAACAATCAAGGCAACTTGATTTGCTCGCCTAAATACGAACTACGCTCTCGTTTGTTGTCGTAATGTAACTGCCACCAACTTTGAAAGCATAAACTTTCGAGTTTATCTGAGGTGGGCTGCACGAGATTATCGGCGAGAGATTTGATATAGCTTAACTCGTCTTGTTCAATACGATTGTTATGTACCTGCGCAGGGTAAATTATGTCCGAATTAGTTCTGTAGCTTCGGTTTAGGTCAACACCCTTCTTATAGTCCGCGAAAGCAGCTTCATATTGCCCAAGATTTGCATATGCACACCCTCGGATCTGATAAGCTGCACCATAATCAGCTTGAGCTAATTCACCTTCGTTTATAGCTTCGATAGCCTCTCCAAATTCGCCCAACTCCAAATACGTCAGAGCTAAATGATAATTAGGCGGCATTACAGACGCTGGTTTCCAGGCGTCAATTGCAGCATTTAATGTAGAAATAGCCTGATTGTAATTTCCCAGCCGTTTTTCTAAACCACCCTTGCGGACTAGCGACCAAAGCGGCGGATTTCCTTCAAATGCGCTGACTTTATCAAAGTCTCCAAAAGCTTCTTCGTAAGCGCCGAGATAAGAAAATGCGCTACCGCGTTCTCGATAGTAATATGGATTGTCAGAAATGAGCACTATAGCAGCGTTATAATCTTGTAGCGCTAAATAAAAATCAGCATCTCCTGATCGGGTCGCAAAAGCTAAGTCCGCAATAGCCTGCGCGCGACCAAAATGACTCCGCCCTAACATTGTGGAGCTTAGCCTGTTTGAGCGAATAGCAGTGGTGTAGTGCTTCACTGCATCTGCATATGCGTAGTTATTGTACCTATAATTGCCTGCATAAAAACTAATTTGCGGCCAATACCACCAAGCTGCCGCGACTATCATGCAATTGATATTGGTATTAATCTGGCGCTCATTCCCCAACCTCTACGCAGAATAGAATTCTTATATTGATGATTTAATCATATCCGCCGCCTTCTCCGCAATCATGATCGTCGGCGCGTTAGTGTTGCCGGAAATGAGATTCGGCATGATCGAAGCGTCGATGACGCGCAGACCCTCGACGCCGTTCACCTTGAGTGACGTATCGACTACCGCATTGGCGTCAGCACCCATGCGGCACGTGCCGACCGGATGATAAATTGTATCCGAGCGGTTTCGAATATCAGCTTCAAGAGCTGCGTCATCAGCCGGTTCTTCCAGATAAAACCGTTTGCCGCGTATCGCTTTCATGGCGGGCGCATCGAAGATCCGCTCGACAATACGCGCGCCTTTTTTTAAGCGTTGCAAGTCATCGTCGTCACCCAGAAAATTCGGATCGATGGCGGGCGCGGCCGTCGGATCAGAAGAGGACAGACGCACTGTTCCGCGAGATTTTGGGCGCAGCACGCAGACATGGCATGAAACACCGCTGCCAAAATGCTTCTTGCGTCCATGATTGTCCACCAGCGCGGGGAGAAAATGCAATTGCACGTCGGTTTCCGGCTCGCTCGGATCAGTTTTCAAAAACCCGCCACACTCGGCGAGATTGGTTGTGAAAGGTCCTTCGCGGCGCTTGCGATAGGCCGACAGGGATGGCAATGCGCGCATGGCCATGCCCAGATGCATGCCAACCGCGTCGGCGGATTTCGCCTTGTACAATGCCGTCCAATCCAGGTGGTCTTGTAGATTGGCGCCGACATCTGGGCGGTCGGCAATGACGTCAATGCCGTGTTTGCGCAAATGTGCGGCCGGACCGATGCCGGACAACATCAATAGTTGCGGCGATTGAAATGTTCCTGCGGAAAGAATGACCTCGCGTTTGGCCAAAACGGCTTTGCGGGCGCCCTTGTTATTCATTTCAACGCCTGTCGCGCGTTTGCCGTCGAATACAACGCGTTCGCTATGGGCGTCGGTAATAATAGTGACGTTTTTGCGTTCGCGTGCTGGATGGAGATACGCCTTCGCGGCGGAACAGCGCTGACCATCGCGCTGCGTCACCTGATAATAACCCATGCCCTCCTGGTCGGTGCCGTTGAAATCATTGTTCGCGGGAAGTTGCAGCTCGCTAGCGGCGTCCAGGAAAATATCCGAGAGCGGATTTTTGTAGCGCAAGTCCGAAACCGACAGCGGTCCGCCAACGCTGTGATAGGTGTCGGACCCACGCGCATTGTCCTCGGCCTTGAGGAAATAGGGGAGTACATCTTCCCACGCCCAACCGGCTGCGCCGTCGGCGGCCCATCGGTCATAGTCCGCCCTAGAGCCGCGAATATATATCATTGCATTGATGGAGCTGGACCCACCCAGCGCGCGTCCGCGCGGCTGATGACCTTCCCGCCCGTTTAAGTGTTTTTGCGGGACAGTGTTAAAATGCCAATTTGTGGGGCTGTTTTCACCCAGAAAAGCGAAGCCGATCGGTGCGTGAATAAGCGGATTATCGTCCGTGCCGCCGGCTTCCAACACGCAAACTGTAACGGATGGATCTTCACTCAGCCGCGCCGCCAGTGTGCAACCAGCTGATCCCGCGCCTACAATAACATAGTCGAACTCACCGAGGGAATCGCGAACGGCGTCGTCTTTTTTCATAATGGCCTAGATGAATTTGCGAATGAAATTGAGAAGTTTGGTCGTCTTATCTGTATAAGGGGGTTGCATCAGTGAACCGCTCGCAAAGCGGCTTTGATAGAATACCGGTTTCATGTGCGAAAAAGTTGTAAAACCCGCCTCGCCGTGATAGGCGCCGCTGCCGCTCTTGCCGACACCGCCGAAGGGAAGGTGTTCCTGCGCTACATGCCATAAGGCGTCATTGATTGTTACGCCGCCGGAAACGGTGTTTTGTAATATGTTTTCGCGTGCGTCGTCGTCCTTGCCGTACCAGTAAAGCGCGAGGGGACGCTCACCGGTGTTCACATGGACGATCGCCTCCGTCGTTGAGTTCACTGGCAGCACTGGCAGGATTGGTCCGAATATTTCTTCCTTCATGATCCCGGCGTCGCGCGGTGGATCAACTACCAGCGTTAACGGGAGTTTGCGCTGAGGGTGCAGTGCATTGGACGAGCCGACCTCAACAATCTTCGCACCTCTATCTCGCGCTTCTTCGACCAGTGATTTCAATCGCGCAAAATGTCGATCTGATATAATCGACGTATAGTCATCAGTTGTATCAATCGCCGGGAAGAGCGCGCGCGCGGCGCTGGCGATGGCGTCTGCCGTTCTGTCGAGCGTATCAGATGGCGCAAGTACATAGTCTGGCGCGACGCATGTCTGACCCGCGTTCAGCATTTTCCCGTAAGCGATCGATTTCGCTGCAGCGTCCAAATCGGCGCTCGGGTCAATGATCGCGGGTGATTTACCACCGAGCTCTAACGTGACCGGCGTCAGGTTTTTCGCCGCCGCCACGGCGACGTGCGCGCCAATGGCGGTGGAGCCAGTGAATAGAAGGTGATCGAACGGTGTTTCGCTGAAAGTAACGCCCGTTTCTACGCCGCCGGTCACGACTGCGCAGGTGCTTTCTTCAAATTCCGAGGCGATCGCTTCTTTCATCACCTCGCTAAGCCTCGGCGTCAGTTCACTTGGCTTTATGAGCACGTGATTTCCCGCGGCGAGGGCGGCGGCGGCAGGCGCGAAGGCAAGCTGCAAGGGATAGTTCCACGGAGAGATAATGCCCACAACGCCGAGGGGTTGAGGTTCAATGCGGCTTGTCGCTGGCAGCATGTGCAATGGTGTCGGCACGCCACGCGGGCGCATCCAGTGCTTGAGTTGGCTCTTGGCGAGCTTGGCGCCTGATACGGTGACGACGATCTCGGCGATGATGGTTTCAAAGCGGGACCGATTGCCAAAATCGGCGCTGATAGCGTCGATGAACTTTGTCTCATTCTTCTCTGTGAGGCGAATGAGCTTGTTCAGGTTGGCGATACGCTCTTCGTAGGACGGATAGGGCTGGTCGGCGTAAGCTTGTTTTTGCAATGCGAAAAGCCGCGCCAAAGTGCGCTGGCCTTCAGTTTCTTCGAAAGCAGAAGCATGAGAAGTGTCAGCTGGCATGGGGAATCCTTCGCGCCGGGAGATATTGGCCGATTCTAGAAGAACCGGTTCCCAAGTCTACCGTCTTTGGCGCCTGCTACCGCGCTGCAAAATAAGCCGGGGCGCCAGAATCGCCGCGGGAACGCACCACCATTTTGCGCTCGCACGATAACAGGCATGTAAATGACCCGTGCGATAGGGCGAATGGTAATCGCGATGAAGCGTTGTTGGCGAACAGGCGATGGTCGCGGCGTATCCGGAGGCGGCTGTAAGCGGTCCGAAAAACACCGCAAGCGGTTTGATTTGAGACGAATCGAAAGGCTCTTATAAGGCAGGGCGTAATACGAGTTGCTTTGCCGGGTCCACAATCTGTCAGCGATAATTATCCATGAGGGCGTTATGAATGCAATGTTAGATCGGCGGCGATTTCTTCAGTTTTCTCTCGTTGGCGGTGCGCTACTGATTGCGGATGCGCCGCTCAGCTACGCCCGCGCCAACCCATCGCAGGGTGGCGACTTTCTCGGTGATATCGGGCCGTATCTCAGAATCAACGCGGACAATACGCTGGTGCTTGGGGCGCCGTCGCCGGAAATCGGTTCGGGTATGCACACTTCTTTGCCGATGCTGATCGCCGAAGAATTGGGCGCCGACTTTGCGACCGTCAGCGTACAGCAGATGCCGATCAAGCTGTTGCAGCGGGCCGAGGGTGGTTTTCGCTGGGCTTATGGCGTGCAGGGTGGCGGCGGCAGCTTCACCTTGCGGCGCAATTGGGATCCGGTGCGCCGGCTCGCGGCAGTTACGCGAAACGTGTTGCTGAAGGCCGCATCCGAAGAGATGAATGCGCCCGCCGCCGAACTCAGCACGGAGAACAACCATGTTGTGCACGCGCAGAGCGGCCGGCGGTTGAGTTTTGCGGAGATCGCTGCGCGAGCCGCAGCGTCCCCATTCCCGGAAGTCTCGCCGGATGATGAAATCGCTCTCAAGGATTCAGCGGACTATTCCATCATCGGCCAATGGCAACGCTCGAAGGGCGTTGAAGAGGTCGTAACCGGTGCTGCAAATTTTGGTATTGATGCAGAAATGCCGGGTATGTTGCACGCCGTGATGACGCGCTCTCCGTATTTCAGAGGGCGCGTTTTGTCGGTAGACGACGCCGCCGCGCGCGCGATCCCCGGCGTGCGCGATGTTGTTTCGATCGATCCTCCCGAGGGTGAGCGCAGCGGTCAGTACATCGCCGCCGGCGTCGCCGTTGTCGCTGATAGTTTGTGGTCGGCCATGAAGGCGCGGCGTTTGCTCAAGATCGAATGGGACAAGGGTGACGGCGCGGGTGAAAGTTCGGATAAACTATTCGCCGACATGGCGGACGCACAATCTGAGCCCGGTTTGGAATTCGTAAAGGACGGAGAGGGCGGTGCGGCGATTGCAGGCGCGTCGCGAATTGTTGAGGCGACATATGAACTGCCGCTTCTGGCGCACGCTACGATGGAGCCTATGAACTGCATCGCTCATGTGCGCGAAGATAGCGCCGACATTATTGCGCCAGGTCATAGTTGTGGCGGGATGGTGGTGAATGTCAGTCGCGCACTAGGTCTGGCGCCAACCGCGATAAACATGATTTCCATGCGGACTGGCGGAAGTTTTGGACGTCGCTTGATGGCTGACATGGCGATCGAAGCAGCGCTGATTTCCGAACAGGTTGATGCGCCCATCAAGCTCGTCTGGACTCGGGAAGATGACATGGGTTCGGATTTTTACCGGCCACAGTCGCGGCATGTGTTGCGAGCCGCGCTGGCTGAGGATGGAGGTATTGCCGCGTGGACTCACAGCGCCTGTCTCGCCACGTCTGATCGCGGCGAAGTCGACGTGCCGGATGTGATGGGAAATACAATCTGGGCGGACAACTACCCGCGCAGGCTCATCGACAACTTTGAGATCGACCTTCACCATATTTCGTGGTCAACGCCCTACGGTCCGTGGCGTGCGCCGATGCCCACCCAACAAGCATTTGTGGTGGAAAGCTTCATTAATGAGATTGCAGCGGCGGCCGGCGCCGATCCGCTTGAGTATCGTTTGGCGTTGTTGGGTGAGGCGCGCGACATGCCTTACGACGAATGGGGAGGACCCATTTACAACACTGGCCGATGGGCTGCAGTGTTGCAGAAAGCCGCCGCTGAGGCCGGTTGGGGCGGCAGGGTGAAGCGACGCCATGGCCGAGGCATCGCAGGATACTTTACCTTTGGGAGTTATTGCGCTGTCGTTGTGGATGTTGAAGTAACCCGATCCAACGACATACGGGTGCATAAGGTCGTTGCGGCGGCCGACGCCGGAATTATCGTCAGCCCGAACGGTTTTAAGTCACAAATCGAGGGTGGGATCATGGATGGTCTTTCGACGGCGCTTCGGCTGCAGGTCGATATCGACGACGGCCGTACCGTTCAACAAAACTTTGATACCTATCCGCTTATGCGCATTGCCGATGCGCCGCCGGTAGTCGAAACACACCTGTTGCAAGGCGCCGATGAAGTTCACGGCACTGGCGAGATTGCGACGCCGCCGCTCGCACCAGCATTATGCGAGGCAATATTCCAGGCGACCGGCCGGCGTATTCGCAAACTTCCAATTGGTGATCAACTGAAAGCGTAAGGCTTTCAGACACGGGGCGAAACACATGAGATCACCATTCAACAGAAGACATTTCCTTCGGGTAACTGTGGTCAGCGGTTCGCTGGTCGCCACTTTGCCGCTTTCGGCATGTAGCCGTGACAATCGCGGCGCAGAAGACTCTATCGTTGGTGAAGAGGCCACGAATGCGACGCGCAGCGAACAACTGGGCCTGTTCGTGCGTGTCAATGCCGACAATACGGTTGTTATCGGCGCGCCGGTTATGGAAATGGGGCAGGGCGTGTTCACCACAATGCCGATGATTATCGCCGAAGAACTAGACGCCGATTGGTCGCTGGTAAGCGTGGAATTGATGCCGGCGGCGTTGAAAAAGCTTGCCGAAGGCGAGGAAGGCAGCGATGCCGCGCACAATGGCTACGACTATGCACATGCTTACCAAGGCGCTGGCGGTAGTCAGAGCGTAATGCGCAATTACACTTATCTTCGCGAGGCGGGCGCCGCCATTCGTCAGCGGTTCATACGCGCCGCCGCTGCGCGACTTGGCGTTTCGGCGGACGATCTGCGCACAGATGCGGGGTTTGTTGTTCAAACTGATGGCTCGGAACGTATCCCGTATGGCGACCTAATTGAGGACGCGGTGGCGATCAGCGACGAGGCGCCAGTCACACTGAAGCACGCTGAAGATTTTAAAATCATCGGCGCCCATCAGAAAATCAAAGGCGCGAGGGAAATTGTCACCGGCGCAACGGTCTTTGGGATCGATCAGGAAATTGACGGCATGGTGCACGCAGTCGTCGCCCGGTGCCCTTATTTTCAGGCCGAGGCGGTAAGTTATGACGCCGCCGCCGCGCGAGCCGTTCCGGGCGTGGTCGACGTCATTCAAATCCCCCGGCAGTGGCGTGATTTCGGGGAACCGGAGCTTAGAACGTTACATGGCGGTGTGGCGGTCATCGCAGAAACACTCTGGGCGGCTTTGAAGGCGCGCAAACTCCTGAATATTACCTGGGACACGGGCGAATATGCCGAGGAAAATTCGCAAGGGAGTGAGGCGGCGTACAGACAGTTTCTGGCGGGTGACGGACCGGAAGGCGCCAGCGTCAGAAATGATGGCGATGTTGAAGGCGCGCTTGGACAGGCTGCTACGGTTGTTGAGGCGGAATATTCATTCAAGACACTCACTCATGTTTGCATGGAGCCGCTTAGCGCGGTTGCAGATATGCGGCCGGGTATCTGGAAAGTTCGCGCCGCGCACCAATTTCCCGAACGTCTTGCGCATTGCGTGGCGGAAATCGCTGGAATAGAGCCCACGGATGCGACGGTTGAAACGGCGCGCATTGGCGGCGGTTTCGGGAGAAAATATCCGACCGATTACGGCAGTGAGGCGATCTGGCTCTCTCACCAATTGCAGAGACCGGTAAAGGTGACCTGGACGCGCGAAGACGACATTCAACACGACGCATTCAATCGTCCGGGCATGAGCGGATTTCGCGCCGCCGTAGCGTCCGACGGCAAGATAACGGCATGGGATCACAAGATCGCCGGCCATGGCGCCCACCCACATGTTTTTCCTGCCGGCGTGCTCGAGAACTTCCGCATACGTAACCATCACCCCCGAACCGGCATGTGGTTTGGCGCATGGCGAGGTCCGGGTCACAATACGATGGGCTTCATGATCCAAAGCTTCATCGATGAGATCGCCGCTGCGACGGGAAAAGATCCGTTGCAAACCCGCCTCGATCTTTTGGAGCCCGCGAGGCGAATTCCCTATCCGGGATGGGGCGCCGATTTTTACGATACAGGTCGTGACGCCGGTGTTCTACGGCTCGCCGCGCAGCGCGCCGACTGGGAACGCCGAAACGAACTGCCGCGAGGCTATGGCCGAGGCATTGCTTCGCACTTCACATTCGGCAGCTATTGCGCCCATGTGGTCGATGTTCGCGTTGAAGCGGGCGAGCTTGAAATTCTGCGGGTGGTTAGCGCCATCGATTGTGGCCGCCCCGTGAATCGTTTGGGCATCGAAGCGCAGATTGAAGGCGGCGCCATAGACGGAATTTCTGTAGCGCTGCATCAGGCGATCCATGTGGAAGGCGGGCAAGTTGTCGAGAAGAATTTCGACACATACCGCATGATGCGTATCGATGAGGCGCCGAAAGAAATCGACGTTCATATTGTGGAGAGTGATGAGCATCCCACGGGAACAGGTGAGCTTAGTCTGCCGCCCATTATCCCGGCACTGACAAACGCCATCTTCGCCGCCACGGGCAAGAGAATTCGCAACCTGCCAATCGCCGATCAACTTCGCGCCTGATTCACAGCATATTCAAGGAGCACAAAATGGTTCAGTTCACTGTAAACGGAAAACAAATGAGTTTTGACGGCGACCCCGAAATGCCATTGCTGTGGTATCTTCGGGAGGACGCCAAACTAAAGGGCACGAAGTACGGCTGCGGTATCGCGCAGTGCGGCGCTTGCACCGTGCATTTCAACGGGCAAGCCTTTCGATCTTGTTCGGTTCCAATGTCTGCGGTTGAAGGTGCTGATGTCGTGACAATTGAGGGACTGGCGGACGGTGACAATTTGCACCCAGTGCAAGAAGCCTGGATAGAAGAGGATGTGCCGCAGTGCGGTTACTGTCAGACCGGGCAAATTATGGCCACGGCGGATCTTTTGTCGAGAAACGACAATCCAAGCGACGAGGATATCAACAACAACATTACAAATATTTGCCGCTGCGGTACCTATTACCGTATTCGCAAGGCCATTCATCGGGCTGCAGAGATTAAGCGCAATCGAAAGGCCTGACACCGCTTGTTGACAATGGGCGTTGCCGCGACGAACGTTGCTCTGATGCAGCGCGCTTGTTGATTTTTTGAACAATGAAACCCGTTTACACAGAGAACGTCCTGCCGGCGCTGGCTGATTGGCGCCGCGCCGGGATGAAGACGGCGCTCGTCACCCTTGTGGGTATCGAGGGCTCATCGCCGCGTCCGCTTGGGAGCCAATTGGCGGTAAACGAAAATGGCGGCGCGGTGGGCCTGATAACTGGCGGCTGTGCGGAATCGGCGATCATCGCGGAAGCGGTCGCCGCAATCAGCGCTGGCGAAAACAGATGTGTGCGTTTCGGCGTTGGATCGCCCTATATGGACGTCCGTTTGCCCTGCGGATCTGGAATTGATGTTTTTGTTGATGTCGCGTTAGCAGACGGAGATCTGGCGCAGATACAACGCGCCCAAGCCGACCGGCGTGTCACAGCAATGTCGTTTGACGTTGCAGCGCTTTCCGCGGCCCATGTGGAGGCTGCAGATGTTGGAATGGCGGCGAATTTCACTAAGCGTTACGTTCCCGCCCCTCGAATCCTGATAATCGGGAAAGGTGCCATCTTACCTTATGTCGCACAGATTGCGGCCACGATGAGTTTTGAGGTGCATGCCTTTTCTTCCGAAGCAGAAGTACTGAAAGAGTGTGAATCTTTTTGTGCCGCCACGACGATTTTAACAACGAGCTATACTTTTGAAGCGGAAAATTTCGATCGTTGGACGGCGGCGGTGACGCTGTTTCATGAACATGAGTGGGAGCTCGATTATATTGAAGCAGCGCTCGATTCTCCTTGCTTTTACGTCGGCGCTCTCGGCAGCCGGCGGACTCATGCGGAACGGCTCGAAATGCTAAGGGAAAAGGGAGTCCCAGAATCGGATTTGCGCACGATACGTGGGCCGGTTGGGCTGGATATTGGCGCCAAGTCGCCACCGGAGATTGCTTTGTCGATTGTTGCAGAAATCGTTGAGGCCTATCGCGGGCTCGACCTTTGACCGGTTTACCAGATTATGCGGCGATTTTGGTGGCCGCAGGCCTGTCCTCGCGGTTTGGGCGCGCTGACAAACTGACCGCTGAGCTATGCGGCGCGCCACTATTGTCGTGGAGCCTGCGAGCATTATCCGATGCAAATCCATCTCAATGCATTATCGTCACTGGGCCGCAAACCAGTGAGACGTTGTCCTCGCTCCCCTTGGATGTAACCGTGGTTCAAAACCCTGACCCTGCGGCGGGCCTTGGGACTTCGATTGCGCTAGGCGCGCGGGTTGTCGGCGCGAATGTCCGGGGTGTCTTCATCTGTCTTGCAGATATGCCGTTGATATCAGGCGCGCTGTTTCATCGGCTTGCGAATTCATTGGATTCAGACGCGGAGTTAGATGCCGTCGCGCCAGTATATAATGGCAGGCGCGGGCATCCGGTTCTTTTCAATGCGCGCCAACTTGCGGCGTTAAACGGCCTTACCGGCGATAGCGGTGCACAAAGCATTCTAAAGCGCCCAGGCTTTCTTCTGAAACTTTTAGAAACCGAAGACCCCGCTGTAGTAACTGATGTGGACACGCCAGAGGATTTGGAACGCCTAGGACGCCTAATTGCGAAAACGCACCCGCCTGAGGGCTGAGCATTTTGGGTGTGTGGCATTGTCAGCATCTTCGCAGTATTTTGGAAACGATTACGGATGATCCGTTAACTTCACATGATAGGCCGAGCCATCGCGCACGCAATTCGCGCCGTGTTTGGCCAGTGCTAAAAGCGACGTTAACCTCTTTAAACTAGCAAAGCGGCTATGTTAGCCGTCAAGCGTACCCTCGACATATTGCAAGACCGACTGTGGGCGCCCACCCGTGAGACTGACCATTTCGCGATTGCGCGCCGGCGACTGTTTTCGTCAACCTGCATCCTGATTGGCGCCGCGGGCGTTCTGTCGGGAAGCCTCTCATTTTCATTCAACTTAGCGGCCGCGCCGCTCATGGCGATATTAGGCGTCGCCGTCCCGGCTGTGATTGGCGTCGTGCCGTTCGTGGTCTCGACTCCCAAAGGCGTCAGAACCCTTTCGCTTATTGTACTTTCAGTCCTTTACGTGCACCTAACGCTCATGGCGACGGCGCCCGGCGGCGCGCATTCGCAAGTCTATCTTGCAGCCATCCCGGTGCTCAGCGGACTGCTCATCGGGTTTCGAGCCGGGTTGCTATCGGCGGTTGTAATTCTCGCCACGTTGGCGGTGTTGTCGATTAGCGCCATTCCGTTTTGGTCGGGGTTCACGACAGGCGTTCTGGTGCTCGGATTAATGCTTGCGGTCAGCTTATTTCAACGTGAGATCGAAATCGCGGGCGCCACGTTGGTAACACTGAACGAGCGCGCGCAGTCGTCGGCGGAGCAAGCGAAAGAAATAAACCGCATGCTGGGCACAACCTTGAACAGCATGGAGCACGGTGTCGCCGCCTACGATGCAGATCTCAAGCTCGTCGCCTGGAATCGAAATTACGAACGTCTTTTCGACTTTCCGAAGGGATGGTTGCGAAAGGGCGTAACGCTGGCGGAATATTTTCGTCAAAGCGCTATCGACGGCGAATATGGCGTCGACGCGCTTGATCATATCGAAGAGACAGTTGCCGCACGGATTGAGCAAACGCACAAAGTAACAAAAGAAGGCATTCCGACGCGTCACATAAGACGCCGCTCCAACGGGCGTTACCTGGAAATCGTCGGAAACCCAACGCCCGATGGCGGTATCGTTATCACATTTGCAGACATCACTGACCGGGAGAACTCTCGCCAGGAAGTGGAGCGCCTCGCCTGGACGGATCCGCTCACCGAATTATTTAACCGCAACAGCCTGCGATCCACCATTGTGAAATCCATGAGCATTGTTGATAGCGCCAACAAAAAACTGGCGCTGTTGATGGTTGATCTGGACAAGTTCAAGCCAGTCAATGACACGTATGGACACGCAGCCGGGGATGAAGTTTTAAGGGTAATTGCAAAGCGCCTTCAGGAGAACATCCGGTCGAGTGACTTTGCTTTCCGTTTGGGCGGCGACGAGTTCGCTGTGCTCGTTTTCTTTGCAAATGACGCTGCAGAGTTCGGCGGCTTTATGCCCCGGTTCCTTGAAACGCTGAGAGCGCCAATCGAGTTCGAAGGCCGCGAATTATCTGTCGGCGCCAGTATTGGCGTATCGTTCTATCCTGACAATGACGAAAATCCAGACGAGCTAATTCGCAAGGCCGATATCGCCCTCTATGAAGCCAAAGAAAATGGCCGAAATTGTTTTCGGATTTACGATGAACATGTTGATAAAAAGGCGCAAAGGCAGCAGGCATACGAGACCGGTGTTCGGGAGGCGCTGAACCACAAACAGTTCGAACTCTATTATCAACCGAAATATTGTGTGCCGAAGGATGCGATTATTGGCGCGGAAGCGCTTATCCGTTGGAATCATCCGGAATTAAGCGTGATTATGCCCGGTGAGTTCATCCCAATTGTTGAGCGAAGTGATCTGGTTTTTCCCGTTGGCGCCTGGGTCATGCGGCGTGCGTGGAAGCAAGCCTTCGAATGGTCGCAACGACCCGGGCAGGGAGACTTCTGCATGGGTGTGAACGTGTCAGCCCGTCAGTTTTTTGACGCGGGGTTTTTAGACCTGTTGCAGGAGTTGGCCAAATCTCACCCGGATCTCGCTGCGAATATCGATCTCGAAGTGACGGAAGAAGTCACCCTTGGTAACATTGCTGAGGCGGCTGAGCGAATGCATGCAATCCGCGAAGTTGGCTTTAATCTTTCGATTGATGATTTCGGAACGGGATATTCCAGTATTTCCTATCTGCATCAGCTGCCTGTCCATAAAATAAAGATCGATAAATCATTCCTGGACAGTTTTGCGACGGGCGAAGAGCCCAAAGCGGTGATCCAGTCCATGATCAGGCTTGGACATAACCTCGGCGTGAAAGTGGTCGCGGAAGGGGTGGAGACTCGCGCACAGTTTGAGTTCCTACGCGAAAATCAATGCGACGAGATTCAGGGTTACTACTTTGGAAAGCCGGTTACAGCTGGTCAGTTCGAGAATATGAAGTATACCGAGCTGAATCTCGATCGACTGCGCGCGTAGAAACGCTTCAAGCATGCTGAACAGTGCGCAGTCTGTGTACTTTCGTTTCGATTTTATCGAACAATAAAATGCATTTTCTATAGTGAAATAAAGCCCGAATTCTGCCAGAAAATAAAAATCATTGGGAATGTTTTTGGCGCCAACCTGCGATGCTGCCGAGCGTATCCGATGGACGCGCCTGAGCAATGATGAATTTTGTAGAAGGAGGGCCAAATGGCAAGCGTTGATACATCAAAGGACCCAAGACATCTTTTTCGCGTCAGCGCAATCGTGTCGGTGTTGACGATTCTGCTGATGGTTTCACCGCAGCAAGTATATGCGGATGAGGTCGATAGCTGCACTGATGTGATGTTGCCGGTGAGTATAACGCCGGTGGGCCCAAAACCGTACGCGATGTATGGAAAGCTTTGTCATCCGGCGGCTGGTCCTTCCGATGTCATCCAGATACTCGTGCATGGGTATAGTTACGACCACCGCTACTGGGCAATGCCCGGATTTGGCGATGCGTATGACTATACAAAAACGGCGAACGAAGCCGGGTATACGACATTTGCTATTGACCGGCTCGGTTCCGCTGGCGCCAGTTCGCGCCCGCCCAGCGCGCTGGTGACGCTGCAGGCGAACGCTATCGCCCTGCATCATGTTGTTGTCGCGGCGCGCGGCGGTGCAATACCGGGCGGTCCGTATGACAAAGTCATCACTGTCGGTCATTCCGCGGGCACCGCCATTTCGTGGATCGAAGCGTCTCTGTTTGATGATGTGGATGGCATCATCGCGACCGGTTTTGGACACCCTTTCGGCGCTGTGCAGGGGTTGGTGCTCAATACAATTCCGGCGTTTCTGGATAGCCAGTTAAGGCCGTTGGTTGGCTTTGACCTTGGCTATCTGACAACGGCGCCGGGATCGAGAGACGACCTTTTTTACCGAATTGAGACCACCGACCCCGCTATCATCGCTTACGATGAAGCAACCAAAGGATTAGGCGCCTCCGGTGAATTAGTGACGCTATCCACCGCCGAACTCGGCACACTGACGATCACCGCGCCGGTCCTGTTTGTTATGGGACAGTACGACCAGATTTTTTGTTTGGGGGAAAATCTCGGCGGGTTCGTAAACTGTGCAAATGATGAAACGCTCTATGCATCGGAGCGAGTCTATTTCCCGCTGGTGACAGATTTTGAAGCCTATGTGCATGCAGGCGCAGGGCACAACATCAACCTGCATGATGACGCCACAGATTGGTTTCTGCGTGCGGCGGAGTGGATGACCCAACGGTTTCCGCCAGAGGAATAATCACATCGAAAATGAGGCGTATAAAATTCACCGGACGCATCGGCTTCACAATTGGTTTTGGATCGTGGTGGAGCCCCAAGGACAAGGTTCGAACCTTTTCGAACTTTGTCCGTAAAGTGAAAACCACACAGACAGTTCGAATTTGAGAGAAATGGTGGAGTTGGACGAATAAACATCGAACCAGCTTTTCGACATTTTGCAAGCTTGGGAAGGTGTGTTGCAAGATGTATCTCATGGGTTGGAGTCGCTACCATAAGTGCAACAGATAATGATTTTGGTGATGTTTTGGGATCACCAGAGTAAACGGAAAATATATGGGCGGCATTTTTGCTGGTTTGGCCGCACGCTCTTATTCATCAAACGAATAGAATAGCGGTTTAGAAATCTTTCTTCATTATACGTCCATGTTCAAATAAAGCATCGTCATTCCAATCGTATCGACAAACCCATGAACGGCGATCAGGGGCCATAAGTTTTTTCGGAACGCTAGGAACAAAACACCAAAAGCCAGACCGATTGCACCCGCTGGAAGCGCCCCGCGTAATCCTTGATTGTAATAATGCAAGTAGCCGAATAGCAGCGCAGGTAGGATAATCGCTAAAACAGAAGCGCCAGGTATGTTTCTAAAGACTTCCTGGAATTGGGTGATCAAAAATCCTCGAAAGAACATCTCCTCTCCAAATGCGGCGGAAGTCCAAATCACACCAAGCCACAACAGATATACTAAAAGATTACCGCGAATAGCGCCCCAGCGATCCTCGACGCCTTCGGGGATCGTGTTCATAAAATCATAGCCGAGAGCTGTTGCGCCATATTGTATGCTCAGCCCTGCGGCAGCTATCCCGGCCATTGCGAGAAGCATTTGCGGAATGAGCAATAGCTTTGCGCGAGGCCCTATGAGCGGGGGCAATCCTGTCTGTGCCCATGCGCGACCTCTAACGCGCATGTAGATGGTCAATAATATGATTGTAGTCATGAGAGAAATTGGCCCCGCGAGCTTCCACAGAAATGGATCAACCAATACTTTCACGCCCATAACGAGGGCCACAAAGACGAAAATCTCGATGAGCGCCTCTAAGCGGCGAGGCTTTTGGTGTGTATGCATTTGAATGTACGCCCTCATATTTTTAACTGGACTATTTTTGCGGCTTCACATATTAACTTGACGCAGTCAACTAATAACTTGACTAAATCCACGTGGCAGGAAGGTTAATGAGGAAAATTACGGCAGAAATGAACGCTCAGATATCTGCAATCAGAGCCTTCAACCGCTTCTATGTGAGGCGTATTGGCCTTCTCGACGGCGGCCTTTTGAAGGGTTCATATTCGCTCACGCAAATGCATATTCTTTACGATCTAGCCAACAACGAGAACCTGACGGCGTCGAAAATTGGACGCGAACTGAAATTGGATCCGGGCTATCTCAGTCGTATCTTGAAAAAATTTGAGGAACAAAATCTGATCACAAGAACACCGTCAAAGGAGGACAATCGGCAAGTCGTCCTGAACATGACAAAAAAGGGGCATGCAATGTTTGAACCCTTGGATATGCGGGCGCGAGAGCGAAATGCAGATATGCTCTCGTCTCTTTCTGATGAAAGTCGCAGAAAACTCACGTCTTCGATGGGCAATATTCAGCGCATACTCGATGATAGCACCAACTCGGGAGAGCCGTATCTGTTACGCACTCATGAGCCTGGTGATATCGGATGGATTACGCACCGTCATGGCGTTCTTTACAAAGAAGAACATGATTTCGACGAAACATTCGAAGCTTCGGTCGCCACAATTCTCGCTCACTTCGTGACATCCTATGACCCTAAAAGCGAGCGCTCATGGATAGCTGAACGAGACGGAGAAATCGTTGGCAGCATCTTTTGCATAAAACAATCAGATAAAGTTGCCATGCTTCGGGCTTTTTTTGTTGAGCCAACGGCGCGCGGTGATGGTATTGGAAGCCGCTTAGTGAACGAGTGTATCCGTTTCGCGCGATCAAAGAAATATAGCATGCTGACCCTAAGAACGAGTGACGAACTTTGTTCGGCAAAAAAAATATACGAGGAGGCAGGGTTTATTCTGTCATCTGAGAGGGCCGTTCATCAATTCGGTAGAGACTTTATGGATCAAGTCTGGAATCTACAGTTATGAACAACCTTACACGATGACTGGATGAGGTTGCATTTCAACCATTCAAATGTTTTCCGCTAGTGACGATATTTGAACAGGCTCCAAAGTCATCAACTAAAGGTAAATCACCAGCCCGGCCCACAACTCAGCCTGTGCAAAACTCAATTACCGTTTCCATAAAACCTGGTGGAGCCGAGGGGAATCGAACCCCTGACCTCGTCATTGCGAACGACGCGCTCTCCCAACTGAGCTACGGCCCCGAAAAACCACAAAAAATTGGGAAAATCCTCATACGTCCTCGATCCCGCGGGTGTCAATCTGGCCGGAAACGGGTGTTCAGACCGTCGCCCACCGGATAAAGTTTGAGGGTCATTAAGAGGAAGATCGGCTTTATGTGGTTTCTATTGGTTGCAGCGCTTTTGTCCTCGTCGAAATCGGAGATTCCACCCGACGCCTGGCACTGTAAGAACGACATTGAAGTCTGGTGTTCCGTTGATGGCTGCGCCGCCAAAGACGCTGACGAGACAACGCCCATGTCAATTTCCGCCAGCCGGAGCGGCGCCTATTCGGTGTGCGCTTATACCGGTTGCTGGGAAGGACAGGCGGATGTGATTGACGCCGCCGGACGTCTCCTGTGGGTCGCGAATGACGTGCCGTTTTCATCCCAGCCGGACGGATTTCGCGCGGACGTCTCCTTGATGATTGTTGAAGGAGATGGCGTGGGTTTTGTGCGGGTCGGCTCCATCGCCAGTCCGCTGCTCTGTCTGCGCCGGCCGGTTGACGGATAGTCAGCCCGTTTGCGATGCGCTTTGCTTGCAAGGGTCGGCGACTGCCCTTAAGTGAAAATGACTTATCCCTGAGATCCGCGGAGCATTAGATGGCCGTCATTTCCTATATCGTAAACACAGTCGCCGACCTCTATGTCTTCGTCATATTTGCCATGGTGATTATGTCCTGGCTGATCAATTTTAATGTGATCAATCGGCACAACCAGATCGTCGACATGATTTGGCGAACGCTCATTGCCCTTACGGAGCCCTTGCTGCGTCCGATCCGCCGCATGATGCCAAATCTCGGCGGGCTCGACCTGTCACCGATTGTATTGTTGATTCTGATTAAGGCAGTGCAATACGGTCTCAACTATTATGTCTTTTTGCCGGCGCTTCGGGCCGGTCTTTAAGCAAAGATTGTGAGCCCGGCGTGGCGCGCTGACGAGAACGGCGTCAAGTTATTCGTTCGCGTTACACCCGGTGCGAAGAAGAATGAGATTTCCGGACTGTGGAAAGGTGCGGGAGGCGAAACCCGCCTGGCGGTCAAAGTCACGGCTCCGCCTGATAAGGGCAAAGCGAACGACGCCGTCATCAAGCTGTTGGCAAAAGCATTGGACGCGCCAAAATCATCTTTCTCCGTTGCATCGGGCGCGGCGTCGCGCTTAAAGACCATTGAGTTCGTCGGCGCGCCTGAGGCTCTTTGTGCGCGTCTTCATCCGTTGGCCGAAACCCTTCAGAACAAGACATGATTCATGACGCTTATCGACGGAAAAGCATTTGCACTGGGGCTGCGCGATAAAATCGCTACCACCGTATTGGGATTAAAACAAACCCATAACATACAGCCGGCGCTCGCGGTCGTGCTTGTGGGTGAGGACCCGGCCAGTCAGGTTTATGTCCGTAACAAGGGCGTGGCGACCGAGAAGGCGGGCATGCGGTCGATTGAGCACAGGCTGGCCGCAGAAACGAGTGAGAACGACGTCATCGCGCTGGTGCGCAGGCTGAATGAAGACCCGGAGGTTGACGGAATTTTGGTGCAGCTGCCGTTGCCAGACCATATTTCATCGGAGCGCGTCATCAATGAAATTGATCCCGACAAGGATGTCGATGGTCTGACGGAGGTCAATGCTGGCCGGCTCGTGCTTGGAAAAGTGGGGCTTGTTCCGTGTACGCCGCAAGGATCGGTTATGCTGGCGAAGTCGGTGCGCGGAAGCCTTTCAGGGTTGAATGCGGTTGTTGTGGGACGCTCGATTCTTGTGGGAAAGCCCCTCGCGATGTTGTTGCTCGCAGAAAACTGCACCGTCACGATCGCCCACTCACGAACGAAAGACCTTGCCGCTGTTTGCCGTGAAGCGGACATACTTTGCGCCGCTGTCGGGCGCCCAACGATGATCAAAAGCGACTGGGTGAAAGAAGGGGCGACAGTCATTGATGTGGGCATCAACCGGATCGAGGAGGGAGGAAAAACGCGCCTTGTAGGCGATGTTGATTTTGAGCTAGCGCAAGCGCGCGCCGGCGCCATCACGCCGGTCCCCGGCGGCGTTGGGCCCATGACCATCGCCTGTTTATTGCGCAATACGGTGATCGCTGCTGCGCGCCGGCGCGGCCTCGGTGCGGTGGATATTTAGGCAATTGCATTGAAACGAAGCTGCGGCGCTACCATCTACCAGTCAAAGGACTTGGGAGATTGGAATGACACCGTTTCGAAAGACCAGGAACGCCATGCTGGCTGCGGCCTCGGCGCTGGCGGCAAGCGCTGCGCTCGCGCCTGCAAATGCGGCCGCTTTTGACACCGCCGCTCACCCTGCTGTGGTCGAGATTCAAGCCGTTTCGCCCGACTTGGCGGCGATTGGCCATCAGGAAGATAAAACCCCCATCGCACCGAAGAAATGGGCTTTGATGGCGGCGGCGGCTGGCGCCCTGGCGGCGCTGGTTAAGCTCATCGGGGCCACAAGGGTTGCGGAGGCCGTAACCAAAGGGGCTGTTCGCGCCGCCAAGGTAACCGGCAAAGCCGCCTCCGGCACCGTAAAAGCAGTGCGCCGGACCATCTCGTCACCGTTGCGGTTTCTGGCGGTGCTTTTTGGGCTGGCGCTATTCGCCCTCACGGGCATTGGCCTTTTTGACGTTGAATGGATCGGCGGGCTCATTTCCGGGGCGGCGCTCGCCGGAGCCGGTTTGTATGGAGTTTTCAAGACCCGGCGGGATTCTCAGCCCATCGAAGTGCGGGCGTCACGGAACATGGAAAACGAAAATTAACCAGTAATTCCAGTCGTTTGCGCAATTTGGCGCGGATTTCGTCTTATTCTCGCCCTAATCGGGGTGCAGTTTTATTCCCAGTGGCGCCGGTACCCCGGCGCGGGAAATTCCCTAGCGTTTGTCCCCTCCAACGCTAACTTTGCAACGCACCCCGACTTGAACCCCGCCTTCGTGGCGGGGTTTTTTCGTTGATGAATTTCTGGGCTGAATATTTGGACTGAATATTAGGGCTGTGGGGAATGATTTCGGTCCCGATGTTATTGCGCTGAAACGGCGCATCACGATACCTCAGTTGGATGAGCCGAGTTTTGATCGCCCCGTCCATTTTGTCCGCCGATTTCGCCCGTCTGGGGGAAGAGGTCGCCGCCATCACCAAGGCGGGCGCCGATTATATCCACGTGGATGTTATGGACGGCCACTTTGTACCCAATCTCACCATCGGACCTATGGTGGTGAAGGCGATCCGAAAGGCGACGGATCTGCCTTTCGACGTGCATTTGATGATTTCACCCGTCGACCCTTATGTCGACGCCTTTGCCGAGGCGGGCGCCAATATTTTGACCGTCCACCCGGAAGCCGGCGCGCACCTTCATCGCACGCTTCAAAGCATCAAGGCGGCGGGCGTGAAAGCGGGTGTCTCGCTCAATCCGGCGTCGCCGGTCAGCCTTGTCGAAACGGTCATCGACGATGTCGATCTTATTTTGATCATGTCGGTCAATCCGGGGTTCGGCGGTCAGAAGTTCATTTCATCGCAATTGAAAAAGATCGAGGCGGTTCGCGCGCTCATCGACAAATCGGGCCGCGACATTCGACTTGAAGTTGACGGCGGCGTTGATCCGGTTACAGCGCCGAAAGCAATTGCTGCCGGCGCTGATGTTCTGGTCGCTGGATCCGCGGTATTTCGTGGTGGTCCTGACGCCTACGCAAAAAACATTGCCGCCTTGCGGTCCGGAAGTTGAGTCAAATGGCGGGGCGGGCGAAATCTCCTGTGGACAAGACGTCCAGAAAGCAATCACGCGATGTTCTGGCGCGCGTCCGTAAGGCGTGGGGTGAAAGCCCGTTCTATCAGGCTCAGCTCAAAGGTCCGGCGCCCGACCGCCTGTTGTACCAACCAGTTGATCCGTATACGCCGGACAAGTCACTGGCGGAATCGCTTGTGCGCGGCAAGTTGGCTCTTGGTGACGAGGTTATTGACTGCGAAGGCGATCTAGCGCGGCTTTGGGATTTGCCGCGATCAAATGGCGCGCTCTTTTCCTACCTGCATGAATTCACCTGGCTTCGCCACCTCTCGGCCCTCGGTGAAGAGGGAAAACAATCCGCCCGCATCTTGATGGCGGCGTGGCTTGACCGGAATGAACGCTGGTCATCCGAAACATGGGAGCCGTATTACGTTTCAGAACGCCTAGTGCAGCTTTGCGCCCATCACCCGCTGATACTTGCCGGAACGGACGCGCTGTGGCGCAGCCGCGTCCTGGCTTGTATGGCGCGTCAAACGCGGCACCTTGCGCGCACAACCCATCGCGCGGAGTCCGGTTTTGACCGGCTAATGACCGCACTTGGGCTAGGAGTCGCGGGATACAGCCTTCCCGGGTGCGAGGGGCCGGCGGAGCGCGGGCTGGAGATGGCGCGCCGCGAGCTACGGATTCAGTTGCGCCCCGATGGCGGTCATGTAAGCCGCAATCCGTCACGGCAACTGAAACTCGCGTTGCGGCTGCAGTCATTGGCGAAAGCGATTGAGGCGCGCGGCTATCAGGCGCCCGGATTCTTGCGTCACCTCGTGCAGCGCTCGAGCGCGATGGCGGCGTTTTTCCGTTGCGCCGATGGCGGGTTTGCCGTGTTCAACGGCGGCTACGAGGATGACAACAAGGCTATCGTGCAGGTCCAGACCGGCGCAGGTGCAGATTTTGAGCCGGCGAATTTCGTGCGCCATTCCGGCTATCACAAACTCACTGCGGGACGCTCCGTATTGATCGCGGACACAGCGAATGATGCAACGGGCGGCAGTTCGTTTCAAAGCGGCGGGTCGATGCATTTTTCGTCCGGCCGCAGTCGTGTCATTGTCAATTGTGGCAATGGCGCCCACCGTGGCGCGAGCTGGCGTAAAGCGCTGGAACGGCGGAGCGCTCACTCCGCGCTGTCATTTGAGGATGGCGCCACATTGTCGTTCGGTGAGGTGACCCATCGCCGGGCGGAAGAAGCCACCGGGCAGCTGCTTGAATTTGAGCGGCGGATACGCTCCCCACGCTCCGAAGATGGCGTTTACACCAGGCGGTTTTTTATTTCGGCTGGCGGAGCAGATTTGCGTGGGGAGGAAATGCTGCGTAACCTGGCCGACGAGGAATTTGAAAAAGCAGTTTGGCGGTTTCATCTGCATTCTGGCGTGAAAGCGTCGCTGGCGCGTGACAAAAAGTCAGCAATTCTCCTTCTGCCCAACAAAGAAGGCTGGCGGTTCAAGTCCAACAGTCCCGAGTTGGCGCTTGAAAAGAGCATTTACTGCGGCGCGTTGGGGGCGCCAGCGTCATCTGAACAAATTGTCATCTATGCAGACCGGTTCGAGCGGCGCGAGCCCAGCGTGTTCAATATGAAGTGGGCGCTCAAACGCCTTGATGCGGTCTAATCACTCAGCGCCCGGCTCTCGCACTCTGATAATTGTTAGGGTAGGCTTCGGGCAAGGCCCATTTTTGAGCATCGGCAATGCGCGAATTTTTAGAGCAGATATGGCAGAAACTGAATGGTGGCGTCCGCCCGCCGGCAGTCGGTCTGCCGCTGATTGACCCCGCGTCTCTTTTGCCACGCGCTCCTCGCAAGATTGACCTGCGCGCCGCGCGCAAACTTTTCGCTGGCAAAAGTGTGATGGTGACTGGCGCCGGCGGGACGATTGGCTCGGAACTATGCCGTCAGATAATCGGATTCGAGCCAGCGCATCTTTCGCTCGTCGATAATGCGGAGTTTGCCCTTTATCAGATCGATCTTGAGTTACAGGAAGCCGGGCACAAGCAGAATATTACCTCTGACCTGACAGATGTGTGCCGGGTGGAGCACCTGAAACGCGTTTTTGAACGCAACGAGCCTGACATTGTATTGCACGCTGCGGCCTTTAAGCATGTGCCCATTGTTGAAGAAAATCGGTGCGCCGGCGCGCTGACCAATGTCCTGGGCGCAAAAAACGTGTTCGACACGGCAATTGAATATGGCGCAGAGTCGACAGTTTTCATTTCTACTGACAAGGCCGTCAACCCGACGAGCTTTATGGGCGCCACCAAGCGCATCGCGGAGCTCTACGCGCAGGCGCTGGACGTTGCGCAAAACGATACCCGGTTTGTAACTGTCAGATTTGGCAATGTGCTTGGCTCGACCGGCTCCGTTGCGCCGCTGTTCAAACGCCAGATAGAGCGTGGCGGCCCGGTTACCGTCACGCACCCTGACATCCTGCGCTTTTTCATGACGACCCCAGAAGCAGTCCAGCTCGTTTTGCTCGCGGCCAGCCTCGACAATGACGATGTACCCGTCGTCACCCATGATGGCCGTGTCTTCGTTCTTGATATGGGCGAGCCTGTGAAAATTCTCGATTTCGCCAAGCGGATGATCGAGGCCTATGGCCTGGCGCCCGGCAAGGATATCGAGATCAAGTTCACCGGGCTGCGGCCCGGCGAGAAGCTGTTTGAGGAGATTTTTCTCGACAGTGATGCGCTGATCAAAACCGCAGCGGATGGCGTTCTGCTGGCGTCCCCGGCGATGATCGATCTACCGTTGCTGACGCCGCGTCTCTCGGACGTCATCGACGCCGCTTTGAATGGCGAACAGCCTGTGCTGGATGAGGCGGTGCACCATCTGGTGCCGGAATTCAGCGCCAATGGAAAAGCGGCTTCTCACGCGCGAAATCAGCCGAATCGCTGAATGAAACGCCTGAAGGCGTGTTGCCCGCGCTACCCGTGGGCGCTAAGTCGCTGCGTGTGGCAAAGGGGCTGACCAAATGGTGGAAGTAACGCGCGTCCAGCGCGCATTGATCTCGGTTTCGGACAAATCAGGCATCGTGGAGTTCGCAAAACGCCTTGCGAATGCGGGGGTGGACCTGATTTCGACGGGCGGGACGGCAAAGGCGTTGCGGGATGCCGGACTGCCAGTACGGGATGTCTCCGATGTGACGCAGTTTCCGGAAATGATGGACGGTCGCATCAAGACGCTCCATCCGCGTATTCATGGCGGGCTCTTAGCCGTTCGAAATGATGCCGGACATCGTCAGTCCATGGATGACCACGATATTGAGGGAATCGACCTCTTGGTTGTGAACCTCTACCCGTTTGAAGAAACTGTTGCTAAAGGCGCGGATTTTGAGGAGTGCGTTGAAAACATCGATATTGGCGGGCCGGCGATGATCCGAGCGGCGGCGAAAAACCACGAATTTGTCGGCGTCGTGACGGATCCGGGTGACTATGAAAGCGTACTGGGTGAAATTGAAAGTGCGGGTGTGCTTAGCGACGGCGCTCGCAAACGTCTTGCGGCGAAAGCGTTTGCAAAGACCGCCAGCTATGACTCCGCCATTTCTGCGTGGTTTGCGCAACAGACGGGAGAGGGGTTTCCCAACGACTATTCCGTTTCAGGCCGATTGGCGTCGGTGCTTCGCTACGGTGAAAATCCGCATCAGAAAGCGGCGTTTTATAGGACTGCGTCGCAACGTTACGGCGTTGCGACAGCGCAGCAAGTACAGGGCAAGGAGCTCTCTTTTAATAATTTGAACGACACCGACGCCGCTTATGAACTGATAGCGGAGCTCGGTGTTGAAACACCGGCGATCGCCATCATCAAGCATGCAAACCCCTGCGGGGCTGCAATGGGCGCGACATTGATCGAGGCTTATGAGGCGGCGCTGCGTTGTGATCCGGTTTCCGCTTTTGGCGGCATCGTCGCAATGAATCAAAAACTGACAGGCGCGCTGGCGGCAAAAATTATCGAGGTGTTCACTGAAGTTGTCATCGCACCGGATGCCGATGACGAGGCGATGGAGGTGTTTTCAAAGAAGAAAAACCTGCGTTTGCTGCTCACCGGCGGTATTCCGGGCGCCGATGAACCGGGAAGCGTTATTAAACCCATCGCCGGCGGATTTTTATTGCAGTCGCGCGACGCCCATACGATCAGCGAGAATGATCTGAAAATTGTCACCAAACGCCAGCCATCTGAGCGGGAAATTTCCGATATGTTATTTGCGTTCAAAGTCGCGAAACACGTTAAGTCAAACGCCATTGTCTACGCAAAGGACGGCGCCACGGTGGGCGTCGGCGCGGGTCAAATGAGCCGTCTTGACTCAAGCCGTATTGCGGCGCGCAAAGCACAGGATGCGGCGGAAGCGTGCGGTGCCGCCGCGCCATTGACGCAAGGCTCAGTGGTCGCGTCTGACGCATTCTTCCCGTTTGCGGATGGTTTGCTGGCGGCGGCGGAAGCAGGCGCCACGGCGGTTATCCAGCCGGGCGGGTCTATCCGTGACGAAGACGTGGTCGCCGCTGCCGACGCAGCCGGTCTCGCCATGGCGTTCACTGGCGTCCGGCATTTCCGGCACTAAGCCGGCTAAGTCCGGTCTGTCGCCGCGAGCAGCGCATCCAATCCGCGAATGAACAGGGAGAACTTACCGACGCTTACCTGTCCGGGAAGGTCCAATTCGGCTGACGTTGTTTCAAATTCAGCAATTGCTACGCTCGCACCGTCCCGCCATTTATCGATCGCTTTTTGCGTCCATTTCGCCGGCGCCGATTTGGGTTCGGACTTGGAAAACCCGATGACCTTCATCGTCAACTGCCGCTGACGGGCGGTCAGGTCTTCAATAATTTGCCGGATAGCGATTTTGTCGAAGTGATCCGATGGCGGCTCTCGGCGCGCTTTATCGCGAACAGCGTCGATATTAAACATGCGCCCGATGGCGAAGAAGACACCGCCGACACCCGGGTTGGACCAGCCTGTGTCCGCAGCCAGATTGACGATATCGAAGGCAAACTCCAATGCCGGAATAGCAGCGGCGTCGCGGGCAATCTGTTCCGGCGCCCCTTTGGCGATCCAGCGTTGCGCCCGCTCTTCGAGTTTTTCGGCGGCGTCCGGCGGCAGTATGTCGGGTAAGGCGGTCTTAAACTCCGCAACGGCGTCCAGATATTGGCTGACGACCGACTTCAACCCGCGTTGTAACAGGTTTTCGTGCGCGACCGGATCGCCGAGCAAGTGGAACGCTTGCTCCCGCAAGAGAGCGGACGCCTCAAGATACAGGTCTGCCTGCAATTGCGCCGGCGCCAAATTATCCAGCGCATCAACAGCCGCGCCGAAATCATGCAAACTATAGATACGGCGAACGGTTTCGTACGCGAGCGCCACGGCAGGAAAATCAACACCCGCCGTGTCGGCGGCGCGTTGAACGAAGCCAACGCCGCAGGTATCCACGATCTCATTGGATAGCCGCGTTGCAATAATTTCCCGGCGCAACTGGTGTGAGACAATCGCCCGGTTGAATTGATGCAACGCCTCTGGGAAATAACCGAACAACTCCCGCTCAAAAAGCGGATCGTCCGGCGCTTCGGATGTGACCAGTTCGTCAAACAACCACAGCTTTGCATATGCAAGCAGCACGGCGAGGTCGGGCCGGGTGGGACCGAGGCATTGCTGGCGAAGCTGACTGATCTGATCCAGTTCCGGAAGATATTCAATCGCCCGGTCCAGGCGGCCTTCATGTTCAAGCGTGGTCATGAAGCGCGCATAAACATCGAGGTCCGCCGGAGCATTGGACGCCATCTGCGTCACGGCGCGTGTCTGATCGTAATTGTGCCGTAAGACATGCTTAGCAACGTCATCAGTCATGGAGGCGAGGAGGTCATTGCGCTCTTCGAGCTTCAGCTCACCATGCTCAACGGCGTTGGAGAGCAAAATTTTGATATTCACTTCGTGGTCGGAGGAATCCACGCCAGCGGAGTTATCAATGGCATCAGTGTTGATGCGACCGCCATTGCGCGCAAATGCAATGCGGGCGCGCTGGGTGAGACCCAGATTGGCGCCTTCGCCGATCACCTGCGCGCGGATTTCGTCGGCGTTGATGCGCACGGCGTCGTTGGCGCGATCGCCAACCCGCCAGTTTTCTTCGCCATCTGCTTTGAAATACGTTCCAATGCCGCCCAGCCAAAATAATTCGACGGGCGACTTCAAGATTGCGCGGATCAATTCCGACGGCGCCAGTTCAGTTTCCGTAATATCCAGGGCCGCTCGAATTTCCGGCGTCAATGCAATCGACTTTGCACTTCTTGAAAATACGCCGCCGCCCTTGGAAATCAGCTTTTTGTCGTAGTCCTGCCATGAGGTGCGCGGCAATTCGAACAGGCGCTTCCGCTCCTTGTAGGACTGCGCCGGATCAGGCTTGGGATCAATAAAGATGTCGCGATGATCGAACGCGGCGACAAGCTTGATCTGCTCAGACAACAGCATACCGTTTCCGAAGACGTCGCCTGACATATCGCCGACGCCTGCGACGGTGAATGGTTCCGACTGGATATCTTTGCCGGCCTCGCGGAAATGACGCTTCACGGCCTCCCACGCACCACGCGCGGTGATGCCCATGACCTTGTGGTCGTATCCGGCTGAGCCGCCTGATGCAAAAGCGTCGCCCAACCAGAAGCCGTAGTCGATGGAAATTGCGTTCGCAGTGTCAGAGAACGCCGCCGTGCCTTTATCCGCCGCCACGACAAGATAGGGATCGGGATCATCCCAGCGGACAATTTGCGCCGGTGTTTTGATTTCTCCCTGAACGATATTATCGGTGAGGTCCAAGAGCCCGCGAATGAATATCTTGTAGGCCTCGCGGCCTTCTTCGTAGACGGCGTTACGATCACCGCCGGCGGGCAATTGTTTTGGATAAAATCCGCCCTTTGACCCGTTCGGCACAATCACAGCGTTTTTCACGCGCTGCGCCTTTACAAGGCCGAGCACCTCGGTACGGAAATCTTCACGCCGGTCTGACCAGCGCAATCCGCCGCGAGCGATCGGACCAAATCGCAGATGCACGCCATCGACCCGCGGCCCCGAAACAAAAATTTCGCGATAGGGTTTGGGCTCGGGCAGCTCGGCGATTTTTCCGCTGTCAACTTTGAATGAGATGTAGGTTTTGGGCGCACCCGCCTCGTCGCGCTGATAATAGTTCGTGCGTGTAATGGCGCCAAAAAGATTGAGGAAACGGCGGATAATGCGGTCCTCGTCGAGGCTCGCCACATTGTTCAGCGCGTCGATGACCTCTTTCTTGGCGCGCTTTGCATCCGCCATGCGCTTGTCGGCGTCTTTTGGCCCGTCGGGATTAAAGCGCGCATGGAAGACGGCGATGAGTAACCGCGCGAGGGTGGCGTTCTTCGAAAGCGCTTCTTCAATATAGGTTTGTGAATAAGCGAATCCGCCCTGCATATGATGGCGTGCGGCAGCGCGTAGGAGCCATGCCTCGCGCCAATTCACGCCAGCGGTCAGAACCAGTTCGTTGAAGCCATCGTCCTCAGTGCGGCCTTCCAGAACGGCAAGGATAGTTTCTTCGAACTCCTGCTTGACGTCGCTCAAAGCGATTTGTTCGCCGCGCCCATGCTCCGTATAAAAATCATGCACCCAAAGCATGTCAGAATCGGCGCCGCCAAAGGGCGTTACCTGATGGCTTGCTTCCTGCAGCACGCCAAGGCCGAGATATTCGATCGTCGGGATAAGTTTCGACAACGCCATCGGCGCGCCGCGCTTGTATATTTTCAATCGAACAGTTGCGTCGCTGTCGTTTGCATCCCGATAAGCGCGAACAACAATCGGCGCGCCGGCGAGCCGTTCGAGTGCTGCGATATCTTCAAGCGCCTCCGCAGGGGGCGTCGCCTCGCGATAGCCGGCGCCAAAAGCGTTTTCATATTTCTCAAATAGCGCTTCGGGCGCCGTGCCGTCATGGGCGTCGCGCATGGCGTCGAGAAGTCCGTCACTCCAGGTGCGGCAGATCTCACGCACAGCACGCGTGAGTTCTGTTAGTCCAGGACCTTCCGGCGCTCCCGGATTGATGCCGATAATAAAGTGAATGCGCACCAGCGATGCATCGCCGAATGAAGGCGAAAAAGACATGATGCGGCCTTCGAACGTGCCGGCGAGCAATCGGCCAGTACGTTCGCGGATATCAGAGTTGAACCGGTCGCGCGGCACATAAACCAGCGCTGAAATGAACCGGTCGAACCGGTCACGGCGCAAGAATAGCTTTACGCGCGGACGTTTGAACAAACGCAAAATGCCAAGGCAGGTTTCTGTCAGCGTATCGACGTCGACCTGAAACAATTCATCCCGGGGGTAGCCCTCGAGAATGTTGATCAGGGCTTTCTCGTTATGTCCGCCCGGCGTGAACGCCGTTCGTTCGAGCACATTATCGATCTTTGACCGCATGAGCGGAATATCCGCCACCGGCCGATTGTACGCTTCGGCGGTGAACAGCCCGACGAACAGATCTTCGCCAATTGCGGCGCCGTCGGCGGAGTAGTTTTTCACCGCGACGTAATCCATGAATGCGCGCCGGTGTGTCAGCGATTTGGAACTCGACTTAGCAATGATGATCGGCTCTTTTGAATCCAGAAAAGCCGCAACGGCGGGGGAAAGTTTGCCGTCGGGTTGAAAAGTGGATTTCAGAACGCTCCGGCCAGGCGCGCTTAAAATGCCAAGGTCCTTGTCCTCGTCAGGGATCAGATTGGGAACACCGCCTTCTTCAACATAGTTGAACCGCCTGACACCCAAAAACGCAAAACGATTATCCCAAAGCCATTTCAAAAACTGTACGGCTTCTCGCTGCTCGTCGGCTTTGATGCCCGGCAAACGGGATCGCTCGAGCTGTGCGATGCAAGTCGCCAACCGTGCGCGCATCGCTTCCCAGTCGGCGACGGCAATTGACACGTCGGCGAGGATGGCGTCGATTTCTTTCTTTAAGACGTCAACATCGGCTTCGGAAACCGGCGGCTCCATTTCCACATGAATCATGGACTCGCGCACGCCGGCGCCACCCGGTTCTCGTTTTCCGGCTGTATTTCTGGCGACAGAAACAACGGCGTTTGAAAAAAACGTTACGGGCCGTCCGGCATCAGCAAGGGCCGCTGAAACTGAATCAACCAGAAACGGTTTGTCATCCGTCGCAATGTCGAGGATAAGGCGGCTGTCGGTCCAGCGTTTGCCTTTCGCCACTTGAAGAGAGACTTTGCTCTCGCCGGCCTTTCGCGTCTCGCTGTGTTTCCATGCCTGCACTGCCCGATCGAGTAGCGATTGCGGTTCGGACCAGATATTGTCTTCGCCGGTGGCGTACAGGACGAGCTGCTCAAGATAGCTTCGAAACGCAGGCGTAGGCGCGCCGTCGCCGTCGAGGTCGCCGACCTTCTTTTTTTGCGCTAGCGAGACAACTTGGTCGAGGATTTGTCCGTCTTCGTCGGATAGAAAGCCGTCAGGCATATCGCTTCCTCTGCGATTGTTTTATGAGCCCTCATAACGTGAAGACTTTGCGAATGTCTAACGAAATAGGGGCTTTTTCAGGAAAGTTTACACGCCCCGCCTGACGGGCTCGAACATGCCAGCAGCGAATGGGTTTTTAGGCTTGTTGTGCTTGGGCGCCAGTGTGAACGCCACTTTCCACCCCGCCCGACGCCATACCGGATCGTTCGACTTCCCGCCTGAGAAGCGTGGTGCGCGGATACTGCCGCATGGCGGACTTTTCAAGATACAGATTGGCAATGCGCAATCCGACCGCCGCCAAAAGCGCCGTGGACGCCGCTGCGATCACGAGACCGGTTTCGTTCGCCCGAAAACCTGCCAGAACGGCGAAAAGCACGCCGGGCGCCGCCAGCGCCGCTGCGCTGTAAATGTGCGCCGAGTGGAGCAGGGCGGCGATGAGGACTGCCAATAGGGACAATGCGGAGATTTGCAGGCCGAGGGCGGCGGATGCTCCGGCGGGTGCAAGCAGGATCGGCGCGCTGGCGAAGGCGACGCCAAGAACCGACAGACTGGCGGTGTACGACGCGCGCCAGCGTAGCGGGCGTGAAGAGAGCCTGGCGCCAGCTCGAAATTCTGTTCGCAAGCGCCGGCAAATCCACAAAGCAGCAAGCACCATGGCGCCCCAGGCGAAAGCCCGCATCGGATAGGCTCTGCCCGCGATGATGGCGAGATAAATGGACGACCCGGCGATTAATCCGAGTGCGGGTGCGCTCCATCGAGATAGGACGTCGATTAGATGCAATCGCGCGCCACGGGACGTTGGAACGGCGCGAGGCTTGCGCGGCTGCATCGGCGCTTGTTGCGCCAGTTTCTGCAATTCGCGGACGTTTTTGTCGTGAAGCGAGGCGCTGGCCATGAAGACGTGTCCCTTTGCTTGCGCCCATGGAACGGCGCAATCGTTAATCAACTGTTAACAAACGCAATGAGGTGATTTTCACGCCCCGTCGAGCCTAAATCGAAAGGGGGTGGGGGCAAGCCTATGGGGTCGGCTCATCCAGGGAGACCTCGATCTTAACGCCGGCGCGAGCCAGATCGCCACGCAGCACGAGCGCATCGATATTTACTGGATCGAGGGTAAGGGCGCGCACGACATCTTCCGCGGCGTGTTCATAGCTGACGAGTGTGTACAAGCCACGTCCACGAAGAACATAAGTCTCCGCACTGACGAAGCCAGCTTGCTCCGCCAGGGTAATGGAATGGATGGCTTCTTTCCACCGTTCCTGTGCGGCGTAGACCTTGCCAGCCGTCAGATAAAGTTCGCCTGAATCCGGCACGAGCATCAACGCTTCATCCAGCGCTTTCTCGGCCAAATCCGTTTCACCGGCCAAAAGCCAGGACTGCGCTGCCTGATCATAAAGGCGAGCGCGAACATAGTCGTCGCCGGCGTCTTTGCGTTGAGCTGTTTCTTCAAGCCGCAGCGCGGCGAGTTTGGGAAAGCCCGCTTTCAAGTCCGCCGTAGCGAGACAGTGTCGTGCCTCGGCCCCGCCGCCCTCATCAACCCATTGTTGAGCGGCGATGCGGCCCAGCTCGAGATCCGCGTTGAGGAGTTCAACGCAGTCGGCGTAGCGGGAGCTGGTGGGGACAGAAGACGCGGCGAGCGTGAAAAAGATACCGATGAGCGACATGCGGAAATTCTAGCGTTTCAATCGCGTTTAGAAAGAGGCCGCCGCATTAATTCGAGCGTTATTCCGCCGCTTGCGGGTGATTGGCGCTGGATTGGGGCGCTGCGTCACCATCTTTGGCCTTGGCGCGCCGCCGGGCAGGCGCTTTCTTCTTTGCAGTTTTCTTGACCTTTTTTGGCGCCGGAGCAGGTGAGGCCTCCACAGCGGGTGTTCCCTGGTCTGCGGGTTTGGCGGCGGCGGATTTTGCCGGCTCTGGCAAGAAACAGGTGACGCAGACCCCTGCGCCCTCGGAAGACTCCATGCGTACCCAGCCATTGTGGAGCTTCACAAAGCGTTCCACCAGCGCGAGGCCCAGACCGGCGCCCGCGCTCGGTCCCCGGCTTTCAAAGGCGTCAAAGGCGCGGGCCTGATCGGTTGGCGACAAGCCGCGACCGGTATCGCTCACCCAGATTTTGACGGCCTCGCCGACGCGCCGTGCGCCGAGGGTGACCTGTCCGCCTGCGCCTGTATAGGCAAAGGCGTTCGACAGAAGGTTGAACAAGACCTGCTTGATGCGCCGGTCATCGAGTTCCGTTTCGCCGATGTCTTTTGGACAGTCGACCTTTAACGCAACTTGCGTGTCTTCCGCCTTGAGTGCGGCAAAGGTCGCGGCACTCTCCAGCATTTTTCTAATGTCGGTTTTCTTCAGCGACACATCAAGCTGACCAGCGTCGATAGCGGCGAGATCGATGATGTCGTTGATGAGGTCGCGCAGGTGATAAGATGCGGACAGAATACTGGCGATGTAATCCTTTTGCCGGTCATTCAGCACACCGAACATCTGGCCGTCGAGCATTTCTGAAAAACCGATGATCGTCGAGAGCGGAGTGCGGAGCTGATATGACACATGGTCAACGAATTTTGACTTCAGCCGATCGGCATTTTCCAGGATGGCGTTACGCTCTTTTAACTCTTTTTCGCGCTCTTTGGAATCAGTGATGTCGAGGAAGTGCGCGAGCGTTGCGCCGTCCGGCAAGGGCTCGGTGCCGATGGCGAGCGAGCGTCCATCCACCAGTTTGATTTCCTGCGCGCTTAATGGCTGGCGATCTTGATGCAGTTTTGAAGCGACGCAGCGGCGTAATGAATCGAACGCTTCGTCCGCATCTTTCGCAAGTTTTTGCAAATGGTCGACGACAACGTCCACATGTGGTTTGGCGTCAACCATACGCGCATCAAGGCGCCAAAGTTTCTGAAAAGCCTTGTTGTAGAGCCGCAGCGTGCCGTCGCTGGCGAAAACCGCGACACCCTCGGTCAAATTATTCAGCGTCGCTTTCTGGACGTTGATCTGCGTGTTGAACCGCGTTTCGAGGGAAATTTTTTCGGTCACATCCTCAAATGCTGTCATGACGCCGCCGAGCGGGTGGCGTTGTTTTGCGACTTGCAGCGTGCGCCCGTCCGGCAGATGCCAAACCTCATCGGGTGCGCCGCCCAGGCGCTCCCCGCCTGGTTCTGACAGCCCATCCGTATAAAGAGCGAGTTGATTTTCTTTCCACGCTTCATAATCAGAAGGTTCGGGCAATCGTCCGGCGACTCGCAACTGGTCGAGCACCTCGCCGTGATAGACGCGGCCGGAAAGTTCCGCATCTTCCAGCGCCCACAACTCTTTAAAAGCGCGATTATAATAGATCAGGTTCTGACTGGCGCCGAAAATCGCAACCGCCGTGTGGATCTGGTCCAGTGTACGCTGGTTCGCTTCGATCTGTTGTTTTAAGTCGGACTTCGCCTTGTCCTGCTCGGTGACGTCAATCGCTACGCCGCCCAGAGCCGCGTCACCTGACCCATGCAGCGGCGTTTCGACGATACGGAACACGCGCCGTTCGCCGCGAGAATTAATGACCGCTTTGCTTTCGGAGGCTTTGCGCTCCGCGGCGGCGGAGGCCGCGAGTTTTTTGATCGAGTTATCAAGCTCCGTTTGTTGTTTAATTACGTCGCCAATGCTGGGCGCCTCAACGACATCAGCGTAGGCGCGGTTCACCCAAACAAGTTCAAGCTCCGCGTTGCGCCGCCAAGCGGGCACCGGTGAGCGCTCGAGCAAGGCAAGCGCGCCGTGAAGGTCCGTTGCGCGCTCGCGGAAGGCGCCGATGACGGCGCCGTCTTCCGCCATGCGTACTGCAGGGTCAGTAATCCAGAGTGCGACCTGGCCACCGGCGACGCGGCCGTCAACTTCGATGGTCCGTCCGTCCGCTGTTACAACATTGCCGGAAAAGGCGACGCCGTGATCGCGCAGATTTTTCACTTTTTCACGCAGCGTCTCCGGCTCTTCGGCATCGTCATCTTGAAGGCGAAGCGCGCCAAGCGCATTCAACAGCCGGTCAACCGGCGCCGTCTTCGCTTCTTTGTCGTCCTTCGAAAAGGAAAGAAGGGACGCCAGCGCTGCCGGGCCGCCGAGAATTTTTGGGGAGCCCCAGCCACCACTCAGGCTGTCGGTGTCATCCTCCCAAACGAGAACGAGGCCTGGGTGCGCCGACAAAACGGAATCGGATTTTTCCAGCCGCGCTTCCATTTCCGCAAGTTTTTCTGACCAGTTCAGTGACTGATTGCGAGTCGCGGCGGAAATGCGAAGCGCCCAAATGACGGCGGCGACCGCAAGCGCAATTGCGCCGCCAGCGCCAACCAGAATCGGGTCAATTGCAGCAGACTCGGCCGGAACGGGTACGGCTGCCAGCGCCGCGCCAGCGGAAAACAAACTGGCGCCGCCGAGCGCCGTTCCCGCCAGCAACTTTCCTGCGATTCTTTTCGCCAACCGTTGCGTTGTCTGTTTCATGCCGCCGTACCTCGCTCGCGCTCCGTTCTTGTCATCGCCAACACGCGCGCATCTGGCCGTAAACACCGCAAAATAGGCAGGTTCGCTATATTATGCGCCGTCTGAAGCCAAGAGTACTATATGTACTGTGTTCGTTTGTGGCTTCTAGGCCCAATCAACGGAATTGGGCCGCCTCCCTGATGAAGTTTTCAACAGGTTGGCGGCCCGCATTCAGCCTGTCTAGGGTGCTAGTCGACAAGCTGGAAGCTGAAGGTTTCGACCATGCCGTAGCGCATGCCGAGGCGGCTCGACGCCGGCGGGTATTTCCATTTGGAGACGGCGTTGCGTATGGGCCGGTCAAAGCAACGGTCCGGAGATTCGATGATTCGGGGGTTGGTGACGTTGCCCTCGGGCGTCACGTCGAATTGTACGGTCACGACGCCATGGGCTCCCTTTGAACGGCATCGTTCAGGATAAGCCGGCGTGATGCGCACGGCGGGCGCAGTAATTGGCATTGTGCCGTCGCCCGGGTCCACGTTGACCGCTGTGGGATCGGGAAAGAAATCGCCTGTTCCCGGCCGCTCACTTTTCTGACTGTTGTCAATAATCGTTTCCGGCTGTTGGTCCGCCGGGACGGGCCTGGGAGGTTTCGTTATTGTGGGTCTTTTGTCAGGCTCTTCGGCGGTTACCCGAAGATCAGGCGTTTCCCTCGCGGACGGCAGGTCAACATCCTTTTCCTTGATCAGTTCCGCCATCATGAAAAACAAACCGGCGGTGACCAGAGCAGCGGCAGGTAGGCCAATAATCCAGCGAAACAGTAACATAGTGCGCTCCTTTCATGCGGTGGCTCGGGGTCGAGCCGCGCAGCGCGGATTGGCGTCAGGATTACGCGACGAAGAAGCACGCCCCCGTGCTACATAAGTCGCAACATAGAGCAATGCCACAAATGTAGCAATAGTAAAATTGAAAAAAGGCGCAACCCGAAGGCGCGCCTGATTTCAGAATCCAGAAATCGAATTAGTAACGATAGTGATCTGATTTGTAGGGGCCGTTGACGGGAACGCCGATATAGTCGGCTTGTTCCTCTGACAGCTTCGATAGTTTGGCGCCGACTTTCGCCAGGTGCAGCGCGGCCACCTTTTCGTCGAGATGTTTGGGCAGTACGTAGACTTCATTCTTATACTGATCGCCTTTTGTCCAAAGTTCGATCTGCGCAAGGGTCTGGTTCGTGAATGATGCAGACATGACGAAGCTTGGGTGGCCGGTGGCGTTGCCGAGATTGAGGAGCCGCCCCTGTGATAGCAAAAGCATACGCTTGCCATCGGGGAAGGTGATCATGTCGACCTGATCTTTGACATTCGCCCATTTGTAATTGCGAAGACCATCGACCTGAATTTCATTGTCGAAATGGCCAATATTGCCGACAATCGCCATGTCTTTCAGGAGGCGCATGTGTTCGACCGTCAAAACATCCTTATTGCCTGTTGAGGTGATGACAATATCAGCGCGCGGGCAACCTTCTTCCATGGTGACGACCTCAAAGCCATCCATGGCGGCTTGCAGGGCGCAAATGGGGTCAATTTCCGTGACCATGACGCGGGCGCCGGCGCCTTGAAGCGATGCGGCGGAGCCCTTGCCCACGTCGCCGTAACCAGCCACGAGCGCGACTTTGCCCGCCATCATTACATCAGTGCCACGGCGGATGCCGTCGACGAGCGACTCTTTACAGCCGTATTTGTTGTCGAATTTGGATTTTGTGACCGAGTCGTTGACGTTGATGGCGGGGAAGGGGAGCGTGCCTTTTTTCTGACGCTGGTAAAGTCTGAGAACGCCCGTGGTGGTTTCTTCGGTGACGCCCTGGATGTTGGCTTTGACGGTGGAATACCAGTTTGGCTGTTTGGCGAGACGGCGCTTGATCGTCGCAAACAGCGCGGTCTCTTCTTCATTGGATGGATTGTCGAGGAGTGACGGGTCTTTTTCCGCGTCGGCGCCAAGCAAGATCAGCAACGTTGCGTCGCCGCCATCGTCGAGAATCATGTTGGCGGTTTCGGGCTGATTTCCGTTTTTGGCGGGCCACTCAAAGATTTTGTCGGCAAGATCCCAATACTCTTGCAGGCTTTCACCCTTGAAAGCGAAAACCGGTGTGCCGGTCGCGGCGATTGCGGCCGCAGCGTGATCCTGCGTCGAATAAATGTTACACGACGCCCAACGTACATCGGCGCCAAGCGCCTGAAGCGTTTCAATGAGGACCGCCGTCTGGATCGTCATGTGCAGGGAGCCGGCGATGCGCGCGCCTTTCAACGGCTGCGCCTTGTCATACTCTTCCCGTGTCGCCATGAGGCCGGGCATTTCGGTTTCGGCGATTTCGATTTCGCGGCGGCCGTAATCGGCAAGGCCTATATCTTTCACAAAATAGTCGTTGTGCGCGGACGCGTTCATCTTCTCATTCCTTTTTGGGCTCGAGGCTGTTGCTGCGGCGTATATCAGGGGCGGCGCGCGGCGCCAAGGGTCATATAAAGATTTCTTTATATGATGTGGAAAGGTAGGGAACTCGCGGGATTGTGTGGTGTTGGCGGGGCTGTATGCGGTAAAATCATAGTGGGCCGGGCGCATAGAAGGGAATGACGATCATGAACAAGGTTTTGATGTTGATCGCCTCAGCGGCGCTGGGCGGGTTGGCTATGACGACCACAGGGCTTGCTGACCACAAAAGTGATCATGAAAATGACCGCCATGACGACGACACGCTGCGCTACGGGCCCGATCCCAGAATTGGCGAGGAGGTCAGGTCAATCTGCTTTGGGCGCTCCATCAATGGTTGGCGTGCGGTCAAGGGCGAAGATGATGTGGTTTTGCTTCAGCGTGGCGTCAGCCATTGGTATCGGGTGGAACTGCTCGGCGCCTGCGACTACCGCGTGCTTCGCTCGGCGATCGCGATTGGTATCGATTCCCGGCCAAGCGGCGGGTGCATCACGCGCGGCGACGCCATCATAGTAGAGGACTCCCCAGGTTTTAATCGCCGCTGCAGCATCAAGCGCATGTATGAGTGGAACGAGGATGCTGTCACCGAAGCGGAAGACGCGACCGATGCGGACGAAGTCAAAGACGGCGATCACTGATTACGCGAATTCTCCGCGCTGAGTATCGCTTTTAAGCCGTCTCTGTATGTTGCGTATTTTAGCGTAACGGCAAGCGCGTTCTTCATGCGTTGATTGGAGACGCGCTTGTTGTCCGCATAAAAACCTTTCGCCATCTCAGACATTTCTGCATCTTCAAGCCGAACAAGGGGTGGTGCGGGCGTCCCAAGCAATTGACATGCGTATTCGATGACATCCTGTGGCGGTGCGGGTTCATCATCTGCAAGATTGTAAAGATCGTGCTTGCCTGTGCGGGCCATGCTGGCCTGCAGGGCGGACGCAATGTCATCGACGTGCATCCGCGAAAACACCTGTCCCGCCTTGAATATGCGGCGCGCTTTGCCGGAACGGACGGTGTCGAGCACTGATCGCCCAGGGCCGTAAATGCCGGGCAGGCGGAATATGATCAGCGGCAGCGAATGCTCTTCGGCGAAACCGCGCCATGCGCGCTCAGCGGCAACCCTTCTTAGGGCGCGCGTGCTGACCGGCCTTAGCTCGCTTTGTTCATCGACCCATGCGCCGCCATGATCGCCATAGACTCCGTTCGTGGAGAGATAGCCGACCCATTTGATTTGATCGGCCCTTTCCGCGAGTGCTTCTCCGGCGGCTGAGAGCGTGGGGCAGCCGCTTTCGCCCGGCGGCGTCGACACAAGGATGGCCCGCGCCTCACCCAATTGATCCGGACTTATCGTTTCGCTTTGCCATATCACTGCTTCGGCTTCGCTTGCAGTGATATTCTCGGCGCGGTCAGCCGATCTTGTTGTGCCGGCAACCGCCCAGCCATGTTGTTGCAACCGGCGGGAGAGCGCGCGTGCCGTATAGCCGTAACCGAAGCAAAAAAGTTTCTTGCCGTACATTGACCGTCTTTTTGTGTTATCGACACAGGTGAAAATTTTTCCTAAGCCTGACAGATAGTACACCTGTCGTGAATTACCATGCACCGTCTCTTTGTCGCTATCGAATTACCCGAAATCGTCGCTGATGCGCTGACCGTACTTCAAGACGGCGTCGACGGCGCCCGCTGGCGGCCAGTAGAAAATTTTCATCTGACACTGGCGTTTATTGGCGAGGTTGACCGGCACGGCTTCGACAACGCAATCGAAGCACTCTCCAGCGTTGAGGCGCCAGTTTTTGAGATGCGCCTTTCCGGGGCGGGTTTTTTTGGCGACCGCCAGCCCCGCGCGCTTTGGGCTGGTGTTGAGCCGTCACCGGCGCTTGATCACTTGCAGGCGAAAGTCGAACAGGCGTTGGGGCGAGCGGGTTTCAATCTGGAAAAACGTAAGTTCAAACCGCACGTGACGCTCGCCTATTTGCGGAACGTATCGCAGGATGTCGCGGCGCGCTACGCGGCCCAGCATAATCTGTTTTCCTGCGGGCCTTTTCCCGTCCAGGCGTTTCACCTTTACTCGTCGCTGCTTGGCAACAATGCTAGTGTCTACAACATCGAAGCCAGCTACGCGCTCTCGTTTTCCAGGTGATCTAAAAACCCCTCCGCGCCGTTTTCGATCAGATCGAGCACTCGCTCGAAACCATCGCCGCCGCCATAATACGGATCGGGCGTTTCACGGGTCTCACCGCCGGAAAAATCCAGAAACAACCGGATATCGCAAGTCCGATTCGGCGGCGCCAATTCCAGCAGGTTCGAGTGATTGGAAAGATCCATGGCGAGCAAATAGTCAAATTCATAAAAGTCCGAAAACTCAACCTGCCGGGCGCGCTGGAATGAAATGTCATAGCCGCGTTTGGCGGAAGCTTTGATCATCCGGGCGTCCGGCGGATCGCCAGCGTGCCACGCACCGGTGCCAGCGGAGTCGATGGTCAGCTTCAGCCCCCGTTCGCGCGCCTTGGCGCGCAACACGCCCTCAGCGGCCGGAGAACGGCAAATATTGCCGAGGCAAACGAAAAGAACTTTTGCGGTCATTAGAATTTCTGCCGATCACAATTATTTTCACGAATGTTTTGGCTCTTGATGTGTGTAAGGTCAAACCCGACTTTACCCGCCATCGATCAAGAAAAGGAGATACCCCGTGACCCTATCCCTATCGGCCATTGCGAGAACGGCGACCGGACAAATGTTTGGTGGGCTCGAACGTACGCTCAAAAAGGGCGCAGTCTTTGCAAAAACCAAAGACGTTGACGAAACCGTCTTTCTGGAATGGCGTCTCGCGCCGGACATGTTCCCCATGAAAAGACAGGTGCAGTTCGCCACCGAAATTCCTGCCCGCGGCCTGTCGCGCCTCGCCGGCGCGGAGATTCCGACTTTTGAAGATAAGGAAACAACGTTTGCGGGCCTCTATGACCGCATCGCCCGGGCGCGCGACATTATCGCAGGCTTATCTGACCCAGACATCGATAAGGACCCGGACGCGGATATCACCGTGCCCATGGGGCCGCAGGAGATGACGTTTAAGCGCGCAGCCTATTTGCAGACATTTGTGCTGCCGAACCTCTATTTCCATACCACCGCCGCCTATCTGATTTTGCGCCATCTCGGCGTTGAGGTTGGCAAGCTCGATTACATGAACGCGCCGCAAAAGTGACGCAGCCGCGAAACATCGTCGTGCTGACCGGGTCTGGCATATCGGCGGAGTCCGGCATGGCGACGTTTCGCGACAAGGACGGCGTCTGGGCGAAATATGACTACCGTGAGGTGGCGACGCCGGAGGGCTTTGCCGCAAACCCGGCGCTTGTGCATGAGTTTTATAATCATCGCCGCCGCGCCCTGCGGGAGGTTGCGCCGAATGCCGCGCACAAAGCATTGGCGGCGCTAAAGGAGGGGCTTGCCGCAAGAGACGGGCGCCTGACCCTCATTACACAGAATGTTGATGACCTTCACGAACGCGGTGGCGTGAAGAATGTGCTGCACATGCATGGAGAATTGTCAAAAGCCACCTGTGGCGCCTGCGGCGATGTGTGTGAATGGCGTGATGATTTGTCCATAGCGACGGTTTGTGGGAGCTGTGGCGAGCCCGGCGCCATGCGTCCCTACGTCGTCTGGTTTGGCGAGATACCTCGATATCTGGACGAGGCGGCTGACGCGATCGCGAGCGCCGATTTGTTTGTTTCTATTGGCACCTCCGGTTCCGTCTACCCGGCTGCGGGTTTCGTCGCTGACGCACGGACACTGGGTATCCCGGCGACCGAACTGAACCTGGAACCATCGGAGAATGCATCGCTTTTTACGGACAGCCGATACGGACCGGCGACGCAGGTCGTGCCCGATTGGGTGCGTTCGGTGCTCGAAAAATCGTAATCACTCTTCGCCGAAACACCTAAGATCATTCCCCTGATTGTTATATCGCGCTATTCCTGTTGCAGGATCGCCGCATTCCAACGCCTTGCAATGTTGTGCGCCCTGCGAGGCTTGTAACCACCCGCTGCAAAACTCTACGCTCCGCCAAAGAGAATCGCTCGAGGGGCTAAATCCATGAAAAAAACCATTGCAATTTTGGCGGCGCTTTCGCTCGCTCCGACAGCTTTTGCGCCACTGGCGCTTGCGCAAGACGAAGAGGACGACGCCAAAGAAGAAAAGTGGGATGTATCCGCGCCGCCGCTTGATACGCGCGAGGTAACCATTGACGTTGATGAAGGCACATGGATGAGCCTCGACGTCAGTCCCGATGGGCGCGCCATCGCGTTCGATCTTCTCGGCGACATATACGTGATCCCGGCGTCTGGCGGTGAAGCGCGCGCCGTCGCCAGCGGCATGGCGTGGGAAATGCAGCCACGCTTTTCTCCCGACGGATCAAAGATTGCATTCACGTCTGACCGTGACGGCGGTGATAATATCTGGATCATGAATGCAGATGGATCCGACAAGCGTCAAGTAACGAAGGAAAAGTTCCGCCTTCTCAACAACGCGACGTGGTCTCCCGATGGGCAGTATCTCGCCGCCCGCAAGCATTTCACCACCCAGCGATCTCTCGGGACCGGGGAAATATGGTTATACCACATCTCCGGCGGGGACGGCGTGCAACTGGTGGAGAAGCCCAGCGAGGCCCACCAGAAAGAACTGGGCGAGCCCATTTTCTCCGCTGACGGGAAATACATCTACTACTCACAGAACATCACGCCGGGTTCGACTTTCATTTACGCGCAAGACTCCAACGGCGATGTGTTTCACATCAATCGATATGAGATGACGACGGGTGAAATCGAGACCGCTGTTTCTGGTTTTGGCGGTTCAGTGCGTCCTGCGCCGTCACCTGACGGCCGCTATGTGGCGTTCGTTCGCCGCGAGCGCACGAAATCGAAGCTCTATCTGAAAGATTTGCGGTCGGGCCTGGAGCGCAAGATCTATGACGACCTCGATCAGGACATGCAGGAAGTGTGGGCTGTGCATGGCGCGTACCCCAACATGGACTGGACGCCGGATTCAAAATCGATTGCTTTCTGGGCTGGCGGCAAGATTCGCCGTCTCAACATTCAGTCAGGTGCAGTTGCTGAAATTCCATTCCAGGTGCGCGATACGCGCGCGGTGGTTGATCCGCCGCGTCCGGAGGTCGCGGTGGCGCCTGACCGGTTCGCGACAACAATGCCACGTTTCGCCAGTGTTTCCCCTGACGGACGTCGCGTGGTGTTTGAATCGCTCGGCAAGCTTTACGTAAAGGCGTTGCCCAATGGCGCGCCGAAACGGCTTACCAATGAACGCGACGCTTTCGAATTCTTCCCGGCCTGGTCCTATGACAGCCGCCGTATCGTTTACGTGTCCTGGTCCGACGTGGCGCTTGGCGCGATCCGCACGGTCGGGGCCGGCGGCGGCTCGGGTCGTCCGGTGACGAACGATCCCGGCCACTATCGCAGGCCGCGCTTTTCACCGGACGGACGCAGTATCGTGTTTGAAAAGGGTGAGGGTGGATTCATTACTGATGGCGACTGGTCCGAGGCCCCCGGGGTTTACCGAGTGTCCGCAAGCGGCGGCGCTATGACGCGAATTACCGACGATGGGACGGCGCCGCATTTTGGGGCCGCCAGCGACCGCGTTTTCCTCACGCGCTTTGATGACGATGAGGGCTCGCTTGTCAGCTTAAATCTTGCCGGAGAGGATGAGCGCATCCATGCTGCCGGTGACTTTGTCACTGAGTATCAGGTGGCGCCGTCGGGAAAATTTCTGTCTTTTGCAGAAAACTACAGCGCCTTTGTCATGCCCATGACGCAAGGCCCTCAGGAAGTCGGGACAGGTCGCAGCGCGTCCGCGCTGCCGATAACCAAGGCAAGTGGTGATGGCGCGACTTACATGAACTGGTCGGGTGCGCGTTTGAATTGGACGCTCGGACCGACGCTCTTTTCGGCAAGCCTTGACGACATGCTGCCCGATGCGCCGGCGCCGGAACACGATGACGAAGAGGCCGCGCCGGAAGGGTACGAACCGCCAGAGAGCGGCGTGGACCTGTCGATTACGTTTGACGCGGACAAGCCGTCGGGAACGCTTGCGCTCGTTGGCGCGCGCATCATCACCATGGCGGATGAAGATGGCGGCGTCATCGAAAATGGTGTTGTGCTGATTGAGGACAACCGCATTACTGCAATCGGATCGGCGGCGTCGATGACCTATCCAGCGGGCACGCCGCAATTTGATTTGACAGGCAAGACCATTATGCCCGGTCTGATCGATGCCCATGCGCATGGGCCGCAAGGGACGGACGATATTATTCCACACCAGAACTGGAACACCATGGCGCATCTGGCGTTTGGCGTGACGACCGTTCACGATCCTTCCAACGCTGCAAGCCATGCGTTTTCTGCGTCGGAGTATCAACGCGCTGGAGAAATTCTCGCGCCGCGCATCTATTCATCTGGTGAGGTTGTTTACGGCGCGAAAGCGCCGAGCGTCTACGCGGTGATCGATAACGCCGAAGACGCGGCCGCTCATGTGCGCCGCCTCAAAAAACAAGGCGCGCACTCCATCAAAAACTACAATCAGCCGCGCCGCGAGCAGCGCCAACAGGTCGTGGCCGCGGCAATTGCCGAAGACATCGCCGTGGTGCCCGAAGGCGGATCGCTTTTCCATATGGATTTGTCACTGGTCGCCGATGGGAACACATCGATCGAACACAACCTGCCGCAGTCGATGCTTTATGAAGATGTGCTGAGTTTCTACGCTGCAACAAAAGTCGCCTATACGCCGACGCTGGGCGTCACTTATGGCGGTCCTGCGGGCGATCCATACTGGCGTCAGGCGACCGATGTGTGGCTGCACCCCATACTTTCCAAACACGCGCCGCCGCGACTGCTGCAAGCGACATCCGTTCGGCGCGAAAAAGCGCCGGAGGAAGATTATGTCGATCAGGTGAGCGCCGCGACGTCGAAGCTGCTTGCCGACCGCGGGGTGATGGTTTCCATTGGCGCCCATGGTCAAGAAGAAGGTCTCGCGGCGCACTGGGAGATGTGGTCCTTTGTGCGCGGCGGGATGACGCCGCTGGAGGCGTTGCGCGCCGCGACGATTGTTCCGGCGACCCATCTTGGGTTCGCCGCAGATATTGGTTCTCTGGAGCCGGGCAAACTTGCAGATCTTGTAATTCTTGATGCGAACCCGCTGGATGACATTCAAAACTCTGATGATGTGAGCAAAGTCATGTTGAACGGCAGACTATACGATGCGGCGACGCTGAATGAGGAAGTAACCGGCAATCGGCGGCGGGCGCCGTATTGGTGGGAGTAACGCCGCTTCGATCTCAACTCGAAACAAGGAACACCGAACCATGAAACGGATTATTGTCGCCTCGGTATCGGCCATCGCAGTCGCTGCCTGTTCACCAACGACGAATGATACGTCCACGACGAGCACGACCATCAAGATTGAAGCGTCGAATGTAGACTACGTCGCCGACGGCTGGATGGCGGGCTCTCTGCCAAGTATCGCCGCCAAGCTACAGGCTGGTGAGTTGACGGCGGAGGAAGTTACCGCCGCCTATATTGCCCGCATCGAAGCGGTGGACTGGGCCGGGCCGGAGTTGCAAAGTGTGTTGGCGCTTAACCCGAATGCGCTCGACGACGCGCGGGCGCTCGACGCCAGACGTGACGCCGGAGAGCCTTTGGGTGCGTTACACGGGGTGCCGATCCTCCTGAAAGACAATATCGAGTCGCTAGACCCCGTCGCCACAACGGCCGGCGCACTGGCGCTGAAAGAAAACGTCACGGGACGGGACTCGCCGTTGGTTGCTGGCTTGCGCGCACAAGGCGCCGTTATTCTCGGCAAGACCAACCTTAGTCAGTGGGCGAACTTTCGTTCCAACGATTCTATGAGCGGTTGGTCAGCACTGGGCGGGCAGGTGAAAAACCCGCACATGCTTGACCGCAACCCGTGCGGATCAAGCTCTGGTTCCGGCGCTGCCGTCGCGGCGTCTCTTGCGGCGGGCGCCGTGGGAACAGAAACTAACGGTTCGGTGATTTGTCCGTCCAATGCCAACGGCATCGTCGGGTTTAAACCGACGGTAGGGCTCGTTGATCAGCAATATATCGTGCCGATTTCTTCATCGCAGGATACAGCGGGACCGATGACCAAAACTGTGACGGGCGCGGCGATGATGTTGAGTGCCATGGCGACCGGCGACGCCAAGACAGACTATGTCGCGGCGCTTGACTCTAACGCACTGCTGGGCGCGCGCATCGGCGTTTTGCGTTTTGCAGAAGGCTCCAATGCCGACATCACTGCGCATTTCAACGCCGCGCTGGAAGTGATGGCTGGCGCCGGGGCGGAGTTGGTTGAGATTGAAGAGTTTGAACCAGCGGCGGAAAACTTTTTTGGCAAGTCCCGCACAGTCCTCGATTACGAATTCAAGGCGACGCTAAACGATTATCTGGCGAATGCCGCCCCTGCGGTGACGACACGTTCGCTTGGTGAGTTGATCGCTTTCAACGAGGAGCATGCCGATATCGAGCTTGCGCTGTTCGACCAGAGTATTTTTGTCGGCGCCAATGAAAAGGGTGGTCTTGATGACTCGGAATATGTCAGTGCGCGCGACGATATTCAGACATCTTCCCGGCGCGACGGCATTGATGCGCTTCTTGGCCAATATGATGTGGACATTCTGGTATCGCCGTCCGGGCCGGTGGCGCCGCGCGTTGATCCGATAAACGGTGATGTCTGGCCGAGCTGGGCCGGCGCGGGCTATCTCGCCGCCATCGCCGGATACCCGCATATAACCGTGCCCATGGGGACGGTGCATGGCGTGCCGATCGGGATTTCATTCATGGGCGCAAAAGATCAGGACGCTGCCGTTCTATCCTACGGGTTCGCTTTTGAGGAACGCACATTCCATCGCGCCGACCCGCAATATCTGCAGAGCGCAGAGGCGCGTCCGGAAATCTCACCCGCGATGAAGCGAAAGGTCGATTAAGCTACTAAATCGATCCGTGGCAGTGCTTGTACTTCTTGCCGGAACCGCAAGGGCAGGGTGCGTTGCGCGGTACGCGGCCCCAGGTCTCCGGATTGTTTGGGTCGACCGTAGAGGCGCCGGTGCGTCCCTTGATCGTTCCGATGCCGGCCGAAAGCCGTGAGCGCGGATCTTGCCGTGCCCGTTCGTTTTCGCCGGTGGACGGGTTCACATGAGTCTCCGTCATGGGAACTTCGCGACGTTGGGGCACCGCCTCTTCGGGTTGACGCACCTGAACATTCATGAGGAGACGGGTCACGTCGCGGCGCAGCCCGTCCAGCAGGCTTTCAAACAGCGCAAACGATTCTGTTTTGAATTCGTTCACCGGATCGCGCTGGCCGTGTCCGCGCATCCAGATGACGGAGCGCAAATGGTCAAGCATCTGCAAGTGCTCGCGCCAGTTGGTGTCCAGCACGTTCAACAAAATCGCCTTTTCGATCCGGCGCATCATGTCCGGGCCAATTTCAGCAGCGCGCGCAGCGGCGAGCCGGCTTGTCTCTTCGTTCAGTTTTTCGGAAATCTCAGTGTCGGCGACGCCTTCTTCTTTCGCCCATTCATCGACAGGAATTTCCTTACCGAATACTGACGTTAGTTCGGCTTTCAGGCCGTCAACGTCCCACTGTTCGGCATAGGACTTCGCAGGCATGTGGGCGGCGACGAGGTCCTCGACCATTTGCTCGCGCATGTCGGTGATAATATCGTCCACCGTTTCGGACGACATGAATTCGATACGCTGTTCAAAGATCGCTTTACGCTGGTCGTTGATGACGTCATCGAATTTCAGGACGTTTTTACGCATGTCGAAGTTGCGTTGCTCGACTTTTTTCTGCGCAGTCTCAACCGCTTTTGTGAACCATGGATGTTCAATGGATTCGTCGGGTTGGATGCCGAAGCGTTTCAGCATTTTCTCCATGCCGTCGCCGAAGATGCGCATCAGATCATCTTCGATGGACAGGAAAAACTTTGTCGCGCCGGGATCGCCCTGACGGCCGGAGCGTCCGCGCAGCTGATTGTCGATGCGCCGGCTTTCATGCCGTTCCGTCGCCAGGACGAACAGTCCGCCCGCGTCCAGCGCGGCTTGCTTGTCAGCGGCGATTTTGGCTTCGATATCTGCACGCTTGTGCTTGATGGTCTCTTCATCATCGCCGTCTTCAAGCGATTCCATGAGCTGCAAGTCGACAGAACCGCCGAGCTGGATGTCGGTGCCGCGGCCGGCCATGTTGGTGGCGATCGTGACGGCGCCGGGCGCGCCCGCCTGCGCGACAATTTCAGCTTCCTGCTCGTGGTATCGTGCGTTCAGCACGTTGTGTGGAACCGGGTCTTTCCGGTCGCCAAGGGAGGAAAGGTAAGTCGCCTGTTCTTCCATCTCTTTTTTGAGATCGGCTTCTTTTTCTTTCAAACCTTTGGCGCGTTCGCGCAGTGTCGCGGCGACGTTCTTGAAGAATTTTTTATCGCTCAACAGGTTCGAAAGAATTTCGGACTTTTCAATGGAAACTGTGCCGACGAGCACCGGCTGGCCGCGCTTGTGACATTCGGCGATCTGAACGGCGATGGCTTTGTATTTTTCCTCGGCCGTCATGTAGAGCTCGTCGTCGAAATCTTCCCGGGCGATTGGCTTGTTCGTCGGGATTTCAAAGACGTTGAGTTTGTAGATGTCCGCAAATTCCGCCTCTTCAGTCAGCGCCGTGCCGGTCATGCCGGCAAGCTTTTCGTAAAGACGGAAATAATTCTGGAAGGTGATTGAGGCGAGCGTCTGGTTTTCCGGTTGGATCTGCGCTTTTTCTTTGGCCTCAACGGCCTGATGCAAACCATCCGACCAGCGGCGTCCTTCCATCATCCGGCCGGTGAATTCATCGATGATCACGACCTTATCGCCGCGAACGATATAATCTTTGTCGCGCTGGAAGATTTTGTGCGCTTTCAACGCCTGATTGACGTGGTGCACAATGGAGATGTTTACCGAGTCATAAAGACTTTCACCCTGCAAGAGACCGGACTGTTGCAGCAGCTCTTCGATTTTTTCGTTGCCTTCTTCCGTTAGCGTAATCGAGCGCTGTTTTTCATCGATTTCATAGTCTTCTTCCGTCAACTGCGGAATGAAGCCGTCGATGGTCATATAGAGTTCGGACTTGTCGTCCGTTGGGCCAGAAATAATCAGTGGCGTTCTAGCCTCGTCGATCAGGATCGAGTCTACTTCGTCGACAATGGCGAAGTAGTGCCCACGCTGGACCATCTGGTCCATGGACGATTTCATGTTGTCGCGCAGATAATCGAATCCGAACTCGTTATTCGTGCCGTAGGTAATGTCGCAGGCGTAGGCGGCGCGGCGCTCCTCGTCCGACAAACCATGCACGATGCAGCCCGTGGTCAGGCCGAGCTGTCCGTAGACCCGCCCCATCCATTCCGCATCGCGGCTCGCGAGGTAATCGTTAACGGTGACCACGTGGACGCCGCGGCCGGTGAGGGCGTTCAGATAAACCGGCAGCGTCGCGACGAGGGTCTTGCCCTCGCCAGTCTTCATTTCTGCAATATCCCCGGAATGGAGCACCATGCCGCCGACCATCTGGACGTCATAATGACGCTGGCCGAGAGCCCGTTTGGCCCCCTCACGCACCGTTGCGAAGGCTTCATTCAGCAAATCGTCTAATGATTCCCCGGCCTTAAAGCGCTCTTTTAACTTTTCAGTTTGAGCTATGAGACCATCATCGGTCAGTTTCGCGATCTCGTCTTCCAAGGCGTTGATCGCTTCGACGCGGCGGAATAAAGGCTTGAGTTGGCGATCGTTAGAAGATCCGAAGATTTTTTTTGCGATACCGAGTAACGCCATAAGGAAAGTAGCCTTCGTGCTGCGATGAAAAAAGGTCGGCGGCGCCCTCGTAAAGACCAGCGCGGGGCGCGCCATTCATCGGCCTGGTTGGATTTGCAAAGCCCTGAAAGGGGCCGCCGGAGAGATAGTAAGCGCCTTGGGCCCTGTCAACGAAGCGGGGCCTGCCCGGAAAGAGCGATGTTGAGGCGGAGGAAGATGGAAACGCCGGACGGTCAGGAATTCGACGACAAAACGCGGTCCAAGCCCGTGTCCGCCGCCGCGCGCGCAATGGCCGCTGCGGCAATGATGTTTCTGCGGGCCATTGGCAAGATCTCGATCACGACCTGGCGTCTGGCGGCGGCCCTTGATTCGGCTCTCTGGCGGGCGACGAAGCTGCTGGCGCGCCGGGCGCTGGCGGGGCTTGCTTATGCCGCCCGTCTGGCAGGGGCGGCGTTTCGGGGCTTTGTCATGTGGCTCCCAACCCGCACGGGCCGGGCGTATAGCGCCATGTCGGGCGCCTTTCTCGTGATCGCCGGACTGTGGATCGTCGATGTGTTGCGTTCCGGTCCCTCAATGGACGGCGTCAGTTCAGCGACGCTTCGCCCGCCTGTGGATGAAGACGACCCGATCCTCGCCCGGATCGAGGGGCGCTACGTGCATTTGTCCGAGATTGAGGCGTCGGCGCGCGCTGGGGGATTTTTGCGCCCCGGCGAGGCGCTGACCCCGCGGACGGCCTTTGAGCGCAATCTAGTGGAGGCCTATGTCGAGCAAAGGCTGCTTGCCCGCGCCGCTCTTGAGGATGGCCTCCAGCGCAATCCTAATGTGGCGCGCCGGGTGAACGCCGCCCGCGACCGGGTGTTGGCCTCATCCTACATGGATGCGCAGTTGCAGTCGGAAGTGACGCCTCAGGCCGTGGAGCGCCTCTATTCGAGACAGGCCGATGTGACACGTCTCGGCGATGAGGTTCGCGCGAGGCATATCGTTGTCGAGACGGGCGAAGAAGCTGAAGAAATAATTACCCTTATCGAGGGAGGGGCGGATTTCGGGGCGCTGGCGCGCGAACGCTCGATTGATCGCGCAACAGCGCCTGTCGGCGGCGAGGTGGGGTGGTTTACCCGGGCGATGATGACGCCGGCATTTTCGCGCGCCGCCTTTGCGGCGAAGCCCGGCGAACTTGCGCCAGCGTTTCAGACTGAATTCGGCTGGCACATTCTCGAGGTCTTGGATCGCCGTTCAACGGATTCTGTGCCGCTGACACAGGTGCAGGACTCAATCGAAGAATTTCTCCGTATGCGCACCATTGAGACGTCGTTGCGCGAACTGGAAGAAGAGAGCCAGGTCGTCTATTTCCGTCCTGAAACAAGCGCTGACGCTACCAGTGCACCGCCAGACCTGCGTGATCCGAATCTGTCATCCCCTGATGACAGTACGGATGGCGGGCTTCCGCGCGCATTGGATGATCAAGAAGAACTCGGCTCCGACAATTCCGAACAGAAAACCACCAGATTAGGCCGTTAAGTTGCTGTTAACCAAGAATGCCGCTCCAGGCGGGTAAAATTTTATCGATCGTCGCCGGTTTCTGTTAACACCCATGGATTATGAATTAAGGCGAGAATATGGCGAGGCTATTATTGGTAGCTGCCTGTGCGTTAATCGACCGGGACGGAAGAGTGTTGATGGCGCGCAGACCCGAGGGAAAATCCATGGCTGGGCTATGGGAATTCCCCGGCGGCAAACTCGGAGAACACGAGACGCCGGAAGCAGCATTGGTGCGTGAACTGAAGGAAGAACTCGCCATTGATACGGAAGCGTCCTGCCTTGCGCCGGTCGCTTTCGCATCGCAGGCTTCAGGGGAATTTCACGTTTTAATGCCCCTATATGTCTGCAGAAAATGGAAGGGCGTCCCGAGACCTGTCGAAGGGCAGGAGCTGCGTTGGGTGCGGCGGGACGCGCTGACAGGAATGGAGATGCCGCCTGCAGACAGGCCGTTGGCGGCGCAGTTGAGGGACATGTTGTGATGGATGTTAGATCAAGACTCAACAGGGAGCGGCGAGAGTTCGCCGGTCTTGTCGGCGCTTTCCGTCAGGACGAAAACGGCGCAACCGCAATTGAGTATTCGCTCATTGTCAGCCTGATCTTTCTGACCATTGTGGCCGCCGTCCGCAGCTTTACGGCCTCGACAAGTGATTTATACGGCGAAATCGACGAAGCTATGAGCGGCGACTAACCCGGGTCTTTTATCGCTTTTTCAAGTGAGGCCTTGCCGCTGCCCGGTTTCAACGGTTTTTGCTGACTGTGATGCGGCGCCCACCCCGTCAGATAGACGATATCGAATTGTTCTTCGCCGCCGCGGTCGGAAAAAATCTCCATTGCACGCATTAGCACGTTCCGGCGCAGCGCTTTTCTTGGTGCCGCCATCGCATAGCTTTCCCCCATACCGCGCAGGTCATGCAACAGCCGCAGAGGCTGCTGGTACCTGACGGTCACCCGGTCCACATCGACGACCGGCAATGCGAATCCGGCGCGCGACAGCGCTTGTCCAAAATCCTGTACGCCCGCGAAAGGAGCAATGCGCGCACTAACGCCGCCGGTGAGTTCAGTTTCGGCCTGATAAAGAGATTGACGCAAATTTGTCAGCGTCGCTTCGCCGAAGACAGCCGCAATGAAAAGACCATCCGGCTTTAGGGCGCGCTGAATTTGCGCCAGTGCGCCGACGATGTCATTGGCCGTGTGCAAAGTCAGCAGGCTGACAAATAAATCTAGGCTCTCTGGCGCGAAGGGCGCCGCCTCCTCATCGGCGGCGAGGCACAATCCGCTTTCTGGCAGGCGCGCCGACGCAATATCAGCGTGAAGGAACGTTTCGATATCGCACGCGTCGGTGAGCAGTGATGTTAAGTCGCCAGCGCCCGAAAAAACACTCAGATGAAAATCGCGCTTGATCATCTCGAGCCGATCTATGATGTCCAGCATGGCGCGCCGATGCAAAAAGTCATGGCGGGTAAAGTCTTTCGCCGCCCGTTGCCTGCGTAGGGCATAGGTTCTGCGATCAAAGGTTTTTGGCGGTCCTTGCATAACGTGCATCTAGCGTGCGCGGCGGAGGATGTGCAACCGCTCGGCGGCGGGCTTGCATGTCGCGGACGGTAGCGGCAGTCTCCGGGTTATGGGTGGAGGGTGAGAATGCCGGTGACGTTGGCGAGGCACGTTATTGCGGTGACTGATCTGAAAAGATCGATGAAACATTACCGCGAGATCCTCGGGTTCGAAATCAAGGAGATCGGCGATCCTGGCTGGCGGTTCTTCCAAAAGGGCGCCGCCTGCATCATGGCGGGCGAATGTCCCGATGCCATTCCCGCGCACGATCTTGGCGACCATTCCTACTTTGCGTATTTTGAAATCGATGACGTGGACGAGTTCTACGCGCAGGTTCGCGAAATGGGCGGCGATATCGTCAAACAATTACAAACCGAACCCTGGGGGATGAAAGAGTTTGGCGTGCGCACGGTCGACGGACACCGTATTATGTTCGGACAGGAAATACTGTGATGCGGCGCGCAAAAGCGCTGGCGACGCGGGCCCTCGATCTGGTGATGCCCCCCCATTGTCCGGTTACGCAGGAAGAAACGACGACCCATGGTGCGCTCGGCGCTTCTGCATGGGGTGCGGCGCATTTTATTGACGAGCCTTACTGCGGCCGATGCGGCGTTCCATTCGCTGCAGCCTATGGTGAGGAGGTTGAATGTCCCTCCTGTATCGCCGAACCGCCGGACTTTGACGTCGCACGGGCGGCGCTTGTCTACGACGACGCCAGCCATAGAATGATCGTCAGCTTTAAGCATTCGGACCGTACGGAGCTGGCGCCGATGTTCGCCAAATGGATGGCGCGGGCAGGTAAAGCCATCATCACGCGAGATTCGATTTTAACGCCCGTTCCGCTGCACCGCTGGCGCTTGTTGACGCGGCGATACAACCAGTCGGCTTTGCTGGCGCGTGGGGTCGCCGAGAAAACTGGCGCAGTGCTTTCCATCGGCGAGTTCGTGAGAAAGCGCGCGACCCCGCCGCAAAAGGAATTGTCCAGGGACGGACGAAAGCGAAACGTAGCCGGCGCATTCGGCTATTATTCCGATCAGGCGCGCGATTGCTTCAAAGGCGGGCATGTGATTCTGGTGGATGATGTGCTTACGACGGGCGCGACGCTTTCGGCCGCCGCGCGGACGCTCAAACGGGCGGGGGCTGTGCGCGTCGACGCGCTCGTGTTGGCGCGGGTTGTAAAAGGCGGGGTCGGCGCCATATAGATTTGCGCTGGAAAACCGGAAGCAGCCTGATGCAAGAAGTCGCCGTCTATACAAAACCATTGTGCCCCTATTGTTTTCGGGCGCTTGCGCTGCTGGAGAAGAAGGGTGTGAAACCCAAGGAAATCTCCGCCGCATACGACAAATCGTTGCGCGAAGAGATGCTGGCGAAGTCGAACGGCAAGACGACCTATCCGCAGATATTTATCGGTGAGGTGCATGTGGGTGGCTATGACGACCTCGCAGCGCTTGAGCGCGCCGGCAAGCTGGACGCGCTGTTGAATGGCTAGCCCCTCCATTTTTCGCGCGGCCTGCATACAAATGCGGTCCGGGCTGGTTCGAAAGAAAAATACTGACGAAGCGCTGAAGTTGATTGGCGAAGCTGCGAATGGCGGGGCGCAATTTATCGCCACGCCCGAAATGACCAATGTGGTCGACAGAAACCCGTCGCGGCTTTTTGAAGACCTGCCCGGTGAAGATGGTCTTGCCGAAGTCAAAGCATTCGCCGATGCGGCGCAGCGCTATGGCGTGTGGCTGCTTGCCGGGTCTTTTGCGGTCCGGGTGGAAGACCGCCGAGCGGCGAACCGTGGTTTTCTTTTTGCACCGGATGGGACCATCGCTGCGCGCTACGACAAGCTGCATATGTTCGATGTGGATTTGCCCAATGGCGAAAGCTGGAAGGAATCCAGCGTGTATGCGCCCGGCGCATGCGGTGTCGTTGCGGAAACGCCGCTGGCGAATTTCGGGTTGAGCATTTGCTACGATGTCCGCTTTCCGGCGCTCTATCGCACCATGTCTCAAAGCGGGGCCAATGTCCTTTGCGTGCCGGCGGCCTTCACCCGCCAGACCGGGGAAGCCCATTGGAAGACTCTGCTGACGGCGCGCGCCATCGAAAATGGGGCCTTTGTGATCGCTCCGGCGCAAGGTGGGACCCACGAAGATGGGCGCGAAACATACGGAAATTCGCTCATCATCGGGCCGTGGGGCGAGATTCTGGCGGAAGCTGCAAATGACACGCCCGGCGTCATTCTTGCAGACCTTGACCCTTCCGCAGCCTCAGAGGCGCGTCGCCGCATACCGAATCTCGCTCTTGAACATTCCTACGAAGTCTCCATTGTAAAGCCATGATTAAGTACCGATTGATTTGTGACCTCGACCACGAGTTTGAGGGCTGGTTCCGCGATAGCGCCGATTTCGATGGCCAGTCCCAGGATGGTCTCGTGGAATGCCCCGCTTGTGGTTCTGATGAAGTGCGCAAGGCGGTGATGGCGCCGGCAATCTCGCGCAAATCCAATGCGTCGCGAAGCGAGAGGCTCGCCGCCGTGCAGAAGGACATGGCGAAGGCCGTGGAGCGCGCCCGCAACTATGTGGAAAGCAACTTCGACTATGTGGGCGAAAAGTTTCCCGAAGAAGCACGCAAGATTCATTACGGCGAATCCAAAGAGCGCGGGATTTACGGCGAGGCCACCGGAAAAGACGTCAAAGCACTGATCGACGAAGGCGTGCAGATCGCACCGTTGCCGGGCGCCGGAAAAAAGACGGACAAGGCTGGCGCGCCAAAAACGCCTGCGCCCGCAACGGCGACAAAAAAACTGAATTAATCTGTTTGTAGCGCGGGGTGAAAAATCCCGCTACCACTACGCGCAGATATGGACGCAATCCGAGCCCATCTACGAAATCTTCCTTTCTTCGCGCAGTTGAACGCCGCGACGTTGAACGCCATCGCTGATGTCAGCATCTGGCAGTCTATTGCTGGCGGTTGGGAGTTGTTTTCGCAAGGCGCGGATGCGCAAGCCCTTCACATCAATCTATCCGGCCGTCTTATCGTTGTGCGTGAAACGCCCGATGGCGGTGAGGAAGTTATCGGCTATATCCGTAGCGGCGAACCTGTTGGGGAAATGTCGATCCTGTCGGGCGAGCCGCACTCCGCCAGTGTTTTCGCCCTGCGAGACACGGAGATCCTTTCTGTCGCCAGGCACGATGTCGAACGCTTGATTGAGGCTCACGGTGAATTCGCCGCCGCACTTGCGCGCATCGTGCTTTCAAGAGCGCGCCATCCCAAAGAAAGCTTCCAGCAGTCCGCGCCGCGTATCTTTGCGCTCATCGCCACATCGCCATCCATCGATATTGACGCGCACGTCAAAGATCTGGCGGACAGGATCTCAGCGTTGAAATTGAACGTCACCTGGTTTCCCTCCAGCGAGACGGCGCCGGAAAGCCGGGATTTCGACCTGATCGAAAACGCTCATGATGTGGTGCTGCTGGCCGCTCGCGTCGATCATTCATCGTGGTACCGCTTCGTGCAGCGTCAGGCAGACAGATTTCTCGTCTTTGCGCGGCGCGACGCAAAGCCGTCAAAACCGTTCCCTCTCACACTGGAAGCGGGCGCGCGGGCGCGCAAGTTCCGGCTTGTTGATCTCATCATGCTCCATGAGGGGGTTCACAGCGGCGCCACTGCGGAATGGATGGAAGTCATTGGCGCTACGCGTGTCATCAACTGCCAGAGTGACAACAGTTTCTCCAGGCTGGCGCGCATTGTCGCCGGGAAATCTATCGGGCTCGTCCTCTCGGGCGGCGGTGCGCGCGCCTATGCCCATATCGGCGCCATTAAGGCGCTGCGCGAAACAGGGGTGCCAATTGATTTTATTTGCGGCGCCTCCATGGGCGCGGTGGTGGCCGCTTGTGTTGCGATGGGCTGGCCGCAAGAGGAGATGGAGGCGCGCATTCGCGAGGCGTTCGTGAGTTCCAATCCGCTCGGCGATCACGTCTTGCCGGTGGTGGCGTTGACCAAAGGCGCGCGCGTCGAAACGCGGCTCGAACAACATTTTGGTGATGCCCGCATTGAAGATCTTGCGACACCGTTTTTCTGCGTTTCTTCGGACATTGTGAATGGCGCCGCGCATATTCACAGCACAGGGTTGCTTCGCGATGCGCTGCGCGCGTCCATCGCGTTACCGGGCATCTTGCCGCCCGTGGTCGATCAGAATGCGCTTCTGGTGGATGGCGCGGTTGTGAACAATTTCCCAACGGACATCATGACATCGGTCCATCGCGGGCTGACAATCGGTGTTGATGTGGCGCGCGAGGGCGTGATTGATGTGGAGGCGTTCCGTGATCCGCCCGGATTTTTCGCATGGGTGGCGGGGCACGGCCTGAGCGAGGCGCCGCCGATCGTGTCGCTGCTGATGCGCGCCGCGACCGCCCGCCGGGAAAAATTTGAACGGCCCCGGCCAGCGGACATTATGATTGCGCCGCTGGTGAAGGGCGTGGAACTGCGCGATTGGAAAGAATATGACGCCGCCATCGCCGACGGATATGCAACAGCGATGGCCGCCATTGAAGAAAACCGCGATACGCTTGCGCCGATTATCAACGCGTCGAAAACGGCTTGAGGCGCTGCTAAAGCCGTACCGCCGTCAGCATGTAGTTCACATCTGTGTTGTCGCTGATGCGCCAAATATCCATGAGCGGATTATAGCTGACGCCTGCTTCAGCGGTGATGCTTAATCCGGCGCGCGAAAGAGCGGCTTTCGCTTCATCCGGTTTTACAAATTTGCGCGGGTCGTGCGTGCCTGCGGGCAACCAGCGCAAAACATATTCAGCGCCGATTTTCGCCAGCGCCAATGCTTTTAACGTCCGGTTGATGGTCGCCATGATCATCATGCCGTTGGGCTTCAGCAAGTTCGCAGAGGTTTCAAGAAACAGATCGACATCCGCCACATGCTCGACAACCTCCATGTTGAGCACGATATCGAATGGCGGTTCGTTCGCTTCGGCAAGTGCTTCGACGGTGGTGGCGCGATAATCGATATCGAGATTGAGCGGCGCCGCGTGCGCCATGGCGGTTTTGATATTGCGTTCAGACGCATCGATCGCCGCGACCTCGGCACCGAGCCTGCGCATTGGTTCCGCCACCAGCCCGCCGCCGCAGCCGATATCCAGGAGGCGCAGGCCCTCAAGCGGATTTTTCGCGCGGCGATCACGTCCGAAATGTAGGCAGACGCCATCACGAATATAGGCGAGGCGCACAGGGTTAAATTTGTGTAGTGGCTTGAATTTGCCAAAAGGGTCCCACCATTCGTCGGCGATGGCGGAGAATTTTTCGACCTCCGAGGGATCAATCGTCGTTTTACCGGCGAGCGATTTCGCCGGGTCTGGCGCGGTCGTTAACCCCTCCTGTGGCATAATTGACTTTTCCTCGCTTGCTTTGCCGGACGCCGCTTTCTAGACATGCGCCGACATTTGCGCTTCCGGTGGTCGGGGGCAAGAGGGCAAGACTACGCAGGCGTTTATCCCATGGCCCGCATTGTGATGAAATTCGGCGGCACATCCGTCGCCAATCTGGACCGAATCCGCGCTGTGGCCGCTATTGTGCGCCGTGAAGTGGATGCGGGGCATTCTGTTGCTGTCGTGGTTTCGGCCATGGCGGGCGAAACCAATCGGCTGGTCACCCTTTGCCGGGAGGCGGGCGATCCGGCGCCGGCGCTCGATGCACGCGATGTCGAGTATGATGCGATTGTCGCGTCCGGTGAGCAGGTCACGTCCGGGCTGCTTTCGCTTGTTATGCAGAATCTGGGCTATCGCGCTCGCTCGTGGCATGGCTGGCAGATTCCGCTGAAGACCGACAATGCACATGGCAAGGCACGGATTGCCGAGATTGAAAATGAGGTGATCGGCGAGGCGATGGACAATGGCGAAGTCGCTGTTGTCGCCGGGTTTCAGGGGATCGCACCGGACGGGCGGATTTCTACATTGGGCCGTGGCGGCTCTGACACATCTGCGGTCGCGCTCGCCGCCGCCATTGGCGCAGACCGTTGCGACATCTATACTGATGTTGACGGCGTTTATACGACAGATCCACGGCTCACCAAACATGCGCGTCGGATCTCCAAAATTTCTTACGAAGAAATGCTGGAAATGGCGTCTTTGGGCGCCAAAGTACTGCAAACGCGCTCCGTTGAACTCGCCATGGCCTACAAGGTGCCGGTTCGGGTATTATCAAGTTTCGATCCGCCGGACGCGCCGGGCCCCGGAACGCTCATCTGCGACGAGGAAGATATTGTGGAACAGAACATCGTCACAACCGTCACGCCTGATTTTGATGAAGCCAGCGTCACCATTCTCGCTGTGCCCGATGAACCGGGACGCGCGGCGGGCATTTTTGATGCGCTCGCCGGCGCCAACATCAATATCGACATGATCGTGCAAAGTGCTTCGCGGGAGCCGGGCTTTGCAAATATTTCCTTCACTTCGAAAGAAGTAGATCTGGAGCGCGCGGTCGATCTGTTGAAGGGCGAGCAGTCAAAGATCGGATTTAAGGCGTTGCAGTCAGATCGCAATGTCGCGAAGGTTTCCGTCATTGGCGTTGGTATGAAAAGCCATGCCGGTGTAGCGGCGACGATGTTCCGGACGCTCGCTGAAAAAGGCATTAACATCCAGAACATTTCAACATCCGAAATCAAGATCAGCGTTCTGATTAATGCGGATGCGGCGGAGTATGCCGTTCGCGTGCTTCACGAAGCATACGGATTGGATGCGCCCAAGCAAGCGGCGCGGAATTGATCGGCTGCGATGAGCATTGAAAACACAAGACCGCCCCATGGCGGTCATGGCGGTCAAGGCATCACCGTACTGCTTAAAAGCATGCGTGACGCCGTCGCGAAGGAGGGGAGTGCACAAGAACGCCTCGACCACCTGACGCGCGTTATCGCTATTCATGTCGTGGCCGATGTTTGCTCGATTTATTTGCGCCGCCCTGACAATGAATTGGAACTCTATTCCACCGAAGGTCTAAACCGGGACGCAGTACATAGGACGCGCTTGAAGTGGGGCGAAGGCCTTGTCGGTCTGGTGGCCGCGCGGCACAGCCCGCTTGTTACGTCGAAGGCGCCGCAACACCCTTCATTTGCCTATCGTCCTGAAACGGGCGAGGACCCGTTGCAGTCGTTTCTGGGCGTGCCGCTCATTCGGTCCGGCAAGACGCTCGGGGTGCTTGTTGTTCAAAACAAGTCCACGCGCGAATACACCCACGAAGAGATCGAAGCCGTGCAGGCGGTGGCGACCTTGCTCGCCGAAATCGCCGCCTCCGGTGAGCTTCTCAGTCAGGAAGAAACCGAAGCCGTTGGGGCCATGTTGCACGGCCCGGAACGTGTCAAAGGCTTCGGCATTGTTTCCGGCATTGCTTCGGGGCGCGCAGTATTCCTGCAGCCCCCTGCGCCGAAGCATAAAGTCTTTGCCGCTGAGCCCGCCTCGGAAGCGGCGCGCCTTGAGGAAGGCCTCAGTGATTTACGGCGCTCGGTGGATGAAATGCTGGCGTCCAATGCTTCGCTCGGCGGCGTATCGCGCGAAGTCTTGGAGACCTACCGGCTGTTTGCCTATGACCGCGGCTGGAAGGATCGCCTGCGTGCAGCTGTGTTCTCCGGGCTGACAGCGGAATCCGCGGTTGAGCAGGTAAAGTCCGAAAACCGCGCGCGTCTGTCGCAATCGCGTGATCCATATCTGCGCGAACGTCTGCACGATCTCGATGACCTTTCTAACCGGCTGTTGCGTTTGTTGTCGGGCGAAAAAAATGGCGGCAAGCGCAACCTCTATGACGAAACGGTTCTGTTTGCACGGACCATGGGCCCAGCTGAGCTTCTGGAATATGACCGGCAAAGGCTGAAGGGCTTGGTGCTGGGCGAGGTCTCGGCGACCTCGCATGTGGCAATCGTCGCGCGTGCGCTGAAAATACCCATGGTGACCGGCGCGCCGGAAGCCATGGAGCGAACGGAAGAAGGCGATCAGGCGGTAATCGATGGTGATGTGGGCGAAATCCATATTCGCCCATCGCCGGAAACGCTTGAATCTTTCCGCACGAAACAAACCCGCTATCACGAACGTCAGGCGATCTATGCCAGTGAGAAAAGTCTCGCGCCGCGAACCAAAGACGGCGTCGATATTTCCATACTGATGAATGCCGGCCTCGCGCTTGACCTTCCCTATTTGGAAGAGACCGGGGCCGCCGGTGTCGGCCTGTTTCGTACGGAGTTGCAATTTCTGATCGGTTCGCAATTGCCGAGCGTTGCCTCCCAGGAAAACCTCTATCGCGAAGCGCTGGACCTAGCGGATGGCAAACCTATTGTCTTTCGAACCGCGGATATCGGCGGCGACAAGACAGCCGAATATATGGATCACGGCAATGAGGTGAATCCGGCCATGGGATGGCGCGGCGCGCGTATGGCGGTGGACCGGCCGGGCATGATCCGGCCACAACTGCGCGCATTACTGTCCGCCGCCGCCGGACGCGATTTGTGGGTCATGTTTCCCTTCGTGACCGTGACCTCTGAGGTGGATGAAATTCGCGAACTTCTCGATCGCGAAATCGATCGGGCGCAGCGGCGAGGCAAGGAACTGCCGAGCAATATCAAAGTCGGCGCCATGATCGAGACGCCGTCAGCAGCATGGCGTGCGGATTTGATCGCCGAGAAAGTCGATTTTCTCTCTGTTGGCGGCAACGATCTGGCGCAGTTCTATTTCGCCGCGGATCGCGACTCCGATCGCGTACAGCGCCGCTATGACCCCATGAATCCCGGGTTCTTGAGCTTCCTTAAATCCACCGTTGAGCGCGTCAACAAATCGGGCACGCCGCTCTCCTATTGCGGCGAGCAGACGACGGATGCGATCACCGCTGCGGCCTTGATCGGCGTGGGCGTGCGTCAGTTTTCGGTGCCTGCAGCGTTCGTCGGCCCTTTCCGGCGTCTGGTGCGCTCGCTCGATGCGAAAAAGGTCGCGGATTGGTTCAATAAATACGAATCAGCGCCCGTGGCGAGCCTTCGCCCCGCATTTATCGAATTCCTTAACGAAAACGGCGCAATTCTTGAGTAACGCCGCCTTCAGATAAAGCGAAGGTTAACGGATTCCTGCTTTATCTGAGGGCTGGTAATTGCCGGTTATAACCGACGGCGCTTTTGTGTAAGCTTCACCGGTCGGCGGCTTTAGGTGCGAGGCATAGCGTGACGGCAAGCGGATCAGCGGAAATTGTGGATATGGCCGATGCGCGTGCGCGCATGAGTGCGGAAGCGACCCTCGGTGAAGTTGAGCATGTGGGCGTCCTGCTGTGTCTGACGCGTGAGGGACGCGGCATCACGCTAGGCGAGGCTGCAGCGCGCATGCACATCAAGGAATCGCACCTTGCGGCTATTGAAGCTGTGGATGCAAAAGCATTGCCGCCGCGCGCCTACGCACTCGGTTTTGTAAAAACCTATGCAGAGTTCCTTGAGCTTGATCCGCGCGTGATGGTCGAGCAGTTCAAGCTCGATTGCGGCTACGATGCGCCCCAGCCGATCGAAACGGAAAAGTTTCGTGCTGCTGAAGAAGCCGCCGAAGCAGAGCCGGGTGAAATGACCCTGCCGGTGTTTGTGTTGATTCTCGTGTTTATCATCTGGAGCGCTTGGCAGATTACGACGACTGGCAAGGTGACGCCGATCAGTGGCGCCGCTGTTGAAGTACAGCAAACTACGGCGGCGGGTACGCCTGCGCCAGCGCCGCCGGCTGGCGACATCGTCGAGGCGGCGGTCATCGCGCATATCGACCCGGTTTATCCACACAGTTGCGCGGCGAACGCCCAGCCCGTCGAAACGGTGTTGGTCAGTTTTACCGTGACGTCCGGCGGTCGTGTGGCTGCGGAGCGTGTCGCCAATTCCACTAATGCGTGTTTTGACAATGCGGCCCTCAACGCGCTCCGCCGCTGGAGGTTCGAGCCCCGAACGGTCGATGGCGCGCCGCGTCCGGCCTACGATCAGGCGCATTCGTTCACGTTTCGGCGCCCCTGAGCGTGGCCCCTGAACGTGGCTATACTGAACTTGGCCCCGGGCGAGGGAGCCAGCGGCCATAAATTCGCCGTTTGCACCGGCCATTGCGATACGATAAACCAGCCCTGAAAGCGGCGCAGCGGCTTACTCTGCGCCCGTCTGGAAACGCGTAAAAACTTTAGAGAGGCCAAAGGGCAACCCCATGTCGTTACGTCCGTGGCGCGATATTGAGCGCCGTCAAAGCCGCCAGATCATGGTTGGAAATGTGCCGGTCGGCGGCGATGCGCCGATCGCTGTGCAGTCCATGACCAACACACTGACATCGGACGCGCAGGCGACGATCCGTCAGGTCAACGAAATAGCCGAGGCTGGCGCTGATATCGTCCGCGTTTCCTGCCCGGACAAAGAGTCGACTGCGGCGTTGAAAGAGATTTGCGCCAACGTGCCGGTGCCGATTGTCGCTGACATTCACTTTCACTACAAGCGCGGCATCGAGGCGGCTGAAGCGGGCGCTGCGTGCCTGCGGATCAATCCGGGCAATATCGGTTCAGAAGAGCGCGTCAAGGAAGTCATCCAGGCGGCCAAGGACCATGGCTGCTCCATGCGCATCGGCGTCAATGGCGGCTCGCTCGAAAAGGACTTGCTGGAAAAATATGGCGAGCCTTGTCCCGAAGCGATGGTGGAAAGCGCGCTCGACCACGCGAAAATTTTGCAAGACAATGACTTCCACGAATTCAAGATTTCGGTGAAAGCGTCCGACGTGTTCCTCACTGTCGCCGCCTATCACCAGCTTGCAGAGGCGATTGATTGCCCACTGCATCTCGGCGTTACCGAAGCCGGTGGGTTGCGCATTGGGTCCGTGAAGTCCGCCATCGGCATGGGCAATCTTTTGTGGGCGGGTATCGGCGACACGATTCGCGTGTCGCTTTCCGCCGATCCCGTTGAAGAGATCAAAGCCGGGTTTGATATTTTGAAATCGCTTAACCTGCGCCATCGCGGTGTTAATGTGATTTCCTGTCCCTCCTGCGCGCGGCAGGGCTTTAATGTTATTGAGACTGTTGAGACACTCGAAAAACGTCTTGCTCACGTAACAACGCCTATGACGTTGTCGGTAATTGGCTGCGTGGTGAACGGGCCGGGTGAAGCGCGCGAAACCGATATCGGTTTTACCGGCGGCGGCGCCGGCAAGGAACACGGCATGATCTATCTCGGCGGCGAAGTCGATCATCGCATCGATAATAATGAGCTGGTCGATCACCTCGTTGAGTTGGTTGAAAAGAAAGCGGCCGAGATTCAGGCGGAAGAAGCCAAACAATCTGTCGCCGCAGAGTAGCTGGGCTTTTTGAAATTTCATGCGCGCGGGAATCACCCGCGCGTTTTTTGTTCAGGACTAAATCAATGAGAACATTCAAACTATTCGTTATTGCAACCGTTTTTGCCATGCTGACGACGGGATGCAGTGCTCAGACGGTTCAAGAAGGTCAAAAAATGCAGTCGGAAGAAGCAGCAACATATCTTATTATCGAATTTCACGTAGCACAAAATCGGATTGACGAATTCCTTCCGATCATGGCTGGAATTAATGAAGGTATGGCGGGAGAAGAAGGCTTCGTTTCCGCGGTAGTCTACCGCAATATCGACGATCCGCTGAACTTTACACTGATTGAGCACTGGGAAAGCCGGGCGCTGCACGGTGCGCATTACGACCGCATCGTCGAGTCGGGCGACTGGGCGAATATCCTCGCCATGCTCACACAAGATCCCGAAATGAGCTACAACGACAAACTCTGATCTATCGATTGGAATTGCCGCTCAAGGGTACAGGAAACCATGATCCCTCAAGAAAAACTCGACGCGTTGATCGCCCGGTTTGAAAAGGTCGAAACGCTAATGTCGACCGCGTCCGGTTCGGAAGAAATCATCAAGCTCTCGAAAGAGCATGGCGAGCTCAAGGATGTGGTTGAAAAAGCGCGCGCGCTGTCATCCATGCGTCAGCAGCGTGTTGAGTTAAGGGAATTGTCGGAAGGGGACGACAAGGAAATGGCCGAGATGGCCTATGACGAGTTGCAGGAGCTGAAGCAAAAAGAGCCTGAGCTCGAGCATGAGTTGCAGCTCATGTTGCTGCCAAAGGATAAGGCCGACGATTCGTCCGTCATCCTCGAAGTGCGCGCCGGCACGGGCGGCGATGAAGCGGCGATTTTTGCCGGTGACCTGTTTCGCATGTATCAACGCTACGCGCAGCTACAGGGCTGGAAGGTGGAAGTCCTTTCCGCTTCAGAATCAGAAATGAACGGCTACAAGGAGATTCAGGCCAATATTTCGGGTGATGGGGTCTTTGCAAAAATGAAGTTCGAGGCAGGCGTTCATCGCGTGCAGCGTGTACCCGCGACCGAAACGCAAGGACGTGTTCATACGTCTGCTGCAACAGTCGCAGTGCTGCCAGAGCCGGAAGAGGTTGATATCGAAATTGCTGAGTCGGATCTGCGCATCGATGTTTTTCGCGCTTCCGGCCCCGGCGGACAGTCCGTGAACACAACGGACTCCGCAGTGCGCATCACGCATATTCCCACTGGCGTTGTCGTTATCCAACAGGATGAAAAATCGCAGCACAAGAATCGCGCCAAGGCCATGAAAGTGTTGCGTGCGCGGCTCTATGATGCGGAGCGGGCGCGCGTGGATGCAGAACGGGCGGCGGAGCGGAAAACCATGGTGGGTTCAGGCGACCGGTCCGAGCGTATCCGGACGTACAACTTCCCGCAAAGCCGCGTCACCGATCACCGCATCGGATTGACTGTACATAATCTCGACGAAGTCATTCGCGGCGACGGACTTGATCCGATTGTCGAAGAGCTTCGCACGCAGGATCGCGCGGACCGGCTGGCGGCGCTGCAGGACGATGCCTGACCAACGCACGGCGGTCGATACCAAAGCGTTTGATCACGCCACCTATGCCGAAGCGATGCGTATCGGCGAGCGCCTCCTGGAGCAGTGTGAAACAGCAAGACTCGATGCGCGGATACTGTTGCGCCACGCCATTGGCGCCGATGAGGCGGACCTGATTGCACGCGCGCCAGAATTGATGAGTGCCTTGGAAATCGCACGTTACGCATCGCTTCTTGAACGCCGCCGCGAGGGAGAACCCGTCGCCTACATCACCGGCGTCAAGGAATTCTGGAGTCTGGATTTTTGTGTGACGCCGGACGTGTTGATCCCGCGCAGTGATTCTGAGTGCTTGATCGAGGCGGCGATAAAGCGCCGTGAAAAAAATGCGGCGTGGCGCATTCTGGATCTCGGCACGGGCTCAGGGTGCCTTCTATGTGCGCTTTTGACCGAGTTTCCGATCGCGACGGGCGTGGGCATCGATAGCGCACCAAATGCGCTTTGCATCGCCGCAGACAATGCATTGCGCCTTGGGGTGTCAAATCGCGCAGCGTTTCTGGAAGGGTCGTGGATGGAGCCGGTGCGGGGCGAGTTCGATATAATAATCGCAAACCCACCCTATATTCCTGCCGCTGATGAGGCGGTTTTAACGCGTGATGTCTCCGCTTTCGAGCCTCATAAGGCGCTTTTTGGCGGGGCCGACGGCCTCGACCCTTATCGGGCCATCTTGCCAAAAATTGCGGCGTTTCTCGCCAATGACGGGTTGTTGTTGCTGGAATGCGGGTTTGATCAGACGGCCTCTGTCAGGGCGCTCGCGGTGGAGGCGGGCCTTGGAGGTGGGGAGATATTTACCCTGTTCGATCTTGCCGAACGGCCGCGCGGATTAGGGTTAGACCGCATAAAAGAGCAAAATAAGGATTGAATTACAGCCGCAAGGCCTTATCATAGGTGCCAAGACAGGGTGCAACGCCACGGAACGGGTTTGTTCACAGGCGGCCTAATTCTTCAATCCGACAACCGTCAGGTCCCGATAAGGAAACAGTCGGCTCTGTGAATCCGCAGCGATGCTGCGAAATGAACAAGACACAAGAATGAAACTATGGGCGCTTTTATGCGCCAATTGACCCAAACACACATGTTAAGCGCGATTGGCTGGCTTTGTGTCAGCTTTCGTAGGGGATTTTGTAGAAGGTAGACTTATGAAGCGTGGCCGAAATCAACGTCGTCGTCCGAGCGGTGGAAACCCCAATAGGGCGCTGGACTCCAATGGGCCTGATGTTCGTATTCGTGGGACAGCCAATCAGATCTACGACAAATATCAGGCGTTGGCCCGGGACGCGGCATCCGCTGGGGATCGGATCAAGGCGGAAAGTTACCTTCAGCACGCAGAGCACTATTTCCGGTTGATTCGGGCCGCGCAGGCGAATCAACCCTCACCGTCGCAACAATCATCCCAAGATTCAGACGAACAGCCGTCGGTATCCGATGATGACCAGCAAAATGACACGCGTGGGAACGGGCGCGAGAACACCGGCCGGGACAATGACCGCGACCAGCAGCGCCGGTCGAGACCGCAGCGCAATAATGGCGCGGATACAAACAGCAACGACGATTCTGGCAAACACGAAGCTGGCAAAGTTGAAGCCGCTTCGGGCGACGCAGATGCGAAGCCTGCGGGAAATGATGTAGAAGCCGTTGAGGAAGAAAAGAAACCGCGCCGTCGCCGCGCAACGCGAAAGTCAGTAAAGAAAGCTGACGACGGCGAGGAAGACGCCTCGACGAAAAAACCAGCCGCGGCCGCCGCTGAGTAACAATTATCGGAAGCCATTGCGCTGATATTTCTGGCTGCGCAAAAATGTTTACAAGCCTCGTCATTGACCTAGGTTCTTCAAAACTTCGTTCTGGAGAATTTATATGTCTGACGCGGCTGCAACGCTATTCGACCTCACCCGTAAAACGGCCATCGTAACCGGCGCCTCGCGCGGCATTGGGGAAGCAATCGCCAAGCGTCTCGCGCAGCACGGCGCCAACGTCATTGTTTCCAGCCGCAAACCTGAAGCCTGTCAGAAAGTCGTTGATGCGATCAATGAACGCGAAGGGCGGGAGGCGGCTTTTGCGATCGGCTGCAATATTTCGCACAAAGAAGAATTGCAAAAGCTTGTTGACGAAACCAAAGATAAATGGGGCGAACCGGATATTCTTGTCTCAAATGCGGCGGTGAATCCCTATTACGGCCCATCAGCCGGCATGACAGATGATCAGTTCGACAAAATACTTTCCTGCAATGTCAAAGCCTCTCATTGGCTGTCGCATATGGTCTTGCCGGGCATGCAGGCGAAAAAAGACGGCGCGATCATTATTATTTCATCTATCGGCGGATTTGTCGGTTCGTCGGCGATTGGCGGGTACAACATATCTAAGGCGGCGGATCTGCAACTCGCGCGCAACCTTGCGGTGGAGTACGGGCCAGACAACATTCGCGTCAATTGCATCTGCCCCGGTGTCGTCAAAACCTATTTTGCTGAAGCGCTATGGAAAGACCCCAAAATAGAAAAGATGATGACGGAAAAACTTCCCATGCGCCGTTTTGGCGAGCCGGACGATATCGCCGGGGCCGCCGTCTTTCTCGCCTCACCGGCTGGGCGATGGATGACCGGACAGGGCATGATTATTGATGGCGGCACGCTGATCAGTATGGGCGCGTTGTAGCGCTTTGCGCGATCCTTCGAAAAATTTTGGCGAGACCGCGAAGCGTTATTCTGCACTGCGTCCAGACTATCCGCCGCAGACCTTCGAATTTCTGCGGACGCATCTCACCGGAGGCCGCACACAAGCCGTCGATCTTGGCGCCGGTTCAGGTCAGGCGACGCGAGCGCTGGCGGAACATTTTGACCGCGTTGTCGCGATTGAGCCCGATGCAAGACTGGCGGGTGAGGGGGACTGGCCCGAGAACGCCAGGGTGATCCACACGCCTGCCGAAGAAGCCATTATCGCGCCAGGAACCGTCGACGCCATAATTTCGGCGACGGCCTTTCACTGGATGGATCAGCGTTTGATTTGCAAAAAAGCGTCTCTCTGGTTGAGGCCGGGAGGTGTCCTCTTTCCGTTCGCATTCGACTCTTTTCGGGTACAGGGCGCCGCGGCTGATTTTTACCAAGCAGAAAATAATAAGTGGGCTGCCTTTCGAGACCAACGACTGGATGACTGTTACGATTATTCAGGAACGCTTGTTGCCAGCCGCGAGTTTGAATCGGTAATCCCCTACGCGCAAACGGTCATCCATGTCTTGAGCGCGGGTGCAGCGGCAGGATTGATTTCAACCTTTTCGTTTGCGTGTGAATATGCGCGCACGCTGGATAGCAGTGAAGATTATTTTCGCGGGATCAAAGAAGAGTTCGAAGCGGCGGGTGAGACCGTCACATTCGTCGTTCCCATCATCGGCGCTTTGGCGCGCAAACCCTAAACGGGCCGCGTCGCCTCTTCGAGCCAGGCGGTAACATCGCTCGGGACCAGTGGCGAAAGCGTTTCACGAACGCGCGCGTGGTAGGTATTCAGCCACTCGAGTTCCGCATCGCTCAGCAACTCCGCCTTGACCAGCTTGAGGTTGATGGGCGCCAGCGTAATGGTTTCGAACTCCATCATTTCCCGCTCGCCGCCGGGAATCGGTTTTGGCGCACTCACAACGATCAGATTTTCGATGCGAATGCCGTATTCGCCTGTTTTATAATATCCAGGCTCATTCGACAGGATCATGCCGGGCAAAAGCGCCTGACTATTTGGCGCGGCGGCGATCCGTTGTGGTCCCTCATGTACGCCGAGGAACGAACCAACACCGTGGCCCGTGCCGTGATCATAGTCGAGACCTGCGTCCCACAACGGTTTGCGCGCCATGGCGTCGATCTGGTGACCGGTCGTTCCTTTGGGAAACTTCATGGTGGCCAGAGCAATATGGCCCTTCAAAACGCGGGTGAACCGGTCGCGCATTTCATCGGTCGGCTCGCCAATCGTGGCGACGCGGGTGATGTCCGTGGTTCCGTCCGGGTATTGGGCGCCTGAGTCAATCAAAAACAATTCGCCCGTTTTAAGTTTTCGATTTGTCTCGGTCGAAACGCGGTAATGAACCACGGCGCCGTTCGGACCCGCGCCTGAAATAGAATCAAAGCTGAGGTCACGTAAGTCTTCAGACTCCGCGCGGATGGATTCCAGTTTCGATGCAGCCGTGATTTCATCAACCTCCCCCGACTGCGCAACGGTATCAAGCCAATACAAAAACTGCGTCACAGCGGCGCCATCGCGAATATGCGCGGTGCGCGTCCCGGAGATCTCTGTTTCATTCTTCGCGGCCCTAGGCAGTGCGCAAGGATCGGGAATGTTGAGGACAACCGCGCCGGCGTTTTTCAGATCATCCGCATATTTTGATGGCGCGAGTGCAGGGTCCACGCCGACTTTCGCCCCCGCCCGGCCAAGATTTTCCAGCGCATCGCTTACGTCGCTTTCGGCGCGGATATCGACGTCATTTCCCAAAAACTCCGGCAGTTCATTGCCGACTTTTTCAGGCGCAATAAACAGCGTCGCCGCACCGTCTTTGTGAAGAAGCGCGCGCGCAAGCGGAAGGGGGGAGCGGGCGACGTCTTCGCCGCGAATGTTGAACAGCCATGCAATCGAGGGCGGCGCGGTGATCAAAACGGTGTCCGCGCCGGCCTTGGCGATCGCCGCCGCCAGCTCTTGTCGTTTGTCGGCGGAGGACTTGCCTGCGAATTTCAAATCATGTGGTCTGGCTGGGGCGAGTGGGGCCGGTGGCTGATCTTTCCAAGCGCGGTCGACAGGATTGTTCAGCACCGCGACGAGCGAAAACCCCGCCTTGTCCGCCGCCGCCTTTAAGCGCTTCACGTTTGCGGTCGTGTGCAGCATGGGGTCGTAACCGATCGCCGCGCCTTTCGGCGCATTTTCCACTAGCCAGGAATCTACCGGGGTTGTTGTTATGTCCTGATAGTCGAAAAAGTCACTGTCCGCCTGTTGGCGGACTTGCAGGGTGTACCGCCCATCAGTGAACATGACCGCTTCATTCTGCATGATAACCGCAGCGCCTGCAGAGCCTGAAAAGCCCGTCGCCCACATCAACCGTTCCGCATAAGCGGGGATATATTCATTCTGATATTCATCATCATGCGGAATGATAAATCCGTCGAGACCCTGCGCCTTCATTTCGGTGCGCAGCAGCGGCAAATGCTTTCCGGCGAAAGAGCGGTCGGAAACAGGTTCGAATGTTTGAAACATAGTGGATCTATCCGCGTTCAGGGTACGATTGTGCGCAATATCGGCGCTTAAAAGGGCAGTCTCAAGGGGGGCGGCGCCAATTAAGTCTTCACGAACAATAATACCGGCCAGGTTGGCTGGTCGAGGCGGTTGATCAGCCGAAACCCGGCATCTTCATACGCGGCGACCACCCCATCCTCTTGCTCGCTCATGAGCCCGGCGAGCATCACGCGGCCGCTCTTTGCAACATGCTGGCCCATGTCCGGAGCGAGTTCCGCCAGTGGACCGGCGAGGATGTTGGCGAAGACAAAATCGAACGGCGCGGCGGCGGCGATGTCAGGATGGTCAAACCCTGCGCCTGCGACGACTGACACTTGTTCGCCGACCTTATTCAGTGATGCGTTCTCGGCTGCGATGATAACGGAATCTTCGTCAATATCGCTGGCGAGAATGTTGCGGTCCCATAATTTCGCGGCGGCAATGGCGAGCACCGCTGACCCGCAGCCAAGGTCGAGAATAGATTTCGGCGCCCATCCCGCGAAACGATCGAGCAGGGTGAGGCAACCAGCTGTCGTTGGATGATGCCCGGTACCGAACGCCAGATTGGCGTCGATGCGAATGGGAATGTCGCCGTCTTCCTTAGGCAGTTTGTCTTCATCATGAACGCCATAAAGAACAAAGCGGCCGCAACGTACGACGCCCAACCCTTCGAGCGAGTGGGCGACCCAGTCAATGTTGGGAAGTGTTTCAAAATCACCTGCGGCAAGACCATGCTCCGCCGCAAGTCTGGTGACCGCTTTCACATCCGGCGCGGCGTCAAAATACGCATCAAGGCGCCAGGCGCTTACTCCATCCTCTACCGTTGCGTCATCTTTTGTGAGACTGACGGCGCCGGCTGGCGGATAAAAAACTTCCGAGAGCGCATCGCCAAGCCCTTCCAAAGGCTCGCGCTCGCCCGTCCAGGTCATTTTGTACGAAGTCATATTCACGCCGCCTCAACAAAGGTGTCGATGACTTTTTTCGCGCCGGAATGTTCGAACTCAACGGTGAGTTTTTGTCCCTCAACGGCGGAAATTTCGCCATAGCCGAACTTTTGGTGAAAGACCCGCTGCCCTTTTTGAAATTTCGATTTGCCGGCGCTGACGGAAACAGTTGCACCGCGTCCTTCGATCAAGGGCGCCTTCGACGCGGGGCGCGCGCTCGCAGATCGCGCCCGGCGCCATCCCGGATTGTCGTAATAGGCGTCTTCTTTCAACTTCGCGCCGGCAAATTCCGAATGGCTGGCGAGACTGGAGGCCGAATTTCCGTAAAGACCCGGCTCGGAGACAACTTCAACATGTTCTTCCGGCAATTCGTCAATAAAACGCGACGGCATCGCCGCCTGCCACCGTCCATAGATCTGGCGGTTGGCGGCGAATGAAATGCGGCAGCTTTCTTCCGCCCGCGTGACGCCTACATAGGCGAGCCGGCGCTCTTCTTCCAATGCCGCATTGCCGTTTTCATCAAGCGACCGTTTGGACGGAAAAATCTCCTCCTCCCAGCCCGGCAGGAAGACCACCGGAAATTCCAGCCCTTTCGCGGCATGCAAGGTCATGAGCCAAACCTGACCTTCGCCGGAATCTTCGCTGCGCTCTGCGACCAGCGCCACGTGATCGAGATAGCCCTCCATGGTGTCAAATTCAGACACCGCCTGAATAAGTTCCTTGAGGTTATCGAGTTTGCCGGGCGCTTGCGGGCTTTTGGAATTCTTCCACATTTCTATATAGCCGGACTCTTCGAGCACCAGCTCGGCCAGGTCTGCGGGCGACATATCCTTTGCGTCTCGCGACCATCGATCAATCGTGTCAACAAAATTGACAAGTGAGCGGCGCGCGGCGGCGTACAGCTCATCGCTTTCAAGGGCCATTCGCGCGGCCGTCATCAATGGAACGCCCCGTGCGCGCGCAATTTTGTGCAACACCTGCAACGCCTTGTCGCCGAGGCCGCGTTTGGGCTTGTTGACGATGCGGTCAAACGCCAGATCGTCATCGGCGGAACGGATCAGCCGCAAATAGGAAAGGGCGTCGCGGGTTTCTTCGCGTTCATAAAAGCGCGGGCCACCGACAACGCGATAGGCGAGGCCGAGCGTGTTGAACCGTTCTTCGAAGGCGCGCATCTGAAATGAGGCGCGCACCAACACCGCCATCTGCGAAAGCGAACGCCCGCGCATTTGTTCCGCCTCTATATCATCGCCGATCAGGCGGGCTTCTTCTTCGCCGTCCCAGACTCCGCGCACTTTGACCTTTTCGCCTTCTTCGGCCTCAGTCCACAGGGTTTTGCCAAGCCGCGCAGTGTTGGCTTCGATCAAGCCTGACGCGGCGCCAAGAATGGATGGCGTTGAGCGATAGTTGCGTTCTAGGCGGATGACTTTCGCGCCCGGAAAGTCCTTTTCAAACCTTAGAATATTTTCCACTTCCGCGCCGCGCCAGCCATAGATCGACTGGTCGTCGTCGCCCACGCAGCAGATGTTTTTGTGCTTTTGCGCCAGCAGCCGCAGCCATAAATATTGGGCGACATTGGTGTCCTGATACTCATCCACCAGCATGTATTTGAAGCGCCGCTGATACTCTTCCAGGACGTCAGGGTTTTTCTGGAAGATGGTGAGATTATGCACCAGCAGGTCGCCAAAGTCCGCCGCGTTAAGGGTAGTCAGGCGCGCCTGATAGGCCCTGTACAGTTCGATCGCTTTGCCGTCGGCGAAATTATAAGCTTCGTTCGCCGGTACTTTGTCAGGCGTCAGGCCGCGGTTCTTCCAGGCGTCGATGACAAAGGCGAGACCGCGACCGGTCCAGCGCTTCTCGTCGATATTGGCCGCACCGATTACTTGCTTGGCGAGGCGCACCTGATCGTCAGCGTCGAGAATGGTGAAGCTTGATTTGAGTCCGGCCAGTTCAGCGTGACGCCGCAATATCTGCGCGCCAATGGAATGGAACGTACCGAGCCATTTCATGCCCTCAACGGAGTCGCCGACGAGCTTCTCGATGCGCTCCTTCATCTCGCGCGCGGCTTTGTTGGTGAAGGTGACCGCGAGCAACTGCCAGGGTTGGGCGTGTCCAGTGTGGAGAATATGGGCGAGGCGGGTCGTGAGGGCGCGAGTCTTACCCGTTCCAGCGCCGGCGAGCATAAGAACAGGGCCCTCAGTGGTTAATACCGCCGAACGCTGTTCATCGTTTAGCCCGTCGAGATAGGGCGCATTTTCGGCGTCCGGTGAAATGACCCTTTCCTGCATCGCGGCGAGCGCTCGCTCGGAAATTGATGGTTTTCTGTCTGATTGGGACGCCATGGAATAAGCTTACTCAAATGAGAACGATTCTGGAACATTTACGCTGTGCCGCGGTATTTGCAATCCGCGTGGGAATCGCGAGTATGAATGCGGGGTGGCGAGCGTAATTTCCAGAGGAGACGGACGAATGGCAGGCAAATTTGAACTCTACAAGGACAAGGCGGGCGAATTCCGGTTTCGGCTAAAGGCTGGGAATGGTGAAAATATCCTCGCCAGCGAGGGCTATAAGGATAAATCGAGCGCTGAAAACGGGATAGCGTCGGTCAAGAAGAATGCTGGCGACAAGGCGCGTTTTGAAATTAAGGAATCAACCAGCGGCAAACCTTACTTTGTCCTCAAAGCGGCGAATCACCAGGTGATCGGCCAGTCCCAGATGTATGATTCGGCGTCGGGCGCTGAGGGCGGCGTAGAGTCGGTCATGAACAACGCGCCGGATGCGGCGGTGGATGATCAGACGGCGTAATGCCGGCAGGCCAACACTGAGATTGCATGCAAAAACACCGCCCCAATGGGCGGTGTTTTTTATGATAAGAAAGAAGCTGCGTTAAGACCCGTCGATCTCGTCGTCTTGGTCATCCCAGATTTCATCGTCCAGTTCTTCATCGACGATATCTTCATACACGTCGTCAGTCATGGCGGTGGCGGGCGCTCCATCCTCAACAAAATCTGCGAGAATTTCGCTGCAGCCCTCCTGCACGAAAGCCAGATCGTCGATGAGATAACGAAGCGTGTCGCGGCGTCCACGACGGCGATCGCTCTTCATTGAGACTTCGATCTTCTTGGCGCGGCCGCCAAGATAATAGGCGCCGGCCATGTGCCGCCAGCGAGCAGTGTATTTTGTCCATTCGAATGAGGCGTCGGCGCGCGGCAGTGCAACACCATTTTCATCCCAGCCGTTGATCGTGACGGTAAAGGGCTCGCCCTGTCGCCCGCCGGTGGGATAGATCGCCATGGTGACGACACAAACCGGTTCGTCGAAGGTGATGACGAGCGGCGCGTTCAGGTGGTTGACGTAACCCGCCGCAAAGGCGCCGCTCGGCGCCGCTTCATAAGTGCACATGGAATCGTAATAAAATCGACGCTGACCTTCGCAGATTTGCCGCGTGACACCGCGGCCAAAATGAACACCGAACTTGTCCGCATACGCCTCGCGAATGACGTCGCCATGATCGCCGGGCGGCGGCTCGAAAGTAATGACGCGATAAGGCGCGTCGCTGGATGCCTCCGCCGCGTTGCCAACCCGTGAAATGACACCGGTGATGGTGGCGGGGTTTGAATCACGATCCGGGTCGGGACCGATGCCATTTTCGTGCACATATCCGCCACCCTCCGCATCATTCACGAAGAATGCGTGTGCGTTTGTAGCGAATACCGTCGCGGCGGATAGCGCGGGAATCAGCAGCGTAAACTTCATGGCTCGATACTCCCCAATGAGACGATAATACTACGCGCTCGCGAAGGTTCCAAATCATTTGCGGCTCAGCTCCGGATACGAAAAAACGTTGCAATTTCACATCACTACGGTTGTCGCAGTGTGGCGAAAAGCAATATGTGCAGTTGACGTATCGGGGCGCCGCCCGCCTAATCCCGGCAAACAAATGGGAGCACTCAATGCCGATAACCCCCCTTCGACTCTCCGCTTTTTTCGCCGCCGCCGGGTTGGCTGCATGCGCCACCGCGCCAGAAATCGGCGATTTGACCGGTGCTGATGCTGTTGCATCGATTGCTGTGGTCGAAAGCGATGTTGAGCGTTTACGCATGGATGTCGCCTGGCTCGCTGATGACGCGCGAGAGGGACGCGAAACGGGGACACGCGGATACCTTGCTGCAGCCGAATATGTGGCCGCCCGCATGGCGTCTATGGGTGTGGAGCCCGGCGCCGATGGCGAGTGGTTTCAGGAGGTGCCTTTTCGTTCAGCGACACCGGTGTTGGACGCGGCCGCGGCCTCCATCACGGGACCGGACGGCGAGGTCCACGCGCTGACGCACTTGCAGGACTTTCGTGTGTTCCCATCCATGAATGCTGAAACCTTCAGCGTAGAGAATGCAGAGGCGGTGTTCATTGGTTTTGGCGTCCACGCGCCAGAGTTTGGTCACGACGATTATGCCGGTGTCGATTTGAAGGGAAAAGTGGCGGTTTACTTCGCCAGTGCGCCGGAGACATTCGACAATGAAAGCCGGGCGCACTTTAGTAGTGACCGCCTGAGGATGAAGGAAGTGTCGTCACGCGGCGCTGTCGGCATGATCGGTTTGTTTACTGCGAGTAGCGAGCAAAGCCGGCCGTGGGCGCGATATGTCTCCAACCCATCCTACACGACGATGACATGGGTATGGCCGGATGGGCGCGCAGAAACATCCGGAGAAAATTTGCGTGGGTCCGCCATGCTTAATCCGAAAGTCGCGCCGTTGTTGTTCGAGGGCGCGGAACAAAGCTACGAAGCCGCCCGCGCCGCCGCAGACGGAGAGGGCGCGGCCCCTGACAGCTTCGATCTGAAGGTGCGTGTTTCGCTCGCGGGCGCCGTAGAATTGCAAGAAACCACAAGCCCGAATGTTGTCGGTCTTATTCCAGGCGCTGATCCAGAATTGAAAGACGAGTATGTCGTTCTGTCCGGTCATCTTGATCACATCGGCGTCAACAAGCGCCTGCTGGCGGAAGGCAAAGATGGCGTCAATAACGGCGCCATGGACAACGCCACCGGCATCGCCACGATGCTTGAGGTTGCACGCCGTATGTCGTCCGGCGAGCCGCCTGCGCGCAGCGTCATGATTGTGGCGGTGACCGGCGAGGAAAAGGGATTGCTCGGCGCTGACTACTTCGCGCATTTCCCAACGGTGGGTGACGGCGAAATGGTCGCCAATGTCAATCTCGACATGCCGGTTATGCTGCACGAGTTTACCGATGTTATCGCGTTTGGTGCGGAACGTTCGTCACTGGGGGCGATTTTGGAATCGGCGCTCGAACAGACCGGTATTGAACTGCAGCCGGACCCGATTCCGCAGCTCGGTATTTTCACTCGCTCAGATCATTACCGTTTCGTGGAACAGGGCGTGCCGTCGATCTATTTGTGGACCGGCTTTAGCAATGGCGGTGAAGAAAAGTTCTGGGACTTTTACAGGAACCACTATCACAGCCCCAGCGATGATCTGGAACAGCCAATCCTATACAAGGATCTCGCGCGTTTCGCCGATGTGAATTACATCATCGCGCGCGCAATTGCGGATGCGCCGACGCGTCCCGAATGGAACGAGGGCGATTTCTTCGGCGATCTGTTTTCAGGAAAGTAGGCGCGACGGCGCCAGCCTTGGATAACCGAAGCCGGCGCCTTTCCGCCTATTCTATTTCATACACCAGCGAGACGCTGGCGGTGATTTCAGACTCGCCCGCTTCCATAGGCACGGCGCTGTCACTGGCCATCTCCATGCGTGCGGCGTACATTTTCGGTTGCGGCGATGAGACATAGCCATCCTGGATGGTGATGAGCTTGCCGAGGCGCACGCCAGCCGCTTCGGTCAGCAGGGCCGCTTTGGCTTTTGCATCCGCGACCGCGTCGCGCCGTGCTTCTTCATAGAGCGGTTTTGGCTCGGAAAAAGCAAAGTTCACGCCGCCTAAAGAATTGGCCCCGGACTGCACCGCTTGATCGATCACCGCACCGGCGTTGTTGAGGTCGCGCAACCGGACGGTGACGCTGTTCGAGGCTGTAAATCCAATGACCTCAGGTTTTGACCGGTTCTTTTCGTAATTGTAGCGGGGGTTAATCGACAGTCCGGATGTCTGGATATCACGGCTCTCGACGCCAAGTTCTTTCAATTTGTTGATGGTCGCCGTCATGTCGGCCGAGTTCTGGCGAAGTGCGGCGGCGGCGGTGAGGGCCTCGCTCTGCACGCCGATTGAAATGACCGCCATATCCGGCGCCGCTGTGGCGCGGCCTTCGCCGTTTACGGAGATGGTGCGGCGCGGCGCATCGGTATCGGCGGCGATCGCCTCCGGCGCAGCGCAGCCTGCGAAAAACAGGGCGGCGGCGACGGGAATAAACGTATGACGCATGGTGTTTGATCCTCCAGTTTGCGCGATGGCGATGAGACAGCTTCGCCGCGGCGAAATCAAGGCTGATATGAAGGCCGTTTTGTGACGATTTGGCGGACCTGAAGAGAAAGAAATGTTTCTGTTAATTGGCCCATGAATGGTTTTGGCGACTCCGGTTCGCCGGTTTCGCAGCGCGCAACGTGGTCCAACAAGCGGAGCCGGTGATGGCTTGACCATTGCGCGCCTTAAAGCGCTATTGGCGCCACCCTCAATAAAAAAAGCGGCGGGTAAAACCCGCCGCTTTTATCGTTGTGATGATTAGTTCTGGTTAGAACGATTTGCTGATATTCGCGAAGACCCGGCGGCCAAACACGTCATATTGCGATGTGAACGGCATTTGTCCGGTCGTGGAGATTTCAGCGCTGTTGAAGCCGTCTGTGGTGACGCGTGGCGGACGCGTATCGAAAACGTTCGACATGCCCAGCGTAAAGCGCCAGCTTTCAAGCTCCTTTGTCAGGGACACGTTGTGATAGACTGTGGCTTCAGCAATCAAGTCAACGCAGTAATCGCCAACTGTCGTACTGGTCAGGCAAAGCATACCATTGTCGTCCAGGAAGTCCTGTTCATCCGAAGTCGGACCAACGATATTCATGCCCCAGAACGCCGTCCAGTCGTTCTTCCTGGCAATGAAGTTTACTTCGCCGACCCATTTCGGATCGCCAGCTTCACCATTGACAGACTCAACGATGCCGTCAAACAGCTCTTCGTCATCCTTGAGCTGATGTACCCAGTTTGAGCGAACGTCCAGATCCCAACCGCCTAGCAGCTGCTCATGCGTATATTGCATAGTGATATCGAGACCAGCGTTTTGCAGCCGGTTGATATTGATGAATGTCGCTGAGATCTGATCGATGTTGAACGGCGCGCCGGTCTGTCCGCGGACAAACAGATCGCACAGCGGATCAGTTGGGTAGAATTCCGACCGATAGCAGCCGAATACGATCTGGTTGGCTGTCAGCGTGTCGACGGTACCGTTCACTTCAATGTTGAAGTAATCAACGGCGAGGCTGACGTTGACATCGTCTCCCAAAAAGCCGCTAGGCGTGGTCAGGATGACACCGGCAACTTTTGATGTCGAAGTCTCCGGCGCGAGTTGGCCAAGGCCGCCCCCGAGTGTAACGGTTGGTTCTACGCCGCCGCCAGTGAAGTTATCCGGAATGCCATCAGCCGCGCAATTGTCGGCGATCCGCTGTGAAATACCGCCATCCGCAAGGGCTGCGGCCCATTGGATGCACGGATCAACGCCGCTTTGCCGTACGATGAACGATTCATTCTGCAAGAACAATTCAAACAACGCCGGAGCCCGGAAGGACGTCCCCCAGGTGCCGCGGAATGCGAGCCAGTCCGACACGCGCCAGTTGACGCCAGCTTTCCAAGTCAGATCAGGTTCGGCAACAGTGTTAACATCCGTCCAACGCACAGAGCCGTTCACTTCCAGAGACTGGAACAGTGGAACGTCGCGTAAGACTGGGATGTTGATCTCACCGAAGAGTTCGGTTGTTTTCGACGAACCTTGCGTAATGCCGCCAGCGTTTTCGAGGAAAATGAACCCACCCAGCGTGTTGTCGCCTGGCGTGTCGAGGATAGAGTCCTTCCGCCATGTTGCGCCAAGCGCGACGCCAACATCGCCTGCGGGTAAGGTCAGGACGTCGCCATCAGCGATAAATTCGAAGTAGGTCTGATTGTACTTGGTGTGGCCGATGTCGACGCCATAGAGGAAGTTGCGCTGTTCGGGCGTGAGATGACCGGCAAGGATTGCCGGGTCATTGTAATCAATGTCGACACATTGTGTCATGACGCCGGCGAAGTTTTCAACCGATTGTCCCGCACAGGGAGCAGAGCGGAAGTCGCCGAATGTGCTGACGACGTGGCTGACGATATCTTTGCGATATTCACCGCGTGACGTCGAGTGGTGTCCGTAAAGGTCCCAGCGCCAACTGTCGAGGAAGCCGTCGGTTACCAGTTCGCCGCGCAGACCGCCAACGCCCCGGTAGTAATTTACTTGCGTGCGCTGTCCGTCATGGTCAAAATACGTTGTTGGACTGATCAATGCGTCGCCGGTGATCATCGGGTTGACGATAGGATCGTTCGGAATGCCAAAATTGCCCGGAAGATTTGGCGAGTCAAAGGTGCCGCCAAAATTGAAGAACTGGTTCGATCCAATTTGTTCAGTTTTACGGCGGCTCATCAGGAAGTCGCCGTATACTTCGATGTTATCCGTCAACTCGTATGCAGCGTCTGCAAAAACGGTGAAGTTTGAACTCTGCGGAACGAACGTATCCTTGCGTTCGCCAACATGGTAATTCTGCATGATCGCATAATTCTGGCGGTTCGTGCCGGTTGGGTAGAACCCGGGGGGCAATCCGATCTGGGACGGATCGAGCGGCGCCGCCCATGCGGGAATGCCGTTTGCAGCGAGTGATCCGTCATAGTCGTATTGCAGCAGTTGCGTGTCTAGATCGATATCGCCCTGTTCGTTAAATGTGATCGCGTTCGAACCGTTCGGCGAATAGGCGTAGGAATAATCATAGAGCCAGATATGGCCCCAGGGAATCCCGTTCGCACAGGCGTAGCCGTCCTTGCCGGTGTAGTTAAAGCCGTGGACACCGGGGCCGCGCGGATCGACAACGTCGGCGCGATTGCCGTTCGCATCAAAGATATAGTCTTCCGGACAATCGAGGAATTCACGATCGCCATTTGTGATTTTGTATTGCTTTTGATAGTCCACGGCGACTTGGAAATGGCCGCGATCAAAAGTTTTACCCCAATGGGCGCTGGCCCGAGCAAACTCGCCGGCGCCTTCCAGCGGCTGGGAATAAAAACCATCAAGCTCAAGGCCGTCGAAGTCTTTTCTGGTGATCAGGTTTACAACCCCGGCGACCGCGTCGGAACCATAGATTGAGGATGCGCCGTCTTTCAGAATCTCAACGGTTTCGAGCGCTGAAAAAGGAACAACGTTCAAATCAAACGCTGCAACCTGTCCACGTACACCGGCTGGACCAGCGCGGCGGCCGTTCAAGAGAACGAGCGTCCGGTTTGCGCCGAGACCGCGCAGTGACACGGTTTGCACGCCTTCACCGCCCTGCGGGCTGGCGGAGTTTGACGATATGCCGGAAGTCAGCTGCGATGAGCCGGACGCCAGGGTCGAGCCCTGAACGAGCGCGCCAGTATCAAACCGGCCTTGTGAAATGCCGAGCTGCGGATCGAGAACCTGAAGCGGTGATGTGCTGGTAAACTCATCTTTCCTGATGCGCGACCCGGTAACGACGATTGTATCATCGTCTTCCGTAACTTCTTCGCTGCTTTCTGGAATCCGCTCCACGTCGTCTTGTGCGTAGGCGCTCTGGACCAATGCCATGGACGTAGCAATCGCCAATGCAGAAGACGTCGCTGTGAGACTTTTCACGAAATCAAACTCTCGCGTCGAAAACTTCTTCATAATTTAGTATCCCTCTAACCGAACGGCGGCAGTGCGTTGAATCGGAACGCCGTCGTGCTTATGCTGACCTGAGCTTACACTGCATGATTACTTGCGAAATTGCCTGATGCAGAGAATTTTCCCATAAATGTACTCTGTTGCAATTTCGACACAAAATTAACCAAAAACTGCCACATTTCACACGCTTCGGAGGCGGGCTTCGCGACGAATTCGAGCGGATAATGGTCCGTAATCGTTGTGATTGGCGATTCCCGAATCGCTGATTCAGAGCGCGTGCGCAGGGCGACATATCCGCCCCGGCGGGAGCGGCGCCAGGCTCACAAACGACTCAGTTCAAGCAGTTTTACCGCTGATTTCTCAATAAAGCAGATGAAATTGCGGACGATGCAGTATGAACGTCCAGGCCAGTCCAAACAAATGCAGCTTGTACTGAATTCATGCACCGCTGAGCGGCTACATTAGTAACGGGACTTTCTCACCAGCCAGCGCCTATCATCATGGCGCGGTGACCTGTCACGCATAGCCCAGAAACGCCCTCAGGCCGGGGGACTGCAAATCGACCAGCCGCTTTTGGGCCTCGGGCAATTCCATTGGAATATCGATTTCACCCGCTTTGCCCGTCAGATTCTCCCGCGCCGTTCCACTCTGTTTTCGGTCAGACCCGATTCGGACACGCTCGCGCCAGTCGTCAGGCGCCTCGATGCCGCCGGCGGCAAACATCGCCCGGAAATATTGTTCGGCGCGGGTCGATTCGAGATCCTTCAAATTCTCAATGAGATCTTCGTAGCGCACGAGATAAACGCTGGTGCCTATCCATGCGCAGGCGTTGAGCAGAAAAATCTCATGCATGGACGGCGCCTTTTGGTAGACACCAATAATCATGAGATTCAACAACTCTTCGACGGTCAGCACGCCTTTTTTTATGTGATCAATGTTCCCTGAAAATTCGTCCGAAATGAAAAACCGCGCACGAGCGAGAACCCAGCTATAAGGGTCGCGCACAAGCAAAATCTTGCGGGCGTGTTTCAATCGCATCACGGACGCGTCCGAGAATAAAAGGTGACCCCAGCTTAGTAAACTCGTGTCCTTGTTGAAGGCATGCGCATGTTCTTCAAGGTTCGGCCATTGGATAAACTGCTCATGATATTGCTGCTCGACCGGCACGAACATTCGAATGATGTTGCGCAGCAGGTGCGAACCGCTTTTAGGAACGCTGTTCAAAAACAGCGGTTCTTTTAACGGCGCTTGTCGAAATTTCCTGTTTTCCTCATTGAGGGTGTCAGGCTTCATCTGAATTCGAGGCATGGATTTATTCCGTTTGGCGCATTCACAACATCAACAACGAACGACCATAGGCGTCACTGGATGCAGGCGCAATTACGCCGCCCTCAGCAGCGCGGCTTCTGTAGGGTTATGACCAGCCGTCGGGACGCGGACCGGTGGGCGGCGCCTCGAACCCGACGGTCCGTTGCAGGTACTCTTCATGGCTCGGCAAGTGTTTGCGCAACTGTGCGACGCGCGCCTTAACGCGTGGTTGAATTTCAGCCGGAAATCCCTGCTCGTCACCTTCGACCCTGTCGCGACCGGTGAAATTCATGCCATACATGATGCATTCATAGCTGTAATGGCTCCAGAGCTTTGCCGTATCGACCGGCGGGCGGCGATCCTCCGCCCCGTGCATCGCTGGCGACAACTCCTGCGACTGGCCAAGAAAAAACTGGTCTTCCAGATCTGCGGAAGAGGGGTGTTTGACGCGCCAGAAATCCAGCTTGGCCTTTATCCTATCCGTCATTCGCTCTGGTTTTCGCACCTCGCGCCAAAACGCGGAATCGTCGCGCTGCGTCAGGCAATAATGCAGATTGAGGAAGTCCAGGATCTCGTAATATCGATTTTGAAGAATTCGGTTATAGCGGAAGGCCAAGGCCGGAATATGTTCTTCTTTGTACGGAAAATGCTCCGCCAGCATGACGGCGCCCAGTTCCGCTAGGTAAATGCCTGTGGATTCAAGCGGTTCGAGAAAGCCGCCGGAAAGGCCGATTGCGATGCAATTACCTTCCCAATGGCGCCGCCGCCAGCCGACATAGAAATTGACCATTCGCGCATCCAGCTTTTCGCTATGCGCGCCTTCATAGGCGCGCAGCTCCCGCTCGGCATCTTCGGCGGACAGGAATTCGCTTGAATGCACGTATCCGATTGCGCGCCGCGATCGCAGCGGGATATCCCAAATCCACCCACCCGAAAGTGCGGTTGACGTTGTGTAGGAGCGCATCTCGCCCGGATACGAAACGTCATAGGGTATCGGCATGACAAGGGCGCGATCACACATCAAATATTGCGACGCATCGTAATTATCGACGCCCATTTGCTTGCCGAGCAGCAGGGCGGAAAACCCGGTGCAATCGATAAAAATGTCCCCGTCGATTCGGCCAGCGCGATCGGTCTCAAAACCCGCGATCAGTCCATTCTCGCGCATGATGACATTTGTCATATTTGCGCGGACATGCCGGACGCCGCCGGCCGTCGCTTGCTCTGTCAAATAATCGGCGAATTTTTGCGCATTCATATGATAGGCGTAGTGGAGCGTCGGACCTAACGTCCAAGGCCCAAGTGTCTTTGGTATAAGGCCCAATTCGCATAGAGCAGGCTGCGCCGAAACAGTATCCATGTAAGGGATCGACTGATCGCTACGCGCCCAGTTGTCGCCGGTAAAATCTATCGGGCCAAAGGGGCCGCGGGTAAACGGGTGATAGTAATGGGATCCATCGTTTTTGTACCAGTTGCGATATTTAATCGCCTGTTTGTAAGTCGCGTCGGTGCGTTTGACGAAATCGATTTCATTAATCCCCGCAACCTCGAGTACGTGATTGAGCGAAGGTATCGTCGCCTCACCGACAGATATGCGCGGTATATCGGGAGATTCGACAACGGTGATGTCGACACGCGGCCCCTTGCGAAGGCGATTAAGCGCGCCATTCAAATAAGCCGCTGCGACCCAACCCGCCGAGCCGCCGCCTACGATCACCACCTGCTTGTTAACCATTAATCTATTCGCCCGCATCTAATGATGTTCAAGGGAGCAGAACTCCGCCATCAAAGCTAACCGCGCAAGCCTGATTAAACAATCATGTCCCTGCTCAGCGTCAAGCATCACTTTCGATCTACAAAGCCAATAATTTCTCTACGATACGCAGCCGCCTTGATTGGCGAAAGAAATTCGTCCGAAATCTCCATTGAAATCCCGGATGAAGGCGGATGAGCCGCGATATTTTCAAAATGCTTAGTGTGATTCCAAAAACGTTTGTTGGTCGTGGTGGGCCCGGAGGGACTCGAACCCCCAACCTAGCGGTTATGAGCCGCCAGCTCTAACCAATTGAGCTACAGGCCCGGACCGGACATCGCTCCTGTCGCGGGAGCGCCGTATTATCAGCAATCGTCGTCAGGGCAAAGCCCGGTTTGTCCTTTTGCGGCATCGCCTCAGAGCCCACCATGCTTCGTCATGGCCTGGGCATAAATTGTAGCTTTGTGTAACGTTTGTGTGAGTGGGGTGCTGCCCATCATCGTCAGCGATATGATAAGCGGGCGTTACGAAATGCTGTCTTCAATCACACTGCAAACACAGGGGCAATCCATGAAAATTCTAGCGGCCGTCATTGGCTCCTTCTTTTTGAGCGCCGCCGCATTTGCGTCCGCACCCGCACATGATGCGATCGCTGTCGCAGACGCCTATATGGACGCCTATCAGGCGCAGGATCATGACGCGATGGAGCGACTCTACGCGGAGGACGCCGTCTTTATTGATCCGACATCCGTCGATGCGGGACTGCCGAACGGTCCGGTCATGTGGAGTGGGAAGCGAGAAATCATGGCGCACCTGCGACCGAAAGACGGCGTGGAGACTTCCCTCGTTCTCGATTATGATGTGTACACAAAATTCGAACACTCCGGAGTCGTCGTTTATGCGGCGAATGTTTCTTACGTTTATGAAACTGCGGATCAGACCTGGAAAGGACTGACGCCTGTGATCACGGTGATTTCGGTCAGGGACGGCAAGGTCGTTGAGCATCGCGACTACACTGATTACACCACCGGAAATCAGAACGCTGAGATCGTTGAGGCGGACTAAGGCCGGTTACCGGATTTGCTTGGGGACTCTTGCGGAGAGGAAGGGATTCGAACCCCGCGCGCCTTTGGCGCGCAAATTTACAATCGAGGGTTCGGACAAACTCTCTCGCGGCGCTGCCCGTTCTTGTCCTTGTGGGAAAGTTCTGGCGGAGAGGAAGGGATTCGAACCCTCGAAGGGAGTTAAAGCCCTTACTCCCTTAGCAGGGGAGCGCCTTCGACCACTCGGCCACCTCTCCGCCGCCGGTAATGCCCGGAAACTTGATGCTTTGCAAGGCGGCGGATGGTGCAAATAAACTTGCCGGCGATGACTGCCGCCAGAGATAGTTCGCAGCAATTGTTAACGCACAGCCGCTAGGGCGGGCCCGGTCAGTAGGTGCCGGTCAACAGCCGCTGGCGCCGCTTTCGAGCTCGGCGAGCATGACCGCGTTGAGGTCTGCCGCTGCGTCCTCTTCCTCCTCCGCATTGCGGGCGATGAAGTCGCGATAGGCGAGGCACATTTCCACCTCGCCGCCGGAAAGGCTGAGATCGTCAACATCATCGGCGGCGGTCTCGAGGATAATGGGCGTCGAGGATGCGAGAAATTCAGTATCGCTTACCGGTTCCGGTTCAACGGCTGCGTCTGGGGTGGCTGCGTCGCTAGCGAGGGCTGTGTTGTCCGCCAGTGGAGCTTCTTCCGCCGGCGCCATAGTTTGCACTGGGGCAGGCTGAGTGACGGGTTGCCTTTCCTGCAATTGCGGCGCGGGCATATTGCGCAGGATCTCGGCAATCCGGTCTGCATCGACGTCGTCGCTCTCAACAAATGTGGTTGTGGTGAGCGGCGCCAGTCTTGGCGTGGCGGTTTCTTTTATTGGTTGCGGTCGCTTGTTGCTCGTCTTCGCGGACACCGCCGGTGGTTTAGCGGGCGCAGTCTGCATGTCGGGTTCTTGCTTTTCGACGGGTGCGGGTTGTGCGGCGGGCGCTTCATTAAAGGCGATGGGCGCCGCACCAATGGCCTGCTGGCCTGCGGGCGTCTGTTGTGGGGGCTCAGCGGGCTCAGCCAGCTGCTGCGACATTTCCTGTGCATAGCGTCGCGCGCGTTCTTCGGTGCGCTTTGGAAGGGCGGGCAGGGTCGGCGCGCCGTAAGAGGACGCAGCATTGGCGAGCACAATTGAGGGTGGCTTTAGAGACGCCACGCGATTGCGCGGGCCGCCGCGCTCAAGGTCGGCATAAAGCCGTCCGGGGATTGGCCTGTCATTGATGCGGCCGCGATAGACCTGCACATTCTCCATCACACGCTGCACGTAGTTGCGCGTTTCGGAAAACGGAATGAGCTCCACCCAGTCGAGCGGATCCACATTGCTGGATCGCGGATCGCCATATTCGGTAATCCAGCGGTCCACACGCGCCGCGCCTGCATTATATCCGGCGAGCGTCATGATCAGCGATCCGTCAAAGCGCTCCAACAAATGCGAAACATGCGCGGAGCCGATGGTCATATTGTAAACGGGATCGTCCAGCAGTGCCGAACGGTTGTACAACATACCTTCCTTGCGGGCGGTGATCTGCGCCGTGGTCGGAATAAGTTGCATGACCCCGCGCGCGCCAGCGTGTGAATAGGCGCGGGGGTTGAACTCGCTTTCCTGGCGCGAAAGGCCGAGAATGATTTCCGGCGAAACAAAGCGCGTCGCTTCATCAGGAACAAATACCAGCGGGTAGGCGACTTCCGGCGCGAAGGCGCCGCGCTGAATGGCCACTTTGCCAGCGCGTACGGTCAGATGCGGCGCGCCCTCGCCATCGGTGAGTTTTGCAAGTTCGAGATATTCTCCCGGCCGCTCAAGCTGGTCATCCACATGATAGGCGAAGACCATGAATTCATAATCGAGATCGAGATCGGTGAGCATGCGAAGCGCAGCGATGGTCGGGCGTGAGGCGAACAGCGCCCGGTCGGCGGCCGACGATTGCTGCGGTGGTGAAAACTTCGCTGTCTCCACGCCGCCCAGTTCTTCAGCTGCCAATTGTCCGTAATAGGAATAATAGTGTTTTGATGCCTTACCATAAAATTCGTTCGCCCGTTCGCGCTCGCCTTTTGCGGCTGCAGCGCGGCCGAGCCAGTAGTTCGCGCGGGAAACGGATATCGGCGAGTCGACGCCAGAGGCGAGCGCCAGAAAATGCGTTTCGGCGCGCGCGGGCGCATTGAGAAAGCGCAGCGCGATCCAGCCCGCGTAGAATTCCGCCTCGGCGTAGTCGCCGCCATCGCTTAACCGGTGTCCCGCAGCGAGAGTGTAGGCGTCTGCGAAACGGCCGTTTTTCAACGCCCAGCGCATGAGCAATTGCCGTTCGTCCCACCAGCGTTCGCCATTGCGAATCTCGCCCGGATTTTCCGGCGCCATGTTTGCGAGCGCGATAGCGTATTGTTCGTCGCCCTTGCGGCGGTAGTACCGGACTGCGGCGTGCAGCATGCCGGAATCGAGTTGCTCTTCATCAGTGAGTTTATTGTAGAGCCGCGACCCGGAAGACGCGTTGAGGAGCAGCGCGGCGCGCGCCTCCGCCATGCGGCGGTCTTTGCCTGAAAGTTTTGTAAACACCCTGCGCGCATTGGTGACCTGTCGGTCCCAAAGCAGGCGGTCGACGCGTGCGGCGTGATCTTCCTTGCGCAAACGACCGTCATAGGCGGAAAGGACGCGCTGTTCTTCCGAGAGTTTGAAATTGTCGTTGATCCAGGCGTCGCGCACATAACGTTCGCCGCCATTTTCATCGCCAACGGCGAAGAGGGCGCGAGCGAGCTGTATCTTGCCGGGGCCGGTGACGGGCGTGCGCGTGTCGAAAAAGGCGAGCACCTTATCGGCGGGCGCGGTGTCCGGAATGCGGTCTTCCACAAAGGAACTGATGCGGTACTGCATCGGCCAGTCGATATTGGCGTCCAGAAAGGCGTCCGCATATTCGAATTCGACCTTCGGGTCCTTGGCCATCAGATACATCCACTGGCCAAGGCTTTTCGCGATCGGGTCCTGTACGTTCGCCGTCAGCTGTTGGGCTGTGGAAAACTGTTTGCTTTTCAGCGCATCTGCGACGCCAAGCAGGCGCTCCTTGTCGTTCAAGCTGATATAGACGGGCCCGGGAGCGGGCGGCTTGATACGCGGTGTCACCGCCGCGTCGGCGACCCCGGTTAACGCCATAGCAGCGACCGCCGCCGTCACGCCCGCCTTTAAGGCCCCCAATTTCAAGACCCTGACCGACATGAACCGCGACATTTTCGATGAGGCCCCCGCCTTCAAGCGCCAGCAGGCTGAACGCTGCATACCCTCAAACTCCCGCATCAAACTCACTAATCGGCCACACAATAGCCCATTCTCTCGTGCATCAAAACAGGCGCCATCTTGCTGAATAGGCAGTAGAGAGCTATCGAGGCGTTAAATTTGAGAAAATTGAGCCAATGAAACAGTTTAAAGGGTCAATGACGGCCCTCATTACCCCTTTTAAAAATGGCGCGGTGGATGAAAAAGCGTTCTGCGATCTCGTGGAGCGCCAGATTTCCGCCGGCACACACGGACTGGTGCCGGTGGGCACGACCGGCGAATCCGCCACGCTCACCGATGCGGAGCATGAGCGGGTCGTGGCGCTCTGCGTGGAAACCGCCGCCGGACGGGTTCCGGTGATCGGCGGGGCCGGCTCCAACGAGACGGCGTATTCGATTTCCATGGCGAAGCGGCTTCAGGAAATCGGGGTCGATGCGATCCTTTCGGTCACCGGCTATTACAACCGGCCGAGCCAGGCGGGGCTGCTCGCGCATTATACGGCGCTCCACGACGCCACTGACCTACCAATCATCGTTTACAATGTGCCTGCGCGCACGGCGGTGAACATCTCCAATGACACGATGGCGGCGCTGGCGAAGCTGCCGCGGCTTATCGGCGTCAAGGATGCAACGGGCGATCTGGCGCGTGTCGCCATGCAGCGCCGGCTCTGTGGCAAGGACTTCCTGCAGATTTCCGGCGAAGACATGACGGCGGCGGGCTTTAACGCCATGGGCGGCGTCGGCTGCATATCCGTTTCGTCAAACGTGGCGCCCGAACTGTGCGCGCATTTGCAGGAAGCAACGCTCAATGATGATTTCGTCACCGCGCGCGCCCTGCAAGACCGGCTGGCGCCGCTGCATGAGGCGCTGTTCACTGACACGTCGCCGGGCCCGGTGAAATATGCGCTCTCGCTCATGGGGCTGTGTTCAGATGAACTACGCCTGCCGCTGGTCACGCCCAACGATGCTTCAAAGGCGAAGGTAAAGGCTGCGCTCAGTGAGCTTGGCCTCATCGGCTGATGGCGGACAAAGACAAAGACGGCCGCAAGATCGTTGCGGTGAACCGCCGCGCGCGTCATGAATATTTCGTGGATGACGTGGTTGAGGCGGGGCTTGTGCTGACCGGTACCGAGGTTAAGGCTTTGCGCGAAGGCAAGGCGAATATCGCCGAAAGCTACGCCTCGCCTGAAGACGGCGCGATCTGGCTGATCAATGCGAACATTCCGGAATACTCCGCCGGTAATCGCGAAAACCATGAGCCTAAACGCAAACGCAAATTGCTGTTGCACAAACGCGAGATTGTGCGGCTGGCGCAGGCGGTGGAGCGAAAAGGTTACACGCTGACGCCGCTAAAGCTTTACTTTAACGAGCGCGGGCGTGCGAAACTGGAACTGGGCGTAGGGCAAGGCAAGAAGCTGCACGACAAGCGCGAGACGTCTAAAGACCGCGATTGGGGCCGCCAGAAGCAAAGGCTGCTGAGGGATCGGGGCTAACGAGGGCGCCCAACATCCTTGATTGACCGCCTTCGCGCTCATTGTCGAATGGAGCTCTACGCATTAAATTACCACTAGTAAGACGTATTTATATAATTGGGAGCTAAATGGGGCGGTTTATAAAAATTGTACTATCCTTGCTTTCGATTCCGTTGTTCGTGCTGGGCGGAATTTTCATTATTGCGCCGTGCATATATTTCATAGATGTACTCACGTATGACTGGATTGGTGTTGGGTGGGAACATGAGCCATTGCTTCCGCCGACGCAGCTAATCGAAGTTGGGTTTCTATTTGGTATTCCCTTGCTGTTGATCGGCGCCTTGCTTGTGTACTTGGGCCGCTGGCGCGGGAACTATTCTTGAGAGATTGAAGCTAACGCTCGCCGGCGCCCTCTTCATAATACGGAACGAACGTCAGCACGGTCTGGAACGCCGCCGCCGCACCGGCGCCGCCGCAGGCGCATAACAGCAGTACGCTGATGATTTTCGGCTCAATCATGCCAAGCAGTGACGCGAGCAGTAGGGCGACACCCAGCGCCAGCGCCGCACGCACATAAAACCGCAAGAGTTTTGAAAACGCATCGCCCTGTCCTGAGAGCTGTGCGGCGAAACGCGGACGCGCCAGCCATATATACATCCAGCAGCCAAAGCCGGCGGCGACCACCGCGCTGATGAGACTGCCGCCATGAAAAAGCCCGGTCAGCGCGAGGCGCGCCTCGGCAAAGCTCGCCGCCGCAACGGCGGCGCCGATAACGCCGAAAACGGCGCTGACAAAAAGGGTGAGCGCAGGCTTGGCGGATTTTGCGTCGCGGATCGCGCGTTGTTCGTCTTTGCTTGGCAAGCCCCAATTTCTGTTGCTCATCTTGAGAGTCTCCGGGGCGCTGATCCAACTCGTCAGCGGTGATCAATGGTGTCGCGAATATCGGCGAATACGGACTCAAACATTTCCGGCGTCAATCTGCGCGTGTTCGTATTGTAGCGCGAGCAGTGATAGCTGTCGAACAGCATGAAATCGCGCTCGGGCAGAATATGCGACGCACCATGACCAAAAGGGGCGTCTTTCTGCTTGAGGCCAAGCGTGGTCAGGGTCGAATCATGGGCGATACGGCCCAGGCACAAAATTACCTTGAGGTTTTTCAGCGCATCAATCTGATTGACGAGGAATGGCCGGCAGGTTCGGATTTCCGCGCCGACCGGCTTGTTCTGCGGCGGCACGCACCGCACCGCGTTTGTCACCATCGTATCAATCAGTTTCAGCCCGTCTTTCGGGTCCGCCTTGAACCGGTCGTTGGAAAAACCGAATTTCGCCAGGGTCGCGTAGAGCAAATCTCCGGCGTAATCACCGGTGAATGGCCTGCCGGTGCGATTGGCGCCGTGCACGCCGGGGGCGAGGCCGACAATCAGCAGACGCGCTTTTTTATCGCCAAATGACGGCGCGGGACCGTTGAAATAATCTGGGTATTTCTCTTCATTCGCGCGCCGGTATTCAACGAGGCGATCGCACAAAGGACAGTCCCTTGGCGGGTCTGTAACGCGCGGGTCGGTGACAGGTTTTGAAGCGGGCAAAACAATCCGCCTTAATCGACGTCTTCGAAATCGTCTTCGTATTCGTCCTCAAACTCATCGTCATAATCGTCCGCCGGTTTGGGCTTGGGCCGGGCGGGGCCGCCGGAGCGGCCGACGACCTTTTCAAGGTCCGCCAGATCCATAAACGTGTCCGCCTGACGGCGCAGTTCATCCGACGCCATGGGCGGCGAGGACTTAACCGTTGAAACCACCGTCACCCGAACGCCCTTCGCCTGAATGGCCTCGATGACCCGGCGAAAATCTCCATTGCCGGAAAACAGCACCAGATGGTCCAGCCGATCAGCCAGCAGCATCATGTCGACTACCAACTCAACGTCGGTGGAGCCTTTAAACCGCTTGCGGCCCTGTTGATCAGTGAACTCCCGCGTGGTCTTGGTGACCATGGTGTAGCCATTATAGTCGAGCCAATCGACCAACGGACGCAAGGGCGAGTAATCCTGATCTCGGTCTTCTTGAATGGCGGTGTAGTAAGAGGCGCGGATGAGCTGGCATTGATCCTGCGCTTTCGCCAGCAGGCTTTTGTAATCAATATCAAAACCGAGATTTCGCGCCGCCTTGTAAAGATTCGCGCCATCGATAAAAAAAGCGGTTTTCTCCTGCTCGCGCAGGCCCAGAAATTTCGTCATAGTGGCCTCAGATTAGTGTGACTTTGAAATATGCCCGCATTCTGCGCGATAACCATCTGAGATATAAATGATTTTAATCGCCGCAGGTTCCAATTTGCCTTTTTGCAAGGCTGATTCGCAACTGATTGTTTTACGGGCGTTTCAGGCCCTTCGCCGTGTATGCGAGGTAAGGTCGGTTTCTTCCCTTTACGAGAGCCCCGCATGGCCGGACCCCGCCGATCCCGCATTTGTGAATGCGGTCGCTTCTGTGGAAACGGCGTTGCCACCCGAGGGGCTGCTGGCGGCGCTGCATTCGGTGGAGGCGGGGTTTGGCCGTAAGCGGACGGTTCGCAATGCGCCCCGGACCCTCGATCTCGATTTGCTGGCCTATCATGACGAGCGCCGGGAGGGGCCGGACCTGACCTTGCCGCACCCCAGGATTGCGGAGAGGGTGTTCGTGCTGGTTCCCATGTGCGAAATCGCCCCGGATTGGCGTGATCCGGTGAGCGGCGAGACGGCCCGGACCCTGCTGGCGCGCCTTGGGCCGGGGGACGTGCGCCGGATTGAATAAAAATAGCGTTTTTTTGCGCTGCAGCGCTTGTATCCGCATCCTCGCGGCGATATTGCAAAGGGCTCGCCCACGGGTCACAGGCCCGAGGAGGCGACATCATGCGACCTGGACACAAATTACTGGACACCTGGAGAATTGAATGGCCCGCGTCACCGTTGAAGACTGCGTCGATAAAGTCACCAACCGTTTTGATCTGGTGCTGCTCGCGGCGCATCGCGCGCGTGTTCTCTCCTCCGGCGCACCGTTGCTGGTTGATCGTGACAATGACAAGAACCCGGTCGTCGCATTACGTGAGATTGCCGACGACGAACTGGTTCCCAGCGAAGTCGAAGAAGATCTCGTTGTCTCCCTGCAAAAGCAAGTGGAGCTCGACGAAAGCGAAGAATCCGAAGCGGCGCCGGAAAAAGCGGACGCGCCGGAATTCGATACGCTTTCAGAGGACGAGTATCTCAAAGCGATTCAAGCCGCTGGCATGACGTCGCCCCAGACTTTGCCAAAAGGTTAGGGCGCCGCCGAAGGGCCGAACCCTGCCGAAAGGCTAATGTAATTGGCTGGCGGTGACTGGCTGCCGTTTGACGCCGCCCGGCCCTCGTAACTTCGGATGGCCAAAACGACATGGCGGATATAGAGGCGGCGGGCGACAACGACAGCGCTTCCACGAGCGAAGAAAACGGCGCCGCTCGAACGCGTCAACCCGTCGGGTTTATTCGTCAGGTAGAACTGGTCGACCGGGTCAAGGCTTATGATCCCGATGCCGATGAAGATCAGCTGAACCGCGCCTATGTTTACGCCATGAAGGCCCATGGCGGACAAACACGCGCTTCCGGTGATCCTTATTTTTCTCATCCGCTGGCGGTGGCGGCGATCCTCACGCAGTTGCGCGCTGACCCGGCGACAGTGACAACCGCATTGCTGCATGATGTGGTCGAAGACACCGACGCCACCATCGACGATATCCGCAAGCTTTTCGGCGATGAAATCGCGCGTTTGGTGGATGGTGTCACCAAGCTTTCCCAGATCGAACTGAAAAGCGAGGCAAGCAAGCAGGCGGAGAATTTCCGCAAGCTCGTGGTCGCCATGGCTGACGACGTGCGCGTGCTGCTGGTGAAGCTCGCGGACCGGCTGCACAATATGCGCACGCTGCATCACATTCCGAAGCCGGAAAAGCGCCAGCGCATCGCCCATGAGACCATGGAAATTTATGCGCCGCTGGCCGGCCGCATCGGCGTTCACCGTATCCGTGAAGAACTTGAAGATATTTCATTTCGCGAGTTGAGCCCTGATGTGCAGGCGACCATCTCCGGACGGCTGGCGGATTTGCAAAAGCACTCGCTCGGCGGCGTGGTGGAACTCGCCAATGTTTTGCGTGAGCAGCTAACCAAAAATGGTATTAAAGCGCAGATCACCAGCCGGGAGAAACGTCCGTACTCGATCTGGCGGAAGATGACACAAAAGAACGTGTCGTTCGATGAGCTGGCGGATATTTACGCCTTTCGCGTGCTGGTGGACCGGGTGTCGGATTGTTACGCCGCGCTGGGCGTCATCCATTCAAACTGGCGAATGATTCCGACGGAGTTTGACGATTACATCTCTGCGCCGAAGCCAAACAATTATCGATCTATCCATACGGCGGTGATCGGTCCGCCCTCCGCCGACGGGCGCCGCCAGCGCATTGAGATTCAAATCCGTACCTTTGAGATGCACGAAACCGCCGAACGCGGCGTCGCCGCACACTGGCAATATAAAGACCCCGGCGATGGTGATGGGCCGCGCGTGGAGATTGTCGCGCGCGGGCAATATGACCCCTATGAAACGCCGCGCCGACTGGTGGAGATGTTTCAGGCGGGCGAAGACCCGGACGAGGCGCTACAATACGCCAAGCTTGAGCTGTTTCAGGATCAGGTTTTTTGCTTCACGCCCAAGAGCCGCGTGATCGCCTTGCCGAAAGGCGCGACGTCGCTCGATTTTGCATACGCCGTCCACACGGATGTCGGCGATCAGTGCATCGGCGCCAAGGTGAACGGCGTGCAGCGGCCTTTGCGCACGCCGCTAAACACCGGCGACGTTGTGGAAGTATTGCGCTCGGAGAATGCGCCCGTACCGGCGGAATGGGAAAGCGTCGCCTTCACCGGCAAGACCCGCAGCGCCATCCGCCGGCGCATCAAGAAAATGCAATATGACGAACATCTGGCGCTCGGCCGGTCCATTGCGGAAAGCGTTTTCACTGGCGCGCATCTGGAATTTTCGATCAAAGGCGTGCGCGAGGGACTAAAACGTCTCGGCAAAAAATCTGTTGAGGATGTGCTGGTCAGTATCGGCCGCGGTGATCTTCCGGTGACGGAGCTGGTGGAAGCGGTTTACCCAGGCGCCTCACTCGAAAGCAGCGGTGAAATTCGCGCGGCGTCCCTGCAGGAGTTCAGGCCGCGCGCTGCTATATCCGGCCTTACGCCGGGCGTCTCGGTGAAGATGGCGCGCTGCTGCACGCCGCTGCCCGGCGAACGCATTGTCGGTATCCGTCAGGGTGACAGAAGCATCAAAGTGCACACGATTTATTGCGAAGTGCTCGCCGAAGAAGATCCGCCGCAGGATCGCTGGCTGGATCTGAAATGGCGCGACCGGGAAGAGGGCGCCACCGCTTTTGCGCGCATCACCGCCACCGTGCGCAACGGCTTGGGCGTGTTGAGCGAGATTGGCGGCATCATCGCGCGCTACGGTGTTTCCATCGCCAATATCCGCATCCATAATCGCTCGAAAGAGTTTGTCGACTTTGTCGTGGACGTTGAAGTGAAAGACGCGCGGCAGTTCTCGCAGATGCTGGCGGGCGTGCGCGCCTCGCCCAACGTTATCGATGTCGACAGAACCGGAGCCGGAGACCACGATGAGCTTTGATGCGCTGAAAGAATTCGAAGAAGCGGGCGCCTTGCAAAAAGGGCATTTCATTTTGTCGTCGGGTCTGCACAGCGACACCTATCTCAACAAGTCGATCGTTTCCATGTACCCGGATCGCGCGGAACGTTTGTGTCGCGCGCTGGCGGAAAGGATCGCTGGCGCGGTCGATAATATCGACTATGTCATCTCGCCGGCCATGGGGGCGATCATCTATGGTTATGAAACGGCGCGGCACTTAAAAACGCCCTTTATGTTTCTTGAACGCGTCGACGGCGTGTTTCAGTTGCGCCGGGGCTTTAACATTGAAAAAGACGCGCGGGTTGTGGTGGTGGAAGACATCGTTTCTACGGGTCTGTCCGCACGCGAAGCGATCACGGCGGTGAAAAAGGCAGGTGGCAATGTGCTGGCCCTTGGTTGCCTTGTGGACCGATCCGCTGGCGCGGTCGATGTGGGCGCGCCCATCCTGCCGCTGCTCGAAATGAAAGTCGAAGCATGGGCGCCGGATAATCTGCCCGCGCATTTGCAAGGCACGCCCGCCGTCAAGCCAGGCAGCCGCGGAGTGAGTCAGTGACTGAGAAAAAATCTCTCCGCCTTGGCGTTAACATTGATCACGTGGCGACCATCCGGAACGCGCGCGGCGGACCGCATCCCGATCCGGTGCGCGCGGCGATGCTGGTCGCTGCTGCGGGCGCCGACGGCATTACCGCCCATCTTCGTGAAGATCGCCGTCACATTCGCGACGACGATATGCTCCGCCTGAAGGAAGAGATCAGCCTGCCGCTCAATTTTGAAATGGCCGCAACGGCGGAAATGCTGCAGCTCTGTACGCAGGTTCAACCCCATGGATGCTGTATCGTCCCGGAAAACCGCAATGAGCGAACCACAGAGGGCGGCCTCAATGTCGCCGGTCAGCACAATTTTATTGCGCCATTCGTCCGTGAGCTGAACGACGCGGGCATTCGGGTATCGCTGTTCGTGGACCCCGAAGCCGAGCAGATCGAGGCGGCGAAGTCCGCCGGCGCGCCGGTCATCGAAATTCACACGGGCGCCTATTTCGAGGCGACGGCCGCCACCGATCCGAAGCGTATCGCCGCGGAGCATGAAAAAATCCGCGCAGCGGCGATGCTTGCCGACAAGATCGGGCTTGAAGTGCACGCCGGTCATGGGCTGACATTTTTAAACGTGCAGCCGGTGGCGGCGATCCCCGAAATTGTCGAGCTCAACATCGGTCACTTTTTAGTGGGCGAGGCGGTGTTCATGGGGCTCGCCGAAGCCGTGAAAGAAATGAAACGCCTGATGCAAGACGCGCGCACCGGCGGGCATTATTAGAATGGCGGTTTAACAGCATGAGCTTCCGACCATGATCATCGGTATCGGCAACGACATTATCGACATTCGCCGCGTGGAAAAAACGCTTGAAAAGCACGGCGAGCGGTTCACCCATCGCTGCTTTACGGAGATTGAGCGGGTCAAGTCCGACAAACGCCGCCTGAGGGCCGCGTCCTACGCCAAGCGCTTCGCCGCCAAGGAGGCCTGCGCCAAGGCGCTGGGCACCGGGCTCGCAAGGGGGGTTTTCTGGCGCGATATGGGGGTGGTGAACCTGCCCGGCGGCAAGCCGACCATGGCGCTCACGGGCGGGGCCGCCAAAAGATTGGCCGATTTAACGCCTGAGGGCCATGAAGCGGCGGTCCATCTCACCATTACCGACGATTTTCCTATGGCGCAGGCCATTGTCATAATCGAGGCACAGGCTAAATAAGACCCTCAACGAAGTCCGGGGCGGGCAGCAAAAGGTATCAGGCGTATGACGAGTGCGGAAAATGGCGGCGACGCGCCAGGTGTGAAGAGCGCGGCGAAAAACAAAGCCAGCGCGCCGAAAATGACCCCCGCCGAAGAAGCCTGGGACCTCGCCAAGACCGTGTTCTTCGCGGTGGCCATCGCGCTTGTGCTGCGCGTCATTATTTTTCAGCCGTTCAACATTCCGTCAGGCTCCATGAAGCCGACCCTCTTGGTGGGTGACTTTCTGGTCGTCTCAAAACCCACCTTTGGCTATTCAAAAGCGTCGCTGGTTTATCCGCTGACCCGCCTGCCGGTGGAAGGGCGCATCCTTCAGGGTGGCTCGCCCGCACGTGGCGATGTGGTTGTTTTCAAGAATAGAAAAGATAGAAATAGAGATTACATCAAACGGGTTATCGGCCTGCCGGGTGATAAGATTCAAGTGTTAGGCGGACGCCTCAGTATCAATGGCGTGATGGTCCAGAAAGAATTGATCGGCAAGGTAGACGGCGTCTGCGACGGTTACGCCGGGCTCACCTATCGCGAGACGCTGGACAATGGCGTTTCCTATCTGGTGCAGGAATGCTCCGGAGATAAAGGGGAGCACGACAATACGGCTGTTTACCCTGTGCCGTCGGGGCATTATTTTATGATGGGCGACAATCGCGACCGGTCTCAGGATAGCCGGGTTGTTGCTTCGGTTGGCTATATTCCGGAAGACGCCATCGTTGGCCGGGCGGAACGGTTGTTCTTCTCCGTAGACGGAGAGAAAACCAAACTCTGGACTGTCTGGAACTGGCCTTTCGCCATCCGCTATGGCCGCATTCTGCACGCGGTCGAATGACAAAGAAAAATTTCGCAGCGCTGGAAAAACGCATCGGCTATAAGTTCGCGGATGCGACCCTGCTGAAACGTGCGCTGACCCATTCCAGCCTTTCTGGCGGCGATAAACCCGTGCGCGACCTTGAGCGGCTGGAGTTTCTCGGCGATCGCGTGCTCGGGCTCCTCACCGCGGAAGAGCTGTGGCGCAGCTATCCGGAATTTGACGAGGGCGACATGGCCCCGCGCCTCAATGCGCTGGTCAGGAAGGAAACCTGCGCCAAGGCGGCGCTGCATTTTGGCGTCGATCAGCACATCCTCATGTCGGAGTGGGAAGAGAGCGCTGGCGGCCGCAAGAAAAAAGCGATCCTCGGCGACGTGATGGAAGCGCTACTCGGCGCGCTTTATATCGATGGCGGGCTAGAAGCGGCGCGCGGGGTGTATGACCAATACTGGACACCCAATATCGATGATCTGTCGAAGCTGCATAAAGACGCGAAGACGGCGTTACAGGAATGGAGCCAGCGTAAAAAACTCGGCACGCCTTCTTATGAAGTGATAGAAGCGGAAGGCCCCGCTCATGACCCGGCGTTCACCATCGACGTGCATGTGAAGGGTAAAAAATCGACGCGCGGGCAGGGCCGTTCCAAACGCGCGGCGCAAATGGAAGCGGCGCGGGCGCTTTTGATCCGCGAGAAAGTCTGGACAAAAGATGAGTGAAGCGTCCCTCACCCAAAACCGCGTTGCGGTTTTGTCATTCAAGGGGCTGACGAAGTCAGAACTCGGACACCATGGTGCAAACTCCTACCGTCGCCCCTTGAGGTGAGGTCGAAACCATGGGATGCAGCAGCACTTCCGGCGTCCGGAATGAGAAGTAAATGATAGAAAACGCTGAGAGTAAAAAACACGCTGCGCTATGATCGCCGTCATTGGCGCGCCCAACGCCGGGAAGTCCACGCTGGTGAATGCGCTGGTGGGCGCGAAAATCTCCATTGTCACGCAAAAAGTGCAAACGACCCGCGCGCGGGTGCGCGGCATCCTCACCGAGGACGCGGCGCAATTGGTGTTCATCGATACGCCCGGCATTTTCACGCCAAAACGCCGCCTTGATCGCGCCATGGTCGCCGCCGCGTGGGACGGGCTTGATGGCGCGGACCAGACCCTGCTGGTGATTGACGCGCCCATGTATCTCGACGGTGAAAACGAAAAAGGCGCGGCGGGCAAATCCCGCGCGGATGCAGACCGTATCATTGAAGGGTTGCAAAAGGCGGAGCGCAAAGTCGTGCTGGCGCTCAACAAGATTGACGACATCGCCCGGCCAAAGCTGCTGGCGCTGGCGGAGGGTTTGAACGAGACGGGCATCTTCACCGATGTCTTTATGCTCTCGGCGAAGAATGGCGACGGTATGAAGGATCTAAAAGCGTTTCTGCTGGAGCGCGCCCCGGCGGGGCCGTGGCACTACCCGGAAGATCAGCTCTCTGACATTTCCGACCGCCTGATGGCGGCGGAGGTGACGCGCGAGAAACTTTTCCTGCGCCTGCATCAGGAACTGCCGTATGATTCCACGGTCGAGACGGAAAGCTGGAAAGAAACCAAAAAAGGCATCCGCATCGACCAGACGATTTACGTCTCGCGCGACAGCCAGAAACCCATCGTGCTGGGCAAAAACGGCCAGACCTTAAAAGTGATCGGTCAGGCCGCGCGAGAAGAGCTTACCGAACAACTGGGCGTGCCCGTGCATTTGTTCCTGCACGTCAAGGTCCGCGAGGGCTGGGACGAAGAGGCGGCGAGACTGCGCGGGCTGGGGCTCGATGCGGTGGAGTGATTGGCGTATCCAGTCGACTGACTTCACGTTAGTCGGCTGAGTCTTGCCTCATCAGCACTTTTCCGACCAGACTATCGTGGGGAATGTATCCCACAGCACTAATGATACGGCTGTCCTGTGACTGGTCACGATTGTCGCCCATCATGAAAAAATGGCCCTCTGGCACCTGATACGGACCAACATTGTCGAGCGAACCACGATCTCCTGCGCATTCTTGCACGATGTATGAAGCGCCAGTATTGAGGGTTTCACGATAAACCAATGCATCCGCGCCGCCGCCGCAGTCGGCGGGACTTATCTCGACGAAATCCTTTTCCACCGGCGAACCATTTATGTGGAGTACGCCGCCACGCATTTGAATTTGATCGCCGGATAAGCCAATCACCCTTTTAACATAGCTCCGATTGTTGTCTTTTTTGTTCGCAAATACGACCACATCGCCACGCGCAGGAATAATATCCCACTTGCTTACGGCAAAATAATCACCTGCCTGTAAAGTCGGTCGCATGGAGCCCGCAGGAATTTGAAATGGTTGGAGGAAAAATGTTCGAATCATCAATGCCAATAGCAGTGCGATTAAGGTGGGTAACAATACCATTCCGGCATAACCGAATAACCTAACGGGACCTGCGCGCCTAACCACAAGTTCGTGCCTACACACAAACCACCAAACAATAATGGCGACGACTATCGTTAGGGACCAGCTTATCGTGTCCATGACTGACAACCCGCTGGGGTAAGTAGGTGGTAGCTGCAGCGGGCCATATCGTGCGAGCACCGCAAGCAACACTCCGGCTATCATAGTCATTGCAAGAAGTTGTCCAATCGCGGCTGAAATCGCAGCGCGAGTCTGTCGCGCATAGTAGAGGCCGACTCCCCATCCGAGCAATGTCAGTAGGGCGGCCATCCAAGGCCGTACTCGCCGAGAAGAGTCCGGTAAAGCGTCATTGCCATCAACCACAAAATAGTCCCCGCAAATTATTTGATGATAATAATATTCTGACACCGATCAAGAAAAGTAACCTCTTATGGCCAAGAGGAAGTCAGTGCCCATCAATTTGTGTTTACTGATGCGTCACCTTTTGCCGGGAGTTTACCCTTGGCGGCGCAGCCGTTCATCTGGCGTTTCTGTTGAGTCACTCTGAATTCGCGCCGAGGCGAGACAGATTCCAGCTACCATTGCTAATAGAAATATGCTTTGATCCTGAAAAAACCGCGACCAAGCGGTAAGAAAAGGGAAAAGCAATGAAAATCAATAAGTTCAATTCGATATTCGTGTTGGCGGCGTTGGCGCCAACGGCGATGGTCCAGACGGCGCAAGCCGAAACAGTCATTCACAACGTCAATATCGTCACCATGAGTGACGACGGCGTGCTTGATGGCAACGCTGTGGTGATCGACGGCGGCCGCATCTCGGCCATCATTCCGGAAACGCAGGCGGTGCGCGACGGCGCGACGTTGATTGACGGCGGCGGCGGCTATCTCGCGCCCGGCATGATCGACGCGCATATGCACCACTATGATGGTGTTCCGTATATCAATTATATCGCCAATGGCGTGACGACCATTATCGGTCTCGGGCAGCGCAACTATGCAGAATCGTTTCTGGCGCTTTGCGAAAAGTTCGAGAGCGGCGAGGAGGTCGGACCGCAGATCTATACTGGCTACAAGACCATCGCCTCGCATATCGATATTGAAGACACGGACGAAGCGCGCAGTTTTGTGCGCGGATTAAAGCCCGACGGCTATGACCTCGTGAAGGTTTACAACAATATCCCGAAGGATGTTTTTGACGCTGTCGCAGACGAGGCCGCGAAAAATGATCTTCCCGTTTTTGGCCACCTGCCGCGCAATTTTCCGGCGGAATATTCCCTGTCCCACGGTCTCGACGTGGTCGCCCATGCGGAGGAGTTTTACTTCGCTGAATTTGGCGGCCCGACCGATAGCGACATGCCCGCTTTTGACGGATCGGACCTTCCTGACCTCAGCAGAATACAAGAATTCGTCGATTTGATGGTTGAAAATGACGTGGCGCTGATTCCCAACATTGTCTTTACCTTCACCACCATGCGTTTCTGGGATGATGAAGACGCCGCCATGGCCGATCCGGAAATGGCGTACTGGCCGGAATTCGTACATGACGCTTGGCGGGCCACTAATGGCGCGAGGCGCGACCAGATTGACAAGCGCATGCTGCGCGACCGGATCAAATACAATTTCATTCATGAGTTTACGCGGCGCGCGCATGCGGCGGGTGTGCTAATCGTCACCGGCACCGACGCGCCGGAACGCGGCGTCACCTCCGGCGCCTCCGTGCATAGCGAAATGCGCGAGCTGGTGAAGTCCGGGCTCAGTTTTGAGCAGTCGCTCGCGGCGGCGACGAAAAACGGCGGCGAACTGGTCGCCAAATATATTGACGCCGATGCGCGTATTGGCGCCATCGCGCCGGGCTATGAGGCGGATCTGGTGTTGGTCGCGGAAAACCCCTTGGACGACATTCGCAACATGAAGAACATCCAGGGCGTCATGCTCGATGGCGTCTGGCGCGATCGGGAAATGCTTGACGCCTTGCGGGCGGAGATTAACGCGGACACGCCCGCCGAGGAATAATGATTGTTGTGGTGCGTGCTCCCGGGGCGTATCACAACAAATATGAACTTCACCGACACCGGCATTGTTCTTGACGCCCGCGCCCATGGGGAGACTCATGCGGTGGTTGATGTGTTTACGGAGCAACATGGGCGCTGGGCCGGGCTCGTCTATGGCGGACAGGGGCGCAAGATGCGCCCGCTGTTACAGGCCGGCAATGAAGTTACACTCGAATGGAAAGGCCGCGGCGAAGATACGCTCGGGCATTTCTCGCTGGAGATGGCGCACGCCCGGGCCGGCGAAGCCATGGGCGAACGCTTGTCGCTGGCCGGGCTTTCCGCCGCTTGCGCGCTGGCGCACGCGGTGCTGCCGGAGCGCGAGGCGCATGCCCCGTCCTACGCCGCTATGGCCGTATTGCTCGCGACCCTTGACGAGATCGAGGTGTGGCCGGCGCTGATGGCGCGGTGGGAACTGGGCCTGCTCGCCGAATTGGGGTTTGGCCTGACGCTTGACCGATGCGCGGCGACAGGCGCGCGTGAAAACCTGATCTATGTTTCACCGCGTTCAGCATGCGCGGTCTCAGCCGAGGCGGGCGAGCCCTATAAAGACAAGCTGTTGCCGCTGCCGGCGTTTTTGCGCGGCGCATCGGGAGAGGCGACACTGGCTGAAGCGATTGATGCATTGACAACGACGGGCCACTTCATCGAAACGCGCATCCTTCATATCTCCGATAAGCAGTTGCCGGAGGCGCGCCTGCGCGTGGTGGAATTGTTGACGGCGCAAGCTTAAATCCGCACACGGATAAGGCGAATCGGCCGTTCGAAAATACAACTTATGTGATGAATCCTTAAAGGAATCCCATATTTGGTGGATAGTTATCCCCCACTTTCGGAGTGGGGGTAATATCTCCTCATGATGAAAAAGGAACCATCCCCCACCCAAAACCGCTTTGCCGTTTTGACCTCCCCCTTGAGGGGCGGCCGAAATACGCGTTTGCGTATTTCGGGAGGGGGGAAGTTACTAGGCCATCAATTCGGCGATCTTCTCCACCGTGCGTTCCGCGTTGGAAACGCCGTTCACCAGCGGGCGGCCGAAATATCCGCGCACGCCGGCGTGAAACATGTCCGGCATAATGTGCGTCGCAACCCGCCCTTCGCGTTTGGCGGCGTTCCAGTCGGAATAGGCGGCAGGCGCCCAGCGGTCGGGAAACATCACCGCGCCCACGCGCTGAATATTGTCTTTATCACCGACGATATGATGATACGCGCGCAGATATTTAAGGCCGGGGTCCGACGCCACAACGCCGCCGAGACCGATTACGTCGATGGGCGCGCGCAATCGCGCCCGCAAAAACGCCGCAGCGCCAACGGCAACCTGCGCCCCGCCGGAATAGCCAATGATGGCGACCGGCGCGCCGGAGCCGCGCTTGTAGCCGTCTTCGATCAGTGCACGCTCAATGACGCTCGCAGCGCCCTGATTGAAAATCGGCCCGTATCGATGGTCCGCAGAGACCATAACCTGGTAGATGTTGCGCAGATTGATGAGCACCGAAAGGATCGTCTGGCGTTCGTCGAGTTTAAATTTCTGCACGCGCCGCCACAGCCGGTCGAAAGCGCGGGGAGAGGCGAGCAGCGGCAGCCCCTTTGGCGAATATGGAAAGACATCAGCGATAATCACCGCATTCGGCATCCGCGCCTTCAGTTTGCGGATGAAGGCTTTTTCACGCGGCAACAGGAAACGACCGGAGATCGACGCCACGCCCGAAAGGTAGACAATATATTGCCGCGCGGCACCGCCGCCGGGAGCGACGGGATCGGCAGGTTCTTCGATTTCATCCTCGGTCCAGCCCGCCCACCAGCTCAGGGTTTCGATGGGCGACAGAGCGGCGGTCACAAGCAGCGCGAAAACGCCGAGCGTCACGACCGTAAACAGCAGCGTCGGGATCATGGCTTGCGCTCGCCGCTGATCAGCGCAGCGAGATCGTCGATGATCTGCTGCGGTGAGCGATCCAGAGGTGAACCGGCGATGGCGTGGCGCAATCGGCCGAGAGGCTTCGCCAGCGCATGACCCAGCCACGAACGAAGACCATAAGAGACAACCCAACCAGCGCCGCCACAGAATACGGCGGCGGGGATCGGCAGGCCGAGCCCTACATGCAAGCCAAAGATGGCGAGCAGCATCGCCCACACTTCCAGCAGGTTCTGGAGCGCCAGTCCAAAATACGGCGCGATGGACAACATGCCGAAAAGGCGCGGAGCGAAGGCGAGCGAAACGACGCCGACAACGCCGGCGATTTCGCCGGGGCCAAGCACGCCGACGCGAGTCAGCGGCGCGACGGCGATAGCGCAAATCGCCCAGGCGACAGCGGTCATCACATAGGTCGCGCCCGTGAAGGCGAGGCTCGCCAAAAACCGGTAGAGCGCCACGCGATTGACCACCAGGATCACCGACTGGCCGAGCATTTCCGAAACGCCCGCAAGGAATGCAATCAAAAGCGCCGCCGATTGCGCCTCGCCGGATGTCGCTGCGCGGGCGAACGCCACTGTGGAAAACCGGATCGCGCCCCAGGCGAGATCGAGCAGGAACAGCGGAAAGGCCAAAATATCGGCGAGAAAACCCATATAGCTCAGCCACATAAACGAAGTGGCCCTTGGGGCAAAGTCGAGGCTGGCGGCGCTGCGCGATTCTGCTATGCGGTAGCCCTATGAAACGCACGAAAACCAAGACCGCCAAAACCAAAGCGCAAAAACCCGCCAAGCCGGAAGATATCTTTCTGGAGCCGTTCGACGAGGCGCTTTCCCAGCGCTATCTGGCCTATGCGCTTTCGACGATCACCTCGCGGGCGTTGCCGGATGTTCGCGACGGTCTGAAACCCGTGCACCGCCGCATCCTCTACGCCATGCGGCAGATGAAGCTGAACCCCACGGGCGGGTTCAAGAAATCGGCGAAGGTTGTCGGCGAGGTCATGGGTAATTTTCACCCCCATGGCGATCAGGCGATTTATGACGCCATGGTGCGTCTCGTGCAGGATTTTTCCGTGCGCGTGCCGCTGGTCGACGGGCAGGGGAACTTTGGCAATATCGACGGCGATAACGCCGCCGCCATGCGTTACACCGAAAGCCGGCTGACGGCGGCGGCGCAGCTTTTGCTGGATGGAATCGACGAAGACACAGTCGATTTTCGCGAAACCTATGACGGCGAAGGCAAGGAGCCGGTGGTGCTGCCGGCGGCGTTTCCGAACCTGCTGGCCAATGGCGCCAACGGTATTGCGGTCGGCATGGCCACCTCCATACCACCGCATAATCCGGCGGAGCTGATCGACGCATCATTGCATCTCATCAAAACGCCAAACGCGCGCACTGAAACCTTGCTGAAATATGTGAAGGGACCGGATTTTCCCACAGGCGGCGTTTGCATCGAAGATGCAGCGTCCATGGAGGAAGCCTACGCCACCGGGCGCGGCGGCTTCCGCGTGCGGGCGCGATGGGAAACGGAAGATTTGGGGCGCGGAAAATATCAGATCGTTGTCACCGAGATCCCTTTTCAGGTTCAAAAGTCAAAACTGATCGAAAAAATCGCCGAGCTGATGCAGGCGAAGAAACTCCCGGCGCTTGCGGATATTCGCGATGAAAGCGCGGAGGATATTCGCCTGATCCTTGAGCCGAAATCCGGCAACATTGATCCCGCCGCGCTTATGGAAACCATGTTCAAGGCGAGCGATCTTGAATCGCGCTTTTCGCTCAACATGAATGTGCTTGGCGCCGACGGCGCGCCCCGTGTGATGGGGTTGCGCGAGGTGCTGCAGTCTTATCTCGATCACCGCAAGGACGTTCTCCGGCGGCGCACGGAATTCCGCCTCGATAAGATTGCGCGGCGGCTTGAAATTCTCGACGGTTTCCTGATCGCCTATCTCAACCTGGATGAGGTGATCCGCATCATCCGCTTTGAGGACGATCCCAAAGCGGAACTGATGAAAACCTTCAAGCTGACGGAAACGCAGACCGAAGCGATCCTCAATATGCGCCTTCGGTCCTTGCGCAAACTCGAGGAAATGGAGATCAAAACTGAGCACAAGGAATTGAAGGCGGAACAGAAGGCCCTAAAGGCGCTTTTGAAATCTGACGATGCGCAGTGGAAGACGATTGGCGAGCAACTGCGCGAGGTGCGCAAGATATTCGATCCGAAATCCGACCTTGGCCGCCGCCGGACGGATATCACCGACGCGCCGGATATCGAAGATATTGATCTTGAAATCCTGGTGGAGAAGGAACCTGTCACCATCGTCATCTCCGAAAAGGGATGGGTGCGGACCATGAAGGGTCGTGTGGAGGACACCAAAGGCATAAAATATAAGGATGGCGACCGAGAGCATTACATTGTCCATGCCCAGACGACGGACAAACTGATGTTGTTCGTCACCAACGGAAAATTCTATGCTCTCGATGCGTCGGCGCTGCCTGGTGGACGCGGTCATGGCGAGCCAATCCGGTTGATGGTCGACATGGGCAATGATGACGCGGTGGTCGCCGCGTTTATCTTTCAGGGCGGGCGAAAGTTTCTGGTGGCGTCATCATCCGGCCACGGATTTATTGCGCCGGAAGATGAGTGCCTCTCGAACACGCGTAAGGGCAAGCAAGTGCTAAACGTGCCTGCAGGCTCTGAAGCTGCGGTCTGCCGTCCAGCAGAAGGCGACATGCTGGCCTGCGTCGGCGACAACAAGAAATTTCTAGTGTTTCCGGCAAGCGAACTGCCGGAGATGACGCGAGGCAAGGGTGTTGTGCTGCAGAAATTCCAGAATGGCGGACTATCTGACGCCAAGCTCTTTTCGAAAAAGGGCGGCCTTAACTGGACGGACCGTTCGGGCCGCGTACAAACAATCGATGATTGGAAGACCTATCTCGGAAAACGCGCGCAAGCAGGACGCATCGCGCCAAAGGGATTCCCGACATCGAAAAAGTTTGGCGCGGATTGTTAGCGCTTATTCTCGCCGGAAGTCCTGACGTATGAGGCGGAAGGGATGTTCGTCATAGCTGCGGTCAATTTCCTGCAGTACGGAGCACGTCTTCATTTCCATTTTTAATGGCTGCCATTCCGCGTAGCGTTGTGGCTCGTCGATGACATTGAGATTGAAGGGAACTTCCTGATCGTTGACGTAAAGAATGTGCGTTTTGCTTTCCGCCTGTGACCAGACGTTCATACGGGCTTCCAGTCCGCGAACGCCGCCCTGTTCCATGCAAACCATCCAGTCGCTGTGTATCGGATAACCATCATCGCCTTGTTGCTCGCAGATATAATAGACGCCGCTAAGCTCCAGATCGCTGCTCCAGGGGATGAATGCCCGCTGCACGCCCCAGAGATTGTCGCCATAGAGCCGTAACCTCACTGCACTGCGGTTGCCGCGCATATAATAGTCGTGACTGGCGAACTGCGTATTGAGCGTCACCGGCTTACCGAGTGGTGCGCGTGTTTCGACGCCCTCTTCGACGACGGCGGTTTCGGTTATGCGGCCTTCAACGCGGGTCCAGCGTTCGCCGCCTTTCTTGTCGTTGCCATAGGACCAGCCGCCGGTGAATGCGCCATCTCCTGTGGGCGCGAGTTGGGACGCGCCGCCCCAATGGCCATGCATGTAATAGTTCCACTTAACATTCATTGATCCGCTAGCGGACATTTCAATCGCGCCGCCGCTTCGCGAGTGATTTCCGTCAGCTCTGGCCTGCCATGTGGCGACGCTCCACGGCGCTTTTGGATCGCGCGTGAATTGATACCAGCATCCTTGATCACCAACACATTCGCGGCGGCCGCCTTTGGTCAGTGTCGCATAAGCTGCCGGTTCCTCACTGTCGGCCCATTCGACCCGCCAATTACCTTCCAAATCCATGCGCGGATGAATGGAGGTATCCGCGTAATTTGGAATGACATCCCAAGGATGGAGCGGGTCGGTGACTTCTTTCGGACGTTGATAGGGCGGTGGAACGATATAGCGCTCGCCGGTGAGAATACCGTTCAGGAATTCGCCTTTGAATGTTTCTTCGTCGGCGCCGACACATTCATCACCGTCAGCGCTGGTTTTCTTTGCGACGAGGCGCGTACCTTCCTTTCCGTCAACGATAACCTCGACCTCTTCATACTCAATATCGTTGCCGCACCAATAATCACTCGACCGCCAAACTCCTTCGAGGACGTGACGGGCATTGGGCTTTGCACCTTCAAATGCGAGTACGGGTACTGCATTGCCGCGCATCAGGTCGGCTTGCCGGCTCCAGTCGAGTACGAAGGCGCGGCTGGCTTCACCACCATCCACATCGCCGACGGCGGTGCGGGCGAGGACAGGCCCGGCTTTCGGGTATGCGCCGCGTTGAAACGCAAAAACTTCGAGATATTCAACGGTCCAGTCTTCGGCGATCGATCGGCCAAGCGCATCGGTAAACTCTGCGGCGGGACGCTGCGTGTCTTGGTCCATGCCAGTGACAAACTTGCGCATCAATGTACGCCGGTCGGCGACATTCTCATCATCACTTTCATAGATTGCCGTGCTGACAACGACTATGCCGACCGGGGGAATTTTTACGGTTTTCGACGCCAATTGTTGATCGGGAAAACTCGCCGTTTCCCCGTCATCCATGTCTTCAAATGGTTCGGAGAGATAGGTGAATGACGCGTTCGCGAGCCCGTTCAAGGGTGCGACATGAAAAATGACGAAAGGCTCGTCTGAATTGGATCCACGGTCGACTTCGCTTTCATTGACGGTCGTCAGCGTGTCCAGGCGTATGTTGATCGCTATCCATCCGTCGTCGCGTTCATTGCTGGAGAGTACGTCCGATACGTTTCTTACGATGTAACGAACATCGTGATCACCTTCGTCACCGCCGCGCACTTGCAGCGTATCGGCGAATGTTGCGCGCGCGCCGTTGTCAAATCGCGCTTTAAGATCGTCCGCGGTGTAGTGCTTCACTTTGCTGCCCACAAAATCAGCATTACCGCCGACAATCCCAATTAACATCTGACGGGCGTCTGTGAGCGCCTCGTCTACGCCGTTTGAAAAATCCGTCGCCAGTGCGGAGAAGACATCGCCGAATCCGGCGGAGTTGTTGTAGAGCGCGACTGATTGCGGCTGTGACCGAAACGGGCCGATCGTATAGGCGTCATCATCGCCGCGTTCGAAATCATCATAAACGAGCAGCCGGTTGCTAACCCGGCCTTCTTTGTCGCTGGTCGGCAAATAATCGAGCTTTATGTCCCGCGCTTTCCCATCGACCGTAACGCGCGCAAAAATATCGGCGTCAGTGCCAGCGGCGAATTCATCGACGGTCTTGATCCGTAGACGAAGATACCAGCCGTCAGAGCTTGCCGCCGATGCGCGATCAGGATTTGAAGGGTTGGCGTTCGGATAAGATCCTGCAGCGAGAAATTGATAGGGCAGGCGCGAGAAATCCTCAAACTGTGCATACCGGTCAGCGGGCGCGGATGACTGGCTTTTGAGCTTGTTCCAATATGCGCCTTTCCCCATCGCCTTCATAGCGCCTTCCAGATACTCCACCCACTCCATCGATGCGCGAATAGCAACGTCTTTGGTTCCGGCGAAGATCAGATCGGTGTCGCTCTCGCACTTATTGCCGAGCTCAGAATTGATGATGTTCGTGCACCTACCCTGCGGAAAGTGCAGGCCGTCTTTCATTCGGCTGAAAGAACCCGCGTCATCCGTCAGCTTGCGGTTCTTCGCTTGGACGCTAGACAGCCATGTATTGTCGAGAGCGATGCCTGGCGGGTTTAAGAAAAGCCGGGCGTCGCTGCCGCCGACTGGGGTTGTGACGCTGATCCCAACCTCCGCCGCGCCAGAACAGACGCGCCAGCTCTCACAGAGAGAAGTGTTCTGAAGTGGTGAAAGGCCGGTACACAATGTTCCGAGTGCTGAGTTCATCGTGTCACGCTTAAGGACGGAACATGACAGCGAATAGGCGCCGTGATGGGCCGGTGCGCCAGAAACCGGTTTCTCATAGGCGCCCGACCACAGCGTCATGTCTTCACGTTGCTCCTTGGGGGTTTGGAAAAACGTCATACATCGGCGGTCCGGGTCAGAGGCCCAATTGGAGTGCGCGTAAAAATCCTGGACCGCGTGGAGCGAAACGCCGAGAATATGATGCCCCGCGGCGACGTCGCCACCGCGACCTTGCTCCGACGCCCAATAGAGGCCGGTGAGCGTTCCCGAAGCGTAGCGCTCCCAGTTCGATCTAATTCCAGAACTGGTGAACGTATCATCGAAATGCAGCTTCGCGAGATCCTGAAAACCGACCAGCGCCGCCTTTGTGCGGCCACGCAGAGAACTTTCAGTCGCGCCTTGCGCCCAAAAGAGGGGATTGTAAAGGTAGCTATCAATAAAGTCCGCGTGCCATGCAATTGAATTCGCACCGCCGGTGAATTTTACTTTCGGTTCATAGAAGTCATCGCCAGCGAGGGCGCGCCTGGTGATGTCTTCGTGATGCCAGGGCAGGCCCTTGCCCATGTCTTCACCGCCATAGCCAAATACCGACGAAGCAAAAACGGCGGCGATGACGAATAAAATCTGGCCGGATTTATTGCGCATCTCTGATTCCAGTGAATTGAAGTTTCAAACCAACGCAACGGGCGGACATGTTGAGCAGGTTTGGAGCATATCGCAATGGCGCACCGCTAGCTTGTCCCGCAAAGATACGGGCGGATGCCCGATATAGTCAGCGCGATCAAACGGATACGGTGTTGCGCGGGGCGCTGTTTCTCGTACAATTTACCCGCGTTGCATCGACAATTTACGGTGCAGGTTCCATGCAGGGGTACTGAACTGCTAAGTTAGTTGGAGTTATCGGATGGCTCTTCCAACGCGCCGATGTCAAGAACAGGGCCGGCGTCGATATTCTCCGCATCAAGCATGTATGCGACGCGCTCCAATGATGCGATAATCGTCGCCTGTTCCCAGTCGTTCAGCTTGTAAAACCGGTCCTGGAAAACCTGCTGCAGGGCGTCTGGTGATGCGTCGAGAGCCTTTGTTCCTGCGGCCGTCAGTTTCACGATTACGCGGCGGCCGTCATTCGCATCCTTGCTGCGTTTTATCAGTTTCTGGGTTTCCAGCCGGTCGAGCAGAGCGGTAATCGTCGCCTGTTTCAAAGAAGCGTGCGAAGAGATTTCCGAAGGCGTTGCATCGCCCCGGTTCTTCAAAAATTGCAGCGCGACGACCTGTGATGGTGTGAGGCCCGATGCGCGCGCTAGGTTGCGTGCGTTGAATTCCGTTGCTCGAAGGATTCTTCGCAACGCAATGAGAGCGGTTTCAGAGCGATCTTGCATTTTTCTGGCTACTGGCTTTGGTTTACGGCGCGCTGGCTGGGCTGTGAAACTAGTTGTTTTTCGCAACACCGCAATTTTAAATTATTATTTAGTTCATCGAATTAAAGAAACATCCACTCCACCACCTGATTTTCAGGGAATAATGCTTATTTGCCTGTGTTCGTGGCGTAAAATCACGCCCCCTATACAATTGCTGATACTAGCGGCTGGCTGGCGTGTTGACATTTTGTTTTGACTATCTAAATAACTGGGCACGCTGATAACGAAATTGAGGCTATGGTTTATCCTAACTCCCTCGCTCACCAGGGCGAAGAGAGAAACATTGTGCGACCAGTTTTCCGTCCACCCGCGCCAGAGGATGGTGCGGCCGTCTGGTCCCTGATCGCAGCATGTCCGCCGCTCGATCAGAATTCACGCTACTGCAACTTGCTACAGTGCACAGACTTCTCTGACACATGCGTTATCGCGGAGAAAGATGGATCGCTGGCTGGCTGGATATCAGCATATCGTCCGCCCGGCGATCGCAAAACGTTGTTTGTTTGGCAAGTAGCCGTTCACGAAAGCGCGCGCGGTGAAGGGCTGGCGTTGCAGATGATCGACAGCCTCCTTTCGCGAGACACCGTGCATGGCGTGACATGCATGAAAACGACGATCACGGCGGATAATAAAGCATCGTGGGCGCTATTTCGGCGGCTTGCAGTGCGCCTTTCGGCGCCCCTTGTGAGCGAGGTCGGATTTGATCGTGACCGGCACTTTGGCGGTGAGGCCGAAACCGAACACCTGGTAACCATTGGCGCGTTTGCGCCTCGCTGACACCGCCCACTCAAATCATTGAACAATACTTAAAAAGGGGCTCCGCAATGACGGAAGAAGCCATCTCGAACACAAATAAAACATCGAACGATATTTTTGAGCGGCGAGAGTCTTCGGTTCGCAGCTACGCGCGGAATTTTCCTGTAAAGTTCGTGAAGGCGCAGGGCGCCACGCTGACTGATGAGGACGGCGAGACCTATATCGACTTTCTCGCCGGCTGTTCTTCTCTCAACTACGGACACAACCATCCCGAACTGAAGGAAGCGCTTACCAATTATATCGCCGCAGATGGGCTGACGCACAGTCTCGACATGGAAACGGATGCGAAGGAAGAGTTTCTGGAGGAATTTGAACGCACCATTTTGAAACCTCGCCAGCTTGATTATGTCGTGCAATTTCCCGGACCAACTGGCGCGAATGCCGTCGAGGCGGCGATCAAGATTGCCCGCAAATCGACCGGCAGAACCAACATCGTCGCATTTACCAACGGATTTCACGGGTGCACGCTGGGCGCTTTGGCATTGACCGGGAACCAGCACCATCGCGCTGGCGCCGGCGTCCCGCTTACTGATGTGACGCGCATGCCGTTCGATGGCTATTTCGACGATGGGCCGGGCAGCGCCGATCAAATCGACAAGTTGCTCGGTGATCCGTCAAGCGGGATTGATGTGCCGGCTGCGTTCATCGTTGAGACGGTGCAGGGAGAAGGCGGCCTTAACGCGGCGTCGTTCGAATGGTTGCGGGCGATTGAAAAGGTCGCGCGCAAACATGGCGCGCTGTTTATCGTAGATGACATTCAGGCGGGGATTGGCCGCACCGGTTCATTCTTCAGCTTTGAGCCAGCGGGCGTGACGCCAGATATTGTGACTCTGGCGAAGTCTATCTCTGGTTACGGGTTGCCGATGGCGCTGACGCTTATCAAGCGCGATCTCGATATTTGGAAGCCGGGTGAGCACAACGGCACCTTCCGCGGAAACTGCCACGCGTTCGTTACAGCTACGGCAGCGTTGAAGACGTTCTGGCGCGACGATTCCTTTAAAATGGCTATCAAGCGCAAAGCATTGCTCCTCAAAGCGCGATTTGAGCGATTGGCGAATACGCAAAAAGCCGTCGCTGGTGTAAAGGGGCGCGGCATGATGATGGGCCTCGATGTTGGGTCGGGTGACCTGTCATCCGATATTGTCAAAGAGTGCTTTGCGAATGGACTTGTCATCGAGACAAGCGGGCCCGGCGACGAAATCGTCAAGTGTTTGGCGCCATTAACAATATCTGACGACGAATTGATTCGCGGTCTCGATATTCTCGAGCGCGCCGTCGCGAAAGTGACGCCAAAACATCAACAAGCGGCAGCCTAGCGGGAGGCGACAATGATTGTACGTGACTTAAACACAGAAAAGGACACGGCGCGCCGAGTGGAGTCAGAAGGGTGGAACAGTGTCAGGCTGCTCCTCAAGAATGACCAGATGGGCTTTTCGTTTCACATCACGACCATCCGTCAAGGCGCCGAGCTCAAGATGCACTACAAGAACCATTTAGAGTCCGTGTACTGCGTGTCAGGAACCGGTAGCATTGAAGACCTTGCGACCGGTGAGCATCACAAGATCCGCCCTGGCGTGATGTATGCGCTCGACAAGAATGACAGGCACGTTCTTCGTGGCGAAACGGAGATGGTGATGGCCTGCGTTTTCAATCCACCGGTAACCGGCGCGGAAGTTCACGACGAATCAGGCGCTTACCCAGCCAGCAGCGAGGCGGCATAGGCATGCTCGAACAAAGAAAAGGCGACCTGTATCCCTCGCGCGTCGCGGCGGTTCCGCAGATTTTAGCCCGTCACGATCCTGTGGTTCATGGTCATTGGTCGCCGGACGCAGCATTGTCTCGAAAGCAAACGGAGAGCTTTCGCAAGGACGGCTTTCTGGTGCTGGAAGACACATTTGATGTGAGCGAGATAGAACTTTTGCAGAGTGAGGCCACACGCCTGCGATCATCGCCTCGTCAGTCCGGGGATGAAACGGTGATTACGGAACCCGAATCCGGCGCGGTGCGATCTGTTTTCCAAATTCATCAACAAAGCAGTTTGTTCGCACGGCTCGCTGCGGACGCGCGACTTGTTCAAATCGCTCAGTTCTTACTGGGTGATGACGTCTATATCCATCAGTCACGGCTCAACTATAAGCCCGGGTTCCAGGGCAAAGAATTTTATTGGCACTCCGACTTCGAGACCTGGCATGTGGAAGACGGCATGCCGCGCATGCGCGCGCTTTCCATGTCCATACTTCTCAATGAGAACACCCCCGCAAACGGGCCTACCATGTTTATGGCGGGTTCGCATAATCGCTTCGTCGCTTGTGTCGGTGAGACGCCGGATAACCACTACAAGCAATCGCTAAAAAAGCAGGAATATGGCGTACCCGACGATGAAAGCCTTCGCGTACTCTCCGGCAGTGGCATCGCGGCACCAACAGGCAAGGCGGGCACGGTCGTCATTTTTGACTGCAACACCATGCACGGGTCGAATTCGAACATCACGCCGTTGCCGCGCTCGAATGCATTTTTTGTTTTCAACGCTGCATCGAACAAATTGACATCACCCTTTGGAAGCGTATCGGCGCCACGCCCGGAATTCGTCGCGGCGCGCGAAAATACTCCAATAATTACGCCGATCGACGGCCCGTTCCAAAAAGACGCCGCTTAAGGAGGCGCGCCGCAATGAATGACCTAAACACGCCATTTACCGTTGAAAAAATAGGCGGCACATCGATGGCCGACACCGACGCCCTATTGAACAATGTGCTATTGCGCTCTGATTCGGATGCCGATCCGTACAATCGTGTCGTCGTCGTTTCGGCATATGCGGGCGTCACCAATCAGTTGCTGGAGCATAAGAAAACCGGTGAACCCGGCGTCTTTGCGCTCTTTACCAGCGCTGAGGAAGATTGGTCATGGGGTGACGCGTTGAGCCGTGTCGCGGGGCGCATGCGGAAGATTAATCGAGAGATCTTCGGCGATCATGCTGATTGTCAAACGGCTGACACCTTCGTGCGCGAACGTATTGAGGGCGTGCGAAGTTGTCTGCTGGACTTGCAGCGGCTCTGTTCCTATGGCCAATTTCGCCTCGATGAACATTTGTCAACGATCCGCGAAATGTTGTCCGCGCTCGGTGAGGCGCACAGTGCTCATAACACTGTTCTCTTGCTGCGTCAGCGCGGGATCAATGCAAGTTTCGTAGACTTAACCGGCTGGCGCGACGAAACCCAACCGACGCTCGATGAGCGAATTACGGCCGCTTTTGATTCGATCGATACGGGTTCGGAATTGCCAATCGTCACGGGCTACGCGCATTGCCGTGATGGATTGATGCATTTGTATGACCGTGGTTATACGGAGGTAACCTTCTCCAGGATTGCTGTTTTGATGGGAGCCGGCGAGGCGATTATTCACAAGGAATTTCACCTTTCCAGCGCCGACCCGAAGATTGTTGGAATGGACAAGGTACGCAAGATTGGCCGCACAAACTACGACGTCGCCGATCAGCTTTCAAACATGGGTATGGAAGCGGTGCATCCGAGAGCAGCGAAGGGGCTGCGGCAGGCGGAGATCCCGCTTCGCGTGAAGAATACCTTCGATCCCAGCGACCCAGGAACCGTGTTTAGTGGGGACTACGTTTCCGACACACCGGACGCGGAAATTGTTACCGGGCGCAGCAGCGTCCTTGCGCTTGAGTTTTTTGAACAGGATATGGTGGGCGTAAAAGGGTATGATGCCGCCATCCTCTCGGCGCTTGACCGGCATCGAGTGTCGATTGTCTCCAAATCATCGAATGCAAATACGATTACGCACTACCTCGCCGGATCGCTAAAGGCCGCGCGGCGGGTGACACGCGACCTTGAGGATAAATTTCCTTCCGCTACTGTCAGCATCCGAAAGGTCGCGATCCTATCGGTCATTGGCAGTGACCTAAATCGTTCGGGCCTGACCTCTGACGCAGTATCGGCGCTCGCTGGCGTGAAGATCGAACTTCTCGGCATGCATCAGCCTATGCGTCACGTAGACATTCAATTCATCGTCGAAGAACGCGACTACGACCGGGGCGTCGCGGCGCTTCACCGCGCCATGGTGGAAGACACCGCCACGGATGCGAGGGAAGCAGCGTAGAACGCGCCAATTCACCGCGCCAAAAAAGACAGGAGCCATTATGCAACTGACAGATACTCAGATTAAAACCGTTGAAAAAAGGACGGACCTCAACGCCGTAAAAAAAGAGCATACTGCACGCGGAAAACTCGAAGAAGCGTTCGGCGAACACACATATTTCATGAACGAGGATGGTCTTTTTGTTTTCGTCCGCGCCGAGGAAGCCGATCAAACCGCGCACCTGCTCGCTTTCGCCGTGTGGGATGAAGAAGATAAAAGCAGGTTGCTCCAGTTGGCGGAGCCAGCAAGCGCCGGCGTCGCGCTCAATCTGGAGACGGCTGAAATTCAAGACCACAGGGAAAGCCCGAGAAATATTCATTGACGCTGGCGAATAGCCGCTGCCGTTACATAACAACGGATCAAATAAATGATTGTCGCCAGTTTTCTCGGCTTCCTGATTGTGTTTTTGGGAGTCGGCCTTGCGTCGGCCTTTCGAGCTAAAAAATCGCGAACGGACTATTATCTTGCCGGTCGCGAAGTTTCACCGTGGCTCGCCGGATTGTCTGCGGTTGCCACCAACAATTCCGGCTACATGTTTATTGGCGTCATCGGATTTACCTACACCACGGGATTGGCGTCTATTTGGCTAATGGTCGGTTGGATATTTGGCGACTACCTTGCCTCGCTCTTTGTTCATCGCCGCTTGCGCGAAGCGACGGCGCGCACAAAAGAGGCCTCTTTCGCCGCTGTGCTTGCGCGCTGGAATGGAGAAGAGTTCGCGGTGTGGCGGCGCATCGCGGCCATTATTATGGTCGTGTTTCTCGGCGCTTATGCAGCGGCGCAGATCAGCGCCGGAGGTAAGGCGTTGCAAGGCGTTCTTGATTGGGATCCCAAGCTCGGCGCCATCGTCGTGGCTGCAATGATCATGGCGTATAGCGCAGCGGGCGGTATTCGCGCATCGATCTGGACTGACGCTGTACAATCAATGGTCATGCTCGGGGCAATGACCTTACTTTTTGTTGTCGGCGTTGTGGGTATGGGCGGTGTCGATGAAACCGTCATCCGCATGTCGCAGATTCCCAATTTTCTCGACTGGTTTCCGGCTGACCTCCTATTTCCCGGCGCCCTTGGCATGGGGCTCTTCGTTGTGGGATGGATGTTCGCTGGACTGTCTGTCATCGGTCAGCCGCATGTGATGGTGCGCTTCATGTCGTTGGATACGCCGTCAAACATGACCAGAGCGCGCGCGTGGTACTACGGTTACTTTACATTGTTTTATACGCTCGCAACGGGTGTCGGCTTGCTCTCACGACTCTATCTGCCGGAACTCGGCGATATCGACCCCGAATTGGCATTGCCGACGATGGCGCGGGAATTGTTGCCGGAAGTGTTTGTGGGCATGATATTGGCGGGTATTTTCGCCGCCACGATGTCCACCGCAGATTCTTTGGTGCTCAGTTGTTCTGCGGCGATCACGCACGATTTAATGCCTGAACGTCAGGAAAAAACCTGGAAGCTGAAACTCGCGACTGCGCTGGTAACGATACTTGCGCTCGGGATAGCCATTTCCGAAACCCGCAGCGTTTTCAGCCTCGTCATTCTTGCCTGGTCAACGCTCGCGTCAGCCTTTGCACCGCTCCTGATTATTTACGCCATGAACCGGCGCATAAGTGAAGCAGGCGCCATTGTTGCGATGATTGTTGCGGTGGGCGTAGCGCTCTTGTGGCGGCAAGCCGGGCTGCACGAAGACATTTATGAGGGCATGCCCGGTATTTTGTGCGGCCTCGCCGTCGTTATAGTGACGTCGCGGCGGTCCGCGATCAACGTCACTTTGCGCTGATCGTGGTTGCCGTCCCCCCATCAAAACGAGTCTCAAGTAAAACAGCGAACCGCACCGGCGGTTCGGAGGAGGGGCCTCGACGGCTCAGACAAAACTAGCGAGATAATGGCTCCCCTTCGTGAATGCGTATCGAACTTTATGTCAGGCGCCGGGGCATGAATTTCGGGCGATTTTGCAGGAAATCGGTGCTTCCTAAGCCGCTTTTTTCATATTTCCTTCAGTGCGACTGAAAGCCTGTCACACATTCGAATGTAGTGAGCGCCGAGAGCGCCATGTTCCCGATCGGTAATATTTTTCTGGTTTAGCCTGGTTCTGAAGCATTTATTCCTGATCGGGAATATTTGTCTTGATTTTTATGATATCGGTCTTTATGTTCCTGACCGGGAATAAATTATGACGCCAAAACAGATCGGCTTAAAAATACGGGAATTACGCAAACGCCAGGGTCTGCGCCAAGATCAGCTCGCGGGCGCCGCCGACGTCGGCTTGCGTTTTCTCATTGAATTGGAGGCCGGCAAGGAAACCGCGCAACTCGGCAAGACACTGGCGGTCCTCAATGCTCTGGGCTGCAAGATCGAACTTACCGGTCCTGGCGGGGACGGATTATGACCAAGACAATAAATGTCTGGTGGGACGGCGAGATCGTCGGCGCCTTGACCATCGATCGCCATGGCGAAATGGGATTTGCTTACGCTCCTGAATGGCTAGCAGACGATAACAAGCCAGCTTTGTCATTCTCCTTGCCGAAACGGGAAGATCCCTTCAGCCGGCGCGAATGCCGTCCGTTCTTCGAAGGTCTGTTGCCAGAGGAAAGCCAGCGCATCGCGGTTGCCGGCGCCCTCGGCGTATCCCACGGCAATGAATTCAAACTCCTGAACGAATTGGGCGGTGAAGTCGCCGGAGCACTGACGCTCTGGCCGGAAGGGGAGGCGCCGCCGGCGTCGTTACTTCCGACACAAAATAAACCGCTTGGCGAAGCAGCGCTTGTTGATTTGCTCGACGAATTACCGTCACGACCTTTTCTCGCTGGTCGCGAGGGGCTTCGCCTGTCGCTTGCTGGCGCGCAGTCGAAAATCCCGGTCATCCTCGTCAATGACGAAATAGCGTTGCCGACGCCAGGAGAGGCGACGAGCCATATTTTGAAACCGCCTATCGAACGGTTTCTCGGAACGACTGAGAACGAAGCCTTCGCCATGCGGCTTGCCAAAAAAGTCGGCCTTGATGTCGCTAATGTTGAAATCCGGCGCGCGGGCGACCGCTCCTTTCTGCTTGTCGAACGATACGACCGCATTTGCGGCGATGATGGTGTATTGCGACGCCTGCATCAGGAAGATTTTTGCCAGGCGCTTGGTTACACTTCCGAACGGAAATACGCAGCCGACGGGGGGCCAATTTTTCGTGACTGCTTTGATCTGTTGCGCCGCGCGGCGACGCGACCGGCGGTCGAAGTCTTGAAGCTTTTCGATGCGGCGATTTTCAATTTGATCATTGGCAACGCCGACGCCCATGCGAAGAACTTTAGCCTGTTACACCGCGAAAACGGCTCCATTGAACTGGCGCCGCTCTACGATCTTCTATCTACAGTTCATTACCCGGAATTATCGCCGCGTCTGGCGATGAAGATCGCCAAACGCCATACGCTCGAAGAATTGAAACCGGGTGATTGGGAGAGGTTCGCAGACGAAACAGGACTCGCGTTGCGATTCATCAGAACGCGCGCGGGCGAGTTGACCAATGCGGTGAGCGACTCAATCGGTGAAACCAAGGCGGAAATTTTGAAATCCGCATTTGACAGAAACGCCGTGGAAGAAATCTCCGAGTTGATAACATCGCGCGCAGAATCTCTTCTGCAACGCATTCCGTAATGTGAAATCGCGTAAATTCATTGCGCCCAACGTCAATCGCATCCCAAAGAGTTCGAAAGGAAAAATAGGGTCGAAAATTCTGGTAATTAAACTATTGAATATGTTGAGAAAATTAGTGGCTCCCCTTCGTGAATGCGTATCGAACTCTTTGTCGGGCGCCGAAGGCTGAATTTTTTGCGCTTTTACATCATTTTAACTCCTGAAGCACTGGTAACGTTGCTGCCCATCTGGCCTGGAATTACTGGCTAACTACGCCTTTTAGAGGTTGGCCGTCCGCAGGCGGTCGGGAGCGATTTCTGGATCGAACAAGTTTGAGAATGCGTTTCGAAATGGCGTCTCAACAGCGGATGAACCGGATTGGAGTGACACTAGTCTTTGCGGAGCGTGAACGCGCATTGCGTCTGCGTTTGCTTTCATATTAACCCGACGCGCGCATTGTTGGTCTGCGCTTTGATTCCTCCCCTTTCCGTTTGCGCTTGATTGGTGCGAACTGGCTAAGCATGAGCCATTCCGGAAAGCTTTTTTTCAGCGCCGCTGGTCCGGCAAGCTTGATTCGTCGCGCGCGAATCTCTGCGTGCAAATCGCGAATGCCTCGCCACGCCTCGACAAAAATACGGATATCGGAACTGACAACGAGATCGACATCGAACCCCGGCGGCTTCAGGCACATGTCGATGGCGCCGCGTTCACCGACCAGCCAGAAACGGCGATACTCGGTGGGAACGCCAGAAAATTCAAACTGCAAAACGGTGCGCTCCGCCGGCATCGCATCTGCGTTCATCCTGAGATGCATGCTCCAGGCCAGAAATCCCGGATCGAGATCGTCGTCTTCCATGTCGCGTGCCCAGCGTTGTCCCCATTCGGCGAGACCATTCAACAATGGCTCCAGTTCAAGCGCCGCCTTGGTTGGCCAATAGCGCGCATGTTTTGCGCCTTTCACCTTTTCACGTTTCACAAGTTCAGCCTGTTCGAGCTCGGAAAGGCGCGATGAAAGAAGCGACGGCGAAATGCGCGGCACGCCGCGATAAATGTCGCTGAAGGTCGCGCAACCTTCAATGACGCGGCTGAGCACTAGAATAGTCCACCGTCCGCCCAGCGTTTCAGTGGCTAGCGCCAGTGGGCAATACTGACCATAGCCTGCGCGTGATCGAGATTTCACCGTCATCAGCGCCGCTCCCGCGATTGCTACAGTTTTAATAGTAGCGCATTGGCTCCCTCGCCACTACCGTTTGCCTTTCATTAGGAGCTTTTGTCATGCGCCTCATCCTGGTCCTTCTATTGCTCGCCGGTTTCGCATTCAAAGCGAGAGCCGAAACCGCCAATCCGGTCGTTGAGTGGAACGAACTGCTGCTTTCAACCGCGCAGGCTGAGGATGGGTTTTTGACGCTAAAGGGCGTGCGGGCCGCCGCGATCATGCATCTTGCAATCCACGACTCGCTTAACGCCATCGAAGATGAATTCAATACTTACGCCTATCATGACCGCGCGCCGTTGGCGGATCCGGGCGCGGCGCTCGCACACGCTGCTTATGACGTCGCTGCAGATCAATATCCAGACAAGGCTGCCGACTTCGCCGCGCTGCGCGACAGATGGCTCGCTAAGGTCGACGACAGCCGTGCGAAGTCCGCAGGCGCGGCGGTCGGCGCGGCTGCGGCGCGCGCCGCCCTCGCGAAGCGCGTTGGCGATAATTGGAACACTGAAGTCGAATATCAACTTCATCCGATGGGGCCGGGCGTCTATGCGGAGTTTCCCGATCACAGCGGCACGCCACAAGGCTTTGTCTTTGGCGCGGCGTGGGCGCACGCCAAAGGCTTTGCGCTCAAATCCGCCGATCAGTTTCGCGCGCCGCCTCCGCCGGCGATCGACAGCGACGCCTATGCGCGCGCGTTCAATGAAGTCAAGGAGGTGGGCCGCTTTCAGTCAATGACGCGCACCGCGGATCAAACACATCTTGCCTTGTGGTGGAAAGATTTTGCCGAGAATTCTCACAACCGCCTCGCGCGAAAACTGGCGGTCGAGGAGAAGCTGTCGCTTGCCGAAAGCGCGCGGCTGTTTGCGCTGATCAACATGGGCATTTTCGACGCTTATGTGAGCGTTTTTGAGAACAAGTTTCATTACAATCACTGGCGGCCCTATACGGCGATCCGCTGGGCTGAAAATGACGGCAATCCCGATACGGCGCCGGAGCCGACATGGAACAATACGCACCGCCACACTTACGCGTTCCCTTCCTATCCTTCCGCGCACGGCGCTGTTTGCGCGGCGGCGATGGCGGTGTTTTCGGATGTTTTCGGCGACGCTCGCAAATTCGAGATGGAGACAAAAACAGTCGATATCGCCGGACCTTTTTCCGAGCCTCTCGAAATGCATCCGCCGACGCGCCGTTTCAAAAGGTTTTCAAACGCCGCCGAGGAATGCGCGCTGTCACGGGTCTATCTTGGCATTCACTTCCGCTACGATTCGGTGGAAGGAACCAAGCTTGGCCGCGCCGTCGGCGAGAACGTCATCGACACCCTGCTGACGCGCCGTTGAAAACCGCTTGCCGACCGAGGTCCGTAAAAAAATGATTCCGCAGCGGGGCCGAATTTATTAGTCGGCGTTGACCAGGCGAATGTTTGTTGTCTGTGCGAGTAATAATCGAGAAATAAGGCGCTAATTCCCCTTTGAGAATTATCGCCGGCGTGTGGGCGGCCTTGAACGGCCATCGAAGGTCGCAGAGTCCGATGTGCGAATGTGGCGTAAACACTTCTGATTAAACGGCGCCTGCTGCTCTTAAAACTAATGGCAAGCGCATGATAAAGTCCAATACCTGTTCGAGAATCAAATTGGGGTTGCGCGCAAATTCTCGCTTAACATATTGGAATCATTAGCATGAGATAGTGGCTCCCTTCGTGAATGCGTATCGAACTTTATGCCAGGCGCCGGGGCCTGAATTCCAGGCAATTCTACGGGAACTGACCGCGATTTCGTGAATCGCCATCCCCTGTGCATTTAGGAAGGCCGACCATCTTGTAATTAACAAATAATTCTCGTAACTGTCATATTGTGACAGTATTGAGAATTTTATGAGCGGGCTGGTTTCACAAATTACAAGTGCCGGTTATGCTGATCGTGTCCTAAGCGATCAGCAAATTGGGCGCATTCTAGGCGGTAGCGATGACCGGCGCTATGGTCAGGTAAAGCGCGCCTTGCAGTCGGGAGCGCTCGTTCGGATCAAACGCGGCCTTTATGTTCTGGCTGAGCAATACCGCGAGCATCCTCTCCATCCGTTTGCACTCGCTCAGGCGCTGGTCTCAGGCAGTTATGTTTCCATGGAAACGGCTCTAGCCTTTCATGGCTGGATTCCAGAGGCCGTTTACACAACCGTCAGCGTAACGCCGGGCCGAAAATCCCAAGTGATTGACCATCCGAACTTTGGCCATTTCGAATTCAATCCGTTAGCGCTTCACAAATCGGGGTTCCTTGCGGGGGTTCAAAGACATGTCATCAGCGATCAAGCGATGCTCGCAGCGTCACCGCTGCGGGCGCTCATGGATTTGGTCGCCTTTCGGAAACAGGAATGGGAAGGTATTGCGTGGCTTGATAATGGAATGCGGATTAGCCAAGCGCATCTTGTTCAAATTCGTTCGAAAGACTTCTCGGAATTGCGAGACGTCTACAAGCACAAAGCCGTTAACGAGTTTTTGTCCCAGCTCGAACGTGAGGTCCGCGCCTTAAAATCAAGCAAAGCGCCGACACGGAAATGATCGTAGCAATGAATGAGATTATTCAGGCCCGATTAGCCAGTTACAAACCTGCCAATGATGTGGAAGCAGAGAATGCGACCAAGGAGATTATCCAGGAGATCGCGCTCTATGGGCTCTGGCGCGCAAAGTTTTTTGAACTTGCGGTTTTCCAGGGCGGCACCAGCTTGCGCATTCTTCATAAGCTGCCGCGGTTTTCTGAAGACCTGGATTTCATGTTGTTGGCGCCAGATCCGAAATTCGATTGGGCGCCTTTCCTGAAAATTCTTACAGAGACATTTGAAGAATATGGCCTGCAGCCCGAGGCGATTTCCAAGGAGCAAATGGACAAGCGCATTCGTAACGCGGTCATAAAAGATAATTCAATTGTTAATCAGCTGGATTTGTCTTTTGGCAACAGAGATTCGCGGAAAATCCTGAAAGTCAAACTGGAGATAGATGTTGAACCGCCCGCGCATTCGATTGACGCCTTTACATATCTCGATTTTCCGGTTGATTTTGAAGTGCGGCATCAGGATCTGGCGTCAAATTTTGCGTTAAAAATTCATGCGCTGCTGTGCCGGGAATATTTGAAGGGGCGCGATTGGTATGATTTCTCGTGGTATGTCGCACAAGGAATCTTTCCGAATTTGCCTCACCTTGAAGCGGCTTTACGTCAATTCGGCCCGTGGGCGGACGATGAAACACTCGTCGTGAATGTAGAGTGGCTCCAAACTGAAATGACTAAACGCATTCAGTCAATTGATTGGGACGACGCGAAAAAAGACGTCAATCGCTTCTTGCGCCCTACGGAAGCTGAATCTTTGAATCTTTGGAGCAGCCGGTTTTTTGAATCCAAGCTGGGCAAACTCGTAACAACGGGTCCGTAGCTTATTTGATCACGGATATGGTCGGTTCCGTTGCTTTAACCATTTCATTGACGAACTCGATATTGACTGAGATTAAGCGCGGAAGGAACAAGTTCGAGAATCAAATTGGGGGTCACACGCAATTTTGCGCTTAACATATTGAATTCATTAGCATGAGATAGTGGCTCCCCTTCGTGAACGCATATCGAACTTTATGTCAGGCTCCTAAGTCCGAATTTCGAGTGATTTTGCAGGAGGTTAGCACAATATTTTCGCCAGCATGCGTAAGGCCCATATAGTGCATGCGACAGGGCGGGAAATTGACTTCCTTTATGGGTCGGTTGGGCGGTGTATAATCATTGTGGTCTGCCACCGAAATAGTGGTCCGATGAATCTGTTAGTCTCGGCTTTGAATTGAAGCGCTTGGGAAAGGTGGTCCAGGGTCAGCGTTATTTTCCGACTGCTGATTGTTCCATTGTGGTCCTGCAATTCCTTGCCTGTAAAGCATATTCCGAAGGTGCGATGTTTCCAAGGGCCATGTGAGGCCGGCTCTCATTGTAATCGCGTCTCCAGGCTTCGATTTCCCTTTTTGCTTCTGTCAGCGTTTCGAACCAGTGTAGATTCAGACACTCATCTCGCAGCGAGCCGTTAAATGACTCGATATGCGCATTGTCTGTGGGCGTGGCGGGTTTCGAGAAGTCCATGCGGACCTTGTTGTGGTAGGCCCATAGATCCACCATCTGGCCGGTAAACTCGGCGCCATTGTCACAGAACAGCGCATTGGGCGCGCCGCGGAAGCGAACGAGCCGGTTCAAAACCTCGACCACATTCTCTCCTCGCAGGCGATAGCCGACCTCGATCGCCAGACATTCCCGGGTGTAAACGTCGATAATCGTGAGCGCCCGGATCTTCTGACCGTTCGAAAGTTGATCGTGAACGAAGTCGAGGCTCCAGGCTTCGTTCGGCGCTTTCGGCTGACATCGCGCCTCACGATGCGTCGCCATCTTCCTGCGCCGCGGACGCCTTGTTTTAAGGACTAAACCCTCTTCACGGTAGACCCGGTAGACTCTGTTGCGGCCGATCTTCCAGCCTTCACGCTTGAGCATGATGTGAACCCTTCGATAGCCATAGCGGATGCGCGTCGCCGCAATTTCATGCATGCGCTGGCGCAGCTCAATCAGCGGATCGCTGAGCATCTTCTTTCGCTGGGTTGATCGATGCTGACGCGTCACCTGGCAGGCCTTGCGCTCGCTGTAGCCATGCGACGCCACGATATAGGCTACAACTTCCTTCATGAGCGCTGGCCGGGAAACTTTTTTGACAGAACATCCTGAAGCACGGATTTGTCGAGACTGAGTTCCGCAACAAGCTTCTTTAGTCGGGTATTCTCTTCGAGTACCTGCTTCAACTCCCGGACCTGATCGCTCTCAAGGCCGGCGTACTTCTTCTTCCACCGATAAAAGGTCTGTTCGGTGATGCCGGCATGCCGAATCAGGTCCGCCACAGGGGTTCCCATCTCGGCCTGCTTCAGGACCGCAACGATCTGCTCGACTGAATATCTCTTCCTCTTCACGGCGATCTCCTTCTTGAGATTTTCGCCGGAAAACTAACCCTGAGTCTGGGCCACTTTCACAATGTCACCTCATCATTGGAGCGATATGACGTCAAAGCGAGTGAAGAAGCCAATTGCAAAAATCTGCGGTCTGGGTTTCGGTGAACTTTCGCGCGAATTTTTGAAGTCATCAAAACAGTTAGCGTGCGAAGCTATCATCGCTGCTGTGTCTGACTCTGCCCTTCAAAAGAGCGATATAGATGGTGTTTTGATCAACCGGAGCGATACCAATCCGTCTGAAGAACTGCCGTTGCGGATCTTCGATGATCTTGGCTTTCGCAATCTGACGTTTGGCAATGTCCTCGCGTCGCAGGCCGCGTGCGGCGTGCAAATGATCCAGTATGCAGCGATGGCAATCGCGCATGGGATGGCGAAGAACGTTGTTTGTGTTTTTGCCGATACGCCGATATTGCCGAAGCGTAGAGGCGGCGATTCTTATGCTATCGATCTAGCGCTGACTAATGTTTCTGGCTGGGAGCGGCAATACGGGCTCTATGGCGCAGTGGGCGCTTATGGTCTTGCGATGCAGCGATATATGGAACAGTTTGGCGCGCGGGCTGAAACGTTTGGAGAAGTGGCCCTCGCGGCGCGTCAGTGGGCACAGCGAAGTTCGATCGCATTTCTGACCAAACCGATGTCGATGGAAGACTATCTTTGTTCCAAGATGATCGCCGATCCGCTCCGTATGTTCGATTGTGCGTTCCCTGTGAACGGCGCCGGTGCGGTCATTGTTTCCGCCCAGGACGGCGGTGGCGGCGAACCAAATGGCGCCGCCTATATCTGGGGGATGGGGCAGGGACACCGAGGCTATCTCGCCTATGCTGATTACGAAAATGAGATCGATACGCCGGCCTCGATCGCTGGTAAAAAAGCATATCAAATGGCGGGGATATCTGCTCGCGATATCGATCATGCGCAAATTTATGATGCATTTACTGTCACTACGCTACTTGGCCTTGAAGGATATGGATTTTGCGGTCGCGGCGAAGGCAAGGATTTCGTTGCGGACGGCGCTTTGTCGCCAGGCGGGCGCTTGCCTGTCAATACCGGCGGCGGCCAGCTTTCCGGCTACTATCTCCAAGGTATGACGCAAGTGTCGGAAGGATATCTTCAGGCAGCCGGACGTGCTGGCGACCGCCAGGTTGAAAAGAATGGTTGGTCCCTGGTCACCGCGCAGGGGGGGCGTATGGATTATCATGCCTGTCTGATTTTAAGCCCGGAGAAAGTTCGTTGACGGAAGAAAAAAAAACTTTTCGCGATGAAACAGACTCCGTCTTTTGGCAGGGGATAACTCGAGGCGAGTTACTGCTACAAAAATGCAACGGATGCGGCGCCATTCCGGGCCCCGGCGCATCGTTCTGCCCCGAGTGCTGGTCGGGAGATTTGACGGCAATAAAGGCAACTGGGCGGGGGCGAGTGCACAGTTTTGTCGTATATCACCGTGCATTCAGCGAGAACGAAACGCCACCATACAACGTGGCGTTGATTGCGCTTGAGGAAGGCGCGCGCATCGTGAGCACGGTAGAGAACGGCAATAATGTGAAGGTGGGCGATCTTGTTAAAGCCACATGGTCCAGTTCGCGATCGCCGCGCGCAGTCCTTAGCTTTACCGTTGTCAATGATGAAGGCCGGAAAAGGGAGAAATAAAATGGCCGTGACAGGTGTTTTAAGACCAGGATTTGTTCAGATACGAGTAATGAATCTTGATGAAGGAATTGTTCATTATCGTGATAATTTGGGATTGGATCTTGTAAGTCAGGGTGGTGATTTTGCCTTTTTAAGCGCTTATGACGAATTTGATCGCCATTCGCTCGTTCTTCGTCAAGCCGAAGAGCCGGGCCTCGATGTTCTTGGTTTCAAGGTGATCGATGATCAGGCGCTTTCTGGTTTTGAAAAACGCCTTAAGGACGCAGGGGTCAAGACAGAGGGAATTCCCGTCGGCGATCATCCCGGAGTTGGCCGGCGCATTCGCTTCTCAGTTCCCACCGGCCAAGTATTTGATCTTTATTCGGATATGGAATTGTCTGACAGTGGTCCCATGACAAAAAATCCGGATATCTGGCGCAACGAACCGCGTGGCATGCGCATTTCCCGTTTTGACCATTGTGCTGTCCTCGGAGTCGACATCGCTGCATCTGCAGAAATATTCGAGAGTGCGCTAGATTTTGTCGTTACCGAGCGGGCAATCGATCCGGAAGGTAACCCTGTCGCAATATTTTTTGACTTGCTCAAACAAGGCGCATGATATCGCGTTTCTTGCAGGGCCAGCCGACGCGAAACTCCACCACGCATCGTTCCTGGTCGACTCATGGAATGATGTAGGGCATGCTTGTGATTTGATTGCACAGCGAAATATTTCACTTGATATTGGACCGACCCGTCACGGAATTACGCGCGGGCAAACCGTTTATTTTTTCGACCCTTCAGGAAATCGAAATGAGTGCTTTGCTGGAGGCTATCAACACTATCCGGATAATCCGGTTCGGGAATGGACGGTTGATCAGTTGGGGAAGGCTATATTCTACTATGAAAAGGAAGTTCACGATCGGTTCACATCGGTGATGACGTGACGTCAATAGAATCGCCCAGCTTCTGTTTTGAACTATAATTCACTCAGTTTGAAGAGTTGTAACTGATGATCAGTAATCATGCCACTGACGTAGAGCGTTGCGAGACGTTTCAAATTATAGTGGAGAATTCGGCGCCGATTAGTTGTTCTGTTGGCGCAAACGTGCTGGAAGCATTGGAGCGCGCCGGTCACAAGGGGATCCCTGTCGGCTGCCGGCGGGGTGGGTGCGGGATTTGCAGGGTGAAAATTATTGCGGGTGACGTTTTGCGCAAAAGGATGAGCCGGGAAAAAGTTTCTTTTGCTGAAGAGAAACAAAACTACGCTCTCGCCTGCTGCATCTATCCTCGTTCCGACTTGACTGTAAAACCTGCGCCGCGCCCGTTAGATGATCAATAATTCGGCCTGAAGGTGGATTAATCAGGGGTGCGCGTTTCGTGTAAACCCAAAACATCTTTGAAATTTCAGAAAGTTCGGCCTGACCGAAGGGACAATAAATGGAAATGGAAGCAATGTTGCGTTTATGTGCGGCGTCAGATGTCGTAGAGGGGGGGCCAATCTCAGTAGAAATTGATGGCTTGCCGCCTTTCGCGGTATATCGCATTGAGGATGAAATTTTTGTCACCGACCGTACTTGTACACACGGGGATGCGGATCTCACCGAAGGGTTTCAGGAAGGTGATGTGATTGAATGCCCGTTTCATGGGGGGGCGTTTTCAATTAAAACTGGAGAGGTCGTGAATTTGCCATGCGCCGTTCCTCTAAAAATTTATCCAGCGCAAGTCATCAATGGATTTGTTTGTATTGAAGCGAAATCGTAATCACCAGATCCTGATATAGCTCCCGGAATTTGAATTTTCGCCCAGTCAAAAATGAAACAAGAATAACAGCTAGAAATGTTTTACGAAATCCAAAACGAGCCGTCACACGTTATGACCTGCTGCCCGAAAACTGGACCATTTTGCGCTGGAATTTTCCAATTATGATGCCCTTTGGAGCGGAAGGAAAATTCGATGAAGAGATCCAAGTTCACGGATGCGCAGATAGCCTTTGTGTTGCGACAGGCTGAGGAAGGAACACCCATTTCGGAGGTCTGCCGAAAGGCCGGTATCGCCGAGGCGACTTTCTACAACTGGCGCAAGAAATATGGCGGGCTGTTGCCGTCCGAAATGAAGCGACTGAAGCAACTCGAAGAAGAAAACGGCAAGCTGAAGAAGATCGTGGCGGATCTGTCGCTTGACAAAGCCATGCTCCAGGACGTCATACGCCGAAAGCTTTAAGGCCTGCTCGTCGTCGGGAGCTGGTCTCCGAAATGACCGCTGTATGGAAGGTAAGTGAACGCCGAGCCTGTCGCGTCATGAAAGTGCCGCGTTCCACCCAACAATACAAACCCCGGCGCGACGAGCAGGCCGATCTCAAGAAACGGATCAAAGAAATTGCTGAAACGCGTGTGCGCTACGGTTATCGGCGCATTCACGTGCTGCTGCGCCGTGAAGGATGGGGGATAAACGCCAAGCGCGTTTATCGACTTTATCATGAAATGGGCCTGCAATTGCGCAATAAGACACCGAAGCGGCGCGTGAAGGCCAAGCTTCGAGATGATCGAAAAGACGCGACGGACGTTAATGAAACCTGGCGATGGATTTTGTCCACGATCAGCTTGTAACAGGGCGCAAGCTGCGCGTGCTTGCTGTGGTCGATACGTTCTCTCGGTTCTCTCCGGTCATCGATCCGCGCTTCAGCTATCGGGGTGAAGATGTTGTGCGAACGCTGGAGCAGGCCTGCAAGCTTTTTGGTTATCCAAAAGCGATCCGTGTCGATCAAGGTTCCGAGTTCATCTCTCGCGACCTCGATCTGTGGGCGTATCAAAATGATGCGATCCTGGACTTCTCAAGGCCCGGAAAGCCAACCGACAATGCATTCATCGAGTCGTTCAACGGCAAGTTCAGAGCGGAGTGCTTAAACGCGCATTGGTTTTTATGCCTTGACGATGCGCGCCGGAAGATGGAGGAATGGCGAAGAGACTACAATGAAGTACGTCCGCACAGCGCAATCGGGTACAAACCGCCGATCTCGCTGATTAGTCCCACGGCGGATCAAAATCCACCGTGACATTGAAACCCGGAAATCCTCCAGCCGGGTGGCCCAACATCGGGTAGCGGTTCACTGTCGTGTTTGAAAGCGACATCACCGCGATTGCTCTAGAACGGGGCTTGATGGACCAGCCGGTCTGCACAAGCGATATCGTGCTGAACAGGGTTTTGCTAAAACATCTTGAGGATGACGCGGCAAGTCAGCGAGCTGACATCGTTACTGAAGCCCGCAAATGCATTATGCGCCGGTTAAGATCCGGAGACTGCACAATAGAAGGCGTCGCCCAGGACCTCTCACTTACGCCACGCACATTTCAGCGCCGTCTGAGCAGGTATAATTATAGTTGCCGGAAGCTTCTTGATGGCGTGCGTGTAGAACTCGCGCAGACCATGTTACGGAATTCAAGCGCCAGTTTGAGTGAAATCTCCGCATCCCTCGCTTATGCTGAACTGTCGGTATTATCCCGATCCTTCAAACGCAATACCGGGCTCTCGCCGAGCGTTTGGAGGGTGTCAGCATGCGGATAAAATAACTTCAATCGCATAACCGCGCCTTTTGCCTTGTGCGCTGGACCGGTTGGTGGGAGTGAAAGCGAGCGACAAGTGGGGTTAATCAATTAGTAAGGTTAGAAAAAACCTCCCGATTTTCATCGGGAGGCAAGTGAAGCGCTAAAAACAGGGAGGTTTTTTTTCGCGCTATCTCGAAATGACAAAGCTGCAGGCGGCTTTCGCGACCGGCGTTTCGGCAGCGTCTTGCCAGGCGACGCAATCGATGAAAACGAGCCGCCGGCCGGTTTTCACAATGCGCGCTTTGGCGAAAAGCGGCGCCAGTGCGACGGACTTCAGATAATCGACATTGATATTAATCGCCTCACCGTCCGCGTCGGGACTGAGAGAGCGGCGCAACTCATGAAGTCCCGCAAGCTCCAGAAATGTGGAAACGATCCCGCCGTGAAGCGCTTTGATCAGCGGGTTGCCGATATGAGCGTCGTTTGGCGTAATTGAATAAAGGGCGTCGTCGCCGTTTTCCTCGACGTCAAACCGCAGCCAGCTACCGAGAGGCGAATCCAGAAGTTGCGTCATGACCGTGGTGTCTCGCCAAGACCAGTGAAATCGGGCCCGCCACTGGCGATCATGAAGCGCCTGTTGCGCTCGCAAGCGGCCTTCCGTCGTAATCGAATATCTCTCCGCGCGTTCTGGCGATATTGCCGCTGACGGCGTGACATTCTGCGCTGCAAATGACTTTAGCGCCAATCTCTATTGGGCTAAGATACTCAGTCTTCAAATTGATTGTGGCGATGGCTTTGGGCTTCTGAATTCTGGCGAAAACGGCAAAGCCGAAAACCGTATCAAGGATGATAGTGTAAGCGCCTGGATGCGCACTGCCGTCATCATCCTTGTATGAGAAAAAATCCGGAACCGTCGCAAAGACGCAGACCTCGTCTTCGGCGACCTTGTTCGCTTCCATCTGTAATGTCGCGAATAATTGATGGGTCTCAGAGAAGAAAGACCTCATCACTTCCGCCCACGGCGGCATATCGTCGGTATTCTTCAGCGATGTTTCATGCTGCTGGAAATTCATCGCTATGCATTTTTCTTTGCGGCTTTGCGTTGAACGCGATGCAAGTCGTCAACGCCGCTGAAAGCGCGCCAACCGGTTCGGAACCGAGGTCGATCAGGTTGGATTTTGCAATCGTCAGCGCCTCGATGAATTCTTCAACGCGCTTGGCGGGAAGTCCCTTGAAGGCGTCTTTATATAGATTGTCCGCCGCAGCCCGCAGGTCCTCAATCAAAGGCAGAAGCTTGTCTGTAAGATGGACGAGGTTTGCCCGACGGTCGCCCGGCGCGGGCGCTCGGCGAACCCATCCACTTTCCTCAAGGCGGTCTATCAGCCGGCCAAGCGGAGCCGGCTCCATGTCAAGTTCGTCCGCGAGGGCGCGCTGTGTTCGCCCGTCATTTCGGTAGAGATGCGCAAGCACGAACCATTGCGCGCGGGTGAGGCCTATGTGTTTGACCCGGCGGTCAAATTCGCGCCGTAAGAGGCGCGCCACATCGTTAACCAGGTAACCTGGATTGAGGTCTATCCGATTGTCTCGCCCGTTCATCTCCTGCGATCCTTTAGGAGCCAGTTGTGCTTGCCACGTTTAATATATACTAAGTTATTAAATGTTAGTATAGCAAGAATGTCAGTCAGCCAAGCGTAGGGCCCGACAATGCGTGCGTATCTTCGATTCCAGTCTGGTTGGAATATCGGCGCG
>CALODW010000002.1:0-1550 GCA_942492295.1 uncultured Alphaproteobacteria bacterium
GGTCGGGTTGTGGCGTTGCGCCGTTTCGATAACTTACACTCGCATGATTCGGGCGGCGCGGTCAAGTAAATAATCGCGCCGCCTAACATTTTTTTCAGCGTCCGCCGCGCTCGAATTCGCGGCGCTTGGCTTTGCCTTGCGCGCCGCCTTGCGCCGCGCGCACGCCGTCACGGTCGCGCTTGCGGTCGCGGTTTTCATGCTTCGAGTCGTCGCGTGTTTTGTCGCTTTTCATTGGTCTAGGTCCTTTTGGTTTGGCGCGCCACCATGGCGCGCCGTTTGGTTTCAGAATGCGCTTAGCATATAATACACCGCACAGATAAGCAAAAATTCTATGATTCCGATGCGAGACTCCTTTCTGTAAAAGCGTTGATTTTTGACGCGACTCCATGCGCCGGGATGAAAACGCTTGCCTTGTTTGGGCTATTTGTGCCGCCGCATGCAAGGCAAGATTCGCAGGTCAATTTTTTGCCCGCTTGCTCAGACGCCGGGCAAAGGAATTCTTGACCCTTGACCAGCGACTCCGCCAGCGTGCCGACTCTGGAAAGAGCGGTAACCCATGGCGCGCGCCGCGATGCCTTCACAAGGCGAGTCCGCGCTTGCCATGCACCATTGCGCAAAGCGCGGATCACAGAACGACTCGCGCCATTGGTGCGTGTATCCGGTGCACTTGCCAGCATCGCGCCAGCAACGCCGCCCAGACGTCAAAGGGAACCGCCGCCGGGTCGCCATAGGTGCCGAGATTCGCACGCTCCAGACCGCGCAGCAATTCCGCGCCATTGTGGCGCGCGTCGGGATACTTGCCCGCCGTCAATGTTTTGTAAACGTTCAACGGGCCTTGAAAAACCAAAACGTAGCAGGAATGCCCGATTCACGTTTTTCGTGGCGTGCGCGCCATCGGTCGCGGGCACGATATCGCCGCGATGCGGGCACGCGCCAGCGATTGACGAGTCCGCGCCGGTGTGGATTGCGTCAACGGGCGACACGTCCGAGCGGATGATATAGGTTTGAACCATGCCGCCGGTTTTTGTGTTGCTGGACGCTTTCTTGAGTTCGGTCGCGACAAGCGCAATGGGCGCGCCGTCAATGGCGCTAGGGCCTTTCCAGAGCAGAACAGAATTTGCCATGGTGATTCCTTTCAGTAGCGTTTCGATTGCCCCTTGTCCCATGATTCGCCGTGCCAGTCAACAAAATAATTTCGCTTGACCTAACATTGCCCGCCATGCAAAGAGTCGCCAGTCGAAACACAAAAGAAGGGGATTCGAAAATGTGCTTCCACGTTACCCGATGCCGCCGCCGCGATACGAGTGTCGCCGCGCTTTTCCGCCATGGTGAAACAGCCGGGCAATCATTACCGCGCGAAACGCTACACGGCTCAGCAAGGATTCATGACGGTGCCCAAATGGGGAGTCACGGAATTCGAACTGGTGCCGGATCACTTGCGCCGCCATTGACCAGACCGGATCCAAGCCTTTGCGGATTTGTTTGGGATCCCGCTCAGCTTGTCGGGCTTGGAGTCGTGGCGTGACGGTCGGGCGCGATGCCGCCGCCGC
>CALODW010000003.1:0-214992 GCA_942492295.1 uncultured Alphaproteobacteria bacterium
AAGCCACAGGGACCGCAACGCCGACTGAAACATATACCGAATTCGGTTCCATTCCGGTGCTGGAGATCGCTCCCTTCGATGCAACGCCGCCTAATGCGATCAACAAGGCCATGACGCTGACCCGCCTTCTGGATGGGAACCGCACGGCATACGAAGCGATGATCAGCACCAGCGGCATCGAGACAATCACCAACCGCTCGCTCATTCGCCAGATCCAGCAATATTACGCCAGGGTTGATCTGGTGAACAATTTTGAAACGCGGCTTATTTCGACCCGTGAAAAGCTGCTCGACGCGCAGATCAATGCTGGTTTCTCTTTTGAAGACACTAGCCCGCCAGAGCGGATCATTGAACTTCTCCGCAACAACCCTGCCCTGTTGGCCGTCACCTGGGACTATTGGTCATTTACCGATGACCACCGCCATCTGCTGGCTGACGTGGCGAACCGCGCTGACGCCCTCCTCGCCGATTTAGAAAAGGAGCGAAAGCAATGATCCTCCGCCGCGTCATTGCCCATTTCCGCAAACAAGAGTGGACCGCCATCGCGCTCGACTTCGTCATTGTCGTTGTCGGTGTCTTCATCGGCATTCAGGTGTCGAACTGGAATGCGGCGATCGCCGAAGACCGGCGGGCGCACAGCAATCTCGCGCGCATCCACAGCGATCTCGCCCTTGACGAGCATCTGTTAAAGTTGCGCCTCGAATTCTGGGCGCAGGTTTATGATTACGGCGGTAACGCGCTTGCCGTCGCTGAAGGCCGCGAACAACGGAAGGGTGAAGCGTGGCCGCTCGTGCTCGCTTTCTATCAGGCGAGCCAGGTCTCGCACTTCAACAAGGTGGATACGACCTATGAAGAGCTGAAGGGCGCGGGCGAACTGGCGCTGATTGACGACCTTGATCTGCGCACGAAAATCGCCCGGTATTACGCTGGCGCGGCGCAAAACCTCTTCATGTTCTCCACCCTGCCGGTTTATCGCGAACGCATTCGCGCCATGACGCCATTCGATGTGCAGAACTATATCTGGGACGCCTGCCACCAATCGGACATAGAAGAGCAGCGTCTCATCGACTGCCCGTCACCGATAGACGCGGCGCGCGCGGAGAATATTTTAGCGATGTTCCTCGGCGACGAAGCGCTGGTGAACGAATTGCGTTTCTGGATGGCCGAACTGCGCATGACGATCGGCGTCGGCGAAAGCACGCTTTCCGACGTCAGGGAAACGGCGCAACAAGTTGCAGGTGCGCTCGAATGATCCTCCGCCGCATCACCGAACACGTAAAGGCGCAGAACTGGACCGCCATCGCGCTAGACTTCGTTATCGTCGTCGTCGGCGTCTTCATCGGCATTCAGGTGTCGAACTGGAATGACAACAGGGCGACGAATGCGCGGGCGGCGATCTTCAGCGAACGCCTTGCTGAAGACCTTCGCGAAGAGGCGTGGGGCTACGAGTATCTGATCGAGTACTACAAGGACGTCCTCGCCGGGGCGGAGCGCGCGATTGCAGCACTGGAAGGCGATACAACGGTATCGAACGAGCAATTCGTTATCGCCGCCTATCGCGCAACCCAGCTAAAATGGACCATTCGGCAGCGCGCAACATATGACGAACTCGTTTCGATGGGAGAAATCGGCCTCATCAGAGATGAACAGCTCCGGTCGACGGCGGTGCGCTTGTTCACGACTCCCCTGTTCGATGCCATCGCCGATCAAGGGCGAGCCAGCGAATACAGGCGGCTGTTCCGTCGCGACACGCCTGCAGATGTCCAGCGCGCGCTGCTTCAAGCCTGTGGTGACGGCCCGGTGACGCTCGGCGATTATGATTCCGTCAAAGGTTCCCTGAGTTACGACTGCGCGCTTGGCATGCCGCCGGAACGCATCGCCGCCGCCGCCGAGGCGCTGCGCGCTGATCCAGACCTCGCGCCAGCCCTGCGGCTGCGTTTCGCTGACATCGAAACCGCCCTCACGGAATTTCAAGTTGTCAACAGCGCGCTCCGAGCCGATCTTCAGGAAGTCGCAAGGAGTGAGCAATGATCCTCCGCCGCTTCATCGACCATGTGAAAACCCAGAACTGGACCGCCGTCGCGCTCGATTTCGTCATTGTCGTCTTCGGCGTCTTTATCGGTATTCAGGTAAGTAACTGGAATGATGCGCGTGCAGAGCGCCGTTCAGAGGCAAGCATTATTCAACGTCTGCATACAGAAGTCGCCGCTGTGGAGGCCGCCTATGAGACGGATCGCACCAGGGAACGGATCATTCGCGAGCGCCTGTACGGTATCCGGAAAATCCTCCTCGGCATGGAGGACGTCCGTCCATTGACTTTTGAAGAATGCCGCAGCATCGGCAATTCGCATGCGCCTTTTATTCCCAATCTCGATGTGCCGGTCGTGCAGGAAATGCTATCGACGGGTCAGCTAAGCGTTATTCGCAGTGATGCGCTTAGAAACGCCGTGAGCGCGCTGCATCGCGCTAACCAGATTCGCATGCTTGATGTCGATACCTATACAAGGCGCGGCGCCTATCTGCCGCGGGATTTTCCGGCCCTCCTGCCCTATCATCTGGAGCCGGCGGATGACCCGAATGACGAAGACGGCTACACACCGGGCTATCTGTGCGACACCGCCGCCATGAAGGCGGACCCAGAATTCGTCAATAACTTTGGAGAAAACGTAAGCCACTATGCGACGGCCGGCAATATTATTCGCCGCAATGCGCCGGTGTTATCGGCCCTTCATGCTGCGGTCGATGTGGAATTGGGCGTCACCCATGCCGTACAGGAGACCGCCCAATGATCCTCCGCCGCATCATCGACCATGTGAAAACCCAGAACTGGACCGCCGTCGCGCTCGATTTCGTCATCGTCGTGGTTGGCGTTTTCATGGGCATCCAGCTCGGCGACTGGAACGCGCAACGTCACGAACGCCTGAGCGAAATGCAATATCTGGATCGGTTCGCCGATGATATTGAATTGACGCTCGCTCATATTCGCGAAGAGCAGGCATTTACTGTAAGCTCCCTTCGCGTCATAGAAAATTTCACCACCCAGTTAGATCGCAATTCGATAACCGACGAACAACTCGTCGAAGCGACGAATGGATACCTCACGACGGGCGCGTTCTTTGCGAATTTTCGCCCCAACCGGACAACATTTGACGATCTCATCGCCACCGGAAACTTTGACATCATCGCCGATGAAGCAATCCGCACCGGTCTGACAAATCTTCACGCGCGCTATGAGGCTGCGCAGACCAAAATTGAAAGCAACATTTCGTGGATACAACAGGGCGAGGACCGTATTTATTACGAATTCGATGCGTTTCGCTATGACGTCCGAACCCGGAATTTGTTCGATGACGCATCGCTGGAAAGCCTTGCCGACGATATACGCAAGAATCAGGATCTTCTCCGGCGTCATGCGGCGTTTCACTATTGGTTAAAGGTGCGGTCAATCGAGCTATATGAAGAGGTCGAACCGCAAGCGCGCGCCGTCCTTGATCTGATCAAAGCCAGTCAGGAAGAATAAATGATCCTCCGCCGCATCATCGCGCATTTTCGCAAGCAGGAATGGACCGCCATTGCGCTCGATTTTTTGATCGTCGTCGTCGGCGTGTTTGTCGGTTTGCAGGTCAACAATTGGAACGCCGCCAACACAGAAAGAGCGACTGAGCAGCAGCTGTTGACGAAAATTCAGCGCGATGTCGAAGCGGCGGTGACGTCAAAGTCCGCATGGCGAACTGAAATCGAAGCGCACCGGAAGTCGCTGATTGAAGCCGTCGATATTATTCAGAATAAATCAGAGCAGCAGACCGTCAGCGATGCACAATGTCGCGCGATGTGGTCGTCTCATCTCCTCTTTTATCCAGTCGCCCCGCTGAGCTCATTGGACGAAATTCTCGCCAGGGGCAGCTTGCGAACGTCTCGGGGGCAAACCTTACGGCCGTCATTGCTGGCGTATCGCGATCACCATGAAGTCATCATGCAACTCAACACGTCACTCACTGACCTGGCCAATCTGGGCGACACATACAGCGACGCCTTTCCGCGCCGCTTGGTCGAGAAATCCGACCTTGAGAGCGCTGGGACCGAAGCGGAGAACGGACAGGTTGCGCGGATTACAGACTCAACGTTTCAGACCGCCTGTCTGCTGGACATTATTCGCGGGGATCAAGCCATTCAAAACAAACTCCTCAGTAATCTGGCGCGCACAGATGGCGTTTTGCAACGTGTCGCGATTGAGCTTTCGGTTTTGACCAAAATTGAGGCGGCCTTAATGGAGCCCCGCCCATGATCCTCCGCCGCATCATCGCGCATTTTCGCAAGCAGGAATGGACGGCCATCGCGCTCGATTTTTTCATTGTCGTTGTGGGCGTCTTCATGGGTATTCAGCTTGGCAACTGGAATGACACGCGGGGCGAAGACCGGCGGGCTGAACTCCTTAAAGTACGGCTCATCGATGAGTTTTCGAGAATTGAGGACTACACTGCTGACAATATTCGCCGGGTTGAGGGCTGGCAAGCGGCAGCGGAACGCGCGTCCCGTGAAATTCTTGCCGGAGACCTGACTGCAACCCGCAATGATTTGCATGTAATACTGGACGGTGTAGACGGATGGATACAGCCACCGGGAACATCGCCGACCTATAACGAAATTATCGCGCAGGGCGATATGGACCTCTTAAAGTCGTCGGGGTTACGGACGGCCCTGTTGGAATTTAATATTGCGGCTGAGCGCCATATTGATGCGAACTTGGTTCTCATCCAGTCGCTTAGCGATGATTCGGATGTTATACTCCGAATTAAAACGCTTGCGGTGCTTTCGGTAGGTGATCGGCCTGAAGAATTTTCGAACGCGCTGAAGCGCGATCTTGCATCTCCAGAACTCTATTTAAGCCTGTCCAATGTCATGCGTGCTCGTGATATAGATCTTGGTTGGCATCGTATTAGCCTTGTACGGGCGTGCGCGGTATTACAGGCGCTTGAGCAACCTTGTGAGCATGCCGTTGAGGCGGAAGAAAAGGATACTGATTAATGCTCCTCCGCCGCATCACCGAACACGTCAAAGCCCAGAACTGGACCGCCGTCGCGCTCGATTTCCTGATTGTCGTTGTTGGCGTGTTCATCGGTATTCAGGTTTCCAATTGGAATGCGGCGCGTCAGGAGCATCATCAGGAGCGCGCCTATCTGGCGCGCCTTTCAACGGATATCGCGGAAAGCGTCGTGCACTTTGGCGCAGCGCGCACCAAAAGCATCAATCGCAACATGATCGTCAAAACGTTCATTGCCGCTCTGGACAATCCTGAGACGACGGATGCCGAACTGATCGCAGCCGGCCGGGACTTCATCGAGGAGGGGTGGCCTGTCGCTTACTTCCAGCCGACGCGCATAACATTCGACGAACTGGTCACGAGCGGCAATCTGCAAATTATTCGTGACGAAGCGCTGAGAGAAGAGATCACCCGTCTCCATAAATATTACGACCGCACGAAAGAGGCGTTCGACGTCAATGCTGCCTGGCTGCTGCCCAACGATTCTCGGATTGTTTATGACTACGATGCGCTACGCTGGGATCCAAGGACGGCGGCGCTTTACGGTGAACGCGCCGCTGCCGAGGAGGCGAAAGACCTTCGCGACCACGCGGCAAAACTGAAACGCATCGCGGTGTCCGCCTATTGGTTTAAAGACAGGGCGCTCGGATATTACGACGAAGCCGCCGGGAAATCGGCGGCCGTCAAGGAACGCATCGATAGGGAGATCGATTAATGCTTCTCCGCCGCATCGCCGAGCACGTCAAAGCGCAGAACTGGTTCGCGGTTTTCCTCGATTTTATGATTGTGGTTGTGGGTGTGTTCATCGGTATTCAGGTCGCCAACTGGAATCAGACGCGCGCCGACCACCAGACCGAGGCGACGTATCTGGAGCTGTTGTGCGGCGATCTTCGCTCAACGATGGCAAACGCTGAAACACAAATAGAATTTGAACAGTTTCAAACAAAGCTGGCGAACGAGACTTTCCTGCTTGTCGGCGAGGCGCCGTCGGAAACCCGGCGGCAAAAGCTGGCCATCGCCTTATCGCAGCTGGGCACGCGCCGGACGCTGAAAGTCGACAGTCCGACATTTCTCGATTTGCAAAGCTCCGGCAAACTGGGGCTCGTCTCTGATAGCGAACTGCGCAATGAAATTGTCGCCTATTTTATCCGCGTTGACCGGTTGGAAGCTGTTCTTGAAAAAAACAACGACGTCTACATCGACGGAAACTTCAATGATCTTCTGGAGGACCTTAACATCGGGTACTGGCTTTGGGATGCGAAAATCATGCAAAGCAAAATATTTGACCACGACGAGTACGATAATTTCCTTAGACAGAGAGTCGCCGCGCCGCTTCAGCGGGCCGGCGGTGCGGTGCTGTTGAGCCCGCCCGAGGCGGAAGTCTGGGAACGCGTTGCCGCCCATTTGAGCACGCGCGCCAGCATCGCAGTTTTGAATGAGAGTTTTACGGTGCAACTGTTACAGGCGACGACCGCGCTGGAAGAAAAAATCGCGTCCCATCTTGAAGGGTCGGGAGAATGATCCTCCGCCGCATCGCCACCGCCTTCTGCAAACAGGACTGGTTCACCGTCCTGATCGAGACGCTGATCGTCGTGTTCGGCGTATTCATCGGTCTGCAGGTCAACAACTGGAATGAAGCGCGGTCGGCTGACCGTATCGAGGCGGAGTTGCGGGCCGCCCTGAAACAGGACTTTGTTGAACTGGAGGCTCAACTCTCCGACAGGCTTCAATCCCTCAACACCCTTGCCGAAGACGTATCGGAACTTCTGGACATCGTCAGGACCGACGTTCCGCCCACGGATAGTGCGGCGGTCATTGCACTCTTGAATGCGGCATCGAATATACCGCGGCTTCCCTCGCCGCCCGCAGCCTATGTGGAGGCCAATTCAGCGGGCAGGCTCTCCACGCTGTCGGATCCTGAACTGCGGCGCGCGCTCAGCCGGTATGGACAAGCGGTCGAGCTATATCAATTCGCCCTTCCGATGTTTAGTGATCCGATCGTCGGAAGAGACTCTCGGTTTGTCCAAGCCCTTCGGTATTCGAGTGACCTTGAAGTCATCAAAGATCCTGACGGCGGCATTGAGGGATATGACTGGGAAATTCTGAAAGAAGCAGACCACGATGTACAAATGGCGCTTCTCTGGGCGGTGTCCGGAGAACATATGGCGCTGCAGCAACTGGGTGAAGTGCATAGCATTTTGAAGCTTCTTGAGACGGGAACCACCCCATGATCCTGCGCCGCCTGACCGAACACGTCAAAGCGCAATACAATTTTGGGATTGTGTGCAAATGGAGGACCCTATGAAGCGCAACCTATCTGAATTCGCACAAGTCGCCGAAATAATAAGCGCGTTTGCCATCGTGTTGTCGCTGATCTTTGTCGGCTTTCAACTGAATGACAATGCAAAAGCGACAAGGTCGGCGACTGCAAATGCGACGATCGCCTCCATGAGTTCCTGGTATACAGCCAACGGTCAAAGCGAGCAGGCGAGCGCTCTATTTTTGAGCGCAATTGAAAACCCGGGCGCGCAGTCGCGCGAGCAATGGTATCAGTTCGTTTTGAATTTTCACGCGATGATGTTGAATTTCCAAAACAGCTTCTATCTGGTGGAAGAGGGCACGCTGGATCACGAAATCAGGGACTCGCTGACCGCAGTCATCTCCGGCGTAAAAGATCAACCGGGGTTTCACCGCTACTGGGCGCAGCGCCGGGATATTTTCTTTCCTGAATTCCAAAGTTACGTCGATGAAATTCTTGCGTCTGAACAGGTGAATTCCAAGGGGTTATATCGTGATATCGTTCCAGTGGAGGCGAATTAATGCTCCTGCGCCGCATCACTGAACACATCAAAGCGCAGAACTGGTTCGCGGTTGGGGTCGATTTCCTGATCGTTGTCATCGGCGTTTTTATCGGTATTCAGGTCTCGAACTGGAACGAGGCGCGGGAAGATAAAAATCGCGCCCACGCCTATCTTGAACGCATAAGCAACGATCTTGATGCGGATCTTGCGGCCTATGGCGCACAGGGCGCGTTCTGGGAGGATGTTTCCGACTATGGCTCAACCGCGCTTGATTATGCGAAGACGGGCGAAGCGAACGGCGCCAGCGACTGGGAGCTTGTGCTCGCGTTTTTTCAGGCAAGCCAGCTCGGTGAATTTTATACAAGGGATACAACTTACGAAGAACTGAAAAGCGCCGGAGAACTTGGGTTGATCCATAGTGTAAATATGCGCGACCTGCTCGGTTATTATTATACAACCGCCGACAATCCCGCGCTCAGTGAGCAACCACGCTATCGCGAGCATATACGCGGTCTCATTCCCTTCGATACTCAACTCTATATCTGGGAAAATTGTTATCGGACAATATTGAATGTCAATCAGGAGATGTTCGCCTGCGATTCGCCAATGGAAGAGGCGCAAGCGGCGGCATTACTTGGTGCGCTGATCGCAAATAAAGCGCTTATAGAAGAATTGCGGTTCTGGCAGTCGACCCTGCATGTCGCCTCGATTATCGCGCGGGACCGCACCGAAATTGCGACCCGAATTCGTAACGAGATCGACGTGGAACTGGGCGCCGCAAGCGCGCCAACAACAGTGGAATCCCCGGCCCCATGATCCTTCGCCGCATCACCCAACACGTCAAAGCGCAGAACTGGACCGCGGTAGCGCTCGATTTCGTGATTGTCGTCATCGGCGTCTTTATCGGTATTCAGGTGGCGAACTGGAATGAGAATCGCGGCGACAGGGAGCTGGAGCGCGAATATTTGAATCGCCTGCATGAAGAAATTGAATTTTCGATCGCCACAAATAAAGCGACAGTCAATGCCGAGTCGACGAGACTTGCGCAGCTAAAAGAGGTCGGCGAATATTTGAAAAATGAGTCCGCGGCCAGCCTGGACCCCAAGCATTGTCTCGCCCTCTATCAGTCACATATTTTTATTAGAGACGTCATCGCCGTTCCGGCCATCGACGAATTGAAGTCAATCGGGCGCGTTGTGCTGATTTCCGATGGCGTGCTGAGAAGCGCGATAATCCGTTTTGATCAATTCAATATTGAAGCGACTGCTTTGTTGGAAAACATTCGGGGGGACCGCCTCGTCTTAAGTCGTAAACATCCGAATCTCATAAAGATGGATCCAACTGATATCTATGGTGAACACGCCGACTGCCAGTATTTGGAAATGCGGCAAAGCCAAATGTTCATCAACGACTTTACTGACAATTTTGGACGGTTTCGCGCCTATTCAGATCTAATTTTGAGTCCGCAACATGAGATGTTGGAATCGCTGCACTCAGAAATCGACAGAGTGTTGGAATTTAAGCATGAGGTTACGATTAAATGATCCTCCGCCGCATCACCGAACACGTCAAGGCTCAGAACTGGACCGCCGTTGCGCTCGACTTCGTCATTGTCGTTTTCGGCGTGTTCATCGGTATTCAGGTGGCGAACTGGAATGATGCGCGCGCCAACAGGGGGATCGCCGCCGCCCATCTGTCAGAGATCGCCGAAGATCTACGCGCCCATCTCGCCTTTCATGACAAGCTTTATGATTCCGCCGTCGCGCGCATCGCCGCCGTCGATTACATTTACGACAAGGCGTTTGATCGCAAACTTCCCAGCGTTCTTCGACTATCCGTTGAAGCATGGCCGGTCCCCGAAACGCCGGCCATCGCCGAGGAGGATCTCAATGTCCTCATGGGGTCGGTAAACCTGATCCGTATTACTGTCGGTTCCCGAAACGGCTATGAGTCCCTGATTAACTCAGGCCACCTCGGCCTGATCGAAAACCGTGACCTCGCGCGCAGCATCCAGCAATATTACAACCAGTATGATGACGTTCGTGATACGGCGGGCGATGTTTTCCGGCCGTTTCGCAATGACGGCGTGCTCGCGAATTATAAATACGGCGTGTCGGTGTTTGATGAACGCCCGCCCGAGGAAATCATTGAACTCGCCCGGGAACATGAAGAATTCGCGTCCTACCTTCGCACCGTGCGCGAGTGGGGCATCGTGCACGCCGCCTTTCTGGAAGACCTGAAGACTAGCACCGAAGCATTGCTCGAAGAGATCGACGCTGAACTGGAGCGCCGCTGATGCTTCTCCGCCGCATCACCGAACACGTCAAAGCACAGAACTGGACCGCCGTGGCGCTCGACTTCTTTATTGTCGTTGTCGGCGTCTTTATCGGTATTCAGGTGTCGAACTGGAATGCGGCGCGCAAGGACGAATCCGATGCGCGTTTGTTTCTCTTGCGCCTGCACGATGATATTGAACAGGCGAACTTGCTCAACGCAAGAGTTATTGATCGCCGTCTTCGATTTCCAGACGAGCTGCGAATTGTGTCTGACATATTGTTCGAACGAAGTGCAGAAACCCAGCTGAACGCCGAAGGCTGCCGGATCGTTGGCTCTGCACATTATTACAACATTAATAGCGGTAATTTGCCGTCGATCATGGAACTCATAAGCTCGGGCCGCATGACGATCATCAAGGATCCGAATCTGAGAACTGCTTTGGTCAGCCTGCAGCAAACAGAAGCCGGCCTCGCCAGTTATGTTAACACGCAAATCGCAAGCGCTGTCGATATCCCGTCGAAATATCCGGACCTGTTCAAACTGACATCGTCGTTTGACCCGGATGGCGGCGAGGCGCGAGTCAGAACGCAATGCGATACGGACGCGCTGCGCGCCAATCAGGGCTTCATGAATGATTTCAGCCAAAATGTTGACCGTTTCGATGCTTTCGTCAGGGATGGGCTGGCGCCTTGGAAAGCGCAGTTCGACACGGTTCACGCGCTTGTCGATGATACCCTAGACATTCAACACGCTAATGAGGCCACCCCATGATTCTCCGCCGCATCGCTGAACACGTCAAAGCGCAGAACTGGACCGCCGTGGCGCTCGACTTTGTTATCGTTGTAATCGGCGTCCTTTTCGCGTTTCAGATTACGGCGTGGAACGCCGCCTGGAACGAGCAAAAACGTGCAGACGCCGCGTTGGCCGCGCTACTCATCGAAAGCGGGGAGTCCGTCGTCTATCTTGAAGACCAGGTTGCCATGATCGATGAATCCATCGCCGACCAAAGAGCGTCTATCGAAGCGCTGATCGCGGGCGAACTTCAGCCCGGCATGAGCCATGAGGATTTCATTGCCGGCGTAACGCTGACGCGCCGCTTTCTGGCGCCCCATCCGCCGCGCAGCACCTATGACAGCCTGCTGTCGAACGGCGATATCAGCCTGATCGAAGATGCAAACGTGTTGCGGGCGCTGGCCAGCTATTATGCCCGGATCGCCCAGGTTCAGGATTATGCGGCGCGCATCGCCGCCAGTAACAGCAGCGATTATCATCCGGCCATTATTTCCATCTACGATCCCTCGTCGGAGGATTTTCGCAGTCAGGACGCGGAATTCGCGACACTCGCTGCGGATCCGCAATTCCTGGAGGATTCCGTCGATATGTTGAGGAGCGTCACCGCCGTTCAGAGCGCCCGCAAAAACCTTCTTGAGATCGCCCGCGAAACCCATATGACGATTTGCAGCGCATCACGGCAGGCCTGCGACAACACTACGACGCCGCATGCCAGCATCAATGAAAGAGACAACTGATGCTTCTCCGCCACATCACTGAACACGTCAAAGCGCAGAACTGGACCGCTGTTGCGCTCGACTTCATGATCGTCGTCGTCGGCGTTTTCATCGGGATTCAGGTCTCGAACTGGAATGCCGCGCGCGCCACTGAGACTCGCGAAAGGGCGTATATTGCACAACTCAGCGAAGACGTCGCAGCCATGGAGATCGTCTTGAAGAGACGCATGGACGCTTTGAGCGGGGTTCAGGAAGCGCAGGTGCGGATGCTTCGATCGCTGGAAGCATGCGCGCCCGATCTCGCGTCGCGCGACGATTTTGAAAAGTCGCTGACCAGCTATCAGAATGTGATCGCCATACAGGTCATCGACGCCACCTATAAAGATATGCTCGCTTCGGGCGCTTTTTCAGGCATCACGGATGCCAAACTTCGCGCTGCCATCGGGGCGTTTTTCTCCTCATTGCACTCGATTAATGAGTTAACGCCGATGGGAAGAAGCGCATTGCCAACCGTCGATTCAATCGTCTGGAAACGTGTTGCGCTGTCTTATGATCAGGATGGCGCGCCCATCCTGGCGGAATTTGACTTTGAGGCCCTGTGCGATGATCTGGAATTCAGGAACGCGGTTGTTGAAATGATTGACATGCAGAACGATTGGGCCAATACGGCGGGGATTGTCTTGGCGAGTTTGCAAGAGATCAAGGAAAAACTTCAATCTCACAACGGTGACGCGTAATGCTCCTTCGCCGCATCACCGAACACGTCAAAGCCCAAAACTGGACAGCCGTCACGCTCGACTTCGTCATTGTCGTCGTCGGCGTTTTCATCGGTATTCAAGTCGCCAACTGGAATGACGCACAGACGGCGAAACACCGCAAAGACGAGATCATCGCGGCGCTGATCACTGATCTTGAAGATGCAATCACGGTGCAGGAAAAGTTGATCATCGGCGACATCGACGCAGGATTGGCGTCTTGGGAGGAGGCCCGCGCCCGGAGTGAAATGCCGCCGCCATATTATTTTCGCATGGACGGTTCCGACACGGCGCCGGAAATGTGGGACATGCTGCAAAAAATGGAGATCGCCGGTCTATTCGATCCGGTGATGCTGTTCGACCTGACTTTTTTCTATTCGGAGCAGCGCGGCGTCGGACGGCGATATATTCGTTACGTCACCTTCGTCGAGAACGAGGTTCTACCCTATGAAAGCGGTGATCCGGACTATTTTTATGACGCAGACGGCACGGCGTTGAAGCCGGAATATCAGGCCAACCTGGATCGCCTGCGCGAATATAGTGGAGAGGTCGGCCGCCTTACGCGCTGGGCGAACTGTCTTGTTGACAGATTGGAGGCCGGGACTCGTTTCGAAAAAAGCTGCCTGCGCGCGCATCCGTCGATCGCGACCGGTCAGGAAACCAATACAGCGGGAGCCGCCCCATGATCCTCCGCGGCATCACCTACACGCGCAAAGCGCCATCGGAAATCAAAACTTTGGAGAAAGCAGTCATGATCAAAGTCGCATTAGCCGCGTTCATATGCGGGGCAATCGCGGGCTGCGCCAAAAGCGGCGACGCGCCTGCGCGCACCACCCCTTACGCATTTGAGGACGGAACGCTTTTCCCCGCCGACCGGTCGCTGACCCATGCCGAAGACGGCGTGGTCTTGTCGGACGGCCGTGTGCTTGTTGGCGATTGGGACCACGGGCTCGTGGTGCTGGCGCAGGACGGAACGAAACGCGCCTTCGGCGATTTCGCCGCCGCTGGTTTCAAATCCAAACCGGCGCCGGACTGGAACAGTCCCAACGGCGTTTCCTGGGAGGCGGATGGACGCCATGTTCTTGTGGCGGACATTACATCGGGGCATATTTATCGGGTGGATGTTTCAACCGAATCCGTGACGCTCCTCTATGACCATCCCTTTGGCGTCAACAGCGTCGTGCGCGATCCATCCGGCGCGATCTGGTTTACGCAATCGACCGAGAACCCGGCGGGCGAAGGGTCGGAAGCGCGCATGTTCGCCGCCGCCGATCAACCGCTTTCGGACGGTGCGGTTTATCGCCTTGCCCCTGAAGAGATCGGAAAAGCCGAACCGAAAGCAGAACAGGTGATCGCCGATCTCGATTTCGCCAACGGCATCGCGTTCGACGCCGGGCGCAACCGTCTCTATGTCGCGGAACTCATGGCCAACCGCGTCCTCAGCTTTGACGTTGACACAGAAAGCGGCGCCTTGAGCCATCGCCGCACGCTGGTCGATGTAACAACGCCCGACAATATCGAACTCGACGAGCACGGCGATCTGTGGATTGCCTCACCACTCGGCAACGCCGTCTTTATCGTCAATCCGGAAACCGCCGCCATGCGTACGTTCTTTGAACCAACGCCGGAAGTGAGCCGCGAACTGACCGCGGAGTTGCAGCGGCGGCGGGATAACGGCGAAGGCGTGCTCGATCTGGTCGGCCCCGACGCGTTCGGCCCCATGCCGGGCCTTCTGACCGGCGTAATCATTTCGCCGGACGGCGGGCCGGTTTACATCAGCGGCCTTGGCGACGCTCTCGTCAAGATCGAAAGGGAGTGAGGGCGGACATGCTGCTGCGCCGCATCACTGAACACGTAAAGGCGCAAAACTGGACGGCGGTGGCGCTTGACTTTGTCATTGTCGTCGTCGGCGTGTTCATCGGTATTCAGGTGGCGAACTGGAACGACGCCCGCGCGGATCGCCGGCTGGGTGAGGACTACACCGTTCGCCTCATCGCTGACCTTGAAAGCGACCTCGTGGCGGCGCGCACGCTGACCAGTTATTATCAGGCCGTGACCGAAAGTATCGAAACGACCGACCGGTTGCTCGCGAGCCCTGACCCCGACCCGAAAGCGCTGGTCGTCGCCGCCTACCGGGCGAGCGAGTTCAGCAGCAACCCACCAAACCGGGCGACTTGGGATCAGATCGTCTCATCGGGGGATCTGGGCCTTCTTCCCGAAGACACTCTAAGAAACGTGTTGTCGGAATATTACCGGTTCCAGGACGGGAATGAGGACACTAATACGCGGTTGCAGGACACGCCGTACAGACGGGCGGTTCGTTCGCTCATTCCTTTGGCTGTGCAAATCTCGATGCGCGAAGGCTGTAGCGATGTGTATGACGACAAGCAGGTCATTGTCGGCTTCGTGACCGACTGCAATCTGGATGTTGATCCATCAATGATAAACGAAACGGCGCAGGCGCTGACAGCCTCAGCCGACATTCGCGAATGGCTTCGCTATCAATACTCCATGGTCTCGTCGGTTCAGGTCAACAACACCGGCAATGTTTTCCAGCTTGAGCAAATCCTTGGCGCTCTTGCCGGAGAGGCGCCTACGCCATGATCCTCCGCCGCGTCGTCGGGTACTTTACGAATGACGCCTGAACCACCGTCGCGCTTGGCGGCGAGAGGCTGAAACAGGCTGTTCCTTACGTGATTTTCACAACATTCCCTCGCCGCCGCCCCGCTTCCGCCGTTTTTGCCACTGATCACACACACTAGTGTCGCGGGCTGGGGCGGCTTATAAACCGGCCCAAACCGTGCAACCTTGATTATGCAAGACAGCGTGTGATGGGGTATGGAGTACGTAGTTCGGGCAGGTCATGGGCGACAAGCAAAAGACAAAGGGTAAGCCGGACAGCAATGACCGGAATGGGCCTGACGCAAGCGGGCATGATCCAAGCGGACATGATCCGAGCGGGCTCGCCGCTGTTGTGCTCGGCCTCTTTACCGATTTAAAGCGCGGCCTGCGTGCTGTCGGCGGCGACATGGCGCGTCTTTTTGGCAAGCCGAAAACCGCTAAGCGCGACCCTTATGCCGAGAACACCAAATATCCGAAAAAGCCCGGCGAAGGGTTCGCCTGGCGCAATTTGTGGGGCTCGGTCGCCCTGTCAGTCGTATCGGTCGGTTTTCTGGGCGCGGCTTTCGCGCTCGGTCTCGCCTTTATCTATATGGCGCCGCGGGTGCCCGAGGGCGCCGATCTGTGGAACGTCAACCGTCAGGCGGCGATTATCGTGCTTGACCGCAATGGCGAGGAGATCGCCGCGCGCGGCGCCCGTTATGGCGAGCATGTGGATCCCGGCGAGCTGCCCGATCACCTGATCGACGCTATTCTGTCTACGGAGGATCGCCGTTTTTACGATCATCCGGGCGTCGATCTCCGCGGCACCATGCGCGCCGTGATCGCCAACACGAAATCAGGCGGCATCTCCGAAGGCGGATCGACCATCACCCAGCAGCTCGCCAAAAATTTGTTTCTCTCGCCGGAACAAACCTATGAGCGCAAGGCGCGCGAGGCATTGCTCGCCTTGTGGATCGAGGGTCACTACGACAAGGATCAGATCCTCTCGCTCTATCTCAATCGCATCTATTTTGGCGCGGGCGCCTACGGCGTCGAGTCAGCCGCGCAAACCTATTTCGGCAAGTCGGCGCGGGACGTGAATCTCGCCGAAGCGGCGATGCTGGCGGGCCTGCCCAAGGCGCCGTCCACTTATGCGCCGACGCAAAATCCGGCGGGGGCGCAGCGGCGCGCCGGTGACGTGCTCGACAATCTGCTGGAAATCGGCGCCGTTGAACCCTTCGCCGCGCGCGAGGCGCGGTTAAAGCCGCCGGTGATCATCAATCAGAATGTGGACAGTGACCTCGGCTATTTCTTCGACTACGCTGCCGCGCAAGCCAAGAAGATGGCGCCCAACGCAACGGGCGACATCATCGTCACCACCACGATCGACCAGAAATTGCAACACGACGCGGAAGCCGCCGTCAAAGCCGCCCTCGATGTGGAAGCGCGCATCAAGGGCGCCGATCAGGCGGCGCTGGTCGCTTATGATGGCGACGGCGCTCTGCGCGCTATGGTCGGCGGACGCGATTATAAGGAAAGCCAGTTCAACCGCGCGGCGCAGTCCAAACGGCAGCCGGGTTCCGCGTTCAAACCCTTCGTCTATGTCGCCGCCATGGAAGCGGGCATGACGCCCAACACGCGCTTTGTCGATCAGCCCATTGACATCGCCGGGTGGAAACCCACCAACTATACCGAAGGCTTTTCCGGTCCTGTGCGCCTGTCTGAAGCGCTGGCGAAATCCATCAACACCGTCGCCGTCCAGGTGACCGAACGCGTCGGACGCGGCAAAGTGGCGGAAGCCGCCAAACGGCTCGGCATCAAATCAGACATCCAGCCGCACCGGTCCATTGCGCTGGGCGCCGTTGACGTGACGCTCGAAGAACTGACCAGCGCATACATTCCGTTCGCGCGCGGCGGATTGGCGCCAACGCCCTACGCCATCGAAAAGATCGAGACCCGCGACGGAGAAATTTTGTTTGAACATAAACGCGAAGACGCCAAGCGCGTCATGAGCGAAGCCGTCGCGAAGAAGATGAACCATCTGCTCTATCAGGTGATGCTGTCGGGCACCGGACGGCGAGCCTATCTCGGCCGGCGCCAGGCGGCGGGCAAGACCGGCACAACAAACGACTGGCGCGATGCGTGGTTCGTCGGCTACACGCCGCAGCTGATCGCCGGAGTGTGGGTCGGCAATGACGCCTATACGCCTATGGAGAAAGTCACTGGCGGATCAATCCCCGCGCTCGTGTGGAAGGAATTCATGCTCTCAGCGCACCAGGGCTTGCGCGTTGAGGAAATGGACGGCGCCTATCCCGCCGTCACCTATGCCGCCGAGCCGGTGCTGCGTGATTTCTACCAGCAGGTCTCGCGCAGCTTCGCTCGTGTCCGCCGCGATGGCGATGAACGCCGCGGGCGGCGGTTGCGGCGGTAGGATTCTCCGCATCTCCCGCCATCCCGCGCGCTGCGCGGCATGGTAGTGCCGCGCCGCTGACACGGGATCGATTTCTGTAATGCATCAAACATTGGCGATCCCGTTTCTGCAACGCATCGCTTCGCGCTGCATTGCGCACGGGATGACGCAATATCGGATGCGTCAGCGCCGCATCATGCGCGCCGCCGCGAACAGCACCAATTCCGCGCCCGCGACCCATGGCGCAAACGACGCTGCGAACACATGCGCCGCTTCCAGCGGATCGTGCACCACTGGAACCTTGCCGGAGAGTGTGGGGACCACGAACCAGTCGAAGACTTTTAAATCAGAACCGTAAGTCCACACGACAATGGGGCCGCTCACCACCAGAAAGACAAGCAGTGCACTGAGCACCCACAAAGAAATCTTGCTGGCGCGTTCAGTGGCCGACGATCGGGCAAAGGAAATCTTGTCATTCATTAGCCGCCAGACCACATAGGCGCCAATCAACGGCGCCGTCACAACGCCCCAGCCCACGTGGTTCCAGATGGCGGCGATGATCGCCTCGCGCCCCGCCTCGCCGGCAATCGCCGCTTCAATGGCCTCGCCGCCGAGATAAAGCCCAATAACAAGCGCAGCGGCGGCGAGCGCGACGAGCGGCGTGATCCAGTCAGATTTTACGGGTGTCATGCTTACGCGGCCTTTATATTTTTCATGGCGTCGATCTGTTCGGCGAGCCAGGCGTGATGGGCTTCGAGCTTTGCGATGAACCCCGTATCTGGCGGCGCGGTCGCGAGCGTTTCTTCGATCCACAGCCTGAGAATTTTTTCCTGCATGACAAGCCATGAATAAAGCGATCGCTCTTCGCCGCGTGTTCGGGTCATTCATTTTCTCCGATCAAAAGCCCTGCCGCCAACTGACGGCGAGTTTGTAATTGCGGCCTGATTGGGCGACGCCGGCGGCGACCACCTCGTAATTGGCGTCGGTCACATTATCGACGCCGAGGTCGATCCGCAGACCTTCCAGCGCGCCGCGCAACGGCTCCCACACCGCATAGACATCGCCCACCGTGTAGCCATCGCGCGCATTCACTGGATCATTCACTTCCGTGAAGTCGCTGGCGATAGTGACCCGCGCGCCAAGGCGCAGATCGGCACCCGGCGCCTTTATACCGCCATCGATGAAGAAGGTTGAGGGCGACAGCACGCCGACAAAATCGCCAGTATCCGCGTCGACGCCGTCAATGGTCGCAAAGTTTCCGCGCGCGTAGAAATAGTCGGAATTATACTGCGCCTCGAGTTCGACGCCGTTCAGCTGTGCGTTGGTGACATTGACGTTGCGCGAGAAATTTCCGAACGCCTCACCAGAACCACAGACCGGCGCGCCGGGAAAGAGCTGGTCCGGCGTCAGGAAACAGGTGAAGGGAATGTTGACCTCAAGGTCAATGAGATTGGTCACATCGGATTCGTAGTAGGACCCCTTGGCCGTCAGGCTGTCGCCATCGAACAATACATCGTTGAAATCGATCCCGGCGCCGACTTCCCATGTTTGCGATTCTTCCGGCACGAGGTCAGGGTTTGGCACAAAAAAGTTCGTGACAAAGGCCGGCGGTCCGAAGGGGCCAAATGGTCCCGGCACGGAGAAATTCGGAATTTCGAAATGGATCTGATCGGCGTAAACCTCGTTGAAGGACGGTGCGCGGAACGCTTCCGCCCAGTTGCCAAAGAAAATCAACTCCGGGACAGGCTTGTAGGATACGCCGATTTTTGGCGAGACGGCTTCATCCTGCGTTGACGCGTCGCCGGGCGCATTGTTTTCAAACCGGTCCCAGCGGATACCAGGAATGACGGAAAAAACGCCGTATGACCAGGTGAGCGAGAACTCGCCCTGGGCGAATGCGCCATAAAATTTGGCCGTGGCGTCCGGCACGCCGCCGCGCGTGCCATCGGCGCTCATGTTATCACGGCCGATTTGTTCATCGCGATAATACTCGCCGCCATAGGTCAGGGTCAGTGCCGCCGGCCCAGCCTCGAACCGCGAACGGTTATCGAAGGATATGCCGATGGTTTCCACATCGCGGGAGACGATGCGCGTCGTGTCCACTTCGTCTTCGGTGACATTGTTCTTGGTGTAATAGCCGACGAGATTAGCGTCGATCAGATCCGTCGAGGCGGGATTGTAATTGATGGTTCCCTGAAAAGTGTTGCTATCAATGTCGCGGCTGACATTGCCATTACCCGGACCGCCGATATTGTTCCCTTGCGGATTGTTCGGGTCGATGGAATCGCCGCCAAAGCGAATCCACGATGCAGACAGCGTCCATTCATCGCTCGGACGGACCGTCGCTTTCAGCAAGGATGACAGCACCTGATCGTCGGCCGGCAGGGTCAGGCCATTGCCAAGCTCAATGTCACTGGAATTGCGCAAGGTGAAATTGCCGACGACATCCACGCGTTCATCTTCGCTGCGCCACACGCCGGTACCGGAGAGGCGATACTCCTCGTTGACGCTTTGATAGCCGGCGCTGGCTTTCACGCCTGCGCGCTCACCATCCTCGAGCAGGTCGCCGGCCGTAATCGTGCGCAACGCAATCACGCCGCCAAGGGCGCCGGAACCGTAAAGCGCTGACGTTGGCCCGCGCGCCACTTCGACGGCGCGGAAAAGATCAGGGTCCACAAAGAAACGCCCGTCATGGCCGGAAAGGAAACTCTGGCGCGCACCGTCAAACAGAACCAGCACGCCCTCGCCCGACAGGCCGCGGACATCCGGCGTGTCGCCGGTGCGGCGCGGGCCGCTGGAAAAATTCGCGCCGGGCACGGCGTCAAAAATTTCCGACAGGGTCGACGGGTTGAAATCATCAATGACGTTTTTTTCAATGACCGTCACCTGCCCCGCATAATCAAAGGCCGGGATGGGGTTGCGCGTCGCATAGACGGTGATTTCGTCCTCCACCGTCGTGGCGGCGAGCGCGACCTCGAACGAGCCGTCCGCTGCTTCTTCCTGCGCAAACGACGCCGAGCTGAGCGCCGCTAATCCGGCGCATCCCATAAAAAACTCTTTCACTAATCCCATCCTCGCTGGCCCCTCCAGGCTGTATTTCCGGCAACCAATCCAATTGCGAATGATTTGCAATATCGAACCGCTTAACACCGGGTTTTTGCGATTGCAACTCAGAATCACTCGCATTATAGCAATGCTCATGAACTTGTTCCGGGGGAGAGCCCGCCAAAGCGCCATGCGTACCTTCGCGCTTTGGCGGCGCCGCACCGGAACCCAGGCAATCACCGGTCAACAAAGGCCGGACGCAGCAAAACCGGAAATAGAGAGATCGGAAGAAAAATGACGTTTCAGTTCAAAACCATCGCGGTGCTCGCCGGGCTCACCGTCCTCACCCTTGGGGGCTGCGCCACCACCGCAACGAACACAACCGCGACCGCCGCCGAGGATGACACCTACGAGGCGGACCGCGCGGCGATCCTCGCCATGGCGGGCGACTATCACGTGAAATTCGATTTCATCGAAACGGTTTCGTTCGACGAAGACTATGAGTTGAAGGACCGCAAGCTTTCCGGCGGCAACGAGATAGTTCGTGTGATCGCCGATGATGGCGACTTCATCAGCCTGCAGCATATTCTGGTTGTCGGCGGCGAAGAAAAATTCCCCGTCAAGCACTGGCGTCAGGACTGGCGTTATGAACCGGCGAGCGTGCTTGTATTTACCGGCGGCAACACCTGGGAAAAACGCGCCGTCAGCGCTGACGAAGCGGAAGGCAAGTGGAGCCAGGTCGTTTATCAGGTGGACGATGCGCCGCGCTATGGCGCCCTTGGAACATGGGAACATAAAAACGGCGTTTCCGCCTGGACGCCGCCTGCGGAAATGCGCCCGCTGCCGCGCCGCGACGCCACCACCCGCGACGACTATCACGCGGTGAACGCCGTCAACCGCCACACCATCACGCCCGATGGCTGGGTACATGAACAGGACAACACGAAGCTGATTTTGACCGGCGGCGACGCACGCGCGCTGGTGCGCGAGGTCGGCGTCAACACCTATACGAAGTTTGATGGTTTCGACGTCGCAATTGGCGATGACTATTGGGCCGAAACCGAGGACTTTTGGGCCGCAGTGCGCGATGAATGGACTCGCATCGAGAATGAAAACGGCGAGTTCGGCCTGACTTTTCAGGGCGAGCCGGAAGATCTCTACATGAAAGTGCTGGAGCTCGCGAATGAAGTGGAAGAAGGCGAAAAATCAACGGTGGAGGCCTCTGCGGCCGCTCGTGCAGTGATCACCGAATACACCACCACCAGCCCCAAGGCGCTGCCGCTGCGCATCGCCGCTACCCCGGCGCTGGACGCGAAATAGCCACATCACATCTGCGCGCGCTGGCGTGGTCGTGATTGGCGCGCGCATCGTTTCCCCATTATGCGGACCAGGGTAACTGCGGGTCCGCCATGGATATTCTCGATGATATTTTAAGCACACTGGCTCTTAAGGGCGCGCTCTATTTCCGCACAGATTTCACCGCGCCCTGGGCGGTGACGGTGCCAAACCATTCCGGCGCCGCGCGGTTTCATCTGGTCGTGCAGGGGGAATGCCATGTCGCCATAAAGAATGGCGAGCGCGTCACCTTGCGAGCCGGCGATCTCATCCTCATCCCTGCGGGCAAAAGCCACATTCTGTCCGACCGTGAAACTGAAGATGCGCCGCCGCTGGAAACATTGCTGCAAGAGGCGGGCTATGACGGCGACGGAGTGTTGGTCCTTGGTGAAGGCGATGCTGATGCATCCACACAAATGGTGTGCGGCCATTTCACCTTTCGCGACGGCGCGGACCATCCTTTGTTGCGGGCGTTGCCGCCACATCTAGTGGTAAGAGCTGCAGACCGCGCGCGCGAGGTGTGGCTTGACGAAACTTTGCGCCTACTCACGCGGCGTGTTTTCGACGCGGCGCCCGGATCATCTGTCGCCGTCACCCGGCTATCAGAAGCCGCGTTCATCGAACTGTTGCGGGTCAGCATTAGCGACGCGCCACAGATGGCTTCGGTGCTCGCAGCGCTTTCCGACAAACAGATCGCCCGCAGCATGCAAGTCATGCACGCGCGGCCCGGCCATGTCTGGACGGTGGAGTCGCTGGCGCAAGAAGCGGGCATGTCCCGAAGCCGTTTTGCTGAAAAATTCCGCAGCCTCATCGGCATGAGCCCGCTCGCCTATTTGAGCGAATGGCGGCTGCAAAAGGCGCTGGCGCTTTTAGACAGTGGCGGCTGCAGCGTGCAACAGGCGGCGGCGGAGTCGGGCTATCAAAGCCCGGCGGCGTTCTCGCGCGCATTCACCGCCAAATTCGGCGCCGCGCCCACAACCTATCGGCGCCAGCATGCCTGATAATTTGCAGATCGTCCCGAACGCATTGCTCATAATCCCGTTCTGGCGCGAGATTATTGATTGAACGTCCCGGTGCGCGCAAATCGATCCTCACCGGACGGCGGCGTGAATTCGCCAAATCGTCCCTATACCAACTTTGAGAGGATCAATCGATGATGAAGAAAACTCTTCCCCTGCTCGCCCTTGTTGCGGCGAACTTAATGAACCCTGCCCATGCTGCGGATGAATATAACACTGCACCGGGCCTTACGGCGGCTGGTGCGCCGCTCGGCCTGCATGGCGTCGACCCGGTCGCCTTTATCGATATCGGCAACCGCGTTGAAGGCGCTGCGGAATTCACCGCCGTCCATGATGGTGTTGCCTATTACTTCGCCACCCGCGCCAACATGAACGCGTTCCGCCGCAACCCGGCGAAATACGCTCCCGTGAATGGCGGCTTTTGCACCTTTGGCGTATCGGTGGCGAAGAAATTCGACGGCGATCCGCAGTTCGCAGATGTCCGTAATGGCAAGCTTTATGTTTTCCTGAATGAGGAAATTTTCCGAATGTATCAGAAAGACAAAGACGGCGTTATCGCCAAAGCAGCCAAAAACTGGACCACGATCGAACATAAATCCGCACGCGATCTTTAGGCCGCCTGCGGCGGCGCGCCAGCATCGGCGCGCCGCACCGCCACAAGGACTACACTCATGGAAACTGCATATTTTTATCTCACGCTGTCCGGTGTCCTGACCGTTCTTTTATGGACGCCCTATATCGCCGCCCGGATTTTTGTCTGGGGGCCGCTCACTTTTTTGAGCAACTACCCGAAGGGCTTTCCCGCTGAAGAGCCAACCCCGCCCCTTTGGGCGCAGCGGGCCAAGCGCGCACATCTTAATCTGGTTGAAACCATGCCTGCATTCATCGCGGTGATTGTTGGCGCCAACTATCTGATCGGCGACAGCGCCGGGATCGTTATCGGTGTGTGGGCGCAGGTGTTTTTTTTCGCGCGGCTGGCGCACGCTGTCGTTTACATCCTCGGCGTCCCGGTTCTGCGCACGCCAATCTATCTCATTTCCTGGGCGGCAATTTTAATGATTGCGCGCGAGGTGTTTTTCTAGGGCTGGCGCCCCCCAGCTCAGCCCTATCCTCGCGGGTAAAAAGATGCGGGGGCCGGCGTCCCGAATACGACTGGCCCCCGCATTGATACAGCGCCGCCAATTGGCGTTGACCATCGCTCTGCGCCTGTGTTCCGCGTCACAGCGGAGCGGCGCATATTCGGCTCTACTCCTGATCGTGATGAGACGCCTGAAAATAGTCGCAATTTGAACGATCAAGCGACACAGGCGTCAACCAGTTTAGAGTTACTCTTCAAGGAGATGGAGCGATGCAGATGACCGCGAACGCCAAAGCAATCATCAAAAGCGCCGTTTTCTACGGCGCCAGCGGCGACAGCCGCCGGGCCCCTTGCGGTGAGTATATCGTCAACAAGCGCTGCGACTGCGTGCTTTTATGCAAGTGCAATGACGAGAAAGCTTTCTCGCTATCCATTGACGCGTTTCTTCAGCACCTCACCGAAGGCCGCATCGCGCTAGTGGGGTAATCCTCGAATCAAAACTCGATCAGTTCTTCCGGCGCATACTCATCGCTTGGCGGCGGGACGATGCGCCATCCCGTGCCGTCATTGCAGGCCGCGCCCTCCCACTCCACACGATCTGAATACATATTGATCCGCTGGCGGAAGTTTCGGCACAAAACGGGCTTACGCATCGGCCCGCCGGCAAGTTCCAATTCGGACCCCGGCGCCTTGATCAGCAAATCGCCGAACACATAGCCGCGCACGACGCCATTCGCGGCCACCAGCATCCAGTTCTTGTTGTTGACGCGCCCGACCACGTCGAGCCCGGTCCCCGACGGCAGCACTTCCACCGCCGAATTATCGGATCCCGGCCCCGTGCGGATGTTGGAATTGCGCGTCAGCACATAAAGGCCGAGTTCGGTTTCCACCACCTGAGCGAGATCAAGGTCGCCGCGGGCCGCATCGATCAGCGCCGCCGGGTCTGCTTTGAGATTACCGATTGCGTAGCTCAGCGGCTCCACGACGCCCCGGGCGCGGCTGCCGGTCCAGCCTTGAGGTTTGCCGGATGCAATCGCTTGCTCAAATGCAACACCGAGCGCGTCTTTGTCACGGCCGGAGAGCGCGAGATCCTTTGGCGCGCCGAGCGCGTAATTCGCTGACGTGTCATCAAACGGATCAAGATCGGACAAAGTCGAACACGCGCCGAGCGCAGCAGTAAGCGCGCCAAACAACACCCATTTTGAAATGAATTTTATGCAAGTTTCACTCATCCGGAAATGGGACGAAAATAATCCGGTCATACGCATAGCTTCTCTCTTTTCACCGCCCTGCAGCGACACATTTTTTACCTTTGTTGCACACTCTGCACCACTTGTGGAGGGCGCCAATGGCGGCGAAACTGTCTCAGTTGACCAAGCTCGTGGAACGCGTGCGTGACGGATCGGATGATGCGCGCGCGGCGCTGTTGCGCGATCTGCTTGAGCTCTATCTCGCTCAGCCAAATGCGCTGACGCCCGCCACCCGTGAGGAATTCGGCGCCATCATGGCGGCGCTGGCCAGCCAGACCAACGAGGCCGCCCGCCGTGAGATCGCTTCCATGTTGATTGCCTCGCCGGCGGCGCCGCACGCTTTGCTCACCGCATTGGCGCGCGCAGAGAGTAATATCGCCGCGCCGGTGCTACGTCAGGCCGTGGGGTTTACTGATGCGGCGCTTATCGAACTTGTCAAAAATGTCGACGAACTGAGACTGTCGGCCATCGCGCAACGCAAACAGGTGTCCGAGCCGGTGACCGATGCCTTGAGCGCCCATGGCGAAACCGCCACGCTGATCATGCTGGTGAAGAACCAGGGTGCAGCGTTTTCTCCCGCCGCCATGCAACGGGTTGTCGCCGCCGCGCGCCGCAAGCCGGAACTGCAACAGCCATTGACGGCGCGCTTTGATCTGCCGCCGCATCTTTTGATCCGGATGTTCTTTTTTATCGCCGCCGATCTGCGCAAGGAAATTTTAGGCCGCGCTGAACTGATCGATCCGGCGCTGGTGCGCGACGCCATCGACTCGACCCGGGAGGCGCTGGTGATCGGCTCCGAACAAGACAGCGCGGAAGTCAGCGAGGCGCAGCGGCTGGTGGAGGAAAAAGCCGCCGCCGGTGAAATCAACGAGGCGTTCCTGAACGACCTCATCACCGCGCGCGAGCAGGCGTCCATCACCTACGCCTTCGCCTGGCTTGCCGGTGTCGACGCCCGCGCCGTCAGAACCATGTTCAAGGATGCATCGCTGGAATCCCTCGCCGTCGCGTGCCGGGCCAGCCGCCTGACCCGTGACGCCTTTGCGGGGCTCGCCGGCGCTATGGTGAAATCGCCGCAGGCCGGACAGGCCCCGATGGCGGGCAAAGCGAGAGCGCCCATCATGCTCGATCTTTACGAAAAAATCTCGCCGGAGATCGCCGAAAAGCTGATGCGCTTCTGGCGCCTGCGCGCCCGCGCCGCCGCCGACGCCGCCAAAATCGCCTCGCTGTTGCAGGGCGTTGAAGGGCTGTCAGTTGAAACCCGCAAGGCGGGTTAGTCCAAAAACGTGCGGCCCTCGCGGTCCTCGATTTCCACCACCCAAAGGTCCGGGTCAATCGCCGCTTCCTTCGCCAGCCAGGCGTCGATCTTCGCTTCTACATCATCCGCTAGCTGATCTTCGGCGAAGAGTTCGCGCCAGACCGCATTGCCGTCGAGATCGCGGCTTTGCGTGAGCAGGCGCACATTACCCCGGGCAATGAAGATTTTCACCGCCACGGCTCCGGCGTCCGGGTCGCCCCGGCGGACAATAGTCGCAAAGGCGCCCGCCGCCTGCGCCCGGCGCAAATGCGCCGACACGCGGATTTCTGTTTTGAGACGCGGCTCAGTCATGGGACTCTATTAGCATGGCGCATTATTGCGCGCGTTCGAACCGCAACGCCACGCCTTTGGCGGGCAAAAACTTGCCAATCGCTCACCAGGCCAACTGCATCAGGCCCGTCACCGCTTGCACCTACCTCCCCTACTGGCGATGGTGATAACCATAATGCGTCGCAAACCACTCGGCGAAACCCTCTACTTTTTTATCAGACTTGCTGTCAAAGTTTACTCTGTCGAAGTGATGTCCGATTTCATGCATCAGGACATCACGCTCAAAGAAAGTCTTTAGCGCATCCCGATCAAATCTGACCCTAAGACCAGACCGATGCTGTTCGAGTGCGGCGCCCGCTCGTCTATATTCATTTAAAATGCTCGGTTTCGGAATAGATCTGTAGCTCCATTCCAGCCGTTTCTTGGGAAACGCGTGAATAAAGATCTTGTTTGAAAAATAGACCCCATACTTAAGCCTTGAGGGCTTAAGCTGCTTGTTGGTTCCGCCAAGAAGAATTATCGCTTCAAGGTCTTTCACAAACTTAGCAGGCAAGTTTCTCACCACCGCTTCTACTTCAAATAATTTGAGCGGAGAAAGGAAGCCAGGATGTGTGTGCATCTGCTGAAATAAAATCCCTTCATGATTTTCAAGTTTTCTCTCAATTTTTGAAAGCGCTGCGCAAACCTCAAGATTCCATGGATCATAGGAACGCAAGTTTGTGTATTTCGATACTGACCAAGAACCTGCTCTTACGCCTCCATTGCGCGCAATACGTTGTCTAGACATAGTTTTCTCCGGCCGTAGTTCTGAGACTTCTCATGATCACAACGTGATTGAGATTATACTCAGTACAGAATATAATATTTAGATGAATGAGCCGCGAATTCGCTTGGCGATAAGGCGCAAGTGTCCCGCGCCCTCATTACAAACGAGGACACATTGCCTGGATGCAAGCAAGTTCACAGCTGGGCAAGTTCTTGCCAAGCCGAATTGATTTAGGAGAATATGTTCATGAATTCGATCATGTCGGGCAGTTAAACGGCAATTCCGATACCGTCAAGCAAGCCGGACCGCACAACCAGCCATGCATCGCTCATGCGCGTGTTCGCACCGGAACGCCACGCCATCGGCGGGCTGGCGGATATCAGTCGTCATGGAGCAACGCCGGGCGTCTTTCGCGCGCCTGCCGGATTGATCGCATTCAGCACGTCAAACAGTCGTTAAATTCGATCGATTGCAGAATTTTCTCAAAGTGTGGGCTATAAACCGGAAAATCGGCGTCCGGCGCAACCATTACTATAGTCACAAACGCGCCATCACCAGATTCGGCCGGGGGCCGTGGAATCAGTGTGGTGTATATTACCACTCGCTCCATTCTGCCTGTGATTGGCGATCTGCCGTCCAGTAAAAACCTTATCGCTTTGCTCCGGCCGATTTTCGTAGAATAATAATGACCATCTCGCATTCGCAGGTAACTATTCTGCTTAATAATTTCTCTAGAGAATTCCTCGGTGAGAGTATTCAGTGCGTCATCATGGGATGCTGAATTCAGCGCATTAGGATGTATAACGTACTCAATCTGCACCCCATGGGTTATACCGTACGGCCCTGACGCGCCTTCGGGAGAGAATTGTTTCGCACTCTCCTCTCCAGTGGCTTTCCAATTCCATGGAATTCCTATTTTATATAGCTCGGTTTCATAATCTTTCGTCCCCCCGGAGGGCTCTTTTATCTGGCGCTGATATTGAACGTTTGTTGCGCTATCAGCACGCGCGGCGAGCTGTGCATTCGCCGAAACGCCAATAAGCACACAGAGGAAAACAGCTGTGGTTTTAAACATCGGTCGCACTACCTTTTTTGATGAACGCTGGCTTCTTGCTTAGGCTGCATCATACTTCCGTTGAAAATGTTTCGCGCACCAATCAACCGCCAAATTCTATCGATTTGACAATTTTGCGAACGGCCTCAGTATATTCCGAATGCCCGTCGTAGGGTGCAACCAACTTTACTGTTACATAGATGCAGTCCCCAGACTCGATTGGCGCCACCTGAAACAGCGTGCCGTACACTACAACCACCTCCCCACCGCGATCATTTGGCACATCATTGACCAATGCATACGTGGCCCATGTGGACTGACCAAAGACCACTATTTTGGGGCCAACGGTGCTCCTTACGTTGAATTTGGTTGCGCTGACGGTATCCCTGTTGAGGAGAGCCAGCGCTTCTTCCGGCTCCCTTTCATTAAGCAAATTTGTATACATCTTATACGCAACCGTCACCACGGGCACTGCGCCTGATGGACCAGAGGCTCCCTCGGGATAGAATTGTTTGGCGTCGCTGGCGCCGGAAGATTGCCAATTCGCCGGTATTTCGATTGTATAAAGATCGGTTTTATAGGTTTTCGTTTGAGTTGACGGTTTTTCCAGCTCGCGCGAGTCGGCGGAACCATCTGCGTTTTCGGCACGCGCGGCGAGTTGTGCATTAGCTGCAACGCCAATAAGCACACAGAAGAAAGTAGCGGCGGTTTTAAACATCGGTCGCATCACCTTATCTTGCATGAACCCCAGCTTCGTGCTTGGGCTGCATCATGCTTCCATTGAAAATGGTTCCCACACCAAGCAACCGCTAAATTCTATCGATTTGATAATTTCGGCGTCTGGATTTTTCCGCGCCGACTCCACATTTGTACGCCGGTTCACGATTGATCCTCGCATGAGACATTATCCATGGTCTGAGACGTAAACCGGCAATGTTTAAGGCGCGCTGCGGCGCGCGTGATGATCTCATCCGTCAATTCTTGCTTGTTCGGGGATGAAAAATTGCAGGCGAACTGAATAATGGCGTTGCGTTCTTTCGACATCAAATCAAGTTCGAAGACCACCGCATGTTCGATCTTGAAAATCTCGAAGTTATAAAGATTCACATGATTTGCTTGAAGATTACGCATTTCGGTTGCAATTTCCTCGAGCCTAGTTGTCAGCGTTTCAACTTCAGCTACGTTTTTTGACGTCAATCCTCCGCCAATGGCTCCGATTTGCGCCAACTCGTTCAGTCGTGTTCTTATATTTCGGTCCTCAGTTTGCAGCGCTCTCGCATTTTCCGCCAACCGCCTTTCTATGCTTTCTGAGATTTTTTCACTTTCGAGCACGCCTTGCACAGCGCGCGGGCTGTCGACGCAGTAATCTACTGTCGTTCCGGTAGATTCACTTTGCGCCGCCGCCGCACATAAAAGCAAAGCCCAAATGGCCCCTGCGGCGCCAATTCGTTTGATGATCATTTTGCCCCTCGCCCGATGGAAGCCCATACTATGGGTTAGGCGATAGGCGTTGGCAATAAGAACGATCTCCCCCTACAGAATATCAGTGCAAGCAGTATATACGGTTGCTGTGCGTCGATTGCAGCATGAGAGCGTTGCTTCAGCGCTCTTCGCAAATGCGAAACACCCGGCCCGCGGCGGCTCGCTGAATTGTGCATGACACACGCATGCGGAAAATGTCGCGCTGTCGCCGTCAAGATGTTGGCAAGAATTAGCGGCGCTCATGATCCGGGCGCCGCTGAGTCTGCACCCCGCCAACGATGCGCGGGTTTGTTTGTTGCGAACAGCAATATGAGCGATTCCGCCGCCGCGCCATGAGAACTGGCGGGCGCGTTCAACACGCACTGCATGCACATACCCCTTGCGCCATCGGACAAACGTCAAATAGTATAATTCGTAACAATAACGTTCAGCTTCAAAGACCCGGAGGCGCGAAGCCCATGGCGAAACCCGCCGCCCGAAAAACACTCACCGAATTGGAGGGCGCGGCGCTGGCGATCATCACCCGGCGGGGGCCGTGCACCGCCTATGTGGTGAAGGAGGCGTTTCGCACGTCGCCATCGGAATTCTGGTCAGGCAGCGCCGGCGCCGTCTATCCGCTGATGAAGCGCCTTGAAGGGCGCAAACTCATCGTCTCAAAGGCCGACAAGAGCGATGGCCGCTCGCGGCGGGAGTTTTCCACCACCAAAGCGGGCGAGGCCGCATTGCGTGAATGGCTGATTGATGCGGCGCGCGCATCGAGCCTCGGGTTTGATCCCTTGCGCACCCGGCTTTTCTTTTCCGACCTGTTGCCGGAGGGCGTGCTCGGAAAATTCATGTCCGATGTGCAAAAGCAGATGGAGGCGGAAACCGAACCACCCGCCGATGATCTTCCCCACGCCCAATCCCTGCACAACACATGGACGACGCTGCGCATCAGGGCGCTGAAAGCCTTCGCGGACAGCCGGGGCAAATAAATCCGGTTGTTAACCCGCCCCACCATTTCTTCCCGGCGGTGAATATGTTTAGACCAGCGGACAACACGAACGCGCGGCTAAACTGATGGCGAAAACCATACGCACCCTGTCGGCGCTGCTTCTCGCCGCTTTTATCCTGATCGCCGGAAACGGCCTTCAGGGCACGCTGCTGGCTGTGCGCGGCAATATGGAAGGGTTTTCGCTGACCCTGGTGGGCCTTTTGATGTCCGCCTATTTCATCGGTTTTATTGGCGGCTGCCGCGTGGCGCCGCGCATGGTGAAGCGCGCCGGCCATATTCGCAGCTTTACGGCCCTCGCCTCCATCGCATCTGCGTCAGCGCTGGCGCATATTCTCGCGGTTGAGGCGCCGATCTGGATTATCCTGCGGGGCATTTCCGGCTTTTGCCTCGCCGGGCTGTATATGATCCTGGAAAGCTGGATCAACGAGGCCGCCACCAATGAAACGCGCGGGCGGATATTGTCCGTCTACCGCATAACGGACCTTACAGCCGCGACGCTCGGGCAGATGTTGCTGGCGGCGGGCGATCCGTCACAATTTACATTGTTCGCCATCGTCTCGATCCTGATATCGCTGGCGCTGGTGCCGGTGGCCATGACCACAACGACCGCGCCGCGCCCCATCTCTGACGCGCGGCTCGATTTGAAAAAGATTGTCCGCATTTCACCGCTCGCCGCCGCAGGATGTCTCGCCGTGGGTCTCGCCAATGGCGCCTTCTGGGCGGTCGGCGCCGTTTATGTGCAGCGTCTCGGTTATGAGGTGAGCGCCGTAGCGCTGTTCATGAGTACGGTCGTCATCGCTGGCGCGATATCGCAATACCCGCTTGGCCTCGCGTCTGACCGGGTCGACCGGCGCATGGTGATCATCACTGTCGCCGCCGCTTGCACCGCCAGCGGCGTGTTGCTGGCCATGACGGGCGGCATGTCCCTGTGGACGCTAATCGCCGGTGGCTGCGCCTTCGGGTTTTTCGCCATGCCGCAATTTGGGCTTGCTGTCGCCCATGCCAATGACCGGGCCGAGCCGGATGAGTATGTCTCGCTCAATGCGGGGCTGTTGCTGCTCTACGGCGCCGGCGCCGTGGCGGGACCTGTACTCGGCCCGCTCGCCATGGAGTTTTTGGGAACGAGCGCGCTCTTTTTATATACGTCCAGCATCTACGCCGCGCTGACTTTGTTCGGCCTCTTCCGCCTTACCCAGCGCGACGCTGTGCGCGAAGAAGACCGCGAGGACTTTGTCTCCGTACCCAGAACATCGCCTACGGTGTTTCAAATGAATCCCCATGCGGAAGGAGAGGATGAAAACAGTCATCCCCCTTCATCCTGAGGAGAAAAATATATTTATCCTTCGAGACACCAGCTTCGCTGGCCCTCAGGGTGAAGATATTATTTGTCTCGAAGGATAACCGGCATAGTGCGCCGTTAAGGAAATTATCAAAACCGAAGCGCCACGCCCTCAGGCCGCATCCCTGCCCATGCGCTCGCGGCGGTACTGCGCCACCCGGTCGAGCTGGCTTTGAATATCAGCCGGCGGCGTGATCTGCGCGCCGGTCATTTCTTTCAGACTCCGCCGCACGGGGATAATGAATCGCGCCACGGTGCCCTCGCCCGGTGCAGAAGAAAGCTGCAAGGCGCCGCCATGGAGTTTTGCGAGTTCGTGGGCCATAGATAGACCGAGCCCGGTACCCGTTGTTCCGCGTACGCCATTTTTATGAAGCCCGGTGAACCGCTCGCCAAGGCGCGCAAGCGCCGTCTGACTCATGCCGACGCCAGTGTCGATCACGGCAAATTCGATAAAGCCGTCACGTTCGCCAACCCGCAAAGTCACAGCGCCGTCGGCGGTGAACTTCACGGCATTGGTGAGCAGGTTGATCACGATGCGCCGCACCGCGCCCGTGTCGAGCATGGTTTCGGGCAACTCATCGGCAATCTCGAGGTTAAGCGTCAGCCCGGCACGCTCCGCTTCGGCGCGCACCATCTCGGCGCAGGTTTTCGCCAGCGGTGCAGGCGCAGACAGGACCGGCGATAACTCGTAACGCCCGGCATCGAGCCGCGCCCGGTCGAGCATAGCGGCGATGAGATCGCCGGCGTGACCGCCGGTGGCGTGAATAAGCTCTGCATATTCGCGATATTTGTCGTTTCCGAGCGGACCGAAAGCCTCCGTCCGCATGGCCTCAGCGAACTGCATGATCGCCGAAAGCGGGGTTTTCAACTCGTGGCCAAGATCCGCCAGCATGCCCGTGCTCAATTGAGCGTTCATTTCTGGACCGGACGCGCTTTTCGCCTCGCGCGCTTCCACCGCCGCCCGGCGCTCGCGCAGGGCCGCCAGTTCCGGCCCGCGATCGCGCAACAGGGCGGAAAGACTGTTTCCATTCGTGACGAGGGCGATTTCGGCGAAAATCGGCCCGGCATGGGGGCGCAATAGGCGGAATTTCAAGCGCTCCGCCGCCGCCTCGCCAGTGGCGGCGATGGCCCGGGTGATGGCCTCTTTCAGAAGGGCGCGGTCTTCGCGTCCCGCAAAATCAAGAATCGAGCGGCCCTGAAGCGCCGTTCCGGCGCCGATCAGCGCCTTCGCGTCATCTTCGCTCAATAGCGCCCTCGCACCGGGACTGGCCGCCAGAATTTCCCCATCGAACGCCAGGGACAGGACGGGATCGCCCGCCCCGGCCCGCCATTCCGCCGGACGGGTGGCGGCCCGATCCTTGCGGATCAACTGGCTGAGAAAGGAAAATGGGCGAAAAGCCATGAAAGCCCTGACATTTTTCGCCGACATCGGGACAAGCCCGGCCACGGCGAGAATCGATTCGTTAACGCCTCTTCACCATGCGCCAATCGACGTTAATAAAAGATAAACCGGCAATCGGCCGAAAAAGTGTTATCCAGCGCCCCGAACCGGTCGAATTTGATAATAATTCGGTTAGGATGATGAGCGCTGTGTTAATGGGTGTGGCGATAGCGTGGCGGCCGCTGCAAATGCCGTCACAATGGGAGAATTCATGCTTCAGTCGCGTAGAAGTAAGGGGCCGCGTTCTTTGTTTTCCTCAGTAAATCAACCGGGTGAGCGCCGTAAGCTCCGCCCTGCCGCCGTCGCCGCCGCACTGGTCGCGGCTCTGGCGGCGTCCACCGTTTCCGCCGACACCCTCGCCCAGCCCAAGGACAACACCCTTGAGCGCCAGGCCGCGAATTATGTCCGCTTCCGGGAGGATGTCGCCGCCATCGAGGCGATGCCGTTCACCGATGAAGAGGTCACGCGCGAGGCTCATCGCCGTCTCGCCACCCATGACTCCAAAGCGCTTTCATCGGGCTGGGTCGCCTATGCCGCCTTGGTGGCGGCGGATTCGCCCGCCTTCGCTGAGGCCCTTCAGGAGGAAATCGACAAAAAATCGAACCGCCGCAAAGGGATTATCGGCGGCCGCGACGGGCTGATGGCGCACATCGCCGAGGACCCGAAATATCTGCGCAACCTGCCTGGCGCTGACGAAGCCATGAACGCCATCCTCGCTATGGCGGTGCAGGATTCCGCGCGCATCACCGAACTTGGCGACGCTTTCAAGGCGCAGGCCTACGCCATGCAGAAAACAAGCTGGGGCAAGAAGCGGATTTCACCGCCGCAATCACGCCTCGACGAAGCTGTCAGCTATGGCCGCTCGCGCGCCGAACCAGCAACGCCCATATTGCAGCGGGCTGGCAGTGACGGCGTCATGGCGCCAGCGCTGGCGAGTGCAAAACAGGAATGGGCCGCGGACTGGGGCGCAGAGGGCGGTCAGGGCCGCGTCAGCGAAAAGAACGCTGAAGACGTGATCGACCGGATTTTAAATCTCGCGGCGCGTTACTCCACCGACTCGCTCAATCCGCGTCTGGTCGAAGTCTACGCCCAGAACCCTAAAGCCGACCGCTGCCTTTCCATGGCGCAACTGACGCTGAACCAGTGCATCGCCGCGACGCGCACGCCCTATGAGGAAGCGTTCTGTCTTGGCGAGCATGGCCTGATCGACGTCGCCGGTTGCACCAGTTGGGTGGCGGACGCCGGGGCCAGCTAGAAAGCGCAAGCTAATAGGCTCAAGCTAGAAACATTCTCGATACGAACAAAAAGGCCGCTCATTCAGGAGCGGCCTTTTTTTGTCATTACGCGGCATTTTTCCGTCGCCTTTTCAGCTTCTTGCCCACCGCCGCAATCGCCTCAATGGCTGGCAGCAGTTCACGACCCTCACGGGTCAGGGAATACTCCACCGAGGGCGGCGATGTTGGTTTTACGTCGCGGTCGATGACGCCCTTTTCCTCCAGCTCTTTCAGTCGTGTGGTCAAAATCTTGGCGGATATGCCGGGCATGTCGAGTTTCAGTTCCGAAAACCGCCGCGCCCCAGCGCTCAAATTCCAGATGATGTTCGGCGTCCAGGCGCCACCGATCACCGACAGGCACTCCGACAGGGGGCAGTCATGAGGCGCAGGCGGGCTTTGATTTTTACGCATTTTAAGGGCCATGGGACGCATTCCTCGGGGGCTCTTGTGACTGGCTTTCTGGCGGGTTAGCAGGTCACCGAATGGAAACTCAGTTCTTTAGTAACACGGATTTATGAAGTTTACAAAGGTAACCACTGATCCTAGATGAGCGAGCATCACCCCGGCGCACGCCGCAAACTTCGATAAAGGAGAAACCAGCCATGAAACTCTATTATAAGCCCGGCGCGTGCTCACTCGCCTCCCACATCGCACTTAACGAATCTCGCGCTACTTTTTCCATTGAGAAAGTGGATACAAAAGCGGGAACAACAGAAACCGGCGACAATTACGCTGACATTCATCCGAACGGCTATGTTCCGGCGCTGAAGCTGGACAGCGGCGATATCCTCACCGAAGGCCCGGCGATCTTGCAGTACATCGCCGATACCTATAACGCCGCGAACCTCGCCCCAGCCAACGGCACGGTGGAACGCGCGCGCGTCAATGGATTCCTCAGCTATGTGGGCAGTGAGCTGCACATCTCCTTCCATCCGTTTTTCAGCGGCAAAGAACTGGACGCAGATGCGCGCGAATCTGCCGAAGCGGGCGTTGCGAAACGCCTCAACTATCTCGAGGAAGTGCTCTCAGATGGACGCAAGTTCCTTACCGGCGATCAGTTCACCGTCGCCGATGCCTACCTTTTTGTGGTCGCCAACTGGACCAATTTCGTCAACATCGATCTGAAACAATGGCCGAATGTGGCAACGTTTGTGGCCCGCGTTGCGGAACGCCCGGCCGTGCAAAAAGCATTGAACGCCGAAGGGTTGCTGCAACAAGCAGCCTAATTTTTCACGCTCATTGGTCCTTTCCGCTCCCGCAAATGCGGGAAGGACCAACGCACGAAAGTTCACAAATGCGTCCGGCTTTCTCAGAAATCGAAACTGTCCTTCGCCACTATTATGATGGTCTTTTTCATTGCGATCTGGCGCTGCTTGAGACGGCGTTTCATCCGGACGCTCATTATCATACCACCTCAGGCGGTCAGCATCTCCACTACGATATGAAAACCTATATGGAGATGATCAACGCACGCATGCCGCCGGCCGAAACCGGCGATACTTACGGCTATGATGTGCAATCCATCCGGTTCGCCGGCTATGACACCGCATTCGCGGTCCTGACCTGCACGATGATGGGCAAACGCTTCACGGATTTTTTGTCATTCATTTGCGACGGGGGCCAGTGGCGCATCATCGCCAAAGTTTTTCACTACGATCTTATCCAACAGGAGCGCTGAGATGCCTTACGTCAATATCAAGATCACACGCGAGGGCGACGTGACAAAGGAACAAAAGGCCGAACTCATTAAGGGAACGACGGACCTGTTGGCGCGCGTGCTCGACAAGTCCCCCGCCACGACATTTGTCGTCATCGACGAAGTTGAAATGGAGGACTGGGGCGTTGGCGGCCTGCCGGTGGAACAGTACCGGCGGCAGGCGACGTAAGTCCGTCCCCGCCGCCCTCAACCGATTTTTGTCTTAGCCGGGCTTCTTCATGGTGATCATCTGCACCGCCAGCTGCGCGCCATTGGGGATCAAATTGACGTTGGTCATGCGATCGCCTTTGGAGAACGAGATGCTGCGCAACTGCCCGCCGGCGCCGCCCGCATTCTCTTCGCTCCAGCCTTCGGCCGTCATGGCTTTGCGGACTTTGGCGATGGTGGTGTTCGCGTCATCGCTGGTCATGGCCTGAATCATGAAACCGCCCTGCTGCCCCGGCACTTGACTGGTGGACATGATCGACCAGCCATCCACCATGGGCACATCAGACGGGAAACCATCGGGCAAGTCGAGATTGTTACCGACTGTTGATCCCATCCCGTTATTGATCGTAACGGATTTCACCTCGCCCTTGTCATCCAGCTCCACATCGGCGTCGATGCCGTGGCGCTTGGCCGTGTCTTCAATTTTCTTTTCCTGCGCCTCTTCGCCGCCGCCGCCACAAGCCGCCAGCAAAGCCATGGCGCTAGCCACTGTTAAAAGCTTTATCGTCCGTGTCATGATGGTCCCCTTTTTGTGATTATTCTACTACGATGAATTTGTCGCGCGCGAGCACCTGATGCTGAAGGCCGGTGACATAGCGCGCTTCATATTCGCCGGGCCCGCCGGAGATGGGATAGTCGGTGACCGTCCCTTCGGTCTCGCCTTCATTGGCGAAAAAGCCATATCGCGCCGTATAGCCCCACATTTTACTGTCAGGCGTATCGGCCTTGGCGATTACAACGCGGTCGCCGGAAAACGCATCGCCGGAATATTTGACCGTAAAGCTGGTTCCCGCTTTCACCGTCGCCGGCGCATCGACGCTGGCCTGCGCGCGCGAAATGGTTAAGGGCGTGCGCGCGATCACGCGGTGGCCCGGCTCCATGATATAGGCGATTTCATAATCGCCATCCATAGCGGGAACGCGGATGGGCGCAGGCGTGAGCGCCTCCCCCGATCGCGCAGCGAGCTTTGCATTGCTGTCGCGATTGGATTTTTCCGCACCCACTTCAATGATGGAGATAAAATCATTCTCCCAACCCTCCGCCGGACCCTCCCACATGACGTCAATGGTCGAGCCGCCCACAGCGCTCGCCGGGCCGGAAACGCTCGCTGCAATATCGGTCACCGTAATCGGGATCGTGTGCTGCACCGAATGCATCATCCCCTCGTATGTCGTGTAGCCGCCCGACATGACATAACGAATTTCATAGTCGCCCGGATCCTTGGGCGTGGTCAGTGTCGCCGGAGCGCCTTCTTTCAGCCGGGCGTAATTGCCATTGTCGAATGCCCGCGTCTCATCTTGTTTTACGAGAGTCACAATATCGCCCCCGGTCAGCGGCCCCGTCCACGCGATTTCAACCGGGGTGGATACCGGTGCGCTGGCCGGCGCCGACAAGGTGAACTGGCTGTCGGTGACTCGCAGGGGGTTACGCGCCAGAATGATCGCCGGATCACCCAGCGTGTAGCGGACCTCATACTCGCCGGGCTGGATCGGCGCGCCAAGCATCGCATGCGCTTTGTCGTCCTGATCCACATCGCCGTCGCCATTCGTATCAACGGCGGTTTTGTCGGCGGCCCGCGCTTTGGCGGGGCTGAAAAAGAACATGCGTTTTAACGGCGCATCATCCACGCGGTTGACGCTGATCGCCGCGCCGAGACTGTCAGGCCCGGACCAGACAACATTGATGGCGACGCCTTCTTGCGTTTCAGCGGGCGTTTCCAGCACCACCGGAATTTCCAGATCGATCGGTACAGTGATGACTTTCGGCTGTTGCGGTTTGATGGAAAACTCCATGCGGCCCTTTTTAGGAGAGCCGTCTTTCCAGCCGGTCCAGACCGCCTCAGCCACATAATCTCCGGGCGCGAGCTCAGTGTCCGCCGCGCCGGTGTCGCTCACCGTGAACAGGGCCTCGCCGCCTGTCGCGGGCGTGACGGTCCAGGACAGCTTCGACATGATCTGCGGCCCGCCGGAAAGAATAGTCGCCTTCATCGCCAGCGTTGAGGGAACCGGCGCGCTCGCGACCTCTTCGGCGGGCGGGGCCTCAGCCACCGCCACTTGTGACAAGGCCTCGGTTAGTTCCTCCGCATTGTCCGCCGCCAGAAATTCGCCGCCGGTCTCATCGGCGATGCATTTCAATCCCGCGCGTTCTTCCACCGTGACGTCAAAGCCGATCACATGCACGGTAAAATCAAGACCGTTGTCTTCAAGCGTTTTCGCCAACGCACATGGGTCAGCGCTGCAGGTCTCCAGCCCATCGGAAACAAGAATAACCGTCGCCGCTTTTTTGGTGTAGTTCAGTTCCGTCGCCGCATGCTCTACGGATTTGCTCAGCGGCGTCTTGCCCTTGGGCGAAAGGCCGCGCAAACGGTCAATGACATTCTGGCGGTCTGCGCCCACATCGGCGAGGGTTTCAATGTCGTTGCAATCGCCTTCGCGGCGATGGCCATAAGCGACGAACCCGAGGCGTTGTTCGGCGGGCAGTCCGCGCACCAAACCCTCGACCACATCTTTGGCGATGACGATCTTGTTGACGCCATCGATCTGTCCCCACATGGAGCCGGATGCGTCAAGAATCAAAATCGCGTCTTTTTTTGGCGCTTCCTGTCCGCTGGCGGATGCGGAAAATATAATGGCGCTCGCTGCGAACAGCGCGATCAAAAACCTCATGGCGGCACTCCCCCTTATGGATTTCCGCGCGGCGTGAGCACTCACTCCCGGCGGAATCGCCTCATCGCCGCAATTTAACGGCGCCCGCCCACAGGTGCAAACAGGAATAACCGCACAAAACATCGGGGATTTGCACGCCGCCCCAAACATGCTGGAAAACCGGCGCCGCTGGGGAGAGAGGAATGCGGCGCCGGTTCATGATCTGGCGATACGGGGGCGTAGTCGCCAGATGGGACTTAACGCAAATCGACGAATTCGACGTCGTCATTTACCTGCGCTTGGACCCGATGGGATTCGGTGACGTCCAGACCAGACGCTTGCTGCTCCGCGCGGTGCATTTTCGCGCGCCCTGCGATGACTTGCTCTTCACCATTGCGAACGGCTGACGCTGCTGCGGCAATTTCCGACTGAGCATTACGAAGGCGCGCTTCCGCTTTGGCCAACTGCTCTACTTCGTCCTTCCAGTCATCGAGCGACTTGCTGGCGAGTTTCATGGCGCTGGCGGCTTCAACCGGCGTTTTTGCGACACCGATCTGGCCGGAGATCGTGACGAATGTGGCGCGCCGGTCGTCGGCTTTGGCTTGCGCCTTCACGCGCTTTTCTTCCGCCTTACGCAGATCTTTTCGCGCCGATTTGTCGAGTTTGCGGGCGTCTTCGATCAGCGTCAGGCCCGCCAGCTCTTGGCGCTTGCCGTCTTCCCAAAGCGGCGCGAGCGCAGATGCATTCTCAACCTCACTCGTGGTGATCAGCAGCGGCGCGTTGATCGTCTTGATCTTGCCCGCATGGGCAGCAAGCGGCGCGGCCGCAATAAAAAGCGCCAGCGTGGCGGTGTTGAACAGTTTCATTTTCATCAGGGCCTCCTGTCGGCTCAAATTTCCGGGGTTTTTCCCGTTCACTGCTCAATATCGGGGCTGGTATTAGTTTATTCAAACGAATATAATTGCATGATTATATCGCTTTTTCCAAAGTGTAGCGATGGACGTCACCCTGGCCAAAACCTTCCTCGCCATTGTCGAGGGCGGCAATTTTCTCGCCGCCGCGCGGCGCGTCCACGTCACACAGTCGACGGTGAGCGCCCGCATCAAGGCGCTGGAAAGCCAGCTCGGCAAACTGCTGTTTGTCCGTTCAAAGGCCGGCTGCACCCTGACCCCCGCCGGTCATCAATTTCACCGCTACGCGCAGTCGATGGTCCGTGTCTGGGAGGAGGCCAAGCATCAGGTCGCCGTGCCCGATGATTATGACGACACGCTGATCGTCGGCGCCCAATACAGTCTGTGGAACCGGCTGCTCTTGCGATGGGTTCCGGCGTTTCAGGCGGCCGCGCCGCGCATCGCCCTGCGGTGTGAGATCGGCCTGCCGCAGCGGCTGATGCGTGAGATGACAGAAGGGGTCATGGACATCGCCGTTATATATCGGCCGGAGCACAGGCCCGGCGTTATTGTAAAAGAATTGTTTGAGGACAGACTAATTCTGGTCACAAGCGACGCAGCAACACCGGTGGAGGACAACTATATTTTTGTCGACTGGGGCGAGGCGTTTCGCGATGCGCACGTTCTCGCCCTGCCGCACTTGCATAATCCCGGCTTGACGCTCGATCTTGGCGCCCTCGGCGTAAACCTGCTGATAAACCAGAAAGGCGCCGGGTATTTTCCTGAACGCATTGTCCAGCCGCATCTGGATAACGGATTGCTCACACGCATCGATGAGGCGCCCACATTCTCATACCCGGCTTATGTGGTCTATCAGGAAGCGTTTTCCGCGCCGGAAGTGATGGACCGCGCCCTGCGGCTGCTTGATGACACAGCGCAACAGGCTATTGCCGGTACGTTGCCGCCGCCATTTTGGACTTAAGCAAGCATTCGCTCGCCTTTGCCGCATTGCCCTTGGCCTCGCGAAGCCCTATCTCCCGCCCATGACGCGTTTTGAAGACATCCGCAGCGACTTTGAGTTCCTCGACGAATGGGACGATCGCTACAAATACCTCATCGATCTGGGCCGCAATCTGGAGCCCTATCCGGACGCGCATCGCGATGACCTCCACAAGGTGCGCGGTTGCGCCAGTCAGGTCTGGTTGCACGCATCGCAAGACGGAGACGCCATTGTGCTGAAGGGTGATTCCGATGCGCATATCGTAAAGGGTCTCGTCGCCATGCTGATCTTGCTTTTTTCCGGCAAAACTTCGGACGAAATACTGAAAATTGATCCGGAGACGGAATTAAAACCGTTCGACCTCACAGATCATTTGACGCCGCAACGTTCTAACGGTTTACATTCCATGATAAAACGCATCCGCGAGATCGCCGCCGCGCAACAAACTTAATTTTGGCGCGGCAGGGCGCGTACTCGCTTTATCAGTCAGGAGTACGCCGTTCATGCTTTTTAAAAAATCCCGCAAATTCGCATCCATTGCTCTGCTCACCGCCAGTGCGGTCCTGATATCGCCGCCGGCGATTGCGCAGAACGCCCTTGTCGCTGATGCGGGTTTTTCACGTGACGGTATAAGCGCCTGCAAAACTGATTTGCGCTATCTCAATCAGGTGACCGGCTGGCAGGTGGGTTGGCCGCGTCAATGGGCCGGGGTTGCGGCGGCGGAGAGCGGCTTTGACCAGGCCGCCGCACATTGGTCAGGCGCGCCGAAAGCGCTCGGCCGTTTGCAGAATAATTTGCAGCGCGGCATCAAGAACCATGAAACCGCGCCGCGCGCGGTCGTATTGCGCATTACGCAACAGGTAAGCGATCTCGCCAGCGATCTTGAACAACAAAACCCGCGCTATTTTAACGGCCATGATGATGCGGCGGCGTGGAACGCGGTTCTGCACGATGATATCGCCCCGGCCCTGCGCAAGTTTCACGCATTTCTGGAAGAAACATACCTCCCCGCCGCAAAAACCACGCCCGGCCTGTCGGAGGTCGAAAACGGCAAGGCATGTTTTGAACGCGCCGCGACGCACTGGACCACGCTGCCGCTCACGCAGGAAGAAATCGAGGCGATCGGCAACAAGCTGCTGGAGACAACGCGGGCCGATTTGATCGCTACGGGTCAAGATGGCGAGTCCTTTGCTGGCATCATGGCGCGCCTGCGCGCGCAACAGGATACGGACGCCACCAGCGAAGAAGAACTGATCGCCATCTCGCAAGCGGCCCTCGACCGCGCGCAGGACAACGTCTTGCGCGCATTTTCAAAAGCGCCGCCGCGCAACGTCGTCATCGAACTCATGGCGGAACATTTAAGGGGCTCTGCGCCCGCCGGATATTACCGGGCGCCCGAAGGCGGTGCGCCGGCCGGATACATCATCAACCCGTCGCGGCCGGGCGAGCGGCGGTTGATGGCGGAGGTGATCGCCTTTCACGAAGGCGTGCCCGGGCATCACTTGTTTTTTGATTATCCGCGCACATCGCCAAGCAGCGGCTTTAACGCCGGACTGCTCGAAGGCTGGGGGCTTTATGCGGAGTATGTCGCCGATGAGATGGGATTGTATTCATCAACCCTCGACCGGCAGGGCATGATGGCGAAACATTTATGGGCGGCGAGCCGCCTGATTGTCGAACCCGGCCTGCATCTGCGCGGCTGGTCACGCGACGACGCCATCAAACTCATGCTTGAAAACACGCTGATGGCGCGGGCGGAAATTGAGATCGAAGTGGACCGCTATATCGCCATGCCGGGGCATTCGCTGAGCTATATGGTCGGCGCCGATGTACTGCTGACCGGCCGCGAAGAAGCCCGCGCGATCCTGGGCGAGGCATTCGATATCAAGGCGTTTCACGATGTTGTGCTGCTTCCCGGGGTCAGGACGTTGCCGCAAGTCCGCGATGACATTCGCAACTGGGCGAATGGAGTGGTCATGCAATAACGCCCCACGGCGCAGCTAACTGGGAAGCGATTTAATCTCACGCAATCGGCCGCGTTTCAGCAAGCCCGCCTGTTTGCATGCCTTTATCCGTTCGCGCAGGCGCTCTTCCATGAATTCAAGCTGCAAATCGATCACCGGGCTGTCGCGGCTGTCCTCAACATTGATGCAGGCGTGGGAAACCGTTGACCGGTCGCGGCCAAATTCTTCCGCGGCTTCGTTCAACGTCAACCGGCCTACCACATGTGACAGATACATGGCCGTCTGACGCGCCCGCGCGACCACCACGCCGCCTCTGTCCGCCGCCAGCAACGCCGCATGCGGCAAGCCATAAGCCTCGCATACGACCTCCTTCGACATTCGCGCCACGAGTCTTGCTTCACGGCGCGCAGCACGATCCGACTTCTTCGGCATGGCCGCCCCTCCCACAACGAAATACGCCGTTCTGGCGAAAGTGTTGTGAGAAACGATAAGACCCGTGTGCGCCTTGAGGATGAGTTTAACGGTCTGGTTTATACGCCTTTAAGGCTTTTACCATTAACGCCGTAGACGGATGATCAGGCGAGGAACGACAGGACCAGCACCAAGGCCAGCAAAATAGCGGTCCACAAGGCCATAAAGCCGATTGGCCAGGAGCGCGACATCTGCCCCTCTGGGCCGTGAACAAGGTAAATGCGCTCCATTATCGCTTGTATGCGGCCGGATAAAATCCCCCATAGGGCGATCCATGTCACGCGCGACGCACCAGTTACCCAGCCCAAAAACGCCCTGCCCGGCACCCGCCAGAACCAGTCGGTGTCGAGATTCACCGACGGGACCTCCGCCGGATACCATTTGATCAGCAGCAAGACCGCGAAGGCGAGCACCGCCCACAGCAAGAGCTGCAACTGTTCGACAAGGTGATAGGCGGAGTATGGATGATAGCCCTCAATCGCCGCTTGATCGGGCATCAGCGCGTATAGCGGGTCCGGGTAAACGCCGATGCCGATGCACAGCACCGCCGCAATCCCCATGGCGATGAGCATTTGCGGCGGCGCTTCTTTTGGGCGCTTGCCGCTGTCATGGGCGAAGAACGTGAAGAACGGAATCTTGATGCCCGCATGTTCGAGAACGCCAGCCGACGCGAACAGCAGCACCAGCCAGATCCAGAACATATGCGCTTCGCCTGCGGCGTTGATGATAAGCCCCTTGGTGACGAAACCGAGCGTGCCCGGAAACGCGGAGATGGAAAGTGCGCCAACAATACAAAGCCCCATGGTGATGGGCATGGTGCGGTAAAGCCCGCCAAGTTCCGTCGCTTTTGACGTGCCGGTGCGGAACATGGCCGCGCCGAGCGCCATGAAGAGTAGCCCTTCGAAAATAATGTTGCCGAAGGCGTAACCCGCCGCGCCGTTGATCGCGCCAAAACCAATGGCGACCACCATGAACCCGACCTGGTTGTTGATGGAGTAAGTGAGAACTTTTCGAAGATCGTTTTCAATGAGCGCAAAGAAAATCGGGAAGATGGTCATCACCGCGCCGATATAGACAAGCTCAATCTGGCCGGGGAACGCGCGCGCCAACGAGTAGACCGCCAGCTTGGTAGTGAAGATGGACAGGATGATCGCGCCGGTGATGGTCGATTTCGGATAGGCGTCCTGCACCCAGTTGTGCAGCAATGGAAACGCCGATTTGATGCCGAAAGCGAGGAACATCAACAGCGCCGAAAGTTTGATGGCGCCGTCCGCGTCTCGCAGGCCGATAAAATCAAACGCCAGAGAGCCGGTTTCGCGGAAGATCAGCACGACCCCCGCCAGCAGCAGCACGCCGGAAAGAATGTGCAGCGACAGATAGCGCATACCGGAAAGATAGGTGGCGCGGGTGCCCGGCGCCCAAACGAGGAAGACGGAAGTGATCGCCGCCACTTCCCACCAGAAGAACAACGTAATGAGATCACCGGCGAGCACACCGCCAAGGCAGGCCGCCGGATAGGCCAGCGTCGCAAAGTTTTGCGCGCGGTCTCGCTGACCCCAGCCATAGATAATGTTGAGGGCGATGGCGATGTGAAACACCACCGCGAAAATCCGCGACAACGGGTCAAGCCGTACGGTGGTCAGTTGCTCGCCAAAGAGGGAAATCGCGCCATATTCACCGAGGCCGAGCTTGTACAGCATGCTCGCGGACACGACTGTGGCGACCAGCAAGATGACCGATGCAAGGTGACGCGGCGTCCACAGCACCATGACGGCGCCGACCAGCAGGATCACCGCCGGATTGTTATACATGGCCTCGAACAGCGCGCTCATACCTATTCACGCTCCTCGTAATAATCTTCCTTGCGGCCAACAAGCTTGCGCAAATGCTGACCGGCGAGAACGATGAACATGAACGCCGCAAAACCCCACACGGCGAAAAAGACGCCCCATTTTTCCTGTTCGAAATGCGGATGCGGGTTTTGAAAGGCGGGCACGAACCCGGCGACGGCCGCGAGAACGCAGGAAACGATCAACACGCCGAGAAACGCGTTGCGGAAGCCCTTGGTGTCGGCCCATCCTTCATTTTTGCCGGGTTTTTCGTCGGGGTTGTGGTGATGGTCGGTCATTGCCCGCCCCCATTTCGTTCTGTGAAGAGGTCGAACATTGGCAGCTCGAAAAACAGACTCGCCAAAAGATATGTCGCAGCTACGAGAAATATAAGTGAGTAACCGCGCGGTTGATCGACTGTAAAGGGCTCCATCAACCAGTTCGGTGGGTTGCCGCCAAATGCATGCAGCGCGATCGCAAGAAACCGTACTGCGATCAGCAAAGCAATTGAAGAAATCAAGGCGATAAACAGGAAACCGATCAAACCTTCCATCATCCGCCCCCGATCAGCGGCGAGAGAAACTGATAAAGCGGGTCTGCGAAGAAAAAGAGCACGAAGGCGCCCGCAGCCGTAAACAGCGGCGGCGCCACGCAAAGGATCGGCGCTTCTTTCAGTGCGCCCCATTGAATGCCTTCGCCCCCTCTTCCACTTTCATTGACGCCTTGAGGCTTCGCGTCGCCTTCTGCGGGGTTCATGTAAAACGCCTGCACCGGGATCGATAAGAGATAGATGACGTTCAAAATCGATGAGATCATCAGCACCGCGATGATCGCCAATTGCCCCGCATCCGCCGCGCCCAACATCAAAAAGAATTTCGGCCATGAGCCTGCCAACGGGGGAAGTCCGATGATCGACATGGCGCCCAAAAAGAATGCCCCAAACGTGAACGGCATCACCCGGCCCATCCCCCGCATCTCAGAGACCAGCGTTTTGTGATGCGCCACATAAACCGCGCCGGCGCACATAAAGAGCGTCATCTTGCCGAGCGCGTGCGCCGCGATCTGTGTCGCGCCGCCCATGACGCCCATTTGCGTCGCCAGCATGGCGCCGAGGGTGACGTAGGAAAGCTGCGACACCGTCGAATAAGCGAGGCGCGCTTTGAGATTATCCTTGTGCATGGCGATGGCCGAGGCCAGCAGGATCGAGCCCGCCGCGATCCACATGAAGGGCACGCTGGCGCCGGTGTCCTTTAAGAAATCAATGCCGAAAATGTAGATGACGATTTTCAGCACGGAAAAAACGCCCGCCTTCACCACCGCAACGGCGTGCAGGAACGCCGAGACCGGCGTCGGCGCCACCATGGCGTTGGGGAGCCACGGATGCACGGGCATCAACGCCGCCTTGCCGATGCCGAACGCATAAAGGCCGAGCAAGATACCGGCGATGGGCGCCACGGCTTCTTCATGGTCGATCATGATGCCGCCCACCGTGAAGTCCGACGTGCCGGTGAGCGCATAGGTCCAGACGATCGCCGGCAACAACAAGCCGATGGATGTGGCCATCAAGATACCGAGATAAACCCGCCCGCCCTTGCGCGCATTGTCATCGCCCTTGTGGGTCACCAGCGGAAAGGTGGATAGCGTCAGCACTTCGTAGAAGATGAACAGCGTGAAAAGGTTTGACGCGAAGGCGACACCGATGGCCGCCGAAATCGCCACGGCGAACGACATGTAAAAGCGCGTCTGGTGCTTTTCATTGCCGCCGCGCATGTAGCCGATGGAGTAAACGGAATTGACGAGCCACAAACCGCTCGCGATCACCGCGAACATGGCGCCCAATGGCTCAACCGAGAACGCGATGGGCAGACCGTCAATCACCTCGCCAAGAGAAAATTCCGGCCGTGCGCCACTGCTCACCGCCGTAAAGACAATGATTGAAAGGGTGAGCAGAATAACGCCGGTGATGAGCGTCGCCGCTTCACGCAGATTGGGGCTCTTGTCGAGCAGCCAAACGGCGAGACAGCCAACCAGCGGCGCGCCAAGGGCGAAAGGAATCGCGAGTTCAGGAGAGATCACGGGGCGCCTCCCGCCGTCATCATCAGCGCTTCCGCCGCGCGCACCGCTATATCGCCGGTCAAATCAGTGCGCACGCCGAAATAGATGTTGGCGGCGACCAGCGTCCACATGGGGATCAGCATGGAAAGCGGCGCGTCTTTTTTGGGGATCATGTAGCGGCCTTCGCTCGCCGGTTCGCGCAAAAGCATCACTTCGGCGATACGGCCCACATATAACAGCGCGATGAGCGAGGAAGCCACGATCAAAAAGCCTGCATACCAGTGCCCGGCGGAGAACGCCGCCGACAAAAGGTACCATTTGGAAACAAATCCGACCGTCAGCGGCACGCCGATCAGCGACAGCCCGCTCAAGATGAACGCCCAGGTGGTCACCGGCATGCGTTTCGCCAGGCCGGCAAAGGCGTGAATGGAGCTGGAGCCGGCACGCAAGACGACGCACGCCACCGCCATGAACAAGGCGCCCTTCATCAGTGCGTGGTTGAAGACATGCACCAGCGTCGCGGTGAGCCCCTCGACGGTGGCGAAGGAAATACCCAGCAGCATGTAACCGATCTGACCCACGGACGAGTAGGCGAGCATGCGTTTTACGTCGTCCTGAAACACCGCCACCAGCGAGGCGCCGAACATGCCCACGAGTCCCAGCGGCAGGAGAACATAGGTGAACGCCGCGCCGATAAATTCGAAATCAAAATTAAAGACCGAAAAACAAAACCGGATCAGCACATAGACGGCGACTTTGGTGGCCGTCGCCGCCATAAACGCCGACACCGCCGATGGCGCATAGGTGTAGGCGTTGGGCAGCCACAAATGCATGGGGAACATGGCGAGCTTCAGCCCGATGCCCACAAAGATAAAGGCAAACCCCGCCTCGACCATGCGGTTGTCCTGGCCGATCAGACGCTGATGCAAATCCGCCATGTTGAGGGTGCCGGTGGCCTGATACAAAAGCCCGATGCCGATAACAAAGAACGTCGCGCCGATCGTGCCCATAACCAGATAATTGAACGCGGCGGTCAGCGCGCGCCGGTCGCGCCGGGCGCCCATGGCGATCAGCGCGTACCCGGACAGGGACGAAATTTCGAGGAACACGAAGACGTTGAACGCATCGCCGGTGATAGTGACGCCGAGTAGTCCGGTCATGCAGATAAGCATGGCGCCGTAAAAGAGCGATGATTGCTCCTCGTCGATCTCAAGCTGCACCGAACGATAGGCGAAGGGCATGACCACCGCCGCAATGGCCGAGACCAGCATCAATACCAGCGCGTTGGCGAGATCGATGCGGTATTCAATGCCCAGCGGCGGCGCCCAGTCGCCGAGGTGATAGGAAATGACGCCGCCGGAAGAGACCGTGGCGAGCAGCCATGCGCTCGCCGCAAAGGTCAGCCAGCTGACGAATACGGCCCAGGCCCAGGGCGCACGGCCTTTCGGCAGCAGCAATGTCAGCGGCGCGGCCACCAGCGGCACAATGATCGGCAGAACCGGAAGCTGGGAGATCAGGCTCATCAGGCGCGCGCTCCCATGGCTCTTTGTTCAGCGACATCGCCGAACTCCGCCACATTATCCATGGTTTCAAGCTCGTCTTCTTCGATGGTGCCATAGGCTTCGCGAATGCGCACCGCGAGGGCGAGGCCCACGGCGGTCGTCGCCACGCCCACCACAATGGCGGTGAGGATCAACACATGCGGCAGCGGATTGGAATAAATGACCTCGCCCAATGACGAGTGTGCGCTTTCGAGCGCGTTGCCTACCGCATCGTGCGCTGCATCGGGGAGGCTGTTCGCCGCATCGCCCGCGTGAAGATCCGTGCTCGCCTCAAAACCACCAACCGGTGCGTCGTTGGGCTTTAGCCTGTCCGCATCGCTCAAAATGGTGTTGGCGATTTTCGATCCGTCGCCCTCGGGCATGGCGTGGAGGTTATCCACCGCCGCAGCGCCCTCAGCCGGTTCCATGTTGCGCGCAGCGTCACGCAGTATGCTGGTGTCCACAGTGTTTTGAATTTTTGAATGCAGCGCCGCCGATTGTTCAACAGCGCTATCCGGACCGCTTTGTGGCAAAGTCTGATGGCTGTCCGCACCCTCTGGCGGCGTGTGCAGGCCTTCTGCCGCATCCGGGCCATGCCCAGCATCCGCGCCATGGCCCGCCTCAGCCCCATGGCCTTCGGCTGCATGATCCAGCTCGCCGCCAATATAAATCGGCGCGGTGCCGCCGGCGATCTTGCCCATGGTGATGTAGAAAATGAATACTGATGTCTGGAAGAGATTGAGGCCGACAATCTTTTTCACCAGATTACCGCGCGCGAAGACGATATAAAGCCCGGTCATCATCAGGGTAATGACGATCCAGTAATTATATCGCGCGAGGATGAATTCGATCCAGTTTTCCATCGTCTACCAGTCTTCCTGATCGATATCAGGCTCGCGGCCGGTGAAATGATAAAATACTGTCAGCATGGTCGCTGCGACGGTGACGCCAACGCCCCATTCCACCAGCAAAATGCCGTAATGCTGGCCCGCATGGTGCGTCGATTGCGGATCAATCTCCGTATAGGCGAGCAAGTTGCCGCCGAGCAGCATGGTCGCAACGCCGGTCCCTGCGTAGAACATCAGGCCCGCCACCATGGCGATGGTCAGCGCCTTTTGCGGCAGGATTTTCCGGGTGGTCTCAAGGCCGTAACAGAATGCGTGAAGGATGAACGCCACAGCGAAAATGACGCCTGCCTGAAAGCCGCCGCCGGGGCCGTAATCGCCGTGAAACTGCACATAAAGCGCAAACAGAATGATCGGCGCAAAGAGCAGCTTCGTTGTCACTTTTAAAATGAGGTGATCCATCAGGCGCCCCCACCTTTGCTGGCGGCGGCGTCTTTTTCAATGTCGCTGACGCGCCGCCCACCGCGCGCAGAGCCCGCTCCGAGCAGCAACATAACAGCGACGCCCGCCGTGAAAATCACCATCACCTCGCCCAGCGTATCGAAACCCCGATAGCTCGCCAGCACGGCGGTGACGATGTTCGGCACGGCAATGTCATTCGGCGTCCGCTCCACATAGGCCTGCCCCACATGGGAATTCGCCGGTGCGTTCGGGTCGCCAAAAGCGGGCATGTCGATGGTCGCATACACCAGCGCCGCACCCGCCACGAAAACCGCCAGAAAAGCCACGGGCGCACGGCCCGGCGTTTTCGGTTTTTCACGCCTCGCCGTGAGCAGCATGCCCGCCAGCATCAACACGGTTGAAATCCCCGCGCCCACCGCCGCTTCGGTGAACGCCACATCCACCGCATCAAGGGAGACGAAAAACGCCGCCGAGAGCAGCGAATAAATGCCTGACAACATGACGACGGCGAACAAATGCCGTGAACGGAGCATGGCGATCGCCACCAGCACCAGCATGGTGAGCAAAGAAAGGTCGAGAAACACTGAGGGCGACATGTGCACTTCAAACCCGCTCATTTGCCGTCTCCATCATAGCGAAGATCCGGCCCCTGCATGGGCTTGAACCCTGTCATCCATGCGGCGTGGGCAATGGCGTGGGTCGCCACCGGCGAGGTCAAAAACAAAAAGGCGCCAATGAAGGCAAGCTTGGCCACATGCAGCCATGTGGGCGACTGCAACATCATGCCGAGAATAATCAGTTCCGCGCCCGCCGTATCGGTGACGCCCGCGGCGTGAATGCGGGAGAAAAAATCGGGAAAGCGCACAATGCCAATGGCGCCTGAAACGATGGCGACGCCGCCGGCGATCATCAGCGCCCAGGAAACGATATCGCGGATCAGATAGAGATCGATCATGACGCGCCGCCTCCGCCCGAGGATGGTTTTGAAACAGGTCCCGCCGGCTCGCCCTTCGGGCGGCGATAGGAAAAGAACCGCAATATCGCCAGCGTCGCGGTGAAGTTGATCAATGCATACAGCAGCGCAATATCGAGAAAATCCGGCCGCCCGGTGATAAAGCCCATGAGGCCGATCAACAGCACCGTCTTGGTGCCGAAGGAATTACCCGCCAGCACGCGATCATAGAGCGAGGGGCCCGCGAAGGCGCGCACCAGCGCCAAAATCATGGCGGCGATAACAGCGGCGATAGCGACTGCGAACACTTACGCCTTCCCCTCTATCCGCGCGATGCGCTCACCCATGTCAGTGATGGCGGCGACGTCTGCCAGCTCTTCGGTGAGGGCGTGGACCAGAATTTCGTTCTCGCGCAAATCGACCGAAACCGTACCCGGCGTCAGGGTGATGGAATTGGCGAAAGTCGCCTTGCCCACCGTGGTTTTCGGCGGATTGGGCACAAGGAAAAGCTTCGGCGAGAGCTTGGGCTCCACCGCCAATGCCTGCCGGATAACTTGAATATTCGCCTTGCCGATCTCGCCGCCGAGCCAGATCCAGTAAAGCAGAATGCCGGGGAACAGGCTGGAAGGAACACTGTCATTGTCGATGACATGGGCGCGGCGCGCCAGCCACGCGGCGAAAAGGACCGAGCCGGCGCCAAAGGCAAGCAGCAGCGGCTTGTCGAAATAACCCGACAAGAGCAGCCACAAGGCGGCTAGCGCCACAACGAGGATGATAAACCGCCCCATCAGCTCTCTTTGAGAACTCCTGTCCACCCGTTCGCCGCCATACACGCGGCCTACACCAATGAAATGCCGTCGCAAGAACGCTTAGCCCGGCGCGCACCCTAAAGAGAAGGCGCCAAACCGCCGCGACTCAATCGGTCACGACAACGGCGAGAAGCGGCGAATTTCGCAGATTTGGGGCGGAAATCAACGGGTTGACTGTCGAAACCGTACCGAATTCGATGGAAATCGGCGCCGGCGCGCACCGGGCCGCTCTTACGCGCTGTAAGACCGGGACGGCGGCGCTTATTGTTTTCAAAGTGCCGCCTGAGTTCCCCGGTTACGCCGCGCGCGACGTACCTTCAAGCTCATTGGCGCTTTGCGCCAGCTTGCCGGCCCACGGGCTTTGGGGTTTGTGGGTTGTGCGCTCGAACGCCAGCGATCTAGCGATCTGCGGCATCCCGCCACGAAGCGCTGCTTCAATCGCTGTCAGCGTCAGGATATCCCGTTGCGCATGACTGCCGCCAAAACGCTGGGCGACGCCGCGCGTGGCGCAAATTTTTTCCACGCACTGGCGGTAACGCCCTTCGGCGAACGCCGCGAACCCTTCCGCCAGGGGCAGACCGACAGCGCTTGTCACTATTGCGTTGTCCCCTGAACCATTCGCAACCCTTCGCATGGCGTTCAATGTGCGTTCCACATCCTGCATCCGGCCGGCGCCGATGAACGCCATCACTGCATGAAGGTCGTTGAAAGCATAAATCCCGTCCTCCGCGGCGCGTGACCAGGCGTCCGCCAGCGGCGTGAAACGATCGCCGACATCGACCCCTTGAAGATGCAGCCGCCACAGTAACGCGGAGGCGTCAATACATTCCATTACCACCTGCGCATTTGGGTCCGGGCGCACTTCCTCATCATACAGACGAAGCGCTTCGTTATTGTCGCCGCGATCCATGTGCAACAAGGCGAGGTGCCACCAATTGTGGTACGCGAAACCGCTTTCCGGCGCCCAAGCCTTTGCATTGTCCGCCAACCATGACATGCCTTCGTCAATATCGCCACGCATTTCGTTTACGTGCGCCACAGCATGCACCGCCCAGCCATCTCGGGGATCAATCTCGACGGACCGCCGGCCAAGTTCCTCCGCACGGTGATAGTCTCCGCATTCTTCATATCCGAACGCCATCATGCCCAACAAAGCGCCATAGCCATCGTCGCCGGGATTGAATGCGCGCAAGCCCTGAAGCGGAAAATCGCGAAGCTCATGTTGCACGCCCAGCAAAAAGCAATTCACATGCGCAAACTGTATGGCCAGCAAGTCACGGGGATGCTCCCGGGCGTGCAAGGCCAGCCCCGATGTTGCAGCGTGATACCGGCCCTCGGCCCAATCCTGAGCGGCGGTGAGATGCGCGCGATCAAAATCGTTGAGGCGCGCCTCGGCGCCCGCGCGCAGCGATGCGAATGTGGCCTCGAGGTAGGCCTTGTCCGTTTGTTGAACAAACAGACCGGCGCGCGCCGCCCACGCGCCGCCAAAGTCCGGGTCTTCTTCGAGCGCCGCATCGAGCACTGCGATGGGGTCGCCATGATAGAGCCTGATAAGCTCCAGCGCCTCATTATACTTCGCCAGCGCAGCGGTTGAGTTAGTGGAAACGGGATTGCCATATCGGTCTTGTAGCATTGATCTTCTCCAGTTTCGGGGCGTCTCTCCTTGGACGCCTCGCGGGAGTGCGGAACTTATGGATATGTGTGGCGCGGACTAGAAAGCTTGTGGTGCGGTTTTTATGAATTTGCGGTTTCGCGAGTAAAATGAATACGTTACACAAATCGATATCCGTTGGCGTTCCGCCGAACCCGGATCGTATCTTTGCAAAACCGCACTATGAGTACAGCACCTGTGGTAGGGTTTTTCCATGAAGATTAAACCCATGACGAAAGGCGAGCAGACCCGCGAGCGGCTGCTGCAAATCGCAGAGAACGCTGTGCTGCATAAGGGGTTCGCCGCGACTTCAATTGAAGAGATCATCACCGAAGCGGATATTACCAAATCGGGGTTCTTTTACCATTTCAAAGATAAGAACGATCTCGCAAAGTCGTTATTGCAACGCTACATCGAGCACGAGCACGGGTTGTTCGACGAGCTGTTCTCCGAGGCGGACGCACTACACGAAGACCCGCTGCATGGTTTTTTGATTTTCTTGAAAATGCTCGCCGACCGGCTCAGCGACCTTCCAAACGGACACCCTGGTTGTCTGGTCGCGTCCTATTGCTATCAGGATCAGCTTTTCAGCCGGGATGTTCGAGACTTGAACAAAAACGCGCTGCAGGCATGGCGCGCGCGGTTCCGCGACCGGCTTGACGTTATCGCCGAGCGATACCCGCCAAAAATTGATATCGATCTGGATAATCTGGCGGACATGCTCTCCGCCACCGCCGATGGCGGTATTATCCTGTCGAAAACCATGCACGACCCGAGCCTGCTGCCTAAACAGGTCATGCTTTACCGGGCGTTTGTCAGGTTGGTTTTTTTGAGTGCGTAAAGCGCGCTGAGATATCGGCGCCTAACCCTTGCGCTTTGCCCGGCTCAGCAGACGCTCGGTTTCCTGCTGGATGGTTTCATCGCTCGTTGGAACGATGTCGTTCGCGTCGAGATAGCATTCCAGCGCTTCTAGCAGGATCGCCTGGCACGACATTTCCAGATCGCGGGAGGCGAACCGCAATCGCACCAGATCGGGCGCAGGCATGCGCAGTTTGCAGATGGCGCCGCGCGTGCGGGCATTGGCGCTCTGCCGCGATTGCGGCCGCGGCCTTGCTTGTGCTGGCGGCGCAAGCCTTGGCCGGTCAGCGACAGCGTCATGGGAACGGCCAGGCGACATAATGGTCCAGGCGTCTGGCGACGGTTTATTGTAGCCACCCTGTGACGGCGCCGGATGCACCAGCCTGACGGAACCCTGATTGCACGGCGCGGAAGTCCGTCGTCGATCGGCAGGCGCTTCCACGCTGGTTTCCGGCGCTGTGGTCTCTGTCGTACGCAGCGTTTCAATGGTTTCTTCACTGATGTTTTTCGGACCGCCGGGGCTGTTCGCCGGCTGCATGGGACGCATCTCGATGTCAACGCCTTCATGAGCGACAGCGTCCACAGCGGGAAGCGCCTCGCCCTTACGCGCAAGCAAGCTCCCGGAGAGAGACGCGTAGCCGTCCCCCCCGCCGCCGCCAGCGGATGCATTTTGCGCGTATGCGTTCATTATTGCGCCGCCCTGCGCCCAAAGACGCGATTGTGCGGATTGGCCATGGCGCCGTCATCCTGGGCGCGATAACCGCCATCGGCCCGTTGCAGACGCTCATAAAGATATTTCCAGAGGGCGGAGACTTCTTGTGCGGACTGACAGAACGGATCGATCTCCATCACTGAACGCCCGTCGATCATGGACGCTGCAAAGTCTACCCGGTGGTGCACTGTCACCGGCGCCACGGTGCCGTGCTGTGACAGCGCAACGGCGGCCTCCGACGTGATGCGCGCGCGCTGGGTTGCGCCATTGACCACAAAGATCAACTGCTTGCCGCGCGCTTCGGCGATGTCCACGGTCGGACCGACAGCACGCAAATCATGCGGGCTTGGCCGCGTCGGCGCCACAACGATGTCGGCGAAACTTACAACCTCTGAAATCGCACGGGTCACCGCCGGCGGCGTGTCGATAACCACCAGCCGGAAGCCTTCTTCCCGCGCACTGTCGAGATCATAAAACAGGTTTGAAAAAACCGATTGAATGAACGCAGGGGCAGGATCCTTTCGGACGTTCCACCATTTCGCCAGCGAGCCCTGCGGATCGGTATCGATCAACGCAACAGGACCGGCGCCTTGTCGTTCCGCCTCCACCGCAATGTGCCCTGACAAAGTCGTTTTGCCCGAACCGCCCTTTTGCGATGCAAAGACGATAACCCGCATCGATGACAGCATGCGCCCTCCGGATCCTCATGCTCGATCTGAACCGGCTTTCACTATGCGCTGATGCATGTTAACGCCGCGCGTGAAGCGCGGTGATAATTTTGCTAAAATTTAACGGGGTTTTAAGGGCAAAAAGAAACGTCGGCAGCAGCCTAGATACGCAAGGCCGCCGCCAACGCTGTCCCCCTTATGACGCAAATCCCTTAACCGAGATTTAAGCACGAATCACAAAGCGCAAATCACGATGCGCAAATCACGATGCGCGAGCTTACTCGTCGTCGAAATCGTAGGCCTGCATGTTGGTGATGCCGATCTCGTCCTGCACTTTAGACATGAGGCGCGTGATGTGCGCGATACGCGGATTGGTGTCCCAGTCCCAGTAGCGCAACACGGCGCGCGAAAAGTCACGCGCCATGGAATCGAAGATCGCCAACAGGGCTTCTGCTTTCACGGTCGCCTCTTCGCCGTCGGCGGCCTTGGCGAAAAACTCAAAAAACTCTTCGCGCGGCACGCCAAGGCTTTTGCACAAGACAGCCAAAGGCTCGCCGCCTGCGTCGCGCACAATGCGGCCTGCGAGATCGCGGCTGACGCCGCCGATCATGGCGACCGCATCGATTACTTCCTGCGACGGGTATTTACAGGCCGCTGCGAGCGTACGTTTGACGATGTCCATGGAAACCGGCTCGCCATTGACGCCGCGCGGGCGGTGACGGCGTTCCGCCAGGATCAGAATTTCCTTCACCACCGAGTCATTATCGCCGCCGCGAAAGACGCGCGGATAAAGATCTGAAAGCGCGTCCTGCACCGTCGTCCGGTCGAGAGAAAAGCGTGTTAAAATTCGTTTGCGGCGTTCGCCATCGACCCACCAGAACATGATGAAACCATGGGCGGGTTCAAGCTCCGGCCGCCGCAACACCAAAGACTGCAATTCTTTATTCACTGCGCTCAACGCCACCAGCTTATTAATGGCGGCTGGCGACAACAGGCAGCCTTCATGTTTCAACACCAGCTTGCACACATCCATCTCTTCGAAGGACAGGCAGGCGTCAGCAATCGATGTGGTCAGATCGATCCGCCGGGCGATCATCATTCTGTGCGCCATGGCGCCCTCGCGGGCCGCCTCGATCAGCAACGCCTCGGGCAGGGTATCGGCGCCGACCAGCACTTTTTCTGCGACGTCTGGCTCATCGAGCATCAACATGCGCACCAGAGCCGGCGGACATTCCGCAACCCGGGCAACGCGGCGCGCAACCTCCGCCCGGAGCGCCGGTTCAACCTTGTCGAGCACCTGAAGGAGAATATCAGCGACGAGCGCGCGCTCGTTTGAAGAAATCCGGCCCGTGGGCAGGACGACGATATCGGCGAGTTTGCGCACCATGAGCGCGCGCACGCTGGGCCCCGACGCGCTCAGCGGCGTCAGCATAGAACCAACGTCGCCGGCGGGCGGCCTGATCGTCTCGTCGACAGCGTCAAAATCAGTCATATCGCGCGGATTTCGCCTCTTAGGTGAAAAACCGTTGTAACCGGAACACCGTTAACGGGGGATTTCACTTTTCAGCGGGTTTTCGGCAGACCTCAGGCTTTGGCGATGCTAGGCTCCGTGAAGTGAGATTTTGCAAAGGAAAGCCGTTTCCCGTGACCTGTCAGCATTCATTAACCAGATTTTCGCCCCTTCTTGTCGCCGCCGGGTTCGCCCTCGTGACGGGCTGCGCCAGCTATGCCGATCTGGAGGCGTTGCGGGAATCTCCCGGATTCGCCGCCGGTTATGGGGATGGATGCGCCACCGCCACGGAAGAGGACAAAAGCTTTTCCACCAAGCGCACACGCGACGCCTATGCCTTTGACAATGACGAGGGGTATCGCGTCGGCTGGCGGCAGGGATACCTTGAATGCACCAACCAGACGCCGGACGCCCGTGACGGCGGCCGGATTTTAGGCGAGCGAAACGAGTATTAACCGAATGTGAAACAGGGCCGCGCACGGCCCCGAAAGAAAAAGGCGGCTCAATTGAGCCGCCTTTTTTTGTTGCGATGCTTTCGCCTCGCTTATTCGTCGTCGTTGGTTGCTTCCGGTTCTGGCGCCGGTGCGCTTTCTTCGTTGTCGCTACCTTCTGCCGGTGCGGCGCCGCGGTTACGGCTCGGCGGACCCTGCGCAATCAGCGCCTCACACTCGGCGATGCGCGCCTCTTCACGCGCGATCTCTTCCGGCGCTGGAATTCGGTTTTGCAGATCGCGAATGCGCTGCTCACGTTCAAAGCGGGCAAGATCGTCGTTACAGGCTTCAAGATTCTGGTTGTACTCAAGAATGAGCCCGCTCCAGTAAGTGTCGATAACGGCGTCGATATAAGCTATCCAGTCCGTGGCCCGCTTGCGTGCGGTTTCATAACGCTGGGCATTGCGAAACGCCGCCTTGGCGCTGTTCCACCGGCCTGTGTCAGCGGGTCCCGCCTGGCTGAACCGCGCGGTGCCGAGCAACAGCCATGCGTCGCCCGTTTCACGGCGATCCATGCGGCCTTTGTTGATGGCGCCTTCCAGCGCCGTCTGCGCCGCCGCATATTGCTCATCCGCCAGCAGCACCATGCCGAGACGGTAGGAAAGTTCGCCGTCTGAAGAGTTACGGGCCGCTTCGCGCAGGATCGGGATCGATTTTTTGTGCTCCCGCGCCTGACTCCATAACTGTGACAAGAGGATCAGATTGTTCTGATCGCGCTTGATGTTGCCCGCGTTCATTTCGCGTTCCATCATCACCGCGCCGCGATACGGATTTTCAAAGAACGAATAATACTGAATGAGAGTTTTCAGTTCGTTCTCTGTGGTCAAAAGACCGGCGCGATAAGCAACCTCAAGCACGGAGAAGGCGTCACGGTCACGCTGTTGCTGTGAGTAGGCGCCCGAAAGCTGGGTCCAATAGCCTTTTTCTTCCGGCCAGTTCTGAACCATGGTTTCCAGAAGCGGCATACGCTTGGCGTTGTTGCTCAGCTCTGAATAAATGAGGTTCGCAAGGTCGTAATAGCCTTTGCGCGGCTCGCCAACGGTGCCGGCGATCGCCTTTTCAATCGGGTCCTGCGCCGCGCGATAGTTCGGCGGCTGCACGGAGGCGTAAGCGGCGGCGAGCAAATAATAAGCGTTTGAATCAACCGGCTGGCCGCATTGCTGGGCAAAACGGATCCACTGGTTCAGCCCAGTGATGGCGTTTTGATATTGCTCCATCTGGAAATTCAGCTGGGCAATAAAGTAACGCAGCTGATTGTTCCGGTTTGCGGGAAGACCGCCAGTGTCGAGCGCGACCTGCATGTCCCGCTGGGCGCCGCGATAGTCCTCCAGATTGACCTTCACATTGGCGCGCAGTTCATAAACCGTCGACTTGTCATACGGCTTCATGGACTCGCCGCGGCTGGAAATCAGATTATTGAAACCGGCGAGCGCTTCCTGCCACTGGTCATTCTGCATGAACTCAAAGAGTTTTTGCACTTCGGAACCAGTGCGCGCGTCGAGCGTTTTCGACGGTCCGCCCTCTTCCGCATCACACTGCGCCGATTGCGCCAGCGCCGGTGAAGAAACACCCATCGCCAAACCGGCAACCGAAACGGCTACGGTCGAAACCATCAGGTTCACAATTTTCGATCGTATTTTCATATTTCCATTGCCTCGGTAATCTGGGCCTCGTTACATTGGCCGGGCGTTTTTCCCACCGGTCGAAACGCCCAGAGCCGAGTTCTACTCTTGTAGCTGATACGTAATTGTCGTCTGCACGCCCCGGCGCCATTGCGCCTGATTGTCCACAACTTTCGGCTGATACTTCCAGCGCTGAACCGAGCGCGTCACCGAGCGATTGAAACAGCTATTCGACGAATCGACGATTTGAATATTTGTCGTTGTGCCGTCCGGCGTCACGTCGAACTGAACCGTTACGCTTTCGCTGGACTTTGCCCGCGCCTGGCAACGTTCCGGGTACGGGTCCTGAATACGCACCAAAGGTTGCGCGTCGCGGTCTGGGTTAAACCCGGAGCCGATGTTCAAATTCGCGCTGATGGTCGGAATCTGCGCACGCACGCCATCAAGCGCCGGGCGGTTTGACGGATCGTTCACTGCCGGCGGCGGCGGTGGCGGCGCATCGAGCGTCGGCCGCTTGAATTCCTTATTCGCCTGATTGAGCTGCGAGTCGTCTATCTGCGCGGTGATGTTGAGACTAATGGCGTCTTTTTCTTCTTCGAGGCGCGCATCGCCGGAAATCATCGCCGCCATGAACAAAAACAAGCCAACGGTCACCACGACCGCGCCCGGAACGCCAACAATCAACCGAATGAGTGATCCCATGATCCGTCCTCCTTAGACGTCTTCAGTCGAGACAGCGACATCGTCAATGCCGGTTGCGCGGATCTGATTCACCACCTCTACAAGGAGGCGCGTTTTTGATTTTGAATCAGCCTGCACAACCGCCGTTCCTTTCGGATTTTCACGACGCAACTGCTCAACAACGGTTTTCACACCCTCGAGTTCAACCCGTTCCTTATTGATCCAGATTTCATCATCTTCGGAAATCGCGACGATGATCGACGCCTGGCGGCGCTCGGTCGCGGACACTGCGTCCGGCCGCTCGACCTCGATGCCCGGCTCCTTCACGAATGTCGACGTGACGATGAAGAAGATCAGCATGATGAAGACGATATCAAGCAACGGCGTGACGTTGACGTCTTCGTCGTCATTACCGGCTTGGGAAAAACTAGCACGTCTCGCCATAATTTATTCCGCCTACAACCTAAATCCTGAGCGCCGCAAACTTCGCCGCGCCTATTGAGTTTCTTTCTGCAAGGCCAACGTCACCGGGCAGGCCTGATTACAACCGTCCTGCGCCTGGTCCATCACCTCAACCACAACACCGGATTCTGATTCCGGCGCCGCGCTGACCAGCACCACACCGCGCGGCTCACGCGCGTAAAATTCCTGCACCACCGGCGTCACAGAACCTGGATCGATGATCCGCACATTGTTAACGCGCACAAAGCCGTCTTCCTGCACCGCCAGCAGGATCGCGGGCGGAGGAAGCTGCTCGTTTTCCGGCGGATCGTTTTCCGGCGTCTGCACGTCGATGCCTTTTTCGCGCAGGAACGTCGCCGTGACGATAAAGAAGATGAGCAGGATAAAGACGATATCGAGCAGCGGCGTAATGTTTACGTCCGCGGATTCGTCTGAATGGATCGCCTTTTTTCTCATAATCGCTACTCGATCAACAATTCGTCGGAAATCTGATGAGACGCTTTTTGGACGTTACGATCAAAAGCGTTGATGAAGATGAGGCCCGACAAGGACGCAACAAGGCCAGCCATTGTCGGGATCGTCGCTTTGGAAATACCCGCCGCCATGAGTCGCGCATTTGACGAACCGGTCACGGCCATCACGTCAAACACCTGCACCATGCCGGTCACCGTGCCGAGGAGACCGAGCAGCGGCGTTACCGCCACCAGCGCGCGGATCACGTTGTTAAAACGCTGCGCTTCCTGGGTGGTTTCTGAAATCAGCCGGTCACGCACGGCATGCGCATACCAGGATTTGTGATCGTTGCGGGCCGCCCATGCGCGCTGCGCGCGTTTGGCGACGCCGGCATGCGCGCCAGACCAGTACATGAGGCGTTCGATAATCAGCGCCCACATGAAGAACGTCGTGACCATGATTACCCGCAGCACCATGCCGCCAGCGCCGAGGAAATCCATCAACGCATCATAGGCGACAGCCGGGTTTAATAACTCGAGCATTTCTCGAGACCCCTTTTCCCTAACCGGCGGACCCTAAGCGTGGGCCCGCCCAACGTTGCGGGCGTGGGGCCGGGCGAAACTACGCCCGGCCGCCTTCCGCATGTTCAGCGATAATGCCGGCTGCCTGTTCTTCGAGAATTTGCGTCACGCGCTTGGAAGCGCCAGCCGCAAAGGAATGGAGAAGAAGCAGCGGGATAGCAGCGATCAGGCCGAGCACCGTGGTGACCAGCGCTTCAGAGATACCTGAAGCCATGATCTGCGGGTCGCCCGTACCGTAGAGGGTGATCGCCTGGAAGGTGTTGATCATACCGATAACCGTACCCAGCAGGCCGAGCAGCGGCGCCACAGCCGCCAGCACCTTCACGAGGTTCAGGCCGCCTTCAAGTTTCGGCACCTCTTTGAGGATGGCGTCGTCAAGCTTGAGCGCAACGGTTTCGACGTCGTTTGACGTGGTGTTCTCGTAAGCCAGCATGACGCGGCCCAGCGGGTTCGACTTCGATGCCTTCTTGCGGCGAACCTGACCGCGCACGGCGCCGGCCGTCATGGTCAACGTCACCCACTTGTAGATACCGAGAAGGGCGCCGAAAATCGCCGCAGCGATGATGACCTTACCGATGAAACGGCCTTGCTCGATCCGCTCCATAGTGTTCGGCGTGTCAACCTGAAGGTTGAGCAACGTACCAAGCGTCGGGTCGATAGCGCCGCGAACATAGCCGTCGCCGGAAGCGTTGGCGACGCGGCTTGCCGCACCGGTGATGTCGCCGGCTGGCTGGCGCGCAAGGAAGCCGAGCTGACCGCTAGCGTTGAACGTCAGGTAGCGGCCATTGGAGAATGCAACATACGGCCCGATGCGGGTGATCGCGACATTTTCGGTCTCGCCGTTTGCACGCACGATGTCAGCATTGAACGTCGCGGTCTTACCCTGCTCCGCCATCTGCTGGATCATGATTTCCCAAAGATCGCGAAGCTGATCTTCCGTAGGCAGTTTTTCTGTCTGCGCGAGTTCGCGAAGCGTCGCATCGCGACCCGGGAACTGCGCGGAAATAATCGAGCTTTGAATTTGCGTGTTCAAATCCGCCGCCGCCGTACGCGCCGCACCGAACAGTTCCTGGAATTCGCCCTGCTTGGACGCCAGCTCCTGATCGAGTTGCGCAATTTCTTCGGCGTTGGCCTCCATCACGCCTTCAAGGCGTGTGGATTCAGCTTCGGCCGCGGCCACCTGATTTCTGGCTTGCGTCAACAGCGCCTGCTGTTGATTACGCTGCGCCAGGAAGCGGGCCTCGCGTTCGCGGTTTTCCGCGCTGACTTCACGGCGTTCTGTCTGAACCGCCGAGAGTACCTGATCAAGCGTGACCTGCGCGCTCGCGCCGTTCAGTCCGCCCGTTGAAAAATCCATGCTCGCCGCAGCAACGCCAGCGATCAGGGAAAGAGAAGCAAGTTTGAAGAGTTTCATGACTTGTATTTCCTTTTAACCTTTTGTCGCCGTTACTGAGCCGAAACCGGCGGCTTCACCGGTGCGAAGAAGATATCCGGCGCCGTCTGCTCTTTCGCCATGCGGATGGCGTATTTGACGTCCGGGAGATAGCTGCGGTTCAAATTCGTCCAATCACCCTGGCCTGTGTCCCAGATGCGAAGAGTTGAATCGTCCGCTGTTTTAAAGATAAGCGCGATGCGGCCAATCTGCAGGCATTCGCCCGAAAGCGCCGCTTCGCCGTCACCGACCGTGCACTCGTTCACGCCGATGGTGCGGCCTTTTTCGAGTTCGATCTGATAGGCCTCAACAATCAGGCGGTAACGCTGAGCCGCCGACATGTCAGGATCGGACAACACGCCTTCGAGACGCGAAGCACGCTGTGACCGTGTTTCAATTTCAAACGGAAGATCCGCATTCACCAGCTCGCCGAAGCGCGCGACCATGTCTTCCATGAGCGGCTGCATAGCGCGCTGCAGGCCTTCGACATTTTCAATGTCTTCGGCGAGACGCGTTTTCTGACGCTCCTGCGCTTCGATGTTCCGCGAAAGGGACGCGTTGTATCGGCGCGCCGCCTCAAGCTGTTTCAAGTTGGCGCGATAGTCGTTGAGCAAACGCGCTGTTTGATCATCCAACTGATCGATGCGCTGCTGCGACGTCGCCGTTTCGCGCGCCGTCGCCTCGCTCGTTTCAACCGCAGAGCGGAATTGCGCCTCAGCGGGCGCGCTTAAGACAGCAAGCGCTGCCGCCGCCGAACCCAAAATCGCTGATCTTTTCATAATTGCCTCACCTACCGGAATGTTGCGGCTGATAATACGGCGCTTTCGCCGCGGAACAAAGACGCTGAAATGCGCCAATTCGAAACGCGTCGCCGCGCTTTTAAAACCTGTTGCAAGATACTCGTCACCCCTGAACGTCCCCTGATTTCCCCTGTATGCAAAAATCATTCGTATATTTGCCGCACAATTGCAACGCTGATGTGACCCGCAAGTCCGCACAAGCGCTGTTTTGATTCGCTGGCTGCAAGATTTTTGTACCCTAGTTACACGGCCGCACCCCACCCGTTGATGGCGGCCGCTGACACACCCCGTTAGTTTGTAACAATACTCGCGGGCGCTGGCAAACACTTAATTACAGACAAATTTATATCTCATTGCGAATTATGATTAATGGCGGAAGCTGTTGAGGTTCTGGCGGAATTTATCCTGCTCACACAGACTTGATCGGACGGCTCCCTGCGCGGCCGGAGCCGCCAGCGGCGCCGGTCTGCACATTATATATAGAAAACCGGATTTTCGGGCGCCTGTCGGGTGGCTGTATGGGTGGCTGTATGGGTGGCGGTATTATGAAGAGATGGCTGGGGCGCCAGGATTCGAACCTGGGAATGTCGATACCAAAAACCGATGCCTTACCACTTGGCGACGCCCCAATGGCCCCGCCGCAGCGGCGGGAGCGGGCGAGATAGCGCTTTCCCTCACCGCTTGCAATGGCCCGGAGACGTAAAATTCCCGGCTTATTTTCCGCGCCGGTCACGAGCCGCAAATATATGTCATCCGCTGCGAAGCGCGCCTTTGCGAAAATCTCCATTGCAAGGCCCCCGGCCGATAGCTATAGAGGCGCTCCCGCGCGGCCATATGGGCGCTTATGCGCTAGATGGCGGGCATTTGACTTCGGAGTGTAGCTCAGCCTGGTAGAGCACTGTCTTCGGGAGGCAGGGGCCGGGTGTTCGAATCACCCCACTCCGACCATTGCTCTTCTTGATTCAATTACCTCTCGCAAGCTTTCTTTATTATCCGACGATACGAGCGGTGGGTGAGCCCTATCCCATTTGGCGGAATCTATTTGCTCAAAGTCCAATTTCTGAATGCCAGCAAAATTTGCCCCCGATATATTTGCACCCGAAAGCTTAATCTTCAGTGACCGGTATGAAACCCCAAAATCACAGTTGATCAATTCCGCATTTTGAAAATCCGTTTGGTGAAAGCGGGCCATATTAAATGTTGCACCCGTCAAATCTGCGTAACGAAAGTCGACGTTCCTCAAAACAGTTTTGTTCAAAACTGACCTTGATAGGTTTACCTGCCTAAGCGATGCCCCAACTAATATGGCGCCGTTTAGGTTAAATCTGCGCAGGTCTGCATCCGTCGGAAGCGACAAAAAAGGCAAAAAGGAATCTCGGAGATCGACTCCGTCGTATCTCTTAAAATCCGGACGCTTTTCAAAAGGATATGTCCGCGCAATCACGTTCACGGCGGCGGCTAAATCCTCTCGCGCCTTTTCTACATGCTGGCCCTGCGCAATCACCAATCGGATTGATTCTTTTACAGGAGGGTTGGTGTTGGTTTGCGGAACAAATTTTGTGAGTTGTTCTAATGCCTTTTCGATAGAATCTTTGTTATCTCGATAGTAATTTCGCCAAAGAGATTGAGATTGCTCTCTAACGAAAGCAGCCAAAGTCTCAAGAGTTTGCTCGACCAAATACCCGTCAGCATTTCTATCTAGCTCCTGCCTAGCTAAGCCTTCGAGAGTATATATAGCACCCAATCTGATTTCTATCTTTTCAGACCCCAATTGCTCTACAGCAGTGGAAAACGTATCAACATTTAGCCGATCTCGACTCGTTTCAGTTTCAATATCTTGGAGTTCAGTGCGCTTTATCGCATTGGCCAATGTCAAAGCACCCGCCAGGCTACCCCCTAACAGAAAAATGCCTGCAAGAAAATTTTTAATTTGTTCGGTCATTAACTCCTGAGAACGAATGTTATTGTCGTCAAACTCTGTAACAGAAAACCAAGTAGACCTTAGCCCGAGCAAGTCCAAGCCGCTTGCTGAAGTCCACAAAACTAGCAACTCTACGCCAATCACCCATACCAAGCCGGCAAAGCAAACTTGGCGGTGTCTTAGTAAAAAACCCTTAACTTCCCGACCCGCCGCAACTAGAACTTTTGGCACCATTTGAGCAATTCTTCCATTGGCATCCGAAAAGCTCTTTATCAAATGATTCGACTGGCCGACGGCACGAAAAGCCCAATAAGGCGATCATGCCCGAACCGAGATTCTCCGCTATAGCTCGCCGCGCAAAACCCATTGGAGCGTCCAATAGAACGTCGGCAGGCTAAGCGCTCAACTTCTCCGGGTCCAACCGCGGCAGCGCGCCCGCGAGCACTGTATCCGTCAGGCCCACCGCTTCGGTCAGATAATTGTCTGCGAAAAAATGCGTGATGGCGATTTTCGATTCGAAATAGCTTTTGTCGCCAGCGCCTTCGTTGACCGCCAGCGCCGCCGCCATGGCGCCGCGCGCGAGATAATAGCCGCCGGCCACATTGCCGAATTGTTTGAGGTAAGGCGTCGCGCCCGCCAGCACGGCTTCGGGGTTGCTCGCCGCGAATTCAAGCAAACCGTCCGTAGACGCACCAAGTGCTTTCGCCGCCGCTTCCAGCCGCTTGCCGATATGTTTCAGGTCGTCGCGCTTTGCCGCTTTCAAAATGATCGCCTGGTCATGCACATTGGCGACAAAGGCTTTGGCCGCTGCGCCGCCGTCGCCTTGCAGCTTGCGGCCCACAAGGTCCATGGCCTGAATGCCGTTGGTGCCTTCATAGATGGCGGCGATGCGGGCATCGCGCATATGCTGGGCGGCGCCAGTTTCTTCGATGTATCCCATGCCGCCATGGATCTGCACGCCGAGCGAGGTCACGTCATTGGCGCGGTCGGTGGACCAACCCTTTGAGATCGGCGTCAGCAATTCTTCGAGCGCCTTTGCTTGTTTGCGCTTTCCTTCATCGCCCGCCGTGCGCGCCAGATCATAGGCGACGGCGTTGGCGTAACAAATAGCGCGCGACGCATCGACCAACGATTTCATGGAATAGAGCATGCGGCGCACATCGGCGTGTTCATAAATGGCGATCATTTCACCGGACTTCACACCCGGCGCCCGGCCCTGTTTGCGGTCCTGCGCGTAGGCAAGCGCGCGCTGATAGGCGCGTTCGGCGACGCCCACTCCTTGCACTCCCACATCGAGGCGCGCGGCGTTCATCATGATGAACATGTTTTTAAGGCCCTTGTTCTCGGCGCCCAAAAGCGTGCCGTAACATTCGCCATTATCGCCATAAGACATGACGCAGGTTGGCGACCCATGCAGGCCCATCTTTTCTTCAAGCTTGATGCACTGAACATCGTTTGCCGCGCCGAGCGAGCCGTTTTCGTTCACATGCACTTTCGGCACGAGAAACATAGTGATGCCGCCCGTCCCTTCGGGCGCATCTGGCAGGCGCGCCAGCACCAGATGCACGATGTTCTCGGTCATGTCATGATCGCCATAGGTGATAAAAATCTTCTGTCCACTGATTTTATAGCGGCCATCACCAACAGGTTCCGCTTTGGTGCGCACGGCGGAAAGATCGGAACCGGCCTGCGGCTCGGTCAAGTTCATGGTGCCGGTCCATTCACCTGACACCATTTTTTCCAGATAGAGACGCTTTTGTTCATCCGTACCGACAGCTTTGAGCGCTTTCACCGCGCCAGTGGTGAGTGTCGTACCGATGGCAAAGGACATGCACGCGCCATTAAGAGCGTCCACCAGCGCCACCGCCAGCGTCGTCGGCAGACCCTGCCCGCCCGCGTCTTCGGGAAAGGAGAGCGAGCCCCAGCCGCTTTCCACATATTGCCCATAAGCTTCCTTAAAGCCGGGCGTCGTGCGGACAACGCCGTTTTCCAGCTTGGCGCCGTTTTGATCGGAGAGCTCGTTTAACGGCGCCACCGCCTGATCGCAGAACTTGCCCATCTCTTCGAGGATCGCGCCGAGCACATCATCGGACAGTTCCGGAAACGCGCCGGTTTTTTCAAGCGCGTCAAATCCCGCCGCATGATCGAGAATAAAACGCATATCGCGAAGGGGAGTTTTAAAAGTCATCGGCGCGCCTCAAGGGATAAAAGAAATGTAATTTTCTTTCTGTCGCATTCTTAACGCCGCCGCCAGTGTTCTTTGCAGTGGCCACACACAGAAAGTTGTTTGCGCGCGCATTAACTCACCGAAAGTTCAGTTGAACGCGAGCGGCCTGATTTCTAACTGCGCGGCGTCGGCGGATAAATCCGCCCTAACATAGTAATGAAAACAGGTGAAACATGAGAGTATTGATCGTTCTTTCCGCCGCCGCCGCAGCGGCGGCCGCGCCAGCCCACGCCGCAGAACCTTACGGCAAGGTGTTTGGCGGCGCCACGTTAGGCAGCGAGCACGATTTCACAGTTGAAGCGCCCGGCGCTGGCCCCATCAGCGGGCAGTATGACACCGACACCGGCTACACCGCCGGCGGCGCCCTCGGTTACAACCTGTCGAGATTTTTAAGCGTCGAAGGTGAGGTCGCCTACCGTTCAAATGAAATTAACATTCCCGCCGCTGCGATTTCCGGCGATGATGATCTGAACGCCCTCAGCCTCATGGGCAATGTCGTGCTGAAAGCGCCGGGCGCCAGCGGCTTTACGCCTTATGCCGGCGTCGGCGCGGGCGGCGTCCGCCTCGCGGCTGTCGATGAGAGCGATGTTGTCTTCGCCTATCAGGCGTTTGGCGGCGTCAGCAAAGACCTGAGCGAAAATCTGAGCGCCGGTGTTGAGTATCGCTATCTCGACGCTAATGAAGCGGCGTTTGGCAACGCCGCCGGGTCATTCAACACCGAATATGATTCTCACGGCGTGAACCTGACTCTGACGCGGAAATTCTAACGCGCAAAGACAATCGGGCGTGAAGCGTCAAAACTGCGTGATGACGGCGCCTCACGTCCGCGAACCGCGATTCCCGCCGCCCCCGTCCATTGACCCCGCCGGTTGTGCGGGCGCATGGTCCCCGTCTTGCTGATAACCGCCGTCAAGATGGAGGCCGCCCGATGATCGAGCCTGCAAGACGCCGCTTTCTGGATATACTCGCGTCGATATATATCTATAACGAGCATCGCGGATATTCGAGTATCGACCGGGTGCTGGAAGCCGTGTACGCGCGCCACCCCGACGAAAAAGAATTCGTTGACGCCGTCGAAAAACACCGCAGCGATGAGCGCAAACATTACCTGATGTTCCGCCGCTATTTTGAATCGCGCGGCTACATGCCCTACGCCGTCGACAAAAGCTGCGGCCATATCGATCGGCTGATCCAGATGACGTTCGGTTGCAGCATCGACAATCTCGACACCCACGAAGTCACCAATAGCGACGAATTATTTCACAAACTTTGCCGCATCATCATGATCACCGAAATCCGCGGCATGAACCAGCTCGACGTGCTTTTAGAAAACACCTTCGTCAAATCGGACCGCACCTTGATGAAAATCTTCGCGGTGATCCGGCGTGACGAACCCAGCCACTGGCTGCCTTATCGCGACTGGCTCGCCAATCATAATGGCGGCAAGCCGCTATTTTCTGAACGCGCGTCAGACGCGTTGGTGCATGCAAGCCTTGTATTCGTGAAAGTCCCCTCGCTCTACCTCAATCCGGTCCTCAAACGCCGCACCCATTGGCATGACGAGGCCGATGGTGAAGCGAAACTGGAAGCGGCGGTTGAAGGGATTTAGACTGCACGCGCCTAGCTTTACCGCTCGCGCCGGATTATGTCGGGCGCCATGAAGTCGAACGACAATGACATAACATTCGCAGCACAAACCCTCCTCTCCGGCGGGCTTGTCGCCATGCCCACGGAGACTGTTTACGGCCTCGCGGCGGACTCCACGAATGATAAGTCCGTCGCACGGATTTTTGAGGCCAAGGGCCGCCCGCAATTCAACCCGCTGATCATTCACGTCTCGGGCGCGGACATGGCGAAGCGCTATGTTTCGTTCTCACCGCTGGCGGAGACGCTGGCCAGCGCGTTCTGGCCAGGGCCGCTCACACTGGTGTTGCCGCGCCGCACAGAAGTTAGCGGGGACAGCGAACTGTCCCTGCTCGTCTCCACTGGGCTTGATACGGTGGGCGTCAGAATGCCAAACCATCCGGTGGCCCAAGCGCTGATCGCCGCCGTGGGTCGCCCGCTCGCGGCGCCGAGCGCCAACCGGTCTGGAACCATCAGCCCGACCACGGCCGACCATGTGCGCAAGTCGCTGGGTGACAGAGTCGATCACATCATCGGTGGCGGCGCGTGCCCGGTTGGCGTTGAATCCACCATCGTCAAGATTGACGGTGATCGCGCAATCCTGCTGCGTCCCGGCGGCGTTGCACGCGTCGACATCGAACGCGCCCTTGGCCAGCCGCTTGAAAACACCGTATCCGGATCAATCGAGGCGCCGGGCATGATGGCGAGCCATTACGCCCCAAACGTGAAATTGCGCCTAAGCGCGACCGAGCAGCGAGAAAACGAGGCGTTTCTCGGCTTCGGTGCGATCGTGGGCGGCGAGCATACACTCAACCTCAGCCCCGCTAGTGATCTGCGCGAGGCGGCCGGCAATCTTTTCAGCCATCTTCATGCACTTGACCATATGGCGGCGGCGAACGGCCTCGACACGATCGCCTGCGCGCCCATCCCAACTGACGGTTTGGGCGAGGCCATCAATGACCGGCTGCAACGCGCGGCGGCGCCGCGCTTCTAATTGCTATTCAGCCTTGGTGAATTTCAGCAGGAACCGGTCCGTCTTGCGCCGCACAGCCGGATCAAACACACCCGTCTCATAACTGTCTTCGGGATTGCGCAACACGTCGCTTTCGCCGCTGAAGGCGAGACCCGCGTCCATGGCGAGGTCCTTTACGATTGCTGGATCAATCCGGTGGGTTGTGCCGCCGGTAGATTCCGGCGAGCCGCTGGCCGCCGCATGATCGAGCACCACAAAGTCGCCGCCGGGTTTCAAAATGCGCACGATCTCCGCATACGTCGCCTCAACATCACCGAGCGGACCGCCGCCATTGGGCGTGTAATAAAGCTCGTGCGGTCCAAGCATCCAGGTGACAACGTCCACCGATGCGTCAGCAGCGTCGAGCGCATCAAAGTTCGACTTTGACACCCGCACATTGGCAAGCCGTCCGTCAACACGTTCCGTCACCGCGTCGCCGAGAAACGCGTCAAACGATTCCGGGTTTTGCATGATGACGTCGCCGTCTTCGCCAACCAGCTTGGAAAACAGCTCCGTATAATAACCCGCCCCGGCTTCCATCTCGAAGATTGTATATCCGGGCTCAATACCAATGAAGGACAAAACATTGGCCGGTTTTCTGAGCGCATCATCGGCGTGATCTGCTTCGGGACGGGCCGGGTCAGCCAGCGCGGCGGTCGCCATGGCGACATAATCAGTGCTTGCCTCTTCAGGCGCCGCGTCGCCTGCAGCCGCCGGTGCTGCTGCTTCCTTTTGCCCGCAAGCCGCAAGCAAGGCCAGCGCCGCCACCGTCATCATCACTTTCGTCGCGCGCATTATCTCTCTCCCTGCGGCCGTATTCGTGTGCGGCCGTGCTCTGGTGCGGTCATCACCGCGAAACTCTCATGGCGCGCCCAAGCGGCCCCGCCACGACGGAGATTGTTAACCGGCTTTTCCCGCGATGGCAAAGGCCCAGGAGCTTCTGTATGGGCGTCTGTATGGGCGGTTGTATCAGCGCTTTTATCTCGCTCGCCCTTTGCTTGTATTGGCGCGCATCGCTGACTACTAGTCATGACTTGGAACCGGAACACGCCCATGACCGAAACAATACTCCCAACGCCAGCCAGACCTCTACCTGACAAGAATGCGCTCGACGCGATCCGCACAATTGTCGGATCAAAGGGCGTCATCGAGCCTGAGGACGCCGCGCCTTTCCTCGCAGAGCGGCGCGCACGCTGGCCGGGCAAAGCGGCAATGATTGTCTGCCCCGCCACCACACAGGAAGTGGCGGATGTCGTCAAAATCTGCGCAGCGCACAACATCGCCATCACGCCCCAGGGCGGCAATACCGGACTTGTGGGCGGACAGATTCCCTTTGGCGATGAAATCTTGTTGTCACTAAAACGAATGCGCCGGGTGCGCGAGATCGAACCGTTAAACAACACCATGACCGTGGATGCGGGACTGACGCTTGCCGAAGCGCAGGAGGCGGCGCGCGGGGCGGGGCGATTGTTTCCGCTTTCGATCGGGTCAGAAGGCTCGTGCCAGATTGGCGGCGTTATTTCCACCAATGCGGGCGGCGTCAATGTTTTGCGATATGGAAACTGCCGTGACCTTGTGCTGGGACTTGAGGCTGTCCTGCCCAATGGCGAGATCTGGAACGGCCTTAAACGTCTGCGTAAAGACAATACCGGCTACGATATCAAACAACTCATGATCGGCGGCGAAGGGACATTAGGCATCGTCACCGGCGCGGTGTTGAAACTCTTCCCCGAACCGGCGGAAAAAATCACTGTCTGCGCCGGCGTGAAATCGACCCAAGATGCAGTCGCCCTGCTTTCGCACGCGCAAACCCTCACCGGGGGCGCGGCCACAAGTTTCGAGCTGATGACGCGCATCTGCATCGAGCTGGTGTTGAAACACATTCCGGGCACGCGCGACCCCATGTCAGAGCCGCACGGCGTTTACGTGTTGATGGAGTTTTCTTCCGGCCAGAAATCCGGCCTTCGCGCTAACGTTGAAGAGATGCTCGCCGCCGGTCTTGAACAAGGCCTGTTGCAAGATGCGGTGATCGCCGAAAACGAAGCGCAGACAAAGGCGCTCTGGCATATCCGCCACTCTATGTCCGAAGCGATCAGCGGCGAGGGCCTCGGCGCGCGCCATGACGTGTCCGTGGCGACCAGCGACATTCCACTGTTTTTGGAGAAAGCTGCAGAACAAGTTGCGCGCATCGCGCCCGGATCGCGCGTGGTCGCTTTCGGGCATATCGGCGACGGCAATGTGCATTATGATGTGGTCGGGCCAGAGGGCGCAGACCCGCATGCGCTCGATGACAAACGCGCCGAGATTGAATCAGCCGTTTATGACGTGATCGGCGACTTCAACGGTTCCATCTCCGCCGAACATGGCGTCGGCCGCCATCGCCGCGACACGCTCGCCAAGCGCAAAAGCGCCGTTGAACTTGAGGTGATGCGCGCGATCAAAAAAGCGCTCGACCCGCAGGGGATCATGAATCCGGGGAAGATGGTTTAGCGTTTCACAGTCACACCATCCTTCGAGACGTCCTTTGCCTTCATGCTGAGGAGGCGCTATAGCGCCGTCTCGAAGCACAAAGGCAAAGGACCCTCAAGATGAAGGTTGTTTTTCTGTGCCAAGATTGACTGAAGGAAAACCGCCCGCATGCTCATGCTTCTTTCTCCCGCCAAGATGATGAATTTCGACGCTGCTCCCGGCGCGCCGAAAGCGACAACGCCCGCGCTGAAGAAAGACTTCGAAGAAATCACCACCGTCGCCAAGAAGCTGAAGAAAACCGAGATCAAGAAGTTGATGGGCATTTCTGATGCGCTGACGGACCTCAACTATGAGCGATTTCAGGCGCTGAAAACAAACGGCAAGGTTACCGGCGCCAAACAGGCGGCGCTGACTTTCGCCGGCGATGTCTATCGCGGGCTCGATGCGAACTCGCTGTTTGAAGATGATCTGAACTTCGCGCAGGATCATCTGCGCATTCTTTCCGGCCTTTACGGATTGTTGCGCCCGCTTGATGCGATCCAGCCCTATCGCCTGGAAATGGGATCGCGGCTGAAAAATCCGCGCGGGTCGAATTTGCACACCTTTTGGGGGCCGGTGATCGCCGCCGAACTGGACAAGATCGTGACCTCGCACGCCGATCCGACCATCGCCTGTCTCGCCTCCAACGAATACGCCAGAGGCGTCGACCGAAAGGCCCTGAAAAGCCGATTCATCATGTTCAATTTCAAAGAGGTCAAAGACGGCAAGACCCGGGCGATCATGCTCTACGCCAAACAGGCTAGAGGCATGATGGCGCGATGGGCCATCCAGAACCGGGTGGAGAGGGCGGCGGATCTGAAGAAATTCAAGGTTGGCGGCTACAAATTCTCAAAAGACCTGTCGTCCGATACGGAGTGGGTGTTCACCCGGCCTCAGCCGGCGCCAATCGCCGAGCAACGGAAGGCCGCCGCCGCGAAGAAAGCGTGAGACGGCAGGAAATACCTCTCCTTCATCCTGAGGAGCAAAAATCTCTTCGCCCTTCGAGACGCGCTCGCAATGCGAGCGGCCTCAGGGTGAAGGGATTTTTGCGTCTCGAAGGATTAGGCGCCTAGCCCCTTTGTGACGGATTGTGACGCCAGCCGGCGGCCCTTTGTGACACTCTGTGTCACATTCAAAACGTCACAAAACCCGCCCCCGATTAACGGCCAAAATAAAAAAACGGCTTAAAATAAGGGCTCCAGCCGTCACAAAAGATTACATTTTTGTGTCAAAGGCGCAGTATTTGCGCATATCGCTTGACAATGTGCATGGAGTGCGCAAATATCCATGACAGTTTTATGACGGGCTTAAAACAATAGGCATTTTGCCAATAACCCCGGCCCGCGGAGTATTTGTTATGGCAGTAGTTTCACATCCGGCGGATTTTTCCCCAAGCATTAAAGTCGGCCCGAAAGTCGCCGTTACGGCGCTTTATGTAGTGGCTGGCGTCGTCGCTATGGCCGTGGCCATCCCGGCGGCCCTCGCCACTGGTGATGCGGCCCTGTTTGAGGAATGCTATTCCGCCTGCACCGCAGCGACACAGCTCGCGGCTCAGTAGATACCCCTCCCAAATTCGAACCAACGAAGCGCCGCCCTCCGCCAATAGGGCGGCGTTTTCATTATTGCGGCAGGTTTTCCAAAAAGAACCCCACGGCGTTTTCGCCCATGACGGCGCGGATGGTCGCGTCGTCCGCACCCTTATCCATGAGCGCCTGGGTAATCGCCGCCATTTCGCTGGCGTCGATGGGCGTCGTCACCGTGCCGTCAAAGTCGGAGCCGAGCGCCACATGATCAACGCCAAGTAAGTTGACAGCGTAAAGAATGGCCTCGGCGATCTTGTCGGGGGTCGGTTCGCACACCGCCCCGTCCCAAAACCCGACGCCGACGAGCCCGCCACGATCAGCAATCATTTTCATGGTCGTGTCTGAAATATTGCGTGGGCTGTCGCAATGACCTTTGAGCCCCGTATGGGAGACGATTACCGGCTGTTGCGTGCGCGCCAGCACGTCGCGCACCACCGCCTCCGATGAATGGGCGACGTCGATGATCATGCCCTTCGCGACCGCGCGATCAACAGCCTCAGCACCAAACGCCGTCAGCCCGGCGCCCGATTGACCGTGCAGCGACCCACCAAGCGCGTTGTCAAAGAAATGCTGCAACCCCATGACGCGCAGACCCGCATCATAAAGCCGGTCAATGTTTCCAAGCTCGCCTTCCAGTGGATGCGCGCCCTCAACGCCGTAAACGCCCGCCAGCACGCCCGCATCCAATGCCCGGCGCAAATCGCTGCTTGTCTTTACAAAGACGAAATCGCCATCGCTTTGCGCCTCCAGCCTCTCGAGGCGTGACGCCTGATAGGCCGCGCGCTCATAGATGGAATTCCAAGTACGTACCGGCCAGGCTTGGGCGATCATCAACAATGTCAGCGCGTCTTCATCGGCGGCGTTTTCATTATAGTTGAGGTCCGGCGGCGTTTTGGTGACGGCGGTGAACACCTGCAACGCAACGCCGCCATCCTTGAGGCGCGGCAGATCCGTATGGCCGCGGCTTTGCCGTTTCGCCGGATCGCGCCGCCACAACAGCATGTCGGAATGCAGATCAGCCACGGGAATAGTCTCATGCAGCGCCTTTGCGCGCTGGCTGATGACATAGGGCTCATGATCAATGACCACATTGTGCTCGCGATCAAACCGCTGCGGCAGAACGCCGTAAAAAACGCCGGCCGCGATGATGATCAAAGCCAGCAGTGCAATTCCAAGCCGTTTCATACGCTCCTCTGTTTTTTAAAGAGTGGCGCCGCCGCGCCGCACGGTCAACGCGCCGTTGCATGTGGCCCGAGCATCGCAAGGTCCCGCGCTTCGTCCACATCGTGCAGGGTTTCCAGCATGTGGACGTCAAAACAATCCGGCAGGGTTTTCAGCGTGTCGTTCAGCGCGTGTTGGGTGGACCACCGCACGCCATCGAACAGCGCCGGCGCAGGCCTTCGCCGCGCGAGCCCGATCAGCCAGTAACCGCCATCCGTCGCCGGACCGAACACCGCGTCGGCGCCGCGCAATTTATTGAATGCTTCGCGCAAATGCCGCGCGCGCAGGCCGGGCGCATCGGCCCCGATAATCGCCACCAGCCCTATTGGCGCAGCGAGGAAGGCCCGTCTCATCCGGTCACCGAGATCGCCCCGGCCCTGTGCTACGCGCGGCAAGCGCGGCGGCCAAAAGGTTGCCGTTGAATGCGCCGCCCAGGGCGGGTCAACGGCGAGCACTGTACGCCACGGGCCTTTTTCCGCTTCGGCGATGGTTCGGTTTGTCATGATACGGAACAATGCCGCCGCCCGGCCCATGCCGATTTCCGCGCCAAGGCGGGTTTTCACCGATCCCGCCCGCGGCGCCTTTAGCATGATGACGACCGTCCCGCGCATCACCGATAATCCCGCGCCAGCGCTTCCGGCGTCGCACCCAACTGGTAGCGAAGGAGCAACATGGCGTTCGCCAGCACGCGCCTGATATATCCGTCGCGCTCATAACGCTCAGCCGACGTCACCGCCTTCGATGAGAGTATGTGCAAGGCGTGCGGGCCTTTAGTCTTTAAAAGACGCTGGATGATCTCAACATCTTCAAAAAGAGGAATATCCGCAAAGCCGCCAACCTCTTCATAAGTGTCCTTCGCCATAAGCAGCCCTTGATCACCGTAGGGCGCTTGCAGCCATCGGGTACGCTGCATGGCGCCAAACGCGACAAGCCCCGGGGCGAGCCCTTTCGCATCGAACGCCAGCGTGAACACACCAGCGTCATAAGCTCGCTTTGACATGAAAGCGCCAGCTTCTTTCTCCCACCCATCCGCTAGCACCGTGTCGGCATGCAGAAACAAAAGCCAGGGGCCACGCGCTTGCCTCGCCCCCGCTGCAAGCTGACCGCCGCGCCCGGCTGGCGCGGTAACGATGCGCGCGCCGAACCCGTAGGCAATGTCGAGCGTTTTGTCCGATGAGCCACCGTCAACGACGATCACCTCGCGCACCTGCTCTGCAATTGTTGCAGGCACAAGCGCGTCAAGACACTGGCCCAACCGCGCTTCGGCATTCAAGGTGGGAATGACAACGGAGATCATCCGCCCTGCTTAGCGACCATCGGCGCATCTGTCGCCTCACCTTCAGATAGAAACTGCGTGAACATCGTCACAACGCCGCCTGTTCTTCAGGTTTGAAAATGTCTTCGATTGAGGCGCCGAATAACGCCGCGATCTTGAACGCCAGCGGCAGGCTCGGGTCATATTTGCCGCGCTCCAGCGCGTTCACTGTCTGGCGCGACACGCCAAGCCTGTCGGCCAGATCGCTTTGCGACCAGTTCCTCTTTGTACGTAGTTCTTTGAGGTGATTTCTCATGGCGTGCCCAATAGCGCCGGCGCGGCTTTTCCGGCCCGACAGATGCGCCCCGCGGCCTATCAAGCAAACTTGACTTATATCTCCACCAATCTCAATCGCTGTGGTGAAAAAATGTTCTTGCTTTGTTCTTTTTCGGTGCTAGCTTCCGGCCATGGCCCGCGCCGCGCACCTTTCCTTTCACCTGCCCCGCCGCCCAAAACTGGGGGATGAGGCGGCTGACAATCCCTCCGCCGGGGAACGCACCGCCAAGTCAGCCGCCAAGGGGAAAGGGCGCGGCGCGCGGTCCAATGCTTCGGGCCGCTACGAAAAGGATCAGCGCGAGGCGCTGGATGACGGCTGGGATCCGGGCGAGGACTTGCCGCCCTTGCGCACTGACGTGACGCTGGAGAAGCCGAAAAAGATCATCACCTACAACAGTTCGCCCTATGTGGGTTTTGATCGTTCGATCAATCCCTATCGCGGCTGCGAGCATGGCTGCATTTATTGTTTTGCGCGGCCGACCCACGCCTATGTGGGTCTGTCGCCGGGGCTTGATTTTGAATCGAAACTGTTCGCCAAACCTTCCGCCGCAAGACTGTTGGAAAAGGAACTTTCCAACAAAAACTATCGCCCGCAAGTGATCGCCATGGGGACCAACACTGACCCCTATCAGCCGATTGAGCGCAAGTTCCAGATCATGCGGGGGATCCTTTCCGTATTTTCAAAATTCAATCACCCCGTCACGATACTGACGAAATCGCAAAACATCACGCGCGACATCGACATTCTGGCGCCGATGGCGGCGAAAAACCTAACGCGCGCCATGGTCTCCATCACCACGGAAGACAAGGCGCTCGCCCGCTCCATGGAGCCGCGCGCCACCGGCCCCAAAGGCCGGTTCGAGGCGATCCGCCGCCTTACTGATGCGGGCATAAAGACCGGAGTCATGACCGCGCCGATGATTCCCGGCCTTAATGACGACGAGATGGAAAGTATTCTGGAAAAAGCGGCTGAGGCTGGCGCAACTTTTTCCGGCTACACGGTGTTGCGCATGCCGCTGGAGGTGTCGCCATTGTTTCAGGAATGGCTGGAGACGTTCGCCCCATCGCGCGCCAAGCGCATTATGCGGCACATCCGCGACATCAATGGCGGCAAGGACTACGATCCGCATTGGTCGCGCGGCGGCGAGGTCAAATCGCCCTACGCGCAGCTGATCGCCCAGCGCCATGCAAGAGCGCGCGACCGGTTGCGGCTGGACCGCGACCCCGGCCCGCTTGACCTGTCTCTGTTTCGCGTACCAGCAGAAGTGTCAGGGCAGATGAGTTTGTTTGAGTGAATTTCAACAACCCGTGCTATACTCCCCTTTTGAGGAGGGGATTTCACTATGGATAGAAGAAAATTTGTCGTTGGCGCCGGCGGTCTCATGCTTTCCAGCGGCGCCGGAACATTTGCACTGGCGAAAAAGGATTCCAATCTCGTCATGCCGAGCAACGCATGCAAACCAACTGTGTTGCAGACGCCGGGTCCGTATATTACGGCGGAAAATCCGCTGCGCTCGGATATTCGCGAGGGAATTGAGGGCGCCATATTGCAACTCGACATCAAGGTGGTGGAGCCCATAGCGTGCGCGCCGGCGCCCGGCATTGTCGTCGACATCTGGCAATGCGACGGCATCGGCCGCTATGCAAAGTTCGTCAACGCCAATTTTGATCTCCACACGCTGCAAATGACGGGGCCCGGTGCCGACTACACCAGCGAAACATTCCTGCGCGGCCGTCAAGTGACGGATGAAAACGGGATCGCCCGGTTCACAACCATCATTCCCGGCTGGTATGTGCCGCGCCTGCCGCACATTCATGCGCGCGCCGTCATGCCCGATCTCGACTGGACCGCAAAGACAACGCAGCTCTATTTCCCGCGCGCGCTCGAAAACGCCGTGTTCGAAACCGAGCCATATGCCGCACGCGGCCCCAATCCGATCGGACCTGATCGCGACATCGTGCTTAAAGGCGACAAGCATGCGCTGAAGGCGCTGACGCTTGACGTTGAGAAAGTCAGCGACGGCTATAAAGCGGCCTTTGAATTTACGATGGGATAGCCTGCTAAAACCCGCGCGCCGCGAGCGCTTTCGAGATACGCTCCCGCGCGGGTAAATCGTCAAACGGAAACGACTGAAAGAATTCGCGCTGGCTGACCTTGGGCGCCCGCACGCGCACATTCTCCGCCCATTTTTGCGCCTTTGCCTGATCGCCATTGGCGCCATGTAGAGCGACGGCGATCATAGCGATCAGCACATGGGCGCCGGGGCTGCGCGCCGCTTCATCGGCTAGCACTGCCGCTTCCGCCAGTTCGCCGCGCAGAAAAAATGCAAAGGCGCGCACGCCCAGCATCGCGTAACGAAACGGATCAAGCGGGCTGAGACTGAGGGCGAGCTCTACATTTTCACGGCCCTGCTCGCCCCGGCCCGCAATTGTATCCGCCCATGCGCGCGCATAAATTCCCTGCGCATAATTTGGGCTTTGGGAAATCGCCCGGTCAAGCCAGCCGACGCCATCGTCTATGTTTCCCTCAATCCAGTGGACGCGGCCCATGGCGAAATTGGCGAATGGATCAAGCGGGTCAAGCTCCAGTCCGCGTTCCGCATGACGGCGCGCCACCAGTCGCGCAGCGCCCACATCACCCTTGTATTGCAGAAAGGCGTTTTGAAACTGCGTTGAGGAAAGTCCCGCATGGGCGCGGGCAAAGTCAGGCTGCAGATCAATGGCGCGCTCAAACATCGCGGTCGCTAGATCATTGTCGTGCTTGTTGAACCGATGGAGATGCTGCAAACCGATATGATAGGCGGCCCAGGCGTCGAGATTATCCGGACCCAGCAATCGCGCCCGCTGCGCCTCATGAACAGAAATCTGTTGTTCCAACGAGGTGACAATACTTGATACGATCTGGCTGCGAATATCATATATCTCGTCAATACTTGCAGCATATCGCTCACCCCAGATGACGCCGCCATCGCGCGTATCGGCCAGCGATACGGTGACCGCTATCTTGTCCCCGGCGATTTCCAGTACGCCGCTAAGGCAGTATCTGACCCCCAGCGCTTTCGCGACTTCGTCCATGTCTGGATCTGCGCCGCGAAACCGGAACGATGACCCGCGCGCGATCACGAACAGCCAACGCAGTCGCGACAACTCTGATATCAGCTCGTCGGGCAACGCATCTGCAATCGCCGAATGCGGTCCCGCGACACCGACCAACCGGAAAGGCAATACCGCAATGGACGGTTTGGCGGCCTGCTCCGACGCCAGCACCACCGCTGGTTCGGTTGGCGCAGATACCGTCCGTGGACTGAGCGCTTTCACGTCTTTGGCGAAGCGAAACCCTTTACCATGCACCGTTTTGATGAACGCTTGCTGCTTGCCATCGTCGCCCAGCGCCGCACGGGCGGACTTTACCCGGCTGGTCAGCGCCGATTCAGAGACGATGCGTCCGTCCCAGACTTTTTCGATGATCTCATCTTTTGAAACCATGCGGTCGTGATTTTCAATGAGCAGCAACAATAGCGCAAATACCTGCGGCTCAATGGCTACAGCGGTCCCCGCCCGTCTTAGCTCGACAGCACGGCCATCCAGCTGAAAATCTTCGAACACATAAATCATGACCGCCCTCTATAGCGCGAAATCCGGCAATTCTCCCGGAAATCTCCATATCCTCTTCAGGATTTTGCGCCGCCCCAGCCCTAAACGTCGCTCATCAGCCGCAGCGAACAAGATCGCCCGGCGCAAAGCAAAGGAGAAACCAATATGCCGCTCGTAACGATTGATGTCATCGAAGACGTTTTCACCCCGGACCAGAAGGCCGACCTGATCGACAAAGTCACCGAGGCTATGATCCAGGTCGAAGGTGAGAATATGCGCCAGGTTACCTGGGTCAGGATCAACGAAGTCAAAGGCGGAGACTGGGCCATCGGCGGTCAGCAATTGTCGGCGAAAGAAGTTCATGCGCTCGCCGCCGGAAAAGCGGCCTAAGAAAACGCCGTGCTGAGAAGCCTCGCTTTTAGCGGGGCGTCTCAAAGTTCCCGACCGCCGACAGTCAGCGTTTCCAACATACAAGAAAAGGAGAAAGACATGTTCAGACTATTTGCAGCATTGTCGTTTGTGGCTGTCATGGCGGCCGCATTCGCCCCCGCGGTCTACACATATAGCGCCCTTGCTTAATGTGTGACCGCAACGACCCCCGCGAATGCGGAATGCGCCGCCGGCTTCTTTGCACAAGCAAGGGCCGGCGGCGAATGTTTGAAATGACGGCGACTCGCGTCAGGCATGGTTCATGCCTGTGATGACGCCCACTTTCGACATTGAAAATTCCCTCTCCGGTCCAAACACCCTGATCGTCGCCGGCATTGACGAGGCAGGTCGCGGCCCCTGGGCCGGGCCGGTTGTCGCCGCCGCTGTCATCCTCGATCCGGCGAACATGCCGGCGGGCTTGCGCGATTCCAAAACGCTTTCCGAAAAGCGCCGCGAGGCCATCGCCGCAGAGATACGCGCGCTGGCCTGTGTCGGCGTCGGCGTCGCCAGCGTCGAAGAAATTGACGAGATCAACATTTTGCAGGCGACGTTTCTCGCCATGGCCCGCGCCGAGGCGGCGCTATCGCAAACGCCGGATATCTGCATTGTTGACGGGTCGCAAAAACCAACCTTACGCGCGCGCACGCAAATGGTGGTGAAGGGAGACGCGAAATCGCTCTCCATCGCCGCCGCCTCCATCATCGCCAAGACAACACGCGATCAGATGATGCGCGATTTGGCGCTCGCGCACCCGCATTATGCGTGGGAGAAAAATAAAGGCTATGGCGCCCCGGCCCATCGCGCCGGTCTCGACGCCCACGGCGTCACACCACATCATCGCAAAAGTTTCGCGCCGATCCACAATATGTTGTATGCGGACTCTTAACCGCCGCGCGCCGTAAAGTTTTTGTTAACCTCTCTTAACGCCCTGAATCCAATAATAAAATTGGCCTGACTCTTGACGGGGAGTCGACCGGGACTCAAAGTGCCGCTCCTTCGTGATCAACGAATGCGTAAAGAGGGTCGACCAAAACATGCCGGCGAAAAAAAATAAAAAATCGGCGCCGAAGACCGCAAAGAAAAGCGCGGCGAGCGCCAGCATCGATAAATTTCTTGACACGATCATCACCGGCGATTGCATCGCGGCCATGAAAAAACTGCCCGACGCGTCGGTCGATCTCGTTTTCGCGGATCCGCCCTACAATCTGCAACTGGGCGGCGATCTCACCCGCCCCGACAATTCCCGCGTCGATGGCGTCGACGATGAATGGGACAAGTTCGACAGCTTCAAAGCCTATGACGAATTCACGCGAAGCTGGCTGGCCGAAGCGCGACGCGTCTTAAAACCCAATGGCGCCATCTGGGTGATCGGCTCCTATCACAATATTTTCCGGGTTGGCGCGGCGGTGCAGGACACAGGCTTTTGGATTTTGAACGACGTCATCTGGCGCAAGACAAATCCCATGCCGAATTTTCGCGGCACGCGCCTCACCAACGCCCACGAAACGCTGATCTGGGCGGCGAAGGAACAAAAATCGAAATACACGTTCAACTACCGCGCCCTCAAAACCGCCAATGACGACTTACAAATGCGCTCCGACTGGGAGTTTCCCATCTGCACCGGCAATGAGCGCATCAAGGATGCGGACGGCGCGAAAACCCACCCGACGCAAAAGCCGGAATCCCTGCTCTATCGCATCCTCATCGGCTCCACCAATCCGGGCGACGTGGTGCTTGATCCGTTCTTTGGCTCCGGCACCACCGGCGCGGCGGCAAAATATCTGGGCCGCCGTTTCATCGGCTGCGAGCGCGATAAGACATACATCGCGGCCGCGAAAAAACGCATCGCCAAGGTCAAACCCCTGGAAGGCGACGACCTCATCACGCAGCCATCGCCAAAGGCCGCCGCGCGCGTGCCGTTTGGCACGGTGATCGAACACAAACTGATCAAGCCGGGATCGAAACTTTATTCGCCGCGCGGCAATCATTCCGCGAAAGTGCGCGCCGACGGGTCGCTCTATGTGAAGGACGGCGAGCACGAAATTCAGGGCTCGATCCACAAGGTTGGCGCCGCCGTGCAGAACGCGCAAGCCTGTAATGGCTGGACATACTGGCATTATGAAGAAAAGACCGGCCTTAAACCCATCGACTTTCTACGCGATAAAATCCGCAAAAGCATGGCGGGATAGGCTTTGGCCCGCTAAACCCTCGCCATGAGCAATGACAGTTTCATCTTGACGGTGCAGTGCCCGGATCGCGCGGGCATCGTCGCTGGCGTCAGCGGGCTGTTGGCCAAGCACGATTGTTTCATCATGCGCTCGCGATCCTATGGCGACGCGGCCGCTATGCGATTTTTCCTGCGCCTGCAATTCCGGCCTTTGAGCACGAGCTTTGACCGCACAGATTTCGAGACAAGTTTTACTGAACTCGCCGCCACGCTGGATCTCAACTGGAAGCTCTACCGGGCGGATGAGAAAGTGCGCACCCTGATCATGGTGTCAAAGTCGGATCACTGCGCAAACGCACTGCTTTACGGCGCGCGCATCAACGATCTTCCGATAGAACCCGTGGCGATCCTTTCCAACCACGAAACCCTCAAACCCCGCCTCGCCCATTGGAACATCCCCTATCACACGGCGCCGGTGACGCCGGAAACAAAGCCGCAGGCAGACTCGGCGATGTTCGACCTGATCGAAAAAACCGGCGCTGAGCTTGTTGTGCTCGCGCGCTATATGCAGGTGTTGAGCGAAGACGCCTGCGCGCGGCTTGCCGGCCGCGCCATCAACATCCACCATGCGTTCTTACCGGGTTTTAAAGGCGCGCGGCCATATCACCGGGCCCACGAACGGGGCGTTAAGGTGATCGGCGCCACGGCGCATTTCGTCACCGGCGATCTCGACGAAGGGCCGATCATCACGCAGGTGACAGAACCGGTGAACCATGGCGACGAAGTGGAAGATTTGATCAGCATCGGCCGGGGGCTGGAGGCGGATGCGCTGACCCGCGCCGTCAAGGCCTATGCGGAGCGGCGCGTGTTCCTCAATGGCGGCCGCACAGTGGTGTTTCATTAGAACTAGGACTGGCCAAATTTGACTGCCGTCATTCCGGCCTTGGTTCAAATCATGTTTTTGACGACTCTATAGTGTCAACAAATCGCGCTTAATGCATCGGCCCTTGCGCCGTCCAATACAGCGCATCCGTATTGTACCCCAACGCCCTTAAATCGTTCAGCGCGGCATCACGCACGCCATCCGAAATCGTCGGTGTACGCGACAATATCCACAAGTAACGTCCGGAAGGCTCGCCAACCAGAGCGGGGGAATAATCCTCCGCCAGGCCGATCACCCAATAATCGCCCCAAAACGGACCGAAGAAACTGACCTCGAGTTTCGCGTTGGATTCCGTGTCGACGACGCGCGCACGGCCTTTCGCAACTTTGACTTCACCGTCCGGCGATCCCTTGCGGCAGGTATTGGTGACCGCGATCAATCCGTCGTCGCGGCGCGCATATTCCGCCGTCACGCCCTCACAGTTCTTTTCAAATTGATTGGGAAAACGCGCAACCTCGTACCAGCGGCCGAGATAGCGTTCGGTATCGACATAGTCGACGGCGGTCAGCGGCACGCTCATATCGCGGTTGACCGGCGGACCGCCGCAGGCCGAGAGAAAAATCATCGGGATTAAAGACAATATGCGCATAGAATTAGACTCTGCTTTCAGCTTTCGCCTCATATAGGCGCCATTCCTGCTTGTCCAAATGCTGCGTGCCTCTAATAGTTCGCTTATGGCATGGAAAAAACAACTGGACGAACTACGCCGCCGCACTGCGCTCGCCGAAAAGATGGGCGGGGACGAAAAAGTCGCGCGTCAGCACGGGCGCGGCAAGCTTGATGCGCGCGAGCGCCTGCGCCGCCTGCTTGACGAAAACTCGTTCCGCGAGACTGGCAAGATCGCCGGGCGCGGGACCTATGACGATGCAGGCGAATTAAAAGATTTCTCCGCCTCCAATTTCATTTTCGGCCGAGGACGCATCAATGGCGCGCACGTTGTTGCGAGCTCGGATGATTTTACGGTGCGTGGCGGCGCGGCCGATGCGGCGATCCATCGTAAATTCACACAAGCCGAACAGATGGCGCACGAGTTGAAACTCCCCATCATTCGCATGATCGACGGTACGGGCGGCGGCGGCTCCGTTAAAATGCTGGAGCAGATGGGGTTCACCTATGTGCCGTTCGTGCCGGGTTGGGAGCATGTGGTCAAAAACCTCAAAACCGTGCCGGTGGTGGCGATCGCCCTTGGCCCCACGGCGGGGCTCGGCGCGGCGCGCATGGTCGCCAGTCATTATTCGGTGATGGTGAAGGGCGTTGCGCAAATCTTTACCGCTGGCCCGGCGGTCGTCGCTGGGCTCGGGAGCAATTCCCGGGCGGGCGGAGAAGATCTCGACAAGGAGCAACTGGGCGGGACCGACATTCACACACGCAATGGCGTCATCGACGACGAAGCCGAAAGCGAAGATCAGGCCTTCGCCATGGCCCGCGCTTTTCTTTCCTATCTGCCGTCTCATGTGGGCGCCCGCGCCGAACGCATAGCGACCGGCGACAAGCCGGACCGCAAGGAAGAGGCGCTGCTTTCCGCCGTGCCGGAAAACCCCAAGCACGCCTATAATATGCGCAAGATTTTGGACATGGTCGCCGACAAAGGCTCTGTCTTTGAGATGGGCAAGCGCTGGGGCCGCGCGTGCATCACCGCGTTTGCGCGCTTCGATGGCTGGCCCGTGGCGGTGCTGGCGTCGGACCCGACATTTCTTGGCGGCTCGTGGACGGCGGACACGGCGGAAAAAGCCCGGCGTTTTGTTCAGCTTGCGGAGCAATTCCGCCTGCCGGTGGTGCACCTCGTTGACAATCCCGGCTTTATGATCGGGCGGGAGGCCGAACGCGCCGCCACCATCCGCCGCGGAGTCGAGGCCATGAACGCCGTCTATGACGCCACAACGCCATGGGCGACGGTGATTATCCGCAAGGCGTTCGGCGTCGCGGGCGCGGCTATGTCCGACCACACGCGGTTTCAATATCGCTTCGCCTGGCCGTCGGGCGATTGGGGCTCGCTCCCCATGGAGGGCGGCGTCGAGGTGGCTTACAAGTCAGAACTTGAGGCCGCTGACGATCCCGCAGCCACGCTCGCCGAGATCAAAGCGCGCCTCGCCAGCGTCACTTCGCCCTTCCGCACGGCCGAGCAATTCCTGGTGGAAGACATTATCGACCCGCGCGAGACAAGACCGTTATTGTGTGAGTTCGCAGAACTCGCGGGACGGGGAGACTAAAGCCTATTCCGCTTCCACAACTATTTTCATAAAGTCTTCGTCTATTTCTTCCTCAAAATACGTGACGTTGTATTCGAGGGTCACCGAAACATCATCAACACCCAGGTGCGGATTGTAAAATTTGGCCTTTCCAGTCCAGCTTTCAACTCCGGTATTGCCTATGAAACCAACAATAGTGTGACCTTGCAGGCAGCTCATAGCCGTATTCACATTCGCTTCCATAAACTCCGTCGAAGAATGTTCGTATAACCAATTACAGAAATTTGCTGACGCTTCATCGCTCCCGTTTTCACATACCTTATAGTGATCCACTAACCACCGGCCACCGACGCGAAGGATAACTTCCCGGCGCTGCCCAGCCGGCACCGAAGCAGCGTATTCTGACAAATTTTTGCAAAACAAGTTCGAAGTCTTATAGGTGTCACTCGTTGCACATCCGGCAAGCAGAGTAATGAACACCAACGCATGGAAATACTTCATCATTCACTCCACCTTTGCCGCCAGCGTGTCGTGATGGGATGAAATCAGTGAGCGTAGATAAAACGAAATATCCGCGCGGTCTTTAAAGCCGGCGACTTTCGCCGCGGCTTCTTTTTCTTCATCCGTCGCCGGTGCATCCGCCGCAAAACTTTTCATGCTTTTATGAAAACCGATGGTGAAGACATCAACGTCGGAGCCGGCGGCGCGGCGGAAAATCATATTCTGCGTCTGGCCGGTCGCTTCGAGATAGGCATTCTCCATCCGCCGCTGCTCCAGCAATTCGTCAGCCTTACCGGGCGCAGCGTGAAACATCTCGATGTGATAGAACGCGTTCTCTCCATATGCAGCGGCGATGACCTCAACCGGCGGTCCAAAGGCAAACACGTCTTCCTCGAACGCGATCAAACCGCCCTGTGACGCCAGCATGTCCTTGTGTTTTACCGCTGCGTTTTGGCGCTTTTTGATGCGAGACGTGGAGTGATAATCCGCCCAACTTTCCATAGGCAAAATGACCAGCAGGTCCCATTGATCGCCCTGCGAGTGACGCATGACAAAGGGAAACTGCCCGCCCGCATCTTCGAAATACCCGGCGTTCCCGGCCCGCGCACCCCAATCGAGCAACGCTTCGAGCTTTCCCGGCGCGGCGCGAATGGTCTCGATGCGATAGAGATAATCGCCCTCATTTTCTTGCGCGGCGGCGGGCGCCGCGGCTATCGCAAGGCTCAAACAGGCTGCAATCAATCGGTAAATCATTTTTCCGCCCCGCTAGTTTTCTATCGCCAACCCTACCGCTTTTTTCATCACCGTGGGAAGTTTCGCTGCTTCCGGCGCGAGCCATTGTTGCCGCGCGTTCCGGCGAAAACCTTTGGGCGCTGCGCCCACATAAACATCCAGAGTCAGGTGAAAATGGGTGAAGATATGCGTGATGTCGCCTTTGCGTTTCCACTTTGCGTTTGCCGGCGCCATCGTCAGCGCGCCGTCAGGCATTTCCGCCGCCCAGCCGGTTCCGGGCAGGCCCAGCATGCCGCCGAGCAGACCTTTTTCAGGCCGCCGCTCAAACAGCATCTCACCTTTTGCATTTGTCAGCGCAAAGACAGCGCCCACACGCTGGGGTTTCTTCTTCTTCGGCGCTTTTTTTGGGAACGCTTCCGGAGCGCCGCGCGAAAATGCTTCGCAGGCGGATGAAATTGGGCACAACAAACATGACGGGGCCTTCGGGCGGCAGATCTGTGCGCCCAAATCCATCAGTGCTTGCGCGAAATCGCCGGAGCGTTTTGCGGACCAGATGGCGCCCGCGCGTTGTTTGATTTCCGGCTTGGCGGACGGCATGGGCGTTTCAATAGCAAAGAGCCGCGCCACCACACGCTCCACATTACCGTCAACCACCACCGCGCGTTCACCGAATGCAATGGCTGCGATGGCGGCGGCGGTATAATCGCCGATGCCGGGAAGGGTTTTCAACGCATCTTCCGTATCCGGAAAGCCGCCGCGCGCCGTGACCGCAACTGCACATTTGTGCAGGTTCCGCGCGCGCGCGTAGTAACCGAGCCCCGCCCACTGGCCCAGCACATCATCCAGCGATGCAGCGGCCATGGCCTCCACCGTTGGCCAGCGTTTTAAAAATTCCGCGTAGCGCGGCGCCACCGTCGCCACGGTGGTTTGTTGCAGCATGATTTCGGAAAGCCAGACGGCGTAAGGGTCCGGCCGCTTGCCCGCCTTTCGCGCCTGTGGCCTGATACGCCACGGCAATTCGCGCGCATGTCGTTCGTACCAGCGCAACAGATCGCGGGAGATCTCGCCTGTGGAGTTATTTTTAATCTCTACCGTTCCGTCAGCCATCGCCGGTGTTATGATGCTTTGAAACAGAACTTCAAAGCCCGCTTATGTACCGTCAGATAAAAACCAAGCCCGCCCGCCGCGCCGCGCCGCCTTTGGCGCGCGCCAGCGCCAATATCTTTGCGGCGCTCGCCAAAAAGACCAAGTTCGTCGACCCGTCGCTGGCGGAAAGCTGGCCGGCGCTGGCGGGGGAGCGGATCGCGGCGCTATCGCGGCCCGGGCGCATTACCGGCCAGGGCAGGGACAAAACGCTGGAAATTCATGTCCGCAACGGCGCGGCGGCGTCTGAAGTGCAGATGGAGGCCGACGCGCTGATCAAGCGGCTCAACGCCTATCTCGGCCCCCGCGCCGTAGCGCGCCTCGCCGTTCGTCAGTCAGGCGGAGGTGAACCACCCAAAAGGCAAAACCCGCCAACAGCGCCGGAAAATGATGATGACAGCCCGCTCGGGACGGCGCTGGCCTCTTTTCGGTCGGCCATCAAGCGCCGAAACCCTGATAGTTAGCCGGTTTCACAACCACGCCATCACGCCTTGCCAATTGCCGCGCCATCAGCGATTTTGGCTGTTAATTCGGCCCCATGCTTGTCCCGTTCTCGAAAGGTATTTTTGATGTCCGTCACTTTCTCCGCCCTTCGCCGCCCGGCGATCGCTGCTGTTCTCGCTTTCGCCGCCGCCGCGTGCGGCGGGGCCAATTCGTCCGACGGTGCGGCCACCGGTGAGACGCCCGCCGCCGATACGGAAATCAAGGCGGGAACGGGCGCCCTGTCGGACATGTCCGTCGGGTCCGAAGACGCACCGGTGACGGTCATCGAATACGCCTCGGTCACCTGCCCGCACTGCGCGACGTTCCACGAGACGATCTATCCGACCATTAAAGAAAATTACGTCGATACCGGTAAGGTCCGGTTCATCTTCCGGGAATTCCCGACCGCGCCGGCCAATCTTTCCATCGCCGGCTCTATGCTCGCCCGCTGTGCGGCGGACAAAGGCGGCACAGACGCCTATTTTGTTATTTTGAATGCGCTTTTCAAAACCCAGCGCACCTGGATCGGCAGCGCCACGCCGCGCGCCGAGCTGCTTAAAATCGCTGCTCAAGCGAATATGAGCGAGGCGGAGTTTGACGCCTGTGTAAAACGCCAAGAATTGCTTGATTTTCTTAATGAAAATATCAAGGAAGGCAGCGAAAAATACGCCATTCAGTCAACCCCGAGTTTTGTGGTCAATGGCCAGACGCGTCACTTCAATACACTGGATGACTTCTCCAAGGGTCTCGATGAAGCGCTTGCAAAGGCTGGCGGCGAACAGGCTGGGGAATAACTCCCGGCGCCTATCACCGCCTAAGCTCTTGGCCTTGCGCCAGAATCGGCGATCATTGACGTTTGGTGAGATCAGCGCGGGGAAGTGGGCTTCGCGCTGGCAAGTACTATCGGGAAAAGACGCGTGAAGTTTACCAATGTCCGCCTTGTCGGGTTCAAGTCTTTCGTTGAGCCAACCGACTTCGAAATCCGCGAGGGTTTAACCGGCATTGTCGGGCCTAATGGCTGCGGCAAGTCGAACCTGCTGGAGGCCTTGCGCTGGGTCATGGGCGCGACGTCGGCCAAGGCGCTGCGCGGCGAAGGCATGGACGCGGTGATCTTTTCCGGCACTTCCATGCGGCCATCGCGCAATTGGGCCGAAGTCATCTTGACCCTCGATAATTCTGACCGATCTGCGCCGGCGGAATACAACGAGTGCGAAACGCTGGAAATCTCCCGACGCATCATCCGCAAGGATGAGGGCACCCAGTCGATCTATCGTATAAACACCAAGGAAGTGCGCGCAAAAGACGTGCAGCTGTTGTTTGCGGACGCCTCCACCGGCGCAAACTCGCCGGCGCTGGTGCGCCAGGGCCAGGTGGCGGAGCTGATCAGCGCCAAGCCGCAAAATCGCAGACGCCTGCTGGAAGAAGCCGCTGGCGTCACGGGGCTGCACTCACGCCGCCATGAAGCGGAATTGCGCTTGCGCGCCGCGGAGAGCAATCTCGATCGCCTCGACGATGTGATCGGCGAGCTTGAAACGCAAAAGACCGCGCTTGCCCGCCAAGCGCGTCAGGCCACGCGCTATCGCAATGTGTCGGGCGATATCCGCCGCACCGAGGCGATGCTCTCCTATTTGCGCTGGAGCGAAGCCACCGAAGCGCAGGCAAAGGCCGAAAGCGGCCTGAAAGACATCAGCACACTGATCGAAGAGGCGACACGGGTCGCCGCCGCCGCATCAACAGCGCAAACGCAAGCGCACGAAGCGCTTGACCCGCTGCGCCTTAAGGAAGCCGAAGAAGCCGCAGCGCTTCACCGCCTGACCGTCGCGCGCGAAAACCTTGACGAAGAAGCCCGCCGTGCCGAAGCGGAACTGGCGCGGCTTTCGTCAGAGATCGAACGCCTCAATGGCGATATCGCGCGGGAAAAAGACCTGCTCGCCGACGCGGAGAATGCTGTCGCGAAACTCGTCACCGAGGAAGAAGATCTGAATGCCCGCGAGGCAAACGAAGGCGAGCGCCTGACTGCGGCGGAAGGCGCCATGGACGAGGCGGCGGCGAAGCTGGAACAGTCCGAAGCAGCGTTCGACGAAAAGTCGAAGGACGCCGCAGACATTGAAGCGCGCCGTAAAACCGTTGAAGGCAATATCACGGCGGCCGTAAACCGGCTCGACAAAGTCACGCAGCAGTTGCGCAGTTACAAAGACGAGCGCGAATTGATCGCGCCAACCGAAGAGCAAGCGCGCGCGCTGAAAGAGGTAAACGCCAAATTCACAGCCTCTGATGAAGCAGCGACGGGCGCCGAGGCGGCATTTCACCGCGCCGAAGAAGAACGCCAGGAAGCGGAAACCCGCGAAACATCCCTGCGCGGACCTATGCGCAACGCCGAACAAAGCCTGACAGAGCTGGACGCCGAGCGCGAAGCGCTGCGCCGGGTGCTGGCCGCAAATGAAAGCGATGATTTTCCGCCGCTCATCGAACTGGTCGATGTCGACGCCGGTTATGAAAATGCGTTGGCCGCCGCGCTCGGCGATGATCTTGGCGCCGCCGTTGACGAAGCCGCGCCCGCCCACTGGTCGCATCTGGGGCAAACGCCAATTGACGTCCACAAAGACGGGCCGCTGCCAGAAGGCGCTGCGCCCTTGTCGCGCTTTGTGCGTGCGCCGGCGGCGCTCGCCCGCCGCCTCGCCGCCATTGGCGTTGTTGACGCCATGGACGGCGCGCGCCTGCGCGAACAGCTCCGCCCCGGTCAGCGTCTTGTCTCCCGCGATGGCGATCTGTGGCGCTGGGATGGCTTCACGACGCAATCAGACGCCAAAACGGCAGCGGCGATCCGCCTGGAACAGCGCAATCGTTTGTCTGTGCTGGATAATGACTTCGAAGCGGCGCAGGCGCGCGCGGATGACGCGCGCCGCGCCCATGAAGCGGCCAGCGACAGCCTCAAACAAAAGCAGCAAAACGAACGCGAAGCGCGCGCACTGTTTATTGAAGCGCGCCGTGCGGTCGATTCCGTTCGCACACGGTTGAATGAGCTTGAGCGCGAAAGTGAACGGGCCGCCGCGCGTATCGCTTCTATCGATGAAAATTTGTCGCGTCTTTCCGAAGACCAAACGGAAACCACCCGGAGCCACGAGGCGCTGATCGCGGAACGGGCTGAACTGCCTGACGCGGAACGCATCGCCAATGAACTCTCCACCCTGCGCGATGCTGTCGGCGCCGCCCGCAGCGAGGCGAGCGAAGCTCGCGCCGCGCACGCCGATCTTGCCCGCGAAGCAAAAGCCCGGGCTGACCGCCTTGGCGAAATCGCTCGCGAACGCGCGCTGTGGTCAACCCGCGGCGAGACCGCCAAGACCCGCGTTGAAGAGATTGAAACGCACCTCGTTGAGACCAAAGCGGCCCATGAAACCGCTGAGGGCGCGCCGGCGGTTATTGAAGAAAAACGCAACAGCCTGCTCGATCAGATCGCCATTGCCGAAAAACGCCGCAATGATTCCGCTGACGCCCTCGCCGAAGGCCGGCGCATGGCGGGCGAGGCCGACAAGGCCGCTAAAGCTGCAGACGCGGAAGCCAGCGAGGCCCGCGAGGCGCGAGCGCGCCTGCAGGCGCAAGCCGAAGCCGCCGCCGAGCGCGTGGAGGAAGCAACGCTCCTCGCTCGCGAGACTTGCGAGGCTGCGCCCGATGAATTGCTCGCCATCGCCGAGCACAAGGAAGGCGCCGATCTTCCGCACCGTGACGATATTGACCGCAAACTGGAGCGCTACAAACGCGAACGTGAAAACCTTGGCGGCGTCAATTTGCGCGCTGACGAGGAAATGCAGGAAGTCGCCGAGCGCCTTGAAGAACTGGGGACCGAGCGCGAAGATTGCGACAGCGCGATCCGTAAACTGCGCACGGCCATCTCCAATCTGAACCGTGAAGCGCGCCAGCGCCTGCTCGATGCGTTCGAAACCGTGAACAACAATTTCGGCGATCTGTTCAAGCGCTTGTTCAATGGCGGCCAGGCGGAACTTCGCCTTGTGGACGCCGAAGATCCGCTGGAAGCGGGCCTTGAAATCTTCGCCTCACCGCCGGGTAAGAAACTCGCTTCCATGTCGCTGATGTCAGGCGGCGAACAGGCGCTGACGGCGACGGCGCTGATCTTTGCGGTGTTCATCGCCAACCCGGCGCCGGTCTGCGTGCTGGACGAGGTGGACGCGCCGCTTGATGACGCAAACGTAGAGCGCTTCTGCCGTCTGCTGCATGAAATGGCGGCGGAAACGGAAACCCGCTTCATCATCATCACCCACCACGCGCTCACCATGTCGCGCATGAGCCGCCTGTTTGGCGTCACCATGATCGAGCGCGGCGTGTCGCAACTTGTGTCGGTCGATCTGTCTAGGGCTGAGCAGTTGGCGGCGGCGGAGTAATCACCCATTCAATCATTTTCAAAGCCGCTTTCATTTCGAAAGCGGCTTTTTTTGTGCGTGACATTAAACTTAGGCAATCACCTAATTGTTGTTGACACGGCCGTTTTGGCGCGATAACTAAGGCATATGCCTAACTATCAAGAAATGCCTCTGGATAACGTCTTTCAGGCCCTTGCCGACCCCACTAGACGCGCTGTCCTTTCCCGCCTGACCGAAGGCCCTGCGACGGTGAGCGACCTCGCCAGGCCTTTCGAAATGGCGCTTCCGTCCTTCCTTCAGCACCTGAAAGTGCTGGAGGATTCAGGCCTCGTCACGTCAAAAAAAGAAGGCCGGGTCAGAACCTGTGAGGCGCAGCTCGCCCGTCTTGGCGAAGCCGAGGAATGGATCGCCCATCAGCGCGCCGTGTGGGAGGGCCGTCTCGACCGGCTCGATGCCTACCTCAAAAGCCTTCAGCCTACGGATAAAGAATAAGGAGAAACCCATGAAACCGGAAGACAATGACCTCTTCATCACGCGCACCATGAAAAACGTCACGCGCGATCAGCTATGGAGGGCGTGGACCGATCCGAAGATCCTTGAGCAATGGTGGTGCCCGAAACCATGGACCGTGAAAGACGTCAATATAGAGCTGCGCCCCGGCGGCGCCTCGCAAATGGTCATGTGCGGCCCCAATGGCGAAGAGATGCCGCAAAATGGCTGCATCGTTTACGTCAAGGAAAAGGAATGCATCGTTTTCACTGACTGCATGGAAAAGGATTGGCGACCCACAGGTTCGTCATTCATGACGGCGATCATCACCATGAAAGATTGTCCTGGCGGCGTTGAATATTCCGCCATCATCAAACACAAAAGCGATGAAGACAAAAAGAAGCACGAAGAAATGGGCTTTCACCCCGGCTGGGGCAAAGTCTTTGAACAACTTGAAGAAACAGCGAGAGGTTTGTGATGAGCGCTCCAGACATCGCCCACGCCAGCCTGACGGTAACGCGCGACTATGACTTTCCGCCGTCGCGCGTGTTCGCCGCCTGGGCAAGCGCCGACGCAAAACGTCAATGGTTCGGCGCTGAGAACGACGGATTTGAACTCGACGAGTACAAACTTGATTTCCGACCCGGCGGCGCTGAGCGTTGCCATGGCCGCAAACCCGGCGGCGGCAGCTTCACCAATGATGGCGTCTATCATTATATCATCGAGAACGAGAAGATCGTTCTCAGTTATTTTATGAACATAGATAGCGCGCCTTATTCCGCCTCTCTGACCAGCATTGAACTCAAGCCGCACGGGCGCGGAACGCGTCTGACGCTCACCGAGCACAATGCGTTTCTGACCGGCGTGGATGACAATGAAGGCCGGACTACAGGGTGGGGCTGGGGCCTTGGCCGCCTCGACGACGCGCTGAAAGCCGGCGAGCGTTCCTGATGCCTATCATTCCAAGTGAACTCAGAATGTCGCGCATCTACAACGCACCTCGACCGCTGGTCTGGAAGGTCTGGACCGACCCGAAACATCTGGCGCAATGGTGGGGACCGTTCGGCCCGGAGCGCACAACTTGCGAAATGGATTTTCGTGTCGGCGGTGAATTCCGTGTGCTGATGACAACGCCTGATGGTCAAACGGTTCCCGCCGCCGGGGAGTTTCTGGAGATTATCGAGCCCGAACGCATTGTCTATGAAGGCGATGCGCGCGCGCGCACCGATTGTGGTTGCGGCCTGCCGCCCAGAGCGCGCGTTGAAGTGTTGTTTGAGGCTGTACAGGAGAAAACCCGGCTTGAAATTTTCACGCGCTTTCCGGACGAGGCCGCACTGCACGCCGCAAACGCCGCCGGGTTTTCAACAAGCTGGAACAAGACACTCGACGAGATGGCGCCCTATCTTCAACGGCTGATGGAGCATGAGCAATGAATGAAAAGTCTAAAGTCCGCACCTGCCTTTGGTTTGAAAAAGGCGGGCTGGAAGCGGCGAAGTTTTATGTGTCGCTTTTACCTGACAGCCAGATCGACAGTGAGTATCCAGCAGAACCCGGCAACGAACCGAACACTGTTGAATTCACGCTCGCTGGCGCGCCCTATCAGATCCTTAATGGCGGGCCGCATTACAAACTCTCGCCAGCGGCGTCGATCTCTGTACTGACCGATGATCAAGAAGAGACCGACCGTTTATGGACCGCGCTGCTCGCCGATGGCGGCGAGGAAAGCCGTTGCGGTTGGCTTGCCGATCGGTTCGGCGTCTCGTGGCAGATCGTGCCGCGCGCACTGATCCGCGCCGTCACCGCGAAAGACCAGACGGCGGCGGAACGCGCGCGTCAGGCGATGTATGAAATGCGCAAGATCGACATCGCCGCCATCGAAAAAGCGTTCAACGGATAACCAAAGGAGAATATTCATGACCTATGTAGACGGATTCCTGATCCCGGTGCCGAACAAGAATCGCGAAAGCTACCGTGAGCTGGCGGCCCGGTGTGCGCCGATATTCAAGAAGCATGGCGCCCTCAGCGTGGTGGAATGCTGGGGCGACGATGTGCCCGGCGGCAAACTCACGTCGTTTCCCATGGCGGTAAAACTGGAGGATGGCGAGAGCGTCGTCTTTTCCTGGATCACCTGGACGTCGAAAGAAGCGCGCGACGCCGGCAACAAGGCGGCCATGGAAGACCTTCACAAGATGATGGACGAGAACAACGTACCGTTCGACGGCAAGCGGATGATGTTCGGCGGGTTTGAGGCCATCCTCGAGGAATAATCTAACTGGTGTGCGTGACACCCGCCGCGACCGCTCGCCGCGCCTAATTTTCTCAAGAAAAATCAGCGCCTTAGCGTAAAAATCCCTTGCTTGACGCTGCGCTGCGGCGCCTCTATGGTCCGCGCGATTTCAAAAGGGCGCGAGCGGCCGTTCGCGTCCATTTTCGGGCAAGCTCATGGGCGACGATCCCAAGCAAGACGACCTGCCCTCGCTGGATGCGTTTTCCGAGCGGCTCGATCGCCTACGCGATCAGGGTCAGGAGGCGGCAAGTCCGAAGGGGTCGGCGGGCGCATGGGGACGCGCCATGCGGGTCTCATCCGACCTTCTGGCCGGGTTGTTTGTGGGCTGTCTGTTGGGGTTGGGGCTGGATCACTGGCTGGAAACAAAACCGTTGTTTCTGTTGGTGGGTATGGCCCTCGGATTTGCGGCGGGATTGCGCAACATGATGCGCACCCTGAAACAGGATAGCGAGCAGTCGTCAGACAACTGACGGTTTTGCTAAACAAGATGGCCGATGTAACGGCTGGAAGACGGATATGATCGACAGGTTGCTCAAGACTTTCGCCGCCGGCCCCATGGAGCAGTTCGAAATTCTGCCCATCGTACCGCTTTCGCTAGGCGGCATCGATATCTCGCTTACCAACTCTGCGCTGTGGATGCTGATCTGCACCGGCGCGATCATCGCATTTTTCTTTGTGGCGACCCGCCGCGCCGGGCTCATCCCCAGCCGCGTACAATCCACCGCTGAAGTGCTTTACGAATTCGTTTCCGATCTGGTGCGCGACACAATCGGCCCGGACGGCCGCAAATTCTTCCCTTATGTGTTCACGCTGTTTCTGTGGATTTTGGTAGCTAATCTTTTCGGCCTGTTGCCGTCATTTCCGGGTTCTGCCGCTGAAACCCACGTGTTCACCACCACGAGCCATCTGATCGTTACCCTTGCGTTGTCCATGCTGACGATCACGATCGTCGTGGTTTATGGCTTCATGAAAAACGGCGTGAAATTTCTCAAACTGTTCTGGCCGTCGGGCCTGCCGCTGTGGCTGATGCCGCTGCTTTGCGTGATTGAGGTTATCTCATTTCTGTCGCGGCCTTTGAGCCTCGCCATCCGGCTTTTCGCCAACATGTTCGCCGGCCATGTGATCTTGAAACTCTTCGCCGGCTTTATCGTTTCGCTGCTGGCCGCCGACGGCGCCATTAAGCTTTTCGGCATCGCGCCGTTTTTGGGCACCATCGCCGTAACGGCGCTGGAATTTCTGGTGGCGGCGCTTCAGGCATATGTATTCGCAGTTCTTACCTGCATCTATCTCAGCGACGCGGCGCACGCTGCGGACCACTAGGATCTTTTAAGTTTCCCGCGCGGCGCGAAGAGCCAGCCGCGATGATGGGATAAAACGGCTCAACGAAAAAAACTCCAGGAGTGATTAAAATGGAAGCAGAAGCAGCAAAACTCATCGGCGCCGGTCTCGCCTCAATCCCGCTCGCGGGCGCAGGTGTCGGCCTCGGCCTTATCTTTGGTAACTTTCTGTCGGGCGCATTCCGCAACCCGTCAGCCGCTGCGCAAAACCAGCCAACCATGCTGCTCGCCTTCGCGCTGACCGAATTTACCGGTCTGCTCGGCTTCGCGATCGCCATGATCATTCTCTACACGTTCTAAGCAACGACACTTGCAACTTTTTAGGAGGGACTTTTGTCCGCTCTTGTTTCCTTGATCACTGCGGCGGCCGCAGGCGCAACCGAGGCTCATAACGAAGCCTCATCAGCGGGCCTGCCGCAGCTTGATCCGTCCTCATGGCCAAGCCAGATTTTCTGGCTGGTTCTGACTTTTGGCGTTCTCTACTGGCTCATGGCCGGACGCTTCCTGCCGTCGCTTGGCGGCGCCATCGAGGAACGCCGGGACCGGATTGCCGACGATCTTGATCAGGCGTCGGAGTTCAAGCGTGAGGCGGACGAAGCGGAAGCGGGCTACAACAAGGCCCTCGCGGACGCCCGCGCCAAAGCGCAGGGGATTGCGGCGGACACCCGCGACGAGGTGGACAAGGAAATCGCTGAGTTGCAGGCTGAGACTGAAGAAGCGCTCGAAAAACAGCTTGAAGCCGCTGATGCGCGTATTACTCAGATGAAGACAGCGGCGGCGGCCAAGGTGCGCGAGGCTGCGGCCGAGACCACCCGCGCCGTGGTGGAAACACTGATCGATGAAGCGCCCACCGATGACGCGATCTCCCGCGCCATTGACAGCGCCGCCAGAGCGTAAGGAAACGCGCCCCATGACCTCACTCGCCGCTATCGCCCTCGCCGCCGCCGAAGAAACCGCCCACGCAACAACGGGCGGCGGGCACGCATCACCGGGCTTCTTCCAGGACCCTGCGCTGTTTGTGCTGATCGCGTTTTTGATCGTCATCGGCGTATTCTGGCGCGCCGGCGTGCATAAGATGATCGTTGGCGGTCTCGACAAGCGGGCGGCAAAAATCGCCGATGAGATCAATGAAGCGCGCAAGATGCGCGAAGAGGCGCAGGAGCTGCTCGCCGGATATCAGCGCCGCCAGCGCGAAGCCGAAGAAGAAGCCGCCGCCATCATCGACGCGGCGAAAAAAGACGCCAAGCGTCTCGCCGAAGAAGCGCGCGCGAAAATCGCTGAACAAACAGAGCGCCGCATCAAATCCGCCGAGGAAAAGATCGCCCGCGCCGAAGCACAGGCGATTTCCGAAGTGCGCGGCCAAACAGCTGATCTTGCCATCGAGGCGGCGCGCACCATTATCCGTGACCGGATGGAAGGCGGCGCGCAAGGCCCGTTCATCGACAAGGCGATCGCCGGGCTTCGCGACAAGCTGAACTAATGGGCGCGTCCTTCCGACGAAAATATATTTCGACTGAGGGCGACCCCACATGATCCGGCGGGCGCAGCAGCGGCAAGCTATTTTTCTCCTCATGTCTGGCATAACCAGCTATTGTAGACGCAAACACCAACGATATGGATGTGTGCGCTACACGCCCCACCGCGCGAAAGTGCCATTCTCTCTTCTGGTTTGAGACGAAACCCTATCAATGGTTCACGGCGTGACCGCGCGTTTGACGCCGCCATAACTGCACGCTTTGGCGCACTGCATCGTGCGGCATTGATGGCCGTCTCGATGTCTGGCGTGCGCATCCACGTCACTCGCTCGCGCTGATCATCCTTCTCGATCAATTTTCGCGCAATCTGTTTCGCAATGACGCCCGCGCCTTCGCGCAGGACACGCAGGCGCTTGATGTGGCGCGCGAAGCCAATCGCCGCCGCTTCGACCAATTGTATGGGGCCAGAGAACGCGCGTTTTTCTACATGCCATTCATGCATTCAGAAAGTTTGAGCGTTCAGGAAGAATGCGTGGCGCTATTCAAGGCGCAATTGCCTGGCACAATGAACCTGCCATTCGCCATTGAGCATTGCGATATCGTCAAGCGTTTTGGGCGCTTTCCCCATCGCAACAGCATGCTTGGCCGGGTGTCAACGCCGGAAGAAATCGCGTTTTTAAGAGCTGGCGGGTTTAATCCTTAGGAGTCCGCGCAAAAAAACCATCTCCCTCGTCATCCCGGACACGATGAAACACGAAATGTTGCTTCGCAGATCCGGGATTCATATCACTTAAACAGGATCCCGGTTCAGCATCGCACCGATAGATCGCTGCGATGCGCCCGGGATGACCGAGAAGCAGTTGAATAGAACGTCAATTTGCGAACTATTTCAAAACACACCCATGGCGAGGCCCGCCGCCATGGCGGCGCCAAGCCCGCGGCAGCGCTTAAGATCTTCTTCCGGGATCGTTTTTTCGCTGAGAATTTCTTCCGACGTTTGCGCGTGGGTGCAGACGATGATCGGCTCTTGCGCAATCTTTAGCCGCCAACCTTGTGCGATGCGCGCCGTTTGCCGCACAGCGTTTTCTCCGTCAGAACCCGCACACACCATCTGCGCATAAGGACGGCCCTCTAACTTGCCCAGCACCGGATAATAACAGCGATCGTAAAAATCCTTCATGACGCCAGCGATGGCGGCGAGGTTTTCCGGCGCCGCGAAAATATATCCGTCCGCCCCCAGAAGATCGTCAGGACCCGCTTCTTCCGCGCGCTTGAAAATCGTTTCGACGCCATCTTCGTCGCACGCTGCCTCAGCAGCGGCCTCTGCCATCTGGCGAGTGCCGCCGGTTTTTGAATGATAGGTGATGAGGAGTTTCAGCATAGACTCAGCCTATCCACATTCGCACCACGCTGCGACCCTTAAGAATTTTCCTTTGCATATTCATGCGGCGCCAGCGGCCTTGAGCGCGCCAGCAACTGGTCGAGCGGTACGGATGTGCCGTCATCCTGCTGGATGCGCACATGGAAGCGCTTCAAGTTCCGTGCATGCGCCGCGCCGCAGGAATGGGCGATCATGGCCACATCTTTGCGCATTTTTTCGACATAGCTCGCCACACGCGGGGCTTTTACTTTCGGGTCGAGCCCGCCTTGAAGGCTTTTCTTGTGGGTCGTGACGCCCGTCGGGCAATTGTTCGTGTGGCATTTCAGCGCCTGAATGCAGCCGATGGAGAACATAAACCCGCGCGCGGTGTTCACCACGTCAGCGCCAGCGCAATAGGCCCAGGCGACTTCGGCGGGCGTCACCAGCTTGCCCGATGCGATCACCTTAATCCGGTCGCGCAGCCCGCGCCTCTCAAGAATATCCGTCAGCATGGGGAGAGATTGCTTGAGCGGCAGGCCGACATTGTCCATGAGCGACATGGGCGCCGCGCCCGTGCCGCCATCACCGCCGTCCAGCGTGATGAAGTCCGGCGCCGATTCGATCCCGCGCTTTTCGACTTCATCGCAAAGATCATCGACCCAGCCATAGGCGCCCATGACCGTTTTAAAGCCCGACGGCAGGCCAGTGATGCGCCGGACGCGATCGATAAAGTCGAGCAACTCGCCCACATTATCGATTTCCAGGTGACGGTTCGGTGATATCGACGGCTTGCCCACCGGAATGTGCCGGATGCGCGCGATTTCCTTCTTGACTTTTACGCCGGGCAGAATGCCGCCCTTTCCCGGTTTCGCGCCCTGGGCAAGCTTCACCTCGATCATTTTGACTTCAGGGTGATCGGCGATAGCTTTCAGTTTTGCGTCATCGAGCATGCCCGCATCATCGCGGCAGCCATATTTCGCCGTCCCCATCTGAAAAACCACATCGCAGCCGCCTTCCAGATGCCAGGGTGACAAGCCGCCCTCGCCCGTATTCATATAGCAACCCGCCAGCGCCGCGCCGCGCGATAGGGCGCGGACCGCAGGCTTGGACAAGGAACCGTAACTCATGGCGGAAATATTGATGATGGATTTCACGCGATACGGGTTCGGCGTGTACGGCCCAAACTCCACCGCCGGAGGATCGGACGCTTCCTCATCAAGGCGCGGAAACGCGCAATTGACGAAGATAGGACAGCCGACAATATTGAGATTGCGCGTAGAACCAAAAGGCTGCGTGTTGTTCTGACCCTTGGCGGATTTATAGATCCAGTCGCGTTCGGCGCGGTTGAACGGCATTTCTTCCCGGTCGAGGGCGAAGAAATATTGCCGGAAAAACTCTCCCAGCCGCGTGAACAGATCGCGAAACCGTCCGACCACGGGATAGTTGTGGCGAATCGCATCTTTCGATTGCGATGAATCCGCTATGTACATAAAAATGACAGCCAGCACCCCGAGGCCGACAACGAATATGAACGCCGTCGTCATCACTTCGATGCCGGTCATGGTGAAACGCGCCAGAAAATCCATAAGTCTCGCCCCTGATCACCGCCCTTCGTCCTTCGAGACGCTTTTCCTTCATCCTGAGGGCAAGCGCAGCTTGCGTCTCGAAGGGCGAAGGAAAAGCTCCTCAGGATGAAGGGCTCTGTTGTCTTTTGTGGCGATTGTATGCCGTATCGCGCCGATTTACGAAACAGCTGCAATGCAAATGTGAAGCCTCGTGAACGGCCGCTATTCCGCCGCGGCGCGTGGTTCCGCAGGCGACCAGCGCAGAACCGGCTTACGCGCGGCGGCGGTTTCATCGAGACGGCGGCGCGGCGCATGCACCGGCGCGGCTTTAAACATCTCAACTTCGCCCGCCTTGGCGCGTTTCGCAAGGCTCAACAGCGCATCACAAAACAGATCAAGTTCACGTTTGGATTCTGACTCTGTCGGCTCGATCAGCATGGCGCCGTGCACCACCAGCGGGAAATACATGGTCATGGGGTGATAGCCCTCGTCGATCATGGCTTTCGCAAAATCGATAGTTTCAACACCGGTGTCTTTCAGGAAGCGATCATCGAACAGCGCTTCATGCATGCAATAGCCTTCAAACGCTGGCGTCATTTCGGTTTTGAGGCGCGATAGCACATAGTTCGCGTTCAGCACTGCGTCTTCCGCCGCCTGACGCACGCCGTCTTTGCCGTGGCTCAACATATAGCTGAGGGCGCGGGTGAACATGCCCATCTGGCCGTGAAACGCCGTCAGGCGGCCCATGCTTTTGCCGTCATCATCGGCCTTCGCGGCGCGGCGCGTCTCAACAAGTTTGTACTTGCCGTCTTCGAACGCCACGTAGGGCACCGGCGCGAACGGTGCGAGCGCTTCCGACAACACTGTCGGGCCGGAGCCCGGCCCGCCGCCGCCATGAGGCGTTGAAAATGTTTTATGTAGATTGATGTGCATGGCGTCGACGCCAAGGTCGCCAGGGCGCACCTTGCCGGCGATGGCGTTGAAGTTCGCGCCGTCGCAATAGAAATATCCGCCCGCTTCATGCACTGCGTCGGCGATGGCGCGGATGTCGCGCTCAAAGAGACCGCAGGTATTGGGGTTGGTCACCATGATGCCGGCGACGTCCGGGCCCAGTTTTTCTTTCAGCGCCGCGAGATCGACGCGTCCGGTCTCATCGCCCGGAATGTTCTCGACCGTAAAGCCGCACTGCACCGCCGTCGCCGGGTTGGTGCCGTGGGCGCTCTCCGGCGCCAGCACGCGCGTGCGCTTGTCAGCCTCGCCGCGCGCTTCGAGCGCGGCTTTGATCGCCATCATGCCGCAAAGCTCGCCATGCGCGCCGGCCTTTGGCGACATGGCGACCGCGGGCATGCCGGTGAGTTCTTTCAGCCAGAACGCAAGCTGGTCGATCAGCTCCAATGCTCCCTGTACGGCGCTTTCTGGCGCCAGCGGGTGGAGGTCGCCAAAACCCGGCAGCCGCGCTATTTTCTCGTTGAGGCGCGGATTGTGTTTCATGGTGCAGGACCCAAGCGGGAACGGGCCCATGTCGATGGCGTAATTCTTTTGAGAAAGCCGCACGAAATGGCGCATGGTTTCGGGTTCGGAGAGGCCCGGCAGGCCGATGGCTCGGTCGCGGTTCAAGCCCCCGAGACGGTCCGTTTTGCCGGACGGTTCGGGCAAATCAACGCCGGTCTGATCGTAAGAGCCGATCTCGAACGACAGCGATTCCTCGATCTGTAACGCCTTATTGCCGGTGAATGTCGGTGCGTCCGTCATGGCGGAGCCTTCTGCCCGCGTCGGGCGGCCTTGGTTATTCATTTTTTGCACCCTGTTTAGAATACCCGATACAAACTGGTTCTCCATAGGAGATTTCCGGAGCATCAGCGTCATGAATTATCATGCTGATGCTAAACACATCGTCGGTATATCCGCCGTTCACTCTGCATTCGTTATCCGAAACGCCTAAGTGCGCGTCCCAAGAGCCTAGGTAGCCAAACACAAACAAGCGAAATAACTCACCGTTAGAGCTACAGCGTATGGAAATGTCGCTAACCGAAAAGAAACGAGAAAACTCAACGCCAATTCTCGCGAAGGTGGCTGCCGGCAACGGTTCATTCTCGAAAGTGATGTCCGTTAACTCGGCTTGTTCGTTCTCACTCTGTCGATATACAACACTGATTTTCCCGCTGGGACATTGAAACTCATGATGTGTATTACTCGTAGATGGTGTTTGCCCACCGAGATACGATCCCTTGTCGACAACAGCTCCGTTGTCGTTAAATGTTGATTGCGCCTCTGCGAGGCCAGTAGTGACACATGCTGCTAAACACATCGCAAATAGCGCGCCGTAGTTTATCATGCCGACACCACCTCCCGCAGTCTCAATGCAAACGCATCAATATCCGCATCGGTCACACATTCCGTTGCGGCGACGATGAGCAAATTGTCCGCGCCATCGTGCGGCCAGAGGCGTCCGCCGGGCACGCCCGCGAGCACGCCTTCGCCAGCAAGTTGCTCAACGACGTCGCTGGCGCTTTTCGGCAGACGCAAGGTAAACTCGTTGAAATAGGATGTGTTGACCACCTCAACACCGGGAATCGCGCCCAGCGCGTCGGCGGCTTTACATGCCGCTTCGTGATTGAGCGCGGCCAATTTGCGCAGGCCCGCCTCGCCCAGCAGGGTCATGTGCGCCGTAAACGCAAGCGTGCACAGCCCGGAGTTGGTGCAGATATTCGACGTCGCCTTGTCGCGGCGAATGTGTTGTTCGCGCGTTGAAAGCGTCAGCACGAAACCGCGCTTGCCCTCGGCGTCCACCGTTTCGCCGCAGAGCCGCCCCGGCATTTGCCGCATATATTTCTGGAGCGTTGCGAAGAGGCCCACATAAGGCCCGCCAAAGTTCAGCCCATTGCCGATAGATTGCCCCTCGCCGACGACAATGTCGGCGCCCATCTCACCGGGGCTCTTGAGGGCACCGAGCGAGACCACTTCCGTCACGACGGCCACCAGCAACGCGCCTTTTGCATGCGCGGCTTCGGCAATGGGCGCCAAGTCGCGCACATTGCCGAACACATCCGGCGTCTGGACGATGACGCATGCAGTATCGTCATCAATTTGCGATGCAATATCTTCGGACGCGTCCACATCGATCGGCGCCTGAACGACATTCGCGTTCACCAGCTCAAGATTGGTGCGCGTCACTGCGCCATAATGGGGGTGAAGCCCGCCGGAGAGAATCGTTTTGTTGCGCTTGGTCACGCGCCGCGCCATCAGCGCCGCCTCGCCGCACCCTGTAGAGCCGTCATACATGGAGGCATTGGCGACCTCCATGCCGGTCAGGGCCGCAACTTGCGTTTGAAATTCGAAAAGATATTGCAGCGTGCCTTGGGCGATCTCCGGCTGGTAGGGCGTATAGGCGGTCAAAAACTCCGATCGCTGAATAATATGATCGACAGTCGCCGGTATGTGATGCTTGTAGGCGCCGCAACCGATGAATGATGGGCCTGCGCCCGCCGCACGGTTTTTCGCCGCCATGGCGGAGAGCGCGCGCTCGACTTCCAATTCGCCTTGATGGTCCGGCAGGTCAAACCGCGCATTCAACGCGTCAGCCGGCACATCGGCGAATAAGTCGTCGATTTTTCCGGCGCCGATGACATCCAACATCGCTGCCATCGTGATCGCTTAATGGGAAGGTAACGCATATCCGCTTCCTACTCGTCGTTTTTCAAATTGTTTTTGCGGTTTTTTGAGGATGCCGCCATTGTGGTCGTCCCGATCCCGGCGCCAATGGCGACGCCAATCGCAATGCCGAGCGCGAGATTATCCAGCGCGGCGCCGATACCAACGCCTATAGCAATGCCCGCGCCCATGCCGACCGCCATCCCGGCGCCGGCTTTTGAATTTTTCTCGCTCATGAATTCGCCGCAAAGTCTTTGTACGCCGCCTCGTCCATGAGCGCGTCGAGATCCGCCGCATTGCTCGCCTTAAGCTTCACAAACCATGCGGCGCCTTGCGCATCTTCATTCACTTTGGCGGGCTCATCAACGATAGCGCTGTTCACCTCAACGATCTCGCCGGCGATGGGCGCGTAAACGTCCGACGCCGCCTTCACCGATTCCACCACCGCCATTTCATCACCCTTGGCGAAAGTCTTGCCCACTTCCGGCAGTTCGACAAACACAACGTCGCCGAGCTGCTCTGCGGCGTGCGTGCTGATACCAATGACGAAAGCATCGCCTTCCGCCTTCACCCATTCATGGTCGTTTGAAAATTTCACGCTCATGTTTTTCTCCTCTAACCCCGGTAATATCGATTTGGTGTGAACGGCATGTCGGCGACCACTGCCGGCAGCGGCTTGCCGCGCACGATCAATTGCAGCGGCGTGCCCGTTTCAGCAAAGGCGGTATCCACATAGCCCATAGCTACGGGCGCACCGACGCTCGGCCCGAAACCACCCGACGTCACAAGGCCAACGGTCTTTCCGTCTACGGACTGAATTTCCGAGCCTTCACGGGCCGGTGCGCGGCCTTCCGGCTTGATTCCGACGCGCAGGCGGCTCGGCCCCTCAGCGAGTTCTCGCTGAATGCGCGCGGCGCCGGCGAACCCGCCCTCTTCGCGCCGCCGCTTGCCAATGGTGAAACCTAGATTGGCCTCCACCGGCGAAATCTCCGGCGTCAGATCATGACCGTAAAGGCACATACCCGCTTCGAGCCGCAGCGAATCGCGCGCGCCAAGGCCGATGGGCTCCACATCCGGGTCGTCGAGCAGCAGTTCGGCAAGCTTTTGCGTATCGTCTTCCCATGTCGATATCTCAAAACCGTCTTCGCCGGTGTAACCGCCGCGTGTGACCACCGCCGTGATGTCACCGATCTGCAGTTCCGCGAAACTCATGAACTTCAACTCAGCCGCCGCAGGGCAATGTTTCGCCAGCGCCTTTGACGCCAGCGGTCCCTGCAGCGCCAGCAGCCCGCGATTGTCAAACCGCTCCAGCGTCACCCCATCGGGCAAGCGCGCGTCAAGATATTCATAGTCCGCCTCTTTGCAGGCGCCATTGACGACAATGTTCAACCGGCCATCCGCCGCAGGACGCGCGACCATCAGATCGTCGAGAATGCCGCCCTCGTCATTGAGCAACACGGTGAGGCGCTGACGGCCGACGCCAAGCTTTTGAATCTCGCCGGGGACCAGCGTTTCAAGCGCGCTTGCAGCGGTCAGATGATCCGCCCCGGCGATCACCGCCTGGCCCATATGCGAAACATCGAACAGCCCCGCCTTTTCGCGCGTGTGCAAATGCTCTTTCATGACGCCGAGGGGAAACTGCACCGGCATGTCATAACCGGCGAATTCGACCATCTTGCCGCCCAAGGAGCGGTGCAATTCGTTTAAGGGTGTTTTCTTTAAAGACATTCATCCGTCCCATGACTAAAGGTGCGCCGCTTTCCCTTCGAGACGCCGCATCGCGGCTCCGCAGGATGAAGTCGGCGACCCCGGCTGTCACGGGAGCCTGAGAGATTTCACGAACAAAGCGCAGAACGCTTCGATCCGCTTACTCCGTCGGCGGGGCGACCAAAAATCCATCGCCCGCTTTCCAGCCTTTGTCAGCCAGTGCGGTCCTTTTGCCTGAGAGTTTCCGGGGCGGTTGCTCCTTCGGCGCCGCGCGTCAAATGAGACACGCGATCTCTCCCGCATGTGGCTTGCTGACGCGCGCAAGGCTGCGCCAACCCGCAAGACCATAAGCGAGCGGGTAACCGAGTCAATGATTCTAAGTGAGGGCTTGGGGCCAGTTACGCTGCAGCGCAGGCGTTGCAGTTGCCCTTAATTTCCAACCGCGCTGTGTGCATGTCGAATGACGCCGCCCGCACTGCCGGCGCGATGTCCGCTTCGACCGCCAGCACTTGCAGTTCCTCGACGGTGGAACAGCTCTCACAAACCAGGAACGTCTGGACCACATGTGGGCCTTCGTGATTGCAGAGAACAAAGGCGTTGAGCCCGTCAAGCTTGTGGATATGCCCTTTGGATTCCAGCCCCTCAAGCGCCCGATAAACCGTCATGGGCGCGCGAACGCCCCGCTCTTTCAGCTTGTCGAGAATCTCATAAGCCTTGAGCGGGTCCTTGCTGGCGATCAGCACGTCCCAGACCAGTTTCTCGTTCTTCAACAGCCCCGCGGGCCGTTTGTGCTGGTGATTGTCATTCCCCGCGGCGCTCTTGCCCGCTTTGGTTGTACTGTCGACCACAATTACCCTCCCGAGGCTACGGATTTGTTATATCGATGTTATATCAATTCGCAACCCCGGGATAGGCGAAAATCACATGGTTTCTTCCACAGACGCCTTACGGCTAAGCGCTAGCTTCGGAACCATGCATCTTGCGGTAACTGGCCGGCGTAACGCCGAATTTGTTTTCGAACGCCGCGCGAAATCCGCCAACAGACTGAAACCCAGCCTTGCCGGCGGCCTCTTTCGCGGAGACGCCCCCTTCGAGCGCCTGCTTGGCTTTTTGGAGCCGAAGATTTTCTAAAAAGCGGGCCGGGGTTGCACCGACGGCTTTGACAAACTTGCGGTGAAACGTCCGCTCCGACATTTTCGATCGTGCTGCAAGATCCGGCACGGTTATTCCGCCATGGGCGTTTGCATCCATCCAGGCGATCAGGTCGGTGAATTCATCCCCGCCGCGTGTTTGCGCTTCTACGAGCGAGCTGAATTGCGACTGGTTGCCCGGCCGGTGAGCATAGACAACCAGCCGGTTTGCAACGGCGCGCATCACCGCGCCGCCATGATCGGACCGAACCATCGCGAGCGCCATATCGATCCCGGTTGTTACGCCGGCGGACGTCCATCGATTTCCATCGACCACATACAAGGCGTCGTCTTCGACAGTAACCTCGGGAAAAGTGCGCGCCATTTGGCTACGCCCCGCCCAGTGTGTTGTCGCTTTTCGGCCTTGCAATGCACCCGCTGCAGCCAACAGAAAAGAACCGCTGCACACGGAGGCGGCGCGCGCCGCCTTCGGCCAGGCGCGGCGCAAGGCGTTCAGGAGCCGCTCATTCACCATCGCGTTTTGAATGTGCGGTTCATCCGCGCCCGCAACGATCAACGTATCGTGCTTTTCGATCCGTATACGGTTCAGCACTTTCGTCTCGACACAAAGGCCGGCGTTCGATGAAACCATCCCGCCGGTTGCAGACGAAAACACGCATTTGTAGCCCGTTCCCGAAACCTCACGGTTGGCGGCAGTAAATACGCTCGCCGGCCCCGCCATATCGAGCATTTCAAACCCGTCATAGAGAAGAAAGATGATTGTTCTCAAATTTTTCATTTGGCAGCTTTTATATACTTTTTGTCATTTCCGCCAGTCCCGTTTACCGCTAAAGACCTAAGAAAGCAAAAAAGCAGCGCAAAATTGCGCGCAAAGGAGAAACCCATGCGCCTTTCAATTCTTATTTATGACGGCTTTACATCGCTGGACTTTATCGGCGGCTATGAGGTCCTGTCCCGCATACCCGGTATGGAAACCGAGTTTTTCGCCAGCGAGAAAGGTCTGATCGCCGCTGACACAAGACGGTTGGGCATTGCCGCGTGGAAAAGTTTCGATGAGGTTCAATCGACCGATATTCTTTATGTACCCGGTGGTCCCGGCGGACTGGCGCTTGAAAATAATAATGAGGCGCTAAGCAAAATTCGGACGTTGGATGAGACGTCTACTTGGACGGTCGGGATATGTAACGGCGTCGCCATACTTGGCGCCGCCGGCCTGCTGAAAGGAAAAACCGCAACAACAAACTGGTTCCATCGCGACCGGCTTTCCGGTTTTGGCGCCACGTTTGTTCAGGAACGCTTTCACCGGGACGGTAAATATGTAACAGGCGCCGGCGTATCGGCGAGCATTGATGCCGGATTGTTCCTTGCCAGAGAAATCGCAGGCGAAGAAGCCGCAAAAACCTTGCAGCTCGGGATCGAATATTACCCTGCCCCGCCTTTTCCAGAAGCATCGCCGGAAGAAGCGCCCGAATACGCCCATCAACTTGTCGCCGCGTTCGAAGAAAACGGCGGCGCCGGGCAAATGGCTCAGCGCGCGCCGTTTGAAACTTTGTTCACAACGAAATAGACGCGTCGCGAACGCCTTACGGCCAACCGACGCGATCGAAGATCCGCACCGCCGCCGCCTGATTTTCACCCAGCGCCGACACTGACAGATCGTCGGCCTTGAAGTCGCTATAAGCGGCAATCGGCCCGTGCGCCTCAATTCCCTCGACAACCGGATATTCGTTATTGCCGCTGGCGAACGCCGCTTGCGTTTCATCACGCAGGAGAAATTCAATCAGCTTCTCTGCATTCTCGGCATTGGGCGCATGCCTGGTAACGCCCGCGCCGGAAATGTTTACATGCGCGCCATAACCGTCCTGATCGGGAAAGAATAACTCAAACTTTTCGCCAATGGCGGCGGCGTCCGCATCGTCAGCGCCCTTAAACCGCGCCGTGTAATAGCTGTTGACGATACCAAGCCGGCAGAGCCCGGCGGCGACGGCCTCAATCTGTGACGTATCGTTGCCCTGGGGCTTGCGCGCAAAATTCGCAACAACACCTGCCGCCCAGTTTTCCGCGCTCTGTTCGCCATCATGGGCGATCCGCGAGGCCAGCAAGGACTGATTGTAAATGTTGGATGACGACCGTACACAGATCATCCCGCGATAGGCCGGATCAGCAAGATCAGCGTAGGTTTCGAGCCCTTCGGGTAAACCCAATTCCTTGTTGTAAATGATAATGCGCGCGCGCTTCGAAAGACCGAACCACTTGCCTTCCGGGTGACGGAACTGCGACGGCACGCGCGCCTCAAGCGTTTCGTTGTCGAGCCCACGGAACACGCCGCGCTGGTCGGCGCGCCACAGGATTCCCGCATCAGCGGTGATGAAAATATCGGCAGGACTGGCCTCTGCCTCCTGCGAAATGCGCTCAATCAGCGCATCACCACCCGCCTCAATGTAATTGACCTTGATCCCAGTTTCTTCGGTAAACTGATCAAACAAAATAATGTCTGAGTCATAATGCCGGCCGGAATAAACATTGACCTCGCCGGTAATCGGGCGTTTCGGCGCCGCGTTGTCGCCCGCATCCGTCCCGGCGGGCTCACCGCTACACGCGGCGAGCGCCAGCGCGCCAATCGCGGCGAGAATGTTCAGCCGCGCCGGAGTCATTTTGCTCAAATGCATCATTTCAGGGTCCATTTACATATTGCGAATAATTCTTAATATCACCTACCGGAGGTCCGCCAGGATTTCAAGGGCCGGATCGCCACACTCTTACGCGTCCGACGCTGAAAAAACGAAAGCGCGGCCCCAATCGGCGCTAATACTCATCCTTGCGCCAGTCGCCGGCGTGGACGGCATATCCACATGAAGATGCGCGCCATCCGCCGCAACCAGCCGCGCAGACCAGTGAGGCCCCACAAACCGGACATCGTGAACGATGAACGCCCCCGCCTCATCCAGCCGGGCCGAAACGGCGTCGGGGCGGAATATTATGCAAGCGCGTCCATCCGGCGTTTCGGACGTTGGCGCCGATCCCAATACGCAATGGAACACGCCCGCCTTGATCTCGCCCGCGAGACTATGGCTGCCGGGAAAAATCATGGCGCCTTCCGGCGTTTGGGGACGCGCGAACAATTCTTCAGGGCTCGCCGCCTCCACAATTTCTCCCGCACGCATCAGCGCAATGCGATCACCGAGGGCCAGCGCTTCTTCCGGGTCATGGGTTACAAGCAATACGGCGGCGTTCTGTTCCTTCAGGGTACGGCGCAATTCGCCGCGCAGGCGGCGGCGTAACGTCACGTCGATGCTGGCGAATGGTTCATCAAGCAGGAGCGCTTTTGGTTTTCGGGCGACTGCGCGGGCCAGCGCCACACGCTGTTGTTGACCGCCGGAAAGTTCATGAGGGAAGCGCTTGGCAAGCGTCGCGATGCCTAGCGCTTCCAACTGTTCATGCACACGCGCCTTTACGCCGCTTTGCCCCACAAGACCAAAGGCGACGTTTTTTTCCACCGTCAAATGCGGAAACAGCACGTAGTCCTGAAAGACGAGCCCGATGGGCCGGTCTTCGGGCGGCGTTTCCGCGCCGGGCGTGGAAAGCACTACGCCGTCAAGCTCTACCGCACCGGCCTGCAGCGATTCCAACCCCGCAGCGATGCGCAACAATGTCGTCTTGCCGCAGCCGGAAGGGCCGAACAGACAGACCAGCTCCCCCGGCGCAACATCGAGGCTGGCGCCGGCCACCGCCGCCAGATCCCCGAAATGGTGGGAGATGTTCTTCAGACAAAGACTCACGGGAATCCTACGCGGCGCCCTGATTTCACAAGATAAGGGATTGGGAAATGCCTGACTTTCGCCTAGATGTCACCAGTTAAGAACGAGAATTAAAAACAAACCCCGGATTGGCGGCCGCGTAAACGTGACAGTTAAGGGAAATACATCGGCCACAGGAGCCCCCCGCCATATGGGCGCGGCATGGCGGACGCTGGCGATTATCGCCGTCGCCCTTTTCGCGGCGGCGCCGATCATGGCGGTGCTGGCGGGCGCCGCTGTCGGGGGCGAGGAAGGCGGCGCGCTGTCGCATCTCCTTGGCCTTAACGGCGTGCGCTATTTCACAACGACAATTCTTTTGTGCCTTGGCGCGGGCCTTGGCGCAGGCGCCATCGGCGCGGCCACCGCGCTTTTCATCTCCCTGACGGACTTCCCCGGCCGGCGGCTGCTCGCGGTCGCGCTGGCGCTGCCTTTCGCGATCCCGGCTTATGTGGCCGCCTACGCCTATGCGGACTTGTTGGGACCGTTCGGGTTTGCAGCGTCAATCACAGGCGCTGGCGCCCTGCCGGAGATTCGCTCCCTGCCCGGCGCCATATTCGTCCAGATGCTGACGACATATCCTTATGTCTATCTCGCGATGACCGCGGCGCTTTCTTCGCGTTCGGCTTCAATCATGGAAGCGGCGCGCGCACTCGGCGCCTCGCCTCGCCGCGCCAGCATGGGATTGCTGCTCTCTGCAAGCCGTCCAGCGTTTTTTGGCGGGCTGGCATTGGCGTTGATGGAAATTGCTGCGGACTACGGCGTTGCCGACTTTTTCGGGGTGCAAACCCTAAGCGTTGGCATTTTCCGCACATGGTACGGACTTGGTGATTTGCAGGCCGCAACGCAAATCGCTGCGGGACTTTTTCTGGTGGCGCTCATCCTGACGCTGATGGAAAGCGCCAGCCGGAGGGGGCGCACCAGCGAGGATGTTCGCGCCCATCGCAGTGCGAGGCGATTGAAACTCTCCGCTTCACACGCCGCCGCCGCCATCGCGCTGTGCGCAGCGCCAGTTCTGTTTGGATTTCTGGCGCCTGCCGCCGTGTTGATCGCCAAGCTCGATGGCAACGCTCCCAATCACGCCACGCAGGCGTTGTCCGCCGCCGGAACCAATACGGCGCTCATCGCGCTTATCGGCGCCGCGCTCGCCATGATCATCGCCGTGACACTGGCTTACGCCGCGCGCCGCGCCGAGGGACCCATCGCGAGAGCGCTCATGCGGATCGCCACGCTCGGCTATGCGGTCCCCGGCGCCGTCATGGCTATCGGCGTGCTTGCCTTGTCCGCATTTCTGGCGCGTACAACCGGGTTAGCGGTGGCGGGCGGTGTCGGGATTTTGCTTTATGCCTACGTGGCGCGCTTTCTCACCGCCGGGTACAATTCTGCTGCAGGCGGCATTTCGCAAATCAGCCCACAGATGGATGCGGCGGCGCGCAGTCTCGGCGCCCGCCCGTTACGGGTTGTCGCGGAAATTCACTGGCCCATGGCGCGGCTTTCTATTCTCGCCGGTGCAGCCATCGTCATGATCGACATCGCCAAAGAACTACCGGCGACGCTTTTGTTGCGGCCTTTCAACTTCGAAACGCTCAGCACGCAAATTTACAGACTCGCCTCCGACGAACGGCTCGCCGATGCGGCCCCCGCTGCGTTGATCCTGATCACCTTGGGGCTCATTCCCGCCCTGACCCTCAGCCTGATCGCCGATCAGAACAACCGCACAAAGAAAACGCCCGCAAAAGCGAAAACCTTTGCGGGCGCCGAAGCCGGTATGGCGTCTTAGGTTGTTCTTCGTCGCTATTCGCCACCGCGATACGCATGGGGAAGGTCGCCGCGGGAAAGATCGCGATAGCGTCCCATCAGCATTTGCTGCCGATTGTTCAAGTCCTGCGGACGGCCGTCAATGAAGACCGCTTCGGGACGGCTCGTCACCTCCAGCGGATCGCCGTCCCAGATCACCACATCCGCCGCCTTGCCAGGCTCAAGCGTACCGAGTTGAGCGCCGACGCCCAGCATCTCGGCCGGGTTGCGCGTGAGGGCCGCCAGCGCTGCATCGAACGGCAGTCCTTCCGCCACCGCATTGCCAGCCTGCTGCCGAATGAGCCGCGCATTATGCGTGCCGTCGAAAAAGGCGATCCGCACGCCCGCTTCATGCAAACGCGCGGCGTTTTTCAAGGTTGCGTCAATATCTTCGAACTGGTTCGGCAAATTGGACATGCCGCTGACCATGACCGGAATATTCGCCGCTGCAATGTCGCGCGCCACACGCCAGCCCTCTGACGCCCCGACAATGATGACCCGCAGCCGATAGGTGTTTTTCAGCCTGATCAGTGCACGGATGTCATTGGCCGCATTGATTTCGACGATCAAAGGCTGCTCACCCGCCACTACGGGGCCGAGCGCTTTCAGATCCGACAGAGCGAACCGGCTGGAATGGGGCCGGCGGACATAGTCGTTGGGATTGGCCTGATAGGACCGCGCCTCATCGAGATATTCCCGCAACACCGCCCAAGCGCCCATTCGCGTGCCGCCCGCACGATTGGCCCCGGCCGATCCGAGAACAGCAATCTGCGCAGCGTCAGCCCGTGTGATGGAATTCACCCGTCCGGAAAGATCGACAACCGCCGCTTTGCCGCCAAACAACGTGTCGCCCGTGTTGGGTGCGGAAAGCGCCCGGGTCAGACCCGCAGCCCTGTTCACGGGGATCAATGTCGATCCGGGGTTAAAGGCGTCAACGGCGTTTAAGGCGGCTCCAAGCGGAAACCCGGCGCCCGGCGTTGAATCATTGGAATCCGAAACACCATTCACCTCTACAAGGCCAATGCTCGTATAGGCGGCGATCAGTCCCGGCGTGACGATCTTGCCGGCAGCGTCAATCACAGTGGCGCCGTTCGGCGCAGAAAGATCGGCGCCCACCTGCGCGATGCGGCCGTCACGAATAATGACATCGCCATTCTCGATGACGCCGCCGGAAACCGGATGCACAGTGCCGTTCATGATGGCGATTGTTTGCGCCGACGTGACGGCAAACAACACGCCGCCCATGGCGGCCAGACAAGAGACGGCTTTTACAGTGAATTTTTTCATGATCGATCCGTTCATTGTCCCGCCCCCCCGGTAAAGCCATTGTCATGTTGGCCGATTTCGAAATCCATCCGCGGCGAGCGCGCCGGATCCGACCGGTCATACATCAAGGCGCCGTCGATATAGACCTGCTCCGCTTTGGCGTAGACGGAGAACGGGTTCTGATTCCAGACAACCACATCCGCCATCTTGCCGGCTTCAAGCGTGCCGGTGTCGTCGAATACGCCCATGGCCTTTGCCGGATTTGCCGTAATCCACGAAATCGCGACTTCCGGCGATATGTCGACGCCAATACGCCGCCCAGCCGCCATGGCTTTCGCCGCTTCCTGATTGAGCCGCTGGCCGCCGACAGAACTGTCGGAATGAATGATGGCGCAGCCGCCCGGTTGCGCATGCACCAGCGCTGCGTTTTCAGTGACCGTGTCATAGGCCTCTAACTTGAAGCCCCACCAGTCAGCCCACACCGCTGCACACACGTCATTTTCGGCGAGGTAATCCGCCACCTTGTAGGCTTCGATGGCGTGATGGAATGTTGTGACTTGGTAGCCAAACTCATTGGCCATATCGAGAACCTGCACCATTTCGTCAGCACGGTAACAATGCATGTTGACGCGAATGTCGCCGCGCAGGGCGCCCGCGAGAGTCTCAAGCTTGAGGTCGCGGCCGGGGGCCTCCGGAGCATCGCCCTTGTCGTCATCATCATTTTGCGCCCACTTTTCATGAGCGGCCCAGTAGTCGTCCCATTTCTTCATGTAGCTTGCCGCGTCGATCCACGCAGAACGATAGCCCGCCATATTGCCCATGCGCGTGCCGGGGCCGCCGCGCTCGCCATAAACGCGTTTCGGGTTTTCCCCGCACGCCATTTTGAGGCCATAGGGCGCATCCGGGAATTTCATTCCCTGTACAGATCGTGAAGGAACATTCTTGATGATTGCGGAGCGTCCGCCGAACAGGTTTGCCGAGCCCGGCAAGATCTGCAGCGATGTGACGCCGCCGGCGAGCGCGCGCGTAAGGCCTGCATCCTGCGACCAGATCGAGTGTTCCGCCCAGACATAGGCTGTGTTCGGGGATACAATCTCGTTGCCGTCCGAAGTTGAATCATTCGACGGCGAGGGATAGTCGCCAAGATGCGAGTGAATGTCGATGACGCCGGGCGTCACCCATTTACCGTTTGCGTCGATGGTCGCTGCGCCTTCCGGCGCCGTCACCGCGTCGGCGGCGCCGACGGCGGCGATTTTACCGCCCTGCAACAGCACCGATCCACCGTCGATACGCTCGCCGGTACCGGTGAGCACCGTTGCGCCGGTGATCAGCACCGTGTCGCCGGGATAAGGCTCATAGGTTGATGGATATGGATCGAGGGGCGGGCGCACTGCGCCACCTCCCTCCGCCGCTGTATTGGAGCTATCCGCCGAACCGGCCGTCTGTGTTTCCGCCGCGGCGCCGTCCGCCGCGTCCGCCTCAGCGGCGTCATCGCCCGTATTCTGCTGTGAGCACGCGCCCAGCATCAGAACGGCGAGCGCCGCCGTCCATCTCCATTGTTGCATAAATCCCTCAAAGTGCTGCGGGCGCGCTTCGACTCGCCCAAAGATATGTCATAAGATTAACGCAAAACGGGCGTGCGGCCACCCTGCGCCGCAATATTGCGCCCGGTTTTTTTCAACGCAGGCGATAGGGGATTTCGTCATGAGAAACATCACACGGCGCGGCGCGCTTTTGTCGGGTATGGCCGTCGGCGCAACTTCCTGCGCGTCCACCCCGAAAATGACGCCGTATGTTGCCACAGCGACAGATGCGACAGGCGTTTTTCTTCATGGCGTCGCCTCGGGCGATCCGGCTGCGACGTCTGTGGTGATCTGGACACGGGTGAGTCTGAGCGACGCGCCGGCAGGATCGCGCGCCGTCGTCGCCTGGGAGGTCGCCACAGATGAAGCATTCACCGATGTGCGCGGCAAGGGTGAAGTCGTTACCGGACTATCGCGCGACTGGACCGTTAAAGCCCTCGTTACCGACCTCGAACCCGGTGCAACCTATTACTATCGCTTTCACATTGATGACAGTTCATCTCCCGTGGGCCGAACCAAAACACTTCCCGACGGCGCCGTCGATAGTGCGCGGTTCGCAGTGCTGTCCTGCACCAATTATCCGTTTGGTTATTTCAATGTGTACGATCTCGTGGCCCGCGAAAATGATTTGGACGCGGTGATCCACCTCGGCGATTACATTTATGAATACAGCCGCGAAGGCTACGGCGGCGAAGTTGGCGTCGCACTGGGGCGCAATCACGAACCCGCCCACGAATGCGTTGCACTCGCTGATTACCGTAAACGGCATGGGCAATACAAAGCTGACCCCTCAAGCCGCGCTATGCATAACCGCCATCCCATCATTCCGATCTGGGATGATCACGAAACATCCAACGATTCATGGAGCGGCGGCGCGGAAAACCATGACCCGGCGACGGAAGGCGATTGGGATGCGCGGCGGCGCGCAGCGCTCCAAGCTTATTATGAATGGATGCCCGTGCGCGAACCGGAAATGACGTCGGAGGCGTTTTTCCGGTCATTCTCTTTTGGCGATCTCATGACCATCGCCGCGATCGAGACACGCCTGATGGCCCGCGCGCGCCAATTTGAATATGCCGACATCATTCCAACGCTTCAGACGGCGGAAGACGTTGAGCGGTTCAAACGCGATATCTTGCTGGACGAAACACGCGAAATGCTGGGTGCGGCGCAAATCGACTATATCGACCGCACATTGCGAAATTCCGTCGCCAGTGGACAGCCATGGCGATTAATCGCCAACCAGGTAACAATGGCGAAGGTAACCGCGCCGGATCTTACCCCCCATGTCGAAGAAGCGGATCTCGTGGAACTTGAAAAACAATGGGATCAGGCGCGCGCCTATGTCAAATCGTCCGCTCTCGGATTACCCCTTAATTTCGACGCCTGGGACGGGTACCCGGCGGCGCGCGAGCGTTTTTACGACGTGGCGCGCAATGCCGGCGAGAATGGCATGATCGTGGTTACCGGCGATACGCACACATGGTGGGCGAATGACCTCACCGACCGTCACGGTGGTCAAATGGGCGTAGAGCTTGGCACGCACTCCGTCACATCGCCATCACCCTATGGAAAGAGCTTCCTCGGCGGCAAGGGCGCGGAATATGCGCTGCTGACAAATCGCGACAACAAGGACGTGCGTTACCTTTCCGGCGAGCATCACGGTTTCATTCACCTAACGGTCACCAAAGAGGCCGCTCGCGCCGAGTTTCGCGCCGTGGATACGATCGAAAGCGCCGCCTACAACGCTTTCACGAAAGTTGCTTTCGACATTGGGAAAAAAGACGGCGCCGCAAGTTTCGCGGATGCTGACGGGCTCGGCTTTAAGGAAGGCATCTTGTTCTGAGGGACGGCGGGATACGCCTGTTGCGGAAATAACCGTGCGCCATCCGCAACACGCCGCGAGATAAGTCACGTCTTTTACAAAAACGGTTTGCAATCCTGTGCGGCTCAGCGATGATTCGCATAAAAGGGAGGCGTGCTCATGCTTGCTGCACCGCGACAGGATCGCTTTGAAAGCCTCGACGTCTTGCGGGGCGTCGCCGTTCTCGCCATTTTCGCCATCAACATTCAGGCCATGGCGCTCCCCGCAGCGATGTTCGCCAACCCTTCGCTCAATACGGCGTATTTCGACGCGACGGGCCAGAAGCTCTGGGGTTTTGTTTCAACCTTCATACAATTCAAATTCATCACGATATTTTCTGCGCTGTTCGGCGCAGGGATTATTTTGATGGTCGGCGAGGAAAAACCGTCGGAAAACTTTGGCCTGCACTACCGGCGAATGTTGTGGCTGCTTTTGTTCGGGCTGCTTCATGCATTCGTCATCTGGTTTGGCGACATCCTGACGCCCTATGCCATCGCCGGCATGCTTGTCGTGCTTGCCCGCCGGTGGCGCCCCAGGACACTGCTCATCGTTGGCGCTATTCTTATCGGGCTGAACTTCCTCCTGCAAAACAGCGTGTACCTCATGCCTGAGGATGCGCGGCAGGGCATGATCGATACGATGTGGGCGCCGCCGCCGGAAGTGATCGCGGCGGATATCGCACATTACCGCGCCGCCTTGTTTGATCGTTTGCCGGACACCGCACCGCACGCCGTGATGTTTCAACTGGTGCAAACCCTATTTCTCGGACCACGCAATGTCGGCGTGATGATGTTGGGCATGGCGCTTTTCAAGCTTGGGTTTTTCAGCGCCGCATGGTCGTTGGGGCGCTACGTTGTCGTCGGTGTTGTCGCCACCGCGATCGGCGTCGCCGCTTCTATGTTCGCAACGGCAGAATTTTTCCGCCATGATTTCGAAATGTTTTCGCTCTTCAGCGGACAGGCGGCGGTCTATTGGGGCAGTCTGCCACAGGCGCTCGGATATGCGGCGCTAATCATGGCGTTATGTAAAATCCCGGCGATTGGTCTGCTGCGCGCACCCTTCGCCGCTGCCGGACGCATGGCGCTCAGCAACTACCTCGCCTGCTCTATCATCGGCGCTTTTTTGTACTACGGCCCGCCGGGGCTGGGGCTGATCGCCAAGGCCAGTTACATCGATATCGCCAAAACCGCCGGCGCCGTCTGGATTGCGATCCTCATCTGGTCGCCAATCTGGCTGTCGATTTTCCGCTTTGGTCCCTTTGAATGGTTGTGGCGTTCGCTTACATATTGGCGATTACAACCGTTGCGAAAATAGGAATTGCGCTTTGAACAAAGACGACCTCATCGCCTACGCCGCCGCGCTGCCAAAAGCTGAATTGCATTTGCATATCGAAGGCAGTCTTGAACCGGAACTGCTGTTCAAGCTCGCCGGGCGCAACAAGGTCGAGATTCCGTTCAAATCCGTGGAGGAGGTGCGCGCGGCATATCAGTTCTCGAACCTGCAGGACTTCCTCGATATTTATTATCAGGGGATGAGCGTCCTGCGGACGGAAGAAGATTTCTTCGACCTCACCATGGCGTATCTCAATCGCGCGCGGGCGGATAATGTGCGCCACGTCGAAATCTTTTTCGATCCGCAAGGACATACCGAACGTGGCGTATCGTTTGACGTCGCCATTGGCGGCATCCTGACAGCGCTGCATCTGGCGAAGAGCGAATTCGGCATGACGGCGAAGCTGATCATGTGTTTCCTGCGGCACCTGCCGGAGGAAGACGCTTTTGAAACCCTGAAGCTTGCGGAGAACTGGCTCGACAGGATCGCGGGCGTCGGACTTGATTCATCGGAGGTCGGGCATCCGCCGTCCAAGTTTGAACGAGTCTACAAAGCCGCCAAAGAACGCGGCCTGAAACTTGTCGCCCATGCCGGTGAAGAAGGCCCGCCGGAATATGTTCATGAAGCGCTCGATCTTTTGCACGTCGACCGCCTCGATCACGGCAACCGGTCGCTGGAAGATGACGCGCTGGTGGCGCGCCTTGTGAAAGAGCAGATGACGCTGACCGTTTGCCCGCTCTCGAACCTCAAGCTTTGCGTTGTGGATGAAATGAATCAGCATCCATTAAAGCGCATGCTCGACCTCGGCCTTCGCGCGACGGTGAACTCCGACGACCCATCATATTTTGGCGGCTACATGCAGGACAATTTCAAGGCGGTGATTAATGCGCTGGATTTGTCCCGCGACGACATCAAAACGCTGGCGAAAAACTCCTTCGCCGGATCGTTTTTGTCCGATGGCGAAAAGCGCGCGCAGATCGCGGCGGTGGAGATCGTTTAACCGCAATCCACCACCGCTCATTCCGGCTTTCGCCGCGATGAGCGGTCAGCATCAATCGTCGTGAATGCGGCTGACCTTTGAACCTTCCAGCGAGAGATTATACATCAGGCCGCGGCCATCAAATACGAAGGCGACAATCGGCTGGTTTAAAAGCGTTGCGTCAATGGCGCCGCCCGCATCAAGCGTGACTACGGTGACCGAAGCGTCAACGCCAATTTCCCAGCCCTGACTTTTGCGGAATTTTTCCAGCGCTTTCGGATCGAGGAATACGATCATCTGCCGGCGCTCCTGGGCGCCAAGCTGAAAGCCGATGGAGGCGGACGCGGTTGAATAATACGCGACCGACTGACCGCCGATCCTCAGCGCGCCCTCGCCGTATTCCCCGCCAATGCCGATGCCGGCTTTCTTGACCGAAGGAAATACCAGAACGCCAGCGGCTTTCGCCAGCACCTCATCGGCGCCGGTAATATCATCGCGAAACTCGGCAAGCGCTTTGTCCGTGCGCCGGTCGATCTTTTCCTGCGATGCAGCCTGTACGGCGCCCGTCGCCACCATCATCACGGCTGCGAACGCCAGGACGGGTTTGAATATATTGACCACGTTCATTGAGACCTCCTGAAAGGTATAAAGCCGGCGCCAAGATAGGGCCGATTGCGACCAGATTGGGGCGAAATCCGTTAACTGCAGATTACGATTGGTTCAGGGCCTTTGCCAAGGCGGTGCGGAGCGTCGCGCGGCGCACGGGATGACGCCGTTTAGGGCTACCTACCCCAACCGGCGACGATCTCCATGACGGTTTCTATATCCACGCCAGATTTTTCGATCCAGCTCTGCGATGGCCCGCGCCAGCGGCATTGCGCCCATTCGACGGCGCCGTTCTTTTTGAAGGCGACACCTTCTTTTCTCAACAATTCACGCTGACGCACAGCGCCCGAATGATCCGCCATGGCGCCGGAGGATGTAATGATGCGAAACCACGGCAGACCTTTTGGCGCTGTGCGCAGCGCACGCGCTACCTGACGCGGACCCACACCGGGGATGAGGCTGGCGATCATGCCGTAGCTCGCAACTTCACCTTTCGGCACTTCGCGAATGAGCGTGTGGATTTGGGAGTATTGAGCGTTCATATTGGAAAGCGTATTCTGAAGATCTATAGATACTCGCCGGAAAGAAGAATTACCAACTCGAGATTGCCTTATAAACAATCAAGCAAGCATTGTATTGCAAATGAAAAAAATCCTGCTTCTCATCCTGTCATTATCGCAATTCATTGTTGCGGGCTGCGCAACGACCGAGGCTAACAATCAGGTCATTACATTCCCACCGCCCAACGACGACTTTTATCGAGACATGTTCGAAAGTGGGGTACACAGGCTTGGATTATTTCGATCCAAGGGAAGCTATGGCGATCATACACAAATCGACCAAATACTCGTGACGATCAATGCATCGTTCGATGGGCAACTCGGAATTTCGCTTACTCACGATGTGAGCTTAACTGAAGTAGACCCGTTTGAAGGATACATTCTTCAAGTTGCTGTATGGGAGTATTCTGACAACGAACGGCTTGAAACCGGTGATATAGTAATACAGACTTCAGAACTGAAGTCGTATTGGACAGAGGCAATACCCAATACCGATTTTGATCGGGTTGCGAACCGTCTGAAAACATCCGGATTTTTTCGTGAAAAATTCACCGACAAGCCTCCGTCATTTTGTACAGATGGCACAATTTATTTCATCGAAGGACGCGTCGATGACGAACACAACCTGATAGGAAGACACACCTGTGACAACGGATTTAGGTCAAAAATCCAGATGGTCGATGCACTGTTCGACCTGGCAATCGATAAATTTCCGATGATTGCCACCCGTTTGCAGAAGATGAGGCTGGCGATCATGCCGTAGCTCGCAACTTCACCTTACGGCACTTCGCAAATGAACGTGTGGATGACGGCATTATCGGTGGACATATTCGAAAGACCGCTTCGTCTACTGACTACATCTTGAAGTTATCCATTGGAAACCACGTAAACCCTTTACCGGGCGCTTGTTGTGGTTTCTCCAGCAGTTCCTCAACCTCTTCGAAATAAACTTTCGCACTCGGGTCCTTCTGATCCTCAGGTATATCTCTGAGAACTTCATCGGCTTTGAGGGCTTCCAATGCATTCGATTCAGCAGTTTTTGCATCATCCGCCTCAACCCATCGGGTTGTTGCGAAGCCAAACTCTTTAAGCTCACCCTCTTCAACAAGAGTGAAGTTCTCGCCGATGATCAAACAGCGAAACCACGCCATCAGGCGACCTCAAACAGTCCAGCCGCGCGCCACTGAAATCGCAAAGCGATTTCAGATGGTTTTAGATGTGCCGGCGCCGTTTTCCGCATTATTCAAACGTCGCTCATGCGACCTCAAACAACCCCGCCGCGCCCATACCGCCGCCCACGCACATGGTGCAGACCACGTACTTTGCGCCGCGGCGTTTGCCTTCGATCAGCGCGTGGCCGACCATGCGCGCGCCGGACATGCCGTAAGGGTGACCGATGGAGATGGCGCCGCCATTGACGTTGAGCAAGTCATTCGGAATCCCGAGCTTGTCGCGGCAATAAAGCACCTGCACGGCGAACGCTTCGTTCAGTTCCCACAGGCCGATGTCATCCATTTTAAGGCCGTTTTTCGCCAGCAGTTTCGGCACGGCGAAGACCGGGCCGATGCCCATCTCATCCGGATTGGTGCCCGCGACCGCCATGCCGCGATAAATGCCGAGCGGCGAAAGTCCGCGCTTTGATGCTTCCTTGGCTTCCATCACCACGGCGGCGCTGGCGCCGTCAGAAAGCTGTGACGCGTTGCCGGCGGTGATGTATTTGCCTTCCTTGACGGACTGACCACCCTTAAACACGGTCTTTAGGCCCTTTAGTCCTTCGAGTGTTGTTTCGGGACGGTTGCCCTCATCCTTGTCGAGTTTCACTTCAACGTCAGAAACCTCACCCGTTTCCTTGTTGGCGAACTTCATCACCGCATCGAGAGGAACGATCTCATCGTCGAACTTGCCCGCCTGTTGCGCCGCGTGGGTGCGTTGCTGCGACTGATAGGCGTATTCGTCCTGCGCATCGCGGGAGACGCTGTAGCGCTCGCCGACAATCTCCGCTGTTTCAATCATCTGCATGTAGGTGGCGGGAATGTTCGCGAGGAGCCACGGGTCGGGCCGTACGAACATATCGTTGGTCTGATTCATGGAGATTGATTCAACGCCGCCGCCGACAGCCACATCCATATTGTCGACGATAACCTGTTTGGCGGCGGTCGCGATCGCCATCATGCCCGACGCACACTGACGGTCCATGGACTGACCGGCGACCGTCTGGGGCACGCCAGCGCGCAACAACGCCTGACGGGCGACGTTCTGAAACGCCGTCCCCTGTTGTAGCGCCGCCCCGAACACCACGTCTTCCACCTCTGCGGCGTCGATCTTCGCGCGTTCGATGGCGTGCTTGATGGCATGGGCGCCCAGCGCCTGCGCAGTCGTATTGTTGAATGCGCCGCGATAGGCTTTGCCAATCGGCGTACGGGCGGTTGATACGATGACGGCTTCTCTCATTTAGTTCTCCTTCGCGTCGCGGACGCTAAAATCTGGACGGACATGGGATGCCTCGCCGGGTTTGATTTCATCGCAGGCAGACGGCTCCATGGTGAAGTTGGCGCTATCGACTAACCATGCCTCACCATGCTGTGACAGGTTGAAAATATCGACGCCGCAATGAAGCCGCGCGCCGTCAATATCGATGGAATAGGGCGTCCAGACAACCGCAAGGCCGCCGCGCTCGAGCACGATCGGGTCCCAGTAGCGCTCGCGAATTTCCGGCGTATCGCCTGCCCGAAACTCCTCTGCTGTTTCCGTAATCTTACGATAGCGGATTGGCGCATCGCTTTCCGGGGCCGCGATCACATTGATGGCGCCCTCAGAGTGCAACGCCAAGAATGCATCGGCGTCAGCGGAACCCAACGCCAGAAAAAACGCGTCGACTACATTGAGAATTTCCTCCCGGTGCGGCGCTTCAGGTAGCGCGGCGCCATCTTGCGGCGTTGGCGCACAGGCTCCCGCCAACATCAGGCTTGCGGCCATGGCGGTCACTAAATCACGTTTCATTAATTACCCTCTCCAAAAGCCTGCGCCTTGGTCATAAAGTTCGCAGCCGGGCCTGATGAATTCTCATAAAAATGCACATTGTCTTTGGAAGAGACCGTTTCCCAATGTTTCGCAATCTCTTCCGGCGTTTGGCGCTCCGGCGGCAGGTAGACGCCATCGGTTTCCACCATATAGGCTCGTGCATAGCCGCCGGCGGCGCAACTCACAATCGCGCGGGATGGCGCTTCGTCGCTGACGAGATAGAGCATCGCTGCGGTGATCGCTTCGGGCGTCATCTGGTCCAGCACCGGTTCCGGAATGCCCAAATCCTCCGTCATGCGGGTCTTCGCCGAGGGCGAGAGTACATTGACGTGAATGTTATATTTTGCCCCTTCAAGATGCAGGGCGTTCATCATGCCGATCATGCCTGCTTTGGCGGCGCCGTAATTGGCCTGCCCGAATATGCCGTGCAGCCCCGATGGCGACGAGGTGAAAATCACCCTTCCGTAGTTCTGCTCGCGCATGATGGGCCAAACGGCGTGGGTACAGATCGCTGAGCCCACCAGATGCACATCAAGCACCAGCCGAAAATCCTCCAGCGTCATTTTGTGAAACGTCTTGTCGCGCAAAATGCCCGCATTGTTGACGAGAATATCGACGCGACCCCATTTCTCCATGGCGGCGGCGACCATGGCGGCGACTTCGTCTTCCCTGGTCACATTCGCGCCATTGGCGATCGCCTCTCCGCCAGCGGCGTTGATATGGTTGGCGACTTCCTCCGCCGCGCTGACCGAACCGCCGGAACCATCCACTGTTCCGCCCAGATCATTGACCACAACTTTGGCGCCGCGCGCGGCGAGCGCAATTGCGTGCGCCTGGCCAAGACCATTTCCGGCGCCGGTAACAATGGCGACTTTACCGTTATACTGAATGGACAAAAGAACTCTCCGTTTTTTTAGCGCACTATCACTTCCGTTTTTACGGAATTGGCGATGAAGCATTGTTCGTGTGCGGTGTGATGCATTTGTGCAAGCGTATGCTCATCAACATCTACGCCGTCTGCAAATGTAAGCCTTGGCGACAGCTCTACCCGCGTGATCGCGAGGCGGCCTTTGTCATTTTTTTCCATATGACCGACCGCGTTGTCCTCATATGCGTCCACCACAAGACGCTTTTTCGCCGCGATCGCCAGAAAGGTGAGCATATGACAGCTGGACAGGGAGGCGACGAAGGCTTCTTCGGGATCAACGCAGGTTGGATCGCCAAGATAGGCTGGCGCGGCCGCGGCGGGCACTTCCTCACCATTATCGAACCGCCAGACATGAGTACGATTGTAATCGTTATACGCAAAACTTGCCGTCTCGCGCTTCCAACTGATCGTCGCCAGATGTTCAGACATAAACGCCTTACTTTCCGTCAAACGGCCTTACTCATACGCCCAGGCGCAGCTTTCCACGGCGCGTTTAGCGAACCCCCAGCCCGGCTCCAGCTCCAGCGCCATTTTGTAGTCTTCAAGGCACGCCTGCTTGAAACGGCCGAGGTTTTCCCGCGCGACGCCGCGCTGATAATAGGTTCGCGCCATGTAATTGGTTTGCAGGCGGATCGCCTCGGTAAAATCCGCTTCTGCTGATGCATAATCGCCAAGTGAGAAGTGAACATTGCCGCGATAATAATAAGATCCTGCGTCATCGGGATTTTCTTCAATCGCCGCATTGCAAAGCGCCAGCGCCTTCTCAACATCGGCAAGTTCCGCCGCCTCGCTCGCGCATTGATCGGCGAGCGACACGTGCGGTTTGACGGTGAAACGCAACTCCACTTCCGGCGTTATTTCTTCGTCCTGAGGGTCGCCCATCGACGCAAACGAAACGCCGGAAATGGCGGCGCATGCCGCGAACAAAATCCCGAACCGGAACAGCTGCATCTTCGGCTCCCTTCGTTCAACGGCGCCCGTCATCCCATCTGCATGGTCAGCCACTCGGCCACCAGCGCAGGCTTGGTCTCACCTTCGATTTCGACTTTTGCCGCATATTTCAACGACCACTGTCCGGGGATCTTAGAATCCACCGACATCAGTGTGAATCGTCCACGGATACGCTTGCCCGATTTGACGGGCGTGACAAACCGTACTTTTTCAAAGCCATAATTCACGCCCATCTTGATGCCATCAAGGATGAGTATTCCGTCCGCCGCCAGGCGCGACAGCATCGACAGTGTTAAAAACCCGTGCGCGACCGTACCGCCAAAGGGCGTCGATTTCGCCGCTTCAGGGTCCACATGAATGAACTGGTGGTCTTCAGTCACATCGGCGAATTGATTGATGCGGTCCTGGTCAACGGTAATCCAGTCGGAAACGCCGACCTCTTTGCCGACATAGTCCTTCAATGCTTCCGGCGCCACTATGGGCATCACAAACTCCTTAGTACCCGCGCAGTTTGGCGATGCGATCAGAATGAAACGCCGGGTCGCCGAACATCTCCTGCGCTACGCGAATGCGTTTCATGTAAAAGCCGATGTCATATTCATCGGTCATACCGATTCCGCCATGCATTTGCACAGCTTCCTGGCTCGCGAGTTTTGCGACCTGCCCGGCTTTGGCCTTCGCCAGCGAACAGACCGCCCCGGCGATACCATAATTGTCGTCCAACTCCTGCAGCGCTTTCAATACGACAGATTTTGCGATTTCAATTTCTGAATAAAGGTGCGCTGCGCGATGTTGCAGCGCCTGAAAGGTTCCGATTTCCGTGCCAAACTGCTTGCGTTCTTTCAGATAGTCGACAGTGATCTTGAACGCCTGCTGCGCCGAGCCGGACAGCTCCGCCGCCAGCCCCGCGCGGCCCGCACTTAACACACCTTCAAGCGCCGCGTAGCCGCCATCGACTTCGCCCAGCACATCGTCCCCCGTCGCTTCAACACCATCGAACCGGATGCGCGCGGCATTGCGGCTGTCGACCATGGCGGTGCGTTCTGTTGCGACGCCCTTGGACTGTGCGTCCACTAAAAACAATGTCAGCCCATCAGTCTCGCCAGCGGCTCCGGCCGTGCGCGCGGCGACGACAATCTTGTCGGCCACATGCCCATCAGCGACGAATGTCTTGTCGCCCGAGAGCTTAAAACCATTGCCGTGTTTTTCAGCGATCATGGCGGTTTTTGCCGGTCCGTGTTTGGCGCCTTCGTCAACCGCAAGCGCATAGAGCAAATCGCCCGCAGCGATTTTCGGCAAGCCCTCCTGCCGCTGCGTGTCGCTCCCCAACTTCTTCAGCGCCGTCGCCGCGAGAATCGACGTCGACAAAAACGGCGAGGCCGTCAGGCTGCGCCCCATTTCTTCCGCCAGCACGCCCGCGCCGACGAAACCGAAATCAGAACCGCCGAATTCTTCGTCAACAATGATCCCGGCCCAGCCCATCTCCGCCATTTCTTTCCAGAGATCGCGAGAGAAACCGTACGGGTCATTCGTATCCCGCAATTTGCGCAAGGCGGCGACCGGCGATTTTTCATCCAGAAAGCCGCGCGCCGAATCGCGCAACATTTCCTGTTCTTCGGTGAGGACTAAAGGCATTGTTGGTTCCTTATGCGCCAGGCAATTCGAGAATGCGTTTTGCGATGATGTTGAGCTGCACTTCCGACGTGCCGCCTTCGATGGAATTGGCCTTGGTGCGGAGCCAGCCTCGAGCAAGCTTGCCGTCCTTCGTGCGATCACCCTCCCACTCCAGTTCGTCCGAGCCGCCAGCGTCCATCATTAGTTCCAGACGGCGCTTGTTGAGCTCGGTGCCGTAATATTTCAGCATGGATGAATAGGCGCCGGTTCCCTGTCCGGCTTTGGCTTCGTCCTTGATGCGCTCCAGCGTCAGCAGGAACGCCCAACCATCCACATCAGCTTCGGCGATCTTGGCGCGCAGCATCGGATCGTTGAGCCGGCCCGCTTCATCATGTCCGACCTTTTGCGCCGCGAGTTCGCCGGGGCTGCGGCCGCCGAGCAAACCGCCGCCGCCGCCGCCGATCATTTCACGTTCATGAGTCAAAAGGTATTTCGCCACGTCCCAACCGCGATTCATTTCGCCGACAATCGCGTTGACCCCCGGCGCATGTTCCTTGGGCGCGGTCGCATCGTCAAAAAACGTTTCGCAGAATGGCGACTTGCCGGAAATCAGCTTGATCGGTTTTGTTGAAACCCCCTCTTGATCCATATCCACAAGAATAAAACTGATGCCGGTGTGTTTGGTCGCTTTCGGATCTGTGCGTACGAGCACAAAAATCCAGTCAGACTCGTCCGCATAGGATGTCCAGATTTTCTGGCCGTTGATAAGCCAGCCGTCACCTTTGTCCTCACATTTGCACTGAAGCGAAGCGAGGTCTGATCCGGAGTTGGGTTCCGAGTAGCCCTGACACCAGCGAATTTCACCGCGCGCCACCGGCGGCAGGAAATGCAGTTTTTGCTCATGGGTGCCGTATTTGAGCAGCGCCGGGCCGAGCATCCAGATGCCGAAGCTTTCCAGCGGCGAGCGCGCTTTGATGGCGCGCATTTCGGCTTTCAGGATTTTGACTTCTTCTTTTGAAAGCCCGCCGCCGCCATACTCCTTTGGCCAGGCTGGCACCGTCCATCCCTTTTCCGCCATGCGGTCGAGCCAGAGCTTTTGCGCGTCGGATTCAAATTTCCAATTCCTGCCGCCCCAACAAATCGAGTCCTCGCCGCCCGCACCAGCATCGCGCATTTCTTTGGGGCAGTTTTCATCAAGCCACGCTCTGGTTTCTTTCCGAAAAGTTTCAAGATCGCTCATAAGGGTCTCTCTTATCGTTCAGCTGGCGCAACGCCCGCAAGGCCGCTAGTAAAAGCGGCGATTTCTTCACGTGTATATTTCGTGCGTATTCGGGTGACCGATGCTGGGTGATGCGCCAGACCAGCGCCCGCCCGCCACGCCGTTTTCGGACGGATGGGGCGCGGCGTAAACCCGCCGCCGCAATTTGGACAGACATTCATCAAAACACTCTCGACGCAATCGGCGCAAAAGGTACACTCGTAAGTGCAAATACGCGCATTCTCCGCCGCAGGCGGCAGGTCGACATCGCAAAGCTCGCAATTTGGCCGTAACTGCAGCATGATTTTCTCTCTTGCGCCCGTACCGACGCTGGCCACTGTGCGCAGGCGCGCGCCGGTTGCAAGCCTTTCCGGCAGTCCAATGGAAAATTCAGCGACGCGCAATCAAACAGACAACGCCGGCGGGTGTTCCAAAGCGATTTTTCGAATGGTGATTTTATCGAATTTAGCGGTTCCGAGCCGTGGCAACGGCGATGGCGAGATCCAGATACGCTCAGGCGTTTTAAAGTCGGCCAGTTCCTGATTGATGAAGTCGCGAAGCGCCGCCGGTTCGATCGCCTGACCCGCCTTTGGATAGACCACCAGACCGACCCGTTCGCCGAGCACCTCGTCAGGCACGGAAAAGACGGCCACCTCTGCCACGCTCTCATGTGCGTATGCGCGGTTTTCAACTTCAAGACAGGATATATTTTCGCCGCCGCGAATGATCATGTCTTTCATGCGATCGACAATATAGACGAATTCTTCTTCATCCATCTTGCCGAGATCACCGGTTTTGAACCAGCCATCCGCCGTCATCGCCTTCGCTGTTGCGTCCGGCAAATTGTGATAGCCACGGAAATTCGAAGGCGAGCGAATCCAGACTTCGCCCACCTCGCCAACGGGAAGATCCTTGCCGTCTTTGACAATCTTGATGTCGGTCAAAGGCGGCGCCGCGCGCCCGGCGGCGCCGGGACGCTGCTGATATAAATCCTGCGAGATCACGCAGCCCGCGGCATTCGTTTCAGACAGTCCGTAGCCTGATGATGGATACGCGTTTTTAAATTTTTCTTTCAACTTTTTGACGTGATCAGGCGGACGTTTGGCGCCGCCCGCGCCGATATCTGTCAGTGTCGGCAGGCCTTCGGGTCCAACGGCCTGCATCAGCTCGTAAGACTGGCTCGGCACGCCAACAAAATTCGTGAGTCTTTCGTCGTTTATAATTTTCGCCGCGTCTTTCGCGTCCCAGCGATAGATCATCGCCACGCGCCGTCCGATCACCATTGACAGCATAAAGATCGAATGCGAGCCGGTGACGTGAAACAACGGCACCGCCAACAAAATACCGGGATCGTCGCCGGCAGGACTGATACCGCCGCGCGCTTCTTTGAGCATATTGAGAATGAACCACCACGACCAGAGGGTCGAAATGGCGCCGCGATGGGTGAGGACAACACCCTTTGGCTGGCCCGTCGATCCGGATGTGTACACGATGGAGAAATCGTCATCGACGCCGATATCGACGTCAGGCTGCGCTTCATTAGTTGAGCCCGCCAGCAGCTCTTCGTAGCGATAATCAGCGCCATCGGCCTCCTCGCGGGCGAGAATGAGCGTCAGTCCCATTTTTTCACGCAACGGCAATGCATAGCCGAGGCGCTTGGCGTCAACGACAACGATTTTTGCGCCGCTGTCTTTCAGGCCGAACTCCAATTCGTCCGCCTTCCACCAGGCGTTGAGCGGCACAACAACTGCGCCGAGCGAGATGATCGCCATATAAGCGATGCACCATTCAGGATAGTTACGCATGGCGATCGCTACATGATCGCCTTGCTTGACGCCCAGTTCATCTTTTAGCGCATGGGCGAACCGACAAACTCGTTTCCAGGTTTCCGCAAAACTCAACCGCTCACCCTGAAAGATCAGGAAATCCTTGTCGCCATGTTCAACGCTTTGCGCGAAGAGCGCTGGCAAATGCGGCGGCGCGTTTTGAAAAACGCGATACATGTTGCCCTGGATTTCCGCTCCGCCCACCGCAAATCGCGGGTCGGTCGTCGCCAGCTTCATGCCGGCCTGCAGCAACGTTTGCAAATCGAGCGGCGGCAAGTCCGCCAATGCGTTACTCATCCCTGATATCTACCTGTTTTTCGCCGAACTTGCGCCGGACCTTATGACAAATGTGTCTAGCCGAGCAGGGGCGCGAACGGAACAACGGCTTGCAGTTGCGGAGGGTTAATTAGCCGCAAACCGTTTTTTGGCGGAGCCAAGCGCATCGCCAATGCTTTGTTCAATGCCGCCGGGGCGGCCGCTTGCGCGCCAGAGGCCATAGAGAACGCCGCCATAGACCGCCATGCCGATCGTCACATCGGCCAGCAGCCGCCAGATCACCGGCAGCGCCTCAAGCGGCGCCACATTCGGACGCACCAACAGGAACCAGAACGCCATCGCCGCCACCGCACCGAGCGAGCGCTGCGCCGCCGCCAGCGGCTCCCAATACGGGCCGCCGCTCGCTCGGGCATAGAGCGTCAAATTGAGCACCACATGAAAGACGCCCGCCGCCACCGCCGCATTGACGGCGCCGGCCATGCCATAGGCAATCGCCGCCCAGATAAACAATGGCGTCCTGACCAGGAAAAACACCAATTCGCGGATGAACACGAGGCGTGTGAGACCGAGCGCCACTGCATATGATTGCGTGGCGAAGAAAAGCGCCTGCAGCCCGATCACCGGCGCGAGCAGCGCGATCACCGGCGCCGCCGCCATCCATTTTTCGCCAAGCACCACGGCTGTAAAATCGCTCGCCACAAAAGACAGCCCGAACGCCGCAGGCATGGCGAAGGCGCCCAACGCTTCAACACCGCGTAAAAACGCCGTGCGCATACGCGCCGCGTCGCCTTGCATTTCCGCAAGGCCCGGAAAAATCGCCCGGGTCATGGGCATGGCGATTTGCCCGGCGACCATTTCCGACAGCTGAAACCCCATAAAATAAACGCCGGCGCCGCCCTGCCCGATGAGCCGGCCTAGGATTGGCACATCGAGCTTGTTGTTCAGCGCCGCTAGAAAGCTGACGCCGCCGAGCCAGCCCGAAAACCCGATCAGTTTGCGAAAGGATTTGAAAGTCAGCGCCGGCGTGAATGGCCGCATGAGGTAAGAAAGCAGCACTTGAACGGCGATGCTCGCCAATAATCCGAGAATAATCGCCCAATAGGTGCGAAAGATAATGGCGATAGCAAGGGATACCCCCACGCCGACAATCCGGTTGACGATGGTGACGATGAATTCGCGCGAAAATTTCAGCTCTCGCTCGAATTCGTAGAACTTCGGGTTGAGCAGCCCGAGCAAAACCGGAAACAATGCAACACCGCAAAACGCCCAGAAGAGGCGGGGGTCACCATAAAAAGTCGCCGCGAACGGCGCGGCGGCGAACAACAACCCACCGATGAGAAGCCCGCGAATAAGCGAAAATGTAAAGAGCGTGTTGAGATCGGTGCGGTCAGCGTCACGGAATTTCACCACAGCCTGACTGACGCCGATGTCGGAGACGCCCTGAAGGAGTTGCATGGTGATGGTCGCCGTAGCGACAATGCCGATATCCTCCGGCACCAGCAGCCGCGCGATGATGATCGTATTGACCGCGCCAATGAGGCGCGCGAACAGGCTCGCCCCCATGATCCAAGCCGCCCCATGGACAACCCGCGCGCCCAAGGTCTGATCCGGAGGTTGGTCATCGCCCTTTGGGTTATCAGTCATGATGTAGTGGCTCGCACATCCGCACCGCTTAGCGCGGTTTGAGGGCAATGGCGATATTTCGGAGAACCGGGTCTTGCACAGATGTGAGCGGCCCTTAAGGTGCGCCAAAATTTCAACAATCTGGTGCCCCATGCCGCATGCCTCCGCCTTGATGACCGTAATGATGAACGCCGCACGCAAGGCGGCGCGGGGGCTGATCCGCGACTTTGGCGAGGCGCAGGCGCTTCAGGTCTCTCGCAAGGGAGCCGCTGATTTTGTCAGCCGCGCCGACCACAAAGCCGAAGAAGATATTTTCGAAGAGCTTTCAAAAGCGCGCCCGAAATACGGATTCATCATGGAGGAGCGCGGCGAGATCGAAGGCGCCGACAATTCCAATCGCTGGATTGTTGATCCGCTGGACGGCACGACAAATTTTCTGCACGGCGTGCCGCAATTCGCCATCTCCATCGCGCTGGAGCGTGACCGCCTGCCTTACGCGGGCGTTGTTTTCAATCCGATCACGGATGAATTATTCTGGGCCGAGAAAGGCGAAGGCGCCTATCTCAATGACCGGCGCATCCGTGTGTCGGGCCGCGTTGATCTCAGCACCTGCATTTTCGCCTGCGGCCTGCCCTTTGCCGGGCGCCCGGGACGCAAACGCGCGCTAGACGAAACCAAGCGCGTCCTGAAAGAAACTGCGGGCGTGCGCCGGTTTGGCGCCGCGGCGCTTGACCTCGCCTATGTGGCGGCAGGACGCTTCGATGCGTTCTGGGAGCGCGATCTCAATATATGGGATGTCGCGGCCGGCGCGTCGCTGGTGCGCGAGGCAGGCGGCATGATCAGTGAAATCGATGGCGGCAAACAGTTTCTCACTAACGGCTCGATTCTCGCCGCCAATCCCGAAATCTTTGAGAAGGCGAAAAAACTGCTGGCGGAATAGGCTCGGCATTTGCGCCCGTGCGGCGTATCAATAGCACCGGTAATGCCGGTAACGCCAGCGAACCTCTTCGGGGTTGATGGTCTCGCCGTCATAGCTCGCGCGCATGTTGTACGCGTTGCAGTGGGCGTCCGCCTCGGCTTGCAAGTCATCCGGGTCGAAATCGTAGGGGTCATACGGAATGGAGATCGAGGGCTCGGTGCCGTAACGCGGCCCCGGATCGCTGGCGCAGGCGGCGGTCATGGCGAGGGCGGCCCCGGCAAACACAGTCTTCAACAATACGCTCATACTATACCCTCCCTGACGGTCACGCGCGCCGGCGCCATGGTATCAGACAGCGCGCAATAAAAAAGAGCGCGGGAGGGAGGGGCAAGTTCCCGCGCTCTTCCTCGATCAGGCGCAATCGGGGCTAGTATTCATGCCCCATAATTCGCGCCATTAACGCGCACTAGGCGGCGTCTGCGTCCTTCAGAACCTTGACGTTTCCCGCTTTCCCACCGGAAATCGAAATTTTGCGCGGTTTAGCGGATTCCGGGATTTCCCGGCGCAGTTCAATGTTCAACAGGCCGTTCACCAGGCTGGCACCGGCGACTTTCACATGCTCTGCAAGCTCGAAGCGGCGCTGGAACGAGCGGCCGGCAATGCCCTGATGCAGAAAAGTGCGGCCTTCGTCAGGCTCGCCGCGCGAACCGGTGACGGTAAGAGTGTTTTCGTGAAGCTCTACATCAAGCTCGTCATCGCCGAATCCGGCGACGGCCAGCGTGATGCGGTAATCATTTTCGTCGACCCGTTCGATATTATAGGGCGGGTAGCCGCTGGTATCGGTTTTTCCAACAGTGTCGAGCAAGTCGAACACGCGGTCAAAGCCGACGCTGGAACGGTATAGGGGTGTGAGATCAAAAGTACGCATATGCTTGTCCTCCTTATCGTCAAGCGAGGTTAGAGCGCGCCCGTGATCCGCCATCATGGCCGGAAGAACGCGCCAGAGTTGCGATGACGGACCCTTTCGGCCTCCGTCACGGATTGAGATAGGCGCGGATAAATTGAGTTCAAGACCCCGTTAGCCCGTCCTCTGGAAATAGACGCACGCGAAAAGCATGGTAAAGACTGTCCCCTTAGGACGACGGGAGCGATCAGTATGAATTTCAAGACGAAAACAGGTCTGGGCCTCGCCCTGGCCAGCCTCGCCTTCGGGCTCAGCGCCTGCGGCGGCAAGAACGAAGAAACGGGCGCCGCCAAGGCCGACGCCGAGCCAGTTGCAATGGACAATGGCGCACGACTTGATGCGGTGCTCGCCGGCGATCATCGCACCGCGGAAGAGCGCGCCCGCGATACGTGGCGCCATCCGAAAGAAACGTTGCTTTTCTTCGGCGTCGATCCTGACATGACTGTGGTCGAAGTCTCGCCCGGCGGCGGCTGGTACACACAGGTGATCGCGCCTTACCTCAAGACCGGCGGCGGCAAGCTTTATGGCGCAGGGTTCGCGCCCGAGGGCGCCAGCGAACGGGCGCTGAACGCCAACGCGACATTTCGTGCAACTTATGTTGAAAACCCTGAAACATATGGAAACGTAGAGCAAACATTCCTCGGGCAGGGCCATAACATCGCGCCGGAAGGCACCGCCGATGCGGTTCTCACCTTCCGCAATGTGCACAACTGGCAGAACCGTGGTCAGGCAGAAGCAGCGTTTGCTGCATTCTATCGTGCGCTGAAGCCCGGCGGCGTTCTCGGCGTGGTGGAGCACCGTGCCGACGGAACCGATCTCCCCCATGATGGCTCCTCCGGTTATGTCTATACGGATGATGTCATCGCACTGGCGACCGGCGCCGGATTTGATTTCGACGCAACATCGGAAATCAACGCCAATGCCGCCGACACAAAGGATCACCCCTTTGGCGTGTGGACTTTGCCGCCAGTGGCGCGCTCATCCGCCATTCGCGGACAGGACGATCCTGCGTTTGATCGCACGCCGTATGACGCCATCGGCGAAAGCGATCGCATGACGGTCAAATTCCGCAAGCCCATGGCTGCGGACGGCGCGCTACTCGAATAGTCAGCATGGCCAATGCAGCCCAGAGTCCGATGATCGACGCCATGAAGAAATCATTCACGGCGCCGTTTGGCGCTGTGTTGCAACTCACATCAAATGATGGCGAGAGCGTTTGGATAGACGGCCGCAAAACGCCGCCCGCCGTTACATCAGCGCCGCCAACGGGCGCCGAACCCGCCTGCGCATGGCGGGGCGCACGCGACTCACTCATTCGGGCTATCGTGAATAACCGCGCCTTTGAAAGCGCTTATGTTTCCGGGCGCATCGCCGTTTCCGGCGACATGAGCGTGATGGCGCGGCTCGAGCTGGGTGTTCACAAATGAGCCGCTTTATTGAAATCGACGGCAATCCGGTTCCTGCTGGCGCACAGGCGATTGAGTTTGCAACGCCGGATGGCGTTTCCCTTCGTGGCGCGTTTTTCCCGGCGGACAATCCTCGCGGAACGATTGTGCTCGTCACTGGCTGGTCGGAATTCATCGAAAAATATTTCGAAACCATCGAAGACTTGCGCGCACGACAATTGAATGTCGCCATGATGGATTGGCGCGGACAGGGTCTGTCGGACCGCAAAAGCCCAGTGCAAACAAAATGGCGGGGCTATTTCCGCACCCTGGGCGATGATCTGCGTTTTTTCACCGAAACCCACGTAAAGTCGCGATTCGCCGGTCCGTATTTTCTCATGACGCATTCCATGGGCGGTCTTCCAGCGCTGATGCTGCTGGCCACAGGCTATCCCGCGTTTGAACGGGCCGTGTTGTGCGCGCCCATGACGCGGCTGTTCCCGGAGCCGCAAAACCGCATCACCGGCATTGCAGCGACGTTTGTAAGCACGATTGGTCTGGCGGCGAAACAAGTCGCGCGCACAACCGACCATGCAGATGTTTTTGACGGCAATATTTTCACCAGTGATGCGCGCCGCCATGCGCGCTTTCGCGATTTGCGGCTCGCCGCCAGCGAAGCCGCAAACGATGCGCCGACCTATGGCTGGGTGAACGCCGCCATTAAGGGGAGCGCGATCATCCATGCGCCCGGCGCACTCGATGGGATCGAGACGCCGGTTCTGATCATCACGGCGGGTGAAGAAAAACAGATTGACGGCGCCGACCACGCCAATATCGCAGCGGCGAATGAACAGATATCGCACACGACGATTCCGGGCGCATTGCACGAAATTATGATGGAACGAGACGAACTACGCGCGGCGTATTTCGAAGCGTTTGATGCGTTTGTCGCACCGGCGCTCAGGGAAAACGGAAATTCGTAAACGCTGCGGGCGGCTTAAACCTTCCGCCCGCAGCGCTTCGGGTGGTTTATGTGCGATGTTTTGCAAATCGCAGCATCGCAATGTCATTTTCCGTATCATGGAAATCGCTTTCGATCTTCCAGCCGTGCTTTTCATAGAATTGCCTAGCCTGAAGATTATCACGAAAACTATCGAGCGATATTTTTTGGTGTTGTTCAAACAGCTGTTGTTCTGCAGCGGACAAGAGCAACGACCCCACGCCGGAGCGATGGCATTCAAGCGCCACCATCATGAGGTCCACCGTATTTTCCTTTAGAGCGTAAACGCCTACCACGACGCCTTCCTGCTCCGCCACGACACAAGCGTCGTTCCTGTCCCGATAATAGGCCGGGACCGCTCCGCTGGCGACATAGCCCTCGACTTTCTCGCGCCCGATAACATCGGGGTATTTCACGAGGATCGTACGATGAGACAGCGCCGCAAGGGTCTCGACATCATCGAGGGTTGCGGGGCGCAGAGTTGTTTTGTGTTGATTGGTCAATGTTTTGTTCCTGACATAAAGAAGGGTGCGATGACCGCTATGGCCTCGCGTAACTTTTTGTGTTCGAGCACCCGCCACTTTTGCGGGCGACGATTGTCAGGACTCAGAGATAAGGCGCATTAAAGCTCCAATAGGGAGCATTTCGTTTACGCGACGCGCCGCCGCGCGTCAAACACCCAAAACTAGGGCCAACGCTGTTGCGTGCAGTGCCGGTGTTGCAGCCGCGAGAACTTCACCACGATCATCAGTCCCGGGCGGTTCGCCGCGCCAATTGGTGATAACGCCGCCCGCGCCTTCAATCACGGGCACGAGCGCTGCGTAGTCATGGCGCTGCAATGACGTTTCCAGCACCACGTCAATCTCCCCCATCGCGAGCAGGCCGTAGGCGTAGGCGTCCATACTGTAACGCGCCACCTGCGCCGCCGCCGCAACACGCCCATAAGCCGCCGCATCTTCGGCGCTAAAATAAGCGCTGGCGAGCGGGTCCGTGGTGGAAATTCGCGCCTTTGAAATATCCTCACGGCCGCTTGTCTTTAACGCACTGGCTTTTCCGCCGCGTGTGTAGCGCGTGACGCCATCGAAGGCGGTCCAGCGTTCATCCGTAAACGGCTGATCGATCAGCCCCATGACATGTTTGCCCTCATATTCAAGGGCGATCAGCGTCGTCCAGGTCGCACCGCCGCACATAAAAGCGCGCGTGCCATCCACGGGATCAAGGACCCAGCGCCAGGGCCCGCCGCCCTGCCGCTCGCTAAACTCCTCCCCGAGAATGCCGTGATCGGGATAGGTTGCCTCGATCAAAGCGCGAATCGCCCGCTCGCCTTCCCGGTCCGCATCGGTCACTGGATCAAAATCGTCGCCCGGCTTTTCTTCAAGCTTATTGACGATATTCACGCCGCGGCGAAAGCGCGGCAGCGTTTCAAGCCGCGCCGCATCGGCAAGTTCTGCTGCGAACAACGCAAATTTTTCGAGCTCATTTGATGTAAAAGGCATAGGGCGGCGATCATGACGATCACCGCCCTACAGTGCAAGCAAGACTTGATTAGGTTAGGCGTCGCTCGACAGGGCCCGTGCAAGATCGAGCAGGCGCCGGCGCGGCTCTTCTTCGAGCCGGTAATAATAACGCACCAGATCCATGGTTTCTTTTTCGTCAAGAAGACCTTCGGCGGGCGCTTCCGCAAAGCCGTATTCCTCGCGCAAATTGATGTCGAGTTTTGGCTCGGCGCCATTCATGCCATCGAAAAAGTAGGAAATCGAAACTTCAAGCGCTTTGGCCAGTGACCAAAGACGCGAGGCGGATATCCGGTTCGATCCGCTTTCGTATTTTTGAATCTGCTGAAAACGGATATCCACCGCCTTCGCCAGTTTTTCCTGCGTCAGGCCCAGAAGACGGCGGCGTTGCCTGAGCCGTCTGCCAACATGTACGTCAATCGGATGCGCCATTACCCACTACTCCACATTGCCCCGGCCCGAATGCGCAAGGCTGTTGTTTTCTGGTAGGTGAGAACGCAAGCACCGTGCCGTCACGGTGAAACAGCGCAGATTTTCTCGCCTTATAGGCGACTTCGTCACGCCTGAGATGTAAAGGCGCGCGCCTCGTCAACGCGCGACGGGTCTTTTGGGTCAAATTGAAACAGAAGGTCGCTAGTCGATCATCTTTGCGGAGCGCAGCCAGAACTGTTCGTCAAAGCCCGGCGTTTCGAGATTAACGATGAACTGGCGCGAGGCAGCCTCCCACGAGAAATTCTCCGCCCATGCGCGGCATTCCTCCGGGTTGCGGTTTTCGTAAGCCGTCATGCAGGCCTTTGTAAGGTCCTCATCCATGGCCCCGCATCCGGCGGGCGCGCCATCCAGAATTTCTAGCGGCCCCCGCACCGGATAGGCGGCCACCGGCACACCGCACGCAAGCGCTTCGACGTTAACCAGTCCGAATGTGTCTGTGCGCGATGGAAAGACAAAAACGTCAGACGCCTGATAATATTTCGTCAGGTCTTCACCGTATTTCGGCCCGGTAAAGACCGCGTCTTTATACTTTTCTTCAAGCTCCGCCCGCTGCGGGCCTTCGCCCACGACAACTTTGGTGCCAGGCAAATCGGCTTCAAGAAAATCTTCGATGCTTTTTTCGACGGCGAGACGGCCCACATAGAGAAAAATCGGCCGCGTGTGACTGTCGAGAAAACTACGGTCGCCGGACCTGAACTGTTCAAGGTCAACACCGCGCGCCCAGAGTTTCATTTTCGAAAACCCGCGCTCGGTTAACTCCTCCACCAGTCCCGGCGTCGCCACCATCATGGTCTCGCCGTCCTTGTGGAAGTCTTTCAAAATGCCGTAGCCCCACTTTGTTGGCACTTTCCAGCGTTCATTTGCGTATTCGGCAAAGCGCGTGTGAAAGCTTGTGGTAAACGGGTAACCGCGGCGTTTGCAAAAGCGGCGCGTCGCTCGACCGATAGGGCCCTCGGTCGCGATGTGAATCGCATCGGGCTTGAAGTCGTTAATCATCTTCGCCACTTTCCGGTTCGGCAACAGTGACAACCTTATCTCGGGATAAGACGGCAATGGCACGGATCGGAAATCGTTCGGCGTGATGTAAAGCACTTCATTGCCAAAATCGGTCAGTATCTTGCCAAGCGTATCCAGCGTTCTGACCACGCCGTTCAACTGCGGCTTCCAGGCATCGGTGGCGATCACGACCCGCAAACCACTTTCACCAGTCGGCATGTCAAACCGCTTTTTCGCCCGCGTCAGTCGACCAACGCCCGATCCCAGCCGGCGCAATGCGCTCTTTTTCTTTTCCGCTTTCGGCGACGGAGGGGCTTGGTCTTCGCTCATTCGGGCCTGCCATTTCATGATTCAAGATCGCGTGGGGTAGTCCACTCGGGCCGATTTGACAATGAAAAGCCGCGCCTGGACGAGCCCCGCCGCTTTATATTTACAGCGGTCAAGTATTTTGGGGAGGAAAAATTATGGTGCGATGCAATATTTTTTGTTGCAATGCAAAATCACTGTCTGCTATAAGAGTTTTGCAGCGCTTCGGCGCTGCTGCCCAGTTCTTGGGCGTTTCCTCCCTAACGACTTCAGGCCGCGGTTCATTCCGCGGCCTTTTTTTATGCTGGCGCGGAAGTTATTCGGCCGCCTGCGGGCGGCGCAACTCCTCGCCTCGGGACATGACCAGATGTTCGATTAGCGCTGTCATGTTCCGCCGCAGGGCATCAAACCCTCCTGTACGCGCAATGCGGCGCTCATCGAGGTAAAGAGCGCGGTTAATCTCGATCTGAAGAACATGCACCCCTTCCCTCGGGCGGCCATAAGAAGACGCCACGTAACCGCCTGCATAGGGCGCATTTCGGGCCACCTGATAGCCAAAGCCGCGCAGCGCGTCCTCGGTTTCCGCTACGATGGACGGATCGCAAGAGGATCCGAAGCGGTCGCCGAGCACAAAATCGATCCGTGGTTCGCCCGCCCGAAACGGCGCACCACCGGCCGAGGGCATGGAATGGCAATCGATCACCACGGCGATTCCAAATCGCGCCCGCGCTTCGTCAATTAGTTGGGTTAGCGCTTCATGATAGGGATCGTAGCAAGCGGCGAGACGCCGGGTCGCATCGAGATAATATAGCTTGCGCCCATAGATATCCTGACCGTCGGCGACAATGCGCGGGATAACGCCGAGACCCGCGATCACCCGGCTGGAGCGCGTATCCGCGCGCTTGGGGACGTCGTCAGCGAACATCCTTGGATCGAGTTCATCCCGGGCGCGGTTTACGTCCACGAAGGCGCGCGGGAACAGCGCCCGCAGCATGGGGGCGCCAAAGCGGGGCGCTTCGTCGAACAACAGGTCCACATAGCTGTCCTCGGATTGCCGCAATGCGTGCCGGTCGAGACGGGAATTTCGCAGCAACTCGTTAGGGTAGTCACGGCCGGAATGGGGTGAGGCGAAGATCAACGGGGTCGCCACTGATGGCGGCTCCGACACCTGCACGGCGCGGCGCGGCGCATTCCTGTCTGGCGATATCGGCGTTGTTTTCGGCACGCGGTCGGACCACTCTCGATGACTTGAAATCACAATGGCTTCCGGCATGTTAACGTGAAGTTGCCGGGTTCGTTAAGGCCATAGCGTTAATTGACGCCAGCGCGGAGCGTTTTTTGCAAGGTCAGCGGATATAAGGGGGGGACGGCGGCGCCCGATTCCCTATATTGGACCCATGGGTCGCGCAAATAGGGGCGAACCGGCTAATAAGGGCGCAACCGATTCGCCTTGAGTATGTAACGAGCAGAATAAAGGTCAGCGTATATGGCGGCGATTTTACTGGCTGAAGACGATGATTCCATGCGTCGGTTCCTCAAAAAGGCGCTGGAACGCGCCGGTCACTCGGTGATCGACGCCGCCCAGGGCGACGAAGCGCTGACGGAACTTCAATTGCGGGAATTCGACCTTCTCCTCACCGACATCGTTATGCCGGTCATGGACGGTATCGAACTCGCTCGACGGGCGGCGGAAATCGATCCCGAAATGAAAATCATGTTCATCACGGGCTTCGCAGCCGTCGCATTGAACGCCGCCAATCAGGCGCCGGAAGACGCGAAAGTCCTTTCGAAGCCGTTCCACCTCAAAGATCTGGTGGGCGAAGTTGAGCGCGTGGTCGCGGCGTAGGGTTGCCCTTCGCACGCGCCGCCCGCCTGAGGCTTGCGCCGCCAGATATTTCCCGTTAGAGACCGGCCCTTCGAATGGGCCGCCGACGCGCAAACGCACGCACCACATATCAGGCTCTTCGGGCGCATAGCTCAGGGGTAGAGCGCTACCTTGACATGGTAGAGGTCCGTGGTTCGAAACCACGTGCGCCCACCACTTTCAGACTCATCTAACACGCTACTCGCACGCAATGGGGGATTAAGCCCCGTTTCGGCCCTCTTTGCAATGTCTTCAAAAAGCCGGTCGAGGGCGTCGATAACCGGCTGAAAATAGGTCGGATCATACTTGGCGTATCGCTCAACGGTGCGGCGGCCGGGTTCACGCCAGCCGCAAAACGTTTCGACAAGCCAGTCCGGCACGCTCTGGATTCGGCACCATGTCGCGATGGTGTGACGGATGGCGTGCGGCGTAAGCGCCGCTGGCAACTCCGCGCGGTCGCGGGCGGCGTTCCATCCTTTGCGAATGCTGGACGTGATCGGCCTTCCCTTAACGTGCACAAGCGGCCCGGCGTTTACCGTTTCGATCCACTGGCGCGCCAGCGATGTCATCGGCACTTGCGCCCGGCGTTTGTTCGTTCGCTCACGGCCCGGCGGGTTGAGGTCAATCAAACTGCGCTCGAAGTCACACTGAAATTTTGTCAGCTCCAATATTGCCCGATGGCGGGCGCCGGTTGAAATCGCCAGTATAAAGAACATTCGCAAATGCGGTTCATCTAGTTCATCCCAAAGTTTCGCGAGCTGCTCCGGCGTGGCTACAAACTCTCGCGGCTGACTGTCCGGCAACGAAATCGGCGCCGGGAGTTTGTCGAGTTCTTCGTTCTTGAATGCCCAATTCAGCGCAGACCGCGCCGCACCAAACACCCGTTTTATATAGCCTTCCGAGTAGTCGCGCTCTTTCATCTTACGGACGATTTCATGCTGTTTGGCGATGTTGAACGCCGCAACGGGAATCGATTCGCCGTTCTCATCCGCTGTCAGCTCTGTCATGATTTCGAGGCAGCGGCGTTGCGTATAGCGCCCAGCGTAGGGCAAATGTTGCCCGTGCTGTAAATAGTAGCGCTGCATCACTGTCGCCATTGTCAGTTTTTCCGCAGCCGCTTCGCCAATTTTTCCATGCTCAAGCACCCACGCGATCAGCGCATCCTTTGCGTCCTGAAAGTCGTCAACGCCGAGGCTTGCGAGGCGCGTCTGTCGAGAGTTTGGGTCGAACCAGGCGCGGCACCAGTTTCGGCTATTGGGGCGGCGCTTGAGGAAATACCCTCCATATTCGAACCGTTGTTTGTTGCTGGGCATGAAGCGCGCTCCAAAAATTCTGCGACTTGACGATCGGTGAATTTCACCTTGCGTCCGATATTGACGAAACCAATTTCACCGCGCTTGCGAATGCGGCGTAGAGTTTCGACTGATATGTCGAGTCTCTCCGCGACCTCGCGCTCCGTCAACAGTTTTGGAATCGCGGTGACGTTTGTCATACGATTCCCTCCGCCGGGTCGCGCGCTGGCGGCGGCTCAAGGTCGTCGCGCGGATTCCAGCCTTCGACTTCGCGCACCTCATTGGGTGACAGGATCTTGTTTTTGACGGCGATCTCGTGCGCCTTCCAGCGCGCTTCAGCGTCGCCGCGCAGAAATCCGGTCATGTCGAACTCAATTTCGTGCGTCGCCCTGGTTGCGGCGCTGAATACAGAGCGCCGGAAAGCCTCTTCAAGCTTTCTTATGATCGGCGCCAGGGTGAATTGCGCGAACCAGCGTCCGGCCGTTTCGCTATTGGTGAATGTCGAGTGATCCCATATGCCGACAATGGGCGGCGGTACGCCAAACATGCGGGCGATCTCTTCCGTCGAGAATCGCCGTGTGGCCAGCATTTCCAGATTTTCAGGCGTTACCGTGACGGGCGTGTATTTTGCGTCGGAATCGAGAACAAGAAGCTTTCCAGCTTTGCGAACACCCGTCCAGGCCTGTTGCACCTGTTCCTGTACCATCGATTTTTGATCAGCCGTCAGCCTCTCGCTGAAACTCAACAATCCGCTTGGGGTTGCTCGATTTGCGTAGATAATTTCGCCAAAAGTTTCCTGCGTCAGTCCCGTTCTTACCGGCCCGGCCGCCCTCGCCAGTCGCGAGCGGCCGACATACCCGTCATCGCTGCGGTCTTTCAGGTGCAATACTTCCGTGTCGAGCAGGCGCCGCTTATGGCCTGTCCCGCCTTGCAGCGTGTTGATCGGCGCCACGTCATAGGCAAGGCGGCCGGACGGCAAAAGCAACACGGTCACGTTCGGCCAGGGTATCGGCTGCAATCCCGTCACCCGGCCGTTGTTATCGGTTTTGATTTCAGCAAGGCCGTTGCCGTTCAACAGTACAGACGCGCAAAGCCATTCTATAAATTCCGGCCAGCTCTGGTAGGGGCTCGGCCCTTCGCGCACCAGGCGCATCACGGCATGCGCTGTGGCCACTTCGCGGCCCTTATCCGTCAACAGATAAACCCACACGGGAAGCGATGAAATCGCCCCGCCGATGGCGTTGACACAGGCGAGCACGGTTGAAAGATTTTCCGCAAACGCCGGCGTTACAGCCCCGCCGACCTTGCCGCCCGAAACCGCCGCCGTGTAATCGCCATAGCCGCCGGCAAGCCCTTGCCAGGAAAGGTCGGCGGCGCGTGTTTCAACGGGCGGCGTTATACGTTCTGGCGGCGGCGGGTCGAAGCGTTCCGCGATGCGTCTCAACATTCCCATTACACGGTCTCCAGAAATCTTTTGAGTGCGTCGAGGCACGGCGTACAGGGGGGCATGGAGTGTCCCTCCGCGCTCGCAACGGCGCGGCGCCGCGCCTCGACTGAAGTTTCCGCATAGGCAGGCCATGCGGAAACGATGCTGATTTCGAAAAGCTTTGCCCGCGTGATAACGCGCACATCGCTGTCGGTTGTTTCTTCTTCGGCAATGAACCCGATGGACGCGCCGCCAAGGTCGCCGCGTTCCGCCAGCGCCAGGGCGTCGCGGCCGGCGCTTGTCTCCGGCACCGCGATGTCGAAGGCGAGCCCCGCATAGCTGTCGGTCAGCTTCAGGGTTTGGGAGCGGGTGCGTCCCAACACCCGCGTCGGGTCATGATCGAGGAGAGCGAGGATGTCCCCGCCCTCCCCGATCGATCCCGCGAACGCACCAGCGATAATGCGTTCGCGAAACGGGCCGATGTCGGCGACAACGCCATAGCGGGCGGCGAAACCCTGAAGCCGCCGGCCGTTCCCGCGCGTTTCCGCACGGACTTCGGTCAAAAATCGCCTTTCGATGTCGCCCATCATCGCCCCCTACGCCGCCGGGAAGTCAGTTGACGCGGCGAAGCTTTCCAAATGGCGCACCGCAATGTCAGCGGTGAGCATCCCCCGCACCGAGACGTTGCCTTTGGAATAGGCGGTCGATTCGTAGGGGTTCACGAGAAGGTCGAAGGCCGACCAGTAACCGATGAGAAGATCAGACCACTGACCGAATATGATGGTGGTGGTGTCAGGGTCCGGCGTGGCATCGATCGGCAGTTGCGTCGTCCGTGAGACCGGATAACCGGCCAGGCTGTCCGGGCTTTCCATCACCATCACCGAATCGGTTGATGCGACTTTCGCTGTATTGCGCAGGGTTTTCGCCACCAAGGGGCGCATGGCGAAGCCGGTGCCCATGGCGTTCGCCTCTTCTACCACGTTGATCAGGTCGAGCACCTTGCTCCAGCTTGGCGTTGACATCGAAACGCTGTCATCGATGCCGGCGGCGATCAGGCCGTCCGGTTCGTTCGAACCGCCGCCGACCAGGGCGGCCGCGTCGAGCGCCTGGGCGAGCACGAAGGCGAAGTCTGACCGGATAAGCTGTTCAATGTCCGGCGTCGATTGCATCAACATATTGCGGGAAAATTCGGTGATCGCCCCCACATGTTTCGGCGCCATCGATACTTTGTCATATTCCTGATCGCTGGGCGTGATCGCCGCATTTTCAGCGACCCAGCCCGTTGTTGCGCTCGTTTTGAGGCGTGGAATATCGACATTGCCGCGAAGGCCGGAGAGCACCGTTGCACCCAATCCTTGTGTCACCAGTTTTGCCCGCAGGATGTCAATGAACTGATCGCCGCGAAAATCCGTGGCGATGATATTGGCGCCGGGGCCGCCGACCGGCGCGGCCGTGGTGATGACGCGCTTTTCAAAAACCTGCATGGGCACCGCTACGCCCTTAAACGCGCCGGCATGGCGGCGGTTTAATTCGGCGCTGACTTCGCGTTCACGGCCATCATCGACATCGAACCCGGCTTTGCCGGCAATGGCGCGGGTCAGGGAAAACGCCCGGCATTCGCGGTCAAAATCCTTGTCAGGGTCACCGGTGATCGCTTCACCATCGGCGCGGCGGTCAGCCTCGTCGATCAGCTTTTGCCGCTCGATGGCGTCGTCGGTTTGTTTAAGATCAGCGCGCAGCTCGCCGAATTTTTTGTTCTGCGAATCGGAAAGATCGCCGCCATCGCCGCCGGGCGCATCATTGATTTTGCGCATTTCGGCGACAATAGCGGCGCGCTTTTCCATGAGCTCCCGAAGGGTCATGTTTCTTCTCCATCTAAGGGACGGCCGGCGTCTCACGACGCGGGTAAACCGTCAGGCTACTGCGTTATTTCCCTCAACAGGGGCGGACCCGCAGCGATCCGATTCTAAGGTGTCACAAATTCTGTGTTCTTGAGTTCTTCAATTTCATATTTGAGTTGAGACAGCTTTTGTTTCGCGGCGTGAATTCGTTGTTCTAAATGACGTAGCCGAGTATTTTTTTCACGTTTTTCCTCAAGCACAGATTCCGTTCGTCTGGATATTAGGTCACTAAAGAAGTCCATATTTAAAACAACAACAGCCTCCTGGCTGTAACCAAGCGGTGCACTATTCACGAGCTTTCCTTGCGACTGAAAACTTCTGACTGCACTGTCTAGTGACGTGTACTGATGATAGCCGTTGCCTTCGTCAGTGATGTTGACCACACGGGAATAATCCCCAGCAACCAATAGCCATGTTTCTCCGTTTTGATATGTTTCTCCCGGTGCGCGATCCAGCTTCGGCGGTTCATCACCCCAAGTTGCTTCGCTATCACCCATATGTGCGAAGTCGATGCCTGCATTCAGTGCATCTGAAACTGAAACACCTCGTGCGGTTAGTCTTCCGGCGATCGCAATTTGAAGAGTCGTGTGCCATGAGATGAGCGTGTCATCACCACGCCCCTCACTAATCTTGTCACCGTCTTTTCCCAGTATCGGAACGCCTTGGCCGGGTTTCGCGGTTTTGCGCGTCTCAATCCAGCGTCTGATTTGTGGCGCGGTCACACCAGTGGCTTCTGCTACTTCGGGGATTGTTAGCTTCAAATCGGAGAAAGTCATAATGTGATTCCTTATGGGTAATTACCCTACCGTTATCACATGATTGACATTCCCGCAATAGGTGAAATTCAGATGTCCACTTCGTGCGAAGCAAATCTGGAAAGGAGTGCATTCCTTAATATTAATCTCGCCCTTTCAGAGGGTTACGGGAATTTCGGAAAAAAATGTCATCAAATTGGTTTACGCGAGTAGTGCAAATAGCAACGATTTCTGCGTATGTTCTGCGTAAGGGTACCTTTCGAGAAAGACCCCCAAAGTTATGACTTTGGGGGTCTCCTCGGGGAGCCAGTGATCGTCGCGGCCTTCCCGTACGGGAGCGCCCTTAAGCCACTAAGGGCGGCCGCGACGAATCACCTCGGTATTGAACGTGCAAAAATGCGCACGCTCAACGATTGGTATTCCACAACGCAACAGCTTGAATTTCGGACAAATGTTCACACCTTGTTCTTGGCGTCAACTGAAACGCGCACCGCGCGTTCCGCACAAGAGTGCAGGTGTTTAGCGTTAAGCCACGAAAATCATCGGCTCACGACCAATACCCGCCGCCTCATCGCTGATGCGCAGCGCCAGGGCGGCGATCAGGGCGTCGGCGGCGTCGATTTTTGACTCGGGCTGGGCTTTCACCGCGCGGACATTGCCGCTTGTATCTTCTCGCGTCACCACATTGCCCAGCATCCACGCGAGCGCCGGGTCGCTGTCATGCACGATGCGCCGGTCATCTATGAGGCCCGCCAGCGTTTTCATCGGCATACTTACATTCTGTGTTGTCTCGCGAAACTCGATGCACGGTGCGCCGGCGGCCTGCAGCCGCGCGATCATGGCGCCGGCGTTCCACGGATCGAAGGCGAGGCCGCGCACGTTGAACCGTTCGAGGTCGGCGCGCAGATCCTCCTCGATCCGATCCTGATTGATCATGGAATCGCCGGCGATGATCAGCCGGCGCTGGCGATGTAGATCCGCGTAGCGTTCGCGGTTTTTCCCGGTCAGCGCCGATTCCGGCAGATAGTAGCGCCCAAAGACGGCATAACGGTCCTCGAACGGGAACAACAGCACCGCCGCAGTGATGTCTTGCGTGCTCGCCAGATCGAGACCGATATACACCGGCTGACCGTCGAACCGCTCAAGCGCGATTTTTTCATCGGCGCAGCGGCGCCAGTTTTCCATATTGAAGAATGCCGAGCGGGCGCCGACCCATTGATTGAGATGCTTGGTTTTGAATACCGCCTGGCGGCGCGCATTGGCGAGCGCGTCGTCGCGCTCCTGGTTCAAAAACTCCGCCGAAACGGAAACGCCGTAATTCGGGTTTGCCTTGATCAATGATGCTTCGGTTGTCCAGTCATCGCCCTCATCGAGACCGTACAGCGCGGCAAATAGTGCGTCATCTGTCGCGTTGCCGGTGAGCACTGTCTGCGCGTCCTGCATGGCGGCGTAGCAAGGCCCGGCGATGTTGTCGCCGGCGGTTGTGATCATCAACAGAATCGGTTCGTCGCGGGCGCCCTGCCCCGTGCGCATGGTTTCGACCAGCACATCGGTTTCGTGCTCGTGATATTCGTCGATGATGGCGCAAGATGGCGACGCGCCGTCGCCAGGCTTGCCGACAACGGGCTCAAAGCGCGAGCCCGTCTCAACGCTGACAATCGTTTTGGCGCCCACCTCAAGCCCGAACCGGTCGATCATGCGCGGGGTTTTCAAGGTCATCTGGCGCGCCGGCCGGAATACTTCCATGGCTTGTTTTTCGGACGTGGCGCCGGCGTAGATTTCGGCGCCGTGCTCGCCATCGGCCGCCAGCATGTAAAGGCCCATTGCCGCGGCCCAGGCGCTTTTTCCGTTTTTGCGCGGCACTAGGATCAACACCCGGCGATAGCGGCGCTTGCCATTGTGTTTGGAGACCCAGCCGAACACGCACGCCGTGATCCATATTTGCCATGGCGAGAGGCGCAGGCGCTGTTTTTTCGCCGCCCAGGAGCCTTTGACGTGCGGCATGGATTCGATGAACGCGCAGGCGCGAAAGGCGCGTAGATCATCAAAGCGAAAGCGGAAATCGGGTTCGCTCTCACGGTCGAGCTCATCGAGGAAACGCTTGCAGGCGAGGCGTATCCATTGCGAGGCGGCGATATCGCCGGACGTTACGTCCTGTGCGTACTTCACCGCGATGCGGCGATAGTGCGGGATTGCCTCTTCTGGCGTCATGCGGCCCCGCCTGTCGCCGCCAGAAAGTCGAACAGATCGCCGGTTTCCGGCTTGTCTGTTGGGGCCGCGACGCGGCTGCGGTCGGCGGCGGTCATGCCGAACCGGGCGAGCAACGCCATCAGGTCGCGGCGGTCGGCGCTGGTGAATTTGTCGCCTTCCGGTTTCATCGAGGCGCGATAGCGCACGAGAAGGTCGGCGAGCATTTCGATGGCGATGCGGTCCGCTTTGGTTAAGACGCCCTCCGGCGCCATGTTGACCAATTCGGCCCAGGCGGCTTTGCGCGTATCGTCGAAATGATCCGGCGGCGGACCAAGGTCGCTGTCAACTTTCGGTTCCTCGCGCCGCCGCTGCGGGTTCTTGTCGAACGCCCCGCGCAATTCGAGGATGTTACTCGGGGTTCTGTTCCTGGCCATTGTTTAAATCTTCTTCCTGAGTGTTGTGCATTGTCATCTCCGCGGCATCAGGTTCCGGCGAAGAACCATCGGCAAAGCCTGCTAGTGTAATGCTTACACCTCGTCTGATCTCCCGGCGTTTCTCCGACTCTGCCATTAGCTCGCCACGGCTCATTTCTGTAGGCGGAAACAATGGCCTCCAGAAATTTTTTATTGCTAATACTTCGTCACGAATTAATATTACGTGGTCGAATCGAAGCGGATCGGAGCCAATCTTGACGTGCTCAAACAAAATTTCGTTCGTTAGAAAATTTATCGCTGGCTCATCGACAAAGTAGTTTGCGTGAATTTCCTCAACCTGATTCGTTTCCACCCTACGGCCTGATATCTTCAACTCGCCCCTACGCGCCGCTTCAGTTAACAATCGCGCGCCAAACGACAAACATTCTTTAAACTGCTGCTTTTCTTCTAGGACGGTCTCAGAGGTGTGTGATTCTGTATAGTGATCCTCAGTATTCGTTCCAATATGCTGCGTAATTGTTGTTATGCCTTTGTGAAACCTCGCAGCATTGAAAAGCACCCAATCGTGTTTACGAATCGGCCGCCCAAATCCCAAATAAGCAACCGCCTCTGGCAACGTCCATTTTCGTCTACTTGGAAGCATACTTAGGAAATAAACTATTATGAAAACAACAATCGGTATCAACGAACACGCTAGCCAGGCGCTTGCCCTATTTGGCATGCCATTCATCGCGTCAAGAAACGCGTTACCAACGAAAGTCGCTATGACCGCACCGATCACAGGCACAAATCTGGCCGCCGATTCCCACCACCAATTTCGCACGACTAGTCTCCAAACATGAATTCTGTGGAATTATGAAAAGTACTTGGGCATGGGTCTACGCTCATCAGCTCCCAGCGATTTTTTCTTTTTCCCAAGCGCGCCATCAACGGCGACCGTCTTGCGCGCATGGCATGGCTTGCACATCGGCTGCAGATTTGCCCATTCGTTTGTCCCGCCCTTGCTCAATGCGAGAATGTGATCCACCTCCGTTGCCGCCGCGCCGCAGGCGCATTGCGGATGCGCCTTGAGAAATGCTGCTCGAATCATGCGCCACTTGCGCCCATAGCCGCGCTTGGCGGCGCTGGGCCGTGACGCTTCCGGCCGCGTGAACGCCTTCCCGAAGCGCTGAGGGCGAAACGATGGCGGGCGCTGGGTCATCCGCATTGCCCTCCGGCTGCGATGGCGAGCACCATCGGCCCCGAATCCTGATCCGTTCCAGAGACTGCCTCGCTATCCGCGAGCCTCGCCCTGAGTTGTTGATCGGTCAGTTTTCCACTGGCATGCCTTAGAACCAGCAAGTCGGCGGCTTCTTGGCCGCCGGCCTTTTCCTTGAAACCGTTCCAATCCACGCGTGCCGCATCACAGGCTTGCAGGCGACTCCTCAACAACGGCTTGTCCTGTTCAACCTTTCTTAGACCCTCCGCGTCTTCCTCGATGTCAGAGGATACTCCTGCTCCTTGCGGCTGCGCACTGGCCGCCGGTGGCGGATCAACTGACGGATTAATAAATGGTTCTATTGACGGTTCGGGTGGCGTGACGCCACTGCTGGGGTGGTCTGACGCCGCCACTACGGGACAGGATGCCACCCCTGAGGTGGCGCCCGATTCCTCAGCAAATTTTTTTGTCTTTGTCAGGGGTGGCGTGGCGCCACCCCTCAGGGGTGGTCTCTCGCCACCCCTCACCCCATACCGTTCACGATAGCGGGGGCCGCGTATCGGGTCGGCGTCCCGTTCTCGCTCCAGCTCCGATCGCAGATTCTCGGCGACTTTAGCCATCACCTTATAACGATCGTGCCCGTCCTGCAGGGCCTTTTGCTTTGTACGATAGATCGCAGCGGCGGCCTTCTCGAGCCACTCGATGTTTAGACGGTAGCGATTAGCTCGTCTGCCGCCGCCCTGCTCTATGATCTCGAGGATGCCTAAGTCCTCAAGATCCGGAACCGTGCGCTGCACGGTCCTGCGATGAAGCCCGGTGACCCATGCAACCTCTTCAATTGACGGATGGCACATGCCGTTTTGATCTACATAATTGGCGAAAGCCAGCGCGACGCCTTTCTCAGCATTTTTGAACACCGGGCCGCAGCGCATGATGTCGCTGATTGCATTGATGCTCATCACTCACCCCCGAGCGCACGCTGCAGGGTGAGTATGGCGTCCTCGAACTGTTCGTCGAATACGCCGAAAGTCTCTGTAAACGCCGTTCGTACTTGAGATCGATACATCTCCCGATAAACCGTTTCCGCATTGCGAAGGTTCTCGGCAACGTAACTGCGCTCTTGCTGATCGAAGTCTGACAAAGGTCGGCCGCGATCAATGATGCGGCTGTACTCCATGACGTTTTGGATGGCACATCGGGCTTGAATTATGACGCGGATTGCGGCAATAAATTCGTCGCCGGAGTACCAAACGGCCTGATCAGATTCTCTTGAAAGCCCGGCGGCCGTATCCGCCGGGTTTTCTTTTTCTAACACGCTATTCACACGCTGCATAAGAATTCTCCTGTGTTTCAGCGTGTGCGAATGCGGTTCGATGATTCCTTATGTCTTTGGTTTTGTACGGTTTTTTCGTTTTCCGTTCACCTTGACATGGTAGAGGTCCGTGGTTCGAAACCACGTGCGCCCACCACTTTTGATGCCGATAAATTCAGTTGGCTATCAAAGTCGTTCTTTTCTTATATAGGCCGATGTAAAATATATACGGCCTTTGGTGATATTCATACTCCGGCGCGTCGGTCACGATGAGCGTACGGCCATCCCAAAATTGTGAGAAATGTTTCCCGCCAGCATCACTCGATCCTGGTTTGACTGCTGTTTTGGAACGTAATGGGATATCCATCCAGGAAAAATACACATCATGCCATTCTTGGGTTGAATGACGTGATTGGCGTCGGGAAATACAATGGGAGCGCAGTCGGGTGATACATTGATGTAGTAACCGAAGCTCCACAATGCCGGCCAGTGATCGTGCTGCAGTGTGAACTCATCTTTGCGATACACAACCCCCCAGCAATCCGTGACTATAAGGTGCAAATGCTGAGCAGACTGCGGCGGAGAATTCGCCAGGCTCAATTCAAGCGCATAACGACAAATAACCTGAAACTGTTCGTGTGCGGGCTGGTTGGATTCCCACATTCTGGTGTCGGTCATGTCCGCTTTAACATTGGTCGAATGCTTTTGTTTGTCACCAACGGCGCGGATGCCTTTTTCCAGAAGCGGGTTGATTTCTTCCCAGCCGGGCATCTGCTCGTTAATGATAGGGAATTTGTCTTTAAACTCGACCGCGCAGCGGTTGTCGCGTAGTCCGATATAAGTTTTTTTTGCAGGATTTTCGTGGGATTTTGACATACTAAAATACGGTTGTTGGCGGACGCGCCAATCACTCTACCGCGTTTAGTGCATTTATCAAAAGTTGTTCGACGAATTAACGCGGCGAACCCGCAGACGCGCTAAGACGTGCACGCGCCCGAAGGAGAGCAGAGCTGCAGCCGCAGAGACCGGCGTGGCCAGCGTGTCGCAGTGCGCTCAAATGAAATGGTGGAAACAAACATGTGCGTCAGCTTCGACGTGTAATCGTAGTCGATTTCGCTGACCACGATCGACGCGCCGGCGTCAATTAACGTCGAAGCCGGTAACCCGCTATAGGCGGCGCCCGGCGCATAAGGCTCGGCGCCGGAATTATCCTGGCTCCAATGCACCACCGGATCGCCGTCGTCATCCACGGTGACGCTAACCAGCCGTATGGTGACGGGCTCGCCGCTCGCCTCCATAATTTGTTCAACACCGTCGAAGAGATCACTGAGGTCCGAGGTCTTGATTTGCGATTCTTGCGCGGCGAGATCAGCGAGCGTGTTGGCAGCAAGCGTCACCTGACGGCTGCGCGCCAGCCCATCGGCGCTCTCTACGACGCCAAAAAAGAGAACAACGAGAATTGGCGCCAGGAGCGCGAATTCCATGGCTGCCACACCAGAAGGGTCGCGCCCCAATTTGCACAACGATAGAACCGAAGCACGCAATCTAAGAGGCATCTTGCGCACCAAAGGGTTCGTTGCGGAAAATATTGACGGAGATAATTTTTCGCTCGCCATGATCCGTCTTTTTCAGATTAAGACCCAGCCCCGGATTGATAGGCTTGTACAAAAAACAAACGCGCACGCGAACGATGTCGCGCTGTCCGCCATAGTCGCCGGCGTCAAATTGCGCGCCTTCGATGGATGGATCGTCCCTATTGCGGCACACTGGATCGGAAAGGTCGTCTGCGAGCGCGCCGAACGATGAAAAAGCGGAAATATCGATGGTCAACTTTTCAGCACATGATCCGAACTGGTCGACAATGCTGCATATTTCATCAAAGAACGCGTCTTTCGACAGATCGCCGGACTGCGCCTGCCCCGTGCGAATGAGACGCGCGGCGTTGGCCGTCGCCTGTTGTACGGACGACGTCACAAAAAAGTACCAGCCCGCCTCCATGATTGAAAAAACCAGCGCAAGAAACACCGGCGCCACAATAGCGAATTCAACTGCCGTTGAGCCGCTCTTGTTTCTGAAAATGTTCCGGCGTTTTGCCAGCTTCATAGATCGCCGCCTGTTCACGAGCACGCCCGCACCCCGGGGACGCCACGCGAAAACTCGCAGCGTTCACCATTGGGGAATGCATTACGAAAAGGCGGTTAATGTTCCGTCTTTGAACATCGTTAACAAAAAAGGGCGCCCATATAGAGCGCCCTTTTTGTGCTGGTTAACGGGTAGTTAATCGAGCTTGTTCTCGATTTTTGAACGCGGCACGGATTTGTCTTTGACGTAGAGCTTGATCATCTGCATTTTTTCTTCGAGACCAAACTGGTGCTGTTCAACCGGCGTTGATGCGTGACGGGCGATACCCGTCATGTTTTCAACGGCTTTTTGATTGAGATGCTTGGCGGAAAGATCGCTGGCGAAACCATCAAGGCTAACGGTCCGGTGGGACTGCGCAAGCTCTGCCGAAAATGTCTCCGCATTCCAAAGAAAGTTTGCAAGGGACGAGGCGATGTTGCCGCGCGGAATGCCGTAGTCGGCAATATCGTAGCGGCTGATATAGGTGACACCTTGCTCCACGCCGGCAGTCACGAAGGGCGCGCGCGCATTAAACGCCTGCACTGTCTGCGGGTTCGGCGCATCGCCATCGAAATAAGCCGTCGTTAAAAGACCCAGGCAACCAGTACCGTTCTCAGAGCAGGCGTTGAACTGAAGCACAAACGGGATCGACCCGGAGGCGGCGACGATATATTGCGCGCCATTGTCGAGCCGGTCGACCTTCCACGGCATGCCAAGCTCGCTGAGCACCGGGCCCACCGTTTGCACGCTGAAATTTTTCACGACATTGGTCGGATTCGAAAGGCCGGAGCCAATCTGATTTTGCGCCGCCGCGCCGCTGACCGCCCCGGACAGCACACACATGGCTGCGCCAACTGCTAGAAATACTGGTTTCATGACCCCTCACTTTTCCCCGAAAAATACGTCCGCGACTTTAGCCGCTGAGGGAAGTCTAGGTCAAAACCCGTTTTTCGGCCAGTCATGGCCTTAAAGGGCGCTCGACAAAGCGATTTCTCCCGGTTTTTGAGTGACATGGGGCCGCAAGCGTGGTTTAGGGCGGCCCATGAATGAGACATCAAAGAATGCATCAGCGGCCCCGGCCCGGGAACAAGGCCGTGGGCAGGAACTTGCGCAAGGACCGGGCCTGGAGGCCCGCCGCGCCGTTTTGGAGATCCTCGACCGGATCGCCGATGGCGCAACTCTTGAAGACGCCATCGCCCGAACGCGGCCATTTGAGCGGCTCGAAGGACCAGATCGCGGCTTCGCGCGCCTGCTGGTGGCGGAAACCTTGCGCCGGCGCGGCGCCATCGACCACATCATCGGCGCCTATCTCGACAGGCCGCTGCCGAAAAAGTCCGTGCGGGTCATGGAAATTTTGCGCATCGCCGCCGCGCAATTGTTGATATTGAAAACGCCGCCGCATGCGGCTGTTTCCACCTCCGTTGATCTCGCCGCCGAGCGCCAGGAAACCGCTGGCTACGCGAAACTCATCAACGCCATCGCTCGCAAGATCGGCAAGGCCGGCGAAGAAGCCATCGCGAAGGTTCCCGCCCGCGCCGATACGCCATCATGGTTGTGGCGCGCATGGGAGCGGTCTTATGGCCCCATCAAAACCCGCGCCATCGCCGAAGCGCATCGTAACCTCGCGCCGCTCGACATCACCCTAAAACCCGGCGAGGATTCTTCTGCTTGGGCGGATCGTCTTGGTGCGGAAGTATTGCCGACGGGTTCCCTGCGCATCGCCAAGGCAAGCGATGTTACCGCGCTGGAGGGCTTTAACGAGGGTGCGTGGTGGGTGCAGGATACCGCTGCAAGCCTGCCGGTGCGATTATTTGGCGATGTCACCGGCAAAACTATCTTTGACCTTTGTGCGGCGCCCGGCGGCAAGACCCTGCAACTGGCGGCTGCAGGTGCGAACGTCACCGCCGTCGACAAATCCGACGCACGGCTGGAGCGGGTGGTCGAAAACCTCGCCCGCACAGACTTGCCAGCGAAAACCATCGCCGAGGACGCGCTGCGGTTTCATCCGGAAGAGAAGGCCGACGCGATCCTTCTCGATGCGCCCTGCACCGCGACGGGGACGATCCGCCGACATCCGGACATTCCCTGGGCGAAGGGCGAAACGGCGCTGGCGGCGCTCGCCGAATTGCAGGGCAAGATGATCGATCATGCGCTCAGCCTGCTGAAACCCGGCGGCGTCCTCGTCTATTGCGTGTGCTCCCTGCAGCGCGAGGAAGGCGAGGCGCAAGCCAAAGCGGCGCTGGCGCGGCATGCTTCGATCACGCGCCTGCCCATCGCGCCGGAGGAAATTGGCGGGCTTGCTGAAGGCCTCACCCGCGACGGAGACCTGCGCACGCTGCCGTTTATGCTGGCGGAAAAGGGCGGCATGGACGGGTTTTTCGCCGCCAGATTTCAGCTTTCCGCCTGATCACGCCGACACGGCTGAAAATTTGCCGAAAATTGAAGGTGTTAACGATCTTCGCCTCGTCGAAAATTGGCGAATTCGACACCGAAATCCCTTGATTGCGGGGCCGCAGACCACGATATTGCAAGACAGGTTTACGAGGAGCCGAAAGGCCCCAGGAAAGGACGACGAACTATGAACGATTCCCGCAGACAATTTGGCGGCTCTGTCGCGCAGACCGGCAGTGTCGCGATCGATCAAGGCCTCCGGCAGTACATGCTCGGTGTTTATAACTATATGGCGCTGGCGGTGGCTGGTACGGGCCTGTTCGCCATGTTCATGGCGAGCAATGAAGCGCTGATGTACCAGATCGCCACCAGCCCGCTCAAATGGGTCGGGTTTATCGGCATTTTGGGTATCGGGTGGTTCGCACCAAAAGTAATGATGAACGGTTCTAAAGTCGCCGCGCACGGTATGTTTTGGGCTTATGCCGCGCTTTGGGGCGTGATGATCGCGCCGATGCTGTATTTCTTTCAGCAAGCCGGCGCCGCGCAAGATATCTATCGTGCATTCTTTATCACGTCAGCGGTGTTTGGCTCCATGAGCCTTTGGGGCTACACGACAAAGCGCGACCTCTCCGGCTGGGCGAGCTTCCTCGTGATGGCGAGCGTCGGATTGATTATCGCGATTGTGGTCAATGCGCTGATTTTCCAAAGCGGCATGATGAGCCTGATCACGTCCTCGCTTGTGGTGCTCGTTTTCTCCGCCGTTACGGCGTACGAGACGCAGGCAATCAAGTCTTGGTATCGAGAAGGCAGCGCCATGAATGAACGTGCATCTATCTTTGGCGCCTTCATGCTGTACGGCTCTTTTGTCACGCTGTTTGTGCACATCCTGAATATTCTTGGGATCATGCGCGACTAACCGCGAAACAAGTGAATTGAAAAACCCCGCCACACGGCGGGGTTTTTTATTTCCTCTACCCGGTCCTGACCCAACCGTTACCCGGCGTCAGCACTTTGCGATTTGCCGCATTACCAATCCCGGCCTAAAGTCCCGCCCCATGTCAGTGAGAGATTGTTTCGAGTTGCCGGTGACCGGCGCATGCGCGGCATCGGCCCGTGGCTATGACGCTTATGTCACGGAGTTTTTGAGTTATGGCGCCGATATCCGAGCGCTGTTCGCCATCGCTGACGCCAATCCCGGCTCACCGCTCATCAACGCCCACGCCGCCGCCCTGCATCTCGCTTTTGAGGGCGCAGAGGGCTGGGCCGCCGCCAAACCATATCTCACCCGCATGCGCGACAACGAAAGCAACGCAACGGAGCGTGAGCGTTTGTTCTGCGCCGCTGTCAGCGCATGGGCGGCGCAGGATTATTATCGTGCGCTTCTGCTACTCGATGAACTCACCGTGCGCTGGCCGGCGGATTTATGCGCCATCAAATGGGGCCAGTATCATGCGTTCAATCTTGGCGACCAAGCGGCGCTGTTGCGCCTTGGTCAACGCGCCGCCATCGTCCACGAAGAAACGCCGTACGCCCATGGTATGACCGCCTTTGCGCTGGAACAAAACCACCGCCTGCGCGAGGCCGAAGACGAGGGCATGCGCGCCGCGGAAATCGCTATCGACGATGCGTGGGCGCACCACGCCGTGGCGCATGTGCTCGAAACCGAGGGCCGCGCGAAGGAAGGCGCCAAGTGGCTCGAACATTGCGCCCATACCTGGGAGAAAAAAGGCGTCTTCATCCGCGATCACAATTGGTGGCACGCGGCGCTGTTTCAGATTGCTCTTGGCCGCGAGCAAGAAGCGCTAAGAATTTTCGATGACAAGCTTTGGGGCGCATGGCCGGAATTCCCGCAGGAACAGATCGGCGCCGTTTCCATGCTTTGGCGGCTAGAAATGCGCGGCGTTGACGTAGGCGAACGATGGGCGCCAGTGGTCGAACAGGCGCGTGCGCGCGTGGGCGAGCACTACTTCCCGTTTCACGATCTTCACTATCTTTTTGCGCTCGCGCGGGCAGGCGAACCCGGCGAGGCAAACAGTTTTTTGCAATCCCTGAAAACAAGAGTTGAAAACACAAGCGGTGAAGCGGCAATTGTGTGGGGGGGAATCTGCCAGCCCGCCGCCGAAGCAATTACTGCGTTTGCCTCCGGCGACAAAACCACCGCTGCGGAAAAACTAAGCCCCGTACTGAGCAACCTTCATCGCATTGGCGGCAGCCACGCCCAGCGCCATGTGTTTGTGGAAACGTTCGAAGCCTGTGCAGGCGGTCTGCGCGCCGTGGAATCATTGCACTAACCGCGCTTTACGTCGCCAGTTTCAATTTCTGACGGTCGAATACCTTCAGCACCTGTCCAAGATCATGACCGCGTTTTAAAACCGCGCCGGACATGGAAATCACCACCCAGGCGCCCTGCTTTTTCGCCAGCGCCGGGCGCTTTTCAATCCGGTAAAGCGGCATCTCAGATGCGCGCCGGAAGATGGAAAACACCGCAGCATCTTTCATCAGATCAATGGCGTAATCGCGCCAGTCACCGGCGGCGACGAAATAGCCGTAAACGCCAAGAATGCGGGTGAGCTCGCTGCGGGTAAAGGCGACCGGCTCCGGCCGCTTTTGAGGCGGTATGGTAAGGGCGTTCGTTCGCATCGGGGCCAAGTTTCGCGCGCGCTGGCGGGACCCGCAAGCCCCGCTTCCTGTCAAAACGGGGAAAATCATCCTTAAAATCGCCTTAATTGGCCCCTCTCTCCGCCCCAATCAGCGCCCAATGTCGATCAGCCGGGCGGATGGTTTGGCCGGAGTTTCCGGTTTTAACCATCGCCCCCAGCCCCCGGGAGATTTGGCCTCAACTCTCCGCCCGGCATTTTATTCTTCCTGCCTGACCTGACGCCGCCCTCTTGACGTGAAGGGGCGAGCCTTGTGAGACCTGCTCGGTCCCGCAACCTGAGTTTTCTCACATCATGTCCGCTGTTATCTCCGTCGCCCTGCCCGTCTTTGCGATCATCGCCGCCGGTCTTCTCGCCGGCCGATTGAAGCTGATGAGCGCTGGCGATTCCGCCGCGCTCAACAAATTCGTTTTTCGCTTCGCCATGCCGGCTGCATTGTTTGGCCTCACCGCCGGTACCGCACCGCCGGGACGCGAAGACCTAACTATTGCGCTTTCTTATGGCGCAGCGGGGCTGATCGCCCTCTTCGGCGGCTACATCCTTTCACAGATTCTATTCAAGGTTTCGAAACAGGAGGCGGGTGCCCATGGCCTCGCCTCGACACTCGGCAATGCCGTATTCCTGGGGTTGCCCATCGCGCTTTCCATCGACAGCTGGGCAAGGCCATTCGTTACGCTGATGCTGGTTGAAGGCACAATGATGATCGCCATCGCCAGCGCGTTGATGGCGCCGCGCAAGGAAGGCGGTTCGATGGTGTCGCGTGCAGGCGGCTACGTCGCCGGGCCGTTCAAGAACCCGCTGGTGATCGCCATGATTGCCGGGTTTATTTATTCCGCTCTCGGATTTTCTTTTTCGGGACCGGCGGAGACGTTTTTCTCTTTGCTTGGACGTGCCGCTGGACCAACAGCATTGTTCTCTCTCGGGCTGTTTTTGGTGACGCACCCGATGCCGCCGATAAAAGCCGTTGCGGGCCGGATCGCCGCCATCGCCGCTGTCAAAATGGCAGTCATTCCCGCTATCGCTCTTGGCCTCGCGATGCTGCTCGGTTTGAATGACCCGCACTATCTCGGCGCATTGGCGCTGTTTGTATTTGTACCATCCGGCGTCGGCTGCTTCATCATGGCGAGCCAGTATGGCGTCTATCAAACAGAAACCGCCGCCGCGGTCAGCTTCACGACCTTGTTCGCGGTGCTGACGGTCTCAGGCGTGCTGGTGGTGTTTGGGTGATATAGACTTTCTCATTCCCGGGCGTGGCCAGGCCTGCGAAACGGGAAATTTTCGGGTTTCATTTCACCGTTGTAGATCAGCATTAAACGCGGCGCCAAGGATCCCGGATCAAGTCCGGGGTGACGATCGTTCATTTGTTTCCGCGCGCGCCAAAACTTTCTTCACGGCCTCAACCAACTCTCCACGCTTGATCGTAGACTGCGCCGGCTGGGCCTCGCGCCATTCGGCGTTATCCTCGATCTGTTTGGAAAGCTCAGCACCCAGCACCAGGTCTTTAATCTGCACCTCTCCCGCCACGCGCTCGTCCGAGCCCTGAATGATCGCCACCGGCGCAGAACGCTTGTCAGCATATTTCAATTGCTTGGCGAAGTTCGAACCGCCGAGATAGACCTCGGCGCGCAGGCCAGCGTTGCGCAACTCCGCCGCCATGCGCTGATATTCCGCCATCTGATCTTTTTCCAGCGCCAGCACGACCACGGGGCCTTGCGCGACCTCGCCCGCCCCCTGTTTCAGCGCCAGCGCCGCCAGCAGGCGTGACACACCCACGGAAACGCCGACGGCAGGGACCTCAACACCCTTGAAGCGTTTAACAAGACCGTCATAACGCCCGCCGCCACCAATGGAGCCCATTTGGACAGGGCGGCCCTTGGCGTCTTTCAGCGTGGCTTTAAATTCCGCCTCGAACACCGGGCCGGTGTAATAATCGAGACCGCGAATGACGGAACAATCAAAGATAATCCCGCGAGATTCGAAATCGGGGATCGATGATTTGATGCCGTAGAGTTCTTCGAGTCCCGCCGCGCCGCTTTGGGTGTCACCGAGAATGTTCGCAATCAATTCCAGCGAATCAACGTCTGAATTTTCCGGACCTGATTGCAAAAACGCCAGCACCGTTTCGATCTTCGCGTCGTCTATGCCGGCGCCGTCGGTGAAGTCGCCGGACTCATCTTTGCGGCCCGGACCGAGCAACAGTCCCACCCCCTTAGCGCCGAACTTGTCGAACTTGTCCATGCTCCGCATGACCGTCAGGCGCGTATGCGCATCAGCCTCCGCTTCGAGGCCGATCTTTTCGAATAAACCGTCCACGATCTTGCGGTTCGACACGCGGATAAAATAATCGTCGCGCGCGATGCCCGCTGCGGCAATCACATCAGCAAAGAGCGCGCAAATTTCGGCGTCCGCATAGGGCGCGGGCGCACCGACCGTGTCGGCGTCACATTGGGTGAACTGGCGGAAGCGGCCCGGTCCGGGCTTTTCGTTGCGCCATACGGGGCCAATCTGATAGCGGCGGAACGGCTTGGGCAGAGCGTCGTAATTTTCCGCTACGAAGCGCGCCAACGGCGCTGTCAAATCATAGCGCAGGCTCATCCACTGTTCGTCGTCATCTTGCAGTGAGAACACGCCCTGACCTGGCCGGTCCACATCAGGCAGGAATTTTCCCAGTGCATCGGTGTACTCAAAAGCAGGCGTTTCCAGCGGGTCGAAGCCATGGGCCTCATAGACCGAGCTGATGCGCGCCAGCATTTCACGCTCGGCGACAATTTCTGCGCCGACGCGGTCACTAAACCCGCGCGGCGCCCGCGCCTTGGGACGGAATGTTTTCTGCTTCTTTTTTTTCTGCTTATTTTGTTCTTGGGCCATCATCTTTTCCTGTTGAAGCGGGGATAGCCGAAGCTGGGCGCATGAGCAATTGGGGAGGCAATTGGGGCGGCGCGGGTGTTGCCTTAGACGTCCGGACCAGTTGAGAGGACGGCCAGATCGGCCCATACTCGCTGCTTTTCCGGGGAGGAAATAATGAAGAGCATAAACCTATCGTGGATTGCGGCATCCTTAGCCCTCGTCGGGTGCGGCGGGCCGGTGCCAGCAGATATGTTTCTCACCATGAGCGTTTCCACCCGCGACGTCGGGGTGGAGACTTCTATCAACGGCAAAGCGGATGAATTTCTCTCTGGCGACAGCGGGTCGATGACCGGCTCACGGCCCATCAACAAACTCGTCAGCGAAGGTGAAAACGAGGCGACATTCGTGTTGACGCCAATCGCCGCCCCCGGAGGAGAGGCCCTCGACCCGGCGCTTCTCGCAACCCTGGAGATCAGCACCAAGGGAGACATTGTCGATACGCTCGCGCCCGGCGAACGGACAATTTTCTCGCGCGAGCTTACCAGCGAGGAAGCCGCCGCATTGGCGGCAGGCGATACCGTCATCATCATGGAACGCTTCAGCGTCGAAAAAGCAGCGCTCGAAGCGATCAAGCGAAACACCAACCACTAAAGGCGTCGCGGCCACCCCGTCAGTTGGAAACCGGAATGTCAGCATTCATGTAGGAGTCGAGGAAGTCGATCGCCTCTTCAAAGCCGGGCGCCTTGGGAAGCTGATGGCGCATACCATTAATCACCATCAGTTTGGTGCGCTCAAATCCCTCTTCGAGATATTCGCGGTGAACCTGTTTAGTTTCCACGCGATTGAAATCATGCGAGCCTGTCAGAAAGACAAACCGGTTTCTTTTCATCAACTCGAGTTGTTCGGGCAATTCCGGCCCCCATGAATTGACGCCAGCAAAATAGATATATCCATTAAATGTGGCGGCGTAAAAACGCGCCATAATGCTGGTGATCCGTCCGCCGCCGGAAAATCCTGAAAGATAGACGCGTCGTGGGTCTACATTATATCTGTCGGTCGCAAACTTAAGGCTCGCCAGGGCTTCTATAATTCTTTCTGCAGTGTCCTGAGCATTGCCGGATTTGTTCACGCCCACCCAAATCAAATTCTTTTGCTCAAGAACATCAATCCAGATTCTGGGGGGACCAGCGCGCCGGGCCGGGCTGACGAACACCATGATGCCGGGAGGGTTGTCCGCACTGTAAGATGGCGGAATGTAGGCTTGAAATTCGATCTTGTAACCAGGGGTCGCCATCGCGAGAACATCATCAGCGATGTCGTCACCGAAAACCTCCTCCAGCGTCATGGTCTCGTTGATATGACCCGTAACGATTTCATTCTGAGTCGTTGAAGTTGGTTCATCTTGCAGCGCCAGGGCTGGCGCAGAGCAGCAAAATATGAATGCCGCGAGTAAGGTAAGAAATTTAGACACGTCACACTCCCTGTTTCAAACGTTACATTTGCAACAGCGCCCCCGCCTGCAAAATCAGTCTAGCTTATCTATTCGCAAAATAAAAATCGGCTCCACGGGTACTTCAGATTCAAAAGGCCCGCCAGGGCCTGTGGCGACGGCGCCAATCGCGTCAGCCACTTCCATTCCCTCAATGACGCGCCCGAACACAGCGTATCCATAAATAGGCCCGAGGTCGGTCACCCGATGGTCGAGATCCGGATTGTCGACAAGGTTGATGAACCACTGGGCCTGCGCACTGTCGGGATCATCGCCACGCGCCATGGCGATGGTTCCGCGTTTATTTTTCAGACCCTTCTCGCCTTCATAAGGAATAGGCTCTCTTGGCGTTCGCTCGGTAAAAAGCCGCGAATACCCGCCGCCCTGAATCACATAGCCATTGACCACACGATGCATCAATGTGCGGTCGTAATGCCCCTTGCTCGCATAGTCTAAGAAGTTCTTAACAGTCGCCGGCGCGGTATCGGGATACAATTCTACAATGATGTCGCCCAAGGACGTTTGAATCTTCGCGCGGGGTAATTCCTGCGCCGCAGCGAAAATCGGCGTCAATAACATCGCAAAAACTATGGCGACGGTCCGCAACAAGGCCATGTCAATAACTCTTTCCGTCTACAGGCTTCGGCGCCAGCGCCGCTAAATCTATACCATCCACGCAACGGACGTTAATAGCCGCCATCTCGCCGCCATCTGGATTTTTTCCCTTGCCGAACGATTGTACGGCGCAGACCGAACAAAAAAGATGCCGAATTTGCTTTTTATTGAAACGGTATTCGGTGAGCTTGTCTTCGCCGGACAAAAGCGTGAATTGATCGGCGGGTGCAAACGTCAGCATGAACCCTTTTTGTGCGCAGTGCGAGCAATTGCATTCCATCACATCGGAAAGGTCGAGTTGCGCTTTGAACCGCACGGCGCCGCAGTGGCAACCACCTTCGACTTTTTTCAAGTCAGTCATGTTCATCCTCCCGCATTGAACGCCGAATGCTGTTAACACGGTCTATGAGACCGTTGGTGGAGGCATCGTGCTCGGTCGCCGCGGACTTCTCTTCACCGCACCTTGCAATTTCCGGCAGAACGGCTTTCGCCAGCACCTTGCCCAATTCGACGCCCCACTGGTCGAACGAATTGACGCTCCAGATCACTCCTTGCACGAATATCTTGTGCTCATAGAGCGCAATCAAGGCGCCGAGAGTTTCCGGCGTCAGCCTTTCCATGAGAATTGAGTTCGTTGGCCTGTCGCCGGGAAAAATCTTGTGCGGCGTCAGCGCTTCAACATCCGGCTTGGCGAATCCCTGCACTCTCAATTCTTCGCGCGCTTCTTGTTCGGTCTTGCCGCGCATTAATGCTTCGGTCTGAGCAAGGAAATTCGACAACAAAATCTCATGGTGAGCGCCGGTCTCTGACTGGCTGATAGCGGGCGCGATAAAGTCTGCGGAAATTAAATCCGTTCCTTGATGCAATAGTTGGTAAAAAGCATGTTGGCCACTGGTTCCCGCTTCACCGAAAATCACCGGTCCCGTCGCCACGTCTGCGGCGGCGCCGTCAACGCTCACGCGCTTTCCGTTTGACTCCATATCCGCCTGCTGCAGATAGGCCGGCAAACGATGAAGGTGCTGATCATAGGGCAACACCGCGTGCGCGGCGGCGCCGAGAAAATTACGGTTCCAAACGCCCACAAGCGCGAGCATGACCGGCATGTTTTCGCGCAAAGGCGCCGTCCTGAAATGCTCATCCATGGCGTGCGCGCCCTTAAGGAGCTTTTCAAAATTCTCGAACCCGACTTGCAGCGCGATGGACATGCCAATGGCGGACCACATTGAGTACCGTCCGCCGACCCAGTCCCAAAAAACGAACATATTGTCAGGCGCAATTCCGAACGCCTCCACCGCGCGCGCATTGGTCGACAGCGCGATAAAATGCTTTGCAACGGCGGCGGCGTCACCGCCTTGGCCCAAGAACCATTCCTTTGCGCTCGCCGCGTTGGTCATCGTCTCCTGGGTCGTGAAGGTTTTTGACGCGACGATAAAAAGCGTCCGCTCTGGATCACAATCAGCCAGCGTATCGGCAAGATGCTGACCGTCTACATTTGAGACAAAAAATGTGCGTCGCCCCTCAATCCAATATGGTCTGAGCGCCTCAACCGCCATAAGCGGCCCGAGATCAGAACCGCCAATGCCGATATTGACGACGGTGTCGAGCGGCTTGCCGGTGTGGCCTTTGCGGGCGCCGGAATGCACTGATGCGGCAAAAGCCTTCATCTTCTGGCGCTCAGCGCGGATCATCGGCGACACATTCTCGCCCGCTACGTGATAGTCGCGCATGGCGAAATCACGCAGCGCCGGGTGCAGAACCGCGCGATTTTCGGTTGTGTTGACCGGCTCGCCATCAAGCATCCGCTTGCGCGCGCCCTCTACATCGCGCGCTGCCGCAAGCGTGATGAGATGATCGACCACGTCTTCGGAAATTTTGCTTTTAGAATAATCGAGAAAAAGACCCGCCGCTTCGATCGAGTAGCGTGAAAACCGGGCGGGATCGCCATCAAACAGCGCACGCATCGTCGTATGGGCGAGCGACTCCGCATCAGCGGCGAGGGCCTTCCATTCCGGTGTTTGCGATAATGACGTCATGCTCGTTCCCGGGCTGAAGCGGCGCAAAACAGAGCGCCGCCAATTGATACGGATTTTAACCGACTTCCTCAACGCGTTTTAAGATTAATCCGGTAAACGCGGAAATATGCAGAACACAGCCGCCCCCCGTCCCCTCCCGTTGAAACGGTTTTTCTCCAGCCTCGCGGCGATTATCGCCGTCACCACGATATTTGGCGTGAAGGCGTTTGAACTGGAGCAGCGCGCCTTTGCCGCTGAGGCCAGCCAGGCGGAAAAACTCGCCCAGACCCGGTTAGAGCCGCGTTCCTAGAACAACGTCGCGAACCGCGTTCTTGGTTAACGGAATGTCAAATACATGGGCGTCTTCGCCGGGCGCGTAGTAAACATAGAACGGCACGCCGCTGGCGCCGAAAGATTCAAGCGCGGCGGAAATTTCCGGGTCGCGCACCGTCCAATCCGCCACCATGAAAACGACGCTTTTATCGGCAAAACCCTTTGCCAGCACGCGGTCTGAAAATATCGTGGCGCGATCAAACTGACAGGTTACGCACCAGGCGGCCGTAAAATCCACAAACACCGAAACGCCGTCGGCAAGATAATCGTCGAGCGCCAACTGATTGTACGGCTCCGCGATCATGGCGCCATAAGTCTCAGCAGGGCTTGAAACACCGGCAGGCGCCGGCTCAAGCCTGAACAGCGGGCCAAGCGCAGCGAGCGCTGCGAATGCCGCGAGCACTCTCAACACCAGGGCTGCCTTCCCGTCGCTTTTGCTGCGTTCGAAAGCCCATGCGGCGAAGGCGATGAACACCGACCCGGCCAGCACCGCGCCAAGCCCGGCGCCGCCGGCCTGCTGCCCCAACACCCAGACGAAATAGGCCGCCGCCGCGAAGACCGGAAAAGCGAGCGCCTGTTTGAACATCATCATCCATTGGCCGGGCTTAGGGAGCCAGCGGCCAAGTTGCGGCGCAAACGAAAGCGCCAGATACGGCGCCGCCAATCCGAGGCCTAACACGAGAAATATCAACAAGCCCGCCAGCGGCGGCAAGAACAGCGCCGCCCCCATGGGCGCGCTCAGCAGCGGACCGATGCAAGGCGCGGCGACGACCACCGCCAAAGCGCCAGTAAAGAACGCACCCACGGCGCCGCCCTTTTGGGTCAGCTCCTCACCACCGCCAGCAAGGCTCTCGCCAATCGTGAACACGCCGGCCAGATTGAGACCGACCAAGAGCAATATATATGCGGACAATGCGACCACCCAGGGCGATTGCAAATGAAAACCCCAGCCAAGCTGTTCGCCACCCGACCGCAGCAGCAACAACCCGCCGCCAATGATCAGGAACGTCGTCAACACGCCCGCGGTGTAAAGGAGTCCGTCTCGCCGCACCTCCGCCGGATTTTCCGGTGCGCTGCGCAAAAACGCCGCCGCTTTGATAAACACAATCGGAAAGACGCATGGCATGACGTTCAAGATAACGCCGCCAAAAAATGCAAAGGCGAGCAATAGTAAAATATTTGCTTCTCCCGCCTGCGATGCCGGGGTGGTTTGCGGCGCCGGCTTCACCATGGGACCATTAAGCGATGCGGCAAGCGCATAAGCACGGCGAACGCCAACTTCTGCGGTGAAGGTCAAAACCCCCTCCATCGCTTCGCCGTTATACCCATCCCGCCAGCCCGGCGTCATCGTGATGACTGCCTCTACGCCATCAACATCGACTTGCTGTTTGGCGGCAGCTTCAATAACGCCCTCGGGCGCCGCAAAGAAGAATGCGTCATCGGGTGAAAAATCCGCCGGCGGCGATAACCGCAATTCATAGGCGTTTTGCGTAACAGAAATTTCTGCCGCGGCATCCAACACTTTCGGCTGGGACGCGCGCGCTGTCGCAAACAAATCAGAGAAAGACCGATCGCGCTCTGCAGCGGCGACAACGGGAAGAGAAAATTCAAACCGGCCTTCTTCGGGAACGCAGATATCTTCACATGTCTGCCAGCGCGCATCGATGGCGATATCGATAGTCTCGCCCACCTCAATATCGCGCGGCGCCGTTACGGAAACGAGAAACACCGGCGCGCCCTCATGGGCGTAACTGGCGAGCGGGCCGACGGGAATATACGCCGGCGCTGGATGGACGATCTCGCCGGTCGTGAATCCTTCCGGCAGGCTCCAATCAAGCTCAAGCGGCAGGCCAGCATCGCCCGGATTGATCCAGAACACATGCCAGCCCTCGCGAAGCTCCTGCCGCACCGCGAACCAAAGGGTCTCACCGGGCGCAAAACCCCTGTTTTCAGGAATGATCTGCGTGGTGGTGTACTCGTTCACGACCCGCGTTTGCGCCTGCGCCGAGCCGGCTCCGCCCATCAGCGCCAGAATTGCTATAATCGCCAGAAAAACTCTCATGACGTATCTGGTAGCGGCACTTAATTGGTGAGCCAACCGCAATTTACGTCCTCACGGGTCCAGTCTAATAAACGTGAAGGCGCGCCAAATAAAAAAGGCCGGACGCCAAAGGGGTCCGGCCTCAATATTCAAGCGCCAAGCGCCGTTTCTAGTTCACAGTCTGCGGCTGGAAGATATTGTCTTCCGACAGGTTGAACCGCTTCGCGCGGCGCTGAAGCAAGAGGCGCCAGTTGCCCATCGACATGAGCAGCGCATAGGCAAGCGGCAGCATCCCATTCTTGCGGATTTCCAGCACTTTCTCGTCCGGAAGTTCCGCAAGCTTTGTTTCATCAATGCCGAAATACTGTGCAAACGACACCGGCTCGGTTTTGCCTTGCGGCGTGTATTGCGCGGTCTGCGGCAAAACCAGCCCAAGATCGCTAAGCGCTTTAGCGAACTGATCGGTCATCTGCCGGTCGCGTTCGTAGGTCTTGCAATATTCGACGGCCGCTTTTGACGTGTCGCTCAGCTCGTCGTTCTGGAACAGAGCCACATCGCCATCATCGCAAAAACCTTCAAACGCGCGGTCAATGACGATCGCCATGCGCTCGCCCTCATTGTCTGCAGCGAGACCAAAAGGATACCGGCGAACATATCCGGGAACATAGCGCGACTCTTCCCACTGACCCTCTTCGGTCACGAACAGGTTAATGTCGTCATAGAGGCCGGTGACCGCGAGCAACTGTGGCTGTTCCTGTGACATGAAAATCAGCGGATAGTCTTTCATAGCCGCCGGCACTTCATTCAGCGTAATTGGAATGGCGCGCGCCTTCGCCACGAAACCATAGGGCTGTTTTGCCGGTTTCATGGTCAGACCGCCGTGCTGCTCTTTCATCAACAGTTCCGGTTTTTCGTACAGAAACATCTTGCCCGTCACTTGCGGAACTGCTTGCGCCTCACTCATTTCAAATCCTCTTTATCGCTATGCGCCCGGAAGACTGCGCGCTGTGACAGCGCGCCATTCAACAGGTCCCGGACGGCCCTCCTGGGCGGTTCGCGCACGCTTAGCAAAAAGCCTGCAAAGCTCCAACCCTCATCAAGGACTTAAGGTGATTTTCAGCGCCCGGATGGCCCCGACGCCACAAATGCCGCCACTTCCGCGGGCCGCTCCATGGGAGCGAGGTGGCTCACCTCCACTGCAATTTCAAGCTGCGCACCAATTTGCTGAAATCTTGCGCGCGCCGCGGCCGACACCGTGGAGGTCGGACTGTCCGCTGCATAAACCGCGATGGGCGCTGGGGCCTTCGCGCACGCCGCCCAGAAATTGTTGGCCTGCGCTGCAAAGGTAGCCGCCTCCCATGCTGGATCACACGATAAGCGAACGCCACTATCGGTTTCCGTCAGCCCATCCTCCAGATAGTCGGAAAGCGCCCCCGCCGACCAGGAGCGGAACAGCGCCTTGCGCGCATAGGACGCCACGACTTCCGACCGCGCTGTCCAGGTGGACCGCCGCTTTCTGGCAGCCCGCACCATAGGCAAGCGTCCGCTCATCAGCGGCCAAAACGGGGACGAGGCCACAACGCCCAGCCATGACGGCACAGCGACCGGCTCGATCAGCCTCAATGCAGATATATCATACCGCCCATACGCCGCCATCGCCGCCGTGACGGCCCCCATGGAATGACCGGCCATGGTCCAGTTCTGGACATGTTGAGCGTCGAGAAAAGCAGCAATGTCCTGCGCGTAGATACGCCATGATCGAAGCACGTGGGGGCCCGCCGGTAACGTCGTGCGCCCATGGCCACGCATATCCAGCGCATACACATCGTACTGATTGCTGAGACAGCCCAGCATCTGTTTATAGGCGGAGGCGCAAAACCCCGTGGCGTGACAAAACAGCAGCGGCGGCTTGCCGTCGCGCCGCCAGCGCCAACCGGCCAGCGAGCCATCGGATAATTCCGCAGAGAATCGAGTGGGCGCTGTAAGCGTGCCGGGTGTCATTTTCGAACTGTGACGCGCATGCCGGAAAAATCAATTCTTGGCGGCAGCAAGATCATAGAGAGCGCGCATATGAAGCACATCCGGGATGGCCCGATGGGCGCGGGGCGCACGCTCATTGGCCTTTTCTACGATGGCGTCGAGCTGATCAGCCGGCATATTTTTGAATACGTCGTAAAAGTCACGCAGGGAAAATTGCTGGCGCACGCCCGCCGCCTGAAAAAGGCGATAAAACCAGAATCCATCCCAATCGGGCGCATCGGAATAAACCGTCTTTCCCGCGAGCGCCTGATTGAGCGCTTCGCACACATCCTGCGCGGCTTCACCCGATTGAACGAGCAGATCATACGAAATGCCATGCAGCGCAAAAGCCTTTTCATCCCACTGGTCGAGCGGCCATGCCTCGTCGGGTTTGATCAACATCGCCTGCGGCTTGCCGGACCCATAGCACCATCCCGCCTCGATCGGCCATGACTTTGCGCCGAGTCCTGACGCCTCAAGATCGATGAACGCGATTTCCGGCAAAATAGTCTCGCACCTGTCATTGGGAACCGTGAATGGGTACGGTGATTATGGCTTGTTCGGTTTGCGTGAGCAAAATAAATGTGACGCAGATAAAACTTTAAGGCGAGCGAAATGTCCACGATTCTCTTAATTGAAACGCCGGGCTGCGCAATGGTGGACGTCACGGCGCAAATCGCTGAGATTGTCAGCGCTTCAAATACCCCGTCCGGCGTAGTTAATCTGTTTATTCAGCACACGTCTGCTTCACTCACGATTCAAGAAAACGCCGATCCCGACGTTAAACGCGACTTGATCTCATGGCTGGATCGCATCGCTCCCGAGAACGGGCCCTACAATCATACAGCCGAAGGTCCCGACGATATGCCAGCCCATATCAAGTCCGCCATTACCGCAACATCGTTGAATATACCGTTCGCAGACGGAAAATTACTGATTGGAGAATGGCAAGGCGTCTATGTTCTGGAACATCGGGCGCGACCGCATCGGCGGCGGGTAGTGGCGTCGCTGCTGTCCGCCAGCTAACGCCGGACCCGTTCTTTTGGTTTGTAGACACCGCTTTCAGGGTCTTGCTCGTAATCAATGACCGCGCCTTTAGCGTCACCGCGCGCTGATTTACGCAATTCGGAAATCGCGGCGCGCAACGGCCGCGAACGCCGATCAACATATTTGAACAGCGCAACGGCGCCGACAGCCGCGGCGGCGGTAACAGCAAGGGTCGTAACTGCGCTCATGTCGTCGTCTCCCAAATCAGACCCGATTGTCAGAGTCCATATCGCGCCCAAAGCGCGCGCCGCTCTCCCGCGGCCATCAATTCTTCCGCATCGATTAACGCCGACGCGCCGCCAAAGCCCGCGACGCGCTCGTCGCCGCCCGCCAGCAGCTTTTTGAGTAAAGAGCCGCCTTCGGTCGATATGCGCTTGATCTTAACATCTTTCCCAAAGCGGTCGCGTAAAAAATCGTTCAGTTGAGCGATTCCGTCGATCAACCCACGCTCCAGCGCCGCCGGGCCGGTCCATATTGCGCCGGAAAACAGCTCGTCGTCATCGGCAAGCTTTTCGCCTCGCCGCTCCTTCACGAGGTTTTTGAACTGCTCATGCAGATCGGCGAGGATGGTTTCAAGACGCGCTATGTCTTTGGGATCCTCAGGCTGGAACGGGTCCAGCATCGCCTTGTTTTCGCCAGCCGTATAAACCCGGCGCTCAACGCCCAGGCGGCGAATGGCTTCGTGAAAGCCGAAACCTCCGGAAATGACGCCGATCGAGCCAACGATTGAACTTTCATCCGCATAAATTTCGTCGCCCGCCAGTGCTAGAATATAGCCGCCAGAAGCGCCCACATCCTCCACAAATGCGAGCACCGGCACTTCCTTTTCCGTTGCGAGACGCCGAATGGCGTTCAGGATCAGTCGCGACTGCACAGGCGAGCCGCCGGGTGAATTGATCGCCAGCGCTACGGCGGAAAGGTTAGACGGCTTGAAAGCAGCCTCAAGGTGCTTTTCCAATCGCTTTAGCGACATTCCTTTGCGGCCCTGGCCGCCCGCTTCGCCAATCACGCCGGCTAGGTCAATCACTGTTACGAGAGGGGTGTCTGCCCCGGTGAACGGTAGCGCTCGCCAAACGGCGCTAAATGGTTTCATGAAATTGCTCATTGGCCGCAAGTAAGTGAAGGTGCGCCGCTTTTCAATGCGACGGCGAGGCTGGACAAGCCGAAAACAGCGATGATTCGCCGCTGACCGTCTTGGCGGCTATTGCTTGACCGGGTGACTGGCAACGACCAATCTGCACCCCATATCAGGAACGTGAAAGGTCTGATCCTTGGGTTTAGCAGCGACAGCCAGCGAGACAATCGACCATCGCCGCGAGCCAAGCGATCGGGAAACCGGCGCTCATGTTCGCGACGCCGACTTCCTGACGGCTGTTTCGAATTTGCAGGGACTGACGCGGCGCGATCTCGAAGCGGTTAACACAGCAATTCTCAACCGGATGCATTCGCCGGTGAGCATGATCCCGGAACTCGCAGGGCACCTTGTGAAGGCTGGCGGCAAGCGGTTGCGACCAATGCTGACGCTCGCCTCAGCCAAGCTGTTTGATTATGACGGCGCCGATCACGTGAAACTCGCCGCAGCTGTAGAGCTCATTCATGGTGCTACCTTGCTGCATGATGATGTGGTTGATGAATCTGCACTTCGCCGTGGAGCGAGCACTGCAAACATAATCTGGGGCAACAAGGAAAGCGTCCTGGTCGGGGATTTCATTTTCGCGCGCTCCTTTGAGTTGATGGTTGAAGCCAAAGACTTGCGGGTGCTGAAGGCCCTGTCTCATGCGTCTGGCGTCATCGCCCAGGGCGAAGTATTACAGCTGACAACGCAGAAGAATCTCGCCGCCACTTTCGAGACCTATATCGAGGTGGTTGAAGCGAAGACGGCCGCTCTGTTTGCCGCCGCTACTGAAGTTGGCGGGCTGATCGCTGATCGCGCAGAATCTGACGTCGACGCCATCCGCCAGTTTGGGCGCAGTTTCGGCATCGCCTACCAGCTGATCGACGATGCGCTCGACTACGCCGGGTTTGAAGCGTCGCTGGGCAAATCGGTCGGCGATGATTTTCGCGAAGGTAAAATGACGGCGCCGGTTGTCTTCGCCGTCGCACGCGCTCGCGAGGGGGAAAAATCGTTCTGGCGGCGCGTCATCGCTGATGGAAACATCCAGGATGGCGATTTCGATCAGGCTTGTGCGCTCATGCAGCGCGATGGCGCGATCGAGGACACCGTTGAATGTGCTCGGGACTATGCGCAAAAAGCGCTGCGCGCGCTGGGCAATCTTCCGGAAAATGGGTTTTCAGCAGCGCTTCGCGACCTTGTAAAAACATCAACAGCCCGCGCTGTATAACGTACGCTATTCGGCGGCGTGCAGCGACGAATTCCCCGCCTCTTGAACGTCCGACGCCCGCGCCAGATCGTTTTCGCGGAAACACCCGTCACGAATCGAGCGCCGGTAGACAAGCGTCGCACCGACACTGAAGACAGCCGCCAAAAACGCCGGAGCGAGCCATTGCAATGAGTAAGGCAATGTCAACATGAAGAGCGCTGTGGATGCGGACAGGCTCACCAGCCCCATATAGATCACCGCAACCGAAGAATGCGAAGCGCCACTGCGGATCATCAACTGGTACAGATGTTCACGATGCGCCTGCAAAACATTCCGCCGCCTGATAATTCGTGAGATCAAGGTCCACGCCACGTCAAACAGAAGCGGCGCGAAAATGACCGGCACGATCAATGCGCTCATCCGCCCGCCCGTCCAGTTGACGCCAAGCACGCCAAACGCCGCTATCAAGAACCCCACGGCCTGACTGCCATTATCGCCCATGAAGAGCTTACCGCGATTGAGGTTGTGCGGCAGGAAACCAGTCGCGGCAATGGCCAACAGGAAAGCCGTCGCAAACAACAATATTGCGCCCGCCGCCCCGGCGATCACCGCCACCCAGGCGAGACCCACCGCCGCCGCCCCGGCCGCGAGACCGTTTGCGCCATCCATAAAGTTGAACGCATTCATGAAACCGACGATCCAGAGGATGGTGATAATCACGCCCCATAAGGGAGCGAGCGTTAAGTCACCCAGATAAGGCGCTGGCAACAGCTGCATGGGGCCAAACAGTCCGACGAAAGCCGCCGCGACAACCACCTGACCGGCGAATTTCCATGTTGCAGACAATTGAAACTGATCGTCGGCGAGCCCGACGCCCAGCGCCGCCGCCGCCAGGACGGCGATCAGCGCGGCCGATCGCGCAAGTTCGATGTTCGATCCAAAAGCGCCGACGATGAATAGTCCGACCAGCCATGCCCCAATAATTGCAAGCCCGCCCGTACGCGGCGTTGCGTGTTCGTGGCTGGACCGCTCATTCGGATGATCAAGAAACTGACGCGACTGCGCCGCCAGCAAACTCGCACAATACGCGATGGCGAAGGTCATCGCAGCTGCAGCAGCAAGAATGAAAGGTTCAACAAGCATGACGTCCATAGGGCCGGTTTCATCAGACGACAAATGGTTTACCGCACATGGAGCGGCGACGCCATGGCCCACCAGCTTTGGCTTGCAGCCTTTTGCGCCGCGCGCACCGCCGCCGCTTCTGACGCAAACAATGCAAAACACGTTGCGCCGCTCCCCGACATGCGCGCGATCAGCGCCCCGGGCGCCGCCTGTAGATTTCGCAGCACGTCACGAATTACCGGCGCCCTTTCGCCTGCGAAAGGCTCAAGGTCGTTTCGGGTCTTTTCAAGAGAAACAACAAATGCAGCGTAATCGGTATTGGAAATGGCCGCCATCACTGGCGTAGCTGGCGCCATAATAGCCGTATCGAAGGCGCGGAATATTGGCCCCGTCGGCATGGGAACGCGCGGATTGACGAGGCAGCACCAAAGCGGCGGCAAATGCGGTCCAGCAGTCAGCTTTTCTCCGGCGCCTGAAACGTTCACCGGCGCGCGCACCAGACAGGCAGGCACGTCCGCGCCCAGGGTAAAGGCCAACGCCCGCAACGCTGCATCCGATATGTTCAGATCCCACAGCCGGACAAGCGCCCGAAGCGCCGCTGCCGCATCGGCGGAACCGCCGCCGACCCCAGCGGCGACGGGCAAATTCTTTTCAAGCGTGAGGGCCGCGCCGGCGGCGACGCCTGCGCGCGCTTGCAACAGTTGTGCGGCGCGCCAGACGAGGTTCTCCTCCTTGCGGCCGCCCGACAGTTCATCCGCATACGGCCCAGTTATAGCAAGCGTCAGTGAATGGCTTTTCTCTGCGCGAACGATATCGCCGTCCTTTGCGAACACGAAGAGACTGGCGAGATCATGCAGCCCGTCGCCACGGACAGGACCGATATGGAGATAGAGATTGATCTTGGCGGGTGCGCTTTCAACAATCATTCAGCGAGATCCGGCAAACCTTCCTTGAGTTTTGTCTCAACGGAGGCGCGCAGTTTATCGCCAGGATCAAGTTCGAGAACATGACGCCACTGATAGCGCGCCTCAATTTTGCGGTTAAGCCGCCAATAAACATCGCCAAGGTGATCCGTGATTGTCGGATCCGAGGGGACAAGCGACGCCGCATGTTCCAAATGACCCACCGCATTCTTGTAGTCGCCACGCTGATAGTGAGCCCAACCGAGACTGTCGATATAGGCGCCGGAGTTTGGCTCGAGCGCCACCGCCTTTTCAATCAAGTCAAACGCCTCGTCCAGATTTTCGCCACGTTCGGCCCAGGAATACCCAAGATAGTTGAGCGCCACCGCCTGCTTTGGTGCGATCTCAACCGCGCGCACCAGGTCCTGCTCGGCGGCGGGCCACTCACTTCGCTCAAGATGCGCTGCGGCGCGAGAAACGAAAAACCGCCATGCGCCTTCGTTCGGTTCGGCAGGCAATGCGTCGATGAGCCCGTTCAACACGCTAATGGCGGACTGGTACTTGCCGTCGCTCATCAAAAGGCTGGCGTATCGGAATTTTGCTTCTTCCGCGCCGCTTCGTCCACGCGACGCATCTCGAAGAACTTTTAGCGCCTCATCCTTGCGTCCAAGCTCGACCAATCCCATGGCAATGTCGATCTGCGCCTGTTCAAAGTATGATGACGACGAGGAAATACGTCTGAGAATGGAGATCGCATTGTCGCTATCGCCATATACATTCAAAATCCGACCTGCGAGCGACTGTGAATGATCCAGCGAGGGATTGAGATACAACCCCATCTGAATAAGCGCGAGTGGCATGTCATAATTGGGATCACCAATGCGGAACCCGGCCTTTTCAGCCGCCATGCGCTGTTCTTCGATTTGCTCAAGAATCGTCTGTGCGAATGAATGAAACGCGATCGCGGCCCCTTGGGCCGGCGTGACGTTGGAAAACGCCCGGCTGACCTTTCCGTTTCCGACGCGCTCCAAGCCCTGTAGCGCAATCGTGCGCGGTACGCCTTGGTTCTGGGCGACTTGCTCATAATAGGCTTCTGCTGCGCCTTCTTCGCCCGCACGTTCCAGAAACGCGCCATACGCATCGAACCCAATCAGGCCGCCATAGGTGGCAAGCGACAGTTGATGTGCGGTGTCCGCCTCATCAATGAGGCCCGCTTTTTCGAACAGTAATGCCTGATGCAGGGGATGAAATCCGCGGAAGGTTTCGCCATCCCGCGCCGCCAGGGCCTTCAGCGCCGCCTCGGGTCCGTCTGCCCCCTCAAGCGCCCAGGCGTCAAGAATCGTCATCGGCGCCCCGAGATAAGAAACTTTTGGATCAGCTGCGAGCACCGCTCGAGCGCTTGCATAGTCGCCATTGCGGAGCGCGCGCGTGGCTAATGTCAGGCGCGCCAGATCGTCATCATCGTCGTCATCGTTTTCGAGAATTTTGCTGGCGAGCATCGCCGCGCCTTCTACATCGCCTGAGGCCAATTGATATAAAAACGCGCTGCGCAACACTTCGTCAGTTTCGGCGAATTCCGCCTGTGCTCCTTCAAAGGCCGTCGCGGCGGCGCCCACTTCATTTGTCCGCGCGGCAAACCGGCCTGACAAATAATCCCCGACGACGGATTCTTCCTGCGGCGCGCTCGCGCAACCAACGACCGCCAAAAATAAAACGGCGGCGAACTTCAATGCACATCTTTTGAAAAACACGGGAAGAAACATTCCTTACAATATCAGCCTTACATATTCGGATAGTTGGGGCCGCCGCCGCCTTCTGGCGTTGTCCAAACAATATTTTGCGACGGGTCTTTGATGTCGCATGTTTTGCAATGCACGCAGTTTTGCGCATTGATCTGAAACTGCGGATCGCCGCCGCCCTCTTCGGTCACCACCTCGTATACACCTGCCGGGCAATAACGCTGCGCCGGCTCCGCATATTGTGGCAGATTAACGCCGATCGGGATTGACGGATCCTTAAGTTTCAGATGGGACGGCTGATCTTCTTCGTGATTGGTGGCGGAAAAAGCGACGTTTGTCAGGCGATCGAAGGTCACCGTCCCGTCTGGACGTGGATAGTCAATGGGTTGGTGCTTCGACGCCGGCTCCGTGGCGGCGGCGTCGGTCTTGTTCTGGTGGAGCGTGCCGAAGAACGAAAAGCCCGGCAGAATTGAATTTGTCCATAAATCCATCCCTGACAAAGCGATGCCGCCAAGCAGCGTGCCGAACTTCGTCCACAGTGGCTTGGCGTTGCGCGCTTTGTGCAATTCCGCTTTTACCGGCGAGGCGTCGTAAGCCGCTTCATAGGCCGTCAGTTCGTCTCCTTCACGGCCTTCAGCCATGGCGTTAAACGCCGCCTCCGCCGCCATCACCCCCGTCAACATCGCGTTGTGATTGCCCTTGATACGCGGCACATTCACGAAGCCTGCAGAACATCCAATCAACGCGCCGCCGGGAAAGCTCAGCTTCGGTACGGACTGATAACCGCCTTCGGTAATCGCCCGCGAACCGTATGCGATACGCTTGCCACCTTCCAGCAACTCAGCGATTTCCGGATGGGTCTTGAATTTCTGAAACTCTCCATACGGATAAAGATAGGGGTTTTTGTAGTTCAGGTGCACCACAAAACCGAGCGCGATCGTATTGTCATTATAGTGATAACAGAACGATCCACCGCCTGTGTCATTTTTCAGCGGCCAGCCGAAAGTATGCTGCACATGTCCGGGGCGGCTTTTTTCCGGCGAGATTTCCCAAAGTTCTTTCAGTCCAATGCCATATTTCTGCGGATCGCTGTTTTCGTCCAACTTGAAATGTTCAATCAGCTGTTTGGACAACGACCCTCGCACGCCCTCACCGATGAGAACGTACTTGCCGACGAGTTCCATGCCGGGCTCGTAGGACGCCTTTTTCTCACCGTCCTTGCCGATGCCCACTTCGCCGACGACAACGCCACGCACGGAACCGTCGTCACGATAAAGCAACTCTGACGCCGCCATGCCGGGGTAAATTTCAACGCCAAGCCCCTCCGCGATTTCCGCGAGCCAACGGCAGACATTGCCCATTGAAACGATGTAACAACCGTGGTTCTTGACCATGCCGGGCATGGCGAAGACCGGAAGCGATGCGGACCCGCTGGCGCCCAGTATTTTGAAACTTTCCGACTTTACAGGCGTATCGACCGGCGCGCCGGGCATTTCACGCCATTCGGGCAACAATCGGTCGAGGCCCGATGGATCCAGCACCGCGCCTGAAAGTATATGGGCGCCGACTTCCGATCCCTTTTCGACAACCACGACGTTGATGTCGCCTCCTTTGTCCGCAGCCAGTTGCTTCAATCGAATCGCAGCGGAAAGGCCGGCCGGGCCAGCGCCGACGATCACAACATCGATTTCCATTGCCTCGCGTTGGGGGGCCTCGCGTTCGGGGGCCTCATAGTCTGGGGCGTCATTCGTCATCGAAGGTCTCTCTTGGCCTGTCTGATATCTATTTCAGGGGCGTTTCTGGCAAAAATCACCGGGAAAAGCCATGTTAACCGGCACGTCCCGTCGCCGCAGCCGTCTGAACCGTCACATAAGCACAAACAATCATGCCGCAATTCAGTTTCATCATCGCCAGCCTGGTCTTTGTAGCAGTGCTTCTGTGGGGGGAGCACCGAGACAATGGTCGCATCCGGTGGCTCGCCAAACCAGCCGCCTCGGTCTGTTTTGTGCTGGTCGCCCTTGCAGGCGGGGGCTTGGACAGCGTTTACGGGCAATGGGTGCTTGGCGCACTCGTGTTATGCACCCTCGGCGATATTCTACTCATTCCCTCAGGGCCGAAAACCTTTCTTGCGGGCATGGCCGCTTTCGCACTGGGACACGGCGCCTATATTGGGGCGTTCCTTTCAGGCAGCCCTGAAGCTGGATTGTTGTTTTATGTGACAGCTGCGGCAATGGCGATATTTGCAGCATTCACATTGCGATGGTTATGGCCGCAACTGGCTGCATTTCGCTGGCCAGTAACAGGCTATGCGGCAATCATTGGCGTGATGGTGGCGACGAGCGTATTGGCGGCGCCGCCCGGCGCGTCTTCGCCCAGGATCATCGTCGTTCTCGGCGCTGTCGGTTTCGCTATTTCCGACCTAGCCGTCGCCAAAGACCGGTTTGTCCGTCCGCAATTTTTCAACAGGCTATGGGGATTGCCCCTTTATTATGGCGCGCAACTGATGCTGGCTGCTTCTGTTTAGGCCGGTATTGCTGCTAGAATGGCGATTGTGAATTCAGTTTCCGAACAAGATGCCGCTTTGACGCTGCTGCGCTGGTACGCCGAAATGGGCGTCGACGAGAGCGTCGGCGCGTCACCTTCTGATTTCTATTCCTGGACAACCAGCGAACCGCGCATGCAAACCGGGGCGCCCAGCCTTCAGTCCGTTAAGGCTTCGCCGGAACAACATTACGAAGCGCCGGCAGACGCGATCTCCACCGACGAAGCCATCAAGGCCGCCGAGAAGCTGGCTGCAGCCTGCGAGACATTTGAGGCGCTGGATGCGGCGGTTCGCGCGTTTGAGGGATGTCCGTTGCGCGCCGGTGCGAAAAACACCGTCTTCACCGACGGCGTGCCCGGCGCGGACCTTTTGGTAATCGGTGAGGCGCCGGGCCGTGACGAAGACCGGCTGGGCAAGCCTTTCGTGGGCCGGGCAGGACAATTGCTGGACAAGATGCTCGCGGCCATTGGCCGATCGAGAAGTGATAACGCATTGATTTCAAATGTTATTTTCTGGCGTCCCCCAGCCAATCGGACGCCAACGGCGATGGAGACAGCCGTCTGCCGCCCGTTCGTGGACCGTTTGATCGAGATCAGCGCCCCCAAAGCGGTCCTGATCGCCGGGGGCGCGCCCCTGCAGGCGATGCTGGGGGTCACGGGGATCATGCGGACGCGCGGGGTGTGGCGTGAAATAGAGACCGCTGGCGGGCTCCGCGTCCCCGCCCTGCCAATGTTCCATCCCGCATTCTTGCTGCGCCAGCCGGCCAGCAAGCGCCTTGCCTGGGCTGATCTGCAAAACCTCGCCGATCGGTTAAAGGAGCATTAACCGACATTACGATATTCTTAGGTGTAAAGTTCGGGGCGTTGGGGATTTATCTCCATCTTTAGATTTTGGCGGCGCGAAGCCGCTCATCCGCCGCCTTGAGCGGCGAGTAAGGGAATTGACGATGCGTTTGCTGTCCAAGGCGATTCAATTGGGTGTTTCGTTGTTCGCCGCGATTGCATGGGCCACAGCTCCGGTGCGTGCCGACACGATTGACGTCACTGCAGACAGCCTCGAGCCAGCGAAAGCCACCACGATCAGCGTGCTGAGCGAAGCCGACGCAGCTCTTTACCGCGAGATTTTCGAGCTTCAGGAAAACGGCCGATGGAATGACGCTGACAAAAAAATCGCCGGCCTCGAAAACGATATTCTGCTCGGCTACGTTCAATATCAGCGCTACATGCATCCAACGGCCTATCGCTCATCCTTCAGCGAGCTAAAGCGCTGGATGTCTTTCTACGCCGATCATCCTGAAGCGGATAAAATTTACTCCCTCGCACGCAAAAGGCGTCCAGGCGGTCAGTCAAACCCCATACGCCCGATCCCGCGCAAGTGGAAAGCAATGCCGGAAAAGGAACTGCACCCGGATCTCATCGCCGATTATGAGCGCACCGGCAAACCGCGCTTGCGCCGCATTGAAGGGCGCGTGCGTTACCTGTCCAACAAGGAGCGCGCTGTAGAGGCCCTGCGCGAAATCGAGGGCCATGCAAAACGCGGCAATATCACCGAGCGCCAATTCGATCGGATGCGCTCATGGATCGCCGCCAGCCTTTATTATCAGGGCTACGTGGACACGGCTGAGGAAATCGCCGCTAGCGCCGCGGCCCGCAACGGCGAAAGCGCTGTACTGGCCCACTGGATCGCCGGGCTTATTGAATTTCGCAAGGAAAATATCGCCGCCGCCTATGACCAGTTTGCAGCCATGGCGGCTGTTCCGTATCAGGAGGACTCGCTGCGTTCCGCCGCCGGATTCTGGGCGGCGCGCACGGCGCTCGCGGGCGGACATCCGGCGGACGTCACGCCGAACCTCGAAATCGCCGCCGCCTATCCATTTACTTTCTACGGACAGCTGGCGCTGGCGCAACTTGGCCGCGAATATGATTACAACTGGGCCGCGCCAACACTGACACAGGATAGCTTCGACGATCTGATCGACAATGAGCCGCGCATCAAACGGGCGGTGGCGCTGGTTCAAGCAGGCCAAAACGCTCTGGCCGATGTCGAGCTGCGCTGGGCCAACGGCTCCGTTGATGAGACGAAAACCGCCAACCTGCTCGCCATCGCAACGGCGCTCGATCTGCCGGCGGCGCAAATTGACATTGCGCTTTCCGGTGAAGGCAAAGATCTGGAAGCAGGTCTGTTTCCCATCCCACATTTCTCTCCGGAAAGCGGATTTAAAGTCGATCGCGCGCTGCTGTTCGCCTTAATGCGTCAGGAATCCAAATTCAAAACCGACGCCACCAGCCGTGTCGGCGCGCGCGGTTTGATGCAGTTGATGCCGCGCACCGCAAGCTACATTTCCGGCGATCGTTCGCTACGTTACAAGAGCGGGCGTGAGAAGCTCTATGATCCCTCGTTCAATATGGAACTCGGCCAGAACTATGTGGATTATCTAATGACCAAGGCGGTAGATGGCGACCTCTTTCATCTGGCGGCTGCTTACAATGGCGGCCCTGGCAATTTGCGCCGCTGGAAACGCGACGTCGCCATTGACGATCCGCTGCTCTTTATCGAGAGCATTCCAAACCGAGAAAGCCGCGACTTCGTCGAAAAGGTCATGACAAATTACTGGGTTTACCGCGCCCGTCTCGGCCAGCCTGCGCCCACGCGTGAGAAGGTCGCGGCCGGCGAACTTCCGCTTTATGAGGCGATTGACCAGATCGCCGGCGCCGCAGACCGCTAAGGCGGCACTCTACTCACGCGCCTTCGCATGTCGGGCGGTCACGCCCGCGCGCGCCCATTGTTTGCAGAAAATTTGAACTGTACTATCAATCGCCAGCGGCAATACGGGTAACGGAGCGAATGGCCGGCACAAAGAAAACAGAGCCGTTCCTGATCGAGCTGCTAATTCGTTGCTACAGCTGGTTTGTGCAGGAATTAAATGCCGAACTTGAAGCGTCCAACAACGTAAAGCTCACCCGGGCGCAGATTATATTTCTATTTTATCTGGAAGACGGAAAAGACCGCGCTCAAACTATGAGTGAAAAGCTTGGGCTATCGAGACAGGCCGTGAGCTTGACTGTTCGAGAACTGGAGAAAGAGGGAATCATTTCTCTTCAGCCAGACCCACAAAAAAGGAACGCGAAGCTCATCAAAATGACGCCCAAAGGACGCCGATCAATCGAGCACGCATTTGCGGTCCTCCGCCAGTTGGAGACTAAAATCGCGAAGAAATTTGGTGCAAAAAAAGTCGCGGACGCCAAAAAACTCCTGCAGGCGGATTGGAGCTAGCTGCGGCAATCGCGACCTGATCGAACGGCGCCGAATTCAATTCGCCAGCGCCGCCTCGTATCCGATTGCTTTCCATGCCTGGGCTTTTGCCTCTCGCAACGAAGCGCCGTCGGGGACCTCCACATCCGGGACCACTCCGACGCCCTCCCAGTCGGTTCCGGTGATGGGATTTACGACGTAACCATGAGGCATACTGAAACTAAGACGTAAATCCTCACGATAGTGAGACATACCAGGATGTGCAGCACCCAGGGTTTGCGTTCCGACAATCGTCGCCCTGCCTTGAGCCTGCATTGAGTAAGCAAGATCTTCAGCACCCGATGCAACGAAGCGGCTAATCAATATGAATACAGGCGTGCGATAAAGTTTTTCTATGCCAACAAGCTGCGGGTCCGTCCAAATCTCTTCCACCGCATCGTCGCGACCATCGGTGTAATAAATCGTGTTCATCAATGTTCGTTTTTCAAAGAACGCGCTTTCAAGGAGTCGAACCATATTTGGCTCGCCACCGAGATTGCCGCGAATATCGATTATGACGGCATCCGCATTGCTAGCGAATCCCAGCGCATAGCGCGCCGTATCACCTGCTACCGAAACATCGTTCAGCGCGGTTATCTTTATAAATGCGACATTGCCCTCAAGGATACGCGCTTCTTCAAAGCCGAAATTTTTCTTTCGCAATCCGTCAAGAACCTCAGGCTTGTCCAGATTGTGAGCAGCGTCGTCGACAGGAGACGTGGCGGCGTACTGAACACCAAGATGGAAATCTCGACGGACCGATCTGACGTCCGCCGTCAGCGCCTTCGCCAAATCCTCCCGAGTTTTCAAACTTTCATATTGACCGCTTTCAAGGTTCTCCGCCAAAATGGCAATCATTTCTGATGCCACCTTCTGGTTGGGATATTGATCAAAAAGCTCTGAAAAGTAGGCCACTGCCCTTCCCGGATCAGATTTCTGCATCTCCTCAGCGCTGGCGGCGCCAATCAAACCTATGGCGAAAATGAGTAGAGTGGCGCCGCCTCTCATACTCCCGTGGAATCTGCGAAATGGGGATTTCACCAGTCGAGAGTGGCGCGTCACTTCTCGGGACAGAACACTCGACGCGCTTCTCTCTCCCAAACATGACACAGGCATCACATGCAACCTTCGTAGACAATAAGCAGGATGTCGTTTGGGTCGCGCAAATACACATACCGCGCGCCCCAGGGGCGCGGCTTTGGCCCTTCAAATTCGCAATCATCCGGCAAACCGCGAACGAAATCATCGACGCCGTCAACGCGAAATTGAAGGCTAAGCCCGGAAAAATCGTGCACGGCATCAGTGAAGTAGATCTCCAAAAAGGCTTCGTCGCGACCATCTTTAAAGGCGAGGATGGCGCCCTTATCGTCCGCTTTTTCCCATTCCTCCACCACCGTCATCCCAAATATTTTTTTGTAGTAGTCCAGTGACTCATCAAAGCGCGGTGTGCTGATTTTCGTTTTCAGTGAGAATCGCATGGTATCATTCCATCCTATATTGGTTGGGGCAGTTTATGAAACCACCGATCATTTTTCTTGAACGGCAGAAAACCACCACTCTTCCAGAATCGAACAAGTGAGCGTGGCGTCATTGATGTTTTCAAATAACAGCCTGAATACACCATCCATCTTTACCTGTTCCCTTGTTCGAACGCGCAGGAAGGCCGCGACCCAATGAACAATAGTCATTTCTTCGGTGACGGACCATATCTCGTAATCGAAAGTAATATCTCTTTGCGATCCCGCAGCGCCCGCGCTCCAGTACCTTTTGATGGCGTCTCGCCCAACAATTACGTTTTCAAGCGGGTTTACTGCATATCGGGCCCCGACGGTAAATAGCGTTGCAACCAGATCAGCATCCTGCTGCTCCCAGGCCCGCTTGTAGTTGATAAGCCAAGTGTCCGCCCGGCTTTCGATACTCACTTCTGTGTCACCCACTGATCTTTCGCCATTTTAATCCCAGTCGCGACCGCTCTGATCGGATTACAACTTTTTACAAGCCACCCTTACCCACGCCGCTCCTATTATGTCAACCCACTTGACATAATAGGAGCGGCGTGCGAAACACACGATACAATGCACGAACTGGCGGCGATCTCTCTTTTGCGCGCACCTCGCGATTAGTCACAGGAAACGATCATGGGGCTTATGGACAAGACCGTTGTAGGCTTGTTTGGGTTATTGTTGACGGCGGCTGGATGTGCGGGGCGCGAAACGCTCGATGTTTACACGGCGCCTGCACGCATCGAGATTTCACATGACACGATGGCTAGCCATGCGCCTGAAAAATTACGTGAACTCGCATTTTTGATCGGCGAATGGAGCCTGGAATCAACCACTAGAATGGCTGATGGTTCGATACAGATTCATCCGGGCTGGATGAGTGCAAGATTTGGAATGGCAGGATTTTCCGTCGAGACTGTATCTGTTCACCCGCCATTTGGCCCCGAAGATTTTGATCACTTTGCTGGGACTCAGATTTTCACAATTCACCCAGAAACCAACAAGATCGCCGGCGTTTCCATAAACTCCCTAGGAAACAGAAAAACGCTTGAGGGTGACACTTTTTCTGGCGAAGTTGTAACCACCGCCTCCGGCGAGATGTTTGGCGGAGGCGATTTTATGAACCGCACCACATATTTCAACATCACCGCCGACAGGTTTGAAACAAAGCTGGAAGTCTCATCGGATGGTGGGCAAACTTGGTACAATAACGGCTATACGCTGGTCGCCAGTCGGCGCACCAAAGCGGACCGGCCCAGGTTTTTCAATGGCAGGTTAACTTTTATTCCAGCCCCATGACGCTCATGATCGCCGGACCGAGAATGACCGCAAAGAGCACGGGCAAAAAGAAACCGATCATCGGTACGGTGAGTTTTGGCGGCAGGGCGGCGGCTTTTTTCTCTGCTTCCTGCATCCGCAGATCGCGGCTTTCCTTCGCCATGACACGCAAAGATTGCCCAAGAGGCGTACCGTATTTTTCAGATTGAACGAGCGCCGTCACCACCGCACGCACCGCATCAAGTCCGGTACGTTCTGCAAGATTGATATAGGCTTGCTTGCGCTCCTGCAGGTAGGAGAGTTCTGCGGTCGTCAAACCCAGCTCCTCCGCCAGTTCCGGACAGTTCGGGCCGACCTCGTCACCAACTTTTTGAAACGCCGCCTCAATAGACATACCCGATTCAACGCATATCAGCATCAAGTCGAGTGCATCCGGCCAGGCTTCCTGCACTTTTTGCTGACGCTTGGAAACCGCATTTGAAATATAGATACTCGGCAGATAAAAGCCGCAAAGGAAACCGCCCATTGTCGCCAACAGGCGCCCAAAGCTATCAAGCTCGAAGCCGTCAAGCAGATAGACGTAAACACCTACAAGCGCTGCCATGACGAATGGCAAGCCAAGCCGCGCCGTCATGAAGGTGAAGACTGGCCCCTGGCCGCGATATCCGGCCATCATCAGCTTTTTGCGCGCGGAATCGGCGTCAAAGACTTCCAGCAGCTTCAGGCTTTCGACGATTTCTTTAATCGCACCCTGAGGTGTTGTATTTCTAAGGCCCTTGGTGGCAGATTTTTTAGCCAGCATCTCGCGCTGTTGCTTGCGCAGGTTATCGCGATAAGCGCCTACCGATTTCATGCGCTCGTTGAGCTTGTCTTTTACAAGCAATGGCTCAAGCACCGTGAACACTGTCGCGATCGCGGCAAGCGACACCAGCAGGGCGATCTGAAACGTCCGGTCAGTTACAGCGTTGATGATGGCTTCCATTGCGCGTGCGCCCCTACACCTTGATCTGCGTCATTTTTTTCATCACGAAAATACCCATGCACATCCATATCCCTGCGCCGATCAATATAAAGTTGCCGACCTGCGAGTTGAATAACGGAGCGAGATAGTCAGGTGATGAAAGTTGAACGGAGCCAGCAACAAGGAAGGGCAACGAACCGATAATCCAGGCCGACGCCTTGGCTTCTGCGGACAGCGCCTTGATTTTTCCATCCATCAATCTGCGCGAACGTAGTACCGTCGCAAGGTTGCCGAGCGCCTCCGCCAGGTTACCACCCGTCTTTTGCTGGATGAGCAGCACAATGCCAAAGAAATTGACCTCTTGTAACGGCATTCGCTCATACATGCGTTCCAAAGCCTGCTCCATGGACAAACCAACGCGGATACCCTCAACCAGCATATGAAATTCATCACAGACCGGACGTGGCGCTTCCCGCGCAATAATTTTCAGGCATTCGTTTACAGGCAGACCGGACTTCACGCCGCGGACAATAACGTCGATCGCATTGGAAAATTCGTCGACAAATTTCTTCTGACGGCGGCCGCGCAAAAAGTTCACGACCCAACGCGGAAAACCAAAGGCGCCGACCAGGAAAAGCAATCCGGTAATCCAGAGTTTTTGGCCGGAGATAATGCCGATAACCCCAAACAGCAGGGCCGTCACAACCGATGTCATGTAGAAATGTTTTGGCTTTATGGGCAATCCTGCCTGATCAAGCATCTGCGTCATCGTCAGACGCTTTTTCTTCTTCAAGTTTTTCGTCTTGTCATCTAACGCCGCAAGCGATTCCGCCAGCTTTTTACGACGTTCTTTGCTTTGCGCTTCGGTATTTGCACCGCCGCCACCGCGCTTGGTCGCTTTCGCCGTTTTCAGGGCCGAAACGCGCTTGTTCGCCTTGTCGCGCTGGCTTGGCGCCAGCAAGACAAACGCCAGTGCGCCAAAACAGACGACGCCAAGCGCCGCGACGATGAGGATCTGCTGATCCATAACCTCTTACTCCGAAGCAGCGTCTAGCGCGCCGGCCAGCTCTGCTTCTTTTCCATAGTAGCGTGCACGATCCCAGAACGCCGGACGCGCGATACCAGTTGACTTATGTTTTCCGACGATTGATCCGTCAGCATCCTCGCCATCCATGTCGTAGACGAAGAGATCCTGTGTAATGATTGTATCGCCCTCGGTGCCGAGCACTTCGGTCACATGGGTGATGCGGCGAGAGCCATCGCGGAGACGTGCTGCCTGAATGACTACATCGATGGAGCCGACGATCATTTCTTTGATGGTTTTTGACGGCAGGTTATAGCCGCCCATCGTAATCATGGATTCGATACGCTGAAGCGCCTCTCGCGGCGAGTTCGCGTGAAGCGTACCCATGGAGCCGTCGTGACCGGTGTTCATGGCCTGAAGCAAGTCGAACGCTTCGGGGCCACGCACCTCGCCGACGATGATCCGTTCCGGACGCATACGCAGACAGTTTTTCACCAAGTCGCGCATGGTCACTTCGCCCTGACCCTCAAGGTTCGGGGGTCGGGTTTCGAGGCGCACCGTATGCGGTTGCTGAAGTTGAAGTTCCGCCGCGTCTTCGCAGGTGATGATCCGTTCATCGTGCTCGATAAAACCGGTCATACAGTTCAACAGCGTCGTCTTACCAGAACCCGTACCACCGGAAATCAGCGTGTTGATGCGGCAATGACCGATAATTTCAAGTACTTTTGCGCCCTCAGGAGAGATCGATCCGAAGTTGACAAGATCCTGAATACGCAGCTTGTCTTTCTTAAATTTTCGAATAGTGAGTGCGGCGCCGTCAATGGAAAGCGGCGGCGCAATCACGTTCACGCGAGAACCATCGGGCAAACGCGCGTCGCAGATCGGGCTGGCTTCATCAACGCGGCGGCCAACCTGGCTCACAATGCGCTGGCAGATATTCATCAACTGCGCGTTGTCGCGGAAGCGTACGTTGGTGAGCTGAATTTTGCCACCGACTTCGATGAATACCCGGCTCGCGCCATTGACCATGATGTCGGCGATATCATCACGCGCGAGTAATGGCTCAAGCGGGCCATAACCCAACACGTCATTACAGATATCCTGCAGCAGCGCTTCTTGCTCTGCAATCGACATCTGAACATTCTTGATCGAGATGATCTCGTTGACGATGTCACGGATTTCTTCAGCCGCAGCTTCGGTATCGAGTTGCGCCAATTGCGATAGATCGATCGTGTCAATCAGCGCATTAAAGATGGTTGTCTTGGTCTGAAAGTACTCGTCAGACCGTCCGCCGATTTCTACGGTATCGGATGACGCTTTCGCCCCGGATGGCGCAGCAACCCGTGGCGGCGCTGGCGGCTGGGCCGGCGCCTTTGTTTCAGGTTTTGCGGCCTTCGGCGCCGGTTTAGGCGCAGGCTTCTTCGCTGCAGCCGCAGGTTTCTTTGCGACAGCGGATGACTTCGCTGCCGCCGCCGGCGCTTCCAGAGGGGCTGTTCTGCGTCCGAACATCGATCACCTTACCGTTTCTTTTTGAACAAGCCTGAAAGGCTGAACTTCGGACGGGCGATATTGGGCTCTGACCGGCCGAGCAATTGGCCGGAAAGATCGCGCAATGCCTGCGCCGTTTTCGTTTTTCCGCCGACTTCCATAATCGGTGAAGCGTTCGTCGCCGCTGCGCCAAATAATTGCGGATCCCAAAGGATAACCTGAGCGGGATCAATGCCTACATGCTCTGCGAACTGATCCGCCTGCACAGCAGACGTCTTTGGATCGAACTGGTTGATGATCAACGTCGGCGAGGCGTCATTGGGGCGCGCGGCGCCAAGAATATCTATCAGGTTCTTGGTGTTCCGGAACGACGCCAGATCGGGAGTCGCCGTGATGACGATTTCGTCCGCCGTCATCAAGATCCGCTTGGACCAGGTAGTCCATGTGTGCGGGACATCCACAACAATCGTTGGTGCGGTGCCACGAACAACGTCCAGCACTGTTTCGAATGCCTGATCATCCAGATCAAAATCCCGATCCAGCATGGAGGGCGCCGTGAATAGGCTTAGCCGGTCAGTATGCTTTTGCAGCAAGCGGTCCAGCAACACATCGTCCAAACGCTCCGGCGAACTCAGCGCTTCCACCAGGCCCGCAGACGCTTCCTGATCGAAGTCCAGACTCGTTGTGCCGAAGGGCAGGTCGAGATCTAGGATAACCGTATCGCTCTTGAATTCCTCCGCCGTACACCAGCCAACATTGTGCGCGATTGTTGATGAGCCAACGCCGCCCCTTGCGCCAACAAACGCCATGGTTTTGCCGATAGGCGGCGCAGACGGATCGACATAGAGGTCGGCGACTGTCTTGATGATTTGCAAAGGGGAATTCGGACGAACGATGTATTCGCTCACACCTTGCTTGATCAGTTCCCGGTAGAGAATGATGTCGTTGACCTGACCAATGATCACCACCTTGGTAGACGGGTCGCAAACTTCCGCAAGCTCACCGAGCTTGGCGAAAATCTCAGCACCATCGGCAAGCGTCTCCAGGATGATGAGGTTCGGCGTCGATGCTGTTTGGAAATGATCGATTGCCTTGGCGACACCACCCATATGGATCGTCAGGTGAGCCTTTGAAAGGCGCCGATCAACCGAAGCCTTTTCGAGCAATGCAGTTACATTGGGTGTTTCGCAAAAAGCGTGGATTGAAATGCGTGGCACAGGGCGATGATCGACATCTTCCTCTCCCAAGTCGGAGATAGCGCCGCCATAGTTTTGCTCTTCGAGAGCGCCAGCGCCTGTCGCCGCAGCCGCTGTCACCAGCGCACTATGGGATTCGATATCGCCAAGAGCATCCTCGGAATCGGTTTCGGCGACGCCAAGTTCACCGTCGTCTTCAAACTCATCAAAAGCGTCGGCGATGGCTGCTTCTTCGTCGGCGACCGCCTCCACGTCAGGTTCGCTAAACGCTGCTTCGATTTCCTGAAGGTCCGCCGCAGAAAATTCCTGCTCGGCGGCATCAGCCTCAACGGGCGTCTCGTCCGCGACCGATTCAGTCTCAGCGCTTTCTACGTCGTCTTCAAATACGTCGTCATCGAAAAAATCGTCGCCGAAATCTTCCTCGCCGAGCGCTGCGAGCTCCTCATCGGAAAGCTCCTCGCTCAACCAGGCGTCGTCCTCTTCAGACAACTCAGCGTCGCCATCAAACGCGTCCTCCGCCTGCTTTTGCACGCGCGCAACCGGTCCGCCATCGGCGCCGAGACTGGCGGCGCCGTCAGCGACACCCTCTTCATCCTCCGCCGGTTGATAGGCTGTTTCAGCAGCGTTTTTCATCGTCTTCTCCCTCGAGCATCCCCTACAAGAGCACGCTCAACTAATTACCAGAGGTCTGTGCATTGATATCGCCATCAATCTCGGATGACGTAACCTCGCCATTGCGGTACTTATCGATCGCGCGCACAACCATTTCACCATCTCTTGGATCGACGTCTGCAGGTGCAATGAGATCGTGCGGATCAGCAATCATCGCCGCATAATTGTTCATCGTTGCGCAGCCCATATTTGGCGTGCGCAAGTTCCTGTATTCACGCTCGCGCATACCTTTCCAGATACCGCAAGGGCTGGCGGAAGCGACATAGCGCGTGAAGGACACAATCGTGTCACTGTTCGAGGCGTCGCCAGTGCGGTAGGTCGCGCCATGAATGGCGGACCACGGAACACCGGCTTCATTAAGCGCCTTGCGAATATCGGCTGAGGCCTCATGTCCATCATTGTCGTTTCCAGCGCCGGATGGGCCGGTCACGGTCAACGGCCCGTGTCCATTGTTGAGGTACGAATCAACAAAGGCGCGCAGACGTGCACGATCGACATTCGACAGATCGTCCGTCGAGGGGTCCATCTTGATAGTCAGCGTGACGACCTGATTATCGACTGCAATCGGATGTTGCTCCGCCACGGTGAGCGCGTGCTGAGGGCCGTTAAATGGTCCGCCAGCGCAAGCCGCCGCCATCAGGGACGCAGCGGAAAGAAGTGCAGCTTTGTACAAATTCACGTTCATGACGTCTTTCCTATCAATCAAGAATGAAGCCCATGGGGCCCTGGAGCGATGCTTCGTTTACGCCGGCGCCGGCGAGTCCGTATGTCGACACAAGCTTGCCGAACAGAAGTGTTTCAGCGTCACTCGCCGCAACAAATCCCTCAGTCGGATCAAGCAAGTTCGATTCATGCGTCGACTTGACGAGGTAGGGCGTCACGATGATGACCAGCTCGGTCTCGTTGTTCGTGTAATTGCGGCTGCGAAAGAGCTGACCCAGAACCGGGACATCTTTCACGCCGGGAACGCCTTCGATCGTCGAACGCATGTCTTCCTGCAGCATCCCGGCCATAACAAGGCTACCACCGGACGGCAGCTCAACAACCGTATTCGCGCGCCGCACCGACAGACCGGGAATGGAAAGGCCCGCCGTTGTGATCAGGTTGCCTTGATCGTCCACGGTCGTCGCGCCAGGTACGAAGAATGCGTTTTCTGTCGTAATCTCGCTCACTTCCGTAGAAATTTTCAGATTGATGCGGCCCTTGCCCAAAACCAGCGGCGTGAAACCGAGACCAACACCGAATTCCTTGAACTCGATAGAAATGACACCGTCATCCTGACCGACGGGAACCGGAAACTCACCACCGGCGAGAAAGCGTGCAGACTCGCCCGAAATCGCCGTCAGATTCGGCTCGGCGAGTACGCGAACCAACCCGTTTGTTTCAAATGCCTGAAACGATGCGTCGAGGTCCTGCAGCGTGCCGCCTGGATTGGGGCGACTCCCGCCGATACCGAGACCGCCATTGGTCGCAACGCCGTTCAAGGACGTAAAGGTGAACGCCGAGTTTGAGATCGGAATTGAACCGCTTGCCGAAACGCCAAGCTGTTTCAACAACTGACGCTGCATTTCAACAATGCGGACTTTCAGCATGACCTGTTCCGGATCACGGACAGAAATCATGTTGATGACCTGTTCCGGGTTGCCAACAAACCGGCCAGCAAGCTCGGAAGCATTCGCCGCTTCGCTGGCGGACTGGACGACGCCGCGAAGGACGACGTTGTCGTTCACTGACTCAATTTCGATACGTGAGTCGGGCATGACTCGCCCGATCAAATCACTAAGTGCGTCCATGTCGCGCTCAACCTGGATTTCCAGATTGAGAATTTGTCGGCCCCGCGCGTCAAAAAAGAATGCGTTGGTTTGCCCGGTTGTCAGCCCGAGGAGATAGACACGGCGCGGTGAGCGTACAACAGCATCAACTACAGCCGGCTGTGAGACCAGCACGTCCGCCGCCGCCTGAGGCAGCTCAACGATCGCCGCCTTGTTCAGCGGCAGGATAATACTTTTTGAAACGACGCTTTCGCCGCCTACATCGATCTTTACCGGATAGGCGCCGGTTTGCGCATGCACTGGCGCAGCAAACGACATCGCAGCGACCCCAGCGGCAAGCGCCGCAAATGGGCCAATTGCTTTTTTAGCTCTGGCGAGGAATGGCATTTCAACCCCCTGGTCAAACATTTTATTACGAACGCCCATAACGAATTACACTCACATTGGATGAACGCCGCTCGTTCGCCTGGAGATCATTCTCCGGCTTGAAGATGCTGCGCAGGACTAAACTTAAGGAACCGGCGCCGCGCGCCGAGATGAACGCCTCAGCGTCCAACGGAGATAATTCGAGCGTTACGTTTGCGCCGTCGATATGCGCTGTTTCGGTGTTCTCCGAATACAGCGTGTTAACAGCGAGTACGCGCACGTCCTCAAACATCGTCCGTGCGCCGCCATCGCGTCCATCGCGACCGGCGCTGTAGAACACATCAACTTTATCTCCCGGGAGAATAAAGCCTCCCGACGACGTTTCAGGTGATACGCGCAGCGTCACCGCACGCATTCCAGGAGAAAGGATCGCCGCCATCAAGCCTGACGAGCCAGCCCGCACAACTTTTGCGTTGACGATCGGTTCACCGACAACGATGAGCGAACGCGCAACCGCGCTTTCGAGGTTTTCACGCGCGCTCGAATCTTCGTCTGTGATAAATGTTGGCTGCAGGGCTTTTTTCGGCCAGGAGACCCAGCCGGTATCTTCGAGAGTCAGCCGCTGCCCGCGCTGAATATCTTTTGTAGAAACAAGCACCCGCACCGACTCTTCGCGGACAGGTTCCACGATCTGTACGGGAGAGATCTCGGGCTTATTGCCCAGCATCAGGAAAAACGCTCCGACACCAGCGACAAGAGCGACGCCCAGAATAGCAATTCGACTTACGTTCATAACGACCCTGCCTTACTGTTACGCTCCCCACACAGAACGCCTTCGATGTTATGGTGAGCGAAACTCCTCAAAACTCTGTTAACCGAACTTGTTAACCGCCAATGACCAATTGGAAGTATGGCGTTTGTGAAAAACTAAGAAGTGCGCCCGCAGCGATAGCCACCGCATAGGGAAGATCTTTCTTTCGCTCATGCAGGCGTATTAACCACGGCGCATGGGCATAAACTGGAAGCACCGGGAGTTTACGGAACATGCCCATAGCGATAGCCAAGACCAGACCGGCGATCGCTGTATTGAACAGAAAGACCCCCAGACTGCCCAATCCAAGCCAGGGAGCCGTCGCCGCAAAGAGCTTGGCGTCGCCGCCGCCGACAATTTTCGCCGCAAACAGGCCGAAACCAATCGTTAACGCGGCGGCGCCGATCAGCGCGCCTTCGATCAACAATTGCGGACTGGCGCCGACAGCAAGGCCGGCCGCCGGGTACACCGCAACCAGCACAATCGATATCCAGTTCGGGATCTTGAATTCATAAATATCGTTCGCAGCCGCAATTAGCAGCGCCGCTGGAAAAACCGACAAAAGAAGATACGCAATCACGCGACAGATCTCCGGGTAAGCTCGTTGGCCAACCTATCCTGCGCGGTCTTAATGTTCCGTTAGACATAAACAAAAAAGGAGACCAAAAGGTCTCCTTTTCCGTAGCACAATGCTTCAGCGGCTAAGTCGCCGTGAAGCGAAATTATGCGCCAGCTAAACCGCTATCGATGTCGCTGAATGTTTCGCTAAGCGTACCACCAACTGCACGAACGGCAGCGATAATAGCAACAGCAATAAGAGCAGCGATCAGGCCGTATTCAATAGCCGTAGCACCGTCTTCATCTGATTTAAAACGCTCAATAAGAGTTTTCATTTGTCGACTCCTGCTTACTCTTTACTTGCACCGCTGAAAGAAGTTTTCCCCCTTCAGGTCTCGCCATCTTCTTCGTGAGGCGTAAAGAAACAATAAACAGAATAGATTTTTTATCTGTATGCGTATTATGCTTAACGCTGATTAACCCTAGCTGGCGAGCTGATTGAGCCTTGGCATATCGTTTATAACGAGGCCTGGGTAATCTCTTTGTGCAATACCATCTTGGATAAGCGTCGCCACGGCACCCGCCGCCACTGTTTCGTCAACGCCGGCCTGGTCCGCAAGTTCACGATGCTTGGGCATCTGGTTAATTCGCCACTGTCCGGTTAAAGCATCCCTTTCGATACGTTTTATCAGCGCATCATAGACCCTTTGCGTCGGTGCTGCTTTCGTCGCCTCGGCGCGAAATTTTCGCAACGCCAGCTGTTCAGCCATATATATTGCGATATTGCGCATGAGCGATGGGCGCCCGCCAGCGAGCGTTTTGAACTCCGCGGCGTCGATAACAATCAGTTCGCAGTCGGACGCCGCATTTACTGCGACTTGCTGAAAAACCGTTGGATCAGGATCGGCCATGGCAACTTCCAGACCGAATGTTTCATGCCGCCCGACATCGTCAATCAGCATGGCGCCGCTCGCGCCGTCTGTGACAGAAACCCGCAAACCACCGGCAAGCACAACGAGAAACTCGCCACCATCATACTGGCCAAGAGAGAATACGGTCTGGCCAGCGCTGTAGGAGCGCTGCTCGCTATGCTCACACAACAAATCCAGCACCGCTTCCGGCAGACCCTGAAACGGCGCGATCGACCCGAGCACCTGCAGGGCGGTTTCAGTAGATTCTTCGGACTCTAAAGGGACAGCAGACATTGCACACTCCACCAGCAGCTGGCTCAATAGCAATGCGGCTTTAAGGTACGGTAAAATTCGCCACCGCAAATTATCGCGGTTTTCCGGAAATGCCGGATGATCCTTTAAGCTTTCTTTGACTCATGCGGCATAGGGTAAGGGTGATCTGGCTCAAAAGGATGAACCCATGCGTAGGATGCTCATAGCTGCTATCGTTTCAATCGGCGCTGTTCAGACAGCGTCCGCCGAACAGATATGGCTGACCATGGATCAGGTTCGCCCCTACAAGCTGGATAATCCGGCACAGAGCATCGTTGTCGGCAACCCGGCTATTGCAGATGTGACCGTTCAGGACAATTCCAACGTATTACTGTTTGGCAAAACTCCGGGGCTGACGAACATTTACGTCTTTAACGACGATGGTGAAGCTGTAAAAAACCTCATCATCCGTGTTCGCACTCCAAGCGCCGATATGCTGACGGTTCACCGTGGCGCCGCTCGTACAACCTACAACTGCACCACGAATTGTGAAGCCACAGTCACCGTGGGTGACGACACGACGATTTTCTCCGGCGTCGCCTCACAGGTGCAGAGCAAATACAGCCAAGCAACCAGCCTTAGCCAGGGTGGCAGCGAAAACTAGACGCTTCCTTTAGCTTCGAAATTGTAGATCTGCGGGCGCTCTTGCTGACGAAGGTTCGTGCGGCACCACGCGTCAATCACGCGCGCGGTTTTTTCATTTGGCAGCGCGTCACTATTCAATACTATGTGCGCGACAAGTCGACTGGCCCCATCTCCACGGCGGCCAACTGAAACCTCACAACTTTCGATGTTCGGATGACCCTGCATTGCGTTGGCGACTGCATCCGGGAATACATTTACAGCGCCGATCTGCACGGCGCCATCCCGCCGCCCGGACAGTCTGAAATCTCTGTCGCCGGTCCAGCCCAGAGCATCCATTGGCTCGACGAGCAATGAAGTTTGGTCCGGCCGGATACGCGAGAGGTTTTCCCCCTCCCGGCGCCAATGATCAAACAGAACAAATGGCTCGCCAGGGTTGTCGCGCCAGGCAATCAAGCCAGTTTCCGTTGACCCATAAAGCTCGCGCAGCACCCCAAAGCCGCTCTTGCGCATTTCGATCGCAAGCTCCTGGGTCATGGGCTCGCCGAAAGACACCGCCAGCGTGTTATCCGGCGCAGTCAGTTTTTCTTGCATCATATATCGCCAGAGTGTTGGCGTTGCGATGAGGACGTCGCCGAAAAGCAGATTCTTCGACAGAGAGTCCGGCGTCATGCCGCGAGCATCCACCGACTCGATCCCTAAGAGGTTCGGGGTCAACACCGAAAGCTCCAACCCCAGAAGAGAATGCGGCGCAACGAATGATAGTAATCGCCGCCGGCCATAGAGAATATTCGCCGCCGCGGCTGCATCTTGAAAAATTTCATCCGCACCATGGTTAATCGCGGCGTCATCGTCGTTGCGAGCGGCTGGCTTAAACGAGAATGTTGTCAGCCCGCCGGATAGTCCCTCGGCAATCGACTCTGCCCAGTCTTCGATCTTTTCCGCCTTCACTTGATTGAGATGGCCTTGATTAAGACCGAACAACGCCGCGGCCCGGTTTGCACACGCGGCGCGCTCCTCTCCGTTCAGCCCCAACCCGCCAGCGCCAAGCAAAGCACTCCCCGTCCATGAGGCCGTGGTCAGAAAATCCACATGACGATTGAACCGGCGGGACAGTTCGTCAGCAGAGGCCGCGCCGACAACGCGCGCGATTTGCTCCACTGAGATTGAAAAAGATTTCATGGCATTCCTATCCGTTCAGGCTACGTCTGACCGCTACAGCATAACACGATTGGAGCTGTTTCAGAATCTGCGGCGCCGTGCGGCTTTCAGATTCTCCCCCTTGAAATATAGCCGGCCGGATACCCATAAGACTGTTGGTTAAAAACACCGGCGCGTTTTCAAGCGCTGAAGGCTCAATCACCGCTTCCTTGATCGAAAGTCCGACGGATGGCGCAGATTGTAACAGCACGTTCCGCACCACGCCCGGCAAGGCGCCCTCTGAAACGGATGGAGTTGTCACGACGCCATTGGCGCCGACCAGAAAAACATTCGCCGCTGAAGCGCAAGTGACCCGTCCAGCGCCGTTCAACATAATCGCATCATCAGCGCCACGGCGCGCCGCCTCATCGCGCGCCAGGACATTATCGAGATAGTTGAGCGTCTTATGGCTCGCGGCGACACTGTGTTCAGAACGGCGGAATTTGCTGATCATAAGCGTCACGGGCGCCGCCTTAGGCGGTGGTTGATACAGCCCCATAGTGATCAGCAGTGTAGGTCTTGTTTCGCCACTTGGCGGAATATCGATCCCGCGAGCACCCACGCCTCGCGTAAGGGTTATGCGCACGGCCGCATCCTGCCCTTCCGCTTCGTTTCTTTTGGCTAACATCGCCAAGGCCTCAAGGATCTGGTGGTCATCATATAGAAGATCAAGCCGCAGCGCTCCAGCGCTCCTGCGCAACCTCGCCATGTGTTCCGCAAAAAACACCGGCGCGCCCTCGCGAACCAAAATGGTCTCGAACAGCCCATCGCCAAGCAGGAAACCTCTGTCTGCGACGTCAATCGCATTGCGATCGTCGACAAACTTTCCATTTATCCAAATGGTCACGAACACCTCTTCTTTCGGCAATAGCTTAGGAAGTTCCGGACTATTGTCCTGCCGTGAGGCGTCAGTAAAGATTCCGGATGAAACTGCACTCCAAACCAGGGATTCTCGCGATGAGCGACCGCCATTAATTCACCGTCCATGCTCCACGCCGTTTTACGCAGCGCACTTTGCGGCGCCGGGACGGACACCAGCGAATGATAACGGCCGGCCATCATTGGGGACGGAACGCCTCGAAACAGCCCATCGCCGCTGTGGCGAATTTCGCTCGCCTCGCCATGTAGCGGAAAGCTGGCGCGCTCCGTTCTCCCGCCAAAAGACTCAATAAGGCATTGGTGGCCGAGGCAGACTCCTAGCAGAGGCGTTTTGCTGTCGAGCGCCTTGATGAGGTCGCATGAAATTTTTGCATCTTCCGGGCGCCTCGGCCCTGGTGATATCACAATGCCTTCCGGACTCAGCGCCAGGCACTCTCCGATGCTCATGGAGTCATTTCGAATGACCAATGTCTCGCTTCCACTCTCGCGAATGTAGCGTGCAAGGTTGTTCACAAATGAATCGTAGTTATCAATCACCAAGATCATATCAACCCATTTGACCTCAGCCCTAACGCACCTAGCGCACCAGCCGCCTTGATGATCGTTTCCTCGTACTCCTGGGCGGGATCAGAACGTAGCGTCACCCCGCCGCCAACCGGTATAGTAACATGTGCGCCTTCCACCAGCATTGTGCGGATTGAAACGGCAAAGTCAGAGGCGCCCGAATCGTCAATATAGCCGATAGCGCCGCAATACGGGCCACGTCCGATTTTTTCAGTTCTGGCAATCGCCTTCATCGCTTCAATTTTGGGCGCACCGGTCACAGATCCGCACGGAAACAACGCCCGAAAAACATCACCGATCGTTATTTCAGGGCGCAATTCTCCACTGACCCGCGACACGAGATGATGAACATTGACGAGACTCATGAGCTCGCAAACGGCCGCTTCGCGGATGGTTCCGTCAGCACAAACCCGTGAAAGGTCATTGCGCAATAGGTCGGCAATCATGATGTTTTCTGCACGATCCTTTGGATCCGTTTCTAAAGCACGCGTCAACGCCGCGTCCTGCGCCGGGGTTTCACCGCGTTTTCTCGTGCCTTTTATGGGTTCGACGACAATCCGCCTGCCGCCATTCGCGTTTTTCGAAACGCGAAAAAAACGCTCAGGTGAATTTGATATGACAGCGCTTTCAGGAAGCTGCAATAAGGCGCCGAAGAACGCATCGCTGCCCGCCGCCAGGGACCGGAACAAAGAAAGCGAATCTACGGGCGCCGTCGCCGCTTCAGCACGAAATCGCTGAGAAATATTCGCCTGATAATAGTCGCCATCGAGTATGTTCTCGATCACCCCGGATATCGTCGTTTTGTATTCTTCTTTGGTGAAGTTAGATGACTGGGCGGAAAACCTTGGTGTTGCCGAAGAGCGATATGCCCCCACGCCCAGCGCCTCACGAAGTTTGTAGCATGCCTTTTTGTTGCGTCCTGTGACATATGCACGGCGCGTGTTTCTGGAAAACAGCGCGGCGGCGTCATAAGCGCCAAACACCACCTCGGGCGCGGGAAAAGAACAAGAGGGTAATTGCAGGTTTGGCTCAAAATGACGTGCCGCCTCGTACCCGATAAATCCAATCAAACCAGACATAAACGGCATGTCCGCATGTTCCGGTCGCCGCACGCAGCATCGTTCCGACAATAGCTCATCGAGCATTGGGAAGGGGTCGTCATCTGTTTGGCCCGCCGCAATGGTGGCCGTTGGAAACGCCACTATCACAGACCAGTCAGCACTCATGGAGAGGTCGCCGCCATGCAACAGATGCGCATGAGCCTCGCCTGCCAGCGGCGCAAAGGCGGCGAAGGGGTCGCGCCAATCTATTTCCATGAGCAACATGGGGGCACTCCTAGCCGCGACAGCGCATATTGGGAAGCGCTCGCGCGTCGCCGGTATGGCGCCGTGGAGCAAATCGGCTTATGCGCGAGGCCTGGTTTGGAGGCCCGAGGATGCAATCAGGCTCACACGGCATGGAACGCACGTTTTATGGTCTCGCTATCGCCGTCTTGATAGGGTTCATCGCCTATATCGGCCGGGGTGTCCTCATCCCCTTTGTCGTGGCCGGATTCCTGTGTTTTCTGATTTTCACGCTGAAGGAGAATGTACGCCGAATTCCGGTGGTTGGGCGCTATATGCCAGACTGGGTCGGCTATATGATCGCTTTCGCTCTCATCGGCGTTGGCATGATGCTGTTTGTCGAGATCATTCGCTCCAATGTTGAAAGTTTGCTGGAAGCATGGCCAAGCTATGAGCAACGTTTGCGCGGACTCGCCCGCGATGCCGTCGCTTTTTTTCGGACGATGGACTTTCTGCCTCAGGAGCTATTGGGTAGTGTCGATCAGATTCAGCAATCCGCACTTGATCTCATCAAGCCGCTGCTTTCACAGGCGGCCGGCAGCCTGAAATCACTCACATCTAACTTTCTGACGTTCATCACTGTCTTTCTCTATCTTGTGTTCATGCTGATCGAGCGCGGGCGTATATTCCGAAAGATCAGCCTGCTGGGCGCTGATGCGCGCGAGCGCAATGTGATCAATGAAACAATCACCGATATCGGCGTGATGGTTCGCCAATACATCACCGTCAAAACCGCCTCAAACCTGGTTACGGCGGGCATTAGCTATGCCATCATGTTGATTATCGGCGTGCAGTTTGCGGGGTTTTGGGCGCTGCTTATTTTCGTTTTGAACTACATTCCGATTTTTGGCGCCGCATCGGCGATCACATTGCCTGTGCTGTTGTCGCTGGTCCAACCGGACGGCGGTGGCGTCCGCATGGCGATAATCGCCGCTGTCAGTCTGATCGGCGCCGAACAAATCATGAGCAATGGCATCGAGCCGCGCATTGTGGGCCGCAGTTTGAATCTCAGCCCGCTTATCATTCTCTTTACCTTAGGGGTATGGGGGTCGATCTGGGGCTTTGCCGGACTGTTGCTTAGCGTGCCCATTACGGTGACGGTAATGATTGTCTTATCGCAGTTTCATTCCACCCGGCCGATTGCGATCATGATGTCGGACAATGGCGACATCGCAGATATGAAACATCTCTCCGCCGCATCTGAAACAGCGTAAAAGCACCGCCTTAGCCCAGCGTCGCCTGAATGGTTTCCGCCAGCGCGGTCGCCTCTTCGCGTCGGCCCGACCCTCTGCGCCAGGCAACGCCGATCTTGCGAGCAGGAACAGGCTTCGCAAAAGGAATAACTTTGAGCCCCGCGCCTTTTGCAAGACCGGCCTGCACGGCCATGTCCGGTAACAGGGTTGCGCCCAGCCCTGACCTGGCCATTTCTGCGAGCGTGTAGAGGCTGGTGCCGCCGAACGCTGCAGCGGCATCCCGATCTCGTAACTCGCACGCATCAAGCGCATGCTCCCGCAGGCAGTGACCATCTTCCAGCAGCAGAAGGTCGCACCCCTTCAGATCGTCACGCCGCAAAGACTTTCTATCAGCAAACGGATGGTCTGGCGCGCAGGCGAACCAGAACGGATCGTCACCGATCTCAATTGAATCGACGCCCGGCAGATCATAAGGAAACGCCAATATGGCCGCATCAATGAGCCCTGCCGCCAGCCGCTCCGCCAATGTCGCGGTCAGGTCTTCACGGAGATACAGCTCGAGCATTGGATAGGTTTTTTTCAATGCCTTGGCCGCGCGCGGCAGAATGAACGGCGCGATCGTCGGAATAATTCCGAGCGTAAATGGCCCCTCCAGCGGCCGGCGCCCACTGGCCGCTCGCACCAGATCTTCTGCGCCGGCAAGCAACGCGGGCGCCCGCGCCGCCACCTCCTCGCCGGCCGGCGTCAGGGCAAACACGCGCGTCGACCGGTCGACCAGTTGCTGATCCATCAACGCCTCCATCTCCTTGATCGCCGAAGAAAGAGTGGACTGTGACACGAGACAGTCTTCAGCGGCTTTCGAAAAGGATTCGCGGCGCACCAGCGCCATAAAGAATTGCAGTTGCCGTAAGGTCGGTAAGGGCGTCATTTTGCTAGCCTTTTTCAATCGATATAATCGATGTATTTAAGAAATATAATCTATTTGATTAATTTTCCAAGAGCGCTATTTATCCCTCGCGCCCCAACGGGGGCGCCATAGAAGCATAGAATTCAATTTAAAGGAGAACAGGCATGTTAGGCGTCGGCGACAAGCTTCCCGATTTTTCTGTAGTGGGCGTAAAACCGGGTTTTAACGCCCATGAGGAAAACGGCGCATCTGCGTTCGAAGACATCACACAGGACAGCTTTTCCGGTAAGTGGAAAGTCATCTATTTCTATCCAAAAGATTTTACATTTGTTTGCCCGACTGAAATCGCCGAATTCGGACGCCTCGCAAAAGAATTCGAAGACCGCGATGCAGTGGTCATGGGCGGCAGCTCTGATAATGAATTTTGCAAACTTGCGTGGCGCCGCGACCATCCGGATCTCGACAAGCACCCGGCATGGCAATTTGCCGATACAACCGGCTCGCTGATTGACGGACTCGGTATTCGTGCGCCGGAAGGTGTTGCACTCCGCGCGACATATATCGTCGACCCTCATGGCGTTATCCAACATGTGTATGTGAATGGCCTCAATGTCGGCCGAAATCCGCAAGACACCTTGCGCGTGCTCGATGCTCTGCAAACGGATGAACTCTGCCCGTGCAACCGCCCAATAGGCGGCGACACGCTATAACCCTCCGCAAATCAAGGGCGCGCGCGGTATGAATAGCGCCGCCGCGCCCTTTTTGCATCCACCACTATCTGCAATGAACAGGAGAACATGATGAGCATTGACGCATTGCGCGATCAGATTCCGGATTACGCCAAAGATATTCGCTTGAACCTTGGCACACTTGCCTCCGAGACATCGCTCAACGATCAACAAAAATGGGGAGCATTCTTCGCATCGGCACTCGCCTCGGGCAACGCAACGGTCATTAAAGCTATCGCCGCCGAAGTCGAAGGCAAACTATCGCCGGAAGCCGTCACAGCGGCAAAGTCTGCGGCGGCCATCATGGGCATGAACAACATCTACTATCGCGCTACTCACCTCATGTCCGCGAAAGACTACGCCACCATGCCGGCGAAGCTGCGTATGAATGTCATCGGCAATCCTGGAGTCGACAAGGTCGATTTCGAGCTTTGGTCGCTTGCCGTCTCTGCAGTTAATGGTTGCGGCATGTGCCTTGACGCCCATGAACAGGTTGTGCGCAAAGGCGGCGTTACGGCGGATCAAGTTCAATCGGCGCTCAGGATCGCTGCGGCCGTCCACGCTGCTGCAGCCGTGCTCACCGCCGAAGAAGCACTGGCGTAAGCCGCCATCCGGTGCCAGGCCGGGAACGAGACTGGCGCCGAAGCCAAACCGGCCTTAGACTAAAGCCTGATGCAATCAGCCGATAGCCGGCTTGGTGGAGGTATTTGTGAGACACTCGATTCTATTGGCCGGCGCGGCTTCTGCCCTGGCCCTGACTATAGGCCCAGCAACCGCACAGACCGGAACGGGAGACCCCGATATCGATTACTGCCGGGAGCGCACAGATGACCTGCAGGGGCGGGTTGCCTGCCTCGAGGCGGCGATATTGAGCATGCGCGGCACCGCCGGCCAGCAAGCCGCCGTGGCACCGCAAGCGCCCGCTGCACCATCATCTGAAAGCGGCGCGCCTGCGGTGGTCGCCACTGCGCCGGATGAGCCAACCGGGATTGGCGCCGAAGAGGTGATCCGGCGCCAGCAGAAAGCTGGGATTAGGACGGCTGATAACGGCGACGATAGTCGCAAACGCCCCAGTGAAGACGCCACGGTCGAGGAATTCGCTTACAATGCGCACAAGAAGCTGATCTTATTTTTGGATAATGGTCAGGTCTGGCGCCAAATGAGCAGCGATTCGGTACGCGTGCGGCTTTCCAAAAGCAGGCGTCACGACGTCACGATCACCCAGGGCGCTATGGGCAGCTACCGCATGACCCTGCATTCCATGGGCCGAAAGATCCGTGTGGAGCGCATTCGCTAAGTCTCCAAGCACTTAAAACAGGCGCCTTTTACGCTGGCGCCCATCCTAGACCCTTTCACCTGACATCTACGCACAAAAAATTGGCGGGCCAAATGGCCCGCCAATTCTATTTCTGTTTGTCGTTCTTCTCTTAGAAAGAAGCGCGAACTGTGAAGGTGTAGTAACGACCCAACACATCGTACAGGAACAACGCGCTGCCGCTAGCGGCTGCAACTTCGTCCGGAGAGCGATCAAAGACATTGTTGACCGAAATTTGCATACGGTAATTGTCTTTGTAGGTGTACCCAATCGCCGCATTGTGCGTCCAGTAGTCACCGACACCAGCGATATTTTGCGCTGACTCCGCTGATTCTACGTTGAACTCAACATCAGAGATATAACGGGTCTGCCAGAACACATCGAGCGGACCACGCTGGTAGTTGAGATTGACCTGCCCGCGAAGTTCAGGATCGTCAAACTCACCTTTTTCAATGTTGAGGTCAGAACCCGTGAAGGACTCGTTCAACTCGTTCAGATAGAACAAGTTACCCGTGACATTCAGCGTGCCGTAATCCGAAGACCCACCGAAGAAATCGTTGAGATCCGCGTTATACGACAGGTTTGCCTGAAGACCTGAGAAAGTCTTAAAGCCCAGGTTCGCAAATCCGCTCAAGAAGTCATCAATCTGACCCATCGAGTCACGCGAGAACTGCTGACAGAATGGAGCGGTCGGGAATGACGTTGAGTCATAGCAACCTTCCAGAATGTTCGTCAGGGTCGCAGATTCGATCGCGTTGGTCAGGTCAACATCAATCCAGTCAACGGCAAGCTCGAGACCTTCAACGAAACGCGGCCGCAGGATGGCGCCAACCGTCCAGGCATTCGCGATTTCGTTTGCAAGGTTCGGGTTACCACCAGAACGACCGACCGCCGTAGCGTTCAGAACGTTTGACTGGAAGTTTTGCGGATCCTGGCCAGCTGCTGTCAGGTCAACCGAACAGTTTGCCAGTCGGGTTGGGTTCTCGTTGATGTTCGTGCTGTCGCAAGGGTCAGCGGCGAACGAGAAGCTCTGAACGATTGGCTGGAACAGCTCTACGATTGCCGGGGCGCGTACGGACTTGGTGTAGTTGCCACGGAATTCGATGTCCGGGATCGGGGCGAAACGGCCGCCGCCAGTCCAAGCGCTGTCTGTACCGGCAAAGTCGTTATCGAGGCGACGGAAGGCACCTTCGATGGAAAGGCTCATACCGTCGAGACCCAAAACATTCATATCCGGTGAAATCAGCGGAATGTATGCCTCAGTGTAGAGTTCGAACGATTTGAACTGCCCACCGATGTCAGAGATTGAGGAAGACCGCGAGAACGGAGCCTGGGCGAAGCCGCCAACCGTAAACAGGCCTTTCTCTTTCCGAACAGCAAAACCTGCGGCAACCCCGATTGGGCCAGCCGGAAGCTCGAACAGTTCCGTTGCGACGTTGCCTTCGACGACCTGCTGCTGAAGCTCAGAGCGGGATGTTGAGCGGCGTGTCACAAACGCAATGGCGTCGGCGCTAGGCGCACCCTCGCCAAAGAGATTGAGCGGAACGCAGCCATCTACCGCCGGATCAACATCACCGCCGTCGACAAACGGATCGGCCGGGTTGGACGGCGGGTTGAGCGTCACGTTACAGACGATGTCGCCCGTCATCGGATCTACGACAGCGTCGAGCGCGTTGTAAAACGCTTCATCGAAAATACGGAAGTCTTCCGCATTACCGACTGAACGGCCCCAGTTGAAAGAGAAATCCCAGGTGAAGTTGCGGTCAAGCGCGTTAAAGTCGCCCTTAAAGCCGCCAACATAACGGAATACGTTGACTTCGTTCGCCTCAGGACCGGAATCGAGCAGGTCCGTCGACGCACGACTCAGCGTGAACGTGTCGGTGATGCCGTTATCCATCAAGATGCCGCGCGCCTGATCAGTCAGGAACGGGTTATCAAGAGGGATAATAAGCTGGCCGGAGTCGCCCGGGCCAAAGATCCAGGTATTGTAAGCCGTACCTGGCTGATTGACCTGCTCCGTTGCGCGCGAGTTTGCGTAGAACGTTTCGAGAAACGCCGTTACATTGTCCGTGATGTCGTAATTGGCAAAGCCGTTTACGAGGTAACGTTCAATTGGCGCCTTCAACGAAGACACGTCGGCAAGGCTGAGGCCGTCACCGCCCTGTGAGAACACGGCGCCGTAAAGCGTACCGGGATCAAACGGCTGCAATGTGCCGTCTGGCGCAAACGCAACGATATCACCATTTGAGTTGGTGATCGGATCCAATACAGCGATGAAGTCAGACGCCGCCGGGATACCGCCTTGTACAATTGAGTGTACGCGCGGATCCTGAATGAAGCAGCGAGCGAACGGCGTGCCGTCAGAAGCGTTGCCGCAAGAACCCGGCTGGAACGAACCGCTAAGACGCGTAAATTCGCGCTCGTTCTGGATCAGACCTTCTTCTTTGTTGTATTCAAAGCTGATGACGGCGTTACCGCGGCCTTCGTCGAAGTTGCCGCCGATCAAGCCACGCGCCTGATAAGTGCGTGCATCGCCCTGCTCGGACGTACCGTAACGAGCCTGGTATTCCATTCCTTCAAAATCATCTTTGAGAATGATATTGACCGTACCGGCGATCGCGTCAGCGCCGTAAATCGGCGCACCACCGATAGCGACGGTTTCAACACGTTCGATCAGGCCGATCGGAATGTTGTTCAAGTCGACCTGGAGGCCGGAAGCGGCGTCAGCAAACGGTGACGGCGGGTTCGAAGATACGAACCGGCGGCCGTTAACCAGGGTCAGCGTACGCTGCGAGCCCAGACCAAAGAAGTTGACGAAGTTCTGGCCGATATTCGAGCCGTCCTGGTCATCAACGTTCGCCGCACCCGGAATACCGAATGCCGGCAACTGGTTGATGGCGTCAGCAACGTTCGAGAACGCTCTTTTTTCCAGATATTCGCTGTCGATGACCGTAGCAGGCTGCAACGTGTCAAAACCAGCGCGCGGAATACGCGAGCCGGTAACAACGATACGGTCTTCGTCAGCCGTATCTCCTTCTACATCCTGCGCCAATGCAGGTGTAGCGGTGGCAAGCAACGCGCCGGAAAGCACAGTGCCGCATAGCAGGCGCCCCACCAAATTTGAGCTTTTCATAGTTAACCCTCCTAAATTCTCAACCAAATAAGACAAATGCCCGCCTCATATCGCGTGAAATCAAAACGATATGCGCCCGTGCCCGTGCCCTAAACACTCGAAATCGAGTGAATCTCCCGTAATCTGACCGAAATCAGCACAGTTGGCGCAAAGCTATGAGCTAGACTGCAAGCCCGTCAATGCCTATTGGCGCGAGGCAGGCCTGACTTTCCACCAGAGTACCCTTTCTGCAACAGGCAGGGGCAATCCCGGTAAGTATTTGGTAATTAGCGTAAACAGAAGCTTAACGCCGGGACCTCGAAGAGCCTCCAACACGCATCCGTCGGGACGGCATCCATACAACGCTCGCACCTGATCAAGTTCACCGACTATACCAAAAACGAGCCTTTGATTACCGCGCTGAGTTGGCCTCGCCCACTTAAGCGATTGTGCTTTGGCCCAATCGCCGAAAGGCGAGCGTGTAATAAAAGCAAGAACCGACAGGCCAGGCGGTCTTCCGCAGAACGCACCGCTCCTTCGGCGTCCTCACCGGCCCGCTAAACGCCGCCAAACGCTGATCACCCGCTGAATCATGGCTAGTGCCCGGCTCGGGAAGCTCTTATGCTCCGCTCGCATCGCTTAGCAAAAGGATTGCCCATGCCGCTTCTACGCCACAGAAAAATGCGCCTACTTCTTGCTGCGGCCTCCATTTCGGCCTTGTGTCTGCCGACCGCCACCGTTGCGCAAACACCAATGAATCCTATCGATTACTGCCGTGAGAACAGCGACGGCAAGAGCGAACGGATCGCCTGCTTGGAGGCTGCCGTGACCGGCCTGATGAGCGGGATGGCGCCAACCGCAGAAGCGATGGCCGAGGCAACCGCCGAGGAGACGCCAGCCAGAAAAGCCGAGGCCGAACCCGCGGCGGAATCGTCCGAACCAGAAACTGTCGCGGAAGCACCGACGGGTCTGGGGGCGCATCAGGTCGAAAAACGTATCCGGTCAGCCGCGAGCGCCGAGGAAAGAAAACAGGAAGACAAGGAGCGTCCGCGTGTCGAAGCCGCCGTCCTTCAATTTGCCACGACGCCGCTCGGAAAGGCGGTTTTCATTTTGGACAATGGCCAAGTCTGGCGACAAAAGCGTTCTGATCGCAACCGCGTCAAGCTTTGGGATAATCGGAACTACACGGTTACCGTCAATGAAGGCATGTTAAGCGGATACCGGCTGACGGTGAATGAGTTGAAAAAAACGATTCTCGTCGAGCGCATCAAGTAGGAATTGGCGTCCGCATCGCGCTCCAAGTCAAATCTCGCCTCAAAACAAAAAAAGAGCCAAGCAAAAGCTTGGCTCTTTCTCTTTTCGTTGGATAGTTCGCCGTTCTTAGAAGGCCCCGGTAAGGGTAAAGAAGAACGAGCGGCCAATCTGATCATAACCAGACGAAGTCACCCGGTTGCCGCGGTTGGAACCGAGGGCGGTGCTGATCAGCGGTGGCTGCTTATCAAACACGTTGTTGATGCCAGCGGTCGCACGGATGTTGCCATTCAACGTTCTGGTCAACGATACGTCCTGATAAACACGCGCACCTGCATCACAGATCAGGAACACAGATGGGCTGCCCGGATAGGCCGTGCTAGTCGCCGGCACACCATTCGGACCAGGGCACTGGAAGTCAACATTCGAAAGCGCGTCCTGGCTCGGGCCAGTACCTTGAATCCAACGCGTTTCGAAATTGGCCTGCCACGCACCCCAAGCAAACGCGAAGTTTGACTGAATACGGGTTTTTGGAACACCATAATCGCCCAGAAGATTATCGGTAGGAGAATCCGCAAAGATCACCTCCGTCCGTTTTGTCTGGAACGTAACGGCATTCGTCCAAGTGGCGTCGAGCCCTCCGTCACCGAATCCGTCAAAAGTTGTCGACAGCCGGGTGTTGAGGTCGATGCCTTGTGAGCGTTCCTGACCAACGTTCACAAACGATGCATCAATGAAAGTAATGAAGTTAAATGCAGCGTTTGGATTGTTGCCCCGCTGAAGTCGCGAGCAAAGCGGATCGGAAAGGCCAACCGAGTCAAAGCAACGCGACATGATCACTTCCGGCGCCAGTGAACGGATGTTGTCTTCGATTTTAATGTCGAAGAAGCTCACCGAAAGGTCGACGTCAAAATTATCACTGACCGGCGGGCTCATCAGCAAGGTCGCCGTGTACGCACGCGATGTCTCCGGCTGCAGGGTAAGGGCGTTGCCACCCAAAGTTACCGGAACCGTCACGCTGGCGGTAAGGCCGAGCTGCGTGATGTCCGCACCCTGCAAGGCGCAGTTATCACGAACGGTTTGCGAACGCGTGTCATTTCCGGGAACATAGACACCGCCCACAGCAGCCGCCGCCGGTATAGAGCACGGGTCGTTACGGCTTGACGTACCTGCCTGTTGCGGCGCGAGGAACGCGTCGCGAAGGTTAGGCGCGCGGAATGAGGTGCCGTAGGAGCCAGAAAGTGTCATCCAGTCATTCGGACTGTATGAAAGACGTCCGCGATAGGTAATTTCGTCGCCGAAGTTTTCTTCGTTTGTGTAACGAATCGCCCCCTCAACGGTAAGGTCTTCCGCCAGCTGATGCCCCTGCAGCAAGGGTACAACGACCTCGCCATAAAGGTCCCAAATATCCCGAGCACCATTTGTCGGCTCTTCGGTCAATGGGTTTTCACCAGCATTGTCGCCAGCGGAGCTGAGGAAGTCGGTAGCGGAGTTAATCGTGTCTCGCCGCCACTCGCCACCGAACGCCGTCGAAACAGTGCCGCCGCCAGCAATGTCAAACAAATCGCCGGTGATGTAACCACCAACCAGAATTTGCTCGACCGCTGTACGGTTTGTACGCTGACCAAAAAGGTACCGGTTTTCAGCGTCGGTCTCGAACGCGCCCTCTCCGTTTGGTCCGCCCAAATAGACCGAATCCGCAAAGAAGTTAATGGGAACGCATTGCTGTCCGGTCAGAAATCCAAAATCATTGGGGCCTGTTGGCACGCCGCAGATCGGATCACCGTCAGAATTGAGACGCAACGTATTCAATGCCAGATTGAGGTTTGTTTCGTTCATCAGTGCTTCACTGACAAAACCAACGCCCCGATCATAGCTGAAGAACGTTTCATACGTCCAATTGCTTTCAGGCATTAGGTCGCCCCGCAGCCCTCCAACAAAGCGGAACTGGGACAGTTCAGCTTTTCGGTCTTGCGGAAAGATACCCAGGGAAAGAATCGGATTCGCATTCCCTATAAACGGGTTGAGAGGATTGTCGACGAGAACCGGCGCACCAGTACCATCAACAATAATATTTCCGTTCGCGTCCTCTTGCGGAATCAGTCCCGGAACCGTTGGGAAAACCTGAACGCCGGGGGCTTTGTTGTCTGTGCGGCGATTGAAGTAATACGATTCGAAGAACAATTCGTGCTCGCCGCCAAATGCGTCAAAGTCAAACCCGCCCAAGGCAACCGTTGAAAAACGCTGAACAGGTTGAACGAGATCCGACCCGAGTTGTTCGTCTTCACCGCTGTAGAATGGAATAAATGGGAAGCGGCAACGCTGGTCGGCGCGTTCGCAGGCGCCGTCAAACTCCGTTTGAAGCGGTAGCTGTAACGCCGACGTGAAGTTTTCCACGCCAAGATCAGAATCCATCGCGCTGACGCCTGGCTGATAGAACACGAAGATGTCGCCTGACGGGACGACGTCGCTGCCCGTCAAGCCGATCACGTTGTCAAACAATCCGTTTGAACATTCCTGCAGGCGCTCGCCAGTGGCGGCGACTTCAACCATCGACAGCGTGCAATCAACTCGTTCGCCAAGCAGCACACGGTCCTGCGCAGAGTACTCAGCGCCGAAAACGATGCGAGTGCGGTCGCCCTGCGCGCCCGCAATCAGTGAGAATTGCTTGGTAAGGCCGCCGGACGCTTCCGGGACCTCAACCGCCGTGGTCAGTTCGAGCCC
>CALODW010000004.1:0-15679 GCA_942492295.1 uncultured Alphaproteobacteria bacterium
TCCTCGTCTACGCCGCCTGTTCCAGCCGCCCCGTGCATGAATTGCTCGCGCCAAACGAAAAGGACATCGGCGAGGGCTTCGCCCGGGAATTCGCCGGCATGACGCTCGACCCGATCAATATTGACGCTCTTCTCTCCGCGCGTAAGCGGCTGATTGGCGATATCCGGGCGCGGCTCAATGGAAACGCCAGCGAATTCCTGCGCACGCTGCAGGCGGGCGAACCTGAGTTCACGCTTATCGGATTGCCGCAGGCGGCTGACCTGCCGACGATAAAATGGAAAATTCTAAACCTGAAGAAGCTAATTGCAGAAAACCCGGACAAGCATCGCGCGCAGACCGAAGCACTCCAAGCTATCATAAACAAATAGGGTTGCACCGGTTCGCGTTCACTGCGCCCGCTTGGATAAACGCTCATGCTGCAAGTGTATTGCGATGGGAGCTCCCCATTTGGCGCTGTCGCCGCAGACCAGTCATGTGCGCCCCCAAATTTGCCATCTATGGACTGCCAGTTTTTGGACCCCGCTTGAACGCGGCTTTGCCGATCTATTAGACTTAGCCTGCTGATGTCTTTCTCATCTTCCCGACTTACCAGTTTTTCGTACCCGCTAGAGCCTGCCCCATCGCCTCTCGCCAAAAATGCAAGAAATATTTTTCGTTGAGTTTTCTCTTTACGCTTCATTCAATCCCTTGGCTCCCCGCCGGCGTGATCATCAATCTGCGGCATCAAGATACCAATGGCGGCCAAGAGCTGGAACGTCGCTGCCCGCGCATCGCGTTCTGCGTTCGCCAACGCCACTTGCGCGTCAAGATATTCTTGTTCAGCATCGAGCACGTCCAACGTAGTGCGCACACCGACCTCGGCTTCGCGCCGTACGCCGTCGAGGGCCAGCGCGTTGGCCCGCACTTGCGTTCGCGATGACACAATGTTCGCGCGTGCGGCCGTAAGTCGCTGCCAGCCAATCGTCACGCGCGCATCGACCTGCCGTTCGGCCACGGTGATGCGGCGGCGGTCTGCACTATTGATTGCGCGCGCCTCCCGCACGCGCGAAAGGCGAAGGCCGCCAAGAAAGATCGGCGCGGTCACGCGGACGCCATAAGCGAAACGTTCATCCTGCTCGATGAATGACGACGGCTCCTCGGCATATTGATATTCCGCCCGCAGGGACACTGTCGGCGAAAACGCGCCTTTTGCGATAGCGACGCCTCGGCGTGACGCTTCTTCCCGCATTTGCGCCTGCGCGATGACAGGCGAGAGCTCCCGCGCAATGGCCTTTGCCTCATCGAGCGTGGCCGGCGTATCAGGCATGCCCGGCGCCTCCTCAAGACTCCCGGGCATTTGCCCGATGATTTCAGCAAATGCAGCGCGGCTGATTGCGAGCAGCGCCTGCGCGTTGGTCATCCGGGCCCGCGCCTGCGCGAGGCGCGCTTCGCTTTGCGCAACATCTGTTTTTGTGACTTCGCCGATTTCAAAACGAAACGCGATCTCTTCGAATTGCTTAATTAAAACCTGAACGTTGTTTTCTGTTGCCCTGTAAACGACCATGTCGCGTACGACGTCGAAATATGCCGCCGCCGCACGGTTAAGTACGTCCTGCTCGACAAGGGAAAGCTGAGCGCCGCCGGCTTTCGCGCGCGCCTTCGCTTGCCGGATGGCGTTGACGTTGCGCAATCCCGCAAAGATTTGCTGCTCGCCCTGCACTTGTGCGGTCGCCGTAGTCAGATCGAAATTGCGATCCTCCGCCCCGGCGCCGAAAACTTCGCTGCTGATTGACTGGGTATTATCGACCTCCTCATAACCGGCGCCAGCCGTTATCTGCGGAAGGCCGCGTGCGCGCGCCTGGGCGACGCCTTCACGCGTTGCGTTAAGCTGCGCGCGTTCTGCAGCGATTTCCGGATTCGCGGCGAAGGCCAGCAACAGGGCCTCCTCCAGGGTTTCGGCACTCGCAACGCCGTTCACTATCAACAAAAGTATCGACAAAGAGACAGATGTGAACATTCGTATTGCAGATATCATATCAATACCCGCCCATTGGCTCGGAGATCTTTTCATCTTTCGCACCAGGGCGATCATCCTGCGTTCGGCGAAGGGCGTTTGCGAGGGCTTTGCGATAGGACTGCAGGCGATGAGGAAATGGATTGTCCCATTTGATTGTAACTGGTGTCCGCGCTGCAATATCAGATTCCTCGCCTCGAGGAATAGACACCATCTTGCCAAAATGATTGCCTTCAACACAATTTATAGACGGTCCTCCTGGGCGCCAAAGATTGGGTACAGGATCGCCTTCCTTGATGATTGAGTACGTAAGATCAGTTAAACCGTGAACCGTGTAGACATCTATAGGATTGACGGCGCCGCCACTGACCCGATTGCAGCCTTCATCCCGTGGATAAAGTGCAAGGGGCGGCGAATAAAGATAGGCCGCTCTAACACGAAACGGCCAATTGCGTTCCGGCGCCGCGACAGCCCAGCCGCCTGCAGGCTCTCGGATCCACGTCATGCCGTTGAATGCGCCAAGCGCGCTTTGCGCAACGCCCGCGCCAAGACTATGTCCGGCGACAACGAGTTCAATTGGATCAGAACGTGTTGGATCGGCAACATCATATGTGCAGATAAAGCCGGCGAGCGAAACTGTCTTCCGGTCCGGAGCCCTATCCGATTTGGCTGACTGACTGCATTCTTCCTCAAGCTCCGCAAGCGATTTTGCCTGTAAGAAAAAACCGTCGTTTATCAAGTTTGCGATACCTTCGCGAAAACCGTCGTGCCCGCGAGGAATATATGGTTGTCCTGCGACCGGCTGATCTTCGGCGGCGCCAGCTTTCAGGCTTTGCAGAAGGTCAGCTGGCCCCGCCGCCACATCTACCCCGGGAAAATACACTATAATGCGATGAGAACTGGGCTTTGAAAGAAGATAAACGCTCGGAAACGTAGTTAACGATGAAAATCGGGGACGAAGATAAGCGGCATTATAGGAAAGCGCGCCGAAATCGCTTAGCGCAGCCTGGATTTTCTCTTCCTCCTCGCCTTCCATGGAATCGCAATAAGCGATCTCGCCAATCACGGCTGAGACAGTCATTTCTGCAAAAATTTTTTCGATTGCGTTATCTGGATCGCGTCTGGTCTGCTCAACGACAGCCAACGCATCGCGGCCCGCGAGCAAGATTTCGTTATCGACGCAATTAGCACTTCGACTTTCCTGAATGCGGACGGCGGCAAGCGGAGGCGCCCAATAGTGTTGATCCGTCGCGCACGCCGAAACCAGAATCCCGAGCAAGGCAAACACCGCCGCTCTTACCATCGACGCGCAACCACTCACTTTAAACATTTGCATGTTCTCGCGCTCCTCGTCTGCGATAGAACTTAGTAACTACCTGCGAAATAAGTTGCTTGACGTCGCCCGGAACCATATAGGCGGCCGGCACGACGAGCAGGGTCAGGATTGTCGATGATGAAAGTCCGCCGATAATCAGATAACCGAGTGCGTTTCTCCATTCCGCGCCGTCGGATCCTGAAAGCGCAACCGGGATCATGCCGAATATGGCGGCGAACGCCGTCATCAGCACCGGCCGCAATCGCTCCGGGCAGGCCTTGAGGATCGCCTCGCGCGCCGGCGCGCCTTCCTCGCGTAGCTGGTTTGCGCGATCGACGAGCAGAATGCCGTTTTTCATGACGATCCCCATCAGCGCGATGAGGCCGATCTGCGTAAACAGCGACATTTCCTGCCCGCCAAAATAAAGCATGGCGAAAGCGCCGGAGAACGACAGCGGCGCCGTCAGCATGATGACGACCGGCTGCACAAAGGAGTTAAACTGACTAGCGAGTACGATATAGAGCGCGACCATCGCCAATCCGAAGGCGAAAATGATCGCTGAAATCGACTCATTCATCCGCCGCACAGATCCCTCATAGCTAATCTGCATGGTCGCAGGCGGCGGGTATTCCGCGATGATCATCTCAAGCGCTTCCGTTGCCGTCCCAAGCGCAACGTTTGAGGCGGTGTTGGCGAGGATCGAGATTTTGCGCGCCCGGTCCTGACGGTCGATTTGCGACGGCCCGCTGGCGAAGCGCATGGTCGCGACACTGGCGAGATCGATCAACTGACCAGACTCGCTTCTTATCTGGATGAGCTGCAACTGGTCCCGATTCTGCCGCTGGGACTCCTCAAGGCGTACGCGCACGTCATAACGCCTGCCGCCTTCTTCATAAGTGCCGGCGTCAACGCCGCCGATCACCGTGCGCGCCGTCGTGGCCAAGTTGCGTGCGGAAACGCCGAGATCGCCCGCGCGCGTGCGGTTGAAATCGATCAGCAGTTCCGGCCGGCCCTCTTCGAAACTCGAACGCAAATCTGAGTAAAGGTTTGTCTCTCGCATTCTCGCCATGATGGCTTTGACATATGCGTCGATTTCCGGGATCGAGTCGCCGCGAATGACGAGTTCGATATCGCCGGTGGAAACCCCGCCGCCGGAAATCCACGGCACTTCGGCCACGGTGATTTCGCTCGCCTCGGGAACGGCCTCGCGAAGCGCACGCCGCGCTTCATCCATGACCTCGAACTGACCGATCCGCCGCTCTTGTTTCGGTGTAATCGACGCATAGAGGTCGATGACATTCGCTTTTCCCTGGCTACCCGCCCCGGCGGTCAGAAAAATGTTCTTCACATGCTCAACGCCGCGCAACGCTTCATTCGTCGCTGCAATCGCTTTTTTCGATTCAGCGATTCCCGATCCAAGCGGCAATTCGATCGCCCCCAGAAATTCGCTGCGATCGGCTTTTGAGGTGAAACCGCTCGGTACGCGCGAGGCGAAAAAACCGCCGATAAAAAGCGAGCCGATCGCGGCGGCCAGCGCAAGATAGCGCCAGCGGACGACAACGCCGACGATAGCGCTGTATGCGCGGTCCAGGCGCCGATGAAACTTTTCGATCGGGCGCAGAAGGGCCGGATGCGATTCCGGCTTCAGGAAGCGCGACGCCAGCATAGGCGTCAATGTCAGCGCTACGAGCAAGGACACAGAGACGGCGAAGACGATCGCAAGGCCGTATTGAAGGAAAAATCGCCCGACTATGCCTTCCATGAAAGCGATCGGCACGAAGACGGCGAGCGTTGCAAAGGTGCCGGCGAGCACCGCGAGCGCAACGCGCGCAGTTCCCTGCCGCGCCGCCTTTTCCGGCTCGATCCCGGCGTCAATATCGCGTTGCACGCTCTCAACGACGACGATGGCGTCATCGACAAGCAAGCCTATGGTCACCGTCAGCGCCAGCAATGTCAGCATGTTGATGGTGAAATCGAAGACCTCAAACGCAAAAAACGCCGAGATCAGGGATGTCGGAATGGCGATGGCGACCATCAGCGTGGCGCGCCAGCTTAAGAGAAAGAAAAAGGTGACGATGACGACGAGAACGATCGCAATCTCGAGTTCGTGGGTGACATCCTCAACCGACGATTCAATGAACCGGCTCACGTCGCGAGCGACGACGAGCTCATATCCGTCGGGCGCGACTGCCTGCAGTCGCTCCACCTCAGTATGTACGGCTTCGGCGACTTCGAGCGTATTGCGGCCCGACTGGCGGCGAACTTCTAGCGAAACGCCGGGCCTTCCATTGAATTGCGCATAGCTGCGTTCGTCCTCCAGCCCGTCCTCGACCCGCGCCACATCGCCGATCCGCGTAGGCGCGCCGCTCTCGCGATAAGCGACCACGAGATCGGCGAACTCCTGCGGAGTCTTCGCCTCCGACACCGTCTTGGCCCCGAATTCGCGCGCGCCGCCGCCGATCTCAAGGCGCCCGCCGGGCACTTCTGCGTGCTCAGATCTGACCGCACGGACAACGTCGTCGGCCGTCACGCCAAATGCGCGCATCTTGTCTGCGTTCAGCCAGATGCGGATTTCGCGGAGACGACCGCCGACGATCGTGACGGACCCGACGCCCGGCAGGCGCTGCACCGCTTCCTTGACGACTTCATCCGCATAGGTCGTGATTTCGCCGATTGACGCGTCTGCGGCGATCATGATGGACATGATCGGCGCGGCGTCAGGATCGACTTTCTCAATGACCGGCGGATCGATGTCTTCGGGCAAGTCGCGGCGAGCGATATTGACCTTATCGCGCACGTCCTGCGCCTTCACATCGACATTTTCTTCGAGTTCGAACTCGATAAAAACCTGCGAGAGGCCATCCGCACTTGTCGAACGCAGTTGCTTGATCCCGGAAATCGTATTGACGCTTTCCTCGATCACGTCGGAAACTTCCGTTTCCATCGTGTCGGGACTCGCGCCCTCAAGCGTGGTCGTCACCGCGACATACGGAAACTCGACATCCGGAAAGAGATCAACGCCAAGCCGGCCCATCGAAATCCAGCCGAGCACGACCAATGCGCCGATCATCATCACGGCGAGAACCGGGCGCTTGATGGATAGATCGACGAGCCACATCACACGGACTCGGGCGCAACGGGATCGCCGGCGGCGACGGGCTCGCCGTTCGGGACGATGACGTCATCGTCCGCGTCGAGGCCCTCGAGCACGGCGAATGTTCCGTCGGGACGCTCCTTCGCGACGACGCGCCGCATTTCAGCGCGGCCATCCAGCGAAACCAGAACATAAGCGCCCGACTGGTCCTGAAAAACCGCTTTTGCCGGGACTGACAATACCGGCTTTTCATCGGTGAATATTTCAGCGCGGGCGAACTGGCCTGACTTCAGCGCGTAATCCGAGTTGTCGATCGGCAGGCGCAACTCAACCGTACGGGCACCGACATCGAGCATATCATTCAATACTAAAACGTATGATTCCCGCGGCTCCGGTTGCGACTCAACGTAGACGAACGCTTTTTGTTCAAGCTTCAGCGAACTCAAATATTGTTCGGGTGCATAAACGACCGCGACGACAATGTGGTTTTCCTGAATTTGCAGAACCGAGCTTTCAACGCCTCCGCGGAAGACATTCGACAGATATACGCCTTCATCGTTGAAGCGCCGCGTGATGACGCCGTCGTAGGGCGCCCTGACAGTGGTGTCCTCAAGGTCCTTGCGTGCGGTTTTAAGCTCGGCTTCGCGTTTTTCCGCTTCCGCCGCAGCGACATCCAACGCCGTCCTGGCGTCGTCGAGGCGTGATTGAGAAGAATAGCCTTCTTCTTTTAGCTTTCGAACCCTGTCGAAAGCTTGACGGGCGTTGCGCAGGTTCGCTTTCGCAAGCGCCAGATTCGCCTGCGCTTCATCGACTTCTCTTTCATAACGCGACTGCCGCGTCTGAAAGAGCGGATCGCCTTTTGCGACCCGCTCGCCCACATTGACAAAGATCGTTTCGACAACACCCTCGACAAGGGGACCGATATTGCTGGTCTGTTTCGAACCGATCGATCCTGTCGCGACGACCGTTTCACGCATCGTCGCAGATTTCGGCTTGACGATTTTTACGGACTTGGCAAGCGCCGGATTTGCCGTTGACGAACTTTGCGCCGACTCAGCGGGTTCCCCGCCGCCGGAACCGCAACCGGAAACCGTTAGGAATGCGGCGATGAGCGCCGCCGCGCCGATATTCCAACCAGACTGGAATCGAAGATACGCACGCATTGTCGGGCCCTACGCTTGGCTGACTGACATTCTTGCTATACTAACATTTAATAACTTAGTATATATTAAACGTGGCAAGCACAACTGGCGCCTAAAGGATCGCAGGAGATGAACGGGCGAGACAATCGGATAGACCTCAATCCAGGTTACCTGGTTAACGATGTGGCGCGCCTCTTACGGCGCGAATTTGACCGCCGGGTCAAACACATAGGCCTCACCCGCGCGCAATGGTTCGTGCTTGCGCATCTCTACCGAAATGACGGGCGAACACAGCGCGCCCTCGCGGACGAACTTGACATGGAGCCGGCGCCGCTTGGCCGGCTGATAGACCGCCTTGAGGAAAGCGGATGGGTTCGCCGAGCGCCCGCGCCGGGCGACCGTCGGGCAAACCTCGTCCATCTTACAGACAAGCTTCTGCCTTTGATTGAGGACCTGCGGGCTGCGGCGGACAATCTATATAAAGACGCCTTCAAGGGACTTCCCGCCAAGCGCGTTGAAGAATTCATCGAGGCGCTGACGATTGCAAAATCCAACCTGATCGACCTCGGTTCCGAACCGGTTGGGCGCGCTTTCAGCGGCGTTGACGACTTGCATCGCGTTCAACGCAAAGCCGCAAAGAAAAATGCATAGCGATGAATTTCCAGCAGCATGAAACATCGCTGAAGAATACCGACGATATGCCGCCGTGGGCGGAAGTGATGAGGTCTTTCTTCTCTGAGACCCATCAATTATTCGCGACATTACAGATGGAAGCGAACAAGGTCGCCGAAGACGAGGTCTGCGTCTTTGCGACGGTTCCGGATTTTTTCTCATACAAGGATGATGACGGCAGTGCGCATCCAGGCGCTTACACTATCATCCTTGATACGGTTTTCGGCTTTGCCGTTTTCGCCAGAATTCAGAAGCCCAAAGCCATCGCCACAATCAATTTGAAGACTGAGTATCTTAGCCCAATAGAGATTGGCGCTAAAGTCATTTGCAGCGCAGAATGTCACGCCGTCAGCGGCAATATCGCCAGAACGCGCGGAGAGATATTCGATTACGACGGAAGGCCGCTTGCGAGCGCAACAGGCGCTTTCATGATCGCCAGTGGCGGGCCCGATTTCACTGGTCTTGGCGAGACACCACGGTCATGACGCAACTTCTGGATTCGCCTCTCGGTAGCTGGCTGCGGTTTGACGTCGAGGAAAACGGCGACGACGCCCTTTATTCAATTACGCCAAACGACGCTCATATCGGCAACCCGCTGATCAAAGCGCTTCACGGCGGGATCGTTTCCACATTTCTGGAACTTGCGGGACTTCATGAGTTGCGCCGCTCTCTCAGTCCCGACGCGGACGGTGAGGCGATTAATATCAATGTCGATTATCTGAAGTCCGTCGCACTGGCGCCGCTTTTCGCCAAAGCGCGCATTGTGAAAACCGGCCGGCGGCTCGTTTTCATCGATTGCGTCGCCTGGCAAGACGCTGCCGAAACGCCGGTCGCGAAAGCCGCCTGCAGCTTTGTCATTTCGAGATAGCGCGAAAAAACCTCCCTGTTTTTAGCGCTTCACTTGCCTCCCGATGAAAATCGGGAGGTTTTTTCTAACCTTACTAATTGTTTAACCCAACTTGTCGCTCGCTTTCACTCCCACCAACCGGTCCAGCGCACAAGGCAAAAGGCGCGGTTATGCGATTGAAGTTATTTTATCCGCATGCTGACACCCTCCAAACGCTCGGCGAGAGCCCGGTATTGCGTTTGAAGGATCGGGATAATACCGACAGTTCAGCATAAGCGAGGGATGCGGAGATTTCACTCAAACTGGCGCTTGAATTCCGTAACATGGTCTGCGCGAGTTCTACACGCACGCCATCAAGAAGCTTCCGGCAACTATAATTATACCTGCTCAGACGGCGCTGAAATGTGCGTGGCGTAAGTGAGAGGTCCTGGGCGACGCCTTCTATTGTGCAGTCTCCGGATCTTAACCGGCGCATAATGCATTTGCGGGCTTCAGTAACGATGTCAGCTCGCTGACTTGCCGCGTCATCCTCAAGATGTTTTAGCAAAACCCTGTTCAGCACGATATCGCTTGTGCAGACCGGCTGGTCCATCAAGCCCCGTTCTAGAGCAATCGCGGTGATGTCGCTTTCAAACACGACAGTGAACCGCTACCCGATGTTGGGCCACCCGGCTGGAGGATTTCCGGGTTTCAATGTCACGGTGGATTTTGATCCGCCGTGGGACTAATCAGCGAGATCGGCGGTTTGTACCCGATTGCGCTGTGCGGACGTACTTCATTGTAGTCTCTTCGCCATTCCTCCATCTTCCGGCGCGCATCGTCAAGGCATAAAAACCAATGCGCGTTTAAGCACTCCGCTCTGAACTTGCCGTTGAACGACTCGATGAATGCATTGTCGGTTGGCTTTCCGGGGCGTGAGAAGTCAAGTACGACATCGTTTTGATACGCCCACAGATCGAGGTCGCGAGAGATGAACTCGGAACCTTGATCGACACGGATCGCTTTTGGATAACCAAAAAGCTTGCAGGCCTGCTCCAGCGTTCGCACAACATCTTCACCCCGATAGCTGAAGCGCGGATCGATGACCGGAGAGAACCGAGAGAACGTATCGACCACAGCAAGCACGCGCAGCTTGCGCCCTGTTACAAGCTGATCGTGGACAAAATCCATCGCCAGGTTTCATTAACGTCCGTCGCGTCTTTTCGATCATCTCGAAGCTTGGCCTTCACGCGCCGCTTCGGTGTCTTATTGCGCAATTGCAGGCCCATTTCATGATAAAGTCGATAAACGCGCTTGGCGTTTATCCCCCATCCTTCACGGCGCAGCAGCACGTGAATGCGCCGATAACCGTAGCGCACACGCGTTTCAGCAATTTCTTTGATCCGTTTCTTGAGATCGGCCTGCTCGTCGCGCCGGGGTTTGTATTGTTGGGTGGAACGCGGCACTTTCATGACGCGACAGGCTCGGCGTTCACTTACCTTCCATACAGCGGTCATTTCGGAGACCAGCTCCCGACGACGAGCAGGCCTTAAAGCTTTCGGCGTATGACGTCCTGGAGCATGGCTTTGTCAAGCGACAGATCCGCCACGATCTTCTTCAGCTTGCCGTTTTCTTCTTCGAGTTGCTTCAGTCGCTTCATTTCGGACGGCAACAGCCCGCCATATTTCTTGCGCCAGTTGTAGAAAGTCGCCTCGGCGATACCGGCCTTTCGGCAGACCTCCGAAATGGGTGTTCCTTCCTCAGCCTGTCGCAACACAAAGGCTATCTGCGCATCCGTGAACTTGGATCTCTTCATCGAATTTTCCTTCCGCTCCAAAGGGCATCATAATTGGAAAATTCCAGCGCAAAATGGTCCAGTTTTCGGGCAGCAGGTCATAACGTGTGACGGCTCGTTTTGGATTTCGTAAAACATTTCTAGCTGTTATTCTTGTTTCATTTTTTGACTGGGCGAAAATTCAAATTGAGAGAACTATATCAGGATCTGGTGATTACGATTTCGCTTCAATACAAACAAATCCATTGATGACTTGCGCTGGATAAATTTTTAGAGGAACGGCGCATGGCAAATTCACGACCTCTCCAGTTTTAATTGAAAACGCCCCCATGAAACGGGCATTCAATCACATCACCTTCCTGAAACCCTTCGGTGAGATCCGCATCCCCGTGTGTACAAGTACGGTCGGTGACAAAAATTTCATCCTCAATGCGATATACCGCGAAAGGCGGCAAGCCATCAATTTCTACTGAGATTGGCCCCCCCTCTACGACATCTGACGCCGCACATAAACGCAACATTGCTTCCATTTCCATTTATTGTCCCTTCGGTCAGGCCGAACTTTCAGAAATTTCAAAGATGTTTTGGGTTTACACGAAACGCGCACCCCTGATTAATCCACCTTCAGGCGAATTATTGATCATCTAACGGGCGCGGCGCAGGTTTCACAGTCAAGTCGGAACGAGGATAGATGCAGCAGGCGAAAGCGTAGTTTTGTTTCTCTTCAGCAAAAACTTTCCCGGCTCATCCTTTTGCGCAAAACGTCACCCGCAATAATTTTCACCCTGCAACTTCGGCACCAATTCCCGCTTTTGGCAGCCGACAGGATCCCCTTGTGACCGGTGCTTTCCAATGCTTCCAGCACGTTTCAGCCAACAGAACAACTAATCGTTGCTGAATTCTCCACCACTATAATTTGAAACGTCTCGCAACGCTCTACGTCAGTGGCATGATTACTGATCATCAGTTACAACTCTTCAAACTGAGCGGTTTTTTTTTAACAAAGTAGTTGGGCGATCTTATTGAATTCACGTCATCACCGATGTGAACCGATCGTGAACTTCCTTCAGAGAATATAGCCTTCCCCAACTGATCAAGGTTCCATTCCCGAACCGGATTATCCGGATAGTGTTGATAGCCTCCAGCAAAGCACTCATTTCGATTTCCTGAAGGGTCGAAAAAATAAACGGTTTGCCCGCGCGTAATTCCGTGACGGGTCGGTCCAATATCAAGTGAAATATTTCGCTGTGCAATCAAATCACAAGCATGCCCTACATCATTCCATGAGTCGACCAGGAACGATGCGTGGTGGAGTTTCGCGTCGGCTGGCCCTGCAAGAAACGCGATATCATGCGCCTTGTTTGAGCAAGTCAAAAATATTGCGACAGGGTTACCTTCCGGATCGATTGCCCGCTCGGTAACGACAAAATCTAGCGCACTCTCGAATATTTCTGCAGATGCAGCGATGTCGACTCCGAGGACAGCACAATGGTCAAAACGGGAAATGCGCATGCCACGCGGTTCGTTGCGCCAGATATCCGGATTTTTTGTCATGGGACCACTGTCAGACAATTCCAAATCCGAATAAAGATCAAATACTTGTCCGGTGGGAACTGAGAAGCGAATGCGCCGGCCAACTCCGGGATGATCGCCGACGGGAATTCCCTCTGTCTTGACCCCTGCGTCCTTAAGGCGTTTTTCAAAACCAGAAAGCGCCTGATCATCGATCACCTTGAAACCAAGAACATCGAGGCCCGGCTCTTCGGCTTGACGAAGAACGAGCGAATGGCGATCAAATTCGTCATAAGCGCTTAAAAAGGCAAAATCACCACCCTGACTTACAAGATCCAATCCCAAATTATCACGATAATGAACAATTCCTTCATCAAGATTCATTACTCGTATCTGAACAAATCCTGGTCTTAAAACACCTGTCACGGCCATTTTATTTCTCCTTTTCCGGCCTTCATCATTGACAACGGTAAAGCTAAGGACTGCGCGCGGCGATCGCGAACTGGACCATGTGGCTTTAACAAGATCGCCCACCTTCACATTATTGCCGTTCTCTACCGTGCTCACGATGCGCGCGCCTTCCTCAAGCGCAATCAACGCCACGTTGTATGGTGGCGTTTCGTTCTCGCTGAATGCACGGTGATATACGACAAAACTGTGCACTCGCCCCCGCCCAGTTGCCTTTATTGCCGTCAAATCTCCCGACCAGCACTCGGGGCAGAACGATGCGCCGGGGCCCGGAATGGCGCCGCATCCGTTGCATTTTTGTAGCAGTAACTCGCCTCGAGTTATCCCCTGCCAAAAGACGGAGTCTGTTTCATCGCGAAAAGTTTTTTTTTCTTCCGTCAACGAACTTTCTCCGGGCTTAAAATCAGACAGGCATGATAATCCATACGCCCCCCCTGCGCGGTGACCAGGGACCAACCATTCTTTTCAACCTGGCGGTCGCCAGCACGTCCGGCTGCCTGAAGATATCCTTCCGACACTTGCGTCATACCTTGGAGATAGTAGCCGGAAAGCTGGCCGCCGCCGGTATTGACAGGCAAGCGCCCGCCTGGCGACAAAGCGCCGTCCGCAACGAAATCCTTGCCTTCGCCGCGACCGCAAAATCCATATCCTTCAAGGCCAAGTAGCGTAGTGACAGTAAATGCATCATAAATTTGCGCATGATCGATATCGCGAGCAGATATCCCCGCCATTTGATATGCTTTTTTACCAGCGATCGAGGCCGGCGTATCGATCTCATTTTCGTAATCAGCATAGGCGAGATAGCCTCGGTGTCCCTGCCCCATCCCCCAGATATAGGCGGCGCCATTTGGTTCGCCGCCACCGCCGTCCTGGGCGGAAACAATGACCGCACCGGCGCCGTTCACAGGGAACGCACAATCGAACATACGGAGCGGATCGGCGATCATCTTGGAACAAAGATAGTCTTCCATCGACATCGGTTTGGTCAGAAATGCGATCGAACTTCGCTGTGCCCACCGACGCGCCGCGAGGGCCACTTCTCCAAACGTTTCAGCCCGCGAGCCTAACTGTTCCATATATCGCTGCATCGCTAGACCATAAGCGCCCACTGCGCCATAGAGCCCGTATTGCCGCTCCCAGCCAGAAACATTAGTCAGCGCTAGATCGATAGCATAAGATCGCCGCCCTCTACGCTTCGGCAATATCGGCGTATCGGCAAAAACACAAACACCGTTCTTCGCCATCCCATGCGCGATTGCCATCGCTGCATACTGGATCATTTGCACGCCGCACGCGGCCTGCGACGCGAGGACATTGCCAAACGTCAGATTGCGAAAGCCAAGATCATCGAAGATCCGCAACGGCAGTTCTTCAGACGGATTGGTATCGCTCCGGTTGATCAAAACACCATCTATATCGCTCTTTTGAAGGGCAGAGTCAGACACAGCAGCGATGATAGCTTCGCACGCTAACTGTTTTGATGACTTCAAAAATTCGCGCGAAAGTTCACCGAAACCCAGACCGCAGATTTTTGCAATTGGCTTCTTCACTCGCTTTGACGTCATATCGCTCCAATGATGAGGTACATTGTGAAAGTGGCCCAGACCTAGGGGTTAGTTTTCCGGCGAAAATCCTTCAAGAAGGAGATCGCCGTGAAGAGGAAGAGATATTCAGTCGAGCAGATCGTTGCGGTCCTGAAGCAGGCCGAGATGGGAAACCCTGTGGCGGACCTGATCTGGCATGCCGGCATCACCGAACAGACCTTTTATCGGTGGAAGAAGAAGTACGCCGGCCTTGAGAGCGATCAGGTCCGGGAGTTGAAGCAGGTACTCGAAGAGAATACCCGACTAAAACATGGCTTGTTGCGGAACTCAGTCTCGACAAATCCGTGCTTCAGGATGTTCTGTCAAAAAGTTTCCCGGCCAGCGCTCATGAAGGAAGTTGTAGCCTATATCGTGGCGTCGCATGGCTACAGCGAGCGCAAGGCCTGCCAGGTGACGCGTCAGCATCGATCAACCCAGCGAAAGAAGATGTTCAGCGATCCGCTGATTGAGCTGCGCCAGCGCATGCATGAAATTGCGGCGACGCGCATCCGCTATGGCTATCGAAGGGTTCACATCATGCTCAAGCGTGAAGGCTGGAAGATCGGCCGCAACAGAGTTCACCGGGTCTACCGTGAAGAGGGTTTAGTCCTTAAAACAAGGCGTCCGCAGGGCAGGAAGATGGCGACGCATCGTGAGGCGCGATGTCAGCCGAAAGCGCCGAACGAAGCCTGGAGCCTCGACTTCGTTCACGATCAACTTTCGAACGGTCAGAAGATCCGGGCGCTCACGATTATCGACGTTTACACCCGGGAATGTCTGGCGATCGAGGTCGGCTATCGCCTGAGGGGGGGGAATGTGGTCGAGGTTTTGAACCGGCTCGTTCCGCTTCCGCGGCGCGCCCAATGCGCTGTTCTGCGACAATGGCGCTTCGAGTTTACCGGCCAGATGGTGGATCTATGGGGCTCACCACAACAAGGTCCGCATGGACTTCTCGAAACTCCGCCACGCCCACAGACAATGCGCATATCGAGTCATTTAACGGCTCGCTGCGAGATGAGTGTCTGAATTCACACTGGTTCGAAACGCTGACAGAAGCAAAAAGGGAAATCTAAGCCTGGAGACGCGATTACAAATGAGAGCTGGCCTCACATGGCCCTTTGGAAACATCGCACCTTCTTCGGAATATGCTTTACAGGCAAGGAATTGCAGGACCACAATGGAACAATCAGCAGTCGGAAAATAACGCTGACCCTGACCACCTTTCCCAAGCGCTTCACAACCCGCCGAGTCTAACAAATGGCTCGGCACTTCATGGTCA
>CALODW010000005.1:0-660000 GCA_942492295.1 uncultured Alphaproteobacteria bacterium
TCGATCTGGAAACAGAAGCCGAGAAACTGCGGGTTGATATCGTCGAGTCGACAAGCGAGCTGAAGTCGAAAAAATACGCCAAGCGTCTGAAGCTGATCACCGCGTTCATCGAATCCGGCAACAAGCCGGAATGGATGATCATGACGGTCATTCCGGTGATCCCACCGGAACTGCGTCCGCTGGTGCCGCTCGATGGCGGCCGTTTTGCGACGTCCGACCTCAACGATCTTTATCGCCGGGTGATCAACCGCAACAACCGCCTGAAGCGCCTGATTGAGCTGCGCGCGCCGGACATCATCGTCCGCAACGAAAAGCGCATGCTGCAAGAGTCTGTTGATGCGTTGTTCGACAATGGCCGCCGCGGCCGGGTCATCACCGGCACCAACAAGCGCCCGCTGAAATCGCTGTCCGACATGCTGAAAGGCAAGCAGGGCCGCTTCCGTCAGAACCTGCTCGGCAAGCGCGTCGACTATTCCGGCCGTTCGGTCATCGTGGTTGGCCCGGAACTGAAGCTGCACGAATGCGGTCTGCCGAAAAAGATGGCGTTGGAACTGTTCAAGCCGTTCATCTATTCGCGCCTCGACGCCAAGGGTCTGTCCGCGACTGTGAAACAGGCGAAAAAGCTCGTTGAAAAAGAACGCCCCGAAGTCTGGGATATTCTCGACGAGGTGATCCGCGAGCACCCGGTCATGTTGAACCGGGCGCCGACGCTGCACCGTCTCGGCATTCAGGCGTTTGAACCGAAGCTCATCGAAGGCAAAGCGATCCAGCTCCACCCGCTGGTTTGTACGGCGTTTAACGCTGACTTTGACGGCGACCAGATGGCCGTGCACGTGCCGCTGTCGCTCGAAGCGCAGCTTGAAGCGCGCGTCCTGATGATGTCGACGAACAACATCCTGTCGCCAGCCAACGGCAAGCCGATTATCGTGCCGTCGCAGGACATCGTTCTTGGCCTTTACTACATCACCATGGAAAAAGCGGGCGAGCCGGGCGAAGGCAAAATCTTCGGTACGATCGAAGAAATTGAACACGCGCTGGTCGCTGGCGTCGTGACGCTGCACACCAAAATCAAGGCGCGCTGGGACGGCGTCAACGAAAAGGGCGAAACGGTTCGCGAAATCGTCGAAACGACGCCGGGCCGCATGAAGGTCGCGCAGGTTCTGCCGCGCAATACCGCCGTGCCGTTCTCTGTGATCAACCAGCTCCTTACCAAGAAAACCATTCAGGGCCTCATTGATATCGTTTACCGCCATTGCGGTCAGAAGAAGACGGTTATCTTCGCTGATCACATCATGGATCTTGGTTTCAAGGAAGCGTGTAAGGCGGGCATTTCCTTCGGTAAGGATGACGTTGTCATTCCGGAAGCGAAGAAGCGTCTGGTGGATGAAACCCGCAACCAGGTTTCCGAGTTCGAACAGCAATATGCGGAAGGCCTCATCACGCGCGGTGAGAAATACAACAAAGTGATCGACGCCTGGGCGAAATGCACGGACAAGATCGCCGACGCCATGATGGACGAGATCAAGCAAACCAAGTTTGACCCGGAAACCAACCGTCAGCTTGAGCCGAACTCGATTTACATGATGTCCCATTCGGGCGCCCGTGGTTCGCCCACGCAGATGCGTCAGCTCGGCGCCATGCGCGGGCTGATGGCCAAGCCGTCCGGTGAGATCATCGAAACGCCGATCACCTCGAACTTTAAAGAGGGCCTCACCGTGCTCGAGTACTTCAACTCGACACACGGCGCGCGGAAAGGTCTGGCGGATACGGCGCTTAAAACGGCGAACTCAGGGTATCTTACCCGGCGCCTCGTTGATGTTGCGCAGGATTGCATCGTGCGCGAAGTCGATTGCGGCACCACCAATGGCATCACGCTTGAAGCGGTTGTCCGCAGCGGTGAGATCGTTGTGCCGTTGTCGCAGATCATTCTCGGCCGGACCCTTTTGGAAGACATCACGCATCCGCAATCGGGCGAAGTGCTCGGCAAGGCGAATGATGAAGTTGACGAAGCACAGGCTGAAGAAATCGAAGGCGCGGGTCTGCAGAAGATTCGCGTTCGTTCGGTGCTCACCTGCGATTCAAAAGTCGGCGTCTGCACCAAATGCTATGGCCGTGACCTTGCTCGCGGTTGTCCGGTCAACATTGGCGAGTCTGTTGGCGTTATCGCTGCGCAGTCCATTGGCGAGCCCGGCACGCAGCTTACCATGCGGACGTTCCACGTTGGCGGCACGGCGCAGGTTGGCGACACCTCGTTTGTTGAGGCGAGCCATGAAGGGACAGTCAAACTGGACGGCGGCAGCGTATTGAAGGACTCAAACGGCGAATTCGTCGTGATGGGCCGCAACACGCTGGTCAAAATCGTTGACGGCGACGGCAAGGAACACGCGTCCTACAAGGTCTCCTACGGCGCCAAGCTGCGCGTCGCCGACGGCGCGAAAGTCACGCGCGGTCAGCGTCTCGCAGACTGGGATCCCTATACCATTCCGATCCTCACCGAAGTCGCCGGTAGGATTAAGTTCGAAGATCTGCAGGAAGGTTTCTCCATGCAGGTTGTCGCCGACGAAGCGACGGGTATCGCCAGCCGTGTTGTTACCGACTGGCGCGCCAACCCGCGTGCGGCGGACATGCGGCCGGCGATCGTTATTCTCGGCGAAGACGGCGAACCCCTGAAGCTCGCTTCCGGCGGCGAAGCGCGTTACATGTTGCCAGTGGACGCCATTCTTTCTGTTGAGGACGGCGAAGACATTGCGCCGGGCGACGTTATCTCGCGTATCCCGACCGAGGGCGCCAAGACCCGCGACATCACCGGTGGTCTGCCGCGTGTTGCGGAACTCTTCGAAGCCCGCCGCCCGAAAGACCACGCCATCATCGCCAACGTCGATGGCAAGGTCGAATTCGGCCGCGACTACAAGAATAAGCGCCGGATCAAGATCATCCCGACCGATGAAAGTCTGGAGCCGTCTGATTATCTCGTTCCCAAAGGCCGCCACATTGCGGTCCAGGACGGCGATTTCATCGCCAAGGGCGAGTACCTCATGGACGGCAACCCGGCGCCACACGACATTCTGGCGATCATGGGGATCGAAGCGCTCGCTGACTTCCTCATCGACGAAATTCAGGAAGTCTATCGTCTGCAGGGCGTGCCGATTAACGACAAGCACATCGAGGTGATCGTTCGCCAGATGCTGCAGAAGGTGGAAGTCACCGATCCGGGCGAATCGCTGTTCCTGAAAGAAGAGCAGGTCGACAAGCTGGAGTTCGAGGAAGCCAACGCCAAGCTCGAAGACGAGGGCAAGCGTCCGGCGGTCGCCGTACCGGTGCTGCTCGGCATCACGAAAGCATCGCTGCAGACACGCTCGTTCATTTCAGCGGCTTCGTTCCAGGAAACAACCCGCGTGCTGACCGACGCCGCCGTCAACGGCAAGATCGATACGCTCGAGGGTCTGAAAGAAAACGTAATCGTCGGTCGGCTTATTCCGGCGGGTACGGGCGGCGCCATGTCGAAACATCAGGTCGAGGCCGAACGCCGCGATCAGGTGCTGATCGATGAACGCATGAAGCGCAACGCCGTTTCGGATGCGCCGGCGCTTGAGGCGCCGTCGGCGCCTGCGCCAGAAACTGAATCCGAACAGGATCAGGTTTTTGGAACGCAAGCGGAAGAAGAACCGGTGAATCAGGACGCGGCCGAATAATCGCGCCACGCCAATATCCACAACGAATGACAAGCGGCGGCCTCTATGGGCCGCCGTTTTTCTTTGTACTAGCGCGCCGGCGTTTGAGCGCCGTTGATAACTTCTTTCAGCACATGGGTGAGGCCGTAACGCCGGTCGAGAAATGGTCGCGACACTTCTGGCGCCGCGTCCACCATGGACCGATACCAGTCCGGATCATCCAAAAGCTTCAGGATCTGCTCCACATAAGAATCCGGATCGTTGGTGCGGCAATGAACGGCGGCGGGCGCCAGTATTTCCAGCGCAGGCACGACCGGGTTGGAGATCAGCGGGCGACCGGCAAGGGCCGCCTCCGCCGCCGTCATGGCGAGCCCTTCGACAAAGGTGCTGCGGGTCGGAACGATGGAGCAGTGTGACTGGGCATAGACGCCGACGAGATCTTCGAGCGATGTCCAGCCATTGGCGATGACCGTATCTTCGAGGCCTTTATCGGCGATGCGCCGCTTCATCTCTTCGAGTTCGGCCCCTGTGCCGCAAACCACCCAGCGGACCCGCCCGGGTGCGCGCTGCTCCACTTTTTCGGCCATCTCGACAATGTCGAGAACGCCTTTGCCCTCGGTTACACGGCCGATGAACATGATCTGAAACGGCTGGCGGTCGTGCGGCGGGGCAGGCGGGATCTGCGCGAAGAAGTCGCCCGAAAACTGCGCCCGGACCTGAACCAAAGGCCGGCAGTCCGGTCCGGCAAGTTCCTCCACCTGCCGCGAGCAAACCGGGGAGACGCAAAGGCTGGCCAGCGGTCCGCGCCGCCAGAAGATCCGATCGAGCCCGTGGACGATCCGGGTCGTGAGCCCTGTGGGCCGGTAGCCGTTGGGCCAGAGCGAGTTGTGAAGCACCGGCACCACCTTGATGCCCGCCAGAACGAATAAAAACTGCCAGAAATAGTGGGTGCAGCCGGAATCGAGGATCGCCACATCCGCCTTGAAACGCATGGCCCGCCGAAGCAGCTTCAGCCCGTAGATCAGCTCCCTCAGATGATAGGCAAGTCCCGTCGCCACCGGCCAGGGCTTGGGCAGATGCTCGATCGTGTAGTCGCCATCTTCCAGATAGTCGGTTCGCGGGTGGTAACAGACGACATAAAGCGCGGCGCCGGTGTCCTCGGCATATTGTTCAATCTGGCTCGAAAAGGTGATTGAGACCTCGGTTGGATCATGAATGCCGGCCCGCCAGGATTTGTGCGCATGAACGGCATCGCCGGGACCTGCGGCGTAAAATACCCTTTTGGGATCAACGGGCTGGTCGGAAAGGGGCTGCGGCACGAAAACTCCTCACTTAGCGATTCGACCCATACCGGCAGCCGGTTAAAATTCCTAGCATGGCGTGCTGGGAAGCGCCGTCGGCGGCGGACCTTTCGGTGAGGGCGAATACTCAAAGACATTATCGATCAATATTAACTGACTCTAAGGCCGAATGTCGCGCTGCGGAGGGAATGAGGATGTCGGTGCTAGCGCCCTTGAAAAAACAGCAAAAACTGCCGTGAAAATGTTGAAATCATATTGACCCATGCGATTCGCACAGTTATGTCTCGCGCCGCTGAATGGCTGGCCGTCAGGTTCCGTCTTGGGAACACGCTGAAACGCAGCCGCTTTTAGCTGAAGACAGTTGAGGTTCATTGAGCGGCGTTCCGTCAGATACGGGCTCCGCTCGTTTGCGTCATGGATTTATCAATCCGTGGCGCGCGAATTATTAGGGTTGGCGCCCGCCCAAAAGCGAAGGCCGGAGACACTGAATGCCGACGATACAACAGCTCATCCGCAAGCCGCGGAAACCGAAGCGCGCCATTAACAAGGTGCCGGCTTTGGAAGGTAACCCGCAGAAGCGGGGCGTGTGCACGCGGGTTTATACAACGACGCCGAAGAAGCCGAACTCGGCGCTTCGGAAAGTCGCCAAGATTCGCCTGACCAATGGCTATGAAGTCATCGGCTACATTCCGGGCGAAGGCCACAATTTGCAGGAGCACTCGGTTGTTCTGATCCGCGGCGGCCGCGTGAAAGACCTTCCGGGCGTTCGCTACCACATCATTCGCGGCGTGCTCGACACGCAAGGCGTCAAAGACCGCAAGCAACGCCGTTCGAAATACGGCGCGAAGCGTCCGAAGTAGGGATAGAACGATATGTCACGTCGTCACCGCGCAGAAAAACGCGTCGTTCATCCGGACCCAAAGTTCGGCGATAAGACCGTTTCGAAATTTATGAATTACGTCATGGTCGACGGCAAAAAGCCGGCGGCTGAAAAGATCGTCTATGGCGCCTTTGATCGTATTGAATCGAAGCTGCGCCGTCCGCCGGTCGATCTGTTTAAAGAAGCGCTGGAAAATGTAACGCCAGCGATCGAAGTTCGCTCCCGCCGGGTTGGCGGTGCGACGTATCAGGTTCCGGTCGAAGTTCGTCCTGACCGTAAACTCGCGCTGGCGATGCGCTGGATCATTTCAGCAGCGCGTTCGCGCAATGAGACCACCATGGTCGACAAGCTTTCAAACGAGCTGATGGACGCCGCCCAGAACCGGGGCGCGGCCGTCAAGAAACGCGAAGACACGCACCGGATGGCCGAAGCCAACCGCGCATTCTCGCATTATCGCTGGTAACGGATTTCAAGGGTAAGGGCGTTTAGCCATGTCGCGCACGCATAAAATTGAGGACTACCGGAACTTCGGCATCATGGCCCACATCGATGCGGGCAAGACGACGACGACCGAGCGCGTCCTCTATTACACAGGCAAGTCCCACAAAATCGGCGAAGTCCATGACGGCGCCGCAACTATGGACTGGATGGAGCAGGAGCAAGAGCGCGGCATTACGATCACGTCCGCTGCAACCACCTGCCATTGGAACGATAAGCGCCTGAACATTATCGACACGCCAGGACACGTTGACTTCACGATCGAAGTTGAGCGCTCCCTTCGCGTTCTTGACGGCGCTGTTGCGCTTCTCGACGCCAACGCCGGCGTAGAGCCGCAGACTGAAACAGTCTGGCGTCAGGGCGACAAGTATCACGTGCCGCGCATGTTTTTCATCAACAAGATGGATAAGATTGGCGCGGATTTTTATTATTCTGTCGACACCATTCACAACCGTCTTGCTGCGAAAACGGTTATTCTCCAGCTGCCGATCGGCGCGGAGAACAACTTCAAAGGTGTCGTTGACCTGCTTCGCATGAAGGCCGTGATCTGGGAAGAAGAAAGCCTTGGCGCCGCCTTCCACGACGAAGACATTCCCGAAGACCTCGTCGAAAAGGCGAAAGAATACCGCGAGAAGCTCGTTGAGACCGTCGTCGAGCTCGACGAAGAGGTGATGGAAGCCTATCTCGAAGGCAACGAGCCGGATATCGATACGATCAAGCGTCTGATCCGTCAGGGCACGTGCAAGGTGGAGTTCCACCCTGTGCTTTGCGGCTCTGCGTTCAAGAACAAAGGCGTTCAGCCGATGCTCGACGCCGTGGTCGACTACCTGCCGTCACCGGTTGAGGTTCCGTCGATCAAGGGCGTGCTGCCGGATTCCGATGAAGAAGTGACGCGTAAATCTTCTGACGAAGAGCCGCTTTCCATGCTGGCCTTCAAGGTGATGAACGACCCGTTCGTGGGCTCGCTTACCTTCTGCCGTATCTACTCAGGCAAGCTTGAGGCTGGCACGCAGCTTTTGAACACAGTCAAAGGCAAGAAAGAACGCGCTGGCCGGATGCTGCAAATGCATTCCAACAGCCGCGAAGAAATTAAAGAGGCTTATGCTGGCGACATTATCGCCATCGTCGGCCTGAAAGACACAACGACGGGCGATACGCTTTGCGATCCGCAAAAGCCGGTTGTGCTTGAGCGCATGGAATTCCCGGATCCGGTTATTGAGCTCGCCGTTGAGCCAAAAACCAAAGCCGACCAGGAAAAAATGGGCATCGCGCTACAGCGTCTTGCAGCCGAAGACCCGTCCTTCCGCGTTTCTACTGACGAAGAATCCGGCCAGACGATCATCAAAGGCATGGGCGAACTTCACCTCGACATTCTCGTCGATCGCATGAAGCGCGAATTCAAGGTCGAAGCAAATATTGGCGCGCCGCAGGTTGCTTATCGCGAGACGATCACCCGCGAAGCTGACATTGACTACACCCACAAGAAACAGTCGGGTGGTTCCGGTCAGTTTGCGCGCATCAAGTTCCGCGTTATTCCGCAAGAGCCGGGAACGGGCTACTCTTTCGAGAGCCAGATCGTTGGCGGTTCAATCCCGAAGGAATATATTCCGGGTGTTGAAAAGGGCATCAATTCGATCCGGGAAACGGGTTTGCTTGTTGGCTTCCCGATCCTCGATTTTAAAGTTGAGTTGTATGACGGCGCATTCCACGACGTTGACTCCTCGGTGCTCGCCTTCGAAATCGCGTCGCGCGCTGCGTTCCGCGAGCACAAGCCAGAGCTTGGTCTCGCCCTGCTCGAGCCGGTGATGAAAGTCGAGGTCGTAACACCGGAAGAATACACCGGCACGGTTATCGGCGATCTTAATTCCCGCCGCGGCCAGATCCAGGAGCAGGAAATGCGCGGCAATGCGAACGTGGTCCATGCCATGGTCCCGCTCGCAAACATGTTCGGCTATGTGAACAATCTGCGTTCAGCAACGCAGGGCCGGGCGAACTACACCATGCAGTTCGACCACTACGAACGCGTACCGAAAGCTGTTGAAGAAGAAGTCAAAGCGAAACTGGCCGGCTAGCCGGTAATCAAAGGCGCCCGTCACGAAGACGATCAAGCCGGGCGAAGAGTTTAACGACAGGCGTCAAAGAAGACGGAGAGAAGTGAAATGTCGAAGGAAAAGTTTGAACGTACAAAACCGCATGCCAACGTCGGCACCATTGGTCACGTTGACCATGGTAAAACGACGTTGACGGCCGCTATCACCAAGTATTTTGGTGACTTTAAAGCGTACGACCAGATCGACGCGGCGCCGGAAGAAAAAGCGCGCGGCATCACGATCTCTACGGCGCACGTTGAGTATGAAACGCCTAACCGCCACTACGCACACGTCGACTGCCCCGGTCACGCTGACTATGTGAAAAACATGATCACCGGCGCCGCGCAGATGGACGGCGCGATTCTGGTTGTGAACGCTGCAGACGGTCCTATGCCACAGACTCGCGAGCATATCCTGCTTGCCCGTCAGGTTGGCGTTCCGGCGATCGTTGTTTACCTCAACAAAGTTGACCAGGTTGACGACGAAGAGCTGCTCGAGCTCGTTGAAATGGAAGTTCGTGAACTTCTTTCTTCTTACGATTTCCCGGGCGACGATATTCCGATCATCAAAGGTTCTGCGCTTGCCGCTATGGAAGGCCGTGATCCTGAGATGGGTGAGAATTCAATCAAAGCGCTCATGGAAGCGGTCGACAGCTACATCCCGACGCCAGAGCGTCCGGTTGACCAGCCGTTCCTGCTGCCGATCGAAGACGTGTTCTCGATCTCCGGCCGTGGCACCGTTGTTACCGGTCGTGTTGAGCGCGGCGTTGTAAACGTTGGCGACGAACTCGAAATTATCGGCATCAAGGACACCAAGAAAACGACCTGTACGGGCGTTGAAATGTTCCGCAAGCTGCTCGATCGCGGAGAGGCTGGCGATAACGTTGGTGTTCTTCTGCGTGGTATCGAACGTGACGGTGTTGAGCGCGGTCAGGTTCTCTGCAAGCCAGGTTCGGTGACGCCGCACACGAAATTCGTGGCTGAAGCCTACATCCTGACGAAAGAAGAAGGCGGCCGTCACACGCCGTTCTTCACGAACTACCGTCCGCAGTTCTATTTCCGCACGACCGACGTGACTGGCGTCGTGACGCTTAAAGAAGGCACGGAAATGGTTATGCCGGGCGACAACGTTGAGGTGAATGTTGAGCTCATCGTGCCGATCGCCATGGAAGAGAAACTCCGTTTCGCTATCCGTGAAGGCGGCCGCACAGTTGGCGCAGGTATTGTCGCCAAGATTGTAGAGTAGACCAAGAGATAAAGAGCGCGGGCCGGCCCCAATCGGCCCGCGCTTTCGACTCTCAATATGACGACCCAAGATTTGAACAAAACGAAGCGTTAGACCCAGAGAAAAGCGACCGACAAAATGCAACAGAATATCCGCATCAGGCTGAAAGCCTTTGATCATCGTGTTCTCGACGCTTCGACGTTGGAGATTGTCAACACGGCGAAACGCACTGGCGCCAATGTGCGCGGGCCGATCCCGCTGCCGACGCGCATTGAGCGTTACACCGTGAACCGGTCTCCGCATGTGAACAAGAAGAGCCGTGAACAGTTCGAGATGCGCACGCACAAACGCATGCTCGATATTGTTGACCCGACCCCGCAGACGGTGGACGCGCTGATGAAGCTCGACCTGTCGGCGGGTGTCGACGTCGAAATCAAGCTCGGCGCTTAAGGAGCCATTGAAGATGCGCACGGGATTAATTGCAAAAAAGATGGGCATGACCCGCATCTATAATGATGGCGGCGAACATTTGCCTGTGACGGTGATGCAGCTTGAGGCTTGTCAGGTTGTTGGTCAGCGTACTGTTGAAACAAACGGCTACACGGCGCTTCAGCTTGGCGCGGGCGCCAAGAAGGCGAAGCGCGTGAACAAGGCCGAGCGCGGCTATTTCGCCAAGGCGAATGTTGAGCCGAAATCGAAACTCGCTGAGTTTCGCGTCTCGGAAGAAAACATGGTGGATGTTGGCGCTGAGCTTTCCGCTGAGCATTTCCTCGTTGGCCAGAAAGTCGATGTGACGGGTACGTCCATCGGTAAAGGTTTCGCCGGCGCCATGAAGCGGCATAATTTTGGCGGTCTTCGCGCTACGCACGGCGTTTCGATCTCGCACCGTTCGCACGGTTCGACGGGTCAGTGCCAGGACCCGGGCAAGGTCTTCAAGGGTAAGAAGATGGCCGGCCAGATGGGTAATACCCGCGTCACGACCCAGAACCTTGAGATTGTCCGTACCGATGCTGATCGCGGCTTGATCCTGATCAAGGGCGCTGTGCCGGGACCCAAAGGCGGCTGGGTGCTGATCAAGGACGCTGTAAAGCGCGCATTGCCGGCCGATGTGCCGACGCCTGCTGCGCTGAAAACCGAAGTTGCAATCGACAGCCCGCCGCCGGCGTCCGCTGAAGCGGAAATGGTGGCCGAGGGCGCGCCTGTAGAAGATCAGGCGACCACAGAAGCGAAGAAAGAAGGGGACGAATAATGAAAGCCGACGTCCTCAGCATTGAGAACAAAAAGGCCGGATCCATCGATCTTGACGATGCGATCTTCGGACTTGTGCCGCGCAAGGATATTTTGCACCGCTGCGTCGTGTATCAACTGGCTAAACGCCAGCAAGGTACGCACAAGACCAAAGAGCGCAACGAAGTCAGCGGCACGAGCAAGAAGTTCGGCAAGCAAAAAGGCGGCGGCGGCGCTCGTCACGGCAACCGCAAGGCGCCGCTTTTCCGCGGCGGCGGCAAGGCGCACGGACCTCGTCCGCGCAGCCACGCTATTTCGCTGCCAAAGAAAGTACGCCAGCTTGCGCTGAAACATGCTTTGTCGTCGAAAGTGGCTTCCGGTTCGCTCATCATCATTGATGAAGCCAAGCTGGAAAACGCCAAGACCAAAGCGCTGGTTGATGCGTTTACAAAGCTCGACATCTCCAATGCGTTGATTGTCGACGCCAGCGTGGATGAAGGCTTCGGTCTCGCAACGCGGAACCTCGCCGGGATCGACATGCTGCCGGTGATTGGCGCGAACGTTTACGACATTCTTCGTAAGGACAAGCTGGTCCTTACCAAAGCGGCCGTCGAAGGGCTGGAGGCGCGTCTCAAATGAGTAAGAACGAAAAAATCGCCGGCGCGGAAGCGCATTACGACACGCTGATTCAGCCGGTCATCACTGAAAAGTCGACGATCGCTTCTGAAAACAATCAGGTTGTGTTCCAGACGCCGCTGACAGCAACAAAGCCGCAGATCAAGGAAGCGGTTGAGGCGTTGTTCAAAGTGAAGGTGAAAGCCGTCAACACGTTGCGCGTCAAAGGCAAGAACAAGCAGTTCAAGGGCCGCGGCTATACGCGCTCTACTGTGAAGAAAGCAGTTGTGACGCTCGAAGAAGGTCACGCCATTGACGTGACAACAGGACTTTAGGGCAGGGTTTAGACTAATGGCTTTGAAAAAATTCAAACCGACAACGCCGAGCCGCCGCCAGCTTGTACTGGTGGACCGGAGCGAGCTGTGGAAGGGCAAACCTGTCAAGTCGTTGACGGAAGGGTTGTCTGAAAGCGCGGGCCGTAACAATACAGGCCGGATCACCATGCGCCGTCGCGGCGGCGGGGTGAAGAAGACCTATCGCATTGTCGATTTCAAACGCCGCAAGTTTGACATCGAAGCGAAAGTTGAACGCCTTGAGTATGATCCGAACCGCACGGCGTTCATCGCGCTGATTAAGTATCTCGATGGCGAGCAGTCTTACATTCTCGCGCCGCAGCGTCTGAAGGCCGGTGACAAAATTCTTTCTGGCGCAAAGGTTGACGTAAAGCCGGGCAACGCCATGCCGCTGAAGGCGATCCCGGTTGGCACGATCATTCACAATGTGGAACTGAAGCCGGGCAAGGGCGGTCAGATCGCTCGTTCCGCCGGTTCCTATGCGCAGCTGGTTGGCCGCGGCGACGCCGGCATGGCGCAGGTTCGCATGCAGTCCGGCGAAGTTCGGCTGGTGCCAGGCGAGTGCATGGCGACAGTTGGCGCCGTGTCGAACCCGGATCACATGAACCAGAATTTCGGCAAGGCCGGCCGCAATCGTCACAAGGGCAAGCGTCCTTCCGTACGCGGCGTGGTGATGAACCCGGTCGATCACCCTCATGGCGGCGGCGAAGGCCGTACCTCGGGCGGCCGTCATCCGGTCACCCCGTGGGGTAAACCGACCAAGGGCGCAAAAACCCGCAAGAAGACCAAGGCAAGCGACAAACTCATTCTGCGTTCGCGTCACGCGCGCAAGAAGAAGAAATAAGGCGACGGAGTTTTACAATATGGCACGTTCAGTCTGGAAAGGTCCGTTCGTCGATCGCTATCTGTTGAAGAAAGCGGAAGAGAGCCAGGACGGCAAACACAAAGGCGGGGTCAAAACCTGGTCACGCCGGTCAACGATCCTGCCGCAATTCATCGGCATGACGTTCAACGTCTACAACGGACAGAAATTCATTCCGGTTCATGTCACCGAAGACATGGTCGGTCACAAGTTCGGCGAATTTTCTCCGACGCGGACCTATTACGGTCACGGTGCGGATAAAAAGGCGAAGAGGAAGTAAGTCATGGGGCAGAAGAAAAACCCCCGGCGCGTCAGCGACAGTCAGGCCATGGCCAAAGGCCGTCTGATCCGCACGTCACCGCAAAAGCTCAATCTGGTCGCCCAGATGATCCGCGGCAAGAAGGTTGAAAAGGCCCTTGCGGACCTGACCTTCTCGCGCAAGCGCGTTGCACTGAACGTGAAGAAAGTGCTGGAAAGCGCGATCGCCAATGCTGAGAACAACCATGATCTCGACATTGACGCGCTGGTCGTCGATCAGGCTTTCGTCGGCAAGAACCTCGTGATGAAGCGCTGGAAAGCGCGCGCACGCGGCCGGGTCGGCAGAATTCAAAAACCGTTTTCTGAAATCACCATTGTCGTGAAAGAAGTTGAGGAGGCCGCTTAATGGGCCAGAAAGTCAATCCAATCGGCTTGCGCCTCGGGATCAACAGAACCTGGGATTCGCGCTGGTTTGCAGGCAAAGCCGCTTATGGCGATCTCCTGCATGAAGACCTTGCGATCCGGAAGTATCTGGAAAAGCGCCTGCATCAGGCTGGCGTTTCCCGCATCGTGATCGAGCGTCCGCACAAGAAATGCCGCGTGACGATCTACACGGCGCGTCCCGGCGTGGTGATCGGCAAAAAAGGCGCGGATATCGAAAAGCTGCGTCTGGAATTGTCGAAACTCTCATCTTCGGAAACGGTCTTGAACATCGTCGAGATCCGCAAGCCCGAAGTTGATGCAACGCTGGTCGCCGAAAACATTGCGCAACAGCTGGAACGCCGGGTTGCGTTCCGCCGCGCCATGAAGCGCGCCATGCAAACCGCACAGCGCATGGGCGCTCTAGGTATTCGCGTAAACGTCTCCGGCCGCCTTGGCGGCGCAGAGATCGCGCGTATGGAATGGTATCGCGAAGGCCGCGTGCCGCTTCACACGCTGCGCGCAGACATCGATTACGGCGTTTGCACCGCGCGCACGACTTACGGCTCTATCGGCATCAAGGTCTGGATCTTCAAAGGCGAGATCATGGAACACGATCCGATGGGACAGGAAAAACGGTTGATTGAGGCGCAGACGGGCGGCGTGAGCAATCAGCAGCGCAGAAACTAGACTGCGCGAAACGAGAAGTATTTGGAGGCGTCTTAGGCATGCTGCAGCCGAAAAAAACAAAATTCCGCAAGATGCACAAAGGGCGGATCAAGGGTGTTGCAAAAGGCGGCACGGAGCTGAACTTCGGCTCGCACGGGCTTAAGGCTGTGCAGCCGGAGCGCGTCACCGCGCGCCAGATCGAAGCGACCCGCCGCGCCATCACCCGCGCCATGAAGCGTCAAGGCCGTGTGTGGATCCGCATCTTCCCAGACGTGCCGGTGTCGAAGAAGCCGACCGAAGTGCGCATGGGTAAAGGTAAGGGCTCCGTCGAATTCTGGGCCGCGAAAGTCAAACCCGGCCGGATCATGTTCGAGATCGACGGCGTAACAGATGAGACCGCCCGCGAAGCCCTGGCGCTTGGCGCGGCGAAACTGCCGATCAAGACGCGCATCGTGTCGCGCATCGGCGAGTAAGGAACGAGAGACATGGACGCCAGCGAAGCACGCGATCTGACCCCGGATGAATTGAAGGACCGTATCCTTCAGCTCAAGCGCGAGCAGTTTAACCTGCGCTTTCAAAAAGCCTCGGGTCAGCTGGAAAAGACGGCCCGTATTGGCGAAGTCCGCAAGGACATCGCCCGATTGAAAACCATTCTCGGCGAAAAAAGCCGGGCGAACGTTAATTAAGAGGCGAGAATATGCCCAAACGCATTATGCAAGGCACAGTCGTGAGCGACAAAGGCGACCAGACGGTTGTGGTGAGCGTGGATCGTATTTTCACGCACCCGCTGTTCAAAAAGACGGTGCGCCGGTCGAACCGTTTTCACGCTCATGACGCGGAGAACACTTACAAGACGGGTGATCTCGTGCGCATTCAGGAATGTGCGCCGAAGTCGAAGCTGAAACGCTTTGAAGTGATTGGGCTCGGCTCAAAAGGATAAGGTTCGCCTGCTTCGGCGGGCGGTGAAGGTAAAGCGGGCGTAAGGGCCCATCAGGAGGATCACCATGATCCAGATGCAGTCAAATTTGGACGTCGCCGATAATTCCGGCGCAAAGCGCGTTCAGTGCATCAAGGTGCTGGGCGGCGCGAAGCGTAAATATGCTGGCGTCGGCGACATTATCGTTGTTTCCGTGAAGGAAGCGATCCCGCGCGGCCGCGTGAAAAAAGGCCAGGTCATGAAGGCCGTGGTCGTTCGCACGGCGAAAGACATCAAGCGCAAGGATGGTTCGGTGATCCGGTTTGACCGCAACGCCGCTGTCTTGATCAACAATAACAAAGAGCCGATTGGCACGCGTATTTTTGGCCCGGTGACGCGCGAACTTCGCGCCGCCAAGCACATGAAGATCGTGTCGCTCGCGCCGGAGGTGCTGTAATGGCTGCGAAGATTAAAAAGGGCGACAAGGTGATTGTCCTCGCAGGCCGCGACCGCGGCGCTGAGGGTGAAGTCATCCAGGTGATGCCGAAGGCCGATCGTGTGGTCGTGCGCGGCGTTAATCTGATCAAGAAGCACCAGAAGCAGACGCAGACGGAACAGGGCGGCATCATTTCCCGTGAAGCGCCGCTCCATGTTTCCAATGTTGCGCTCAAGGATCCGTCGACCGGCAAGGCGACACGGGTCGGGTTCAAAGTTGAAGACGGCAAAAAAGTACGCGTCGCGAAAGCGTCGGGTGAGGTAATCGATGGCTGAAGCAAGCACATACCAACCGCGTCTCAAGACGCTCTATAAAGACGCCATCCGGGGCAATTTGAACGAAAAGTTCAAGTTCCCGAACGCAATGATGACGCCGCAGCTGGACAAGATCGTCATCAATATGGGCGTTGGCGATGCGGTTAACGACCGTAAGGCCGTTGACGCCGCTGTTCAGGATCTGACGCTGATCGCCGGGCAAAAGCCGATCGTCACCAAAGCGAAAAAGTCCATTGCGGGTTTCAAGCTGCGTGAAGGCATGGCTGTCGGTTGTAAGGTGACCCTGCGCAAGGACCGGATGTTCGAATTCCTCGATCGCCTTATCACCGTTGCGCTGCCGCGCGTTCGTGACTTCCGCGGGCTCAACGCAAAGAGCTTTGACGGCCGCGGCAACTATGCGCTTGGCCTGAAGGAACACATCGTGTTCCCGGAAATTGACTACGACAAAGTCGACAAGATCCGGGGCATGGACATTATTATCTGCACAACAGCGCGTAGCGACGACGAAGCGCGTGAACTTTTGCGGGAATTCAACTTCCCGTTTCGTAAATAGGCATTGAGCAAGGTCCGCGTTGACGGAAACCGGCCCAAGAAGGAGAAGACATGGCGAAGAAAGCAATGGTCGAACGCGATCTCAAACGCCGCCGGATGGCGAAAAAGTTTGAGTCAAAGCGTAACCGGCTGAAGGCGATCATCAAGGATCAGGACCAGGCCGGCGAAGATCGCTTCCTGGCTGCGCTCAAGCTCGCTGAGCTGCCGCGCAATTCCTCGAAGACGCGCATCCGCAACCGCTGCCTCGTTTCGGGCCGGCCGCGCGGATATTACCGCAAGCTGAAAATGTCGCGGATTGCGCTGCGCGATCTTGGTTCGTCCGGAAAAATTCCGGGCCTGGTTAAGTCGAGCTGGTAAGGGAGCCTGAAGAGAAATGGCTATCAATGATCCTGTCGGCGATCTGATCACACGCATCCGCAATGCGCAGATGCGCCGTCACTCTACAATGAACGTTCCTGCTTCCAAGCTTCGCGGCTGGGTGCTCGATGTCCTTCAAAGCGAAGGCTACATTCGTGGCTACTCACGCACAGAAGTCGAAGGCGAAAAGCCGAGCTTTGACGTTGAGCTGAAATATTACGAAGGCGCGCCGGTCATTCAAAAGATCAAGCGCGTTTCCAAGCCGGGCCGCCGGGTTTACTCCTCGGTTCGCGACCTGACGACGGTTCGCAACGGTCTTGGAATTTCGATCGTGTCGACGCCGAAGGGCGTCATGTCAGACGCAGCCGCGCGCGACGCCAATGTTGGCGGCGAAGTGCTCTGCGAAGTTTACTAAGGGTTGGGAGTTTACAATGTCCCGCATTGGTAAAAAACCGATTGCTGTGCCGAGCGGCGTGACCGTCTCTGTCGATGGACAGAAGGTCAGCGCAAAAGGCCCTAAAGGCGAATTGCAGTTCGTTGTGAACGAGCTGTGCACCGTTGCGCTTGAGAATAACGAAATCTCGGTCAAGCCGGTGGATAATTCAAAACCTGCGCGTTCTTTGTGGGGCATGAGCCGCACGCAGATCGCGAATATGGTTGATGGCGTCGCCAATGAGTTCACGAAGAACCTTGAACTTGTCGGCGTTGGTTATCGCGCGCAGATGAAGGGCACAGCGCTCAATCTGGCGCTCGGTTACAGCCACGATATTGATTATCCGGCGCCGGAAGGCGTAAAGATCGCGACGCCGAAGCCGACGGAAATCGTCATTACCGGCATCGACAAGCAAAAGGTTGGACAGGCCGCTGCGGAAATCCGCGCATTCCGTCCGCCGGAGCCCTACAAAGGCAAGGGCGTGAAATACGCCGACGAATACATCTTCCGTAAGGAAGGCAAGAAGAAGTAACGCTCTCCATAAGGATTCACGGCAATGGCCGACCAGAAACGAAAAAAACAGGACTCGCGGGCGACCCGCACGAGAGGAAAGCTCAAGCGCGTATCTACGGATCGCCCGCGTCTTTCCGTATTTCGGTCGTCAAAGAACATCTCTGCGCAGATCATCGACGATAAAGCCGGTAAAACCCTGGCCTATGCATCGTCGCTTGAGTCTGATCTGGCAAAAGAAGCCGGCAAAGGCTCGAACAAAGAGGCCGCCGCCAAAGTTGGCAAGGCGCTCGCTGATCGCGCTGTCAAAGCCGGTGTTAAGAACGTCGTTTTCGATCGCGGCGGATATATGTTTCATGGCCGGGTGAAAGCGCTGGCGGATGCCGCGCGTGAAGCCGGTTTGAATTTTTAAGGAGTAGTCATGGCTCGAGAAGAAGGACGCGGCCGCGGACGCGGGCAAGGCAGAGGCCGGGGCGATCGCGAAGAGCGGGACGAATTTGTCGACAAGCTCGTAGCCATCAACCGCGTTGCCAAAGTGGTGAAAGGCGGCAAAAACTTTGGTTTTGCAGCGCTCGTCGTCGTTGGCGACCAGAAAGGCCGCGTCGGTTTCGGCAAGGGCAAAGCCCGCGAAGTGCCGGAAGCGATCCGCAAGGCCAGCCAGGAAGCAAAACGCAATCTCGTGCGCATTCCGCTGCGCGAAGGCCGCACGCTGCACCATGACGCCCATGGCCGTTGGGGCGCGGGCAAGGTTGTGCTGCGTTCGGCGCCGGCCGGTACGGGCATCATCGCTGGCGGTCCAATGCGCGCTATTTTCGAAACCCTTGGCGTTCAGGACGTCGTGGCGAAGTCAATCGGTTCTTCAAATCCGTACAACATGGTTCGCGCCACTGTTGATGCGCTGAAGAACCAGACCAGCCCGCGCACGATGGCGTCCAAACGCGGCAAGAAAGTTTCTGACATTCTGACGACCCGCGGCCGTGGCGGCGACGCTGACGCCAGTGTTGACGCGGCGTAAGGAACAACGACGATGGCACAGAAAAAAACAATTAAAGTCCGTCAGACGGGCAGCCCCATTCGCCGTCCGCAGGACCAGCGTGCAACGCTGGTCGGCCTTGGCCTGAACAAGATCGGCCGCGAACGCGAACTGGAAGATACGCCGTCTGTGCGTGGCATGATTAGAAAAGTCAGCCACCTGGTAGAAGTGGTTGGAGAGTAACAACCGTCATCCCGGACGCGCTGCGGCATGAAATGCTGCTGCGCAGATCCGAGATGGATATGATTTTTAGTGAGCGATCCCGTGTCTGCAACGCATCGCTCCGCGCTGCTTAGCGCACGGGATGACGTAGAAAAGGCGAGGCGGCTGTTCCAGATGAACTGACCGTCGCAAGTCGAGGTGAAAAATGAAACTCAACGAACTTTCCGACAATAAAGGCGCGCGCAAAAACCGTATGCGCGTTGGCCGTGGTATCGGCTCCGGCAAGGGTAAAACCGGCGGACGCGGCGTAAAGGGACAAAAATCCCGTTCCGGTGTTTCCGGCATTCGCGCTTATGAAGGCGGCCAGATGCCGTTGTACATGCGCCTGCCGAAGCGCGGCTTCAACAAGCCGAACCGCTCATCGTTTGTCGAGGTCAATATCGGCCGCCTCCAGACGGCGATTGATGCGGGCAAGCTTGACGCCGCCAAAAAAATTGACGCCAGCGCGCTGGTTGAGGCGGGAGTTCTGCGCCGCGCCAAGGATGGCGTCCGCCTTCTCGGCACCGGCGAGCTGAAAGCCAAGCTGGATATCGAAGTGGCGCACGCATCGGCTGGCGCGAAAGCGGCTGTCGAAAAAGCAGGCGGCTCGGTCACGGTCAAAGCGGCCGAGAAAGCTGCTGAGTAAACCGGTCCCGGCGGCGAACCGCCCGCAAGGGTTGCACACCGCCGCCCCAGTCGCCACATGCCCTTCGCCAAACGGCCCCACCGCTATCGGCGTGCGTTTTGAAGCAGGAACAGGAAAAAAGCTGAGATGACATCCGCTGCGGAACAATTCGCGTCGAACATCAATTTTTCTTCTTTCGCCAAGGCGGAGGAGCTGAAAAAGCGCCTGTTATTTACTCTCGGCGCCCTGATCGTCTATCGGCTCGGTACTTTCGTCCCGATCCCCGGCATCAACCCTGAGGCGTTCGCCCAAGGCTTTCAGAGCCAGCAGAGCGGTCTTCTCGGCACCTTGAATATCTTCGCCGGCGGCGCGGTTGAGCGGATGGCGATTTTCGCGCTCAACATCATGCCCTACATTTCGGCGTCGATCATCATGCAGCTGATGTCCGCCGTTATTCCTTCACTGGAAGCCATCAAGAAAGAAGGCGAGCAGGGGCGGCGTCAGATTAACCAGTACACGCGCTATCTCACCGTTTTCCTCGCGACCATGCAGGGCTACTTCATCGCGGTCAGCCTTCAGTCAAATGCTGGCGGCGGTCTACCGGTGGTTTCCGATCCGGGGCCGTTTTTCCTCGTCACCACGGTTGTGACGCTGGTTGGCGGCGTCATGTTCCTGTTGTGGCTCGGCGAGCAGATTACCGCGCGAGGCGTCGGCAATGGCGTTTCTCTCATCATCTTTGCGGGCATCGTTGCGGAATTGCCGAGGGCGATTGCGGGCCTTCTCGATCAGGGCCGCACTGGCGCGGGCATTGGCGGCGGCGCAATCCTCGTGATCGCCGCACTGGCGCTGGCGCTGATTGCCTTCGTGGTTTTCATGGAGCGGTCCCAGCGGCGCGTTCTGGTTCAGTATCCGCGCCGTCAGGTCGGACAGAAAATGACCCAGGGCGAGAAATCGCACCTGCCGTTGAAACTCAACGTCTCCGGCGTTATCCCGCCGATTTTCGCATCATCCTTGCTGCTCCTGCCGGCGACGGCCGCTGGCGCCGTTGGCGACGGTGCGCCGCAATGGCTGCAGGACCTGACCTTCATGTTCGCGCCGGGCCGTCCGTCCTACATCGCGCTTTATGCCGCGCTGATCATCGGCTTTACGTTCATTTACACCTCGGTTGTCTTCAACGTCGAAGACGTCGCCGACAACTTGAAAAAATACGGCGGGTTTATTCAGGGCTATCGCCCGGGCGCGCGTACGGCGGAATATCTCGATTTCGTGCTGACGCGCCTCACCGCTATCGGCGCCATGTATCTGACCTTCGTGTGTATCCTGCCGGAGATTTTGAAAGCCAGTTATAGCCAATCGATACCAGTCTATATCGGTGGTACGTCGCTGCTCATTGTGGTCTCGGTGACCCTCGATACGGTCTCGCAGATTCAGGGCCATCTGGTTGCCCAGCAATATGAGAGCCTCATCAAGAAGTCGAAGCTGCGCGGGGGCCGGAAATGATTGTCATTTTTCTGGGCCCGCCGGGCGCCGGCAAAGGCACCCAGGCGGCGCATATCGTTGAGCGCTATGGCGTACCACAGCTTTCCACCGGCGACATGCTGCGCGCCGCCGTCGCCGCGGAAACGCCCGTGGGCCTTCAGGCCAAGGCGGTCATGGACGCGGGCAACCTCGTGTCTGACGAGATCGTCGGCGCCATCGTGGCGGACCGCATCGAAGAAGCGGATTGCGCCAGCGGCTTCCTGCTGGACGGGTTTCCCCGGACCGTGGTTCAGGCCGAAATGCTGGACGGCATTCTGGCCAAAAAAGGCCGGTCTGTGGATAGCGTGATCGAGCTGAAGGTGGACGAGGCGGCGCTGGTGGACCGGCTCCGCAACCGCATTAAAGAGACCCTGGCGCGGGGCGAGGAGCCCCGGGCTGACGACAATGAAGAGACCTTCGCGAAGCGCCTGGGCGTCTATCGCGACCAGACGGCGCCCCTGATCCCGTACTATGACGGTCAGGGTAAATTGCGCGCTGTCGACGGCATGGGGACGGTTGAGGCCGTTTCCGCCGATATAGATGCGATTCTCGACCCGATCCGGCCTGAAAAATAGGTCCGGAAAACGGTTGACGGCGGGGCCGGCGCGGCTATACCTACGCGCTCTCCGCCATCAGGAGATGAGCTCGCTCGGCGCGGCATTTCGCGTGCGCCGTCGCGGGCTTTGCTTGGTTCGCGGTTCCGTCACGGCTGGCGGTCCGCAAATGACTAGAATACGGCCTGCCCGGCCGGAAACAGGGCGGAGAACTTGGAAAAGGAACGACATCCGTGGCCCGTATTGCAGGCGTCAATATCCCGACGAACAAGCGCGTAACCATCGCGCTCCGATATATTCATGGCATCGGCCCCGCCAAGGCGGCTGAGATTTGCGACAAAGTAGGCATCGCGGCGGAGCGCCGGGTGAACGAGCTTTCGGATTCGGAAGTGCTGCAAATTCGCGAAACCATCGACGCCGATTACATGGTCGAAGGTGACCTTCGCCGTGACGTCGCCGTGAATATCAAACGCCTGATGGATCAGGGTTGCTATCGCGGCCTGCGTCATCGTCGCGGCCTGCCGGTTCGCGGTCAACGCACGCACACTAACGCCCGCACGCGCAAGGGCCCGGCCAAGCCGATCGCCGGCAAGAAGAAATAAGGACAGATACAGATGGCGAAGCAAGCCGCAGCAACGCGCGTTAAGCGCCGTGAACGTAAAAACATCTCGACCGGCGTCGTGCATGTAAACGCGTCATTCAACAACACCATGGTGACTATTTCCGACGAACAGGGAAATGCGATCGCATGGTCTTCCGCCGGCGGCATGGGTTTTAAAGGCTCGCGCAAATCGACGCCTTACGCAGCACAGCTCGCCGCTGAAGACGCCGCAAAAAAAGCAATGGACCACGGCATGCAAACTGTCAGTGTCGAAGTCCGTGGCCCCGGTTCAGGCCGTGAAAGCGCGCTGCGCGCCCTTCAGTCCGCTGGTCTTACCGTCACCATCATTCGCGACGTCACGCCAATCCCCCATAATGGCTGCCGTCCCCGCAAGCGCCGCCGCGTTTAATCCCGATACTGACCAAGAGAGCGATCACCACTCATGGACACCACGAATATTCTTGAAAACAACTGGCTTGAACTGATCCGCCCGTCAAAGCTCGAAGTGACGCCTGGCGCCGATTCGAGCCGCAAAGCGGTCATCGTCGCACAGCCGCTGGAGCGTGGCTTTGGCCTGACGCTGGGCAACGGCCTGCGCCGTATCCTGATGTCGTCGCTGCAGGGCGCCGCCGTGACGTCGATCCAGATTGACGGCGTTGTGCACGAGTTCTCCTCGATCCCCGGCGTCCGCGAGGACGTGACGGACATCGTGTTGAACGTGAAGCAGCTTGCCCTGCGCATGCATGCCGAAGGCCCCAAGCGTCTGGTGCTGAAAAAAGACACGCCCGGCGTTGTCACCGCTGCGGACATCGAAGAAACATCTTCGATTGATATCCTCAACAAGAACCACGTGATCTGTCACCTCGACGAGGGCGCGAGCCTGCGCATCGAGATGACCGTGAACACCGGCAAGGGGTACGCCCCGGCTGAGCAAAACCGCCCGGAAGATGCGCCGATTGGTCTTATCCCGATCGACAGTCTTTATTCGCCGGTCAATCGCGTTGCTTATCGCGTTGAAAACACCCGCGAAGGCCAGGTGCTCGATTACGACAAGCTGGTTATGGAGCTTGAAACCGATGGTTCGCTGTCGCCTGACGATGCTGTCGCTTACGCGGCCCGCATCCTTCAGGACCAGCTGCAGGTCTTCATCAATTTCGACGAGCCGACCAAAGACATGGGCGGCGATGCGCGCGAAGAGCTTCCGTTTAATCCTGCATTGCTGCGCAAGGTTGACGAACTTGAGCTTTCTGTACGTTCGGCGAACTGCCTGAAGAACGACAACATCGTTTACATCGGCGATTTGATCCAGAAGACGGAAGCGGAAATGCTCCGCACGCCGAACTTTGGCCGCAAGTCGTTGAACGAGATCAAGGAAGTGCTGGCTGGCCTTGGTTTGCACCTTGGCATGGACGTGCCGGACTGGCCGCCCGACAATATCGAAGATCTCGCTAAAAAGTTTGATGAATAACTGACGGTTAAGTCAGTCCTTAAGGAGAAAAGCCATGCGACACGGGATGGCGCAACGTAAATTAAACCGCACCCACGAACACCGCAAAGCGATGTTCGCTAATATGTCCTGTGCGCTGATCAAGCACGAACAGATCACGACGACCTTGCCGAAGGCGAAAGAACTCCGCCCCATTGTCGAGAAGCTCGTGACCAAGGCGAAACACGCCGCCAAGGACGAAACACGCTCGCTGCACCTGCGCCGTCAGGTGATTTCGTCAATCCGCGACGAGAGCATGGCGAAAAAGCTGTTTGATACGCTCGGCCCGCGCTACGCCGAACGTGACGGCGGTTATATCCGCATCATGAAAGCGGGTTTTCGTTATGGCGATAACGCGCCGCTCGCGGTCATTGAATTCGTAGATCGCGACGAAGACGCCAAGGGCCTCGATTCCGGCCCGGATATGAGCCATCAGGATGATGGCGACGACGAATAACTCATTGGCCGTTTTTGGCTTTACGGTTTGAATACGGAGCGCGCAGGATTATATTCTGCGCGTTCTTTTTATTTGGAGGCAAACCCCATGTTACGTACGGTTCTCGCCAGCCTTGGCGCGGTGATGTTTGCAGTGAACGCCGCCTGCGCGCAGCCTGCGCCGGAAAGCCAACCGAGCGAAGACGCCGCCTCTCAAGATTTGGCGTCCCAAAACCTCTCGTCCCAAAATCTGGCCGGGGAGTCCATCAGCGCATCTCCGCGGGTCGTTCCGCAATCGCTGGGTGAGGTGAAACTCTCCTTTGCGCCGGTGGTGGAGCGTGCAGCGCCCGCCGTGGTCAACATTTATACGCGCCGGGTGGTGCAACAGCGCAGCCCCTTTGCGGGCGATCCGTTTTTTGAACGCTTCTTCGGCGGCGGCGATTTCGGCGCCCCGCGCGAGCGAGTGCAGAACTCGCTGGGCTCCGGCGTGATTGTCAGCCCCGATGGCGTGGTGGTGACCAACAACCACGTGATTGAAGGCATGACGGAGATCAAAGTCGTTCTCCATGACCGCCGGGAGTTTGAAGCGGAGCTGGTCAGCACCGATCCGCAGACGGATCTTGCGGTTTTGCGCATCGATGTGGAAGAGCCTTTACCGTTCCTCAGTTTCGCCAATTCCGACACGATTGAGGTTGGCGACGTGGTGCTGGCCATCGGCAATCCGTTTGGCGTCGGTCAAACGGTGACCAACGGCATTATTTCGGCGCTGGCGCGCACGGCGGTGTCCGTCTCCGACTATTCATTCTTTATACAGACCGATGCAGCGATCAATCCGGGCAATTCCGGCGGTGCGCTCATCGATATTGACGGCCGGCTTGTGGGCATCAATTCGGCGATCTATTCCCGCTCCGGCGGCTCCAACGGCATCGGGTTCGCGATCCCCTCGCGCCTGGTGCAGCAGGTCATCAAATCCGCCATCTCCGGCACGGCGCTGGTGCGCCCGTGGATCGGCGCCTCCAGCAGCACGGTGACATCGGACTTGGCAAAAGCGCTAAAGCTGGATCGTCCGGCGGGCGCGATCATCGATGATGTGTGGGCGAAAGGGCCTGCTGACCGGGCAGGACTAGAGGCCGGTGACGTCATTATGGAGGTGGATGGCCAGCCGGTGTTTGACGCGCAAACCCTGCAATACCGCATTGGCGTCAATAATGACGGCGACAGCGCGGAAGTGGTCTATGTGCGAAACGGCAAGCGCCGCACGGCGACGCTGGCGCTCTCTCTGCCGCCGGAAACCCCGGCGCGCGATCCGCGTGTGCTTGAGGGAAGTCATCCATTGAACGGCGTCACAGTCGACAACCTCTCGCCGCGCTACAGCGAGGAGCTGGGCCTTGATCCGTTGTCCAAGGGCGTTGTGGTTTCAGAGGTTCAGTCGCGCTCCTTCGCGGCGCGGCGCGGCCTGCGCCCCGGTCACAAGATTGTTTCGGTCAATGGCAAGACGGTGAACACGGCGGCGGAACTCGACCGCGAGATCGCCAAACCGGCCCGCAGCTGGGAGCTGGAGATCGACACCGGCAATCGCATCGTGCCCTGGCGCGTGGGGCGATAGACCTTCATGAACGATCTGTTCAATGCGGCGGGCCTTGAAAATGACGCGCCCCGTCCGCTGGCGGATCGTTTGCGGCCCTTGAGGCTCAATGATGTGGTCGGTCAGGATCATCTGCTGGCGAAAGGCGCGGCGCTCAGGCGGATGCTCGATGCCGGGCGTTTGTCGTCACTGATCCTCTGGGGGCCGCCAGGGGTTGGCAAGACGACCATTGCGCGGCTGCTGGCCGACGACGCCAAGCTGGAGTTTGAACAGATCTCGGCGATTTTCTCCGGCGTTGCGGATTTGCGCAAAGTCTTTGAGCGGGCCAAGGCGCGCCGCGCGGCGGGCAAGGGCACGCTGCTATTCGTTGACGAAATCCACCGCTTCAACAAGGCGCAGCAGGACGGGTTCCTGCCGCATGTCGAGGCGGGCGTCATTACGCTGGTGGGCGCCACTACCGAGAACCCGTCTTTTGAGCTGAACGCGGCGCTGCTGTCGCGGGCGCAGGTGTTCACGCTTAATCGCCTCGATGATGAGGCGCTGGAAAAGCTTCTGAGACGCGCCGAAGCGGAGGAGGGGCAGGACCTGCCGCTCACAGACGAGGCGCGCGCCGCCTTGCGCAATATGGCCGATGGCGATGGGCGTTTTGTGCTGAATCTGGCGGAGGAGCTTTTTGCCGAGCCAGCGGATCGGGCGCCCTTGGCGGCAAAGGAACTTGGCGCGATCGTCCAGCGCCGCGCGCCCGTTTACGACAAGGGGCAGGAGTCCCATTACAACCTCGCCAGCGCGTTGCAAAAGTCCATTCGCGGTTCCGATGTGGATGCAGCGCTCTATTGGGCGGCGCGGATGCTGGCCGGCGGCGAAGATCCGAAATTCATTTTACGAAGGCTGGTGGTGATCGCCTCGGAAGACATCGGCAATGCCGATCCGCAGGCGCTGCCGCTCGCCATCGCCGCAAAGGACGCATACGAATTTCTCGGCCAGCCCGAAGGCGAGATCGCCATCGGGCAGCTCGTGGCCTATCTCGGGACGGCGCCGAAATCCAACCGGTCCCATGTGGCGTTCAAACAGGCGAAAGGCGCCGCGCGGGAGACCGGATCTCTAGCGCCGCCGCCCCACGCCATGAATGCGCCCACAAAGCTCATGAAGTCGCTCGGCTATTCTGAAGGCTATGTGTACGATCATGATACGGATGAAGGCTTTGCCGGTCTCGATTACTTTCCGCCGGAGATGAAGCGGCGCGCATTTTATCAGCCATCCGCATACGGGTTCGACAAAGAGATCGCTAAACGGCTTGAGTATTGGAATAACAAACGCCGCGACAAGCCGCAAGATTGATGGTCGAAGGTGCAGTATCCCTGATGGGTGCGCTCGACAGCGTGAAATTGATTTATGGCGGGGCCGCCTTTGTACTCGTCTTTGTCGGCGAGCGACTGTTCGCCGCCGCGACGCCGCCAAAATCGCGCAGGCGCCTACTTCGCAATTTCGGTCTGTGGGCGATCATCCTTGCGGCTTCGCCATTCATCATCGCCCCGCTGGCCGCGATCGGCGCCAATCAATTTTTGTGGACGCGACCGGAAGTATTGCGAGAGGGTTGGCTGGTGCTCGCCGCCGACATCATTCTTCTCGATCTGTGGGTTTATTGTCTCCATCGCGCCTATCACCGCATTCCGGTTATGTGGCGGTTCCACAAAGTGCATCATTTCGATGAGTTTCTGGATTCTACGAGCGCGTTTCGGTTTCATCTGGGTGAGGTGGCGTTTTCCGCTTTCCTGCGCCTAATACCTGTCACGATGCTCGCCATTCCGGTGGCCCATATTTTGTTTTTTGAGGCGGTGTTTATTTGCGCCGTCATCTTTCACCATTCCAATCTGCGGTTGCCAGCGCCGTTCGAGCGAGCCTTGTCGACGGTCATAGTCACCCCCTCAATCCATTGGGTGCATCATCATGCGGTTGTAGCCGACACTCATTCCAACTATGCCAGCATATTCAGTTTCTGGGATCTGCTATTCCGGTCACGCAGTTCCACATCACGCAGGTATGAGATGAAAATCGGTGTTGAATCCGTTGAAGATAAATCACTTTTAAGGCTACTTCTGACGCCGTTTATGAGGAGTGAGCGATGAACGGAGGCGTGTGGCCCGGAGTTTGGATCGCCGTGGCGGCGGGTGGCGCTATCGGCGCGATGGCGCGCCATGGCGTTTCGCGGCTGTCCCTGCACTGGCTGGGGCCGAATTTCCCCTGGGGAACGCTGACGGCCAATGTCGCCGGGTCCTTCGCCATGGGGCTCATTATCGTCTGGCTGAGCACACGCGAACCGGCGAGCCCGGCCTTGCGGGCATTCCTGACTGTCGGGTTGCTGGGCGCCTTCACGACCTTTTCAACCTTCTCCCTGGATGTGGTGGCGCTTTATCGCGATCGCACGCTGATGATTGCGGGGGCATATCTTGGCGCGTCGGTTATATTATCCGTAGGCGGACTGCTCGCCGGGCTGGCGATCGGGCGGCAACTCACATGAGCGGCGTACAGACAAAAACAGTGGTGGAGGGCGAGGCGGGCATGCGCCTTGACCGGTGGTTCAAATCGCATTTTCCGGCGGTGCGTCATGGGGAGCTGGAAAAATACCTGCGCAAGGGACAAGTGCGCGTGTCGGGCGCGCGGGCCAAGGCGAACCGGCGTCTGGAGCCCGGCGATGAAATCCGCATCCCGCCACTGGGCGACAGCGGCGCCGCCAAACCAAAGGCGCGCTACAACCCGGATGATGCAAAGGAAATTCGCAAGCTTATCCTCTTTGAGGACGATGCCTTCCTTGCCCTGAACAAACCATTCGGTCTTGCGGTGCAGGGCGGCGCGGGAACGAAACGTCATCTCGACGGTATGCTGGCTTCGCTGGAAAAAGATGGCGAGCGGCCGCGATTGGTGCACCGCCTCGACAAGGACACTGGCGGACTGATGCTGGTGGCGAAGACCCGTCAGGCGGCGCAGCGCCTCGCCGATGCGTTCAAGGGCCGGGGCGTGGAAAAAACCTATTGGGCGCTGACTGCCGGCGTCCCGCGCCCCTATGAGGGAACGATCGAGATGCCCATCGCGAAAAAGATGGTGCGGCGTGGCGAGGGACAGGAAGAGCGCGTGGTCCCCGCTGACGGCGAGGGCGCCAAGAAAGCAACTTCTCACTATCAGACGCTGGAAGACGCAGGCCGCGTCGCCTTCCTCGCCATGCGGCCCGTCACTGGCCGTACACACCAACTGCGGGTTCATGCAGAGGCCATGGGTTGCCCCATTGTGGGCGATGGAAAATATGGCGGCGCGAAAGCCCATGTCGAAGGTGTCTCGCCAAAGCTGCATCTGTTTTGCCGGGCGATGACCTTTCCGCATCCGGCGACGGGCCGGACCATGACACTGACCGCGCCGCTGACGGGCCACATGCTGGAGACGTGGAAATTTTTCTCGTTTGACGCCAATGCGCGCTGCGAATGGCCGGAGGAACTAGAGTGAGCCCGCCCGCCAAAGCCATCAACCGGTTTTATGAAACGGTGACGCTAAACGAAACTGACGGCCGCTTCGCCGTTGTGCTTGACGGGCGGACGGCGCGCACTATCGGCAAGAACCCGCTTGCCGCACCGACTGAGGCGTTGGGCGAGGCGGTCGCCGGCGAATGGCGCGCGCAGGGTGAGCATATTGAACAATCAACCATGCCGTTAACGGGGATGCTCTCTGTTGCGATTGACGGCGGCGCCGACGCCGCACGTGAATGGCGCGGCGATGTGCTCGATTATCTGGGTTCGGACCTTGTCTGCTATCGCGCCGAGGCGCCCGCGTCGCTGGCGGAAAAACAGGAAGAAGTCTGGGCGCCCTATATCGACTTTCTGCGTTCCGCGTTTGGCGCGCCATTGATTTGCACAAGCGGCATTGTCGCAGTCAAACAGCCGGAGATCGCCAGTGCGGCCATCGCGCGGGCGCTTGACGGGCAATCGCCGGAAACCCTGTTCGCCCTGCGGCTTGCGACGGCGATTTCCGGGTCGGCCGTGCTGGCGCTCTCTCTGTGGCGGGGCGGGTTTGATCATGAAGCCGTGTTCGCCGCGTCGCGCGTCGATGAATGCTTTCAGGAAGAGCAATGGGGCGTTGATGCGGAGGCGAAAGAGCGCGAAGACCGCTTGCGGGGGGAGTTTCTCTCAATCGGGCGCTTTTTGACGCTGCTCTCAGCCTGAGCGCTATTCGATCGTCTCGCCACGATTGAGCGCGCGATAGCGCATCAGCTCATCTCCGGCGAGGATTGTATCCTTGTTGGCGTCCATTGAGTCGAAATCGAGCAATTGTTCGCGGATGAAATCCTGCAGGCTGAGCGTCTCAGCGGCGCCGGCCATGAACGCAAATTTTTCAAGGGCGTAGGCCTTGGTTTGCATTTCAGCCGTGTCCGGATCGATTTCTTCTAGGAACGCATCGTACTTGCGCTGGCGGGCGATCTCATCGGTTGGCGCCGCGGCCTGACGTTCGTCATTGCGCCTCCAATTGTCCACCAGCACCGCGAATTCATCGCGGGTCATGGCGCCATCGCGGTTTACATCGGCGATAACGAAATCCAGTTTCGTTTCTTCAAAAGCTTCCGTTCTGGTGAGCGCTTCGCCGTCGAATGCGGCTTTCAGTTTTTCAACGGTGGTGAGACCCGCTTCTGTTTCCTGATAAGGCTGGCTTGGCGAATAGGTCACGGTGCGCTTGTCCGTTTCGATCACTTCGCCGTCAACGGTTCGCTTTAGGGTGAATGTCTGTTTTAGCTGCTGGCGGCTGTTGAGGCTCTCCGCCATGTTATCCGCATCGACCACAATGGTTTGCGCGTCCGCTTCGGTTTGCGCATCCGCTTCGGACAGCGCGGCGGCTCCATCGGATTCTACCGTTTCAACCATGACCGGCGCTTCAGTTGCGGTCTCGTCCTGCGCATGGGCGCCAAAACCGATCAGGCCGGCGCTGATTGCCAAGGTTGTGAAAGAGATGCGGGCAAGCCGTTTTGTCGCCATGAGATAAGGTCTCCTCGTACTTCAGGCCAGTAAACACGGAATCTGGTAAAAAGTCCCCAAATTCAAAGAGGTTTTGCCCGTTTTTCGCACATTAAATCGCTTTAATGCGTTCCAGCGCGGCGGCGGCGTCAATGATCGCATCCCGTGCCGGGCGGAACTTCTGGCCCGTCAGCGCGGTGACATATCCCGTTTCCGCCTCGGGCCGGGAATCGAGATCGGGCGTGACCGAAGCGAGGTTGCCGTCAAACAGCGCTAAAAACCGCACCAGCCAGACCGGCAGCTCGCGCGTCGGGATCTTTGCGGCGCGATCGGGAAACGCCTCGCGCAATACCGCGCCGATTTGTTTCAGGGACATGGTTTCTCCCGCGGCGATCAACCGTCTGCCGCCGGTCTCCGCATTCTCCAGCGCTTTGACATGCAGGGCGGCGACGTCGCGCACATCGACCACCGGATAGCTGGCGGGCGGGATCGCAGGATAGGCGCCGGTCATGAAAAGCCGGATCACATCGAGCGACGCGCCGATATCGTCATCCAGCGGCGGGCCGAGAACGAGCCCGGGATTGATCGTCGTCAGCCGGTGTTTGTAACCGCCTTCAATCGCCGCATCCCACGCAGCCCGTTCCGCCGCTGTTTTCGAAACGACGTAGGCGGATAATGGCGGCCAGCTGATGTCGGTCCAGTCATCTTCAATGACCGGCGTAACCGGCGGCCGGTTCGGACGGTACATCATTGCCGCGACGGAAGACGTCATGACAATACGCTCGGCTTTTTTGGCGGCCGCCAGCACCCTCAGCGCGCCGCCTTTGGCCGCAGGCGTAAGCGCATGGCGACCGCGCGGCTGGGCGGTCGGAAGGGGAGATGCCACATGCATGACGGCGTCGCAATTCCTGGCGGCCTCCTCCCAGCCTTCGTCTTTGGTGAGATCAGCCGCAGAAAAGGACAGCTTGGCGATGTCGCCGCCCGCTTCCGTAAGGGAGCGTTTCACCTGATCCGTTTTGTTCAGGGCGCGTACCGTACCGCGCACGTCGTAACCGCCTTTCAATAATTGCAGCGCGACGTGTTTGGCGATGAAACCGCTGATCCCCGTAACCAATACTCTTTTCGCCATGATGATCCTCCAGAACGGAAGCTGACGCACCGGAAGTGATACGCGAGTCTGGCGCCGGTACGGAGCGCCTGTTTCTCACACCTATAAAGCGAATCGCGGCGTTCAAAATACACCTTATGTGATGAATTCTTAAAGGAATCCCATATTTGGTGGATAGTTATCCCCCACTTTTGCGATGGTCTTATACTGCTCAGCAGTCGGACCATGGAGAGGCGAGAGGCCTACCGTCCCTTTCGGGTTCGATCGCGGCGCCCCGGCCGCGAAGGCGGCCGAACCGTAATTTTGTGCGCCTTCGCGCACGGGCCAGGAGAGGCGTAACGGACCTCGAGCCTGGTTCCGGCCGGCCGGACGCCTGGATTCTGCGCGGGCGGTCTCTCGAAAGGAGACTGTGGCGGGAAGACCAAAGAGTTTTTGCGGATCATCTGATCCATGCAAGGACTTTCTTTCCGTCCGCCGCAGGTCAGTCTCGTGCACCAAGACGCATGAGGCTCATGGACGCTGCACGGCGCATGGACGGGTGACGGTGCTGAAAAAGCCGCACGCGAGGCGCGATGCGTCCGTGTACTTATTATTAAAGAGGATGTTTCGCGTCTCGCGTACCTCTCTCTCTTTTATGCGTTCGAGTTCGACGGAACTGCGGCGGGGGGAAGCTGTTGTGGGAAGCGCAAGCCTATCATCTTGCGACTCGCCACGGCTGGCCCGTGGCGTCCATCACCAGAGCGATCCGCAGGCCACGGGTTTGTGGAATGGATGTGAGATGGACCCCACGCTTAAAGCGTGGGGAGACGGAGTGAAGTTTGGATAGGAAGTTGTTAAAAGTCGTATGTCTGCAACGCAGCGTTTCACGCCGCATCGCGCACGGGATGACGAGAAAAACAAACGGAGCAACAATGTGAAACGACCAAAACAGAGCAAAACGCCCCGCGTCTGGAAGCGCAAGCGCGAGTGGATCCTGGAAAAACGATTGAGGCAGCACGATCAAAGATTGCGCACGGCGCCGGAGCGCGAGCGCTTTTCACGGCTGACGCGCAATGTCATGACGCCGGTGCTGCTGGCGGAGACGGCCCGGCGGCTTGGCTCTCCGGCTGTGGAGCCGCGGGATTTTTTCTGCGGCTGCCTGCCATGCGCCAAGGATGGCCTGCCTATTTGCCAGCAGGTGAAGCCGGATTGCCGGTTTAAGAACCGCTGGAGCGAGGAAAGCGCCGCCGCAACAGAAACCGGCCATGTGCTCAATACCTATGAATATGCGTGGGAAAGCGTGTGTATAATTTATTCCGGAGACAGAACATCCGTGAAATTTGGCGTGGCGATAGATCAGGCAGAAGCAAGACAGTAAGCGCCTATAGAGGCGGGGCCGTCTCGTCAGCAGGTCCGAACACCTCGCCAAAGGCGCGTTTCAGGGCGATGTCGGCGTCGTTAAGAGTCACCGGAAGGCCGAGATCCACGAGGCTGGTGACGCCCAGGCCGGGCTCGGCGACGCCGCAGGGCGTGATGCCGGTGAAGTGCGAAAGGTCGGGCTCGACGTTGAGGGCGATGCCGTGAAAACTCACCCACCGCCGGACGCGTACGCCGATGGCGGCGATCTTGTCTTCGCGCAAGGGGCCGCCTCGCTCGGTCCGGTCGACCCAGACGCCGACGCGGCCATCGCGCCGTTCGCCTTTGACGTTGAACTCGGCGAGCGTTTCGATAATCCATTGCTCCAGCGCGTTGACGAACGCGCGAATGTCTTTGCCGCGCTTTTCCAGATCGAGCATCACATAGGCGACCCGCTGGCCGGGGCCGTGATAGGTGTATTGCCCGCCCCGGGATGTTTTGTAGACGGGAAAGCGCTCCGCACTCAAAAGGTCCTGTGGTTTGGCGCTCGTGCCGCCGGTGTACAGCGGGGGATGTTCCAAAAGCCAGATCAGCTCGCCGGCGTCGCCATTGCGGATGGCTGCAACGCGGGCCTCCATCGCAGCGACCGCGTCGTCGTAGTCCACGCGCCCGGTCGAGACCGCCCAGGCGACGGGTTCGTCCAGCAAGAGGCGGGACGAGGAGGGGGAGGGTTTTGAAATGACGTTCATGAGCTCCGCCCGCGATTGTGGCCGTTTTCTTCGGTGTAGATGGCGGTTTTGGCGGGGACCGGCAAGGCCCCCTAAGGCACGGGCGCTGGGGCGGTCAGCCCAAGGGCGCAGCAAAAGGTGAGGTTTTGGGGGTTTTTCGTCTCAGAACGGGTCTTACAATTGGGCTTCACATCGGCGGAGGCTTTTGCTATCTCCCGCCCTCCTCGCTGGGACGTGCGGTCGTGGCGGAATTGGTAGACGCGCAGCGTTGAGGTCGCTGTGGGGCAACCCGTGGAAGTTCGAGTCTTCTCGACCGCACCAACTTACCCTCTAACTAATTGAAATTATTGATGTTTTTCAATTACCTACGCGCCAGCGAGTTTTTTGGTGCGGTCCGCCGAGCAAAATCGGGCAACAATTCGGGCAACAACGCGGGCTACAACTTTCGCAACGAGTTCAAATAACCGCCGGTGCGTATTTCCCGCACCCAACCCTTATACGCCAAAAGTGACCGGGGCTTCACCTCACAAAACGCAGACGTATCTCCCGTGCGCACGAGATTCTGGACCCACCTAATATCTGCGCGATTTGCGAACTGTGATCCCAGATGTTCGAAGCGAGGAGGAGTCTCTGTTTGAAATCTGAATTTCGCTTTTTGTATCCAGTTAGCGGGCGATGCTCGGTGACACTTCTATCCCGCATGCTATGCTAAGCCATTGTTACGGCAAACGCCGCGCACGCGAGCCCAAAAGCCGTAACGGAAGTTCTCCTGGGCGCGGATTTGAACGGATGCAATCTGCGACGGGCGTTCGCTCTTCATTTCAACGTTGTATATGCTTAGCGGTAGGCAGGAGATCGACATGACATTTGAAGACTTCGCGGAAAAAGTTCTGGACGACAAAAAGCTATTGCTGGAGTTGGTTCACACGGCCTTTGTTGCGCAGAGCAAGGTCAAGGGCCAGCTCTCAAGCGGCGTGATGGAAAAAAGTCGGGCGGAATATGACGCCTTAATCCGGTTCTATGAAGGCATCGAGCCGCCAACCAATCTCAGTGAGGTCAGCTGGGTCAATGATTTTTGCTACTATCGGGGTATCGGTTCATAGAGGCCCCACAAGGCGGACCCGCCCCGCCAACTTTTTTTTACGCCGCACGCGTGAAGCGTATCGTCAGCGCCGAAGACGAAGAAGTGTTTAGCTGAGAGGTCGGGAAAAGACCTGGCGAATCAATCTTAGAGGTCGGAAGGCGCGGGCTGAGAGCCTCAGCGCTTTGTGGCCCTCAGCGGTTGCTAGGTCGACACAGAAAGCGCGCTGGATAAATGCTAATTAAATCAATCATCTGCGAGATTTAGGAATTAAATAGGAATATTCTGATTGATTTATTGTGTTCGCCAGCCTAGGATTTGGCATGTCTTTGGAGATTGCACGTGCCAGTTCGCCCAATCAGCGCCGCCAAGCCAGTATTCGAAAAACACGTTAACGGCCTTTTAGCCTGCGTTCATGCAGCTTATGACCGGTACCTAGATGGTGCCGGTGCTATATTGAGCGCAATGGAAACGCGAACGAAGCGCGGGATGGTGCGTGATCTCATAGTGGAGGAATTGCGCTCTTACGCCGACCGGACCAGCGGCGTCCATTATTTTAGGAACGGCAATTTGAAATGGCTGGGCTTCGAAAACAACTGGATCGTGCGGGTCAAGCACATTGACGACAAGTTTGCAGTAGAGCCAAGCCCGACCAGAGACTCTCGAGCTTACGATCGGAATGAAATTCCAGATTCGATTGCTGAAACATTGATGAGTTCAGCGCCGGCAACAACGACATATTTAGGGTGGCTTACAACAGAAAATGCACCGGCAACGCCGCAAGTGAGCCTGATCTGCAACAATCGGCATGCGGAAGCCGCATGGGTTTGGCCGCTTTCTGGGGATGGTCCTCCGCCAAGCCTGCATTTGCCTGTTCCGTCAATTATCAGCCCGACACCGGGTTCGGGCGGGACTCGTATCGTTGTCAAAGAAAGTGCTAAACCTTCCAAGCAAAGTCGCTAATTATGACTTTCAACGGTAATATGCTCTGCCTTGCGAGGCAGATACGAAAAGTGAGTCAAGGCGAGCTTATCGAAAAGCTCGACGGCACGCTCACGCAGGGAACGCTGTCAAAAATTGAACGAGGCCGGATTCAGCCATCAGAAGAAGTCATCCACTTGATTTCCACCGAGCTAAAGTTTCGCCCCTCTTTTTTTTATAACCCTGATTATGTTCGCCAGCCTCCGATAAGTTATCATAGAAAGCGTAAGAAGCTTTTGTCGCGCGATTTAGCGGCTATTCACGGCATTTCAGAGATGTTGCGGATTTCCATTTCTAAATGTCTGGAGTCTATAGAGTTAGAACATGATGGGCCTTCTCTGCCCGTTTACGATCTTGATCAATTTGATGGTGATCCTCGCGAAGCTGCGCGTGCTGTGCGCGCTAGGCTCAAGCTACCTAGGGGTCGAGTTACTAATGTCTCAAAGGTAATTGAGGATAGCGGTGTAATCATTGTTCCATTTAATTTCGGAACGACACTGATAGATGGTTTCTGTCAGCATGCGTATGGTTCACTGCCTTCGCTCATTTTTGTGAATACACAATTGCCCGTGGACCGACTTCGTTTTAGTTTGTGCCACGAATTGGCTCACCTTGTTTGCCATGACGTTCCAAATCCAGAGCAAGAAGTTCAAGCGGATCAATTTGCGTCGGAATTTTTAATGCCGTCTGATGACATAAGTGATGATTTGAGAGATTTCTCGCTGAATAAGGCGATGGAGCTAAAGTTACATTGGGGTACCTCAATGCAAGCCCTAATATTTAAAGCGTGGGAAGCAGGGCGCATAGGCGATCAGAAAAAGCAAAACTGCTTTATTGAAATGAGTAGACGCGGCTGGAGGAAGAACGAACCAGTCGAAGCGCGGGGCTTCATAGAAAAACCATCCGTTTTCCCGACTATTTTAAAAGCACTCACCGATGATCTTGGTTACACGCATTGCGATTTGTCCGATTTATTCGGGGTTCCGGAAGAGGATTTAAAGTTCTATTTCCCTGTTGAAAAACTGCGACCAGCACTAAGGCTCGTAGCGTCTAATTGAACATTATGCTTGTTGCCAAGAACGCAAGGGATGCTTGGCGCTTCAAAAGCCAAACGTTCACGTTTATTGCGTGCGCACCGGCGGTTATCAAACGGGCAACAAACCGGGCAACAAACCGGGTAACTTGTTGTCGTCGAGCGGTTCAGAAAAAAAACGAAACGTTGTCTGTAAGCTTTTGAAAAACGCGACTATTTTCGCAAGTTTCCTGGTGCGGGTTCACCGCATCACTTTGCTTCTCGACCGCACCATTTTCTCGTTAATGCTTAATTCCCTGCATCCCTAACTCCCTCATTCTTAACAAGGCACAATCAATGCATCTCCCGCCCCATGGAGGCGGGACGCATGGTCATAGCAGGCATTGCCTTTAGCGTTGCGGCGGCGGGCGCAGCGGGCGAGACGCTGTTTATTCGCCCGGGGCCTTGCGCGGCGCAGCAGACCTATCTCCTGGCGGCCAATAGCGGCGCGATCATTCAGGTGGATGACGAAACGCCTGACCGCGCTGACACCAGCGTCATCGTCTATCGCAAACGTGATCGGCAAGGCTGGGCGAGCCAGCGGCTCCTCCGGCGTTTTGACCTCCGCGTAGAGGCGGCGGGCGCGACGATCATCAATTCCGGTGAATTCTGCAGAGAGAGGCGGTAGGTCATGCGTGTTCTCATTGTCATCCTTGCCTTGGCGTATTGGGGGGTGTCGAGCCTCGCATCATCATTTCTGGCCGGCGGCGGCGGATATGCCGACGCTGCTTCCCCGCCGATCGCCGAGCAGGATCTCGCGGTTCAGGCGGCGACAGAGTGTTTGAGTGAAAACGGCAATGACCTGTTGGTTGCGGCCAGCTTTTCCGGTGGGCCTGCGGGCGACGCCGCCGCGCGTTGTGACTAGGCCGCGCTTTCACCGCATAGACAATTGCATCGGGCCTACCTAGAACGCTGGACGAAGCTTAACGTCCGGAATCTCAATGCGCCTTAGCCAATATTATCTGCCTGTATTGAAAGAAACGCCTGCGGACGCCCAGATCGCCTCGCATCGATTGATGTTGCGCGCCGGAATGATCCGTCAGGAGGGCGCAGGGATCTATGCGTGGTTGCCGCTGGGTTTCCGCGTGCTCAAAAAGATCGAGCAGATCGTCCGCGAAGAACAAGATCGCGCCGGCGCCGTCGAAATGCTGATGCCGACCATTCAGTCCGCCGAGCTCTGGCGCGAAAGCGGGCGTTACGATGCTTATGGCAAGGAAATGCTGCGCATCACCGATCGCGCTGATCGCGAGATGTTGTTTGGGCCGACAAACGAAGAAATGATTACGGAGATTTTCCGGTCCGGCGTGCGGTCCTATAAAGACCTGCCGAAAATGCTGTACCACATTCAGTGGAAGTTTCGTGATGAAATCCGTCCGCGTTTCGGCGTCATGCGCGGCCGCGAATTTCTAATGAAAGACACGTACTCGTTTGACATAGACGAGGACTCTGCGCGCAAGAGTTACAACAAGATGTTCGTTGCATATCTGCGCACGTTCGCCCGGATGGGATTGAAGTCCATTCCCATGCGCGCGGACACCGGCCCCATTGGCGGCGATCTTTCGCATGAGTTCATTGTGCTTGCGGATACAGGCGAAAGCGCCGTTTTCTGCGACAAGCGTCTGGTGGACATGGATACGCCCAAAAAAGACATCGACTTTGCCGGCGACCTTGCGCCGGTCATTGAACAGTTCACATCGCTCTACGCTGCGACTGATGAAATTCACGATGAGGCGGAGTTCGAAAAGTCCGTCGATGAATGCAATCGGGTTTCTGCGCGTGGCATCGAGGTCGGACATATTTTCTTCTTTGGCGAGAAATATTCCAAACCCATGAAAGCCGTCGTTGCTAGTCCGGACGGTGGGGAAATCCCTGTGCAGATGGGCTCCTATGGCGCCGGCGTATCGCGTCTTGTGGGGGCAATCATCGAGGCGCATCACGATGATGATGGCTGCAAATGGCCAATTGCGGTTGCGCCGTATCATGTTGGCCTGGTCAATCTGCGTGCGGGTGACGATGCATGCGACGCAGCCTGCGAGACTGTATACAAAGAATTGGCGGCGCAAGGCATAGAGGTTCTTTACGACGATACCGCCGCCCGGCCGGGTGAAAAATTCGCCCGCATGGATTTGATCGGCCTGCCGTACCAGATTGTGATTGGCCCGCGCGGTCTTGAAAAAGGCGAAGCCGAGATCAAATACCGTGCGAATGGCGAACGCGGCGTCGCCCCCGTCGCTGAAGTCGCCCAACGCATTGGCGCCGCCGTCAAGGAAGCGCTGAACTACGCCTGATCGCTCATCCGAAAGAGCTCTTCATGACTGCTGAAATTGCTGCAAAGCCACCAAAGACCGGTCCGTTTTCATTCTTCGAATGGATGGTGGCGCGGCGCTATCTTGGCGCCACGCGATCAGGCAAGGGCGTATCCTTGATCACCATCATTGCCTTTGGCGGCATCATGCTCGCCGTCGCTGCATTGATCAGCGTTATGTCCATCATGCAGGGATTTCGCGTCACCTTGCTTGATCAACTGTTGGGCGTGAATGGTCACGCCCACGTTATGCTGGAAACCGAAGAGCCACTCTTGGACTATGAGCAGGTGGTACAGTCCCTTGCGTCAGTTCCCGGCGTCGAAACGGCGACGCCGTTGATCGAGTTGCCTGTATTTGCAAGCGGCAATGGCGAGAGTGGCATGGTGATCCGCGGCGTGCGACGCGAAGATATTCTGAACAATGAATATATAGCGGGACGGGACCATCTGGTCGCAGGCTCACTCGATGGATTTGGTGTCGGGGATCGTGGTGGCGACGAGATAGTCTTGGGAAGCCGCATCGCCAGCCAGCTCGGCGCGCGCGTTGGGGATCAGATACGGTTATTGACGGGCCAGGGCGCCGAAACGGCATTTGGACGTACGCCGCGCAGTAAGGTGTACACCCTTGGCGCCGTCTTTCACGTTGGCAATTCAGAATATGACGCGATTTATGGATTCATGCCGCTTGAGCAAGCACAGCTGTTTTTTGGGTACGGCGCAGGAATCCAAAAAATTGAAGTGAAAGTCACCGATCCGGAGTTCATCAAACCTTATCGCGAGCCACTTGTGGGCGTTGCGCCAAATCTCAAGGTAATTGATTGGCAACAACAGTTTCAAAGCTACTTTAACGCGCTGCAAGTGGAACGCTTCGCCATGCGGCTGGTGCTGTTTTTGATCATCATCGTCGCAACCCTCAACATCGTTACGGGCCTCATTATGCTCGTGAAAGACAAGACCGGAGATATCGCGGTATTGCGCACCATGGGCGCGACACAGGGCTCGGTTTTACGTATTTTTCTCATTTCCGGCACGTTGATCGGCTTTTTGGGCACCATTGCCGGCATTGTGTTAGGCTCGCTCTTCATCCTCAATATCGATGCAATCGAGAATGGATTGTCGGCAATATTCAACACCGATATTTTCCCGGCGGAAGTCTATTTTCTTGATGGCGTGCCCGCGAAGCTGGAACTCACCGAGGTCGGCATTATCGCCGGGTTCACATTCTTGATGTCGTTGATCACAACACTCTATCCCGCATGGCGCGCGGCGCGGCTCGATCCGGTGGAGGCGTTGCGGTATGAGTAGCGGGCAAACCGTATTGCGTCTCAACGATGTTGCCAGACGATATGGCGATCTCATTGTGGTCGAGCAAATCGACTTTTCCCTCGCGGCTGGTGAAACTGCGGCGCTGCTGGGGCCGTCAGGGTCGGGCAAGTCTTCTCTGTTGCACATTGCGGGACTGCTTGAAGAGGCGTCTGCAGGCGAAGTGGAAATTCTCGGCCGCGCAACTTCCAGCCTGAACGACGCTGAACGCACCCGCATTCGCCGCGATACTTTGGGTTTTGTCTATCAGTTTCATCACTTGCTGCCTGAGTTTACAGCGTTGGGGAATGTCGCGCTGCCGCAACTGATTGCAGGCGTAAGCAAAGGCAAGGCAGAAGCGGAAGCAAAACGTCTGTTGACGGCAATGGGGCTTGCCGAGCGGCTTTCACATCAGCCGGGACAGCTTTCGGGTGGTGAGCAGCAACGCACGGCCATCGCGCGCGCGCTGGCGAATAACCCGAAGATCCTTTTGGCCGATGAGCCTACCGGCAATCTCGACCCGAAAACATCAGACGTTGTTTTCGATGCGTTGTTAAAGCTTGTGCGCGAGGAGGGATTGTCTGCGCTGATCGCGACACACGACCAGCGCCTCGCTAACCGAATGGACAAAGTCTATGTTATCCGCGAGCAACGCCTGGTTGAAGTAAAGAAACAGGCGGCCTAAAGCCGCTGCGCCGCCACCTGGCTCACATTTGTGGTGCCGGCTTTAAATCCTGCTTCGCAATAGGCGAGATAAAATCGCCATAGTTTTTTAAAGCGTTCGTCAAAACCGAGCGGGCTGATTTCATCCCATGCCGACAAAAAGCGCCGCCGCCATTCGTGTAAGGTCAGCGCATAGTCTTGTCCGAAGGAGTTGATGCTGCGCATATCCAGCCCCGCCTTTTCTATCAGCCCTTTCAAAATCTCATCGCTGGGCAAAATTCCGCCGGGAAAGACGTATCGTTGAATAAAATCAGTGGACTTGGAATATCGCTGAAAAAAGCGGTCCGCGATGGTGATGATTTGCAATCCGGCAACGCCGCCGGGCTTTAGAACATTACGAACCTTGTTAAAGTAAGTTTGCCAATATTCCTTGCCGACAGCTTCGAACATTTCGATGGATGCGACTTTGTCAAATCGCTCGTCTATGTCCCGGTAATCAAGCAATCGGAACTCGACCTTGTCGTTCAGGCCCTGGCGGAAAATTCGTTCTCTCGCGAAATCATACTGAGAAGGCGAAATGGTCAGCCCCGTGACCTTGGCGCCAATGTCTTTTGCAGCGAATTCAGCAAACCCGCCCCATCCAGAGCCAATCTCCAACACATGATCGCCGGGTCGGAGGTCGATCGATGTCGCGAGGCTACGGTATTTATTGATTTGGGCCTGGCTAAGATCAGCATTGAGCGGATCAAATCGCGCTGACGAATAAGTCATCGTCTGATCGAGCCACTTTTCATAAAAGCTGTTGCCGAGATCATAATGCGCGGCGATGTTTTTCTTTGAACCCGCCTTTGTATTTTTGTTCCATGCGCGTCGCAAATTCTGGAAAAAATGTACAAATGGTGATGCGCCAAAGGCGTCCTGTACGTGATCCGCATTGCGCGCAAAAATATAAAGACAGTTTGCGAGAGCGGGCGTGTCCCACAGCCCATCGGCATAGCTCTCAAAAAAGCCGATATCACCGCCCAGGATAGTCCGGCGCGCGAAGGCGTAGTCTTTGACAATTATGACGCCCTTGGCGTCCGTTTCCTCTTCGCCCTTAAACGCAACCTCTTTCCCGTCAGGTAGGATGAACACCAACGTTCCATAATGAATCCGCGACGCGATCTTGAGAATCTGGCGAAAAAACAACGGATACCGTGATCGTTCTTCCATTTCGCCAGGACGTGTGTGCTCGCCCATCTTGATGCTGTTGACCATACCCGCGCATTCCTTATTTGAGCTGCAAGCAGCTTTTCAGAAACACTCAACACGCAACTTGCGATCATGGTTCGGGTTCGCCAGCCAAAACGCAAGCAAACGTGTCACATCAAGATATTTTAAGCAGTATTTATGCCATTTAAAGGGGCGTAATTGGCGGATTACAGCGCTTTTATAACTGAGAGTCCTTCTCAGTACGAATTAATCGGTCAAAGCACGCCCACTGAAAGGCAGTCATGTACATGAACGATGCCGACGGGGCGTTCATTTTCGACCACAAAGATTGCAGTGATCTTGCTTCGGCTCATATGCGCCAACAGATCGCCCGCCAATGTGTCAGGATTGGCGGTGCGCGGCGCTTTTGTCATCACATCACGCGCGGTCTTGTGTTGCGCGTTTTTTTCAAAATGACGGCGAATATCGCCGTCGGTTATAATTCCGCTTAACAAACCGGAGTCATCGACGACCCCAACGCAACCAAATCCGCCGTTAGTGATGATGCTGACGACTTCGATCATTGGCGTTGACTCCGGCGCAAGCGGCAGCGCTTCCACGCCATGCATCAGATCGCTGGCACGGCGAAGTGCGGCGCCCAGCCTGCCGCCCGGATGAAATCCTTGAAAGTCGCCGGCCGTAAATCCGTGTTCTCGCAGCAACGCCACAGCGATTGCATCGCCCAACGCGATCATCATGGTAGTGGACGTGGTTGGCGCAAAAGTCTGCCCGCAAGCTTCTTCGGCGTCAGGAAGCACCAGCGCGGCAACGGATGCTTTCGCGAGTGTCGACTGCGCCTTCGCGGTTATGGCGACGATTGGGATGGAGAATCGGGCCGCATGGGCGAGCAAGTCACCCAGCTCGGCAGTTTCGCCTGATTTTGAGAGAGCGAGAATGACATCATCGGCTGAGATCATGCCGAGGTCGCCATGACTGGCTTCCGCCGGGTGGACAAACATGGCGGGCGTACCGGTGGACGATAGCGTCGCCGCGATCTTTCTCGCCACATGGCCTGACTTGCCCATGCCGGTGACGACAACCCGGCCGGTCACGCTGTTGAGGATGGCCACGGCATTGGCGAAATCTTCGCCAATAGCGCTTCTTAGCGCCTCAAGGCCCTTGATTTCCTGCGAGAGCACGTCTCTGGCGATGGTGAGCGGATCGGTCATGAAGCTATTGATACCATAAGATAACTTGCCCTGCCGAGACCGGCGGGCCATGACGACACATCGCCGGAATCGCGCCAATAGTGCAAGCTTGGATTGGATATATGCAGGACGCAGAGAACATCGTCGAAATTGATAGCAGGGGCGGCAAGATCTCCATCGCCAATCACCTGCCGTTAACCGTCATCGCCGGTCCCTGCGCGCTGGAGAGCCGGGAACACGCGCTGGAATGCGCGTCGGCGCTGAAGGACATCGCCGGCCGGTTGGGGCTTGGCCTGATTTACAAAACCTCCTTCGACAAAGCCAATCGGACCAGTGCTGCTTCAGCTCGAGGGATTGGGCTCACACAAGCTTTGCCGATACTCAACGAGGTGAGGGAGAAGACAGGCCTGCCCATCATTACGGATGTCCATGAGCCGAACCAGTGCGCCGCCGTTGGAGAGGTTGTCGATGCGATCCAGATACCGGCGTTTTTGTGCCGGCAAACAGATCTTCTGGTGGCTGCGGCGAAAACCGGATGCGTGGTCAACGTGAAAAAGGGTCAGTTCCTGGCGCCGTGGGATATGGCGAACGTGGCGCAAAAGCTTCGCGCAGCTGGGAATGATCGCATTTTGCTGACCGAACGCGGCGCCAGCTTTGGCTACAACACCCTGGTCAGCGACTTTCGCAGCATTCCCATAATGGCCCGCGACACCGGGCGACCGATCGTCTTTGACGCCACCCATTCCGTACAGACCCCTGGCGGGGGTGGATCGACATCCGGCGGGCAGCGCGAATTTGTACCCAGCCTGGCGCGCGCCGCCGTCGCTGTGGGCGTGGCGGCTGTTTTCGCCGAAACACACCCCGATCCGGATAAGGCGCCCTCTGACGGCCCCAATATGATCCCCTTGAGGCAATTTGAGGCGTTTTTGAAAGACCTAATGGAGATTGACGCACTCGCCAAAGCGCGGACCTCTCTGCACGGGTTTTCCGACTAATTTAGCGGTTTTGGGGCCGCGCATGAGTTCAGTCTCAATAGGCAGGCCAAATAACCGCAAGAGCCGCCTTTGCCGCGCTTGCGTAAACCCAAAATCCCGGCTATAGGCCGCGCCATCTCTCACGCGGTGTGATCCTCAGTGGTCCGGTCGGCTCAAAGAGCTTCCCGGAGAAAACACACGCTGCGGCGGACAAACTGAAGGAGCAAGGAATATGGCGTTGCCAGAATTTTCCATGCGTCAGCTATTGGAAGCTGGCGTTCATTTCGGCCACCAGACACATCGCTGGAATCCCAAGATGAAGAATTTCATCTTCGGCGATCGTAACGGTATTCACATTGTCGATCTGTCACAATCGGTGCCGCTATTGCATCAGGCGCTTGTGAAGGTTCGCGATGTGGTTTCTGGCGGCGGGCGCGTACTCTTCGTCGGCACGAAGCGTCAGGCGCAGGGACCGGTTGCTGAAGCAGCAAAACGTTGCGCGCAATACTACATGAATGTGCGCTGGCTGGGCGGTACGCTGACCAACTGGGAAACTATTTCAAATTCAATTCGCCGTTTAAAGGAAATGGAAGAGCGGCTCGCAGGCGGTGGCGCAGGTCTTACGAAAAAAGAACAGCTGCAACTCAATCGTGAACGCGAAAGATTAGAGGCGTCTCTTGGCGGTATTCGGGAGATGGGCGGATTGCCAGATCTCATGTTTGTTATCGACGTGAAGAAGGAAGCCATCGCAATTCAAGAAGCGAAAAAACTGGGCATCCCCGTTATCGCCGTTGTGGACACCAATTGCGATCCGGACAACATCGATTACGTCATACCGGGTAATGATGATGCGTCTCGCGCAATCTCGCTTTACTGCAACTTGATCGCAGATGCTGTTATCGACGGCATCGGTGAAAGTCAGGCGGCGCTCGGCGTAGATATTGGCGCTATGGAAGAGACGCCTGTTGAAGCAGCCGTCAATGAAGAACCGCAACAAGAAGCTGCAGAGACGACGGGTGAAGCGGCGCCGGAGCAAGCGACTGCTTAAGCCAATGAATAATGAATGTGAGGCGGGGCGCTCCGCGCTCGTCCGCACTCACGCTCATCAGAGTGGAATTTAAACAGGGCGTTCCAGGAACGCCAACAGGATAGACAAAGGAGCATGCAATGTCTGGCATTACCGCCTCGACGGTGAAGCAACTGCGCGAAATGACTGGCGCAGGCATGATGGATTGCAAGACGGCGTTGAAAGAGACTGATGGCGACATGGATGCTGCGGTCGACTGGCTGCGCAAAAAAGGCCTGTCCAAAGCAGCGAAGAAAGCCGGTCGCACCGCCTCGGAAGGATTGGTCGCCGTCGCAGTGGAGAACGCCGGAAACGGCGCCACAGGCGTTGTTGTGGAAGTGAACTCTGAAACTGACTTTGTAGCGAGAAATGATATTTTTCAAAACATGGTCAGTGACATTGCACAGACCGCGATTGGCGTATCGGGCGACCTTGAAAAACTTCGTGCTGCTAAATTTGCCGGCAGTGAGAAATCTGTTGATGAGCACATCGCCGAAATGGTTGGCCAAATTGGCGAGAACATGAATCTCCGCCGCGCTGAGGGCGTTGTTGTGGACGAAGGCGTAGTTGCGTCTTATGTGCACGGCCAGGCGACTGATGGTGCTGGAAAAATTGGCGTTCTGGTTGGCCTCAAATCTTCCGGAGACAAAGCCAAGCTCCAGGCTGTTGGCAAACAGATCGCAATGCATGTCGCCGCGGCGCGACCTCTATCGGCTCGAGTTGAAGAGCTGGATCAAACGGTCGTTACACGGGAAAAAGAGGTCCTCGCAGATCAAGCGAGAGCGTCGGGCAAGCCAGAGAATATCATTGAAAAAATGGTCGAAGGGCGCTTGCGCAAGTTCTATGAGGAATCAGTTCTGCTTGAGCAGATTTTCGTGATCGACGGCGAGACCAAGGTAGGCAAGGTTCTTGAAAACGCCGCCAAGGATGTTGGCGCAGCGGTTGAGTTGGTGGGTTTTGCCCGGCTGGAATTGGGTGATGGCGTCGAGAAAAGCGACGACGAAGACTAACTCTTGAGATCCGCGGCGTTTGACGCTTGAGCTTAAAGCCTTAAAAACGCCGCGGAGAATGTTTCTCGCGGCGTTTTTTATGCCGTTCTGTAATACGCGGGAGGGCTGCCCAAACTCGTCGGTGGGCGTTAGGGTGAGCTACGCGAATCGGGAAAGCCAGCAAATGACGCAGCCGTCAACCAATAAGAAATCGTTCCCATTGAAATACAAGCGTGTTCTCTTGAAGATCAGTGGCGAGGCGTTGATGGGGGACGGCCAGTTCGGCATCGACAACGAGACCTGCAAGCGCATAGCCGGAGAAGTGCGCGACGCGAAGGAGCTTGGCGCTGAAATATCGCTGGTCATTGGCGGCGGCAATATTTTCCGGGGAGTGTCGCCCGCGGCGCAAGGAATGGAACGCGCCAGCGCGGATTACATGGGCATGCTTGCGACAGTGATGAATGCACTCGCAATGCAAAATGCGCTGGAAAGTATCGGCGTCTATACGCGGGTCCTTTCGGCGATTGAGATGACCGCAATCTGTGAGCCCTATATCCGTCGTCGGGCGCTTCGCCATATGGAAAAAGGAAGAATCGTAATCTTCGCGGCGGGCACAGGAAACCCATTCTTCACTACGGATACGGCAGCGGCGTTGCGCGCCGCGGAAATGGGGTGCGACGCCTTGCTCAAAGGCACCCAGGTTGATGGCGTTTACTCTGCCGATCCCAAGAAGGATCCTCAGGCCGAACGTTTTGAACGTCTCAGCTACCACGAAGTGCTGATGCGGGACCTGAAAGTTATGGATCAGGCCGCAATTTCGCTGACTCGTGAAAGCGGTATCCCAATCGTCGTGTTTCCGATCGGCGTTGGCGGCGGTGTTGTCGGCGCGCTCACCGGGCAGGGTGCATCTACGGTCATCACCGACGAAGCGCCATAATCTGAACAAGACAGAAGCTGATTTTCACCGTAAAATCAGGCCAAAAGAACAAAAGGAAGAGAGCAGGATGAGCGATTTCAATATGAATGATCTCCGCAAGAGAATGGACGGTTCTATTGCGTCGTTGAAGTCAGAATTCTCTGGTCTGCGAACGGGCAGGGCAACCGCGAGCCTGGTTGAGCCCATCGATGTGGACGCCTACGGATCGAAAATGCCTATGGTGCAAGTCGGGACCATTACCGTGCCCGAGCCGCGCATGATTTCAGTCAATGTCTGGGACAAAGGTCTCGTGGGTGCGGTTGAAAAGGCGATTCGCGACGCCGGCCTGGGAATCAACCCGGTTGTCGATGGGCAAAATGTCCGCGTACCCATCCCGCAGCTCAACGAGGAACGCCGCGCGGAGCTTGCTAAAGTTGCAGCAAAGTATGCGGAGCAGGCAAAGGTCGCCATCCGGAATGTACGGCGAGAGGGAATGGAAGCCGTCAAGAAAACCGATGGCGGCGAGGACGAACAAAAGAAGTTGTCCGAAGAGGTGCAAAAGCTAACTGACGAGTTCGTCAAAAAAGTGGATGAAGCGCTTGCGGTGAAAGAAGCTGAGATCATGCAAGTCTGAACGTGCAGATTTGGGGACTTTATTCGACGGCAAGAAAAAATGAATGTTGCGTATCAACTGATCGAGTCTGTTAATGACCGCATCGCCTGCTCATAAAACCCACCCGGCCGCCAATGCTGGCGCTGCGCGCGCGCCTGCGCATGTGGCGATCATCATGGATGGTAATGGGAGATGGGCGAAGGCGCGTGGCCTTGCGCGCAGCGATGGGCACCGTGAGGGGGTCGAAGCCGCTCGCCGGGCGGTCGAAGCGGCCAGAGATCTTGGCCTCAAATACTTGACCTTATATTCATTCTCCACGGAAAACTGGCGCAGGCCGGCGGGAGAAGTTCGGGACCTGATGAGTCTGCTGCGCCAGTTCATCGGCGATGACCTCCCTCGCTTAAAGAATGAAGGGGTTAAGGTCCGCATCATCGGCGACCGGGACAACCTTTCCCCTGATCTCAAGGCTCTTGTGAGACGGGCGGAGAAAGAAACTGAAAATAATGCGAAGTTCGCGTTGCAGATAGCCTTTAATTATGGCGGCCGCGACGAGCTTGTTCGTGCGGCCCGCGCTATTGCGAAGGCGGCAAAGTCTGGTGCGTTGCAGCCTGACGATGTTTCGGAAGAAGTGATTGGCGCTTTTTTGGATACGGGCCAAATTCCGGACCCCGACCTTGTTATTAGAACGAGCGGAGAAAAACGAGTCTCGAATTTCCTGCTTTGGCAGGCTGCGTATGCTGAATATATTTTCATAGATGTGCTGTGGCCTGATTTTACGGCGCAAGTGTTCTCCGATGCTATTGAAGAGTACTGCCGTCGTGAGCGGCGCTATGGTGGTGTCGAGTCGGGCGCCAGTTAGCTGAGTGCAGTCAATTTCGGAACAGACAAAAACACCCCGCCCCATAATCGCCGGCGCTCTAGCAAAACGCATCTTGTCCGCATTGCTGTTGATGCCATCGGTTGTGGCTTGCGTTCATGCCGGTGGTTCATGGTTTGCCGCGATGATTGCTTTTGCCTGTGTCGTTATGCTGTTTGAGTGGTCCCGCATGGTGGAACGTCGGTCATTCACGCGCAGCTTTTACACCTTAGCTTTAGCGGCGTGCGCGGTTATGTATTTTGCCGCTGGCGGCAATCACGCCGTCGCCATTGGAATCAGTTTGGCTGGTGGCGTCCTCGCCGGATTATTGGCCAAACGCACTGGCGGCATCGGTATTTGGGTCGCCGCCGCCTCCGTCTATATATTGACTCCCTGTATTTCACTTTTGTGGTTGCGGCTTGATGCGCCCGACGGGCGAGCGTTGACGTTGGTGCTGTTCGCCGTTGTTTGGGCGGCGGATACAGGCGCATTTTTCTTCGGTAAATTTATTGGCGGCCCCAAAATCAGCCACGCCCTATCTCCGTCTAAGACCTGGGCGGGAATCGGCGGTGGGATTCTGGGAGGCGGTCTGGCCGGCGCCGCCGCCGGCGTGGTTTTTTTCACCCAAAGTGCCGCGCTAGTGTTTCTCCTTGTTGGCGGTGTTCTGGGCGCCGCTTCGGTCCTCGGAGATCTTGTTGAGTCGGGCTTTAAGCGGAATTTTGGTCTCAAGGATATATCGGGCTTGATTCCCGGTCATGGCGGGGCCTTAGACCGCCTGGATGGGATGATTTTCGCCACTTCAGCGATGACGGGAGGCCTTCTCCTCTATATGATCGCTGAAAAGGTGCAGGGGTGATTATGGGGATGAAAAAAGCGACTGGTCGCGGCGGCAGGCGCAAAATTGCAATTTTGGGGTCAACCGGTTCAATTGGCGACTCCACCCTAAGCGTGCTTGAGCATGCAGTCTCGCTTGGCGAGGCGAATTTCGAAGTTGTGGCGCTGACAGCGAACAGAAATGTTCAAAAATTAGCTAACCAAGCACGTAAATTCCGACCTGAGTTTATCGCCGTCGCTGATGAGTCCTTGGCGGACGAATTGAAAGCGGCGGTTCATGGGCTCGATGTTGAAACTGGCGCCGGCGCCGCGGCGGTTGAAGAAGCCGCGAATCGGCAGTCAGATTGGGTCATGGCTGCAATTGTCGGGGCGGCCGGCCTGAAACCGACACTGACTGCTGCAAAACGCGGCGCTGACATAGCACTCGCGAATAAGGAGTGCCTTGTTTGCGCTGGCGATGTCCTGACGAGCACTATTCGCGATGCTGGCGGCACCTTGCTGCCAGTCGACAGTGAACACAACGCCATTTTTCAAGTTTTTGACTTCGACCAACCACACCGGGTTTCGCGCCTGATTCTGACAGCGTCAGGAGGACCTTTTCGTACCTGGTCAAGTGAGGAAATGGCGACCGCAACGCCCGCTCAAGCTGTGGCCCATCCAAACTGGTCTATGGGCGCGAAAATCTCTGTCGACTCCGCGACCATGATGAATAAAGGTCTGGAGCTTATTGAAGCTGCTCATATTTTCCCTGTAGTTCCTGATAAAATTGAGATCCTCGTTCATCCGCAATCTGTGATTCATTCCATGGTCGAATATGCCGATGGGTCGGTACTCGCTCAGCTCGGGACACCCGACATGCGTACTCCCATCGCGACCACCCTGGCCTGGCCGGATAGAACACCAAGCCCCAGCGCCAAGCTGGACTTCGCCGAGGTGGCTAAATTGACCTTTGAAGCCCCTGATATTAAAAGATTTCCTTCGCTTCGCCTCGCTCGCGAGGCGATAAACACGGGCGGAATTTTGCCTGCGACGCTCAACGCCGCCAACGAGATTGCGGTAGAATCGTTTCTGAAGGGAAGGATCAAATTTCTTGATATCGCTGCGATTACCGAGCAGGTACTGGATAGCGCCACTCGGTTGAACGGTCCGGCAAGCCTTAGCACGTTGGAAGAGGCATTGGATGCCGACCAGCAAGCGCGCCGGTTAGCCGAAGAATGTGTTGCGGTCAGAGCCGCCGCCTAAAAGAACGGAACGAGTGAATGCCGCCTACCGAGAACTTGCTCGAGGCCGTTGTAATACTGCCAGTCTCGATTATCGCTTTTACAATCCTCCTGATGCTTATCGTGTTTATTCACGAGTATGGGCACTTCTCTGTTGCGCGCCTGCTAGGGGTGCGCGTTGATGTGTTTTCCATTGGATTTGGCAAGCCGCTACTTAAATGGGTGGACCGTAAGGGTACTGAATGGCGCATCTCAATGCTGCCATTGGGCGGCTACGTAAAATTCTTTGGCGATCTGAACGCTGCATCACAGGGTCCCGTTGACCAACAACCAAAACCTGCAACAACGCAATTTCCGGCGCCGGGCGAGAAAGAAAAACTCGAAGGCGGCCTCACGGCAGAAGAGCGCAAAGTCTGCTTCCATTTCAAGCCCCTATGGCGAAAGGCGGCGATTGTCGCTGCCGGTCCATTGGCGAACTTCGTACTGGCAATTGTGATTTTTGCAGTCCTGTTCATGACGTTCGGGCAACGCATCACTGAGCCCTTGGTCGGCGCGGTGACTGAAAATAGCCCAGCTGCCGAAGCTGGTTTTGTTTCCGGCGACCGAATCGAATCCGTGAACGGGCAGCGCGTTGAGTCCTTCAACGATTTGGTCGACGCGGTGCTGGTGAGCGGCGGGGCGGAAATGCGCTTTGAGGTTGAGCGAGATGGTCAAAATTTGTTGCTAAGTGTGACGCCGAATCGGATCGAGGATATTGACAGATTCGGCAACAAAATTGAGCGATGGCAGCTTGGAATCGCGGGTCCGGGCAGAGATCACATAAGCTTCAAACAGTACGGCCCGCTTGAGGCAGTGGTCGCAGGGTTTCAAGAGCTTCACCGTATTCTCAAACTGACAATTCAGTATATCGGCAAAATCATCCTCGGAAAGGAAGATGCGAGCCAGTTGGGCGGCCCCATCAAAATGGCGCAGTATGCTGGCCAATCTGTGATGTCGGGCTTCGATGATTCGGGCTACAGCGAGCCGCCCAGCCTGGCTATGAAGGCGCGCGCGAGCCTCGTGAGCTTCATATTTCTCGCGGCGGTTGTGTCAGTCTCCATAGGATTTCTAAATCTCTTACCAGTTCCGGTTCTCGACGGGGGCCATCTATTGTACTACGCATACGAGGCTGTCGCAGGCAGACCCCTCGGGGCAAGGGCGCAAGCGATGGGATTTCGGTTGGGCTTCGTGCTACTTGCGTCGCTCATGATCTTTGTGACCTGGAACGATATCAATAATCTGCTTTCATCATTCAGCTAAGGCGGCGGCATGAGTTTGTACAAGTCGGGGGGCGGCGTGATACGCATTTTTGGATTGGTTCTTGCGACGTTTTTGGGGTCGTCGGCAGTGGGTTGGGCGCAACCAGCGCCACAACCAACGCCTGAGCAAGAAGCTGCAGCCCGGCAGGGCGCAGGGATCGTAAACGAGCTTTTCTCGAACGAACCAGCGCCAATCATCCAAGGGATCGTTGTTCGCGGAAACCAGCGCATCGAGCCCGAGACCGTCGGTTCTTATTTGCCGGTTCAGGCCGGTATGCCCGCCGATGAAGAATTGTTGGACGTATCGTTAAAAACCCTGTTTCGGACTGGACTGTTTTCCGATGTAAAGTTGGAGATGCAGCCCAACGATGTGTTGCTGATCGAGGTCGTTGAAAACCCGATTGTCAATCGCGTGTTGCTCGAGGGTAACCGCCGTCTGAAGGACGACAAAATAAACGAAGAAATTCAGTTGGCGGCGCGCACGATTTACACGCGTGCGAAAGTTCAAGCTGATGTTCAAAAGATTATCGAACTATACCGTGCGAAGGGCCGCTTTGCGACAACGGTGACCCCAAAGGTCACACCGCTGGAACAAAACCGTATCGACGTTATCTACGAAATTGACGAAGGCCCCAAGACAGGCATCGCCAAAGTGAATTTCATTGGCAACAAGATATTCACCGACAATGAATTGCGTGGCGTCGTGCTCACCAAGGAGAGCCGCTGGTGGCGGTTTTTTACCAACTATGACAATTACGATCCCGACCGCCTAGAATATGAGCGGGAGCTGTTGCGCAAACATTACGGTCAAAATGGGTATGCGGACTTTTCAATTATCTCCGCTGTCGCCGAACTTACCCCCGACCGCAAAGACTTCTTTATTACGTTCACTGTGGACGAAGGCCCGCAATACACGGTCGGAGAGGTTCGCGTAAAAACGACGCTGGCTAAGTTAGACGGCGCTGCCCTGGTTAACTACGTGCCTATGCGCGAGGGTCAGGTTTTCGATTCTGAGAAGATCGAAAAGTCCGTAGAATCTATTACTTTTGCTACCGGTGCCGCCGGCTACGCCTTCGTGGATGTGAACCCGCGCCTTACTCGCCATCCTGAGTCGAACACGATGGATATCAGCTTTGAGGTGAATGAAGGCCCGCGCGTTTATGTCGAGCGGATCAACATTAAAGGTAATACGCGTACACTGGATAAGGTCATTCGTCGTGAAATTAGGCTGGCCGAGGGAGATGCCTTTAATCGTGTATTGGTTGATCGTTCGCGTGCGCGCGTTAGGTCTCTTGGCTACTTCAAGCAAGTAAACATTGAAGAAAAGCCGGGCTCCGCGCCAGATCGTACTGAACTGGATGTAAGCGTTGAGGAACAATCTACCGGATCGTTCAGCGTGGGCGTCGGTATTTCATCGACCGACAATTTTATCGTCGATTTGTCTGTAGAAGAGCGCAACCTCATGGGGCGGGGTCAGTTCCTGCGTTTCCGGGTGCAAGCGAGCTCCAGAACGCGGCAGGTGGATCTGAGATTTACGCAGCCGTATTTCCTTGATCGCAATCTCGCGGCTGGCGGGTCCATCTTCAATCAGCGCACTGACTTTAGAGAGTCGGGTTTCGTCCGCGACCGAATAGGTTTCGGCTTGAATGCAGGCTTTCAAGTTTCCGAATATGGCCGCGGCGGATTGAATTATTTGCTGACCCGGGACAGCGTTACGATTGATCGACAGTCCAGTTTGACGCTCGGGGCTACTGACGACCCGTTGGCGTTTCTGGTGCCGGGACTCGCGGCGAGCGAGTATTCTGTCGTGACAGGTACGTCGGACGGAATGGATTTCCAAACGCTGACGTCCAACTTGTGTAACTTCGTCGTACAGTCGTTGACACCGACCTGTGAATCCCGCGGCAACTTCCTGACGTCATTGGTTGGTTTAAGTCTGACTTACGATCGACGAAACGATCCAATCACGCCGAGCCGTGGCTGGCGCGCAGGCGCCTCCGTTAGCGTTGCGGGGCTCGGCGGCGACGTAAAATACTATCAGACCGAAGTGAACGGCGCGTACTACCATCCGATCATTGGCAATTTCATTGGGGCGCTTAAAGGGCGCGCTGGATATATCGACGGATATGGCGGCGATGGCGTTCGCCTTTCCGACCGTTTCTTTGAGGGTGCATCAACCTTCAGGGGATTCGAGGTCGCAGGTGTCGGGCCGCGATATCTGACGCAGGTGGACCAGGTCGACCCGTCTGATATTTCGACATGGCAGCCACGTGGTCAGTCCATTGGTGCGAAAATATACGCCATCGGATCAGCGGAAATTTTGCTACCCTTGCCGCTGCCCGAAGAGTACGGCATTCGTGCTGCGCTGTTTAGCGATTTTGGCACCGTGGGTCTCGTTGATGATGCGACCAAGGCGTTGAATGACAATCTTGAGTTCTATTTGAACTTGGATGGGGATCCAGATACTGGTGTTAACGGTCGCGAATATGCGCCAATCCAGGACGATCTCTCAATAAGGGTGACGGCGGGGGTCACTGTGAGCTGGGATTCACCTTTTGGCCCGGTTCGATTTGATTTTGCCGAGATTTTGATAAAAGAAGAGTACGACCGGACTGAGGGCTTCCGATTCAGCGCGGGGACAAGCTTTTAAGGTAGAGGTATAACGATGAGAAAACAGATTATAGCGATTTCCAGTGTAGCGGCCCTTACAATCGCCTCGTTCGTAGGCGGCGTAATGGTGAATAGTGCAAAAGCCCAAAGCGACGCAAAGGCGCCCGTTATCTTGATTGTCGATCGCGCGCAGCTTGTTGCGCAATCGAAGGCTGGCAAGACCATTCCGGAACAAGCGGAAAAGTTGAAATCAAGTGTCGAGAAAGAGCTTGAGGCGGAGGCCGCAAAGCTAAAAAAGGAAATTGAGAGCTTCCAAAAGAATGCCTCTTTGATGTCAGACGAAGTGCGCCAAAAGACTGAACAGGATCTGACAGTTCGCTCGCAATATGGCTTGCCGCAACGCGTGCAGATCATGGAGCAGGCATTTTCCGGAGTCGTTCAACAAGCGCAGACGAAAATTCTTGTTGAGAGCCAGCCGATTTTGAAAGAGATCGTTGACCGGCGCGGCGCGACAATCCTTCTTGATCGTTCGGCGGTTATGTATGCGGCGCCGGAAACGGATGTGACGCAAGAAGTGATCGCTGCTGTGGACAAAAAGCTTCCAACCGTTGAGATCCAGAAAATCTCGCTTGCCGAGATCGAAAAGAAAATCAAAGAGGCGCAAGCCAACGCACAAAACGCAAATCAGTAAATGCCTTTCACGGGCGGTTAGTAGGTTGGGCGGCCGATGCATAGCGTCGGCCGCTTTTCATTATCGTAATGAAGTGAAACGCCGATATGCCTGACAGCCGATTTTTCCAAACGCTTTCGCCCATAACGGTGAAAACGGCGCTTGAGCAAACTGGCGCAGAGTTGGTTTTTGGTGAGCCTTCTACCGAGCTGGTTCGAGTCGCAGCGTGTGAGGAGGACGGACGATGTGGCGACATCGTTTATTGCGACAACACACATAATGTGGCGCTCTTGCGGGAGCGTCAGTTCGGTCTCTGTTTCACAACGCCAAAACTTGCCAAAGAGATCGCGCAACATGGCGCTATTGCGATCTCAGGAGACCCCAAGGCGGCGTTCGCGCGCTGTGCCCAGACTCTTCATCGTTCTATTGATGATTTTGAGCCCGTGACGGGACCTATAACAGGCGCAATCGTAGATCCCACCGCTGTGGTGGCGTCGTCAGCAACCTTAAGCGCGAACGTCATTGTTGGGCCGCATGCCTTCTTGGGGTCTGGCGTTAGCGTGGGGCCGAACTCTATCATCGGGGCCGGCGTGACTGTGACCCATTCGGATTTGGGTAGCGATGTACGGATTTGCGCCGGCGCCCGAATTGGCCAAGCCGGTTTTGGTTTTGTGCAGACCGCGCAGGGACTGTTGAGAGTGCCACAGTTGGGACGCGTCAGGATTGAAGATGGCGTAGAGGTCGGAGCGAACACAACCATCGACCGGGGTGCGTTGGGTGATACCGTCGTGGGCGAGCGCACCAAGATCGATAACCTTGTTCAAATTGGTCACAACGTGCGAATTGGTCGAAACTGTATTATAGCCGCTCAGTCTGGGATATCGGGCAGTTGCGTTATTGGTGATGGCGTTATTATGGGCGGGCAGGTTGGATTGGCGGATCATTTGAAGATTGGCGAGGGCGCGATGATAGCAGCAGGATCGGGCCTTATGCGTGACGTGCCTGCGGGTGAGAAATGGGGCGGGAGTCCGGCGCGTCCGGTTAAAGATTGGTTGCGCGAAGTGTCGATGTTGGCGAAAATTACAAAGAATAAGAGGATTGGATAGTACTATGGCCATCATCGAGCCGGGCAAGAGTGTTCTCGAGGTAGAAGAGTTAATGCGGCTTCTGCCGCATCGCTATCCCATCATGCTGGTAGACAGACTGGTGGATATCAAACCGGGCGAGGGCGCTGTAGGGATAAAAAATGTCTCCTACGGAGAACCCATTTTTCAGGGTCATTTTCCGCAAAAACCTGTGATGCCAGGCGTATTAATCATCGAGGCCATGGCCCAATCCGCCGCGGCCTATGTCGCCTATACCGAAGAACTGGATGTTGAAGGAAAAGTAGTCCTGTTTATGGGAGTGGACAAAGCACGGTTCCGGCGCCCTGTCATACCCGGAGACCAGCTTCGCATCGCCGTAAGGACCGTTCAGCGACGGCCTCCCGTTTGGAAATTTGAGGGCATCGCAACCGTTGATGGCAAACGCGCTGCTGAAGCGAACTTTTCTGCAATGCTGGCACAGGCTATTTAGTACGTATCCTTATGAAAATTCACGCGTCAGCCGTAATTGAAGATGGTGCCGAAATTGGAGATGTGATCGTCGGTCCGTACTGCCATGTCGGCGCGGGTGTAAAATTGTGCGACGGCGTTAGGCTGAACAGCCACGTCGTTGTTATTGGAGACACGGAGATTGGCGGTTCTTCTCTGGTCCATTCTTTTGCCGTGCTCGGCGGCGCGCCTCAGCATTTGCAATATCGCGAAGAGCAAACGCGCTTGGTAATCGGCGCTAACAATACAATCCGTGAGCACGTCACGATTAACCGCGGCACGCAGGCTGGCGGCGGCATTACGCGCGTGGGGAATGACGGATTTTTTATGACAGGATCACACATCGCCCATGACTGTTCCGTGGGTGACGGTGTCGTTTTTGCAAATAATGCCACACTGGGCGGCCATGTCTCAGTCGGAGATCATGCGTTTCTGGGGGGGTTATGCGCGGTCCATCAACACAGTCGGGTTGGCGAATACGCCTTTGTTGGCGGATGCGCAGCGGTAACCGCAGACATTATACCATTTGCATCTGCGGTTGGAAATCACGCTCGCCTTGTCGGGTTGAATGTGGTGGGGCTCAAGCGGCGAGAGTTTTCGCGAGAAGCCATTAAGAATCTTCGATCTGCCTATCAGATGCTTTTCAAGAATGAACAGACATTTTCCGAGCGTCTGGAACAAGTGCGGAGCGCTCATGGAAACCTTGCAGAGGTAAAGCGGGTTCTCGATTTTATTGATTCCGGGCGCATTCGGGCTTTGATGACGCCTGCGCGTGAGAACAGATGAACGGCTGGAACAAGCTGGGACTGATTGCCGGAGCTGGCGACCTGCCCGTCCAAATAGCAAACGTCTGCGATGAATGCGGCATAGATTATCACATTGTACGCCTCAAAGGGCTGGCCGATGACGCGCTTGCCGTACACCCAGGCGCCGATTGCGCGATCGGGCAGGCAGGTAAGATACTGCAGGCCCTTTCAGATGCTGGTTGTGATGCTGTTGTGTTTGCGGGGGTTGTAAAAAGACCAGATTTTAATTCGCTAAACATCGACATGCGCGGCATGGCGCTGATGCCAAAAATTTTGGCCGCGGCTTCGCTAGGAGACGGGCATATTCTAAAAGTGCTCGTTGAAACCATCGAAAAAGAAGGGTTTGTGTTAGTGGGTGCGGAGGAAGTTGTTGCTACTCTGGCGGCGCCTGAAGGGTGCTTGGGACGCCACGCACCAACGGATAAGCAATTAGAAGACATAAAAAAGGCGGCGCGTATCGTGCACGCACTTGGACAGTTTGACGTAGGTCAAGGCGCGGTTGTGTCGGATGGTTTTGTTCTCGCTGTCGAGGCTGCAGAAGGAACGGATGTGATGCTTGAACGCTGCGCTGCGTTGCCAAACAACGTCAGCGAGGGTGGTGTGCTTGTGAAGCGCCCGAAACCAGGGCAAGAGCTGCGAATTGATTTGCCGACAATCGGTCCAGAGACCGTTCGAAATGCAGTACGAGCATCACTGGCGGGCATCGCGCTGGAACACGGTGTCACGCTGATATTGCAAAAGTCTGAATTAGTGAAGCTGGCTGACGAAGCGGGGCTATTTGTCTACGGATTTACCGCCGGCGAGGTGGCTGAGTAACAGGGGCGATAGCGAACATGAAATTGCTAGTCAGCGCCGTAGAGCCTTCAGCCGACGCACTTGGCGCTTCATTAGTGAAAGCGTTAAGAGCGCGCTGTCCGAACCTAACCGTTATCGGGTGCGGAGGGCCGCTGTTAAAGGGCGTCGGCCTTCGAAGTGCGTTTGATATCAAGCCATTTTCCGTGGTCGGTCCCGGCGATGCTTTAAAGGTGTTACCGCTGGCTATGCGGGCGACGAGCACGCTTGCGCGCCTCGCCATGAGAGAGGACCCGAACGCCGCAATATTTATAGACAGTTGGTCTTTTTCACAGATGGCCGCCGCAAAACTTCGGCGATCAGCGCCGCTTGTGCAACGAATAAAGTATGTGGCGCCTCAGGTGTGGGCATCTCGTCCGCATCGAGCAAATACGTTTTCACTTAACTTTGACGCGTTGCTTTGCCTTTTCGAATTTGAGAAGCCTTACTTTGAAGACTCCGGTGTCGATATTGAGATCGTCGGCCATTCCGGTTTTCGACACGCCCTCAACAATCGGGGCGACGGTCTTAAGTACCGCGGCGAAAATGCTATCGATGATAGACCATTGTTAGTCGTGTTGCCCGGAAGCCGCCGCCGCGAGCTGAAGCTTCATGGGCGCCCTTTTGGCTCCATTTTGTCCCGATTGTTGGAAAGCACGCCCGAATTACAGGTCGTTGTGCCAGCTGCTCCGACGCTAAAAGATGAAGTATTGTCGTTGGTAGACGATTGGCCCGTTCCGGTGAAAGTCATTGAACATGCACAGCGCTACGATGCGTTTGCGGCAGCGGATGCTGCGCTCGCGGTTTCAGGCACGGTCACGACAGAACTTGCGATCCATAACACGCCGATGGTCGTGTGTTACAAGATGTCTCCACTTACAAGCGTTTGGGTGGACTATGTAGTAACCGCGGACTTTGCATCACTTATAAATATTACTGCTGGCGAAGAAGTGGCGCCTGAATTTGTGCAGAAAAACTTTAGCGTCCCAGCTATCGCCAACGCTCTATCCCCATTGTTGTCGCCGGGACCCGCACGGGACCGCCAGATTTCGGCGTTTCCGACTTTAATCGAACAATTGGTCGGCGGGTCTACAGATCCTGCGGATCAAGCCGCAGAGAGCATATTGCGGTGGGTGACGGGAAATGTCGCGGAAACTTGTTGAAAAATGGACTTTTCAGGCTTAAGGCACTGATTGGCCTAGGGGTGTAGCTCAGTTGGTAGAGCATCGGTCTCCAAAACCGAGGGTCGTGGGTTCGAGTCCCTCCGCCCCTGCCATTCTCTCAGCCTCTCGCGCAATTGCCGGTCACGCTCGCACTGGTGAAGTGGTACATGGGTATCCTATAGTGGTGTGAGGTGACGGATCGAGGCGAAAATTGGCAATGCGGGCGAAGACGCAACAAGCAATTTTAGTAAGTTTTCTATGTGCCGCCATTTTTTCGGCAATGGGATGTTCTGCGCAAGGAGAACAAGAATCTTCAGCGTCTGCTCTCGGGAACGGGGGGCTGTCAGAAGAGAGCGCCGCACCTCAGTATCAGATCGGCCCATGGGGACCGTACACATACAATATTGAAGAACCCTACATAAATGTCTTTCATGCCAGCCAGACTCGCTGGTCCTGTGGAGAATTGGATACGGCGGCGTTGTATGCCGAAGGATATCTTGATCGCCGCACAGGGCTGCCGACGCGCTTGCCATCGGGCTGCACTCTGACGACACAGGTTTTCTTCACCGTTCCGGCGAATACCGGAATGATGCCTGAGTGGGACGGCGAATGGATCCTTGAGTTTGAGACCGCTGATGGCGTCTGCAGGGCGCAAATCGGATTGCTTTACTTTCCGGGTGACCCCACCAACAAGCGTGGCGACTGTCGCATCGAATTCACACGAGACGCTGCCAACGGCAAAACTCCGTATCACATGGCAATTCAGGTGAAGCGGCTCCCTGCGCCCATGACCGCATTGCGGATGTTCAGGGCCGAGAACGCAGCGGACGTGCAGTCGGGAAAAATCTGGAATCCGCGTTTTGTAGACGCCGTGGCGGGGTATGACGTCATTCGCACCATGGACCTTCAAGAGGCTAACCGGGCGACCCCACGCACGCTTGATGAGATTGCGAGCCTGGACGCCGCGCAATGGGGTAACATCGCTTGGCAATCGGGAGAATATCTCGATCAACCATTCCTCGGTCCGCCGCTGGAAGCGGTCTTTGCACTCGGCGTGGAGGCTGGCACCGCATTATGGGTACACGCCCCTATAACTCTCGGTTCGTCAGTCGATATCTTTGACCTGACGATCCATGACCGGGATCTGGGCCGCTGGCTGGACAATATAACAGCCGAGGTCAAGCGGGATACGCCGGGCGCCTTGGCGAGCGCGGAGTGGGATCGTTATGCGAAGGCCTTCACAGAAGCGCTGATCAGCTCAGGCTACCCGGCAGATCGGCCGTTATATGTCACCTTGGCGAATGAAGTCTGGAACTATGCAGGCCAATATAACTACACCACCCGCTATGCTGGAGGGCTGGGGGCGGCGCTGGGTGGTGATGCACGCACTGGGTATGGAACTGCGCTTGCGAAGTTCAAACTCGCTCTCGACGCGGCCCTAGCGCGCGCAGGACGCGAGCAGGCCTTGGTTTATGTGGTTGAAGGGCAGGCAGCCAACCCTGGCACCACTTCTGCGGCGCTGGCGGGAGCGAGAAGCTTTCTTTCTCAGCAAGGGGAGGCGTGGGAGGCGCATGCCAGCGATTTTGGCGTTTCGGTGGCGTCATATTGGGGCGCGGCCCCGGATCATCTAAAGCGTGACCGGATTGATCCCAACGACCTCGCTGCGCTTGAGAACTGGTTTATCAACGGCCCCGCGCATTCGATTTCCACGCTGAAGTGGAACCTCGCCCAATGGCGGGCCCACGCGAATGAGGCGGCAAAATTTGGGGTGCCCTTCATTGGTGCGTATGAAGGGGGTTCGCATTTCGAAAAACCTGCTGAGATGGATGAGGCGGCTTATGAGGCCTTTCTATGGGGCGAGGCGGGCGGACGCGTCAATTCAGCGGTCAACGAGGCCCTGGCTGACGCCTTTCCGGGGGCAATCCTCTCCAATTATGTGCTGGCTGGGGCGACAGGAGGCCAGCCATGGTTTGAGGGGCCATTGGGCGCTGAAAACCCTTATCAGGCGAGCTGGCCCACGGGCCGCTCCGACGCGCAAAATTGACGCCCGCAGCTTGACGACGGGGATAAAAGGTTTACCTAGGGCTCATCTTCCAAAATAGCTTCGAAGATCAGTCAGCGTCGGGTCGGCGCCCGCGAAACTGTGTCCTCTGGCGAGAAGGCGGTAATAATGGCGAAGAAATCAAAGTCAGACGGTCAATCGACGGTCGTTGAAGGAAAAGCGGCCGAGGTTAAGAAGAAAAAGAAAACCAGTCCGTTTGAATTCATTCAGCAAGTCCGAAATGAAGCGGCGAAAGTGACGTGGACCACCCGGAACGAGACGATTGTTTCGACGATCATGGTCTTGATCATGGTGGCGATCATGGCGCTGTTCTTTTTCGGCGTCGACCAAGTGCTGCGGCTGGGCATTTGCGGCCTTTTGCCGATTAATTGCGTCCCCCTTAACTAACAACTGATTGACGGAAGTTACACATGGCCAGCAACTGGTACATCGTCCACGCATACTCCAACTTTGAAAAGAAGGTTGCAGAAGCGATTCAACTCGCTGCGAAAGAAAAGGGGCTCGAGAATTTTATCGAGGAGCTTTTTGTGCCCACAGAGGAAGTGACCGAAGTCCGGCGCGGGCGCAAGATCAATACAGAGCGTCGGTTTTTCCCTGGTTATGTGCTGGTGAAAATGGTGCTCAATGATGACACCTATCACTTAATCAAAGACACGCCGAAAGTAACGGGATTCCTTGGCTCGGGAAACAAGCCGATGCCTGTGCCGCAAAAAGAAGTCGACAGAATTCGCGGCGTTATCGAAGAGGGTGAAACACGGCCGCGCTCTACAATCACCTTTGATATTGGTGAGAATGTGCGCGTCACCGACGGCCCATTTGCATCATTTTCCGGCATTGTAGAGGAAGTCGACGAGGATGCAGAGCGAGTGAAAGTTGCCGTGTCAATTTTCGGGCGTGCTACGCCGGTTGAGCTCGAATTCACACAAGTTGAAAAGTCCAGCTAATTAGCAGGTAACGCTTGTTGAATTTCGCTGCCGAAGCCTTTTTAGCACTGAATAATCGAACCAAAAATTGATTGGATCGAGACGTGGTCGCATAGTGGCCAGAACATCCGGCGTATAGATACCGTCGATGGTTTCCGGCATGGCGCTGGCGCCGCGAGCCTTTAGAAGCTTGTACAGCACTTTCTTTTGGAAATGGCGCATGGAATATCGACGCAGCCGTCGCTTGTAAATGTTCCAATCGCGAACGCGCAATTCAAGTGAATTAAACTCAAATGTGGCGTCGGCGGCCACTACAATTCGATATCTATGGCCGTCGTTTTCCCCGCCCATCATGTCGGTTAGCAGCAGGTAGGTGATGAGGCCGTCCTCGCCAGTCGCGCCGATTGGCAACCATATTTCTGATTGCCGAAACGCATCGATACCGGTTGCCGTAAGCGCATACAGATTGCCGCTTAGATAGTGGTTATCCAATAAGCGCTCAGCCCACCGACGGCGGCTTCGACCAGAAGCCGGTAAAGCCGCAACGCCATAAGCCTCTGATGAGTCTACCGATACGCGTCCAAGCGCCGTCAGCGCGCCGGCGCTGGGGGTCACATCTCCGTCAATGAAGACATGCATGGAGCATTGGGTGTCGGCCAGGCGGTGAACATATTCGTTCCAGGCGTTCGCTTTGTCTCCGATTGGTAATATGTGAACCGTAATGCGCGTGTCGGCCTTTGCGAGGGCGTTTGCAACCAGCGCTGTATTATCTCTGCAGCCATTAACGAGTATATGGACGCGATCGCGAATTCCGAGGCCTGAAGCATCTAGCGCACCGACGCAGGACGCAAGAGTGCGCTCCTCATCGCGCGCAAATATACATACTGAGATGGTCATCTTGATACGGTTCTCGACGGTTTGATTAACACTAAGCAAGAACCAAGCAAAATCAGTAGTTAACCATTTCGTCGCGGGTCTGAGTCAGCCGTTCGGCGGGGCAGTACAAAGCGGGCTTGAGACCTTCCACATCCGCGATGTATGTTTGCACAGCCGCTTTGTTATTGGAGGAACACGCTCATGCCTGACCATGGAGATATTGCTGCGCCACGTGCGAAATTCCGCAATATGAAAGAAGGCACTCAGGAAGATTGGTCAAAGATTGCGAGCCAATTTCTTCCGTTTGCGGCCACTGGTGGCAAAAGAGTGCTGGACCATTTGCGGCTGTTGGATGGTGATTATGGCGGCTTTCCGGTTGACCGCCTGGAACATAGCCTACAAACCGCATCGCGGGCTTTCAAAGACGGCCGTGATGACGAGTACGTCGTCTGCGCGCTTTTCCACGATATTGGAGACACGCTCGGCGCGTATCACCATCCTGAGATCGGTGCGGCGATTTTAAAGCCATTCGTATCCGAGCGTCATCACTGGATGGTGAAAAACCACGGCGTATTTCAGGGACACTATTACTTCCACTATCTCGGCATGGATAGAAATGCGCGTGATCAGTATCGCGACCATGAGTATTACGAATACACGGCAGAGTTTTGTGAAAAATACGATCAGGCGGCATTCGACCCGTCGTATGAATCAATGCCTCTAGAAGCGTTCGAACCGATGGTCATGAAGCTGTTTGAGAGCCCCAAAGAATCACAATTCGGGCCTGCATCCGCCGGCAAATAACCGAAAAGTTTCACAAAGAAGGCCTCGCGTTCTGTACGCGAAGGCCCTCTATATAGTCGATAGCGTTAGTTGCGAACCGTCAACTGGAAGCCAACGATACGCGGCTCATTTACAAAACCGGTAAGGTTGTTGAAGTCTATACCGCCTTTGAGGTTCTCCGCATCGAGGATGTTTCGTGCAAAAAATGCGCCCTCGTAACGACCGCTGTTGGCTCGGTACCCCAGGCGTACGCCTCCTTCTGTGTTGCCGCTCGAGCGGAATTCCAGCGTTTCATAAAGCAAGAAATTTGTTTCACCTTGCACTGCCCAGTCGGTGTTCACAAAGAATTCGCCGTGATCGCGATAGGGATGCGTGTATTCCGCAAATGCATTGAAGGTTAGTTCTGGTGCATTAGGGAAGGGGTTTCCATCAATCAGAGCCTGATTAAATCCATTCAAAGGATCAAGAACCGAACAAAGACCAGATCCGCACGTCGCAGTGGCGAGCGTGTCGTCTTTGATCTCTGTGTTGTTATAACTGAAACCGGCACTGACAAAGAAATTGTCGGTCAAAAGCATTTCCGCGTCGGCTTCCAGCCCCCAACCGACGCCTTTGTCAGCGTTCACAACCTGGTTGATGTTGCCCGCACCGCCAATAATAGAGAACTGTTGATCGTCTACGGTATAGTAATAAAAGTTTGCGTTCAGGCGAGCCCGGTTATCAGCAAACTCCGACTTGAAGCCACCTTCGAACGACAGGATTGTTTCGGATGTCGCGACGGTCTGTGGATCCACTGATCCGGAAAAGGCGGCGAATGCAACATCGCGCCCTTGAATGGTTGGGCCACGGAAACCGCGTGCAACCCGTCCGTAAACATTAAAGCCATCGCTCACCTTGTAGAGAGCGCTTACGTCCCAGCTAAAATCGTCATCACCCGCCGTGGTTGGATTAACGGTGACAGCGGGAGGAAGCACTATCGCATCAAATTCTCGGTCATCCTCCGTGTAGCGAACACCCGCCGTCAGGGAGAGCCGGTCGGAGACATCGTAGCTTGCCTGACCGAAGATAGCCCAGCTGTCATTTTGATGGCGAAGCGTGGTCAGAGGAGGAAAGCCAGGCCCGAAGGTTGAAACGACCGCATCGGAATCGAAATAGTAAAATCCGATTTGCCAGTCAAAAATGTTGTCGCCGTTGGAAGCCAGTCGAATTTCCTGCGTAAACTGATCAAGGTCATCGATTGAATCCTGAGTCTCAGAGGGGAATGCAATCGTGTCTTGAAAGAAAGGTGCGGATGGAGGATTCATTGGATCGAAGAACGAGTTCGCGCCGACAAAACCACCATCAATATCGCCCAGGCTACGGCTGGACGCGGTCTCGAACGCTGAAATAGACGTCAGTGTTACGCTGCCAAAATCCCAGTCTATTTTCGCGGAGCCACCCCAGCCATCAGCGTCTTGCGGATTATTTGAGCCGCCATCATAGGCGACTGAATCGCGGTCAAAATTGTTTGGATCAAGGCCGCCGCCTTGCTGGATCGCGTTTGCCCGGAAGAGCGCCGACGTTCCTTCATAGTCGCGTCCGTGAAGATTGAGAAGAACACTTAAGTGGTCGCCGGGGGTGAAGAGCAATTGAATGCGGCCTGCCAGTTCTTCAAAGCCACCCATTACGTCATCATCGCCCGTAAAGGTGTTATCGACCCAATCATCGCGCCGTTGATAGAGGCCGGACACACGCACTGACAGCAGATCTTGAACCAATGGCCCGCCGATACCGGCTTGCGCCGTAACAGTGTTAAATGATCCATATGCGACTTGGCCGATCGCATCGAACTCGTCAGTTGGTTTTCTGGTGGTAAATTTCACGACGCCAGCAGGGGTGTTTCGTCCAAACAACGTGCCTTGTGGTCCGCGCGAGACTTCTACTTGTTCAATATCAAAAAGCGGCGCGCTTTTCAGGACGACATTCTCTTGAACGACCTCATCCATAATAATTGAAACCGGCTGTGACGCCGCGACATCGAAGTCTACATTGCCCAGGCCGCGAATATAAAAGCGGGGCGCTGTGCGCCCATTAGATGATTCTGCATAGAGGCTGGGAATGCGTGCGGCGAGGCCGAGAATATCGTCGCCTGCGGCTTGAACACCGGCAAACCGCTCGGCCGACATCGTCTCCACAGAAATTGGAACTTCCTGCTGGTTTTCCTCGCGTTTCTGCGTGGTTACGATGATTACATCAAGGCCTTCACTCTGCGCGAGTGCGCTTGACGCACCAGTCAAGGCAGTCGCCGACGCGCTGACTGCAAGCAAGCTGCGGATCGAAAAAGACGAATTTTTCATTGCTGATTCCCGGATTTGTGTTGCGGCTCAAGGCTGTGCTTTTCGGAACTCTTCTGAGGGATACAGCATATGCGCTGTTGTTGCGTTTGTATCAGTTTTTTGCACATGATTGCTTCGATGAACGCACACCGTTGCGAAAATACATCGGGAAAATCAAAGCCTTATTCGTCGCTCGTGCAGGAAAGAAAAATCAGGCATGCATTCGTCTGCGACTTGTTTGAGGTGCGGCGGCAGACGAAGGGCCGGTTCTTCATAAGGTCTAAATCCTGACGAGTTCCGTACCGCGTCATACCAATGCGAAGCCCAAACGCCGTCCGTTGTGCGCGCTCCCGCCGGCCACGTCAGCATTGATTCATAAAATGGAATATTCAGCTGTGCACAAAGCGCACTTAGAGCTTTTTTTGGGTCCTGCAGTATGTCTCCGGCGTCTATGACCGGGGAGGGATGCTGTTCAAAAATTTGGCGCTGAATTCGATAGCTCGCAACGATCGGCTCAAGGTCTAGATGCTTTGCACTAAATGACGCGATCATTCTTTGCGGATCGCGTATTAGGTGAAACACTTGCGTATCCGCTAGCCAGTCCAGAGTAGGGCAATATTCGAAGTGATATGAGATGTGTTTTTCGAATGATATCGTGCCAGGGCGCCGTGCGCGCGAATCCAATTCATGCAATACGCTCGCCCATTCTGATGACTGCGAAGACAAGACTTGCTCTCGCATGGGATGCAGAGCGCCGCTAGCTTTCAGGTAGCAGCCATAGAGGGGTTCATCAACAACCGTGGTATCCGGACGGCATTCGAAGGCGCGCATCATGGTCGTCGAAATATTGCGCGGCCCGGATAGCATGGCGATTCGGCGCCCGCTCATCCGAGACGCTCAACGTTATCGTTCACTTCGTGACCAATTCGTGTTTTGTACAAGGACTGCAATCGCTCAACGACAGGACCGCAGCCATCGCGGATGTGTCGCCCATCAACTTCCGAGACGGGAGTAACTCCAGCAAAGGTTCCCGTAATAAAGGCCTCTTCAGCACCATAAACGTCGTGTAAAGAGAAATTTCTCTCATACGCCGCGATGCCGTTTTCGCGCGCGAGCTCGAGAATAATACTTCTGGTAATCCCACCAAGGCAGTAGTCGCCATTGGAGGTCCAAAGAGAGCCGTCTTTGACAATAAAGAAATGCGTTGAGTTGCAAGTTGCTACAAAACCATGTGGGTCAAGCATCAACGCTTCATCGGCGCCGGCTTTTGTTGCTTGTATGCAAGCCATAATACAATTGAGTTTGGAGTGTGAATTGAGTTTTGGATCCTGCACATCCGGAAATCCTCGCCGAACATGTGCTGTGAACAAGCGTACGCCGTTTGCAGCTGTTTGGGGCGAGGGCTTTTTGAATTCCGGAATAATAACAATCGTCGCCGATGATATTGTCGCTCGTGGATCCTGGTAGGGAGTTGACTTTAAACCTCTGGTGACCATCAAGCGGATATGAACATCTTGATGAGCGTTGTTGGCGTCGAGACAGTTATACAGGCGTTCCGTCAACTCGCTTGTGGTGAGCCCAATATCAAAATCCAGTGATTTTGCGCCGTCGTACAGGCGCTTAATGTGACGATCCAGAAATGCGATTACGCCATTGCCCGCTGCGTTTGGATAAACACGCAAACCTTCCCAAATGCCATCTCCGAGAATGAACCCGGAATCGAAAACAGAAATTGCGGCGCGCTCGCGAGGATATAGAGTGCCATTAATGTCGATGAGAATGTTCTGATTACGCGGGTCGGGCGTGAATGTGTGAGTTGAATGGGTCATGTTGAGCAATGTCCATCATTACATTTGACGCACAATTTATATTGTCGCAAATGGGGTATGCGATGAATGCGCGGCAGATATAAAAATGCGCCGGCTGCACGGCGGTGCAATCGGCGCATTTCCATGAAACCAAGGCCAAGCCCCCGGAAGGCTCTCTCTCCCCCAGAATGACCTTGGAAGCGGTATTCTCCCATCGATGGAGCCAATTCTAGCGGCGCTGAAAGCGCGCCTATAGGAAATTTTGGCCATCGGGACGCCAAAGAATTCAAATGACCCCCAATGTTTTTTCGCTCCGGCGTGACTGGATTTCACCGATCAAATGGGCCTGATTGGAGATAAACGCACGTGGGGTCACGCCAATAAATGCCTTGAACTCCTTTATGAAATGCGACTGGTCGTAGAATTCTTCACCCGCAGCATCCATCCAGCTTGAAACTCCCGCACGCACCCGGTCCGCCGACCGCAGCGCTCTGTATTTTCGCTGCAGGAATTTAGGCGATGCGCCGAAGAACCGTTTGGCAAGCCGGTCCGTTTGCCGCCGCGAGACATCCATTTGAGAAATCAACGCATCAATACATGGCTCACTTGGGTCCATCAGCCATTTTTCGAGCGCTTCTGGGTAAAGATTCTGGCGCCGCTGGCGCATGGCTAACAAGCTGGCGAAGAATTGGTCCGCTGCGTCGGCCATGGTTTGCAAATCACGAGCAGATCGGATCGCCTCAATCTGGGGCGCGGCGCGCCCGCCGGCGAAGGCGGAAAGGTCGATCACCTGATCGGCCGCCTCACTCGCATCCATGCCGATCAAAACGCCCCAGCCTTGCGGCCGAATGCCGATGCCGAACACCTGAGTGCCCGACTCCGCTTGCATACTATATGCGCCCATGGTCGGCCCGATCAGGAACGCTTGGGAAATGACGTGCCTATCGCCATTCGGCGTATTCAAAACGCCGCCGCCATTCAGCAGAACACGGATATTTCCAAGCTCGGCGCACAGCGGCTGTACGGACCCGATATCAGTCGAGAAATAATAATAGGCGCGCACGAATGGTCGAAGATCCGGCCGCGGTAAGAAATATTGCAAATCCATGATTTACCAGCCGCAACAATTATGAAGAAATCTAGCAGTACCTGTCCGGTTTGTCTTCCACCCTTGGGGCCAAAAAACGCAATCACGATGGCGGCGTCGCCCTATTTTCTTCCCTGAGCGCATCATCTGGCGTTGGGCTGCGTGTTCATAGCCCGTCACCGGCCCGTCCATCGATCAACATTCCGTCAAATGCCGGCTCTACGCCATCAGGGAGTGACCTTTTTAGTGTCTGATAGTCCATGTGCACGTGCAGATTTGCGAGCACGCCGCGCGCCGGTTTCACTTTTTCTATCCACTCCAGCGTCATGTCGAGATGCGCGTGGGTGCCGTGCGGTTTGTATTGAAGCGCATCAACGATCCATGTCCGCACGCCGGTCAAGATGTCAAAGCTGGTCTTTGGCAAACCGACTACGTCGCTGGAGTAAGCAACGTCGCCAAAACGAAAACCGAGCGAATCAACTGAGCCATGGTCCTGCAAAAATGCAGTTACTGGGATGTCGCCGCTCGGTCCTGAAATAGAAAACTTCTCGCCGCAAGGCGGAATTGTATGATGATCCAAAATTGCCGGGTACGGACTTCCCGGCGCTTGCTCGAAACAATAGCGAAAGCGGTCGAGCAAAACGCCGGATGTCGCCTGATCTATGTAAACAGGTATGCGTTTGCGCATCTGCAGTGCGAAAACGCGCAAATCATCGATGCCGTGCGATTGATCCGCGTGGTCATGCGTGAACAGCACGGCGTCAATGCGAGAGCATTTCGCCGCCAGGAGTTGCGCGCGCATATCGGGTGACGTGTCCACCAAAACCGTCGTCACCTTGTCATGTTGATATCCAAATTCCGGATGGGCGCGCTGAACAAGGATTGAGCAGCGCGTGCGGCGATTTTTAGGTTCGTTCGGATCGCAGGCGCCCCACTCCCCGGCGCCGTCTGGGCCGCCGAAACGAGGAACGCCGCCCGATGATCCGCTGCCCAATATGGTAACCCGCAGATCGTCCTTCATGGCGCGGCATCCGGGGCAGTCGCTCTGGCGAATAAACGGAAGAAATTGTCGCTTGTTATCGCGGCGACTTCATCGACGGATATCTTCTTAATCTCAGCAAGTTTTTCGGCGACATGGACGACATAAGCGGGCTCATTGCGGCGTCCGCGCATTGGAACCGGCGCCAGATAAGGACAGTCAGTCTCGATGATAATGCGATCAAGGGGCGTCGCCTCAGCGATGGCGCGAACATCGTTTGCATTCTTGAACGTGATGATTCCGGAAAATGAAACAAACCCGCCGAGGCTCAAAGCGGCTTCAGCAAGGTCAGGTCCGCCTGTGTAACAATGCAGGAGCGGGGTAAAAGCCCCTTTTCTATATTCGCTCTCCAGCACTTCTCGCGTTAAATCGTCGGCGTCCCGGGTATGAATAATGAGCGGCAGTCCCGTTTCGCGCGCGGCCGATATATGCGCCCTGAAAACCGGCTCCTGCACGCGTCGCTCGGAATACTCATAATAGAAATCAAGCCCGCACTCACCGATACCGATGACTTTTGAGTCCGCCGCCATTTCAATCAGCGTTTGCGGCGTGAGGTCCGCGTGTTCTTTTGCGTGATGTGGATGCACGCCGATGCTCCGCCAAATGTTTGGATCGGTATCGGCGAAGGCTTTGATGGCGTCGGTCGAAGACAACTGATCCGAAATGGTCAGCATTGTGGTGACGCCCGCAGCGCGTGCGCGCGCGATCACATCAGCCACATCATCGGCATATTTCTCGGAATGGAGGTTTACGTGGCTGTCAACGAACATAGAACTCAAGCAGCCTGGTTGCGGCAGGCTACGCGAAGGTCGTGCGCCATAGCATGAATGAGCTGAGTGCGATCGACATTAAGCGCCTCACCCCTGGCAACAAGGCGCGACAACGCCTCCCACGCTAATAACAGTCCCTGGGCGTTAACGATGCCAAGCGTTGCCGGCAGGTCACCCAATGCGACGGTGCGTGTAGCCTCGCTCAGTGATGACAGCACCGTATCCCGGAAGATTGGCCATCGCGCTTCCCCCGCTTTTCCAGTGACGCCGGCGATAATCTGCGAAATATCGCCACCTCCGATTGCCGCATTTAAAAATGCCTGGCTGAGTTTGATTGCTTCAGCGCCCTCGCCCATAGCGAGTTGTAAGGCGTAACCCGGCCGCCCATTTGCAAAAGGCGCAATGGTACGGGCGGCGTCGACGTTGACGCCCTCCTCTGCCAGGAACTTGATCACTACGTCATCGCTTATACGCGGCAACTCGATAGTGCGGCACCGCGAACGGATAGTCGGCAGCAGTCGCCCCGGTGATGAAGAAAGCAACAGCAGGATGGCGCCGGCGGGCGGCTCCTCCAAAACTTTTAAGAGGGCGTTGGCGGCGTTTCGGTTCATGTCGTCCGCTGTATCAACAATGGCGACGCGAGCGCCGCCGCCCGAAGCCGTTCTATTCAGGAAGTTTGTAAGCTTTCGAACGGTTTCCACCGTAATTTCAGTTTGATATTTGCCTTTCTTTTCGTCCCAGAGCCGTTCTGCGACGAAGAGATCGGGATGGGCGTTCGAGGCAACCAAGCGGAAAGTGCGCTCACTGTGGTCCATTCGTAGACTGTCGGCGCTGGTCAGTGCGCTGGGCGCCAGAAGTGCGCGCGCGACACGGAAAGCCAGCGTCGCTTTACCGGAGCCCGTGGGCGCCGAAACAATCCAGCCATGGTTAAGCGCTCCTTCGGCCATCGTCCGCCGCAGGTCAGTTTCCAGCGCCTCACGACCGATCTGGCTGGCGCGTTCGCGTGGATCAGGAAGTCCCTCGTCCATCGTCAATTCCTAAGCCATTGTTCAGCGAATTGGTATTGCGCCAGGCAATCTTATTTCTCGCCGAACAGCCTTGGCAGTCTTTGCTTCACCGTTTCCGTCACACGGATCGCCACATCCGCGACAGCGCCGCGTGCGTCTATGACCGCGCAACGATCCGGCTCCTTTTCGGCGATGTTCAAAAACGCCGCTCTGGCGCGTTCTTGAAAAGCGGTTCCTTTGGACTCAAAGCGTTGTTCACCGCCACGCTTGCCGGAGCGTTTGAGGCCCTCTTCGATTGATAGGTCGAAAATCAGGGTCAGGTCGGGATTGTGGTTACCAACGACAAGTTTATCCAGCGTTAGGATGTTTTCTTCGCCGAGTTTGCCGGCGATGCCTTGAAAAGCCATGCTCGAATCCGCGAATCGGTCGGAAATTACAACCGCGCCGCGTTCAAGCGCTGGAAGTATCGTGCGTTCAAGGTGGTCGCGCCGCGACGCATACATCAACAGCGCTTCGGTCATCGGAGACCAACGATCAGCGGCGCCTTCCAGTATCAATCTGCGGATCAATTCCGCACCGTCTGAGCCGCCGGGCTCTCGCGTCGTGACGATGTCGTGGCCGAGCGCGCGGAGTGCTTCGGCCAGCAACTTCAGTTGAGTTGATTTGCCCGATCCGTCGCCGCCCTCGAAACTGATGAACACGCCCTTGGAGTGTTTGTTCGTCGCCATCTATTCCTGCGCGATTTCGGACTCGTTGCTCGGTGGTTTAGCGAGGAGTTTTTTCGCCGCAAGCCCGATCTTGCCCCAGACGCCGGTTTCACGCACAGCCTGTCCGGCAAACAGCGGATACTCACGCACCGCGCCGCCGGGCGCTTCGACCTTTAAGAAACCGATTTGCTGGTTCTCGCGGACTGGCGCCGCCACGGGGCCTTCATATACGATTGTCGTCTTTGCGTCTTCCACGAGAGAGCGATGCAAGATCATGTCGACGGGTGCGCGTGCAATGAGGGGAACGCTGCTGGCTTTGCCTTTGAACACTTCCGCCTCGCCAACGATATCACCCGGCTTGAAGAAGGTTTTGTTGTTAAAGTCATTGAACGCAATTCTGATGAGGCGAGCTGATTCCGTTGTACGTTCACGATTGGATGTAAGGCCGTTGACGACGACGATGCGGCGTTCGCCATTTTGCACGGCCGAACCCACGAGCCCGTACCCGGATTCTTCAGTATGCCCGGTTTTTAGACCGTCCGCTCCCGCAACCAATCCAAGCAGGGGATTACGGTTTTCTTGTCGGATCTTCTCCCAGGTAAATTCCCGCTCCGCAAACAATGCATAATATTCGCCATAGTCAGAGATAATTTTTCGTGTGAGCAACGCCAGATCGCGCATGCTCATTTTCTGGTTGGGGTCCGGCATACCGTGTGGATTGGCAAAGGTTGAGTCGGTCAAGCCCCATTCACGCGCCTTACGGTTCATCAATTCCGCGAATGCCTCTTCGGATCCGGAGATATTTTCAGCAATAACGATGCAGGCGTCATTTCCTGACTGCACGATGACGCCGCGTAACAGATCAAGCACAGGTATTGACGTATCGACCCGCACCCACATGGATGAGCCCTCACGCTCGCGCCACGCTTTTTCACTGACATCAAACTCGTCAGTCAGCTGCAGCGAACCGTTTTTGAGCCGCTCGAATACAATGGCCACCGTCATGAGTTTGGACATTGAAGCTGGCGCCGTCGGCGTTCGCGCGTTCTTTTCAAAAAGAACCTCGCCGGTGCGGTAATCCATGATCACCGCATACTCCGCAGGGGTTTCGATGGGTGCGCTTTGCGCCCTCGCCTGCGCCCCCATGAAAGCGAATACAACGAGGAAAAGACTAAGAATTTTCAAGATCGGCTCCTGATGACTCGATGCTGGTCGGAAATATATCAGCATAAGCTGTTGTTTTTACGACGGCGTTAAGGCGTCAGCGTGACCAGCGATGCATCAGCATAGCCCGCTTCGCGCACCGCTTCCAAGCTTTGCGCCGCTGTTTCGATGGAAGAAAACGGGCCAAGATTCACCCGGTAAAACACCGCGCCGCTTTCCGTCTCCACGCGCGAGAGCCGTAAGGTCCCGATATCGCCCAATTCGGCGCGCAGAGCGTCGATATTGTCCAAGCGCGTGAGCGCCGCCACGCGGATGATATAGAGCGCCTGTGGCGCTGTGGCGGGGCTCGCGTTGGGGTCAACCAGCCGCGCGTCATCGGGATCAGGCGTTGATATGTCGGCCGCCGGAATTTCCCCAGGTCCTCCAGTGCGGTTGTGGGCCTCGGCGATGGCGACTTCTTCCGCGCCCGGCGTCATCGCCGGGGCGCTCTCAATACTGGTCAGAATGTCGGAGATCCGGTCTGTGTTCGGCGGTGTGCTTGGGCCGGCCATGGAGGATTCTTTGACTTCTGCAGCGCGAGTCACGCGATCGGAACGGTCCGCGCTGGTGCGTGCATAGTTCGGCGCAGCACCCTTGAGCGGCGCCGGGCCGGCATATCGGACGCGTACGCGCGCGGTCCCCTGCTGTTCAAAGCCGAGCTGGCGGGCCGCCTCCCGCGACATGTCGATGATGCGGTCGCTTACAAATGGCCCGCGGTCATTGACGCGCACGACTACGGAGCGGCCATTTTCGAGGTTGGTGACTTCCACCATAGAAGGCAGCGGCAGCGTCGTATGGGCCGCCGACATGCGGTTCATGTCGAATATTTCACCATTGGCGGTCAATCGGCCGTGAAACTGCTGGCCGTACCAAGAGGCGATCCCTGTTTTCGAATAGTCCGGGTCCTCCTTGGGATGATACCAGCGACCGGAGATCTGATAGGGCTTGCCAACCTTGTAATGCGGAGAAGCGCCCGCATTGGAGCCGCTTGCTGTGTGGGATGTGGCGCAACCAGCCGCCAGCACCAGCAGTGAAATCATGAGAATGGAACGGATTGAAATGGCCATGGAGATCGGAACGCCTCACTGAATGGCGGCGTCGTCACGCCGCCGCTTTCGCTTAATCGACTCGGAGCCCGCTCGCAACAGACGCGGGATTTCACGAACCGGCTTGTCATTTGCGGCGGCCGCGTTAGATGTGGCCCTTCGCATTTCGCGCAGCGTCTCTCCGGAGGCGGCGCGGCCCGGAGGGGTGGCAGAGTGGTCGAATGCGGCGGTCTTGAAAACCGTTGGGCGTTTACGCGTCCCGTGGGTTCGAATCCCACCCCTCCGCCATCATGCCGTGACATTAAGTGTCTCCATGCGATTCCGTTGGATCGGCGAATTCCGACCGCAGAGGACATCATAAGGCCATTCTGAAAGTGGAGGATAACCATCCACCAAATATAGGTTTTATTGAAGAATATTGGGTCAGGGTTGTATTTTTGGGTGAACCTGCAACCTGCAAATCAGACCTGTTCGATGCCCCAGATTGAGCGTTGGCGCCTGTGCGCCGTATACTCGCCATCTGCAATGACTTGCGCGCACGCTTCGCGTTATTTGGTGTGGGGACGGCAAATGGACTTGGTTGATGCACTGTCGCTGGCGATCAAGGCGCTCGCCGCTCTGGTTATCTTCTACATTGCTTTCGTGATTGTCACCGGCTGGCGTTCGGCGAAACCGGCGGACACGCCGCTGGCGCGTCGTGCATCATGCGGCGGAATCCGCAACAATGCCGAATGCGGAAAACCCGTTTACCGGTGCTCTAACTGCAGCGAGAGCGGTTGCCAGCTGAAAGGCTGCAGCAACCGCCGTTTTGAGCCGCCTGGAAAGTGCCGCAGCTGCGGCTATCCAAATACGATGCAGCGACCCTAGGCTAACGCCGTCCGCGCGCCTTGTAGGTGCTGCGCTGCTTTTGCGATGCAGGCCCCGCACCTTCCGGTTTGTGCCGGAAAGTAATGCGGCCCTTGCTCAGATCGTACGCAGACATTTCCACGGTGACGCGATCGCCAGCGAGCGTCTTGATGCGGAATTTACGCATCTTGCCGCCTGCATAGGCCAGTACTTCGTGTTCGTTATCCAGCGTGACGCGATAATTGCCGTCCGGCAGCACCTCGGTTACGACGCCGTCGAACTCGAGCAGTTCCTCTTTCGCCATGATCTTGTCCTTTCTTTTCGCCAGCGCTCGATGTGTCGTTCGCAGGTTTGTTGTTAAACGCCGTTGCCGGCTTGTTGGAACCAGGGCGGCCATTCCGGCGCGGTCCTGACTTTCTCTTCTTGTTGGCGCGAGGGGCGACGGCGTTATCGCCTTGATCCTCACCGATTACTGTAATCCGCTGGCGCGTCAGTTTTTCAATCGACCGCAAGTAGGGCCGTTCTTCGCCCGTGCAGAATGAAACTGCAACACCTGCGGCGCCGGCGCGCGCCGTACGGCCAATCCGGTGCACATATGTTTCGGGTACATTTGGCAAATCGTAATTCACCACATGGCTGACGCCAGTGACATCGATGCCGCGAGCGGCGATGTCGGTGGCGACCAGAATTGGCGCCTTGCCTTTCCGGAAGGCGTCCAGGGCGCGTTCGCGCTGGGACTGCGAGCGATTGCCGTGAATGGCGAAGGTGCGGGCGCCAGCTTCGTTCAGCGCTTTCGCGACTTTGTCGGCGCCCCGCTTTGTCCGCGTGAATATCAGTCCGCGCGTGAATTCATCACGCTTTACAACATCAATCAGAGCACGGGGTTTTTCGCCCTGCCCCATAAAGATGACGCTCTGATCGATCTTGAGGCGTTCTTTCGCTTCAATCTCAACACGCACCGGATCGCGCAGCAAACTTGCAGCAAGCTTGGCGATTGGCGGCGGCATAGTCGCTGACAGGAACATGTTCTGGCGTCCCTTTGGCAACGCCCCGGTGATGGTCCTGATCGCCGGAATAAAGCCGAGATCGAGCATCTGGTCGACTTCGTCGAGAACCAGCATTTCGATATGGCTGAGATCTATGGCGCGCTGGTTCATCAGATCGACCAGGCGGCCGGGCGTCGCGACGACAATATCAACGCCATTGCGAATTTGGGTTTTTTGCTTGCCGATGGGCGCGCCGCCGATGACGAGCGCGGTACGCAGATTGAGGCGTTTGCCGTAGGCCTGAAAGCGGTCAAGCACTTGAGCGGCGAGCTCACGCGTTGGCGCCAAAACCAGCGCGCGGCAAAAATCACCACGCCGAGGTTGGCGCTTGTCATGGCTTATCTGGTGGAGGATCGGCAGCGCAAAGGCGGCTGTCTTGCCGGTTCCGGTTTGGGCGATGCCGAGAACATCATGTCCCTGGAGAAGCGATGGGATCGCACCCATCTGGATTGGCGTTGGTGCGGCGTGGCCTTCATCGGCAAGCGCGCGCAAGATCGGCTCAGAAAGGCCGAATTCAGTAAACTTAGTCACAATACTCTTTCATGGTGCGCCCGCACGACGAATCGCAGTGGCGCACGCGTAGGTTCGCGAGAACCCGCGTGCCAGGGCGCTCAAATTTTTTGGGGTGAAAGGCCGACGGAAAATTCCGATTACACGCAGCCTTAGATTTTCAATATACGGACGATTTTATGAACAACACGTAAAGTATTCAGTCCTTATCGCGCCCGCGCAGTTTTTTTCGCCGGTTTTGTTTCCGCGCGGCTTCCGCGGAGTTCTTTTTGTTCCATTGCCAGACGCGCCTGGCGTAGTTTCAGCGACTTTTCCTGTCGCGCGCGTGCTTCGAATTCCAGTTCGGCGAGCGCTGCAGCTTCCGCATCTTCGCGCATTGCCCGGCGGTTTTGAGGCGACATATTGTTTCGACTGGACATAATGTTTGTCACCTCGTTCTTGTTTCTATTTCAATCGTCTGTTCAGGCTTCGTTACGCAGCGTCAATTCGTTTTCCGCAGCAATCCGTTCAGCCGATTCATTCTGGAGGCGGATGCGGTACTGAAAGTGTCGTCCGTTAGACGGTAGTAATGCGACGATTTCAAACGACGCTTCCGCCGGCCGCGCATAACCGAAGCCTCTCGATAGCTTCACGTGTTGGCCCAGCTGATAGCGATGCGTTTCCGGAGACATGCTCGAGCGATCGCCTCCTCTATTTTATCACCGGGGTGCGATTGGATCACACCCCGGCGATGATGTCGCAATTAGGCCAGTTTCAGATTTGCAGCAGCAATTTTGCCGCGCTCTTCTTTGGTTTCGTAGGTGACGGCCTGACCGTCATCCAGGGCGCGAATGCCGCTTGCTTCAAGCGCGGTCGCGTGAACGAATACGTCCTTGCCGCCCTCGTCCGGTGCAATAAAGCCAAAACCCTTTTGCGAATTATACCATTTAACGGTTCCAGAAGCCATTTTCAGTCCTTTTCAAACATGGCGTTTGAGACATGCAGCGCGCACGTCCCTTCTCGGTAGCAACCCATGTTTGGAGGAGAGTATAAGCTCGTTTTCGAGGCCTAATAGCTGGCCTTCAATCATTGGCGCGAGGCTGACATAGGTCCTAACGGCCGGAAATTCAAGCAATTTCCCCAGTTTCGCCGGTTAATGTCGAGAATTAGCGGGTTTGGGCGGCTGCGTATTTGTCCCCATTTGACCGTCTTGGCTTGATCGCCGATCAAATATCGAACTTTACACCCTGCGCCAGTGGTAGTGCGGTAGAATAGTTCACCGTTTGCGTCTGACGGCGCATATAGGCCTTCCACGCGTCAGAACCGCTTTCCCGTCCGCCGCCGGTCTCTTTCTCGCCGCCAAAGGCGCCGCCGATCTCCGCCCCGGAAGGACCAATATTGACGTTTGCGATACCGCAGTCAGACCCGGTCGCCGAAAGGAAGCGTTCCGACTCCAGAACATCACGCGTGAAAATGCACGAAGAAAGCCCCTGATCAACGCTGTTCTGTAAATCGATTGCTTCGTTGAGAGCGCCATATTTCATGACGTAAAGGATTGGCGCAAAGGTCTCCTCGAACACAATGCCTTCATGGTGCGTCAGTTCCACAAGCGCCGGCTTTGCGTACCAGCCTTTGTCCCCGACCCGTTGGCCGCCGGATATTTTTGCGCCCTGCGCTTTGGCGCGATCGAGGGCGTATTGCATCTGGTCGTATGCGCCCTGATCGATTAGCGGACCCACGAGAGTTCCTTCTGACAGCGGATCACCCACCGGCAGGCTCGCATAAGCGGACCGCAGGCGCTGCACGAAATCGTCATAGATCGAAGCGTGTACGAATAATCGGCGCAAACTGGTGCATCGTTGTCCCGCCGTTCCGGCAGCGGAAAAGCAGACGGCGCGCAAGGAAAGGTCAAGATCGGCAGAAGGCGTGATGATCCCGGCATTGTTGCCGCCCAGTTCCAGCAGCACGCGCCCGAACCGGCTGGCGACACGGGGACCGACCTCACGGCCCATGCGGGTTGAGCCCGTGGCGGAGACGAGAGAAATGCGATTGTCATCCACAAGTTGCTCTCCGGCCTCCCGCTCGCCGATAACGATGGAGGACAGTCCGTCCGGCGCATCGCCGAATTTCTCCGCGGCCCGATTAAATAAAGACTGCACGGCCAACGCGGTCAGCGGCGTTTTTTCAGAGGGTTTCCATACGCATGAATTACCGCACACAAGGGCGAGCGCTGCATTCCATGACCATACGGCGACCGGGAAATTGAACGCAGAGATGATGCCGACAGGACCTAGAGGCTGCCACGTTTCGCGCATGTGATGGCCGGGACGTTCCGAAGCGATGGTGAGTCCATAAAGCTGGCGTGACAGACCGAGGGCGAAATCGCAGATATCGATCATTTCCTGTACTTCGCCGAGACCTTCAGAAAGGATCTTGCCACACTCGATGGTTACGAGCCTTCCAAGGTCATCCTTATGGGCGCGCAACTCCTCTCCAAGCAGGCGCACCAGTTCACCCCTGCGCGGCGCGGGGACAGCGCGCCATGAAAGAAACGCCTCCTGGGCGCGGGCGATTTTAGCCTCAACCACAGAATTGTCGTCCACCGGCACGCGCGCAATCTCAGCGCCGGAGATCGGCGTTTCCACAGCGAGATCGCCAATCGTGAAGTGGCGTTCTTCCACACCCAGGCGGGACATGAGATCAGTGATATTCATCGGGCGTCTCCTTGTTGAAACGACCTATAGCCTGCACGCCCGGTAACGCAATGGTGAGCGGGCAATTCGGATCACATCGCGGTTGCACCTGCGGCCGCGAAGGCCTAAACCCTCGCCCGTTTGCCGCACTCACTCGTCAATGGAAACATGACACGAAAACTCACCAGCGTTCCTGAATTGAGCCTCAAATCTTATACGGATGGGGATTCCGCCGCCCGCGCAGAATTTGAAAAAGCGCTGTTCGAGGGCTTTAGGTATTTTGGTTTCATCATTTTGAAGGACCACAAGGTCAGTCACGACTTGTTGTCGCGCGCTTATGCGCTGAGCGCCGCCTTCTTTGCGCAGGACGAGGCGAGTAAGCTCCCCTTCGTTCAGGATGATGGCCAACGCGGCTATACGCCGTTTGGCAAAGAGCACGCGAAAGATTCTAAACACCCGGACCTGAAAGAATTCTGGCATGTGGGCCGAGAGTTTGAACCGGACTCCCCGCTCACCGAAATTTACCCGCCTAATCTGTGGCCGGCGGGGCCGGATGGGTTTCGGGCGACATTTCTGGATCTCTTCGCCGCGCTGGAAGAGGCGGGTCTCGTCATGCTCGAAGCGCTGGCTCCGTCACTCGACGTGCCGCGAGACTATTTCCGCAATAAGGCGACGGACGGCAATTCCATCCTTCGGCTCTTACATTACCCGCCTGTTCCGGAAACCGCGAATCCGAATTCAATTCGCGCGGCGGCCCATGAGGACATTAACCTCATCACCATCCTTGTCGCCGCCGAAGGTGGCGGACTGGAACTGCTCGATCGTGACGGCAATTGGCTCGCCGTTGAAACGGATCCTGAAAACCTCATTGTTGATGCCGGCGACATGCTGGCGCGGATGACCAACGATGTCATTCCCGCCACTACCCATCGTGTTGTAAATCCCGACGGGCCAAATGTATCGCGTTATTCAATTCCATTTTTTATGCACCCTCACCCGGACGCCATGCTCTCCTGCATCGATAGTTGCCGCGGCGATGGCGTGAAGTATCCGGAAATTCGCGCTGATGACTTTCTTCGCCAGCGGTTGAAAGAGATTGGTCTTACCGCGTGACCTTCTCCATTCGCAAAGGCGTTGAAGCGGACATTGAAACCTTACGTGAAATAGAACGCGACGCTGCGCAGGCCTATCGCGCGGTAGGATATGATTTTTGTGCAGATGGCGCTGTGCGTGACGCAGAAGAACATTTACGCGGCATCAATCACGGCGCGCTCTACGTCGCCGAATGCAACGAAGGCATGCTATGCGGCTTCATTCTCATGTGGCTTGTGGACGGACATGCCCACATCGCTGAAGTTTCCGTCGCCCAGAACGTTCAAAAACAAGGCATCGGCCGGGCGCTCATCGCGGTTGGGGAAGCGTGGGCGCGAGAGTCCGGCTATGGCGCAGTTACAGTTACAACCTTTACGGAAGTTCTCTGGAATGCGCCGTTTTATCGCTCAATCGGTTACGAAGACTTCGCGCCAGCCGATGATGACGAAGAACTCGCCGCTGTTCAGGCTGAGGAAGCCGGCCATGGCTTTCATGCAAAGCCAAGGACGGTGATGATCAAGCGATTCAAAAGATAGTGTCGCGTTTAATTGCAATGCCAGCAGGTTTCCATGAAGCCGCCAAAATCTGTCGAGCCGATTGGGCTGCCGGGCGGAACTTCCGGCGCCCCCACCACGCCAGAGCGCGGCGGCGCCGGACGATTGAAATGCCGTTCGATATTGGCGATCAGCCACTCCCGATGAGCGCGGTCGGCCGTTTGGCCTTCCAATAATCCGGGCGCCATGCGCGTTCGCAAACCTTTCAAATACATATCAATCGTAGACTGAACATGTGCGGGTGCGACTTCACCGCCACCATTCGAAAGTCCAACCGCAGCGGCTTGCCGCTCGCCCTCCGCCGCCGCGCCGCCGCTGAGGCTGATCAACGTTGACACGTACCGGGTCTGCAACCGTTGCGCGATGGCCTGTCTGCGTGGTGTCGATTGATTGGCGAACACCTGTCGCTCGATCGCCGTCAGCACACCGTTAATCCCGAGACGCGACGGATCGCGGCTTTGATTGTCAGCAAGCCGGGCGAGCCGGTCCGGGTGTAACAGTGCGCCAATAGTGATCGCCGATGCAGAATCCGCCGCCGTTAGCAGATCAAACACCGGCCCCGTTTTGCTGTCGAATGCCTCGGCGATGTCGTTTGATCCGAAACTTCCCAACGGCGGCGTGATCAGATTGACTAACGCATCTGGCAAAGTCAGCACGGCTGGGTCAATGGTTTCCACCAACGCGACTAATGCGGCGCGTTGGCGTTCGTCCGCCACGGGCCCGCCCTCAGTTAGCGCATCACCTTTGGCGTTGTAGGAAAAGTCAAAACCACCCACAGATTTCGCCGCCGCTGCGACTTGATACCGGTGATAGAGATAGATCGGTACAATAACGCTCCGCAATTCCGATACAGGACGACCGCTTTTTATCGCCCGCGTGCCGAAGTTCGCCAGCGCGATACGGCGTACATTCATCGTATCACGTAATGCAGTGGCCGCGTCTGCGCCATTATCCCAAACGCTCGCATAAGGGTGCGCCGTAGCGACGCTGCGCGCCTCACTGTCGCCAATGAAACGCAGTCCGCTCGCATAGCCATTACGAAGCACAGCTTCCAGCTCAGCGCTTTCGTCCGCGCCCGCAGGAAACTCAGAATAAAGCCATGTTGCGGCGAGCTTGTCCCATTCGCCGATCCCGAGATCATACGCCTGGCTGAGATCGAGCGCGCCATCTGCGCTAACCGTCACCAGTGGCGCCGGATAATCCATCACCGAGGCGCGATCATTTGCCGAAGCGGCAAAGTTATGGGCAAAGCCAAGCGCATGTCCGACTTCATGAGCGGAGAGTTGCCGAATACGATTGAGGGCGATGTTTACCGGATCGTTCGCACCACCGCCGCCGGAGTTTTGCGCCCCCACAAGCCCCTCAAAGATCATCCGGTCCTGGCGCACGCGCTGACTACCGAGGATCACGCTGCCCTTGATCATCTCTCCGGTGCGCGGGTCACTAACGCCGCCGCCGTAAGACCATCCGCGCGTTTGCCGGTGCGTCCACGAAATTACGTTGTAACGAATATCCCGCGGATGTGCGCCTTCGGGCAATGGTTCCACGCGAAAGGCGTTTTCAAATCCGGCCGCCTCAAAAGCTTCGCCCCACCATGAAGCACCCTCGATCAACGCATCGCGAATTTGCGGCGGCGCGCCGGCGTCTACGTAGAACACAATCGGCTTCTTCGCAGGGCTCATCGCTGCGGCTGGATCTTGTTTCTCCAGACGAAAACGGCGTGCAACAGATTGAAGCACCGATCCTTCGAGCGGTGCGGAAAAGTCATAATGAGGAACATCGATTGCGCCGGAACGCGGGTCGAACGCCCGTAATTGGTATCCGTCATCAGGCAACCGCACTAGCGAGTGATGTAGCACAAGCGTTACGGCGCGGCCATCTGCGGCGGTCGCCCAAACCTCCGCGCCGGGATCGTCGCTGGTCAATGTCATGAAAGCGTCGAATTCGACATTGTCAGGAAAGGCGAGCGCATTTTTAGCGTCAGGGAAAGTGCGGTCAGAAGCGACAGAAAAAGACCCGCCACGCGGATTGTTTTTTAACTGCGTTACCACGCCAAGGGCGTCACGCGTGAGAAAACTGGAAAGATCCACGAGGATCTCGCCGCCGGGACCGGTCGCCGTAATCTCGCCTGACCAAAGAAAAGATCGCGCAAAGGACTCTCTGACGGCTCTTCGCTCCAGCGGATTTTGTGTACTGGCGCGATATGTCCAGTTTTCCTGCTCGGCAATCAGTTTGTTCCCAACGCGGCGAAAGGAAATCAACGAACCGTTATCAAACAATCCACGATCAAGTCCGACAGGATTTGATCCAAGGCCTGATGTAAGACCCGCCGCATATATTGCGCGCAGCGATACACCGTCCTTATCCGCTGGTGGAAAGGCGGCAAAAACACGGCCGCCCTTTTGGTCAGCAAACAGGGTAAGGAACCCGTCCTTGCGTTCGAACTCAGCAACGGAGTCATCCACCCATACCGTTCTTGCGGGCGTAGGCGTTTCATCAGCCGCTGGCTCACTGTCTGCGGTCTCAGAAGGCGCGCAGGCGAATACAAGGATGGCGGATAGAACGGCGAGACTAAGCAGACGCATGAGAGGCTTCCCTGATCTATTTGGGCGCAAGCTGCCGGAAAACGCCATAAAAATCAAAGCCTGCCGTCTGTGATCCGCAATTGCGTCGCAGCGCAGCGTCTTTATAGTCGCGCCCCGTTGATCAATGACCGGATAAAGGGTGTTTCAGTGAAGTTTACGGGTACAAAAGACTATATCGCGACCGAGGATCTAAAAGTTGCGGTGAATGCCGCCGTAACGCTGGAACGACCGCTATTGATCAAGGGAGAGCCGGGCACCGGCAAGACTGTTCTGGCGATTGAAGTGGCCAAGGCGCTCGGCGCGCCGCTGCTGGAATGGCATATCAAGTCCACCACGAAAGCTCAGCAGGGTCTCTACGAGTATGACGCCGTTGCGCGCCTCCGAGATGGCCAGCTAGGCGAAGAGCGTGCGCGAGATGTCAAAAATTATATCAAGCGTGGAAAATTGTGGGAGGCGTTCACGGCCGACCAGCGGCCAGTTTTGCTGATTGATGAAATTGACAAGGCCGACATCGAGTTTCCCAACGATCTCCTGCAAGAACTCGATCGGATGGAGTTTTACGTTTACGAGACAAATGAGACCATCAGCGCCAAACAGCGGCCAATCGTTATTATTACCTCCAACAATGAAAAGGAACTGCCGGACGCGTTCCTGCGCCGGTGTTTCTTCCACTATATCAAGTTTCCCGATGCGGACACGATGTCGGAGATTATTGAAGTACACTATCCCGGCATTAAAAAACGTCTCGTGGCCGACGCCATGAAGGTGTTTTACGATATCCGTGACGTACCGGGTCTAAAGAAAAAGCCATCCACGTCTGAACTGCTCGACTGGTTAAAGCTGCTCATGGCAGAAGATCTGCCGGAAGAAATTTTGAGCGAACGTGATCCGCGCAAAGCCATTCCGCCCCTGCATGGGGCGCTGCTGAAAAACGAGCAGGATATTCACATGTTCGAACGCCTTGCGTTTCTGGCCCGTCGCGAAGGCGGCTAACGAGTTGGTCAAACGTTAGGTCTCGCCTTTCCTGCATCAGGGAGGCCAAACGCGAAAAGTTTCCCCTGCCTCGCCTTTGAGGCGACTACCGGGCGCTTGGTCCTTTGAGTGCTCTCAGAAAGCACCCGCGACAGGGCGGGAATTCTCACTTCTCGGCCCTTGCGCAATATTTATTGCGCTTTTCCTTTGTCCCCTGCCATTCTGGGCGTAAATTATCACGGTTGACCATCAGGTCCGTTTCTTAAGCCATGGGGAGAAGCAACATGGGCGATTCCGGTTTTAAGGCTGTAGCCGAAATCAAGCCGCTCCAGATTCCAGCAGACGCGAAGGAACGGCTGCGCATTCTGTTCATGGCCAAGCATGCATTGTGGGGCGGCACCGCGCATCCCGAAGATGGCAACCATGCGATCTATCATCATGAAGTGCGGACCAGTCTTGAATCGCTGGGACTCAATCTCAGCCTCGCGAATAATGTCCGCATTCTTTACGACCGGCCCGACATCGATCTGGTATTTCCGCTCCTGAATCGAATCGGCTTCGTCAATTCTGAAATGCTCGTACCGCTTCTTTGCAATATGCACGGCATTGCCTATGTGGGCGGCAGTCCAATTGTGCGCGGTCTTGGCGACGACAAGCACCTGTCCAAACTGACGGCGGAGCGCGCCCGCGTGCCAACAGCGCCATGGGCGTTTTACCGCCGCGGCGCGCCGGTGGAGGAAAGCCGATGTCCGCAGGCGGAGCGCTGGGTGATCAAGCCCAATGCCTCCTCTGCATCCTGGGGCATTTCCGACGCGTTTGACTGGAAAGGCGTCGAAATCGCGGTCGCTGGTATTCACGAACAGGGACATGACGCCATCGTCGAGCCCTATCTCGACGGTTATGACGTGCAGGTCCCCTATATCAGCATCAATGGTCCGGCGCCGCTGCCCATGCTGATTTATGAGCGCGAAGACACATCGCGGTTGTGGACTTATTTTGAAAAGCGCGACCTCGTGGAGAACACCGAAAAAAGTACGCTGAAGGTATTTGATGACCCTGAATGGGGGCCGCGCATCGCCGAACTCGCCTGCCGGGTAGCGCGAGAATTCGAGCCCTTTGATTTCGGACGGCTTGAATTCCGGCTCGACCGCAAGCGCGGCGTCGCGAACTTCATTGAGATCAATCTCAACTGCAATCTTTGGTCCGAAAAGGTCATCGGGCGTTCTGCATCCGTCGCCGGCTTCAGCCATCCGGAACTTTTGGAAACCATTCTCGCTGACAGCATGCGCCGCAACGGCCTGATCTCTCATTAGCGGCCTTGGACAAGGCGAACCGCTCGCCCTTTCCACACCTGAAAAAAGTCCGTAAGCTCTCGATAGCTGTCTTGCGTAGAGGGGTTTTGGGGCATGGAAGGACTTTGGGGCGCACTGCCCATCATACTGATTTTGTTGTTTATTCTGGTGCGAAACATTTCCAGTCAACAACGTCACGCGGAATTGGTCGCAAAGTTCTCGAAAATCCAGAAAAAGCGCAAAAGCCGCATCATCGCTATCGTACACCGGCAGGAACCCATGGGCATGCTAGGCATCCCCATGCTGCGATACATCGACCTCAATGACGCCGAGGATGTGCTCGAGGCGATCCGCAAGACCCCGCCGAACAAACCGCTCGAATTCATTTTGCATACTCCCGGCGGGTTGGTGTTGCCTGCTGTGCAAATTGCTCGCGCCATCAAGGCGCATCCTGGCAGGAAAACCGTCTTCGTTCCTCACTACGCCATGTCCGGTGGTACGCTGATCGCGCTGGCGGCCGACGAAATTGTACTAAGTGAGCACGCGGTCCTGGGTCCCATCGATCCGCAGATCGGCGGCCTGCCCGCGGCGTCTGTCGTTCGCGTCGCCAGCGAAAAACCTATTCAGAATACGGATGATTATACGCTGGTGCTGGCTGATGTGGGCGCCATGGCGATCAATCAGCTTGAAAAAATCGCGCGGGAGTTGCTGACAGGCACTGTTTCGGAAAATGCAGCAATCGCCGTTGCTGAGCAGTTGTCTTCGGGACGGTGGACCCATGACTATCCCATCAATCACCAGGAAGCGCGCGAGTTGGGCCTTAACGTATCAAACAAGATGCCGCGTGAAATCATGGAAATGATGGGGCTTTTCCCTGACAGCCTCAAGCGGAACAAGAGCGTCAAGTACCTTGAAGAGGAACCGCAAGCCGCATCGAGCGCAGACCATCGCGTGACGCTCACCGGCTACCAGCCGCAACCCGGCTCCAGAAGCTTCAGCTATGGGCCGTGGAATCCAAAAGAGTTAAAATCAAAAACGCCGGAAAAGTCGAAGCGAAAACCGCTCTGGCGGCGCGGTGAAGAGTAGCGATTTAATCGCAGAGTATTTGTTTAGTCAGGATTTGTTTATGTTGTTTCGTTTCGCCGTTTCCACCGTCGCCGTTGCTTTACTCGGCGCGTGCGCCACCACTGCCCCCACGTCTTCGCTTGTGAGCGGTTCAGTTTACCAGGCGCCGTCACTGTCGAATATTTCGCGGATCGATTTGATTGAAAACTATACGTTTGAAGAGCGCGCTCTGCCAGAGTTCGACGGAGGTGTCTTGCGAACGTCCGCGACAACGCTCGCGCACAACGAAGCCGCCAAGCTTCCTGACCGCACGGGCGCTCGCATCAACAATCTTGGTACGAATGATGACGCGAAAGTCATCTATCATCGCACCGCGTCTGATACGCCCGATGGATGGCGTGACAGCGGTGAAGGATTTGAGCATCTACAGAGCGGCCTTTCCTGCCCGTTGCAAATCAACATCGCTAGCGAAAACAGACAGTTTTTGTTGCAGAAAATCACACAGTTTGACAACGCTGGCCGCGATATTGGTTGCAGTCTGGTGAGTACGTCGGGCGATGTCGCCATCACCGTCTTTGCTTCCTATTGGCCCGACGTGACATTGGAAGAACATGTCAATACGGTTGCCGCTGCGATTTTTCAAAACTCTACGGTCACGGAACAATTGCCGATTCCGATGGTGCTTTTGGGCGCCGCTGAGGGCGACAATTCAGACCCGGAACTATTTTCGGGGCTGGAACAAGCGGAAGGTGGTGGTTTTGGCGTCGGTGATATCAATGGAACGCCGTATAAAAATTCGTTCTGGCTTGTGAAGACCTACGACTGGCACGTGAAAGTATTTGCGCAATATCCCAAAGATGACGTCACGAGTGAAATTGTATCAGCAGTGTTTTTCTCTGCTTCACACCTCGCCGTTCGCGCCAAGAATATGGCCGCACCAACTGCGCCGGGTGTAGATGTCTGATGAGCAGCGAATGGTTACTGTAGGCCGCGTCCGGCGATCTCTATGCGCGCTGCAGCGCCATAGAGCGTAGAAGGACTTCCCTCGGTGCTATCAGCCGTCAAACTGTCAAACGCTTCGAGGGCAAGACTGATTTGCTCCTGCGACACTTCGATTGCCTCAAGCTCATTCATATCGCTGGTTTCAATGCCAGCGAGAATTTCACGAGACGCTGTTAAAAAGCCGTACGCGTCCTGATATTCGTGTGCATTGGAAATGGCGCCGTCATCTTCAACGCCGATATCGAATTCGTCAGCGGCGGTTCTGGTGACCGCGGCGATCGCCAGCAATTGTGTTGATACGTCGGCAGCGGGAGCGTGTGCGTCAAGCGCCCGCATAACCGCGCTATAGGGGGCCGCAAAATCTTCGCCTGTTTTAGCCGCACTTGCCAGCGCGGCGAGTTCCTCTGCAAACCCTGACTTGCCACGAGCAGCGAATGCAGGCGCCAATGTTGTATAAATCTCACTTTCTGGGTGTTTCACGTGCATGAGGGACATCTCTACCGCCCCTCCCTGGTTCAACTCCAGAAAAGCGATCAGGTGTCCGCGCACGAGTCCGAGCAAACGTAGATATTCAACGTCATCGGACGCGGCGTCGCCATCGCCGGCAGCGCCCTCGCTTTCGCCACCATCGCTTTCGCCGCCTTCGGACTCGCCGGACTCGGACTCGCTCTCACCATCAATGACCGTTCTTGCGGATTCGCCTTCGGCTTCCGCGCCTTCTCCCTCGCCTTCGCCGCCACAGCCCGCGAGCGCAAACGCGCTTGCCGCCGCCAGCGTTGAAAGACTTGTCATCAGTTTCAGGCGTCTGGTCATCTTGCCCCTCCTCGCGTTCTGGCGTCATCTAATAGAAACCGCCCCCAGATGCAAATGATTATTAATAGAGATTAGAATGCTTCTCCAGATAGAAGGAATACTTGGCCAACCGGAATGTGATGCCATCCGTCATGCCGTCGAAAATGACGACCTTTGGCGCGATGGGCGGGACACCGCCAAAGGCGGCGCACGTTCGGTTAAGTCCAATATTCAAGCGGATGCGGCTGCGCCCGCCGTTAAAGGCGCGATATCAAAGATTATAGATACGCTGCGCGCCCACGAGGTGTTTCAGGCCGCGGCACACCCGTCGGAGATGATCCGGCCGACGCTCAACCGCTACGATGCGGGTATGAGTTACGGCGATCATGTGGATGCGCCCTATATCCATAACCAGCGCACTGATCTGTCATTCACTGTGTTCCTTACCGATCCGGACGCTTATGGCGGCGGCGAATTGGTGATCGACAATGCCGGTCATGAAGACCGGATAAAGGGACCCATTGGCAGCGTTGTTCTTTACCCCTCCACCGCCGTCCACCGGGTGGAGGAATTAACAAGCGGTGCGCGGATCTGCTGCATCGGCTGGGTGAAGAGCCGTATTCGTTCGGCAGAAAAGCGGGAATTAGTCTTTGAAATGGAGAGCGTCCTCGCCGATCTGCGGGTCTGCGGGGCGCCGCTGGCCGTCTACAACCGTCTATTGAACTTGAGAAATAATTTGCTGCGAATGTTCGGCGATTGAAAAATCAGCATGTCGAAATAGCAATGATTGACACGTCATTATCGTATGAACGCGCGATCAACGCGCAAACCCCGGAGATGACATATGAAAATAATGCTGCTTGCCAACGAAGCGCCGGAAGATTTCGCGTTGCGCGACGACAAGAGCAAGTTCGACGCGTATATGGGTGAATGGTACGCCTATGGTGATACAATGACAAAGGCGGGTGTGTATTTGGACGGCGCCGCGCTGGAACCGCCTGCTTCAGCCACAGTGGTGTCCGTTCGCGACGGAGTCCGAAAAGTAGAAGACGGCCCGTTTCCAGACGCAAAGGAGCAATTAGGCGGCTTCTTTGTCATCGACGCGCCGGACGTAAACGCCGCCGCAGAATGGGCGGCCAAATGCCCGGCGGCGAAGAACGGTTTCGTCGATGTGCGACCCGTCATGGATTACGAAGGAGGTGAAGAATGAAATATTTATTCCTCCTTTATGATGATGAAAATGTCTGGGACACGATGCCCGAGGAAAAGAAATCCGAGATATTCGGATCATACTTCGCGTATTCCGATGCGCTGCGCAAATCCGGCGCCTATATCGCCGGCGAGCCTTTAGTTCACTCGCGCGAAGGCAAAAGGGTTTCGAAAACGCGCGTTGAAGACGGTCCTTTCGTAGACGGCAAGGAGCAACTGGGCGGATACTATCTTGTGGATGCGAGCAATCTCGATGAGGCGCTGGATTGGGCCGCGCGCTGTCCATGCGCAAGTCTGGGCCATGTCGAAGTCCGCCCGGTTTGGAACATTGGCGAATAACCCATGCTGGATGCGCGGGCGATAGCCGAAGAAACCGCCCGCGCTTCTTATGGACGCCTCCTCGCGTGGCTTTGTACGCGAACCGGCGATGTGGCGGCGGCGGAAGACGCCCTCGCCGACGCGTTTCGCGCCGCGCTGGAACATTGGCCGAAGACAGGCGTCCCCAACGCGCCGGAGGCATGGATCATCACCACAGCGCGGCGAAAGCTCATTGACCAATCACGCAAGAGCAAAACCCGGATTGACGCCAGCGCCGCGCTCCTGATGGCGGCGGAAGAGGCTGAAGCGGAAGCAAACCGCGATACGCCGTTTCCCGACGAGCGTTTGCGGTTAATGTTCATCTGCGCGCATCCGGCGATAGATGCGGGCGTCCGCACGCCGTTAATGTTGCAGACAGTGCTGGGCCTTGATGCTGCAAAGATCGCGTCGGCTTTTTTGATCTCTCCAAAGGCAATGGGCGCACGCCTTGTTCGCGCTAAACGTAAAATCAAAGACGCTGCAATTCCTTTTACAACGCCGTCTTTTGATACTTTGCCTGAGCGGCTTGGCGCCGTTCTTGAGGCGATCTATGCCGCATTTGGCACCGGCTGGAACGAAGTCGATGGTGCCGATACCAATGCCAGTGGGCTGACGCACGAAGCGATTTTTCTCGCAAAGCTTGTTACTACACTGGTTCCGGATGAACCTGAGCCGTTCGGGCTTTTATCCCTCATGCTGCACGCGGAGGCGCCGCAAGGGGCGCGGCGAAAGACGGCGCGTATGTCTCGCTCGAAATCCAGAATACAAAATTGTGGGACAAGACCTTGATTGCAAAAGCGGAGACCCTGCGGCACAAGCCTGGTCCAATGCAAAAACCCGGCCGGTTTCAGATCGAAGCAGCGATCCAGTCCGCGCATGCCGCATCGCGGCTGCACGATCGCGATGTCACCAATGATATCATCCTGCTTTACCAGCGATTGGTTGCGATCGCCCCAACGATAGGCGCTCAGGTGGGCTATGCCGCCGCTCTTTCGAAGGGCGGTGAGCACCCTCGCGCCCTCGAGATGCTCGATAGCGTCGAGATGGAGCGAATTGCTTCTTATCAGCCGTATTGGGCCGTCCGGGCGCACATTTTGGCCAAACTTGGCGACGCTGAACATGCGTTAGAGGCCTACGACCACGCTATCGGTCTCGCCACAGAGCACTCTGTGAGGGCGTTTCTGCATGAACAGAAAGCCGCCCTCCAGAACAAAAATCAGAACCAGTAGCTCTTGCCAAGTCGCTGCACAAACAGCGGTGTCGGTGACGGCTGCATATCGACGATCCAATCAACCGTGTCACTCGTCGATGCTGAGTAAGACTCAACCTGAATGGCGTATCCCTGCGCTTCAACGCGCACCCATAATTGCGCTGTTTGCGCCCGCGCCGGCACGCCAGCATGGATTACCAGCGAATTGCCATCCTGGCGCATCGTACCGCCGGAGGATTTAAATAAGTCCCATGTCTGATTGGTGTCTTCATTGTGAAGGCGACCGCGCAATGCGCCGCGACGGATCAATGTACTCACATCGGCGGGCAGGCCCTCAGGAAAGTTCACCGTCAAGTGTACGTCATACTTCGACGGGCCGCGGCGGTCCTGCACAAGAGTCATTTGCGCGGACGAATAATTCGCTTTGTAAATTCGTCCTTCTACGGATGCTTCGCGAGAGTCAGACACCGGTTCCAATCCAGGGAGATTGTCATTAATACCCTGAAGGCCGCCCGCGAGATTTGCGGGGATCGCCGTCATCAGAACGGCGAGCAAGCCAAACCCCTGAGCAAACGCGCCTTGTCGCGTAATGGGCTGGAAGTAAAACACAGACCCCGCGCCCACCATCGTCATACCGATGACAACCATCCACAAGGGAATATCCGTAAAACCCAAGATGCTGCCTAGTTGCACAACCCATTGATTGATCGTGTAGAGCGCCGATGCCTCGCCCGATTGCTGATAGTCTGTAACGAGGGCGGCGATGATGCCCGCCGAGCCTGACAACGCCAGCCCGGCCATATCCCCCATTGTGAAATTTCCCGGCGTTTTCACGCCGCGCTTTACTCCATACGGCATCGGTCTTCTCCCTAGAGTGGTATTCCCCAAAAAATGAGTTAACCACAAAAATTCGAAAGGATTAAGGCGCCATGTGAGGGCCGAAATTCACGATTCACTGACGGCGGGCGCAGTTCGGGGCCGAAGCCCGCCAAAATCCACATCGAACAGGTGCTCAAGGCTGGACCGGGAAAGGCCTTTTTTCACATAGTCATAGGCCGTCATGTTCAACGCTTTGATGGCCATACGCTCTATCTGTAGGCCCTCGCCGTCCGCCGATGGCGTTACGTCAACGTCGATCAGGTTGATGCAGCAAAGATCTTGCTCAAAGGCGGAAACCGTGGCCAATCCGCCGCCACAGGCCCAGCCGAGGGCGATGCGGTTCACCCCTTCATGGGCGACAATCAGCGCGGAGCGCCAATCACTCGCCAAGACGAGGTCCCGGAGCGCCGCAGTAATGCGGGTCTCGGCGTCAACAAAGGATTCCCCGTCAGGCAGAAAGCAGGCGCCGGGCTCGTCCGCGCCATCAAAGCTATAGGCGAGGCGCGCCGCCAGCTCTTCTCGTGTAATGGCCTGAATCCACCCGCTTTTTACTTCCTCTAACCCCTCGCGAGCGACCAGTGGCGGTGGCGAGGCGAGCCCGGACAGGACAATTTCTGCAGTTTCCTTCGTTCGTGGCAGTCCGGAATAAACGGCGATATCAAATGTCGCGTGTTGCAGCGCATCCCGCGCCGCCTCCGCCTGCTCGCGGCCCTCATCGGTTAACGGCACCATGCGCGGGTCGGTCAATCCCGGCGCAAAATAGTCGACGTGTCCATGGCGCATCAGATAGAGTCGCCGCCTGCCCGCGCCCTTCATCCGTGTCATCCCCTGTTCGCGCCTTCGCCATCGGTCCGGGCTGGCTTAGCGAAATCCTGTTGAATACGCCACCGAGTGAGGAAAAATCCGCTTTGGAGGCTCGCATAGCGACCAAACGGGTGATAATGTCACCGTGATCGTGTTTGGGGCCAAGAGGGGTTGTTTAGGGGCGATGGCGTTGCGTTCGCCGATTTACCTTGCCGGGGCGTTTTTGCTGCTGGCGATCACGTTTTCTATCTATTTCAATGTCGCTGTGCGTGTTGATCCCGCTGCGGCGCAGGCGCGATTCGACCAACTCATTTCTGAAAACGCTGAAAAACGCGCCGCCGGTCATGGTGAGCGTGCGCTGCGGTTGCGCGCAAAAGCGGGCGAGACCGAAGAGGATCTTGCGCCCACGATGCTTCAGGTCGCGGATTCTCAATTCGCCCGCCGCAAATACGAACGCGCTGCGGACCTTTATCGCGACGCACTTGCAACCGATGTTGCAAAAGGCCTTTCAAAGCGAAAGCGAGCGGAATTTGAAGATAAATTGGCGCGTTCAGCATTATTATCGGAGGACGTGGAAACGGCGGTCGCGATTTACGCCTCGTTTCTTGAACTCGCTGGCGATGACGCCGCGCGCGGAGAAGGCGATGATCCGAACTCCTTAAGCGCCATGTATGCAAGACGTGTCGCAAATGCGAGCAAGCTATTCGCCGAAGGACTCAATTACGCGCGCCCTTATGAGCCAACATCCGGCGCCCGCGAGACACAGTTGGCCGCCTCTAAGAATATGGCCTCTTTGGGCGCATTCTACACCATGCACGAAAGCGGCGCTTACGCCGCCGCCGGCCTTCTCTCTTCGGCATACCATATCCGGTCGAGACTGCTCGGCGCCGATCATCAGGATACGGTACAATTAACGCTGGTGTTGGGGCCGGTTTACACCAATATGGGCAGGCTTAGTGATGCTGAAAGGTTGTATCTTGACGCATTCCACGCGCAAGAGGATGTAAAAGGCGCGAACAGTCCAGATTTGAGCCTCTACATCAAACTCCTGACGAGTGTTTATGAAAAGCAAGGCCGCCTGACCGAAGCGCAGGCGCTGCAGGAACATATGCGACGCTTGTTTCGGGATGCCTTCGGTGCGCAGCGTTACGCCGCAAACCGCGAGCGCGATCGCCGTGAGGACATTAACCGCCCGGTCTCACAACACTTTCTGCTTGAGGCCGCCTATGCGCCGGGTGATCTCGTGTCCGCGGCGGAATATTCAATTCCGACGGCCAAGTCGCCAAATATTGATGAAATGAAGTTACGGCTCGCAAGCGATCCGAATGCGGATCCGCGAGAGGCGAACCTTCCCGCCAGGCTGGCGCAACTGATTTCCCTTTGTCGTTCAGAATCCGGCGAGCGGGTTTCATTACGGTCCGGCTATCGTTCCTACGGGACACAACGCGTCTTGTTTCAACGAAATCTCGAACGAGGCACGGTGACGCCGCCCGGCATGTCGGAACATCAAACTGGCCTCGCCGCCGATATCAACGTCAATGACCGTTTTATGCGCCAAAGTGACCGTAGCTTTCAGTGCTTTGAAGAAAACGCTTACCGGTTTGGATTTATTCTGTCTTATCCGCCCAACAACGATTACCTGCCAGGCGCGGATAGCTATGAGCCGTGGCACTGGCGTTATGTCGGGATTTCAACGGCGCATCTCTATCGCGAAGCGGGGCCTCACAATAAGCCGCAGGAATTTCTCGCCGCCCTTCCCTGTTATCAAGAGCGAGCCGCAAGCGGATTGTTCCAGACTATTGGCGAGGAAGATATTTGCCTGTCAGACAAGCCGGTTATCACCGCCGCGGCGAGTGATGATATGCCTCCGCAACCTCCCGGCGAAGTCGAGCCATCGGCCCGTATCTTGAATACTATTCCGGCGACGCGCTCGCCGCGTTGAGAATAATGAGCGGCGATGTCCGTCGCCGGCCGGATGGGTTTCATGCAGCACGAGAACGGCTTTTTGCCGAAAGCGCGTATTGTCTATATTGGCGGCGGCGACGAGGCGCGAGCGGCGTTAACCCTGCCGTTTGCAGATGCAGGCTACGCTCTTGTCTCACAGGAAGACGGCGCCGGCGCAGATTTGGGGCTTATTGATCTGCGCGGCAAAATTGTTTCAGGCAAGAAAGCACAGGCCATCGCCGGGCTCTTGCGGCGAAAATCACCGGAGTCATCGGTTATCATCGTCATTGACCCTTATGTGGATGCGCCAGCGCGTAAATCACTCCGGAAATATGGCGAACTCGTCGTGATCGGCGCCGAGCCTGCAGCGCTCGTCGCCCGCTGCCGCCAATCCCTGCGTAACAGGAATATTGCCGAAGAGGCGGGCGAACGATTGAAGTCTCTGGCGACGCTCAGCCGGCTCAATGAATTTCCCCCGATCGCCGCACCCGCGACGGCGATGCGGGTGCTGATTGCGGGCGAGGCCGGCAAAGTGGCGCTGACAGCAGTCAACGCTTTGCGCCCTTTAACGGAACAATGCATTTGTGTCTTCTCTGCGGGTCAAGCCATGCGCGCCATAGAGAACACAAATTTTGATTGCGCCATCTTTATTCCCTCGCGGGAGAATGACCCCTTGATGGGGCTTGCCAAAGCGTTGGGACGTCACCCCAAGCATGCAAGCATGCCTATTATTTTTCCGCTGCATGATCCCGATGAAGCCAATGAATATGCAAAACGCGGCGCCGTTGATTTTATATTGGCGAACCATGTGGGATCTGATCTCGCCGCAAAGGCCCAAATTGCCGCCCGCCGTGCGCGTCTTGTAAAAACCATGCGGCGCTTTTTGAACGCTTGCGAAGGCGATACGGTGCGTGACCCCTCATCCGGCGCATTCACCGCAACGTTTCTTTCGGAGCATGGCGCGCGGCTTTGCGCGCGGGCCGATCAAACCGGGAGACCATTGTCATTGATCGGGTTAAAAATTGTCGCCACGGCGCGGGGCCATGGCGAGTGGGAGCCTAGCCGGCGTTCGCTGCATCAGGCTGCAAGATTGATCAATCGCGTCACGCGTGCGGAAGACACGACAGCCCGGATCGCCGACGATACGTTTTTGGTGTTGACACCCGCGACCACCGAGAATGATGCGAATAAAGCGGCGCTGCGCATTCAGGGCGTTATGGAAAACACGGTGTTCCGAAGCGCCGACGACCAACAGCTCTATGGTGTTCAGCTGGAAACCGCAGCCATCGCGCGGCCGGCAGGGCGCTGTATTGAAGAATGCGTCGCCCTGTCCCTCGCGACGCTGCGCGTCATCGCCGAAGCTAAGCCGCCTTCTCAGCAATCTTCGCAATAGTTTCAGCAATTTTCCGAGCGCCTTTAAGCCGCGCCTTTTCGCCGGGCCATTCCTGACGCATGACAAACTTTTGGTCCGGTCGCAGCTTAACATCCAGTGGTGAAGTCGAAACGAATTCGATCAAGCCCGCTACATTGGCGAATTTGTCTTTGTGGAATGTTATCACGGCGCCTTTTGGACCGGAGTCGATTTTGGATATACCGGCGCGACGGCAAATTCCCTTGATGGCGACGATCTCAAGCAGGTGTTCGACTTCCGATGGCATCGACCCGAACCGGTCGACAAGCTCCGCCGCGAAGCTGTCTATTTCCTCCTGCGCATTCACATCACCAAGGCGGCGGTAAAGCGCCATTCGAACGTCGAGATCGGTCACATAACTATCCGGGATAAGAACGGCAGCGCCGATGTTGATCTGCGGTGACCATTGATCCTCGCTCGCTGCACCTCCCTCGCGCAGCTCGGCGACCGCCTCTTCGAGCATGTGCTGGTATAATTCAACGCCGACTTCCTTGACGTGCCCGGACTGCTCCTCGCCAAGCAGGTTTCCGGCGCCGCGAATATCGAGATCGTGACTGGCGAGCGTGAAACCCGCACCGAGCGTGTCAAGCGACTGCATGACTTTCAGGCGGCGCTCTGCGGCGGCAGTAAGCTTTTTTCGAGCGCTGGTCGTCAGATAGGCGTAAGCGCGTTGTTTTGATCGCCCCACCCGGCCGCGCAACTGATAAAGTTGTCCCAGACCAAACATGTCGGCGCGGTGGACGATCATCGTGTTCGCGGTCGGGATATCCAATCCGGACTCGATAATGGTCGTTGATACAAGTACATCAAACTTGCCCTCGTAAAAAGCCGTCATGATGTCTTCAAGTTCGCCGGAGCCCATTTGTCCGTGGGCAATCTTGAATTTCAGTTCCGGCAATTCGTCGCGCAAGAACTCTGCGATATTATCGAGATCGGCAATGCGCGGCGCCACATAGAAACTCTGCCCGCCTCGATAATGCTCGCGGAGCAGTGTTTCTCTGGCGACAACCGGATCGAACGGTCCAACCGTCGTGCGAACGGCGAGTCTGTCAACCGGCGGCGTTGCGATGAGTGACAAGTCGCGAATTCCGCTCATGGCGAGCTGCAATGTACGCGGGATGGGTGTTGCTGTGAGCGTCAGCACATGCGTATCGGCTCGGTATTCTTTAAGCCGCTCTTTGTGTTTCACACCAAAGTGCTGTTCTTCATCAACGATTACGAGACCCAGATCGCGAAACTTAATCGTCTTTTGCAACAACGCGTGCGTGCCAATAATGATATCCACGCACCCCTCAGCCAATCCTTCCTTGGCGGTTTTGGCATCCGCCGAAGTGACCATGCGGGAAAGCTGGGCGATGTTGAGCGGAAACCCCTTGAAGCGTTCGCTAAAGTTTCGGAAGTGCTGGCGCGCAAGCAATGTTGTTGGCGTGACGACGGCGACTTGCCGTCCGGTCATGGCCATAACGAACGCCGCACGCAGGGCAACCTCGGTCTTGCCAAATCCGACATCGCCGCAAACAAGCCTGTCCATGGGCTGCCCTTTGGCGAAGTCCTCAATCACATCAGCGATGGCGTTTTCCTGGTCTTCGGTTTCCGCATAGGGAAAACGCGCACAAAACTCATCGTAGGGACCTGTACCGGGCGACACCACGTCAGCACTGCGCATGGCGCGCGTGGCGGCGATGGCGATAAGCTGCTCGGCGAGCATTTTGATGCGGGCGCGCATTTTCGCCTTGCGGCCCTGCCACGCCGCGCCGCCCAGCTTGTCGAGTTGAACGCCTGCGTCATCCGATCCGAACCGCGAGAGAAGATCGATGTTCTCGACGGGCAGGAACAGCTTGTCGCCGCCGTGATATTCAAGGCTGAGGCAATCATGCGGCGCTCCCTGCACTTCAAGCGTCTTCAGTCCCTGATAGCGACCGATACCGTGTTCCACATGAACAACCAGATCGCCGAGGGAGAGGCTCGACGCCTCCGAAAGAAAGTTCTCAGCGCGTTTCTTACGGCCACGGCGCACCAGACGATCGCCAAGTATGTCTTGCTCGGAAATAAAGGCCGTATCGGGCGTTTCAAAACCGGACTCCAGGCCCAGCACCGCCGTCATGAACGACCCGGCGGCGCTCATTACACTGTTCCAGTTTTCAGTGTGCGCCAATTCCGTGGCGCCATGATCAGCGAGCACCGTGCGCATACGATCGGCGGAACCTTCTGACCAACAGGAAACAACCACTTTTTTTCCGGAGGACGCCAGTGATGCAGCGTGCGCGTTGACCGCATCAAATACGTTGATGTTCTCAGCTGATCGTTCCGCTGCGAAACTTCGCCCGACCTTTGCGCCAAAATAAAACGCCCGCACATTTTCCGGGGGGCCGAACGGGGCAAGCGGCCTCAAATTGGCGTCGAACAATCGTTCGTTCCATTCACCTTCGGATAAATACAATGCGTCGGGTTCGAGCGGGCGGTATGCGTGCGCAGCAAAATCATTATTGCGCGGCTTTGCGCTCTTGGCGTCTTCCGCCCGCGCCTCATAATGGTCCCTAACCGTTGAACGACGCTCTTCTGACGCTTCATCGGCAAGGTGATCTACAAAAACCAGCGCGTCACCAATGAAATCAAAGATCGAGTCCATGCGTTCGTAGAAAAGCGGTAACCAGTGCTCGGCGCCCGCATGGGCGCGACCTGCGCTAATCGCTTCATAGAGGGGATCATCGCCCGCCGGGCCAAATTTGGCGACATAGCCTTTGCGAAAGCGTGAAATCGTCTCTTCCGACAACAAGATCTCACTCGCCGCTGCAAGAGAAAACCCGGAAAGTTGTTTTGTAGTGCGCTGAGTCTCTGCATCGAAGGCGCGAACGCTCTCGAGCGTGTCACCAAAAAAGTCCATGCGTACGGGATCATCGTTGCCAGGTGGAAAGATATCCACGAGCCCCCCGCGAACGGCGAACTCACCCGGCTCACGCACCGTGGAAGAGCGCACGTAACCATTCGCATTCAGATACCGGCTTAAGGCGTCCAGTTCCATCACCGCGCCCGGCGCAAGTGACAACGTTGCGTTTTCGATAGTTTCCTTCGGCGGCGTTTTTTGTGTCGCCGCATTGATGGAGGCGACAACGATAAACGCGCCCTCACCCCGTTTGGCGATTGCCGCCAGACTCGCCATGCGCTTTGATGTCATTGTCGGCGATGGCGATACGCGGTCATACGGAAGGCAGTCCCATGCGGGATACTCAATGACTGGAATATCGGGAGCGAAAAATTTTAGACTCTGCGTCATCGCCGCCGCGCGAGCGCCATCACGCGCGATGTGCAGGACAATTCCATTGCGCAATCGCGCCGCCTGCGCCACCGCCAGCGCGTCTGCACCCTCCGGCGCGCCATAAACGTCGAGCCGGCCGCTAGTGCTCCATGCAGTTTTAGCATCCACCAGCGCCACACCGGAGACCATGGGTTTTGCGGCGTTCGCCATAATTTTCCTCAACGCAAAATGCGCGGGGCGCTGATTTCGCGGCCCGCGTTCGTGAGGATTACTTAGGCGCACGGGCGGCGGGACGCAATTGCCCGGCGTCACAAATCAACGCTACCGGCTTCCGCAGTGACTATCGATCGATCGAGGTGATATTGAAGGCTTTTAGTTGGTCCATCACGGCGCCCGCATACGCTTTGGGAGTCTCCAGCTTACCCGTGGCGTAGGCGTAAAGTTCCCGGTCATTGAGCTGTAACAGAGCTTCGAACTGGGCCAATTCATTTTCATCAAGGCTGGCAATATGCGTTTTGGCAAAGCCGCCGATTAGCAGGTCTGCTTCCTTAAAGCCCCTGTAGGACGCCTGATAAAGTAAACGCTTGCGCTTTTTGTCAGTGTCTTCGCTCATTGTCGCGATTTATCCGAGAGGTCATTTATCACCGTTAGGATTTCGTCGGTTCTGGCGTGGTGCAGTGCATGGCCAACACCAGGCAGCAAAGTGAGCGCCGCACCCTTGATATCCGACGCCAGTTGCTCTGAATGAATTGACGGACTGACGGTCGTGTCTGCCGTACCGGTGACAATGGCGACCGGTAGTTTCAACTCACCATACCGGTTCTGTTGCTCTTTAATTTGCGCTTTCAGATTTCGGATATCCGCAGCATTTGATTTGAAATCCCCTGCACGAAACAGTAGCACCAATCCGGATTCCTCATAATATTGCTGTGGCGGCGTATCGGGTTCGAAGGAACTGAGAATTCCGGTTTGTGCGTTGAGCTGCCCATAAAGCGGTACAAGGAGCCGGCGGAACATGAAGCCCGCAATGGGCCAGCCCGAGAGATTGTTGTACCAGACAACGCCGCCAGGCCATTCGTGACTGACAGGCGCAAGCAAGACGAGTCCGGCCATCTCATCTTGATATTGCAACGCATAACTTAGCGCGACAGCGCCGCCAAAACTTTGGCCAACAATTATGGGTTTTTCGACCTGCAACTCATCAGCAACGGCTTTGATGGCGCGCGCTTGCAAATCCAGGCGGAAGCCGTCTTTCTTGCGCGTGGAATAACCGCGCCCCGGCCTATCCATAATGATGACTCGTCTGTCAGTGGCCAGTCTGTCGCCCAGCGCAATCTTCATGTCGCGTAAATTTACACTGGCGCCGTGAATGAGAACAACCGGGGGCTGTTTGGCATCTCGCGGCCCGGTATCGACCACATGTATCCGCTCGCCGTCTATTTCGATGAACGTTCCAAGCGGCGGCGCTTTGCGTTCAGCGGTCCAGCTTGCACAACCGGAAATGCCCGACAGCAAAAGCAGCAAAGCGGTAAAAATGATGAGGCTCACGCGCATGCCGGTCCTTTATGGTGCGATCTACATCTCGCCGGGTGCGGCGGAAATGATCGGATGGAAATCGTCCGCCTTCAAACTGGCGCCCCCCACCAGCGCGCCATTCACATTCGAAACAGCCAAAATCTCTTTGGCGTTTGCGGGTTTGACAGATCCCCCATAAAGGATGCGCGTGTCCACAGGTGTTTTCGCCCGGATAAATTCATGCACCTCTGCAATGTCCTTAATTGTGGGCGTAAGGCCGGTGCCAATCGCCCAAACCGGTTCATAGGCAACGACGAATGCAGCGGCGGTTTCCGGCAGGGAGCCGTCTAGCTGGCTTCCGACGACGTTCAGGGCTTCGCCCGCTTCGCGCTGTTCACGGGTTTCACCAACGCAGATAATCGGCGTTAGCCCGGCGCGCAAAGCCGCCGCCGCTTTGGCTCTCACGTCGGCATCATTCTCACCATGATCCGCCCGGCGTTCGGAATGGCCGACAATTACATAGGCGGCGCCGGCGTCCGCGAGCATTTCAGCACTGAGATCGCCCGTATGCGCGCCGCTCTCTCCGGCGTGACAGTCCTGCGCGCCAATCTGAATGGCTTCGTCCGAATAACGCTCCGCGAACTGCGCCAATAATGTCGCTGGTGGGCAAATCAACACGTCCCGATCCGCCGGCGCCGCGCCGGCGAACTTGGCGATAAGCGCTTCGATTTCAGCGCTTGCGGACTGAAGGCCGTTCATTTTCCAGTTGCCGGCGATCAATGGCTTCATGGGGTAAATCCTCGGTCAGGCGGAAATTGGCGCCTTTGGCGCCACTCGGACCTAGGGGAAGCGGCGAATGCTGTCCAGTCGCCGCCCTATCGCTCTTGTCGCCGCCGGGCGCCGCGACTAGGTTACCGCAAAATTGTGGATGAAGCCCCGGAGTGGGCAGGAAAATCAAGGCGGTATCGATGCTTAGTAAGGTTCGTGGTGTTCTGAAGGGTCCAGTCGCATGGCTCGTGGTGATTCTTTTGATACTGGCCTTCGCGCTGTGGGGCGTGCCAAACGTCACCCAACTGGCTGCGAGCTCCACGCTGAGCGTCGGCAGCCAGAAGTTTTCGCCTCAATATGTGCAAAGCGAATTCAACAGTCTGTACCAACGCCAGAACCGGGAATCAGGTGGCGCCTTGACTCGTGAAGATGCGATCGCCAGCGGGTTGCCCAATCGCGTCGTTGATTCAATCGCCACTCAGTCAGCGTTGATGCAATACGCCGATAAGATGAATCTGGCGCTCCCGCGCGCAGCAGTGCGGGATTATCTTCAGAATAATGAAGCGTTCCATAATCCCGCCACCGGAGAGTTCGACAGGGTCACGCTTGAAAATATTCTTCAACAGAACACGATCACCGCTAACGAGTTCGAACGCCGTGTCCGCGAAGATCTCACGCGCTCTCAACTCGTCGAGGCTGTCGCGGCATCGGGACCGGTCGTGGCGCCTTATGCAGACGCAATCATCCTTCGCGAAACAGAGCGCCGCAGGATCTCTTATTTAACGGTGACAAACGAAATGGCGGGCGTCGCCGCAGAACCCGGGCCTGACGATCTGCAAACCTTTTATGCAGAAAACGAAAGCATGTTCACCGCGCCGGAATACCGCACGTTTGATATGTTGCTTCTGCGCAGTGCAGACTTTCGCGAAGGCCTCGAAGCGCCGGAGGATGAGCTTCGCCGTCTTTACGATGCGGGCAAAGAACGCCTCTATGATAAACCTGAGCGCCGAACGGTCTATCAGCTTACCTACGAGACAGAGTCAGAAGCGCGGGCAGCCGCTGCGTCGCTTCGTTCGGGAACGCCATTTGAAAACATCGCTCTTGACCGCGGCATGAGCCTGGAGGCTGCGACATTCACAGAAGCGCAAAAACGCGATCTGCTTGATCCGAATGTCGCCGACGCTGCCTTTGCCGACGGTTTGGAAGAAGGCGCGATCGTTGATCCCGTGCGGTCCCTCTTCGGTTGGACGATTATTCAGATTGCTGGAGTTACGCCTGCGGAAACGACAACGTTTGAAGAGGTCCGCGACGACCTTGAAAATGATTACATGGAGCAGGATGTGCGCCGGCGCATGCTCGACGCCATCGATGAAATCGAGGAAGTTCGCGACACAGGCGCAGAACTTGCCGACGCAGCCGACGCAGCCGGGTTTTCCGTTGAAACGGTTGGCCCCATCGATCGGGTGAGTTTCGCGCCCGGCGGCGCCATCATAGATAAAGTCCCTGGCGAAGTGCTTCGAGAAGCTTTCCTTCTGGACGAAGGCGATCAGAGCGAGGCGCTGCGCCTTGGCGCCGAGGATGGTTATTACATGGTGTCGGTGCGCGAGATTAAGCCCCCTGCGTTGAAGCCCTTTGATTACGTCCGTGATGAGGTTGAGCAGCGCTGGCGCGATCAAGAGCGGACCGACCGTATCTCAAAAACGGTCAATGACATTCGGGATTCCATTGCCGCTGGCGAAACACTGGAATCAGTGGCCGAGGCGTTCAACCGGGCGCCCATAGGCCTCGTGATTGACCGGCGATTTCAAAACGAAACAATCTCTGCGACCTTTAACGAGCAAATATTTTTCGCGGATCTGAATGATGTGGTATCTGCACCAGTTGGCAATGCCGGCGCTCAAGTGGTTGCTGAGATCCGGGAGATTGGTTACGCGCCCAACGCAATCCCGCCCGAACAGAAAGAACAACTCAAACAGATGATTGGCTTCCAGCTAGACCAGGAGTTGGTCGAGGCGTTTATTTTGACTGTCCGGGAAGACTTGGGCGTAAAGGTCAATCAGTCCCAGATTGATGCCCTGTTTGCCGACAGCTTGTGATATTTTGGTAGTGACATTCCATTGAGCGTCAGTCCCGAATTCGAAACTTTCGAGCGAGCCTATGAGGCTGGGCGAGCACAGCTTGTGCAGCGTCGGCTGATCAATGATCTCGAAACGCCTGTCTCCGCCTATTTAAAGCTCGCCGCCAATCGCATAAACGCCTTCCTTTTGGAGTCTGTCGAGGGCGGCGAACAGCTGGGGCGGTTCTCCATAATCGGGTTGAAGCCAGACATCATTTGGCGCTGCCACGGCGATCAGTCTGAAATCAATCTTGACGCCGCGGCGGACCCGAACGGTTTTACAGCACAGCTGGGACCGCCGCTGGACAATCTCAAATCCTTGCTGGCGGAGTCAGCACTTGATCCACCCCCCGGCGCACCGCCCATGGCCGCTGGCGTGTTCGGCTTTATGGGCTATGACATGGCGCGGCAGATGGAACGGCTGGGTGAGCGCCCTGTTCCCGGCGTGAACACGCCGGATGCTGTGTTCTTGCGCCCAACAATTGTCGCGGTGTTCGACAATATTCGTCAGGAAATTCAAGTCTTTTCTCCGGTTCGCGTGGAAACTGGCGTGACTGCACGCGCGGCCTATTCCCGCGCGGCGGAACGGCTGGCCGACGCCGTTAGAGATTTGCAGACGCCGCTTGGCCTCACCTCGGCAAACATGCAATCGGATGCTGTAGAAGCAACAATTGCATCCAATACGACGTCGACAGAATATAAATCGATGGTGACCCGCGCCAAAGAATATATCGGCGCGGGAGATATCTTTCAGGTCGTCTTAAGCCAGCGCTTTTCGCGTCCGTTTAAAGCTGCGCCGTTCAATCTTTACCGCGCGCTGCGGCGGTCAAACCCATCGCCGTTTATGTATTATTTCTCGCTCGATGGATTTTCGATTGTTGGTTCGAGTCCGGAAATTCTGGTGCGGGTGCGCGATGGGGAGGTCACTATCCGTCCCATTGCGGGCACGCGGCCACGGGGGAACACACCGGCGGAAGACCGGCGGCTGGAGCAGGATCTCATCGCCGACCCGAAAGAGCGCGCCGAGCATTTGATGCTCCTCGACTTAGGGCGCAACGATGTCGGCCGTTCAGCGAAAATCGGCTCCGTAAAAGTGACTGACCAATTCAGCGTAGAGCGCTACAGTCATGTGATGCATATCGTGTCCAATGTCGTCGGTGATTTAAGGAGCGATACGCATCCCGTTGACGCTGTTGCAAATGGATTTCCGGCGGGAACTGTATCCGGCGCACCGAAAATTCGCGCTATGGAAATCATCGATGAGCTCGAAAAGTCCGCGCGCGGCGTTTATGCGGGTGCGATTGGATATTTTTCAGCCAATGGCAATGTCGATACCTGTATCGCGCTACGCACCGCGGTCGTTAAAGACGGCGTGATGCATGTTCAGGCGGGCGCCGGGATTGTTGCGGATTCTGACCCGGATATGGAGCAACGCGAATGCGAAAATAAAGCCCGCGCGCTGTTCGCCGCGGCGGAAGCCGCGCTCGCCAGGGGCCGCGACTAATCAAAGTTTCAGACTTTGCGATGAAACGACCCGTAATCGCGTTAAAGCCTTTGGTTAGCCCCCGCAGAATATCGCTATTATACGTGATCGGATATCGAAGGGGATTTTCATGACAAGATCGATCAAGCTTGCTCTTGCAGCTTCCACTATTTTCACCGCCCTCAGCGGCTTTCCAGCGCACGCGCAAGAGTCAGCGCCGACCGAGACGGAGGCGCAACAAACTGAAGACCAGCGCCTTGCCGCATTTTTTGAGGAAATTTTTCAGCGAAATGTGAGTGAATCGCCGTTGTTTCAGGCGCAGTTGGGCATGAAGACGGATCAGTATGGCGAATGGGACGATTTTTCCGACGCCGAGGCTATCCGTCAGCACGAACGCACAAAAAATGATCTGGCGCGATTAAAAGCGGAGATCGATTACGACGCTCTTTCTGAGCAAATGCAAGTTAGCTACCGGATATTTGATTTCCTCCAGGAGCGGGCGATTGCCGGTCATGATTACCGTTTCCATGGCTACGCCTTTTCCACCATGAACAATCCCGTCACCTTCCCGGTGACGTTCCTTCAAAATGTGCACAGCATCGCCAATGTTTCCGATGCGGAAGCGTACATCTCACGGATCAATGGCCTTGAACGGGTGAGCACTCAATTAATCGAAGGGATCGACATGGCCGCGCAACGCGGAATCGTTCCGACTTCCTTTTCGTTTAATCCCGTGGTTACGGATGCCCGAAATTTGCTTAAGGGTGCGCCATTTGACGAAACCCGCGAGGATTCCGCCCTGTTTTCTGATTTTAAAGGCAAGGTCAACGCACTCGAAATTAGCGATGACGAAAAACAGAGGCTCATCGATGAAGCGACAACCGCGCTTGAAGGGCCCTTCAGAAGCTCTATCGAAAAAATCATCACCAGCATTGAAGCGTTACGTGATCAATCGCATGGGCCGAATGGCGTTTGGGCCCTGCCCGGCGGCAAAGAATACTATGAAAACCGCATCAACTTTTGGACGACTGAGGCTCACCTTTCCGCCAGGGAGGTGCACGAAATCGGCCTGGCTGACGTAAAGCGTATACGCGGCGAGATGGCGGTGATCATGAAGGAAGTCGGGTTCGATGGTGACTTGCCGGAATTCTTCGAGTTCTTACGCACCGATCCCTCCAACTTTTTTCCAAACACTGAGGAAGGCAAACAAGGCTATCTTGACGCTTCCAAAGCTTACATTGATGCCATTTACGAGGACGTCGGAGAATATTTTAACGTACTTCCGAAAGCGCCGCTGGAAGTCCGCGCCGTTGAGGCATGGCGCGAGCAGACGGCGCCCATCGCCTTTTATAGCCGCCCAGCGCCAGATGGCTCCCGTCCAGGCATCTACTACACCAACCTTCACGACATGACGAAGAAGCAGAAGCACGAGTTGGAAACGATTGCCTATCATGAAGGCGCGCCGGGCCATCATTTTCAGCTTGCCATCCAGCAAGAGCTGACGGGTGTTCCGATGTTTCAAAAGTTTGCTTTTTTCGGCGCCTATTCAGAGGGCTGGGGACTTTATGCCGAGCGTCTGGCGAAAGAACAGGGCCGGTTCACTGATCCCATGCAGGACTTCGGCCGGCTGCAAAACGAGATGCTTCGAGCCGCAAGGCTTGTCGTGGATACAGGCGTTCATTCCAAGAAGTGGAGCCGTGAAAAGGCAATCAAGTTTATGCTCGACAACAATCCGATGACGGAGTCCGAAGCGACCAAGGAAGTCGAACGATATATCGACATGCCGGCACAGGCGCTGTCTTACAAAATCGGTATGATAAAGATTTTGAACCTGCGTGACAAAGCTAAGGGTGAACTTGGTGACACGTTTGATCTTCGTGAGTTTCATGACATTGTCTTAAAGAACGGCGCGGTCGCGTTGCCTATCCTCGAAGAGTTGATCGACGCGTATATCGCAAACACCAAAGCGGGATGATTTCTCCCGCCGACTAAAGTCGCAGCGTTGGCGCCGCCGCCAGCGCTGTTTCCTTTGGTTGCGCGGTGATCGCCGCAAGATCACTTGCGAACACCAGATCAAACCCGCGCGCCGGCGCGCTGGTCAGCCATGGCGCAATCACCTCAAGCGTTTCGTCTCTGGGGTGGCCAATGGCGACCACAAATCCGGTTTCTCGCGCAATATGTTCTGCGACGGCGAGCTGTGACCTCACAGATTCCCGATTGCCAACTTCGGCATCAAGAAAAACGTCGCGCGCAAATACATCAACACCTATTTCGCGCGCTGCGCTGCGCACAGCTGTTTCCCCAGTCGTTAATGAGTCTAGGAAAAAGAGCCGTTTGTGATTGAGATGCGCCAGCAGCGTCTTCATGGCGGCGACGTCGGCGGTTAGTTTTGAGCCCATGTGGTTGTTGACGCCCACATAACCGTCAAAGCGGGACAAATTCCATTCAAGATCGTCAAGAAAGGCGCCGCCCGTCATGCCCGACTTCAACGCATGCGGACCTGGGTCCGCGTCGCCGCTCGGTTCCATGGGCAGGTGAAGCATGACTTCGCCGCCCGCAAGGCGCGCATTCGCGACCTGTTCTCGAACATTGCGGGCGTAGGGAAGAAAAGAGAACGTTATCGGACCGGGCAACTGCAGCGCTTTAGCAGTTGCCCGCCGATCGATACCCATATCATCAATGATGATAACGATTTTCGGGCGCTCGCTTTGCACGGGGATCGGTGACATCCGTTTTGGCAGCAGCGGCGGATCCAACCGCTCCGGTGGGCGCTCCCCGGCGATGATGCTGGCGACGATCTTGTCACGTTCCAGGCGGATGTACTCATCTGTCGGCGCCTGCCTTTCGTTGACGGCGCTGATGATCGTGTTTGAAGCGGTCGCAAGGCTTCCCTGCTCGCTCAGATAGGCGGCGAGCGCACCAACCAGCACCCCTGCGAACGCCACAGCGAACGTCGCGACGACGCCGGCGTTGCCCGCATACCCCGCTACAGTCGCTTTGGGCCCGACCTTCGGTATCAATCGCCTGAACGAGCGATGCAGCATTTACCCGCCTGGTTCCTCAAACGCCGCCCCTTAAGCGTTTGATTTCCTCGTTTTTTTTGTTTTTGCGCCAGTCAGAGCGCTTGCGCGCCGGGCATCTGGCGTTAAACCATTAATCCACTTGGTACTATCACTGATTCTTGGGCCAAATGATCCTGCTGATCGATAACTATGACAGCTTCACGTTTAGTCTCGCACATCTCATAGGCGGGTTAGGGGAAGAAACACGCGTTATGCGCAATGATGCGCTGACCGTACAAGAGGCGCTGTCATCGGGAGCTGAGGCCATTGTGCTGTCTCCCGGCCCCTGCACGCCCGATGAAGCCGGCATCTGCATCGATCTTGTTCGCGGCGCCGCCGAAACCAAGACGCCGGTATTTGGGGTTTGTTTGGGCATGCAGTCGATAGCGCAAAGTTTTGGCGGCGTGATCTGCCGGGCCGGCAAACTCATGCATGGCAAGACGTGCGGTGTCCGGCATCCGGGCTCAGGTCTGTTTGATGGCATTCCCTCACCGTTTACTGCTGTTCGTTATCACTCGCTCGTTGCGGACCAGTCTACATTGCCGGACCAGCTGTCTGTGATCGCCAGTTCCGATGACGACAATGAGATCATGGCATTGATCCATGACGACCTGCCAATTATGGGCGTGCAGTTTCATCCCGAAAGCATCGCTACTGAGTACGGTGCGGCGCTATTTGGAAACTTTCTGGCCATGGCGCGCGGGCAATGACTGAATTCAACAAACACCTTGCAAGAGCGATTTCCGGTGCGCCGCTTTCCGGCGCGGAGATGCGTGAGGCGATGCTGGCGCTTTTTTCCGGCGGCGCCAGCGATATCGAAATCGCCGGATTTTTGGCGGCGCTTCGCACCCGTGGAGAAACCGTGGAAGAGATCGCGGCGGCAGCCCAAACCATGCGCGATTTGGCGTTGCGGGTGGACGCGCCGGAAGACGTCCTGGACACATGCGGCACCGGCGGCGACGGCGCAGGAACCTACAATATCTCCACCGCCGCGGCGCTTATTGCGGCGGGATGCGGCGTTCGCATCGCCAAGCACGGCAACAAGGCGGCTTCGTCCAAATCAGGGTCATCGGAAGTGCTGGCCGCCCTCGGCGTTAAGCTGGATGTCTCGCCGGAGACAATCCGCGCCTGTATCGAACACGCCAATGTCGGGTTCATGTTCGCGGCCCTTCACCACAAGGCGGTTCGGCATGTTGCGGCCGCGCGAAGCGGTTTGGGCGTTCGCACGATCTTCAATGTCATGGGACCGTTATCGAACCCGGCGAGCGCCAAGCGTCAGGTTATGGGTGTTTTTGCCCGGGATCTTGTGAGGCCGATTGCCGAAGTGATGCCGCATTTGGGTGTGACCCGCGCGTGGGTTGTGCATGGCTCCGACGGCCTCGATGAGTTGACTACCACCGGACCGAGCCATGTCGCCGCACTCGTCAACGGAGTTGTGCGCGAGTTTGAAGTGACGCCGGAGGACGCTGAATTGCCGCGCGCAAAGCCTTCTGAACTGGTGGGCGGAGAGCCTGATCAAAATGCCGAGGCAATCCACGATCTGCTTGCTGGAGAAAAAGGCCCCTATCGTGATATCGCGGTGCTGAACGCCGCTGCGGCGCTTGTGGTCGCAGAAAAGGCGGCAGACTTGAAAACGGCGGCGCGCCTCGCGGAAGCGGCCCTCGATAGTGGCGCTGCAAAGACGGCGTTGGACAAGCTCGTTGAATACTCAACCAGACCAGCATGACCATTCTTGACGACATCATCGCCTACAAGAAAACGGAGGTCGCTGCTGCCAGGGCGCGTGCGCCGCTTTCAGACTTGGAACAGCTTGCCCGTGAGGCGTCGCCACCACGCGGATTTCGAAAAGCGCTGGAGGCCAAATGCGCCGACGGTTTTGCGCTCATCACAGAGATAAAAAAGGCTAGCCCGTCCAAGGGGCTGATACGCGCTGATTTCGATCCGGCCGAGATCGCGCGGGCGTACGAGGCCGCCGCCGCCGCCTGTCTCTCGGTTTTGACGGATGAGCCCAGCTTTCAAGGCTCACCGGATTATCTGATAGCCGCGCGCAAAGCGGTCGCCCTTCCCGTATTGCGCAAGGATTTCATGATTGACCCCTATCAGGTTGCGGAAGCACGGGCCTGGAGCGCAGATTGCATATTGCTGATCATGGCTTGTCTTTCCGATGTCCAGGCAACGGAATTGCTTCATACCGCCAAGGATTGGGGGCTGGACACGCTTGTGGAAGTGCATGACGAAAACGAGATGCGCCGAGCCATCAACCTGAAAGCGGATATTATTGGAATAAACAACCGTAATTTATCGACTTTTGATACTTCTCTTCAGGTAACACATTCCTTGGCGGAATTGGCGCCCGCAAGCGCAATTCTCGTTAGTGAGAGTGGCATCTCCGAAAATGCCGATCTTCAAAACTTGGCGGCCAGCGGCGCCAGGGCGTTTCTCGTTGGGGAAAGCCTAATGCGTCAAACGGACATCGAGGCCGCCACACGCGCTCTTTTGTCACCAGTTTCTGCGGCTTAATGCCGGGTGTTGACGCCCAATTAGAACAACCATAGAACATCGTTGTCGTTTTGTTCTTTTGTCGTTTCGGGCGCGCAAACAGCCCTGCGTTGAAAGATGGCCAAATTTGCTCAATCGGGACGCGAAGTCTCGGCCGCAAGAAACCGGAGACCAGTGATGCTCACCAAGAAACAACATGAGCTCCTAATATTTATCAACGACCGAATTTCCGAAACCGGCGTCTCGCCGTCGTTCGATGAAATGAAGGAAGCGCTGGAATTGCGCTCTAAATCAGGGATTCACCGGCTGATTACGGCGCTTGAGGAACGTGGCTTTATCCGACGTCTTCCCCATCGGGCGCGGGCGCTGGAGGTGTTGCGGATACCAGAGGGCGCCGCCGGGAACACGGCGGCCAGCCCCCGCCAGCGCGCCTTCAAACCAGCGGTCGTGGACGCCAATTTTGATCGCGGCCGGTCGCCGGCCCGCGCGTCGTTGGCATCAAGGGCCGCCCCGAGCGCCGGCATGGTTGACCTGCCGGTTCTTGGCCGGATCGCCGCCGGCACGCCCATAGAGGCCATTCAGCACGAGGTTGACCGTTTTTCCGCGCCGGACGCGCTCGTTGGAAAGGGTGACCATTACGTTCTCGAGGTTCAGGGCGAATCCATGATTAACGCCGGCATCCAGGACGGCGACTACGTTATCATCAAGCGCTGCAATGACGCAGAGAACGGATCCATCGTTGTTGCGCTGGTCGACGAAGAGGAAGCAACGCTGAAGCGTCTGCGCAAGAAGGGCGCATCGATTGCGCTGGAAGCCGCTAATCCCGCGTTTGAAACCCGTATCTATGGACCCGATCGAGTGAATGTTCAGGGCAAGCTCGTTGGGTTGATGCGCCGGTACAACTAACCGTCCCCCGTCCACGGACGACGCCCGCGAACATCGCGTGCGGTCTTGATGTCGAGGTCGCCGTTGGGCGTGATGCGCACCGCGTAGGCACCATTACGCCAGACCGACCGGCGGTCGATCAGATAGGCGGCGCAAGCGCGCCAGAGGTCGGGGTCTACTGGCAATAGAGCGATGACCAGATCTGATCGGGCGCAATCCTCGTCCAGCGAGGCGCGCTCCTCCACCACTGAGATTTGCGCGCGCTTGACCATGCCCACACACCCGGCGCCATCGCACGTGAATACATCGCGCATGGAAATCGTTTCTGCTGTCACCGGGTCAAACCCGACAGACTCTTTCCAGACGCCAACGGCGAATTTTTCGCGGCGCTTATTGTAAACGACAATGGCGTCTTGATCTCCGGTTTGATCCGCAACAAATCCGGCATTGAGACCTGTTGCTGAAACAAAAAGATCCGGTTGAGGAGTTTGATGAACGATAATCATCGCCGTCGGGATTGCCGCGAAACCGGCCAATCGCCACGGTGCGCGAGACAGGCAAAGCCAAAGGCCGCCAATGGTGAGCGCCAGCATGGCGCCAAGAGGCCACTGAGCCGCCACGGAAACTGCACCGGGCCAGGACGAAACCGCCGCTGCAATGGCCAGTATGATATCCATACCAGCCGCGCTCGCGCGCCAGGCCCAGCCATCCAGTCCCAACGGCATGAGAAGCATCGCCACAATCGCCAGGGGAACAACCCAGAACCCCATAAAGGGCATGGCCGTGACGTTTGCCGGCAAAGAATAGAGCGCCACGCGATTAAAATGGAACAAGGCGTATGGCGCGGTGGCGAGCGCCGCGATTGTGTCCGTAACCGCCAATCCGATAGCGTATCGTTTCAGCCGTGCGGGCCAGGTAAAACTCCGGTTTGGGTCGGCGCGCGCGCCGGCCCATTCATAAGCGGCAATGAGCGACGTCACCGCTGCGAACGACATTTGAAATCCCGGGTGGAACAGCGCCTCCGGCGTCGTCAACAGGATGATAACCGCAGCTATGCCGACATTGCGCAGCGAAAGCGCACGGCGGTCTACAAGAATGGCGACAAACATAATGCCCGCCATCAAGAACGCACGCCGCGCCGACCATCCGCCCCCGGACAATATCAGGTAGAAAAACCCGGAAGCCAACGCCGCCATCGCCGCCCATTTCTTTATCGGATAACGAAGCGCAATTGGCTCAATCGCCGCCAGTCCAAACCGGACGATGAAGAAAATTAACCCCGTCGCCAAACCCATATGCAAGCCAGAAATTGCGAGCAAATGTGCGAGCCCAGTATCCCGCAAAGCGGCTTCAGACCGGTCGGTGATCGCATCGCGCTTGCCCGTCACGATCGCCGCGAGAATTGCACCGCCTTCACTGGGGGCCGCCGCAATTATTCGGGAGAAGAGCCCAAATCGCATTCGTTCGATCGCGGCCGCGAGCTTCTGTGATTGGGTTCTGTCCGCACTTTCCAGCACTGTCGGAGGGGTCACCGCAAATCCAACGGCGCCAATGCGCTGGAAGTAAAGCTGTCGTGCAAAATCAAAGGTCCCGGGGGCGGCTGGCGGCGGTGGCGGTGACAATCCGGCCCGCACTGAAATCATATCGCCGGGCGAAGCGTTGAAGCCCTTCCCTCGCCAACTAATGCGCGCCTTTGCGGGCAGTTCCACTGGAACAACGCCCTCGATTGAAGAAATCGCGATGATGTAACGGCGCTGACCGTTTCCTTCCTCGACGGACAAAAGACGTCCCGTCGTCTCTACAATGCCGAGATCACGCCAAAGCTGTGGCGCAGCGACAAGCGTGGTTCGAAGGTCCGCCGCTACAAATCCGAGGGCGATAAGCGCAACCCCAAAGGCCGGTCTTCGCCATGATTGGAATATGAAGGCCAACGTAATCGATACAATCAAAGCGGCGACGCCAATTTGCCACGCTGGTTCCGCTTTAAGACCGAAATACAACCCCGCGCCGACAGAGATACCAACGGGCGCCCAAAGCGAAAGGCGGGCCAGATCAGCGCGCGCCCACCCTGTCGCTTTTTCCCCAAACAGATGAACGATGCGCCTGAGCCGCAAAGGCGCGACATAGTCACCCTTGCATTTCTGGCTGGGGGTCGCTGGTTCAAAGGTTTCTGCGGTCATGTGCCCTATCGGATCGAGGCATAGGCTTGGCGAAACTCTCATGCTATCTCGCGCCGCGAGGCGATTAGCCTCCCACGCAACTGAAAAAGGGTCAAACGGGCCGCTGCCCAATTGAAAGTCCGCCATGTCCGAGCCGATCACGCCAGTAAACCCGGTCGTTACACGTTTTGCCCCATCACCAACGGGGTACCTGCATATTGGCGGGGCCAGGACGGCGCTGTTCAATTGGCTCTACGCCCGCCGGTATGATGGAAAATTCCTGTTAAGAATAGAAGATACGGACCGCGCCCGGCATACTGAGGCGGCCGTGCAGGCGATTCTCGATGGTCTCACCTGGCTTGGCCTTGATTGGGACGAAGACCCGGTTTCGCAGTTTGGCAATGCGGAGCGGCATCGCCAGATCGCCAACCAACTTCTCAGTGAGGGAAAAGCCTATCGTTGTTTCCTCACCCCGACGGAGCTGACCGAGGCGCGCGATGCAGCCAAGTCAGCGGGTGTCCGTTTTGAAAGTCCGTGGCGCGCCACTGACCCATCGACTGCACCTAAAGACGCGCCTTACGCGATCCGTTTTAAGGCGCCGCAAAATGGTGAAACAGTAATTCAGGACGCCGTCCAGGGTCGTGTCGCTTTTCCGAATTCAGCCCTTGATGATCTGATCATCTTGAGAAGCGACGGCGGGCCGACATACAATCTCGCCGTTGTTGTTGATGATCACGATATGGGGGTTTCGCATGTGATCCGCGGCGACGACCATCTGAACAACGCGGCGCGTCAGCAGCAGATTTACGAGGCATGCGGATGGCCGGTTCCCGTATTCGCCCACGTTCCGTTAATTCACGGCTCCGATGGCGCCAAGCTGTCCAAACGTCATGGGGCCTTAGGGGTGGAGGCTTATCGCGATGAGGGCTATTTGCCAGAGGGACTTGCGAACTACCTCTTGCGCCTTGGTTGGTCACACGGCGACGAAGAAATTATCGGGTATGCGCGCGCTCGTGAAGTTTTCGACTTGAAGGGCGTCAACAAGGCGCCAGCGCGGCTTGATCTCGATAAACTCCGGCATGTGAACGGTCATTATGTTGCGGCGCTAAGCGATGAGTCGTTTGTACAATTGGCCTCGCCATTCCTGATTTCCGCCGGTATTGAGCTGGAACCCGAACGGGAGAAGCAACTGAGGCGTTCGGCTTCGTTTCTAAAGACACGATGCGCCAGACTTTCGGATGTGGTTTCGGCGTCTGAATTCTTATTCCTGACACGTCCATTGGTCGTGGAAGGAAAAGCCGCCAAACCGCTTCGCAAAGACGGCGCGCCTGAACTCATCGGCCGATTAGCGGGCGTTCTTTCAGAACACTCAATCTGGGATTCTTCGCAATCATTGGATGATGCGCTAAAAACCTTCGCTGAGACCGAAAATATCGGGTTTGGGGCGATCGGTCAGCCGGCAAGAGCCGCGCTCACGGGCGGGCGTCCTTCGCCTGGGCTCGGTGAAGTGCTATATGGCCTCGGCCGGGACGAATCATTGGCTCGGCTTGCCGATCAGGCTGCCTGACTAAGGGCTGGAAACCCCTGATTAAACTGGGTAGTGTGCGCCGCAACAAGCGTTGGTGCGCCGCAAAAGAAAAAGGCTCTATCCATGAAAAGTGATTTAAATCAAACAGATATAGCGAGCTTTAGTGTTAACGGGAAAGATGCTGAGCTGCCGGTGTTTAAGGCGACTCACGGACCCGATGTGGTGGATATCCGCGCCCTTTATAAGCGGACCGGCGCCTTTACCTTTGATCCGGGTTACACGTCTACGGCGAGCTGCGAATCGAAAATTACGTTCATTGATGGCGATGAAGGCGTCTTGCTCTACCGCGGCTACCCAATCGATCAGTTGGCCGATCAGTCTAATTTCATTGAAGTCGCCTATTTGCTGCTAAACGGCGAATTGCCGAGCGGAGAAGAACGCGCTCGCTTTGATCATTCCATCACCATGCACACGATGGTGCATGAGCAGCTTAAGAACTTTTACAACGGATTTCGTCGCGACGCGCATCCAATGGCCATTATGGTCGGCGTGGTTGGCGCGCTGTCGGCGTTCTATCACGACTCAACCGATATCAACGATCCGAAACAGCGCCTGGTCGCCAGTCACCGCATGATCGCGAAGATGCCGACAATCGCCGCCATGGCGTATAAATATTCCATTGGTCAAGCCTTCGTCTTTCCACGGAATGATCTGGATTACACATCCAATTTTATGCGAATGTGTTTCGCCGTGCAGGCGGAAGAGTATGAAGTAAACCCGGTTCTTTCGAGCGCTTTGGATAAGATTTTCATCCTTCACATGGACCATGAGCAAAACGCATCGACGTCGACAGTTCGACTTGCAGGTTCATCGGGCGCCAATCCATTTGCCTGTATTGCGGCCGGAATCGCCTCGCTTTGGGGACCGGCGCATGGCGGCGCAAACGAAGCCGCTCTCAATATGCTTGAAGAAATCGGTGATGTTGACAACATTCCCGAATATGTCCGGCGCGCCAAGGATAAAGACGACCCTTTCCGGCTGATGGGTTTTGGGCATCGCGTTTATAAAAACTATGACCCACGCGCGAAAGTCATGCGTCAGGCCTGCCACGAAGTTCTTGACGCGCTAGGCGTGCGTGACGAGCCGCTCCTGAAGGTTGCAATGGAACTGGAGCGAATTGCACTGGAAGACGAATATTTCGTGCAGAAACGCCTCTACCCGAATATCGATTTTTACTCAGGCATTACGTTGCGTGCGCTCGGGTTTCCCACCGATATGTTCACCGTCTTGTTCGCGCTCGCACGAACCGTCGGGTGGATCGCTCAATGGTCGGAAATGATTGAAGATCCCAATCAGAAGATTGGGCGGCCGCGACAGATTTACACCGGCGCCGCCGAACGCAATTATGTATCGATTGATCAGCGCTAGAACCACACCTTAGAGGACGCCAGCGAATGCTCTGGCTTGCTGTACACATTTGGGCGCTTCTCTTTGCGGCATTCGGCGTCGGCCTTGGCGTCGGGTGGTGGGTCTGGGGCGCGAAGCCGCGGACGCCGCCTGCGTCACAAAACGGCGATACCGCATTGGGCACGCTTAATATCGATTATGACCCGGCGGGTGATCACGAGCCGGCCGAACGGAGCCGAGGATGATACCCCGTTATACCCGACCTGAAATGGCCGCGATCTGGTCAGACGCGGCGAAATATAGAATCTGGTTTGAAATCGAAGCGCACGCGGCAGATCGCGTGGCTGAACTCGGCGTGATCCCAAAGGAGGCGGCAAAGGTCATCTGGGAAAAAGGCGGCGACGCGGAATTTGACGTCGCACGGATCGACGCGATTGAGCGCGAAGTGAAACATGACGTCATCGCTTTTCTCACGCACCTCGCGGAGATTGTCGGTGATGAGGCGCGGTTTGTTCACCAGGGCATGACGTCGTCGGATGTTCTGGACACCTGCCTTTCTGTTCAACTTACCCGCTCCACAGACCTGCTTCTCAAAGGCATGGACCGTGTGCTCTCCGCTTTGAAAGCACGCGCGTTGGAGCATAAGGAAACGGTTTGCGTGGGGCGCAGCCATGGCATCCACGCTGAGCCCACAACCTTCGGCGTGAAACTCGCTGGTTTTTACACGGAGTTCTTGCGCGGACGGCGTCGGCTGGAGTGCGCTCGCGAAGAAATAGCGGTGTGCGCCATTTCAGGCGCCGTCGGAACATTTGCAAATATCGACCCTTCCGTCGAAGCCCATGTGGCGGAAAAGATGGGCCTTCAGGTTGAGCCGGTTTCCACCCAAGTCATTCCGCGCGACCGGCATGCGGCTTATTTTTCCGCCCTCGCCGTCGTGGCCTCATCCGTCGAAAGGCTGGCAACGGAAATCCGCCACCTTCAAAGGACTGAAGTGTTGGAAGCGGAAGAATACTTCTCCAAAGGGCAAAAAGGCTCGTCGGCCATGCCCCACAAACGCAATCCGGTGCTGACCGAAAATCTCACCGGATTGGCGCGGCTCGTGCGGATGTGCGCGGCGCCTGCCCTCGAAAATGTCGCGCTGTGGCATGAGCGGGATATTTCTCATTCCTCCGTTGAGCGCGGTATTGGGCCAGACGCAACGGTGCATCTGGATTTTGCGCTTCATCGTCTGGCTGGCGTTATTGAAAAGCTCGTTGTCTACCCCGAGCGGATGCAAGAGAACATGGACCGCTTGGGTGGCCTGATCTTCTCTCAGCGGGTGTTGCTGGCGTTGACCCAAGCCGGCGCCTCACGGGAAGAGGCCTACAGCCTCGTTCAGCGCAACGCCATGCCGGCCTGGCGGGGTGAAGGGGCGTTTCTCGACAATCTAAAGGCGGACCAGGACGTGACCGCCCAGCTCCCCGCCAGCGATCTCGAGGACCTCTTTGACCTCGGCTATCACACCAAGAATGTGGACGCGATCTTTCAGCGCGTGTTTGGCTAGGGCGCGCCATTTGGGCGCGTTGCAATGCCGCTATGGCGCCGCCATATAGCCGCCATGGTCAGTGCAGTTGAAACCTTCGGCGATGAAGTTCCGCGTAAACGACAATGGTTAACCGCCATGAAGCGCGGCATCATGGGTAAATGCCCCCGGTGTGGTCAGGGAAAAATGTTTGCCGGCTACGTCAGGGTTGCGGAGCGATGCTCGGCGTGCGCCCTGGACTTTTCCGGCCATCGGGCTGACGACGCGCCCCCTTATTTAACGATCTTTATTGTTGGGCATTTGGCGATTCCCCTCGCCCTCGCGTCCAAGCAAGTATTTGATCCGCCAATGTGGATGCAGTTTGCAACCTGGCTGCCCATCATGGCGATCTCCGCCTGGTTCCTTTTGCCCGCGTCAAAGGGCGCAATGGTTGGCCTGCAATGGGTGAACCGCATGCATGGCTTTGCAGGGCCGAATGCCGACCCGGCGGCGGACGCCTGATAATCCGGTAAACAGCTTGACACAGCAAAGGCGATGGGTATGTTCCGCGCTCATTTTGCGTATTTCTGGTCCCCAAGGAGCGACCCATGGCCAAGCCAACAACCGTCAAGATCCGGCTCAATTCGACCGCCGGCACGGGCTTTTTCTATGTCACGAAAAAGAACACCCGCACCATGACGGAAAAGCTCGTCCTGAAAAAATATGACCCGGTCGCGCGCAAGCACGTCGAGTTCAAGGAAGGCAAAATCAAGTAGGATTTTGCCTGTCGCTAGTAATCGAAAGCCGCCCTGTGGGCGGCTTTTTTGATTCGTATTCTCCGGATCAGAATTAGGCGGCGCTGTTGATGACCCTGTTGCGGCCGCCGGTTTTGGCCTCGTAAAGCGCTTCGTCGGCGCGCTTCACCAGCTTTTGTGCAGTATCGCCCTCAATGCCGTGCTCTGTTGACGCCAGCCCGATGCTTACGGTGACGCCAAGCTCATCGCGCCCGCTATTCAAGGTGAATTTGTCCGCCGCAATTTCAGCGCGCAGGCGCTCGGCGACAACGGACGCGAACGCCAAATCCGTATCGGGCATCGCGACCAAAAACTCCTCGCCGCCGTAGCGGCAAGCGAGGTCGATGCCCCGAACAGAGTTTGCGATCCGCTCGGCAAATTCCTTGAGCACCCGATCGCCGACGTCATGGCCATGGTTGTCATTCACAGACTTAAAGTGATCTATATCGAGGATCATGATGGATAGCGGACGGCCCGTCCAAAATGCGCGGTCAAACATCGCCGACAAATGGCTTGCCAGATATCGGCGATTGTAAAGGCCAGTGAGTTGATCGGTGACCGCCATTTCCAGGCTAACCTGAAAGGACGACCGCAATTGATCCACATATTGCTTACGGCGAAGCTGGGTCATGACCCGCGCCGTCAATTCGTTTTTGTCGACAGGCCGCGTGACATAGTCGTTTACGCCGATGTCGAGGGCGCGAACCAGTTTGCGGGTGTCGCCGTGCCGGACAACAGCCAGCAACGGTGTTAAGCGTGTTTCTTCAAAGGAACGAATGGAAGAACATAGCCGGAGCGGATCCATCGCTTCCAGCGACATATTCACAAGGATCAAATCGAATTCACCTTGCCGGGCGCGCGTGAGCGCAACTTCCGCGTCAGCTTCGATCGTGATCTCGTATTTCGCGTCGTCAATGGTCGATTTCAGGCGCACCGCTTGATCTTCATTGTCGTCAATAATCAAGATGCGCGCCTCACCCGGATTGATGGATGCATCGATTTTTTCGACAATGCCTAGGTCCTTGCCCGTTGCATAGCGCGCGCGCAACTCGTCAGTCATCATTTTGAGACGCGTTAAAGAACGCACCCGGGCGAATAACGCCAGATCTTCAACAGGCTTTGTGAGAAAGTCGTCGGCGCCCGCCTCAAGTCCAGCGACACGGTCCGCTTGCTGATCGAGCGCCGTCACCATGACAACAGGAATGTGCATGGTTTCCGGGTTCGTCTTAAGACGGCGGCATGCCTCGAACCCGTCCATGCCCGGCATCATGACATCGAGCAGAATGATGTCGGGCTTTTCGAGCCCGGCCTGTTCAATCGCCTCTTGTCCCGAATACGCCCCGAGCACATCAAAATACTCCGCTCGCAATTTTGCTTCGAGCAGTTTGACATTCGGTTCGAGATCGTCGACGACCAAAACGCGTGCCGTCATGGAGCCCCCATCTGGTTAGAGCCAAGTCCGTTAACGAACCAGCCTAATCCAAATACCTTTTCACTTTCTCAATAAACGAGACAACGGAGATGGGTTTGGCGATATAATCCTCGCATCCACCCTGTCTTATCCGTTCTTCATCGCCTTTCATGGCGAAGGCAGTCACAGCAATCACCGGAATATCAGCCAGTTCTGTATTGCTTTTTATTTTTTGCGTGACTTCAAGACCCGATACTTCCGGCAATTGAATATCCATCAGGATCAGATCCGGATGGTTTTCTTTTAAGGTTTCCAGCGCTTCCGGACCTGTCCGGGCCTCCAGCGTCTCATACCCATGAGCCTGAAGCAGATCGCGGAACAGTTTCATGTTCAGCTCGTTGTCTTCAACGATCAGCACTGTCTTGGGGAGCACTGAATAATCAAGCTTTTCCATGGCTGACATAATACGCCTTCGCCGTCATATCTCTCATAGCTGCGCCCGAATCAGCGCCGCTGATAGAAAGTTTTGCGCAAAAGGTCTTAATCGAATGTTTATCCTCACCGCGCGCAGGACAATTTTTTGCGCTATATTAACGCGGTAACCATTTGTTAAATGTTTGACCCTGGCCAACATACGGGCTTTTGCCGCGACTGCTACGCACCCCATTCTCCCAAAAAGAACGGCGCGGACAGGCTTTGCGCTGCCTGTGGCGGCGGGCGAATCACCACCCACCTTGAGCTTTTCTCCCTATCCATCGCCCACCTTGACTGCGACGCCTTCTATGCCGCGATCGAAAAACGCGACGATCCGAGCCTGGTGGACAAGCCCGTGATTATCGGCGGGGGCGTCCGGGGCGTGGTTTCGACCGCTTGCTATGTGGCGCGCACTTTTGGCGTTCATTCGGCGATGCCCATGTTCAAGGCGAGAGACGCTTGCCCTGATGCGGTGATCATCAAGCCAAATATGGCCAAATATGCCGAAGCGGGCCGCGCGGTGCGGCAGATGATGCGCGATCTGACGCCCATGGTGGAGCCACTCTCCATTGATGAGGCTTTTATGGACCTCACCGGGACGGCCCGCGTGCATGGCGCCCCGCCGGCGGTGACGCTGGCGAAGCTGCAAGCGCGAGTCGAACGGGAGGTCGGCGTTACGGCGTCGATCGGCCTTTCCCACAACAAGTTTCTCGCCAAGATCGCGTCCGATCTCGACAAACCGAGCGGCTTTTCGGTGATTGGCAAAGCGGAAACGTTGGACTTTCTCGCCAGCCAAAAGGTCACCAAGATCTGGGGCGTCGGCAAAGCCATGGCGAAAAAGCTGGAAAGCGACGGCATCACCATGATTGCCCAGTTGCAAAAGCTCGATGCTGCGACGCTTGGCAAGCGCTATGGCGAGCTGGGACTGCGTCTTGCACGCTTGTCCCGCGGCGATGACACGCGCAGCGTCAGGCCCGAGCGCGAAACCAAAAGCGTTTCATCGGAGACCACGTTTAACGCCGACATGCGTGACGTGAAGTGGCTTGAAGACGTCTTGTGGGAGCTTTGCGAGAAAGTCTCTGCACGGATGAAAGCATCTGGATTTGAAGGGCGCACCGTGACCCTCAAGCTTAAATCCGCCGACTTCAAATCCATCACGCGGTCCCACACGCTGGAGACGCCTTCAAACCTCGCCCGTATCGCGTTTGCGGCGGCCAAGCCCATGTTGCACAATGCCGCTGGCGGCAAGGCCTATCGCCTCATCGGCGTCGGGTTTTCCGGCTTGTCCAGCGCCGCCGACCACTTTGAGGCGGATTTGTTCGGCGATGGCAATGAGCGTATCGCCCGGCAGGAAAAGGCCATCGACGCCATTCGCGAGAAATTCGGCCCCGACGCCGTCAAGGCGGGCCGGTCGTTGCGCAAGGACCGTTAGGCCTTCTTGCGCGCCACCACAAACCGGCTTCGCGCCTTCTCCGGGTAATAGCCGGTCTCGACCAGGTCGAAACCGGCCTCCGCAATTGCATCATCCAGTTCGGCGGTCTTGAAAAACCGCACATACGGCGCCTTGCCGAAAAGCTGCATCACCGGCAACAGCACACGATATAACGGCGTTTGTTCCCCAAGGCACACGGTCTTGGAGATGAACAGCCCGCCGGGCTTTAACAGCGCATGCGCCCGCGCCAGCGCCTCCGGCAAGTCCTCGATCAGATGGAGCAGATTGAACGCCATCACCGCGCCGAACTGACCCTCCGCAAACGGATGATCGCTCAGCGTCGCGTTCACGAAATCGATATTCTGAACGCCCTCGCTCGCCGCCTTGCCTTGGGCGATGGCGATCATCTCCCCGGAGATATCGGTGGCGGTAATGTAGTTCGCCGCGCCGGCGAGCTTCAGCGCCGTCGTGCCGGTGCCGCAGCCGATCTCCAGCGCGTCCGTCTCGGGGGTCAGATGCGCGCGGACCCGCTCCAGCGTCGCCTCATAAGAAGCCATATCCTTGATGGGGTTTTTGGCGTATTTCGCCGCCGCTTTGTCCCAGAAACCTTTTGCGTCCACCATCGTCCTATTTCTCCTTCACCTGAACCCAGCGGCGTAAAGGGATTGCAGGCCTCATGGCAAGGGCTGGCCGGACAGCGCCCCGGCGGCTTCATCCACAGCTTCGCGTCGCCGCGGTTTTCATGAACCCGAACGTATAAGATGGAGAGACACGCGGGGCGTGAGACGTCCACTCGTTTAGAATTTTAAGGGCGCATCACGCCCCGCGTGCGGCTTTTTCAGCACCGCCGCCTGTCCATGCGCCGTGCAGCGTCCATGAGCCTCATGCGGTCCTGGTGCACAAGACTGACCTGCGGCGGACGGAAAGAGAGAGCCACGCACCCGCGCACTTCGCGAGGCAACGCAGCGCCCTTTGGTCTTCCCGCCACAGTCTCCTTTCGAGAGACCGCCCGCGCAGAATCCAGGCGTTCGGCCGGCCGGAACCAGGCTCGAGGTCCGTTACGCCTCTCCTGGCCCGCGCGCCGCGATCAGACCCGACAGGGACGGTCGGCCTCTCGCCTCTCCTTGATCTGACTGCTGAGCAGTATACGGGCTGCGGGATAAGCGGGGATAAGATTTAATACATTAAATTTAATCCCCCTCCTCTCATTTGGCCTTATACTACCGCCCGCCGCCGGCGCTCGCCGCTCCGCCGCGATGCAACATGCCCCTCGCCTGCTGTGATCATCCCTTGTCATTCCTTCCGTCTACGGTCAGAATTGAATCCATCGGTCCTGGATCAGTTGTGTTCCGTATGACCCGCGTATGCGGCCGTCAAACTCACTGGACGTAAAGGGGACTTCATCATGAAAAAACTATGCATTGCCGCTGCTGCGGCGTTTCTTCTGCCATCTGCGGCAACTGCCGAACATTGGGATGTCATCGCCTTCGAGATGACCGGTAAATGTTCCTTCGAAAAATATCTCGGCGTCGTCGCTGACTTTAACGCGTGGGGCGCCGAGCACGGCTATCAGGCGAAAGTGGCGCAACCGCTCCAGTCCGACAATCTCACCACCTATTTCTGGGTGGGCTCGTCGGCGGACGCCGCAACTTTCGGCGCTGCGTACGGCGTCTGGCTCAATGGACTGGCCGATGAGAATTCAACACCGTCAAAACTGTGGAAACGCTTTCAGGAATGTTCAACGAATATGCGCCGGGACGGCTATCAGGTGTACTGATTGAGGGCGCCTTTCCGTCATCCCGTGTGCCGCGCGGCGTGAAATGACGCGCTGCTAACACGGCACCGCCAACCATTCGCGCGCACGGGATGACGGAGGGCGCAAAACCTGTCAAACTCATCCCGTTACAGACATTCAGGGGACGCAAGATATGAAGTTCAGCACGCTTATTGTTTTATCCGGCGCGGCGTTTGCCGCCGGCGCCTTCACCGCCAAAGCACTTTCCGAAGACCCGCAGGACAGAAAGGCGCGCGAGCTTTGCACCGAAGCCGTTGACGCGGGCGAATATCCGCGCTGGTCCGTGAAAGATGGCGCCACCTGCAAGAACTCAACAGTCTCCACCTGCACGATTGTCCGCAAGGACGGCACAGAGGCGGAGTACGCCTGCCCGGCGCAGTCAACATCCACAGGCGGCGCCAGCAAAAGCCCACGACCGATGCATCAGGAGTAGGCGCTCCATCAATTTGCGACTCGCCACGGCTTGCCCGTGGAGTCCATCTCCGAAACCATCAAAGCAATGCCCCGCTTCGATTACATTGCGGCATACATGCTCGCCAATCGAAAGAACGGCGCAATATACGCCGGGTCAACGGCTGATCTCGTCGCGCGTGTACACGCACACAAAACGGGCACGGGCTCGTGGTTCACCAGTAAATATGGCTGTACGAACCTTGTCTGGTATGAACGTTTTGACGAAATGGCGCCGGCCATCGCTTATGAAAAACGCCTGAAGCGCTGGTCGCGACAATGGAAAATCGATCTTATCGAGTCCATTAATCCGAATTGGGATGATCTAGCGCTGTTTTGATTCTGTGCAATGCGTACCTCTCAAATCCCGACTCTCCACGGCTTGCCCGCGGAGTCCATCATCAGGGATCGCCCACTACCCAACCGTTTCATTTTGTTGACCGGCCGGGAGTTGGACCCCACGCGTGAAGCGTGGGGAGTCGAGGGTGGACAATGCCCAACAACAACTGCCGACTCTTCACGGCTTGCCTGACCCGGACAGCACCTCTCCCGCCGCGACTCTCCACGGCTTGACCGTGGAGTCTATCAGCGGCGGCCGATGCAGCGCCTGCGACAATGGCGGGAGTTGGACGCCACGCGCAAAGCGCGGGGAGTCGCGAGGTGGATGGTCGCCCCTATGTCGACTGCCGCACTCCGGCGTCACCGTCATATCAGACCCGATTCGAAATCGCTAACCTGGTGCCATTTCAAATTTTTCCAACGACAAATTGTTGAATATTTTGAAGAGTCATGAAGATACTGAGGAAATGTAAATATTTGGCCCCATCATGCAAATAAAGATTATCCCTCTCTCAAAACTTTCCATAAACCGAAGCAACGATAGGCACGGTGAACTGGAAAATGAGACCGCAGCTATAGCATGGTTGTTTCACACTCGCGAAGCTCACATGAAGAACCTTGCGACAGATATTGCCAACTCAGGGATGCTCTATGAGTTACCACTCGTTTTCCCTGATGGTGATAAGTATATCGTGTACGATGGAAATCGTCGTGTGACGTGTTTGAAATTGTTGCATGACCCACGAAAAGCCCCAACTACTGCGCTTCAAGAGTATTTCAAAACCTTAAAGAAAGAAACAGATAAAAATATACCGACCGCCGTTAGGTGCCAAGTAGAAGCAGATAGAGATATTATCGATGAAATACTTTATCGTCGACATACTGGCACTCAAGTAGGCGTCGGACAAAGCAGGTGGGACGACCGCATGCAGACCACGTTTATCAATAGGACGGGTCGTGGCGGAAAAATAAATGTAGCGGATGAAATCGAGCGTGTCTTGAAAGAAGAAAATCACCTACCACATCGAAAAAAGATTCCAAGATCGAATTTAAATAGATTGCTCTCGTCCGAGGCATTTCGAAACCGAATTGGAATTTCTGTAAAAGCAAATAAATTTAAGATTACTCATGACAAAGCTACTGTTGTAAACGCCTTGTCTAGAATTGCCGACGATTTGGCTCATGGAGAAGTTGTATTAGGCGACATTTGGGATGTGGATGGAAAACAAAGCTATTTAGACAAGCTTGACAGCGAGGGTTTGCTCCCTACCGCCGAACAGAAAATTAAACCGCAAGGAAAGGTGCCTCCAACGAAACCAAAACCCAAACCAAAGCCAATACCGCGCCCACAAGTCAGAAAAACATTAATCCCCAACGTTGAATATGGAGTAGCGTGGTCAGGAAAAACACAGAAGCACCATCTTATTTGGGATGAGTTACAATTCCACTTAACTTTAAGTAGGCATCCAAATGCAATTGCTGTTCTACTAAGAGTATTATTAGAAATCTCAACTGACCACTATATTGAAAAATCTAGCGACATAGATGCGGTTCCAAGAGAGAAGCTCGCTAAAAAGATTGATAAGGTTGCCAGTGATTTGCAAAAGAACGCAAAAATTACAGCAGATTATTTAAAAGACATTCGCCGGATTCAACAAGGGCAGTCATTGGTTTCAATTGCAACGTTGCACAGTTACATACATTCTTCTCAGATGAATCCTTCACCACAAGAATTGTGCGCGATTTGGGATAGCGTTTCAGAATATGTTCAACATTGTTTGAATTCATAGTCTTCCCTATACATGCATCACTTTCCCATACGCATCCAGTACGCTCTCATGCATCATCTCTGACAGCGTCGGGTGCGGGAAGATGGCGTGCATGAGGTCTTCTTCGACCAGTTCCGCCGAGCGCGCGAGGCCGAAGCCCTGAATAAGCTCGGTCACTTCCGCGCCGATCATATGGGCGCCCAATAGCTCGCCGGTTTTTTCGTCAAAAATGGTTTTTACCATGCCTTCGGGCTCGCCCAGCGCGATGGCCTTGCCATTCCCCACAAACGGGAAGCGCCCGACCTTCACCTTGTGGCCCGCCTCCTTGGCTTTCGCTTCGGTGAGGCCGACGGAGGCCACTTGCGGGTTGGAATAGGTGCAGCCCGGAATGAGCGAGGTGTTCAAGGGGTGCACGCCCTCTTGCCCGGCGATTTTTTCAACGCAGATGACGCCCTCATGGGACGCCTTGTGGGCGAGCCACGGCGCGCCGACCACATCGCCAATGGCGTACAGGCCCTTAACGCCCGTCTCCAGCCATTCATTGACGATGATATGCCCGCGCTCGATCTTCGCGCCGACGGCCTCCAGCCCCAAATTCTCCGTATTCCCCGTAATGCCGATGGCGAGGATGACGCGGTCCGCCTCCACCGTTTCGGTTTTGCCGTCTTTGAGCTTCACCGTGGCCGTGACGGTGTCCTTGCCCTTCTCCAGCTTTTCGACCGCCGCCGAGGTGAGGATCTTCATGCCCTGTTTTTTGAACTGCTTTTCCGCGAATTTGGAAATCTCCGCGTCTTCGGCGGGGAGAATGCGGTCGACCATCTCCACCACGGTCGTCTCGGCGCCGAGCGCGTTGTAAAAACTCGCAAACTCGATGCCGATGGCGCCGGAGCCGATGACCAGCAGCTTTTTCGGCATCACATCGGGGATCATCGCTTCTTTCGCGGTCCAGATGAACTTGCCGTCGGGCTCCAATCCGGCCTGGGGGATGGTGCGCGCCCGCGCGCCGGTGGCGACGATGACGTGCTTGGCCTTCACCGTGGTCTCTCCCTTGTCGGTTTTGACCTTCACCACGGGCGCTTCTGATCCCTTCTCCAGTTTGGCGGCGCCCTTCACCACCTCGATCTTGTTCTTCTTCATGAGGAAGCCGACGCCCTTCTCCATCTGCGCCGAGACCCCGCGCGAGCGCTTGACCACTGCGTCGATGTCGAACGAGATCGCCTCGACCTTGAGGCCAAAGGATTCCGCGTGCTTCATATTGGTATAGACCTCTGCGGTGCGTAAGAGCGCCTTGGTGGGGATGCAGCCCCAGTTGAGGCAAACGCCGCCCAGCGCATCACGCTCGATAATGACGGTTTTCAGCCCCAGCTGGCTGGCGCGGATCGCCGCCACATAGCCGCCCGGGCCGGAGCCGATTATCGCCAGATCACATGTTAGGTCGGTCATTTGCTGCGCCTTATCCTTGCTGTCACTTCGCTCGCGCGCGACTATAGCCGCCAGGCCACAGAAGAAAACAACCGGGAAGAAAAATCATGACCGTCAACGCCACTATCAAGTCTTTGCGCACGCCCGATGAACGCTTCGCGAACCTCCCCGGCTGGCCCTATGCGCCGAATTATGTGGAGGATTTGCCGGGCTATGAAGGGCTGCGCATGCACTATGTGGATGAAGGGCCGGCTGACGCAGACGTCACTTTTCTGTGCATTCATGGCGAACCGTCCTGGGCGTATCTGTTCCGCAAGATGATTCCTGAATTCACCTCGGCGGGCCATCGCGCCGTGGCGGTTGATTTGTTCGGCTTCGGCCGGTCCGACAAACCGGTAGACGATGAGACGTACACCTATCACTTCCACCGGGACTCGCTGCTGGCGTTTGTGGAACGGCTCAACCTGAAGAATGTGTGTCTCGTGGTGCAGGACTGGGGCGGGCTCCTCGGCCTGACGCTGCCCATGGCGGCGCCGGATCGCTATACGCGCCTGATCGTCATGAACACCGGGCTGCCCGCTGGCGAGAATGCGGGCGAAGGCTTCGCCGCCTGGCGGGCGTTTAATCGTTCACAACCGGATCTTGATGTGGGCGGTCTAATGAAGCGCACCACAACGGTTTTGATCGATGACGAGGCCGCAGCCTATTCCGCGCCCTTCCCCGACAAATCATACAAGGGCGGCGTGCGCCGGTTTCCAGAACTCGTGATGTTGACCGCCGGCGAGAACGAACCCCTGACGCCGGAAGCCAGCGAAGGCGTTGAAACATCGCTCAAAGCGCGCAAATTCTGGCATGAGGACTGGGCGGGCGAGAGTTTCATGGCAATCGGCATGCAGGACCCGGTGCTTGGGGCAAAGCCCATGTACATGCTCCGTAAGATGATTAAAAACTGCCCCGAACCGATGGAAGTCGCTGACGCCGGGCATTTTGTTCAGGAATGGGGCGCGCCCATTGCGAAAGCCGCGCTGGAGAAGTTCAAAATCGCCTAACGCGCGTAATGACGGTCAATCACTGCCTGATCCAAACGCAGAAACCGCGCCGCGTTGTCATACATAATGCCGCTGCGCTGTTCATCGGTCAGAAATTCAAACGAATTCAGGCGCGCAATGATCGGTGCGGCGGGCAGATTATCCGTACCGAACATAATCCGGTCACCAAACCCCGCCGCAATAAAGCTCTGCAGCGCCGTGCGATGTGATTGCTCATCGTAAAGGCTGTTGGTGATCGACATATCCACATATACTTGCGGGTAATCACGCATCAGCGCGAATGTTTCCTGCTCGTAGTTGGGCTCACCAGATTCCGGCGGTACATCGGCGCCGGCATGTTGCATGTAAATGCGGAGCGATGGGTGTTTATCCAGCACAGGGCGCAGCAAAGCGGGATTGCCGATGTCATCATCAAAGTTGGGACAACACCCCTCGCCGCGCGGCGGCGCCCCCGGCGGCGGACCGCGATTGATATGCACCGCCACTGGCACGTCATATTTTGCCGCGAGCGCCCAATAATCATCCATGCGCGGATCAGCGGGCGGCAGGCCGTAATAGACAAACAGCATTTCGCCCATCATCCCGATGTCGCCGGAGGCGAGCCCCGCTTCAAGCCACGCCTTATCCGGCCAACCGCCTTGTTCGGGAAAACACATCAGCGCGTCAGCGGTACGCGCCGGACAAGGCATCATCGGCCCGGCGATAAACCGGCCCGGCGCCGCTTTCGCCCAGTCTTCAACGTCCGATGGCTCTGCCATATGAAGAAACGCAAGAACAATATTGTTCTCATCCATCTCACTCAAAATTTCGTCTCTGTAAGCCGCGTCTTCACTCTCCGCCCAGGACGTGTGGAGATGGACGTTGATGACTGGTTGGGCGCCAGTTTCAGTGCTTACAGGTGAGGGTGCGTTCTCCACCGGCGAACACGCAGCCGTCAGCGCGGCCGCCATGATGATTATCAGTATCTTGCGCATCGCCATGCATCCCCTCGCCTTTGTACGAGTCAGACTACTGCAAATTGGGCGCCCCGTCGATCCACCGGATGGGCGACGCAGGCCCGGGTGCGCCGTTAAAGTTGAGATTCAGTTGGTCTCTTGTGTCGCCGCGCTTAGTAAGACTAGGCTCCAATATGCTTTTGATACGTAGTTATGGACCTGACATGAAAATGCTGACGACCGCCGGCGCTTTTGCGCTCGCACTTTTCACTTGCTCAATCGCAATTGCAGATGATGAAAGAGACACGGCGACGGCGGTTGCAGAACGTTATCTCAACGCATATGCCGCTTTTGATACGAATAAAATGGCGCCGTTACTCAGCGATGATATGGTCTTCATCGATCCAACGAAGCCGCCAGCGCAAAATGACGGCCAGGTGTTCACGCATGTAGGAAAGGAAGCCGTATTGGCGGCGCTCGGCGGATACGCCGATTTGTACAAGGAATTCTGGCTGGATTATAAAATCGACCGGCAATATGAAAGCAATAATGTCGTCGTTTTCATCGGCGACATCACCTTCAACATTTTGACCGAAGACAGCGAGTCGTTGAGCGGGACCGCGCCAATTGTGACCGTGGTGACGGTTCGAGACGGGAAAGTCTCACGCCATCTGGATCTTTATGACTACGCGGGAAATGCGCAGGCACACGAATAGACATCTCTGTTTATCGCGTTTTTCCATCGCCCCGCCGCTTGTGATTTTACGGCGTAGTGTCTCCGCCATAGCGAATAGCGTTCATCATTCTGAAACGGGGCGCTTATCATGAACAAACTCATCTCTTCGCTTGTCTGCTCTTGCTTCTTTCTCGCCGCAACGATTGCGCCGGCGACGGCGGCAGATGCACCGTCCTCCGCTGACATCGTGAAGGTAGCGGCGGAATACCTCGCCGCCTATTCAACCTTCGATCCGCAAGAAATTGTGCCGCATTTTACCGATGACGCCGTCTTCAGCGATCCGACATCAACCACACAAAACGCCGATGGCGGACCGTTTGTTTTTGAGGGTAAGGAAGCGGTACTAACGGGGCTTGGCGATTACGCCGCGCAGTACAAGGATTTCACCGTCGCCTACGACATTGAACGCCAGTATGAAAGTAACGGCGTTGTCGTGTTTATTGCGCAACTCACTTACACCGTCATCACCAATGACGACCAGACATTCACGGGTACGGCGCCGATCGTCACCGCCATCGAGGTGCGAGACGGCAAGGTCGCCCGCCACACGGACTTTTACGACTATGCGGGCAATGCGGCTAACTTCCGTGAATAAACGCCGCATGCCATGTCGCCGAATCTGGCCACTTCGTACAGGAATGGGGCGTGCCGACTGCGAAGGCCGCACTGGAAAACTTTGGGCTTTTTTGAGCGATTTCAGATTTCGAAAATTGTTGGAACTAAAGCGCTAGTGTTTTTCTGTGAATCTTTGCTTGGCGCGGCGTTCCTTGGCTTTGTTTACGGCCTCACGGATTTCTTTAAAGTCTGAAAAACCTTGACGTATAAGATTAAAGAGACCTGCGACCCAAAAACAGACAACAAATGAAATTGCAACGAGGAAGTAACTATACACTTTCAAGAGCTGCTCATGCTCATAATAGAAATCAGTGGAGATAAAAAATGTTGGAATTAAGCCGACCGCAATTACAATTATAAAAACAACATGCCCCAACAAGAGCCGAAAAATCCCTCGCGGGAGGTTTCTAATCATTCGTTTCCAATGGCTCCTGGTCGCTTTTTCCACTTCGCTACTTGAACGCCAAGTCTTAAATACAAGCATCACTGGAGCGACGATTAACGCGTAACCGAGAAAGAAAAAAGCGGCTGGACGAATGTCTGAAAAATGCAGCACCAATCCTATCAAGGCGGAAGTGACTACTAAGCCAACCCTGAACCAAGCAATTGTATCGTGTTCTGCTTCCGGTTTATTCTTCATATTGCAAAACATGCAAAAAAAAGGTTTAGCCTCTAAACTACTCTCCGCCTACCCTGTAGTCCCGCACCGCCTCCGCCAACAACGCATCGAGTTCCATGGCCGGGGTTTTCCACTGCTCCGCCGCAAAAATCGGCGCCTGATCGGCGTAGTGCGGCGAGGAGTCGTCCAGCGTCGCGGCGCCGAACTGGTGGATGGTCTTCATCGTCACATCACCGGCGCCAGACCAGTCTGCGTACAGAATATAGGTGTCTCCGCCCGCCGCCATCAGCGGAAATTCACGCCCTTCCCCGGTCGGGTAAACCGCGCGAAGCGTATCCGGGCCGCCATCAAGCGGCAGGGAGACATCGCCGCGCTTCAGGCGCACAACCTCGCCCCATTCGGGATCGATCCGGCCATAGGCCGCCGTCAGTTCCGCTGCGGTCAGCCGCAGCGCTTCAACATAATCGGGCGTTTGCGCATGTTCATCATTCATCAGATAGCCGCGTGCGCGCTGTGTCGTAAGGATCGCCAGCGCCGCCGCCCGGCTTTGTTTTGTGACGGCGCCATCCCAGCCTTTCAGCAGATCGACGGCGGCCTGTAACTCGCTGTCCGCGCCATCAAGCGAGGCGACGAGCGAATTCACAAGCTCCATCAACCGTGACTGCGGCGCGTATCGGTCGTCCATCTTGTAGGCGACGAATTCCTCGCCGGTGATGGAGGTATCGCCGCCATAAAGCGTTTGAATGCGCAGACCCCGGTTGGTGGTGCGGGTGTCAATGCCGTAGTGGGGCGGGAAGTCTTCCAGTTTCGGATTGTCGTCATCGCCCGACGCGTGGAACGCCGGATGATTGGCGTTCACCACATAACCGGACGCGGGCATAACCACCTGCGGCACATCATTTAATGTGCGCGTACCCTGCCACAACAGAGCGGGGTCATCTCCGGCCTGCGCTTTGGACCAGTCGACGCCTTCGGCGCGTACGGGCAATGCAGCGTTATAATAATACGCGATGGTTCCATCGCCATCGGCGTAGACCACATTAAGGCTCGGTATCGCCAGCATCTCCATGGCGCTGCGCCATTCAGCGTAGTTCGTGGCGCGATTGAGCCGGTAATATTGTTCAATGGTGCGAATTTCATCTTGCCCCGCATAGGACACTGCAAAAACGCCGCTATCCGTCTGCAATACTGGCCCGTGTACGGAAGAAAGCGCCCGGCGCTTCACCGGCAAGCTAAACGGACCCCATAAATGCACGCGAAAACGCACTTGCTTGACATCAAAATCACGCCAGGCGCCGTCGAAACGGTACCGCTCAGGCTTTTTCGTATCGTCCACTTCCAGCGTATAGACATCCACAAGGTCAGGCTTGTTCACTGTAAATGCCCAGCCGAGATCGGGGCCAGCCCCGTGCAGGATCATGGGCGCGCCGGGAAACAGCGCGCCGATCATATCCCAGCCCTCGTCGGATTTTACCCGCGCTTCATACCACGCGACCGGTCCCGTATAGGGCTGGTGGGAATTGACCATCAGCCGCGTATGTCCGTCAGCGGAGCGTTGCGGCGCCACGGCCATGGCGTTGGAGCCGGTTTCAAAGCTGCGCGGGATTTTCAAATACGCCTCGCGTGCTCGCACAGCGGCCTCCGCGATCTCAAGGTCGCCTTCGAATATTTTCGTGAGCTGTTCATCAAGGCCGTAGAAAAACGGCGTGCGTGTGGCGAATTCGGCGACAATATCCGCGCCGCTCACGGGCGCAGCGCCCGGCGCGCAACGACCTTTCTGTTCCGCGCAATAAAGATTGAGACCCGCGGCGTAGCCTTCGGCGAGCGCGCGGGTTTCCGGCGACAAGTCGGTCTCATATCGCGCGTCGATAGCATCCATGGCGCCCATGGCCTGCACCAGATAATCCGTGATGGCGGCGTCTTTACCGGCGCGTTCCGCCAGCGCCCCGCGCGCAAAGAACAGCACTTCTTCAAGCGTCTTCCAGTCGTCTTCTGCGTGGGCGTAGGCGAGACCGAACGCCACATCGGCGTCCCGCGCGCCATAGATGTGCGGTACGCCATAGGCGTCGCGGATGATCCGGGCGTCATAGGCCTTGGCGGCGGTGAGCGCGGCCTTGGCGTCAAATGTCGCGGAGCGTGGCGTTTTCAGATAAAACATCGCTGCGATCGCCGCGATCCCCATCGCCACGATGACCCAGCGGATAAAAATCCTCATATTTCGCCCCTAAATATGCCCGCCAGTTCATTTGCCGGCGCAGCGCGACACTGTCATGGTTTTCATGGATGAAACCAGCCTGTAGAACAGTCCGCAACCAGTCAGGGGAACAAAATTCATGTCCAGATCCATCCTTTTACTTGGCGCCGCTGCGCTGCTCGCCGCCTGCGCTCATGACGCGGCTGTTGAAACGGCGTCAGCGCCGGCGACCGGCGACTATTGGTTCGACGGCGCACAGGCGACGCTCGCCCAGCGCAAGACCGTGAAAGCCAACAAAGGCCCGGCGAAGAACGTCATTTTGTTTGTCGCTGACGGCATGGACCCGACTACCGTCGCCGCCGCGCGTATTTATGATGGCCAGACGCGCGGCGAAGAGGGTGAGGAAAACCTGCTCTCCTTCGAACGGTTTCCGGCGCTCGCCATGTCGAAGACATACAATACGGATACGCAGACGCCTGACTCCGCCGGCACCATGTCCGCCATGACGACGGGCTATAAGACCAAGGCGGCCATTATTGCGCTGGACAATACCGTCAAAGAACGCGGCGATTGCGCCTCGGCTTTGACCGCGCGCGCGACGACCTTCGTTGAGGCTGCCGAACAAGCGGGGCTCTCGACCGGTGTCGTCTCCACTGCGCGCCTCACCCATGCGACGCCTGCGTCGAACTATGCGCACGCACCGGATCGGGACTGGGAAAACGATACGGAAGTCCCTGCGGACGCCGCAGCGCTCGGATGTCGCGATATCGCCAGCCAATTGATCGACTTCAACATGGGCGACGGAGTCGATTTCGCCATGGGCGGCGGACGGGCGAACTTCCTCCCCGATACACAAAATGATCCCGAAGACGCCGGGAAAACCGGCATGCGAAAGGATGGCCGCAATCTTGTCAACGAATGGAAAGCGAAGTCGTCCCGGCACGCTTTCGTCTGGAACAAGGCGCAGTTTGACGCCATCGACCCTGCTGCCGACCCGCGCGTTCTCGGACTGTTTGAACGCAGCCACATGAAGTATGAAGCGGACCGCGCATCCGACACCAGCGGCGAGCCATCGCTGGAGGAAATGACACGCAAGGCGATTGAGGTTCTGTCGCGCAACCAAAAGGGATATGTGCTGGTGGTCGAAGCCGGCCGCGTCGATCACGCCCATCATGAAGGGAACGCCGCGCGGGCGTTACACGACGCACAGGAATTCTCACAAGCCATCGCCGCCGCGCGATCCATGACCGATGAGGCCGACACGCTGATCATTGCCACGGCCGATCATGGCCACACGTTGAGTTTCGCCGGCTATCCGTTGAAGGGGAACGACATCCTCGGGCTGGCGACGACAGTGGCGAAATATGATTTCGCCGGAGATGGATTTGCGCGCGCGTCCGATGGCAAAAAATATACAACGCTCGGCTATGCAAACGGACCAGGCGCCGTGTTCAAAAAGGGCGCGGATCTCTCCGACGGGCGGCCGGAACCGGAAAACACAACCGACATCGATTTCAAACAGCCGTCGCTGGCGCCCATGGGCAATGAGACCCATGGCGGACAGGATGTGACGATCTATGCTTCAGGTCCGCATGCGTATTTGTTCAGCGGCGTGGTGGAGCAGAATTACATCTTCCACGTCATCGTGGATGCGCTGGGGCTTTAACCCCCAGCGTTCACGCAACTGGTCTTACGCCACCGGGTCGAGCCAGCCCCATTCGTCTTCGGTCTCGCCGGAGAAAATGCCGAAGAACATGTCCTGAATTTGCGACGTGGCCGGACGATTACCTTTGCCCACGGGCAATTTGTCGATAGACCGCACCGGCGTGACTTCCGCCGCTGTGCCAGTGAGGAATACTTCGTCCGCCGCATAGAGCATTTCGCGCGGCACCGATTGCTCGATCACTTCGTATCCGGCCTTGCGCGCCAGCACCATCACCGTGTCACGGGTGATGCCGGAAAGAATCGAGGACGCAGCGGGCGGCGTGTAAATTTTGCCATTCAGGACAATAAAAATGTTCTCGCCCGCGCCTTCGCTGACCGTGCCGTCATGGGCAAGGCCCAACCCTTCGGCGAAACCGTTGACTTTCGCTTCCTGCGAAACCAGCCGGCTCGACAGATAATTGCCGCCCGCTTTCACGCCCGAAGGGGTCGTACCGGGCGCCGCGCGCCGCCAGCTTGAGAAGGCGACGTCGATGCCGTTCTTCAACCCTTCCTCCCCGAGATACGCGCCCCACGGGAATGCCGCGACGGCGAGTTCGGACGGCGCGTTGAAAGAGGCCGGTCCCATTTCTCCATAGCCGAGATAGGCGATGGGCCGGATATAGGCGCTGTCGAGATCATTCTCGCGAACGACATCCTTACAGACCTGCATCAGCGTTTCGGTGGAATATTTGGTGATGTCGATACGATAGACGCGCGCTGAAAAATGCAGCCGTTCAATGTGCTCGCGGTTTCGGAATACGCACACGCCTTTGTGCTTGGTGTTGTAGGCGCGCATGCCCTCGAACACCGACGTGCCGTAATGCAGGCCGTGGGTCAGCACGTGGGTCGTCGCCTCGGCCCAGGGGATCATTTCACCGTTGCGCCAGATCAGTTTGGCTTCCTGGATAGGCATTGCGATATTCCTTCTTACCGATGTTTCCTCAAGGGTTTATAGGCCGTTGAATGGCCGACGATGTCCGCAAATGCAAGATGCGCCGCAGCCTGAACGGCGCCCCGGTGTAGTCTTTAGTCGGATAACCCTCTAAGCACGCACAAATTGACAGATTTCGCTTCGCGTTATTTTGACGAGAGAACATGACTGACACCCCCGCCCCAAAAGCCACCGCTGATGCAACTAAAATTGATGCACTGTTGGAGGTGATGGCGCGTCTGCGCTCGCCAGATGGCGGCTGCCCGTGGGATCTGGAACAGAATTTCGCGACCATCGCCCCCTACACCATCGAGGAAGCCTATGAAGTCGCCGACGCCATCGAGCGCGGGGATATGGCGTCGCTCAAGGACGAGCTTGGCGACCTCCTGTTCCAGACCGTGTTTCACGCCCAGATGGCGCGCGAGGCGGGCTTGTTCTCTTTCGGCGATGTGGCCGAAGCCATCACTGACAAAATGCGCCGCCGTCACCCGCATGTCTTTGGGGACGAGACCATGCGCTCCGCCGCCGAACAGACTGACGCCTGGGAGGCGCAAAAGGCCGAAGAACGCAAAGCAAAGGGCGCAGATGGCCTGCTAGACGATGTGCCCGCCGGATTGCCGGGTCTGACACGCGCGGTGAAGCTGCAAAAGCGCGCCGGACGCGTCGGGTTTGATTGGAAGAACGCTACGGATGTGTTGGACAAAATTTCTGAGGAAACCACTGAGCTGACCGAGGCCATGCAGTCCGGCGATCGCGACCACATCGAAGAAGAATATGGCGATCTCTTATTCGTGCTCGCTAATCTTTCCCGCCATCTCGACATTGATCCCGAAAGCGCTCTGCGCCGCGCCAATCAGAAATTCATCCGCCGGTTCAGGCATATCGAAAAGACGTTCAAGGCGCGCGGCGAAAGCCTTAGCGATGCTTCTCTCGACGCCATGGAAGCCGTGTGGAATGAGGCCAAGGCGATTGATAAGCAAGAGCGGTGAATGCACCGCGCCCCACAATATCTCCACCCCTTGTTAGAAATTATGCATTCAACATTTTGCGAGACCGGGGCAGTTTGCCCGAAACTGTTTTATAGAGAGCCGATAGTCCCCCGGAGCCCAAGTCCATGCCCGACCACAAACCTGCCAGTATCAGTCTCATCGACCTGATCGGAAACACGCCGCTGATCAAGCTAAAGCGCGCCTCGGAAGAAACCGGCTGTGAGATTCTCGGCAAGGCGGAGTTTTTGAACCCCGGCCAATCGGTGAAAGACCGCGCGGCGCTGGGCATCATCCGTGACGCAGAAAAAACCGGCGCGCTAAAGCCCGGCGGCGTCATCGTCGAAGGCACCGCCGGCAATACGGGCATCGGCCTGGCTATGGTGGGCGCGGCGCTCGGATACAAAACCAAGATTGTCATCCCGCGCACCCAGAGCGAGGAAAAGAAAATCGCCCTGCGCCTCCATGGCGCGGAACTGATCGAGGTTGACGCAGTCCCCTACGACAATCCCGGCAACTATGTGCATTATTCGCGGCGTCTCGCGGAGGAACTGGCCGAGACGGAAGCCAACGGCGCTGTGTGGGCGAACCAGTTCGACAATGTCGCCAACCGCGACATCCATGTGGCGACAACCGGCCCGGAAATCTGGCGGCAAACGAACGGCAAAGTCGACGGCTTCACCTGCGCTGTGGGCACAGGCGGCACACTGGCGGGCGTCGCCATGGCGCTGAAGGAACGCAATCCGAACCTGAAAAGCGCTGTCAGTGATCCGGGCGGATCAAAAATTTTGAGCCTCATCAAATACGGCAAGGCAGAGACCGAAGGCGGCTCCATCACCGAAGGCATCGGTCAGGGCCGCATCACCGCGAACCTTGAGGGCGCGCCCATTGATGACGGCTACCGCGTCACCGATGCGGAGATGGTGGATGTATTGTTCAAACTCGTGCTGGAGGAAGGGCTCTGCCTCGGCGGCTCCTCCGGCATCAATATCGCCGGCGCCATGCGCATGGCGAAGGAACTCGGCCCCGGTCACACCATCGTCACCGTGCTCTGCGATTATGGTCACCGCTATGCGTCGAAACTGTACAATCCGGAATTCCTGAAGGAAAAAGGCCTGCCAACGCCGTCCTGGCTATCCTGATATGCCTGCGATTGGGTTTGTCGCTTGTGTGTTGCGACTCCCCACGGCTTGACCGTGGGGTCCATCATGCGGTGTTCAAGCGCCATCCTTGCCTGAAATTTTGTTCGCAGTCATCGCTGCATTTGCTACATAAATTTAAGAGGCAGGAGTTGGACCCCACGATTAAATCGTGGGGAGGCGGTGTTTCTCGCCCCTACTCCTTAAGTGTGACCTATGGCGCTTCGAAGATGGTAACGTAAATATATGTCTACCTTTGGCCCTCTCGTTACAACAGACTGGCTCGCCGACGATCTCGGCCGCGCAAGTCTCAAACTCATCGATGGGTCATGGCGCATGCCGGGCATGGGCGCCGCCATCGACAATTACCATGCGCAGCATATTTCCGGCGCGGTCTTCTTTGACATTGACGCCATCGCTGACAAGACAACGGACCTGCCGCATATGCTGCCAACACCGGAGCAATTCGCGGCGGCGGTCGGCGACATGGGGATCAGCGAAAACGATGACATCGTCGTTTATGACGAAAAAGGCGTCTTTTCTGCAGCGCGCGTTTGGTGGACATTCCGCGCCATGGGTCATCCGAATGTCGCCGTCCTCGATGGCGGATTGCCGAAATGGCTGAGCGAGCACCGGCCCGTCACCGCCGGCGAAACCATCCTTACACCGACGAAATATCATCCTCGCCCGGCCTTCGCGCTGGTCGCCTCGGCTGGCGATGTGCAACAGGCGCTTAAAAATGTCGGCGCAACCGTTGCCGACGCGCGCCCCGCCGATCGTTTTGCTGGTCAAACACCCGAACCCCGGCCCGGATTGCGCTCGGGCCATATGCCGGGTGCCGTCAATATCCCCTATGATCGCTTGTTAACACCTTCCGGCGTCATGCGCAGGGCAGTAGACATTCGACAAATTTTTGAGGAAGCTGGGGTCAATTCCGGCGCCCGCGTCATTACGAGCTGTGGATCGGGCGTTACGGCTGCGATACTCTCATTGGCGCTCGAAGTGATTGGCGCCCGTAACCACGCGGTCTATGACGGATCATGGGCCGATTGGGGAGATGAAACACATGACAGCGCAGTTTACCCCGTTGTCGTTGACCAACCCGACCAACAATCAGGTTGAAGTCACCATCACCTATATGGAACAGCGCCAGCGGCCGGCCTTGGCGCCCGCGCCCCTCCCCATCCGCCGCAAAACAGCGCTGTTGCGCGCGGAAAATCCGCCGGTGCATTTTTACCGCTACCTCTACGACCTCATTGGCGGGCCGTATAACTGGGTCAGCCGCCGGCGTATGTCCGACGAGGATCTCTGCGCCATTATCGAGCACGAAGATGTTTATCTCTACGTTCTTTACATAGACGGCGTCCCGGCGGGCATGGCGGAGATTGACGCCCGTGAAACCGATACGCACGAGTTAAAATTTTTCGGGCTGGCGCCCGACTATACTGGCGCCGGCATCGGCCGGTATTTTCTTTCGAACGTGCTCGATCTCGCCTGGTCGCGGGCGCCAAAGCGTTTGCGGTTGGAGACATGCACGCTGGATCACCCGGCGGCCCTTCCCATTTATCAAAAGTTCGGCTTCTCCGTTATCGACCGGCGCAAGGGTTTTGTGGAATTGCTTTGTCATGGCGATGCGGTGCAGACTTAAACCAGCGGAAAAACTGCGCTAAAAGGCGGCCATGAAGGACAACACAAAACTCGCCGCCACCGGCCGCCCGCATCAGCGCCCCGCGCACCCTGTAAACACCCCGGTCGAGCGCGCATCGACCTATCTGTTTCCGAGCTATGATGACTATCTTGAAGGCGCCAAGGCCATCACCTATGGCCGCCTCGGCACGCCGACACACCGGGCATTGGAAGAGGCCGTCACGGCGCTGGAGGGCGGGTTTGAGACGCGGCTCGCCCCATCGGGCCTGCAGGCGTGCAATGCGGCGATCCTCGCTTTTGTGGCGGCTGGCGATCATGTGCTGATGACTGACGCGGCCTATGACCCGACCCGGAAATTCTGCGACAAGTTCCTCAAACGCTTTGGCGTTGAGACGACATTCTACGACCCGCTCGCTGGCGAAGCGGAAATCGCCGCGCTCATGCGCCCGAACACGAAAGTCGTCTTCGCGGAGTCACCCGGCTCGCTCACTTTCGAGGTGCAGGACCTGCCCGCCATCGCCGCCGCCGCCCATGCTGGCGGCGCCAAGCTGATCGTCGATAACACCTGGGCTGCCGGATATTTCTGCAAGCCTATCGCGCTGGGGGCCGATGTCAGCGTACAGGCAGCGACGAAATATCTGGTGGGTCACGCAGATTGCCTTGTCGGAACCCTAACCTCCGCAGACGAACAAACGGCGCAGAAAATATATTACGCGCTGCTGCAGCTCGGGTCGAACGTTTCAGCCGATGACGCTTATCTGGCGCTGCGCGGCATGCGAACCTTATCGACGCGGCTGCAACGCCATCAGGAAAACGCCGACGAGCTGATCAAATGGCTCAAAAAACGCGACGAGGTGAAATCCATATTGCATCCAGCGCAAAAATCCTGTCCCGGTCACGGCGTTTGGAAACGCGACTTTACCGGCGCGTCGGGGCTGTTTGGCGTGGTGTTAAAACCAACGCCGTTGCCAGCGCTCAAGGCGTTTTTCAATGCGTTCAAACTGTTCGGCATGGGTTTTTCATGGGGCGGGTTTGAAAGCCTCTGCCTGCATGTGCACCCCCAGCATTATCGCAGCGCAACGTCATGGACCGAGGAAGGCCCGGTCCTGCGTATTCATGCGGGGCTGGAAGACATTGACGATCTGAAAGCGGATATGGAACGCGCTTTCGCCGCCATGGCCAGTGCGCTAAAGTAGAGCGGCAAACGGGAGAGTATGATGCGGATCGTTGCAGGAATTGTTGCTTTGTCTATGCTCGGCGGTTGTCAGACCATTGGCGGTGCCGGCGACACGCTCACCCTGCAGACCACCCCGCCGGGGGCGCTGGTGACCATCGAAGGGGTAGGCGAGTGCGAGACCCCCTGCACCATCAAGCTTGACGGCCCGCAAAATGCGCGCATCGCCAAGGCCGGATTTGTCACGCAATTTGTAACGCTCAACCCGAGCCGCAAACCGGCGACGCTGCCGCTGGAACTCGCCGCCGCCAGCAAGGACGTGGATACGACAGCGCTGCCGGAGCTGGATTAGGTGACGGGGCAATTGTTGATAAGGAGGTGGTTGCTGAAACCAGCCTACTTAAATGGCCCTAATGTCAAACCAAACATCGGTTACAGCCAAGACTCGCTCCTTTTCGTTCGATAAACAAAGAACCATATCAAATGGCGGTTCTTCGTAGTACCAATCGTCATCACGTAAGCGTACAAACCTATCAAAAGAAATTTCGTTTTTACTTAATCGAAATTTGTCCTTGTTTAAATGGTCATAGAAATATTGCTCGTTCCTGGGTTTGCAGACTACTTCAAACGTCGGCAACTTTTCAGCATCCAGGATCCGGGAACTTCTACCATTATCTGCGCCATCGCCGTACACTACTAGAGAAATTTTTGGGTCTTGTAAGGGTCTTTCAACTAGCATCTCCCAATTGCCCTGTAGCCAATCAATTTTGAACGAATCTGTTTCGTCGATCTGGTCCAACTTCGAGACCAACCTCCAATTAGCGATTAGGAAGTCTCTAAAATCCAAAACCAAAGCCCCTACGTTCACCACTCTTTTCACATTCCTCATCATCCACAATTCAGGATGAGGTGCTTCGCACCTCGTAGGGCGGGCATTTGCCCGCCGACAAGTCTATCGGCAAAGGAACGGCGATCGTCCGGCATACCCCGATTGAGCCACGCCGCAAGCCTTCACGCAAGTCGTAATGTTCAAAGCGGCGGGCAAATGCCCGCCTTACGCGGTCTAGTCGCCTGCTAAACGCTACAATTTACGCAATAACCTTTTCAGTTGGAACAATAGACCCTCGTGAATATAGCTGTCGCCTGTGTACTTAGGAATCTCAAAGTCAGTAGCAACGCGAGCGCGGCGCTCTATAGACGCTAATATGTAGACAGATTCTATTCGAGCTTCTGTCAAAGACTGATCGAACAAGGCTTGCGCGCTTAATCCTAAATCGACATGGAATTGAACGCCGGCAACATGAGCTGCGTTGGATTCAGTTTCTGGCAGTTGGGAAACCGCCGCGATCAGATTATCTAATTCTACAGCAGCTAAGACGGTCACCATTTTCGAACAAATTAAATCCTTTGGATCCTCCGCTAATGGTAGGAGCGCTCGGATTTGTGCTGATGTGAGCTTGTTCGCGTAGCACAAAACCCCATCCAACAAATGCGACCTCGCATAGATGTTTGGATGTTGGACGTGCGGCAAGGCGGCATCAAGAATTCCAATTGTTTTCCTGCCGAGCTCACCAAAGATTGCCAAACCCCGTTGAGATACGATTTCGTCGGTAGAACCAAGTAGTTCGATTAGTCGTTCTGGATGACGCGGATCGTAACTCCTGCGCGCTTCCGCCGGTGGATCTAGACTGTCTGGCCAATCATTTAGGCTGTCTTTAAGGTAAAGGTATGGATCGAAACTCATATTTTTTTGTATGAATCTTATGATTCACTGACGTGTATAATTTGGCGACCCCGGTAGGACTCGAACCTACAACCCTCGGCTTCGAAGGCCGATGCTCTATCCAATTGAGCTACGGAGCCATGTCGCTGTGATAGCGTGCGAAACCTGAAATGGCGACCCCGGCAGGATTCGAACCTGCGACCATCGGCTTAGAAGGCCGGTGCTCTATCCAGCTGAGCTACGGGGCCGTGCCTGCCGCCGCGCGGACCTAGTGGGTCCAGGGCTTGCGGCGTTGAAAGGCGAAATTGTCGGAATAGGCCTTTGGCTGCGGCGTTGAAAGATGGGGCTCGTCCAGTCTGAAAGCCAGCCCGTGCTTTTCGGCATAGGCGACCGCCTCGTCGCGGCTGTCGAAGCGCAGCTGCAACTGGCCGGAGGTGACGCTGTCGCCCGACGTCCAGCCCATGAGCGGATCGACCCGCCGCGCGGTTTCGGCTTCCACTTCCAGCACCCAGCGGTTGGTTTTCGCCCGGCCTGACTGCATGGCGGTTTTCGATGGTTTGAAAATGCGTGCGAACATACCCGCGCTTCCCAATCGATTTCAGGCCGGATGCGTTCGGCCAATTGTTTCTCGTCATCTCCGAATGGTCGGGGCGGCAAGATTCGAACTTGCGACCCTCTGGTCCCAAACCAGATGCGCTACCAGACTGCGCTACGCCCCGCTCATGCGGATTTTGGAGTGGCTCACATCGGGCATCTTGCCCCGGATGTAAAGGCCTGAAAGCGCGATTGGGCCGATTAGTTCCTCTCAAAAATCCGGTGGCGAACGCGATCGCCGGGCTTCACGCCCAGCCCGGCCAGCACCCCGCCATTGACCTCCAGCACCGCGACCGCCGGGCCGCCGGAGCGAACGCTCGTCAGCGATTGCGGCGTGGTCATGGAGGCGATCCGCCGGATTTCGCCGTCCGCGCTGATGAACGCCATATCCAGCGGGATCAGGGTGTTTTTCATCCACATGGAGAGCGGTTGGGGCTCGCCGAAATCGAACAGCATCCCGGCGTCGGGCTCCAGCTCGGTCCGGTACATGAGACCGATCCGGCGCTCTTCATCGTCGTCTGCGATTTCAACCCGAAAGCGGTGCTCGCCAGTGTCGGTGACAATGATCAGCGTTTCGCGGCCATCATCTGCGCTACCGCGCGCGCATCCTTGCGCCGCCAATAGCCCGGCAAGCAACGTGAAAATGATCAGCCGACGAATGATACGCATGTTCCGCCAACCCTCGCAGCGTTCAACGCCGCCTAGTTTTCGGGATCGGGCCTGACGTCAATGGCGAGCAGGCCTTTTGATCCGGCGGCGAATGAAACCTGCACCCGGTCACCCTGGGTCAACTCGCCCATATTGTTTTTACGCAGCGTTTCCATGTGCACGAAGATATCGTCGGAATCATCACCGCGGGTCAAAAACCCATAGCCTTTAGCGCGGTTAAACCACTTAACCTGTGCACGGACAAAATCGCCCGCCGGTGTTTGATCAAGCACCGGACCGGCTGGCGCCAGCGGCGCAGCGGTGGATTCGTCGATATTGAGAAGACGCGATGCCTGCAGGCCCTTCGCCCGCCGCACCACTTCGCATTCTACGGTGGCGCCTTCGCGCGCTGTCGACATGCCCGCCGCTTTCAAGCACGAGGAGTGAATCAGAATGTCGCCGTCGGTATCGTCAGTGATGATAAAGCCGTATCCCTTGGTGGGATCGAACCACTTAACAATACCTTTTACAGTGAACGATTCTTCGTCCGTATCGGTCGCATCGTCATCATCGTGCGATGGGTTAAACCGCTCGTCCATATTAATCTTGGTACCCCTGTCGCGCCCTAAGCCTACGGTATTTTTTTGTTAACTATAATCATCCCGTGCACAAACACTAATCCCTTCGCGCAAAAAATGCACTATTTTAGTTTGCTCACGTGCATTTTTCGCCGTGTAGTTGTGGTGATTAGATAACATTACGGCCGCGACGGCCTTGCGAGTATTGCTTAAGCGATCGCTTGCGCTTCCAGATAGTTCATGAAAGCCGTGATCAACTGAAGAAATACATCGAAATCAGACTCGATATTTTCGATGGATGCGCCGCCCGCGCCGTTGCGATCCATTTGCAAAATAACGAATCCGTCTCCATCAATATAGGCGCGGCCAAATTTCGTATTGGTATTAAAGTCATTCAATATTGTGTGGCTAATGTCGCTGCCATCAACCTCATCCAGCAATGTTGTGTAGGAAACATCGCCATCGGGACCGACCACGTCGATGCGCACCTGAAGATTGCCGACCGTCACCCCAAGGGTCCGCACGCCCCAATCCTCAACCCGGTAGCCCTGCGACGAAAGGGATTGGGAGATATCGTTTTTGGATACCGACCCGGCAAAAGCCGGCGACATTGGCGAGAATGCAATGGCCGCACTGACTGCAACAGTGGCGGCGATGGCGACAAAACCCCTCATGGACCTAACCCCTTCGGTCAAACGCAATTAACGATGATTAATAGACGCCAAAAAGCGCCCAAAATCAATGATGACAGGCAGGATTCCTGAGGCTTTCCGGCATCGATACCGGCGGGATTGATCAGATTTGATCGAGAATTCGATGAGGAATTGGTAGGCCCTAGGGGAATCGAACCCCTCTTTTCAGGTTGAAAACCTGACGTCCTAACCGATAGACGAAGGGCCCACGCAATTGCGCCGTTTCAAGCGGCGGATGCGCTGTATATGCGCGCATTTCCCGCCTTGCAAGCCCCCTGACGCGCTGGATTCGGCCTTTTCGTCTGGATTTTCCGCGCCGTTTACTCTGCAAAGGCGGCGTCGGATATCTGCAACTGCCCGGCATCCCCGCCACGCCAGTCATCGGCCCGGATTTTGCCCGTGACATGAAAGCGCCGCCCGCCGCGCAGGATTTCTTCCAGCGGCTCGCCAACGGCGCGAAAGGCGATGGCCCGTACTGATTCGCCCGTTGCGCTTTTTAAGGTGAGTGACAGATGCCCCTTGCCCACCTCCTTCACGAACTCTGCGCGAAGATTGAGAAGCGCGAAGGAAGGCTCTGCATTTCCAGGACCATAGGGCCCGGCCAGCGCCACAAGTTCCGAGAAACTCTTTGTCACTGCACTTGCGGCGAGGACGGCGTCGATGTCGAGCGTGCGATTTTCTCGCGCTTTTAGAATGTCATCCCGCAACCGGTCATTCAGCGTCCGGCGCAAATCGCCGATTTTGTTCTTCGCAACGGTCAGCCCCGCCGCCATGGCGTGCCCGCCGCCGCTGGCGAGAATGCCTTGTGTGCGCGCATCACTAATCGCCGCGCCAAGATCAACGCCGGTGATGGAGCGGCCGGATCCCTTGCCCTCCTCGCCGTCTACGCCGATCACGATCACCGGCCGGTCAAAAGTTTCTTTCAGGCGCCCCGCGACAATGCCGATGACGCCCGGATGCCAGCCTTCGCCAGCCGTAACGATCACATCGTCAGCATGGCGCTGATGCACTTCGATATCGCGCAGGGCCGCGGCCTGAACCTCCGCCTCAATCTCCTGGCGTTCCGCATTCAGCACATGCAAGCGCTCCGCAAGATTGTGCCGGCGCCCGATATCGCTGGTGGTCATCAATTCAAAAGCCAGCCGCGCATGGCCGATGCGGCCGGCGGCATTGATCCGCGGGCCGAGCAGAAATCCCAGATGATAGGTGCTGGGCGGCCCTTTCATGCCGGCGCGCTCTCCCAGCGCCTTAAGGCCAGGATTACCGTCACCGACCAGTATCTTCAGTCCCTGCGCCACCAGCACGCGGGTGAGACCGGTGATCGGCATGACATCGCACACAAGCCCCAGCGCGGTCAGGTCCAAAAGCCGCGTGAGATCCGGCTCCTGCTTGCCTGCGAAAAATCCTGCCTCGCGCAGCGCACGGTTGAGCGCCACGACGCCCATGAACGCGACGCCGGCGGCGGAAAGATTAGTAAGCCCGGAAATATCATCAGGACGGTTCGGATTGACAACTGCCGCAGCACCCTCTGGCGGCGCTTCACTCATCAGGTGATGGTCAAAGACAACGATATCAACACCGTCGCGCGCCGCCTGTTCGATAGGTTCATGGGCGGAGGCGCCGCAATCCACTGTGACGATGACGTCAGCGCCGTCCTTGTGCAGCGCTTTGAACGCCTCCGCCGACGGCCCGTAGCCCTCGGTAATGCGGTCAGGAAGATAGATCAGCGACGAAACGCCGATCCAGTCGAAATAAAGCTTTAGAATGGCGGCGGCGGTTGTTCCGTCCACATCATAATCGCCAAAGACGCCGATGGTCTGGCCGCCCTGCACAGCAGCGGCAAGGCGCTCCGCCGCCCGGTCCATATCCTTCAGCACCAAAGGGTCTGGCATTTCATCGCGCAGGGATGGCGACAGATACTTGGCAGCGCCATCGGCCGTAACGCCACGAGCCGCCAGAATGCGCGCCAGCACAGGATCGAGATCGCAGCTTTGTTCGATGGCCAGCGCTTCCCGGTCATCTGCTTCACGCAGTCGCCAGCGCCGGCCCGACGCAGGCGAACCCATCGGCGGCAGCGCCATGGGGGATGCATCAAGGGTGCTGACAGATGAAACGCGCGCGGAACTCATAAATGGACACAGGACTGATTCGGGAGTGGGTTGAGCGCCTGAGGAAAAATCGCTGCGGTCACCATAAACGGACCCCATCGCGGGACAAGCGGCGTCGTTAGAGGTTACGATACGCTATAACCTGAACAGCCAAACGAGAAAAGGAGCGGAACATGCGGGCAAAGCTGATGTTTTTCGTCGTAACATGCCTCGGCGCCTCAATGGCGCAGGCGCAAGACGACAGCGTTTTTGTGCCGGGTCCCCATGGCGGCGGCGCCGCTTATGTCAGCGAAGCACACCGGGACGGGAATGAGCCCTGGGGATTTGCCGGGGCCTATCGCGCGGGCGACTACGTCTATCTTTCCGGCGTCGTCACTGGCGCCAGAAACGGCGAGCCTATTGGCGCAGAAACCTTCAAGGAAAACCTGCGGCTCATGTTTGAACGTGCAGACCGCACGCTCAACGCGGCGGACGCCAGCCTTGAGGAAGTTGTTGACATCATTTCATTTCATATATGGGACACGGAACTATTTGAGGGCGATAAGCTCGCGCATCTCAACGCCGTGGCGGAAGTCAAAAAGGAGTTTATGCCAGCGCCGCATCCCGCCTGGAGCGCAATCGGCGTTTCCGAGCTGTTGCCTGACACGGGCCTCATTGAAATGCGGATGATCGCGTATTCTCCAAAAGGAGAATAGGACCGCCCCTTCAGGATGCGTCATGAAATATAATCCCAAGGCAATAGCGCGCGCCCGCTCGCACCTCGGAAACACCATGGCGCATTTTGGTGCGGTAGACGCCCTTTGCGCCCGCCACTGGCCGGTCGTTCACCGCAAAGGCGATGGCGTCGCCCTTTTCCAGCGGCGGCGCCATCACCCGTGACTGCCGCCTTGGGGATTGCTCGGTCATAACGAATTCGCCGCCCTCAAACTCTTTGCTCGGCGCCGAGAGCAGTATCGCCACCTGAATGGGAAAGACCTCATCGCCGTAAAGGTCCTGATGCAAGCGGTTGTAATCGCCGGGGCCGTATTTAAGGATCAGCGGAGTCGGGCGGGTTTGCCCGGCGCTGGCGCAGTGGCGGCGGTAAGCGCTGTGACGTTCTGGAAACCGCCGCGCCTCACCCAGCGCTTCCGCCCATTCATTGGCGATCGGCGCGACTTTTTCATAAAGCATTGAACGCAGCTCAGTAACAACACTGGGCGCGTTGTCATTGTAATACCGGTACTCGCCTTGTCCGAATCCGTAACGCTGCATGATCACTTTGGAGCGGTAATATTGTTCATCCTTATACGCATTAATTAGCATTGCGCATTCCTCATCGTTCAGTATCCGTCCTAGCTTCGCCCATCCATCTTTGTTCAATCCTGCTATAAGTGCGGCTCGATTGATTTCGCCGAGACGTGTTACAAGATCGCCACCGATAAACTGGTCAGGCCGGCACCGCTTGCAAGGGCGAAATCCCGCCGCTTCCGCTTCGGCGCGTGTTTCTACAAAGCGCACATTTTTCCGGAGCGGCCGCCCCGCGCAGGACGGACGGCAGTAAACTCCCGTGGTTTTCACACAGCTCCAGAACTGACCATCGGCGCTGGCGTCGCGATCCAGAACCGCTTGCCAGCGTAAAGCGTCAAGATCTTCAATCGGGTGAACAAGTTTGAGCGCCGCTACCATGGATAAGCCTCCGTGTGTTGGAACTTATCCTATCCGGTCCAGAAACGCCTTACCGCCCGTTTCTTGCGGGTGTTACGTCTTTTCGTGAGGGCTCTCGAGCGTCTATTTCTAGACAAACGCCGCCCGGCAGATAGAGTCAGTGCATGAGTGAACGCGTTGCAACTGCGAATGCTGCGTCCGATACTACGCCCACCACCCTCGGTCTGGACGATGATTTGGACTCTGTGGAGCTTCTGATTGAAGTTGAACGCGTATTCAACATTTCAATCACGCAAGATGACGCCGGAAAAATGCTGACGGTTGGCGATTTATTTAGTTGTGTCACAAAGAAAGTGACATTTGGCGGTGGAGAGAAATGTCGAACGGCCATGTCATATTTTCGTTTGCGGAAAGCTCTTCGCGAATTGGGGATTCAAGGAAAAATTTCCCCCGAAACATCGCTAAACGATCTTGCAGGTAAGTCTCCGAAGAAATTTTGCCGACGGTTGAGCGCGACAGCCGATTTAAACCTGCCCCCAATATTGGAATTAACGACCTTAGGTTATGTCGGTTGTCTGGCGCTGATTTTCAGCATTGTTGCAATGGTTGGTTTGGTGTTGCTGCACATAAACCCATGGATTATTTCTGCGGTGTTCATGTTCTGGATGATTTTTGGTATCGTGCTTCTTTGCATCGACCAAGAGACATTCGGCCCGAACATAAAAACGATTGGCGATTTGTCTGAATACGCCGGATCGTACAATTATGGCGCATTTGCCCATAATGGTGGTAGAAACACTCCAAGCGAGCTCTGGAGTTCATTCTTGGACATCCTCGCTCCTTATTCGAATCAGCTGTCAAAGGAGGATATCATGAGAGACACGCTGCTCTTACAATCCCAAATGCCGACGAGAGTTTAGTTGTCACCAAACAGAATACGCCGGACGGGTCATGTTGAAAATGCCCGGTTCTTGCGGGTGTTACTTTTTCTCTTTGAAAAAAGGCTCAACCGTACCTTTAAGGGTAATCGTCAACGGGTTGCCCTTGCGGTCGACGGACTTGCCCGCCGCGACTTTGATCCAGCCTTCGGAAATACAATATTCCTCGACATTGGTTTTCTCTGCACCGTTCAGGCGAATGCCCACCTCGCGCTGGAAAATTTCTTCGTTGAAATATTTGCTGTTTGGATTGACGCTCAGGCGGTCGGGAAAGGTGAAGCCTTCTTCGCTCATCGCCGCCCTCCTAGCGCTTCGTTCTGGCGCGGATATATCGCACCGTACCGGTCTTGGAGCGCATAACGACGGTGTGCGTCGAAACATGTCCCGGTTCCCACCGGACGCCATCCAGCATGGTCCCGTTCGTGACGCCGGTGGCGGCGAAAATGACATCGCCGCCGGCGAGATCGCGCAAGCCGTATTTGCGGCTCAGATCAGTGATGCCCGCCTTCTCCGCGCGCGCGCGTTCGGCGTCATTGCGGAAGAACAAGCGCCCCTGCATTTGACCGCCAACGCAGCGTAACGCCGCCGCCGCCAGCACGCCTTCCGGCGCGCCGCCCTGACCCACATAGAGGTCAATGCCGGTAGATGCTTCCGTTGTGTGAAACACGCCGGCGACGTCACCGTCGGAAATCAGGAACACTCGCGAACCCATTTTCCGGGCGCCGTCGATAAGATGCTGATGGCGCTCCCGATCAAGAATGCAGAGCGTGATCTCTTCAGTGGGAACGCCTTTGGCCTTGGCCAATGCCGAAATGTTGTCTTCCACAGAAGCGTCGAGATCGATAATCCCATCAGGGTATCCCGGCCCGCAGGCAATCTTGTCCATGTAGACGTCCGGCGCATGGAGCAGCGTGCCGCCTTGCGCCATGGCAACCACGGCAAGCGCATTGGCCATGGCTTTCGCCGTCAATGTTGTGCCTTCCAGCGGATCGAGCGCAATGTCGATTTTCGGCCCCTCGCCCGTGCCGACCTTTTCGCCGATATAGAGCATGGGCGCCTCGTCGCGCTCGCCCTCGCCAATAACCACCGTGCCGTCAATGTGCAGCTTGTTAAAGGCGTCACGCAACGCGGTGACCGCGGCGTCATCGGCGCCTTCCTTATCGCCACGCCCGATCATTTTTGAGGCGGCGACGGCGGCGGCTTCTGTGCAGCGTCCGACTTCCATGGTCAAAACGCGGTCTAGTAAGTTCTCGTCTGCGGACATCTATCTTTCCGTGTGCAATTTGAACCGGGCAGGCGCCCGGACGGGTTCACTTCTATTTTCCTTCAGGCGGAGCCAATCGGTCCCTGCGTTCGCGAGCGGCGGCGATGGTGTCCCGATCAACGCGGTCCTTTAGCTCATCACGGCGGTCTGGCAAACCCGTGGCCTCTTCCATATCTGCTTCGGCCGCCGCCCAATCTTCGGCGATCTGATCTTCCACCCGGTCGCGCGCGTCGCTCAATTCCGCCATATCGGCGTCGACTTGCGCCGGCGGTTTCTTTTTCGGACGCTCCGCCGCGCCGGGGGTTTCCGACAATTTCGGAAACTTTCCCGTGTCAGGCTCGCTTCTGCGCTCCGCGACACGGGCCGCGACTTCCGGGTTGACCGGCTGATCACCAGCGATTTCTTCGTATTTAATGAGGCCCGGCGGCGCGAAACGGGCGAGATCGGAATTCGCGCAACCACCCGCGAGGGTGGAAACTGCGAAAACCGCTATGAAGCCCGGCAAAAGGGCGTTTGATCGTTTTACACCGTACACGCGGACATCCTATAAGGGCGATGAAGCTTCTTTAACCCCCAACCGGCGCCATGACGCAAGAAAAAGAAAAATCAGGCAAAAAGTCAGGCCCCAAGGGGTCGAAGGATAAGGCTGCAAAAATCCGCAAGGCGGAAACGAAGCCACACCCTTCGCGCATGGCCCCGGCGGGCGCGCCGCCGCCGGAACCGCCAAAATCGATTTACGAGGACTTTGACGCACTTTCTGAGTACCTGACCGACGTCAGCGGCCGCAGTCAGGAGGTCATCCGCGAGTATTTTGCTAAAAGCCGCGGCATGCCGGCCCTCTCCGGTGAGATGTCCGCTGACCCGCTGAATGTCGGCGAAGCGTTCCAAGAGATGATGAAAGGGCTCTCCGCCGATCCCGGAACCGTCATGCAGCGCCAGTTCAATCTCTATGGCGACTACGCCAAATTGATGGCGACCATGTCGCAACGCATGGCGGGCGAGGACGTCAAGCCAGCCATCGAGCCGCCGCAGGGCGACAAGCGCTTTGTTCATCCTGCCTGGTCGGAAAATCACATGCTTGATTTCATCAAGCAGTCCTACTTGATCTTCGCGCGATGGCTGGAAGTCACAATCGGACAGCTGGACGGGCTCGAAGAGCACGACAAGAAAAAAGCAGAATTCTTCACCCGTCAGTTCATCGACGCCTTCGCGCCATCGAACTTTGCGGTTTTGAATCCGGAGGTCGTTGAAGCAACGATCGAGAGCAAGGGCGAAAACCTCCTCAAGGGCCTTAAGAACTTACTTGAAGACATCGACCGCGGCCATGGCGAGCTATCCATTCGACAGGCGGACATGGATTTCTTCAAGCTGGGAGAGAACGTTGCGACCACGCCCGGCAAGGTGGTCTTTCAGAACGATATTTTCCAGCTCATTCAATACGCGCCGACCACGGACAAAGTCGCAAAGGCCCCCATGCTTATCGTGCCGCCGTGGATCAACAAATTTTATATTCTCGATCTGCAGCCCCAAAATTCATTTATCAACTGGCTGGTGTCGCAGGGTCGCACGGTTTTCGTCATGTCATGGGTCAATCCCGGACCGGAACTCAAAAACAAAACGTTCGAGGACTACATCAAGGAAGGCCTGTTCGAAGCGCTGACCGCGGTTGAGCAAGCGACCGGCGAGAGAAAAGCAGACGCCATTGGCTATTGCATCGGCGGCACCATGCTTTCCACCGCCCTCGCCCTCATGGCGAAGAAAGGCGACGACCGGGTTAATTCGGCGACGTTTTTCACGGCCCAAGCTGACTTCAAAGAGTCGGGTGATCTACTCTTGTTCGTCGATGATGAGCAGCTCGGCGCCATCGAAAAGCAGATGGATGCGGCGGGCGGCGTGCTCGAAGGGCGCGCCATGGCGACGACGTTCAACATGCTGCGCTCAAACGATCTTATCTGGTCGTTCGTCATCGACAATTATCTGAAGGGCAAAGACCCGGCGCGTTTCGATTTGTTGTTTTGGAATTCAGACGCCACGCGCATGCCAAAAAAAGTACACCTGTTTTATCTGCGTGATTTTTATCAGCACAACCGGCTCGCTGAGGGTGAAATGATCATGGACGGCGAAGTGCTGGATCTTGGTGATGTCGATATTCCAATTTTCATGCAGGCCGGGGAAACCGATCACATCGCACCCCACAATTCTGTTTATCGGACGGCGCGGCTTTTCGCTTCAAAGGGAAACGACAAGGTCCAGTACATGCTTGCCGGATCGGGCCACATCGCCGGCGTGGTCAATCATCCGGACAAACACAAATATCACCACTCCGTGAACATCGATTTGCCGGCATCGCTCGATGACTGGAAAGCTGGCGCCAAACGGGACGCCGGCTCGTGGTGGCCCTATTGGATGACCTGGCTGAACGAGATCAGCCCCGGTCAGGTCGCCGCGCGCCAGCCCGGCGATGGGAAGTTAAAGCCCATTGAAGACGCACCGGGAAGCTATGTGAAAGTGAAGGCCTGACGGGTTTTGGCGTCTGTATGAACCTCGAAAAATATCTTGAGCGCATTGGTTTTGAGGGCGCCCCAAACGCTGACTTTTCGACACTGAGCCGTATTCATCGCGGACACGTTGAACACATTCCTTACGAAAATCTCGCCGTACAACTCGGCACGCCAGTCACTCGGTCGGCGGCGGATGCATTTGAAAAGATTGTCACCCGGCGCCGCGGCGGCTGGTGTTATGAAATGAACGGACTGCTTGGCTGGGCGCTGGAAGAAATCGGTTTCAAGGTCCGCCGTCTCGCAGGGGGCGTACACCGCGCAGCCCGCGGTGATGAGGTCGTCGGTAATCACCTCGTACTACTCGTTGATCTCGAGAAAACTTTTGTCGCCGATGTCGGTTTTGGCGACGGCCCAATTGAACCAACGCCGTTACAAGAAGGTCCGTTCTCTAACGGTTGCTTCCGTTGCCAGTTAGAGCATCTCGATAGCGGGTGGTGGCGGTATCATAATGACGCCCGCGGCGGCGCACCCAGCTATGATTTCCATGTAGACGTTACGGATGAAGCTTTGCTTGAACGCCAATCTTGTTGCCTTCAGTCCGATGAAGAGTCGTCATTTGTCCAAAACGCCGTTGTCCAGCGCTGGCGCCAGGGTGAACACCTCGCATTGCGGGGGCGCGTCTTCCAAAGACTTGGGCGGCACAAAAAAACCACGGAAATTCTCACTGACGCTGATCAGTATGTTCAGACGCTAAAGGACCTCTTCAATCTCGAGTTGCCCGCCGCCGCCGGACTTTGGCCGAAAATCCTCGCACGTCACGAAATCATTTTTGGCGGGACCGGCAATGAACGACAGGATGGCCCGCGTTAACGATTCATTAACCATGACGAATCACTCTTGGCGTTACAGGAATGAGCCGGGGGGCTTCAATGAGCCGCATGGATGTCACGACGCAGGAATTATTTCTGCGACTAGGTACAACGTCTCAATCGCGTAGCGCGCGCGCCGATGCGCTTTTTCGCCGTCTTCGCGCGGAAGAAGATGAACAGGTCGCTCATCAATTGATGAAAGCGCCGGTGCGATTGAAACTAAAGAGTGCGAACATCGCTGCGGAGAAAGCGGCGCTGTTGCTCAAAAAGACGGTTTAGCCTGTCAGCCTAAGCCGCGACGGCGACGCCCTTACCTTCGAGGAATCCGCGTAACTCACCCTGCTCGAACATCTCTTTAATGATGTCGCAACCGCCAACAAACTCTCCCTTAACGTAAAGCTGAGGGATCGTCGGCCAATCGGAAAAGGTCTTGATGCCTTGCCGCAGCTCGTCGGAGTCAAGGACATTGGCGGAGCCATAGTCCACACCGAGATGGTCAAGGATCTGAATGACGACCGATGAAAACCCGCATTGCGGAAATTGCGGCGTTCCCTTCATGAAGAGCATGACGGGGTTTGCGTCAATTTTCGACTTGATATCTGCGTGCGCTGCTTCGCTCATCTTTCGTACTCCTGCCGACCTTGAGAGCTTAGCTAGGCGCCGTGGGTGGCTGCGTCAAGGGCAGCTTTGGCGCCAAAGCCGCTCAATAACCGGCGTTTCTGGGAGCAAACGCCGGTTGCAACAGGGGTCCGTTAAAGGCGATCTGTTCTTCATAGTCGGCAAGCGCCGCCTCCGCTCGCGCCAAATCCCGGTGAAGCATCACCAGCGCCCGCTCTATCTCATCCCGGTCCTCATAAAGGTCCTTTATTTCCAGCACCAGCGCCGGCCGGTCGGCCATGGGTGTGGAAAGAGAGATGAGCGCAGTCTGAGCATCCGAAATATGTCGCTCCGTATCTTGCAAGTCCTGGCGCGCCTGATGGATCCGTCCGCTGACGGTCGAGACATTCTGTTCAAGCGAGAACATTCTGCGGCCGATCCCATACGCGGTGAGAAAGTCCTCTTCGTCGCCGCCGCTGCAAACGCCATAGTATCGCGCGCCGTTGGCGCCGATGGCGTATCCGTTTGACGGCTGGCAATAGAGATAAAGCCCCTCTTCGCGCCCGGCATTGTAGGAGGCCATATCGACGGTGACGCCCGCTTTCTTGGCGCAGGCGGTGCGCCGCGGCGAGACGGCGGAAACGGGTCTGCCCGCGGCGCCGTCTTCATACCCGATCGCGCTCCAGTCCGCATACAGACATTCGTCTTTCGACATGCCGGCGCAACCACCGAGCAGCAACATACACGCAATCATGACAACTGAACGCATAACAACCTCTGGCGACATCCCTCACACACAGGCTGCGCCCCTGCTGTTAAAGCGGCGTTAGATACTGGCTTGAAATTAGTTCAAATTATTCGCAGCAAGATGGCGTAATCCATCCGCAAGGGACGTTTCCATGAGAATTGGATGGGCGCCATGCGGGGTTTTGTCTTCATTGGCGCGCCGCAACTGCGCCGAAGAAACCGGCAAGCGCAACCCGGTGCGTTCCAGCAAGCCGAACAAAGCCGCCACCGGCGTCGATGAAACCGGTGCGATCAAAGGCGCCGCTGCAGCCGCGTCTGCCGCCAGCCGGTAGAGTTCGCGCTTCGTTACCGGGCTGGGACCTGCTACCGCGCGCGTCGCGCCTGTCATATCGCCGGACACCAGACAATCCACGCATAGCCGCGCCAAATCAGCAAAAAACAACGGCTGTTGCAACGCCGCACTCTTGCCAAACAGCGGTATGATCGGCGCGCGGCGCATCGTATTCATCAGAGCCGACAGGTTTCCGTCACCCGAATATCCATAGATCATCGTCGGACGGAATATTGTGGCTTGCGGCGCGGCGGCGCGAACGTCGTTTTCCGCCGCTAAGAGCCTCGCATAGACGGCTGCTTCGGGATCGATGGCGACATTGTTGCTTGAAAGAAATACTGTCCGCTGGCCCCGCGCCAAAACCGGTGCGGCGCGCGCGGAAACCGTCAATATGGGCGTGAATATTGCTGCATCACACTGGCGCAGCAACGCGCCCATGGCCGCTTCATCTTCGAGATCGGCCTGCACAGGCGTCGCACCGCACTTCTCTATCGCTTCAGTCACACCATTGCGCTTGGTGCGATAGGCGCCGGTCACCTGCATTCCGCACGCTCTGGCATAACGGACGGCTTCCAGGCCCAGCGCGCCTCCCGCACCGACAATGAGAAGTCGTTTCATTGTCATTCGTGCTAAACAACCCGGTCGGAAGGCGCGCCGTGCTCAAAAAACGCATCAATATTGGCGAGCACCCGCGCCGCCATGGCCGCCCGGCTTTCAAGCGTCGCCGATGCAATATGGGGAAGGCAAAACGCATTCGGCAGCGCCCGCAACGTCTCGCGGATTGGTCCAGGCTCCGTTTCAAAAACATCGAGCCCGGCCGCAAAAAGGCGGTTGTTCTTTAGCGCATCGATGAGCGCCACCTCATCGATCACGGGACCGCGCGAAATGTTGATGACCACGGCGGTTGGTTTCATCTGCTTGATGGCCGCCGCGTCGATCAGATGATGCGTTTCTTCTTTCATTGGGCAATGAAGCGAAATGACATCGGATTGCGCGAGCAGCTCCTTCAGCGACACGGCCCGTGCGTTGAAGGCTTTGTCTATTTCAGCAGAAGGCCGCGGCGTCGAATATAGAATCTGCATATCAAACGCCCGCGCCCGTTTGGCGACCTCGCGCCCCACATTGCCCATGCCAACGATACCGAGGGTTCGGCCCGTGACCCGTTGCCCCCAGCTTTCCGGCGTAAGCATTCCCCGGCCCTCACCGGTTTTGGCGATATCTAGCCCCTCCCGGAAACGCCGGCAGGTTGCGATGATGAGACCCAGGGTGGCGTCCGCAAGACACGCTGTGGTGACCTCAGGGGTGTTGGAAACGGCGATGCCCCGCGCCTTTGCGGCGGCCAAATCAATATGATCGACACCGACGCCGATCGAGGCGATCAGTTTGACGCTCGCTGGCAACGCCGAAATGAACCCGGCATCCATATCGTCAAACGCCGTCGCAAAGACGGCCTCGGCGCCTTCCGCTAAAGCCCGGAACGCCGCATCCATGCTGACAGCGCCCTCCGGTTCACGCACGTCATACTTCATGCGCAACATGCCCGCTAGCGCGCCCGGAAGACGCCGGGGCGTCACGATGATACGTTTGGTCATGGAATGAGCGTCCCTTTTCCTGTCAGGAGGGTTTAGAGGCATTGGAAAAGCCCTGCAATTCCGCATGGCTAGCGAATTTTGGGCAGGTGCGGTATGGTCAGGCGTGGGGTGATCGGCGAGCCATGGGTCGAATGGCGGGTCGAGCGGTGAGGATGAGTATGCGGTATTTGATAGGCGGGGCGCTTTTGCTCGTGGTTGCGGCGATCGGCTGGTCGGTGCTCCACGTTATTCCCGCATCCGGCGCCAAGGCTGACCTTCATACGAAACTGGTCGATCAGTGCCTGCGCGTTGATATTGCGCCCGGCACCGAAGACGTGACCATTGATCCTGATCTGCAAATCGCCTTCATCTCCGCCGCCGACCGCCGCGAGTGGTACAATGAGGGCGGCGCCGAAGGCGTCAATCCGCAAAACGGGATCTACGCCATGGCGCTGGATGGCTCGAATGTCCGCCGCGTCTCGCCGCCTATGGACAATTTCCTCCCCCATGGGATCAGCCTGTGGCGCGGCCCCAACGGCATGAAACGGCTGTTCGCCATTTCGCATCCGCCTTCCGGAGAGGAACTCGTCGAGATTTTTGACGTCGGCGCCAATGGCGATCTTACCCATCTGGAGACAGTGTCATTCCCGGCAATGCGCTCGCCCAATGATCTTGTGGCGGTCGGCCCAAATCAGTTTTACGTCACCAATGACCGCAAATATGAAAAAGGTCTGATGGCGAGTTTGGAAGGTTATCTCGCCCTCCCGTTGTCAAGCGTCGCTTATTACGACGGTAAAGAAGGGCGCATCATAAAAGACGGCCTTACCTATGCGAACGGTATCAATCAGTCAGCGGATGGAAAAACGATCTATGTCGCCGAACTTTTGAAGCGACGCATTGCCGTGTTCGATCGCGATCTTGAAACCAGCGCCTTGAAGCGCGTCAAAATTCTTAAAGTGGATACAGCCCCGGACAACATCGAAGTCTCCCGCGACGGCGCCCTTTGGGTGGCGGGACATTCAAAGATTTTTGAGTTTTTAAACCACGCAAAAGACGAAAAAGTCCCGGCGCCGTCTCATGTTATTCGCCTTAACCCGCGCAATGGCCTCGCTTCCGATGTCCTCATCTCTGTCAATGGCGAGATTAACGCCTCGTCCGTCGGCGCCGTCTGGGCGAACACCCTGATCGTCGGCGCCGTGTTTGACGGACACGTCATGGTCTGTCCGATGCTGGAGATTTTGCTGCGCGGCCCGGCGGCCACGCAGCCTTAAACCCTACGCGGCGAAAATTGCATCAATCCGGCGCTGGGCAATCGGGTGATAACCGGCGCGCGCGCTTTCATAAACGCTTTGCGCCCATTCTCTGCGCCCATTATCCACGAGGCTCTGATAGAGCCGATAGATGAACTTGCCGCGGCCAACGCGCATCAAGAATGCCTCGAGCGGTTCCAGCGCTGGCTCGTAGCCCGCCGGAATTACTTTCAGATACCATGCGCTAGCGATTTCGGCGTTCTGCGAATTGGAAAGATCGAACCGTCCGTCGAGCGCCGCCAATTGCTCACCGCTAATTGAATCCGGAAACGCGTTGATAAAATGCAGCCACTCATGGGTGGTCCAAGCTTCGGTCTCCAGTCCGGCGACATCACCGCCGCCGAGCCATGCAACCAACTGCGCAGAAACGATTTCAAATGCGTCCGACTGCGGCGCTTCGATGCTATCAGGAAATCCCGGCTCATAGACCCACGCATCGATCTCTGCCTTTGTCACTGCATCTGGATTATCCGCCCACAGATGGTCTTCGAAATAGACAAGGAAATCTTCCGTCGTGATGCTGGTGAAGGCATGAGCATCGAAATAGTCCTTCAGAAAAGCATCGAACGCCTCGCGGCCGAAACGCTCTTCCAGAAACTTCACGAAGAACATGCCGCCGGCATAGGATACCTGGCTGAACGCATCGTCCGGATGACCGAGATCAGCGGGCATTTTCAATGCCGTCAGCGCCGGACGTTCGGCGCCCGCCACATCGCGCGTCAAGCTGAGTTTGTCCAGCGAGCGCTCCATCACCGCACGGTCAACGCCGTAAAGCGCTTCCATGGTGCGATTTTCAACATAGCTGGTGAAACCCTCATTAAGCCACGCATCGCGCCACGTGGCGTTGGTGACGAGATTGCCGGACCAGGAGTGCGCCAGTTCGTGTGCAACCACATTGGTGAGGCTCTTGTCGCCGGCGATCAGTGTCGGCGTCATAAAGGAAAGACGCGGATTTTCCATGCCGCCAAAGGGAAAGCTGGGCGGCAGCACAATAAGATCGTAGCGACCCCAACGATAGGGACCGTATAGCGCCTCGATCGCGTCGACCATTTGCGGCGTGTCTTCAAATTCGGCCGCCGACGCATCGAGAATATAGCTTTCGGCGTAAACACCCACCTTGTTGCTGATGGCTTTGAACTCAATGTCACCGACAGCGAGCGCCAAAAGATAAGACGGGATCGGTTGCGACATCTTGAAGGAATAATCGCCGTCTCGCTCGCCGCTTTCGTCCTGCCGCGCGCTCATGATGGCGATCAGCTCGGGCGGCGTGGTGATATGCGCGTCATAGGTAATGCGAACCGCCGGCGTATCCTGCAGCGGAACCATGGTGCGCGCATACAGCGCCTGAAACTGCGTGAACAGAAACGGATGTTCCTTGCCGGCGGTCTGTTCCGGCGAGAGCCACTGGATGCCCTCCGCCGCCGGGCTGGTGGCGTAGGTGACGCGAACCTTGTCGGCGTCATCGGGCAAGGCAATTTCAAACCGCGAGCCGAGCACCGCATCATCGGGGCCAAGTTCATAGCTCGCCGTCAGCCATTGCCCGTCACTGTGTGTTTCAACCGCTTCAATCGCCAGGTCGTTGGCATCAAGCACGATCGACGCGACTTTCTCCGCCAGACGTTCAAAATCGAGGGTCGCCGTACCGGAGATAATTTGCGTTGCAAAGTCGACATTCAGATCAAGATCGACATGCGTAACGCGAACGTCCTCATAATTTGCATAAGTGAACGGGTCATGCGCGTCGGCTGCGGACAATGGCGCCCAGTTGGCCTCCTGTTCCGTGCCTGGCTCATCGCTATGAGGCTCTATAGGGGCGCCCGTCTCATCGCGCTGGCCGCAGCCGGCGGCGAGAACAAACGAAGAAACGGCGAGAATGGCGGCGCGAATATGCATAAAAACTTACCCTGATGGCTGATGTTGTCCGCACCCTAAAAGCCTGCCCCGCTGCGAGCAAGGTAGCAGCCAGCCGCGGCAGGATCGGTGCATTCATGCGCCTGTTCGAGATCAAAAAAGCCGGGTATGCTGAGAAAAAGCGCCGAATCTTGCGCAAAGAAAATTGGGAGAGAGATGATGGCTGGTCCGGTTGGCGATTCTACACCACAATGGTCTTCACGTTTTGCGTTCCTCATGGCGGCGATCGGTTCCGCGGTCGGTCTGGGCAATCTCTGGCGGTTTCCGTTTCAGACCGGCGATAATGGCGGGTCGGCGTTCGTTTTCGTTTATCTTATTTGTGTCGCGTTCATCGCCTACCCGATCTTGATGGGCGAGCTTTCCATCGGGCGACACAAAGGTTTGTCGGCGGTGGGTTCGACCAAGCAACTCGCCATCGACATTGGCAAATCGCCCGCTTGGTTGATTGTCGGGCTCGCCGGAGTGATCGCCGCATTCTTCGTGTTGACCACCTACAGCGTTATCGCCGGTCAGGTCATGGCGTATTCTCTCATGTCATTTATGGGCGAGTTCGCCGGCCGGTCACCCACGGACGCTGCGCAGGCGGCATCGCTCTACAGCGGGAACGGCTTTGCGCTTTTCTGGCACACTTTGTTCATGGGAATCACAATCTTCATCGTCACGCTTGGACTAAAGGGTGGCATCGAAAAGGTTGTGACCATTTTGATGCCAATCTTTTTTCTGATGCTCGTGGGGCTGAGCATCTACGCAATGACCACAGGCGCGGCGGACAAGGCGTTTGACTATCTTTTCAGCCCGCGTTTTTCGGAGATAACGCCGACCATTGTGCTTTCTGCATTAGGGCAAGCGTTTTTCTCCATCGGCGTCGGCGGCGCCATCATGATGACCTACGGCTCGTTCCTGCCCAAGTCGGAAAACATCGGCAATAACGCGGCGATCATCGCCGGGGCAGACACCATGGTGGCGATCGTCGCTGGGCTGATGATCTTTCCCATCGTCTTTGCGCATGCGCTTGATCCGGCGGCGGGTATGGGACTGATCTTTAACGCGCTCCCCGCCGTCTTTTCGGGCATGCCGGCGGGGTCGATCATCGGCGGGATGTTTTTCTTTCTCGCGTTTATCGCCGCGCTCACATCATCGATATCGTTGCTGCTGGTCGTGTCATCCGTGGGCGAGGATCAACTGGGCCTCGGGCGGACCACCTCCGCCATCATCTTCGGCGTCGTCTGCTGGGCCGTCGGCACAGCGACGATCTTTGTCGGCGGGCTCGGCGGCTGGCTCGACTTCTTCTCCGGCAGCGTCTTCCTCCCGCTTGGCGGGTTGCTGGTGGCGATCTTCGCGGGCTGGATCGTGCCGCGCGCGATCATGCGTGAGGAATTGCACAACACCAGTGAAGGCCTCTTCCGCTACTGGCGATTCTTCATCCGCTACGCCGCGCCGATTGCAGTGTTCATCATTTTGATCTTGGGCATCGATGCGCGATTTGAGTTTGGATTGAACAATTTGTTGGCGGGTGGGTAGATAGGTTTGGTCTAACTGTCGTTCATTTGCGAAGCCGTCACGGCAATCAGTGTTCGACGATGGGGCAAGTAGATTAGAGAGTGTAGTTTTGCGGCGTATTCTGATTTTGATCTCTTTGGGCATTGCAACCGCATTACACGCGAGCACACCTCCCGGTTCTATTGAAGACTTTATTTCCGCCGAGATGCCGGTCTCTGGAGCGCCGGGACTTGCTTATGCGGTCGTGGAGAATGGTGAGATTTATACCGGAGAACATGGAGAAGTCCTGATCGGAAGCGGCGAAAGCGTAAAGCCAAACACGCCGTTCCGGCTCGGCTCTATATCCAAGAGCTTCACCGCAATGGCCGTGATGCAACTGGTGGAGGCTGGAAAGGTCGATCTGGATACGGAGATTTCGCAATATCTGGAAGCGTTCTCCGGCAGCCCCGCTGGCGCAATCACCATCCGGCAACTCCTCAGCCACACAAGCGGATATTCAACCGTGCAGGGCAACGACGCGCATACCGACATGACCACGAGCAGTGACGAGCTTTCGCGGCAGGTTAATCGGATCGCGCAGTGGACGCCGGCTCATGCACCTGGCGTCAAATGGGATTATTCAAACGCAAACTACCAAATTCTCGGCGCCCTCATCGAAAACTTGAGCGGCCGGGATTACGCTAGTTATGTCGAAACAGAAATCCTTGAGCCTATGGGCATGGAGCACAGCTTTGTGGCTGATGGCGAACGCTACGACAATATAGCGATCGGACATCGGCCCTGGTTTGGCGCAAAGCGTCCGTTTGAAGACACCAGAACTCATCGCGTCATGGCGCCGGCGGGTGGCGTGATCGCGAGCGCCAGCGACGTCGCTCTGTATATGGCGATCATGATGAATGGCGAGGACGACCTCATCACCGCTGAGAGCAAAACCGAAATGATGCGCCCGGCGAGCGAAGCGTCACCGTTCTATGGTTTAGGCTGGGGCGTCAACACAGAAAACGGAACAGTCTCCCACTCAGGAACCCTCCCCGGCATAGACACATTCGCCATCATGCTTCCGGCGGAACAGAAGGGCGCCGTTATCCTGATTAATTCAGGGGGCGGAATGGGGTTTGCAGAAAACACTGACCTCATCAACGGCGTCAGCGCCAGAGCCCTTGGCCTCGATTACGCTGGCGACCAGAGCCGATGGAGCCGCAAGGCGTTGTTTTTCACCTTCGCGCTGCTGCCGTTGCTTTTCGTCATCGGCATGATTTTATCATGGCTTCTTCGCGAGGGATTGCGCGCCAAGTCCGGGTTGTTCGGCGCTTTCAGCTTGTGGTTTCCACTCCTCATGACCTTTGTTCTGGCCTGGACCGCGATATTCCTAATTCCCCAACTCTTCGGCGTATCCATAAGCACGTTGTGGCGATACTCGCCTGATCTGGCGCTGACATTGGCCGGGACCGCCGTGACCGGCGTGTTGTGGGCGTTCGTCAGACTAGGCGTATTCTATAGCGGTAAAAATGCGTCGTGAGCTTTCGCTGGGCGCATGGCTTGTTAGCGGTCATCGCAGGTTGGACTGTGTAGCGAACGGTCTTGCGTGATTTGAATTTGGATTGAATAAGTTGTTGGCGGGTGGGTAAAGCCTATTGCGCTTCGCCCAAGGCAAGCCTGTGGAGTTACTCTCTTATCAACTAAACGCTACGAAATTATTGTTCCGGCTGATAGGCCTTAAGCACATTGGACCACGTCAGGGCGCCGGCGCAATAGGTTTGATCCGAGGACTTAATGTCGCCTTGGTGCGTGTCTACCAATTGAAAGCGCCCAGTTAGCTTGGCATGAGTACTGAGCTGAACCAGTGATTGACATTTTACAAACTCATCATATTGCGAAATGGCTTCAACAACAGTTTCCTGCTTTATGTTTCCAACAAAGTAGTTTGCGATCGTAACGGAGGGAGAGCCAACGTTTTTTGTAATTATATCTTCTAGAAGATGAGTTCTATCTATATCGTTCGCAAGGTGGAGCAGATAGGAATCAATCGTCAACACTTCCTTGGCGCAGATATTTGACATGTCAAAGGTATCAGCTAACTGTTCCTGCAATTCAAACGACTCTTCAAGCCATTCATCCCATGCCAAGCGATAATCGACCTGTGGCAAGAAAACAGACATTCTTGCCAAACGGACACCCGAAAAAACGCCGGCGCAGCGGCCTTCTACCCCAGAATCAAAAACTTTTGTATGATAATCGCTCGATTTCTCATAACTGACTTCGAGCCCGTATTGACCGCCAAAATATCCATCAGCGACAATATTCATACACCCCATATGCTCGAACGCTGCACATTCTAGCCAATAACTCCCGGCTCTGGTTTCATCTTCTAAATCGTTGAAAGCCGCGTGGCCGGCAAAATAATGCACATTCTGATATTCCGCGGCAGCCGTTGAACCAATAACATAGTCATAGTCACTGAGCGCTTGCTCGACTTCCGCCACGTCAACCTCTCATCCACTGAGACGCCGTTGCTCATTGATTTGAGAATAAGAACGGGCCCGCCAGTATCGAAAACGAACACGGTCCAGTTCGCTTGGACTGCCTTTTTCTAGAGCGAGATCAAAACTTCCTATAGCGGCATACATTCGGTCAATGTCTCGTGGCTTTGATGCGTTTTCGTCGAGCGACTGAATGTACAAAATATTATCTGTAACATCTTGTGGGTAATGTTGCTGATGATTTTCCGGCGCACAAGCTCCAAACAAAATGAATGCCACAAATGCTGCAAACATTCTTGAGGCATTGAGCATTTTCAGTACCTTCTCACATCATTGCCCATTCAGAACGTCGATTCCAAATCGCTTACCAAAATCACTCCCTCGCCTCAGTCTCCAGCGCGAGGGCGTGCAACTCCCCGCCCATGCGGCCCTTGAGTGATTTGTACACCAACTGGTGCTGCTGGACGCGGGTTTTGCCGTTGAAGGCGGCGGAGATGATGCGCGCGCGCCAGTGGTCGTTGTCGCCCGCGAGGTCTTCCAGCTCGATTTCCGCATCGGGCAGCGCTTCGAGAATGAGCTTTTTGATGTCGTCTCCGGCCATGGGCATGGCGGCGGTCTCCTTTTTTGTCTCGGCGTTCATGTAGTCCGGCAGGGCGGACTCAAAAATATCAGATAAATCAAGCAACGAGAGGGCATCGCTGCCGTCTAATGTCAGGTCCGGACCGCCAAAGCGGCCAATTTTCGACGCCTGCACGCCGGCCATCGCGGCTTTCAAAAGCAGCGTATCAGCAGCGGCGGGTGCGGCGGCCACAAGATAACGCCCCTGATCTTCGCCGAACCAGAAGGCTGCTTTGCGCTGTTTCACCGGCGTCGTCATATTGAGACCCCGGCCCGCGGCAAGCGCCATTTCTGCAGCCGCTACAAGCAGCCCGCCGTCGGATACGTCATGACAGGCGGTCACGAGTCCTTCATCGATCAGTTTACGGACCAACTCACCCGCCTTGCGTTCTGCCGCGAGATCAACCGGCGGCGGCGCGCCCTCTGTGATGCCGAAAAGATCGCGCATGTAAAGCGATTGGCCGAGATGCCCGCGCGTCACGCCAATGGCGATTAGCTCCTCACCCGCCTCCGCGCCGCCAATGCGCACGGCTTTGGTTGCATCCTCCAATACACCGACGCCACCAATGGCTGGCGTCGGCGGGATCGCGGCGCCGTTGGTTTCATTATAAAGCGAAACATTGCCGGAGATGACAGGATAGTTGAGCGCCTCACAGGCTTCGGCGATGCCTTCAATAGCACCGACGAACTGCGCCATGATTTCCGGCCGCTCGGGATTGCCGAAATTGAGGCAATTGGTAATGGCGAGCGGTGCGGCGCCCGTTGCGCAGATATTGCGATAGGTTTCCGCTACGGCCTGTTTGCCGCCCTCATGGGGGTCAGCCTTCACATAGCGCGGCGTCACATCAGTGGAGATCGCCAGCGCGCGGTTCACGCCATGCACGCGCACAAGCGCGGCGTCGCCGCCCGGGTGGATGATCGTGTCGCCCATAACCGTGTGATCATATTGCGACCAGATCCAGGACCGCGAGCAAAGATCCGGCGTTCCCATCAGCCGCGCCAACGCGGTGAGCATGGTATCTCCGCCGGGCGCCTCGGCGAGCGACAGGACTTCTTCGCGCTGTTCGACTTCCGCCGTTTCTACGACGCCGCTGGATGCGAGATTTCGCGCCGCCTCTTCGAACCCGCCGAAGCTGACCCCCTCGGGTTTTGAACGAACATAAATGCGCGCCTCGCCGGCAGACACAGTCATGCCGACGCCGTCGATGAGCGTTGCGTCGGACAGGCGATCGGACATCAGCGTTTCGACGATGGTGCGCATTTCGCTTTCCGGCTTGCCCGGCGCGCGCAGAATCGCTTCGGCCTCGCGATAGGTGACGGTCGGGTCTGCCAGCGGCGCCGGTTTTTTGAGAGTCACGTAAGGCCGGTCGTAATTCGGCGCATCGTCTGCCAGCGGCGGTACAGGCATGTCGGCGACGGTTTCGCCCTGATGCTTTATAACGAGCCGCCCGCTATCGGTTGTGACGCCAATCACCGCGAAATCAACGCCCCACTTTTCGAATATTGCTCGCGCCGCATCTTCGCGGCCCGGTTTCAGCACCATGAGCATGCGTTCCTGAGACTCCGAAAGCAGCATCTCATAGGCGGTCATGTTTTCTTCGCGCTGGGGCACGTGATCGAGATCAAGCTCGAACCCGCCCCCGCCCTTTGCCGCCATTTCAACGGATGAGGACGTCAGCCCCGCGGCGCCCATATCCTGAATGGCGACAATCGCGTCGGATGCCATCAGCTCAAGGCAGGCTTCCAGCAGCAATTTCTCCGTAAACGGATCGCCAACCTGCACGGTCGGACGTTTTTCCTCCGACGCATCATCGAATTCCGCTGACGCCATGGTGGCGCCGTGAATGCCGTCGCGGCCGGTTTTGGAGCCCACATAGACAACCGGATTGCCCGCGCCGCGCGCGGCGGAATAAAAAATCTTGTGCTTTTCAGCGACGCCGACAGTCATGGCGTTGACGAGAATGTTGCCATTATAGCCGGCGTCGAAATTCGTCTCGCCGCCCACCGTCGGCACGCCCATGCAGTTTCCGTATCCGCCAATGCCGCCGACAACGCCGGCCACGAGATGACGGGTTTTGGCGTGCGACCAGTCGCCGAACCGCAAAGCGTTCATGTTCGCCACTGGCCGCGCGCCCATGGTGAACACATCGCGCATGATGCCGCCGACGCCGGTGGCCGCGCCCTGATAAGGCTCGATGAAGCTCGGGTGGTTGTGGCTTTCCATCTTGAAGATGGCGGCCAACCCGTCGCCAATATCAATGACGCCGGCATTTTCGCCGGGACCGCAAATCACCCAGGGCGCGCTGGTCGGCAGTTTCTTCAAATGCCGCCGCGACGACTTATAGGAGCAATGCTCCGACCACATCACGGAAAAGACGCCAAGCTCCACCAGGTTCGGCTCCCGGCCCATATGCGACTTGATGCGCTCATATTCTTCCGAGTTTAGGCCGTGCTCGGCGACGATTTCAGGCGTGATGGCGGTCATAAGAATCCGTGGAGGTTAAGTCGCCATTTCCTTAGTCCGCTTGGGGACGCGGCGCAAACCCTGTGAACGAACTGGCGCCAGCTATCGCCCGTATAGGTAACCCTCTGGCAGACCCAGCCGCTTGCAGGATTGCGCGGCGGGGCTGGAGCGCAGGATCAACCGTTCGGCCCGGCGCGCCATGCGCTTGACGACCCGCCCCTCGAGCGGCCGCAGGCCGTAGCGGGAAGTGAGGCCCAAAGTCTCGCGGATATTGTTCGGCACGATATCGACGGCGGCGCGCACCAGCGAATGCTGGGCCAGTTGCGCCGGCTGCGGAAAAGCCTCCGCCTTTTTCATGATGGTCAAAAACTCGAATATAATGTCTGAGGCTTCCAGTTTCGGAGTCATCGCCGCAAACAGCGCCTGTTCATCGTTCAGCGAGCGCGGTGCATCTTTCGCACCGTACAGCGCCGCGGCGCCGCCGCCTTCCGCGTAATATCGATTGCGGTCGTCATCGCTCAGCGGTGCGGCATACGCCGAGTAACTTTCCATGAATCCGAACGCCGCCATCGCCTGCACCCAGGTCAGCAGTTCAGGGTCACTCGCGGCGTAGGGGGCGCCGTCCGGCGTCACGCCGGCGACTCGGTCGTGCATGCGATTGACGTTGGCGATCAGTTGTTCCGCGATGCTTTGCGCACCATAGACCGTAACCATCGCCGCCAGGCCCGTTCTTTTCAGGCGCCGCACGGGATCGGTGCGAAAGCTCGTATTGTCCCACACGCCGGTGCGCACCCGTGGCTCCGCCAGTTCAAGAATGACGGCCGTGACGCCGCCAATAAACAGCGTCACCGGGTTTTTAAATATCCGCCATGAAACGGAGTCCGGCCCGACAAACGCCGCCTCGCCTGCAGGTTGCGAAAAATCGACTTTCGCCAGCATTGGATCGCCGAGATAATCCTGCGCGGCTTTATCCAGATGATGTTCCAGTTCGGATCGGACGCGTGATCTCAACGTGGCCAGCGGCATGGGGGTACTCAACGTTTGCGCTCAGCGATTGCCAAGCTCATTCACAAACGCTGAGTAAACCACAACTTTGTCAGATTAACGACCGCAATAGAGCAACGGCGGGGCGTTTTTCAGCGCTACTCTTTACGGAGCCTCGATCCAGAACGCCTCCACAAACTCATACGACGTTGTGCCCTGTTTCAATACGCGCGGCGCGATATAATCCGCTTTTGGCGTGTACCCGAGTGCGGTGCGCGGATGCGGACTTAAGGCGCCGCCGGCGGACTTAAACTCGTACTCGCGAATGACCTTGCCGGAATCAGTCAACTCAACGGTGAGTTTGTACTTTCCATTCTTTTCCATATCGGCCTTGCTGAACGCGATGGCATTGGCCTCTCCATTGCGTTCATGGGGTTGAAAAAGCATCATCGTATGACGGCGCAGCAAATTATGGTCGAGCGTGCCCTGATTGCGCTTGCTGTGCGCGACAAGTTTTCCGTTGCGGGTGAGCTTCACAAAAATGGCGCCGCGCGTTTCTCCGTCAGGCAGATCGCTCGCCCCGGCCCAGAATGAAAGGTTTGAAGTTTCGATTTCTCTATTGGGAATGAAGGTGAAATAGGCGAAGTCCTGCCAAGGGCCGGTAAATGTCACTTTAGACCCTGGATTGAACGGATCATCGCTGACAGCGCCAGCCTCGACCGAGAATGGAACGCGTGTTGCGACGTCGCCCGACACATAAAACTCCATGGCGTAGTCGCCAGCCGGCAAGGTTGTTTCCGCGTGGTTCTGTGGTCGAAGCTTGCCAAAGACGCCGTTTGAATACCGGTAGTCTGGGAAAAACCCGAACTGCGCGACTTCGCCCGATTTGTTGGTCACCACCACTTTGGCGTCCACTTGCCCGGCGGGCGCAAAGATCAGGTCGTATTCGCTGAAGCCAAGAAATCCATTGTCATAGATGTCAGAATTAAGAATGGAATCGAGCCCCACCGTTGGACCCTGATCTTCTGAGCGTGCATCCGGCGATCCGCAAGCGACAGTAATCGCGGCAGCGGCGCCGGCGAGCGTAATTCGTATCGCCAGAAATAAGGTTGCATTCGTTGATGTTGCGTTTTTCATGACTCCCCCGTCTTGAAATTTTCAAATGACGTCGTTTAGCCGGAACGCAACATGGCCACTCAGATGTCCGCAGTCGGCTTTCCGCCATTCGTTTATTTGGCGGATCACCTTCACGTGCCTCAACAGCTCGTGAGTTGATGCGGGCCCGGAAAAAGGTAAAGGTCGCCGCTATCAGACGCAAGCCGGACACGCCCAAAACGCCAGAAAGCACGCCCATGAATATTCAGGATAATGTCAAGAATTACTACGGCAAGACGTTGTCTTCATCGGCCGATCTTCAAACCGACGCCTGTTGCACCCTTGAGAACACCCCGGATTATCTGAAAGCGGCTCTTTCCAACATCCATCCTGAAGTGCGCGCCCGTTATTACGGCTGCGGACTAATTGCACCTGCGGCGCTGGATGGCGCGCGCATTCTCGATTTGGGGTCAGGTTCCGGGCAGGACGCCTACACGCTCGCACAACTCGCCGGACCTCACGGCGAAGTCATCGGTGTCGACATGACGCCGCAACAGCTGGCTCTCGCCCGAGAATATCTGGCATGGCATGCGGAGAAATTCGGTTACGCCAATGTCCGTTTTCTGGAAGGCGATGTTGAAGCGCTCGGCGAGCTTGATCTTGAACCGAATTCATTTGACGTCATTATCTCAAACTGCGTTATCAATCTGGTGGAAGATAAATCCGCCGTGTTTCGCGCCGCGTATGAACTTCTCAAACCCGGCGGTGAATTCTATTTCGCTGATGTCTACGCAGACCGGAGGCTTGCAGACGAACTGCGCCATGATCCGGCGGCGCAGGGAGAGTGTCTGGGTGGCGCGCTATACTGGAATGATTTTTTGCACGCCGCCAAGACATCCGGCTTTGTTGACCCACGCCTGGTCAATCATCGGCCAATTGCGATCAACAATCCCGCGCTGAAGGAAAAACTAGCGCCCGCACAGTTTCACTCCGCCACTTACCGGTTGTTCAAAATCGGCGGGCTGGAGCCAGCCTGCGAGGATTATGGGCAAGCGGTTGTTTACAAGGGCGGTCTGAAACACAGCGAAACAGTATTTACGCTGGACCAGCATCATGTCATCGAGCGCGGCCGCGTCTTTCCGGTGTGCGGAAACACCTACCGGATGCTAAATGAATCGCGTTTCGCCTCGTATTTTGACTTTAACGGCGATTGGTCGACGCATTACGGAATTTTTCCGGGCTGCGGGACCGCATCGCCATTTGCCGCAAACAGCGAACAAATCGCCGCCAGTGCGCCTTGTTGCTGACGCGCTAGAGGCGCTCGGCGTATACCGCGTGATCAAGCACAAGGCCGCCGCAAGTCGGGTTCCTCGTGAACTCAGCCCAAACGGTCGCTTCCTTCCCGAGCATGTCGCTAGCCTCAAGCGGCGCGTTCATGCGCCAGGTCATACCGTCGTCGGCCCGCAAGGTGACGCACTCTGCGTCGACATCCGTCACGTAGCCTTTAAACACGGTCAGGTTTGTGGGCTCCGCCGCTGGCGCCGCGATTAAAACCCCACGTGTAACAATCGAGCGCATCGGCTTAGCGGAAACAAATGACGCGCAATGGGCGGGGATTTCCTGATCAACCGGCGCCACCGTCAGTTCGGTGACTTGCTGTATTTTGCCGCTCGGCTTACGGCGCAGCACCGAACACTCCATGAGTGGTGTGGGCGCCGCGCTGATGCTGCGAATACCAAGAGACGGCGTGAGCGGTGAGCGTGCCGGTGTTGATGACGGTTGCATCATCAGCCCGGCGGTGCGAATGCGCGCCGCAGAAAATTTCTGATAGCTAAGTCCGCCATCATGACGCGCGTGCACCGGCGCATTCCGTGTGTCAAAATAAGTGGATGGGCCGTCATATGCGTTGACGTTTACGCGGCGGACGTCGGATGCGCGATCATCGTAATAATCCCGGTACGAGGCGCCCGGACTGCTGGTGATATAAGGATGCCGCACATCTGGGTCCGCTACGGGCTCGATAACCGGCACGCTGATGTCGCCGGCATATTCAGTTTCACCGGGAACGGCGAGATGCTCGCCTGGCCGGACATAAGCCGGATCAACGCCGCGATTGGCCTCGACCAGCGCCCTGAACGACACGTTGCAGGCGCGCGCTACCTTCGACAGTGTCGTCGGCGCATCAACCGCATATGAATGTCCGCAGCGTCCCGCCAGCGCCGGTGTTGCAGCACCCGCACCGATGACGAGAATGGCGACAGCCGCCGCGCGGCGCATTGTCAGGTTAGAACCCATGGCTCCCCTCCATACAGAAATTCCAGTTATGGTTAATAACACGGATTCTGCAGAAAAAATCGCCGATTCTGTGAATTCTTTGAGAGCGGGCTGAGTGCGCCGTAGATGCGCATGATTTGTGATCCGGCCGGCAAAACCAGGTGTAATCATTTGTTATTCTTATGATTTCCGCCTAATTCGCAGCTCTGTGGCGGCCAGCGCCGGTAAGAAACCTCAGTTATTTTTGTAAATCTCACCGTCCTTCATGACGAAATCCACAGCCTCAAGGGCGGAAATGTCCGCGAGCGGGTCGCCGGAAATAGCGATCATGTCTGCGGCGCATCCGGCCCCAAGGCAGCCATAATTACTCGATTTGCCCAGCGCTTCCGCCGCCAGAGAGGTCGCCGCCTGTATCGCCTGCATGGGCGTCATGCCGAATTCCACCATGCGCGAAAACTGTTTGGCGTTGTCGCCATGCGGATAGATTGCGGCATCCGACCCGAACACGACTTTAACGCCAGCCGCCACAGCCTTGCGGAAGCTTTCCCGCTGTACGCCGCCAACCTCTCGTTCTTTATTCAACGACTCCTCAAGCACGCCGTTTTTCTCGCCTTCGGCCAGCGTGTACTCCGTATTATAGATGTCCATGGACAGATAAACGCCTGCCCGCTTCGCCATGCGGATCGCCTCGTCATCAAGAAAGCTTGCATGCTCGACCGTATCAACACCGGCTCGGATGGCGTTTTTAATCCCAATCGTTCCGTGTGCGTGAGAGGCGACTTTAAGCCCGCGCATATGCGCTTCGTCGACGATGGCGGAAAGCTCCTCAACTGTTCCCTGTGGCGCGCCAAGAAGCGTACCTTTGGAAAACACCCCGCCTGTTGAACAGGTCTTGATCAGGTCGACGCCGTATTTGATATTCTGACGCACTTTCTCGCGCATGCCCCACGGACCCGTCGCGACGCCTTCGCCCGTCGCGTTATATTCCGGCGGTAGCATATTGTTGTCAGAACAATGGCCGCCAACGATGCCCACTGGCGGCCCGGCGACAAACATGCGCGGTCCGGTAATTTCGCCCTCGTTGACCGCATCCCGCAGCGCCAGCGTGCTATAGCCTTCGGCGCCGACATTTCGGACCGTCGTAAACCCCGCCATGAGCGTGCGTTGCAGATTGTTGACGCCCCAGATGACGCTGCGCTCATTTTGATAGCCAAGCGCCGAATAGCCGCCGCCCTTTGTAGGGTCTCCAGTGACATGGGTATGCATATCAATAAGACCGGGCAGGATCGTTTTGCCGGAGAGTGATATCGCTTTTGACCCCGCCGGCTGTGCCAAATCCGCCTGAGTTCCTGCGGCGACGACTTTTCCGTTCTCCACCACGATTGCGGGTTGTTCAATAACGCGGCCAGCGCCGGGATCTATCATCCGATCGGCCGTTATGTAAGCAACCTCGGCTGCAACAGGCGTTGCTGTGAACAGGCTGGCGAAAACCGCGAGATATTTCATGGTGGCCCCAACAAGGTAAATTTTGAAATGACTTTCACTGTCACCGGGCGCGCCGTCAATGGGTTTGTTCAGGAGAAGCTGAAGCTAAACCCGGTAGAAACCTTCCCCGAAATACAAATTTTATTCCCGCATTAAGCTCGTTTGAACGATTTTTTTGGAATGTCCTGCTCGCAACAACAAATTTCTGGCTGCTTTCTCCGCTAAATAAAATTGTCTCATTTATTTTGTTGTTAACTACGTTTCCTTACGAGCCCTTAACGACGACGGCCCCATTGTCTCACGCGCACAAGTAGAGTTGCGGGGAGATCCCTATGCTGGGCCAGAATACCGGTATAGCCAAAGGCAAAGACAAACGCGCTGTGAAGCGGCGCGCGGCTTGCCTGACGCCAATGATGAAACGGTTTGCGAATGATCGCAGCGGAAACATCGTTTTCCTTTTTGCCTTCATGACAACCGTATTGTTTCTTTTCGCAGGTGGCGCTGTAGATTACTCGCGCTGGAACGCCGTGCGTGCGGACATGATTGAATCGATGGACGCCGCCAGTCTGGCCCTTGCGCAATTGGCGGCTACTGATCCAGACCTCACAGAAACAGAACTCAAGGCATATGGCCGAAAATTCTTTGAGGCGAACTTCAATTATGAAACCAGCCTGCAAGCCGGTTGGAATATCGTATTCGCGCTGAATGACGACGCCATTATCGGTACGTGCATCACTGGCGAGATTAAAACGTATCTGCTTGGCGTTGCTGGCATCAAGACTCTGGACATCGATAAGTGTGTTGAAATTACCAAGAAGGGTTCTGGCCGTATAGAACTGGCGCTGGTGCTCGACGTTACGGGCTCCATGGATAACGAAATTGATGGTGAGCGCAAAATTGATAGCCTTAAAGATGCTGTCGATACACTGTTAGACGTGCTGTACGGGTCAGATGCGACAAGCGAGAATATCAAAATCGGCGTCGTGCCGTTCAACGCCAACGTAAATGCTGGCGGGTCGTCCGGCTGGTCAAGTGACTGGGCGGATACGGGCGGATCCGCATATTATCACGGCCGCCGTTTCTTCCATGTGGATGAGAGCGGCAACGTCGACATGGATACGAAAGTAAACCATTTTGACCTTTACAGAACACTGCCGAACACAACCTGGAAGGGCTGCGTCGAGTCTCGCCCCTATCCTCTGGACGAACTCGACATTCCTCCCGGCGGTTCTGTGTCATCAGCCGAACTAAACGCCTATATGGCCCCGCCGAGCGAGTATTCCTCCAGCACAAACTCCGAAGAGCAACGCGCGTATGATGCGTTCGACGACGCGCCTGCGTTTACGCTGGACACCTCTGTGCTCACAAACGCCGCGAACCTGAAATGGGTTCCGGTATTCCTGCCCGATGAACCTGACTGCAACAACACCGATGATTGCGACAACGGAGATTACAACGAATCTGGCACCACAACATATGGAACACCTTGGGCTGGGTATTTTTTCGACGACCCCGATGACGATAACAACCATGAAAGTGGCGAAGATATACGCGAAAGCAGTTACGGCAATAAATATTTTGTGAATGACTGGAACTACACTCACGACGGAAACGGTAGTCAGTTCAACAAATATGCAAAAATTGTACACTACTTCCGCGAAGTTCTCGACGGGAATGTCACCGACGATGATTTCAAAGATCTCATGGACGATCTGACCATTAGTGTGGATAGTAGCCATGGCCGCGGCAGCCAGGAATACATCATGCGCAACGCATATGTCGGCTGGTGGGACCCGGCGACGAACACTTACAAGGGTAAATACGATACGCCGAATAATTTCGGATCCAACGAAGGACCGGAAATTGATTGCCCCAAACCGATCCTGCCGCTGACCAATGTTCGTCAGGACATTCAGGATCACGTCGACTCTTTGAGCCCAGATGGCAACACCGACATTGCCCACGGCGCCGCCTGGGGATGGCGTATTCTGTCCAAAGAAGCGCCGTTTACAGAAGGCATTGGCCCCGGCGATCAAGACTATGAGAAATGGCAAAAGGCAATCGTGATCATGACGGACGGTGAAAACGTTGTCGGATCGGACAGATACACGCACTGGCAATCCACCCAAGGTCAGTATGGCTTCGCCATCGAACGCCGCCTTGGCGCCACGATGAATACCCGTGGAGAAATGGAAGATGAACTCGACCAGAAAGTTCTGCGCGTCTGCCACAGGATGAAAGCTGAGGGCTATCTTGTCTACACCATCATGTTCGGCCTCGACAGCACCAGCGTTCGTAACACCTTTAAGGCGTGCGCTACCAAGCCCACGGCCCCCTACTTCCACGACGCCGTCGACGGTAATGATCTAGAGGACGCCTTTGGCGACATCGCCGCCGACCTCGTCGACCTTCACATCAGTAAGTAAGGCAGGCAGGGTATGTTCGGGTTGACCTTATTACCAAAACGACGACGCCGGCTCGGTGGCTTCGGCCCTAACGCCGATGGCTCGACCGCCGTTGAATTCGCCATTGTCGCGCCGCTTTTTCTGACCATTATGTTTTCAACGTTCGAAGTCGGATGGTTTTTCTTTGCAAACTCCGCCGTCGATGCGTCGGTTGGCGATATGGGCCGCCTCATTAAAACCGGCCAGGTGCAAGGCTGGGACGGTACAGATGAGGAAAAGTACGACGATCTGTATGATCGCGTGTGCAATATCGTAAAGTCGTTCGGGGGGTGTGAGAACCGGCTCACTCTGGAAGTTGACACCTTCGATACCTTCGCGGAGTTGGCCGCCGATAATACACCGGCAACCTGCGCGGATGCGCCACCTGAAGACTTGGCGGCGCTACCTTTCGACCCGGGCGAAGAATTACAAATCATTCGGGTTCGTATTTGCTACATCTATACGACTTTGAACCCCGCCATCGGCGTCAACCTAGCAGAGGAAGGCACGAACAAGCGACGCATCACCTCGGTCATGATTTTCAGAAACGAGCCCTACGAATTAAACTCCGGCAATGAAACGTAAGAAAGCAAAGAGATGCCAAGTCAGTTGAAAATTCTCAGCGCCCGTTTTCGCGATTGCGCCAATGGCCTGGCGGCGACGGAATTCGCTATGTTGCTGCCCGTCATGGTGATTTTGTTCTTCGGGCTGGTTGAAGCCTCAACCGCCATGACTGTGAATCGTAAAGTTGCGATTTCCGCCAATACGCTGGCCGACCTCGCAGCGCAGTCTGAACAACTATACCTCTCCGATATTGACGATCTATTTGAAGGCGTCATGAGTATCGTTGAGCCGAATGACCCAACGGGCGTTCAGCTCAGATTAATAAGCGTCGTTCTCGATGATGATGACGATCCGGTTGTGCACTGGAGTCGAGACTATACCGGCGCAATCCCCTACGGCGCCGGCGACGCCTATGTGAACTTGAGCGACAACGACGTTGTCAGCGCCAACGGATCGCTAATCGTTGTCGAGATGGTTTATACCTACACACCCGCGATCACCAGCCACGTTCTTAGCTCGCCAATCGTCTTTAATCGTCAGTCGATCCGCTGGCCGCGCCTCACCAATCGCGTTCAGCTTTGTGATGATCAGGAGAACTGCACGACGTAACGAAGCGGCAGGCGCCGCTTTGTTTTAGCGTGTCAGCGGCTTGTATTTGATGCGCTTGGGGACATCTGCATCTGCGCCGAGCCTGCGTTTTTTGTCTTCCATGTAGTCCTCAAAATTCCCCTCAAACCATTCCACATGGCTGTCGCCCTCAAAGGCGAGAATATGCGTGGCGATACGATCCAGGAACCAGCGGTCGTGGGAGATGATCACCGCGCAGCCTGCAAAATCCTCCAGCGCGCGCTCAAGCTCTCTAAGCGTATCCACATCAAGATCGTTGGTCGGTTCGTCGAGGAGCAACAAATTCGCCCCCTCGGTCAGCATTTTGGCGAGCTGCACCCGATTGCGTTCACCACCGGAAAGACTGCCGACTTTCTTTTGTTGATCGCCGCCCTTGAAATTGAACCATCCCACATAGGCGCGTGACGCAATTTCCCGTTTGCCCAGTTGAATAACGTCCAGACCGCCGGAGATTTCCTCCCAAACGTTCTTGTTCGCATCCAGTTCTTCGCGCGACTGGTCCACATAGCCCATCTTGACCGTTTCACCGATGCGCAATGATCCTTCGTCCGGCGCTTCCTCACCGGTGAGCATCCGGAACAGAGTCGTCTTGCCAGCGCCGTTTGGCCCGATCACGCCGACAATGCCGCCAGGCGGCAGGTTGAACGAAAGCCCTTCGTACAAAAGCTTGTCGCCGAACGCCTTCTTCAACCCTTCCGCCTCGATCACAACGCCGCCAAGGCGCGGGCCCGGCGGAATTTGAATCTGCGCCAGATTTATTTCTTCCTTGGACGCTTTGTTGAGCAATTCGTCATAAGCGCTGATACGCGCTTTCGACTTGGCCTGGCGGGCCTTCGGGCTCGCATTGATCCATTCGGATTCACGATCGAGGGATTTCTTGCGGTTCCCCTCCTCGCGCTTTTCCTGCTCAAGACGCTTGCGTTTTTGTTCAAGCCACGAGGAATAGTTGCCCTCATATGGAAGGCCGCGCCCGCGATCGAGTTCGAGGATCCAACCCGTGACGTTGTCCAGAAAATATCGATCGTGCGTCACCAGCACCACTGCGCCCGGATAGTCACGCAAATGATGTTCAAGCCAAGCAACCGACTCCGCATCGAGATGGTTGGTCGGTTCGTCAAGAAGCAGCAAATCAGGTTTTGAAAGCAGCAATTGCGCCAGCGCCACCCGGCGTTTTTCACCGCCAGAAAGCTTGTCGACCGCCCAATCCCCCGGCGGGCACCGCAAGGCCTCCATGGCCATTTCAATTTTGGAGTCCAGATCCCAACCGTCAGCCGCATCAATTTGTTCCTGCAGCTTCGACATCTTTTCCATGAGTTCATCGGTGTAGTTTTCGCCAAGTTCCATGGAAACGGCATTAAATTCGTCGATCTTGGTTTTTAGATCCCCCGCCCCTTCGAGCACATTTTCAAACACCGTTTTCGAATTATCGAGCTCTGGCTCCTGGGGCAAAAAACCTACCCGCGCGCCCTCGGCCGCATAGGCTTCACCATTAAATTCCTTGTCGATGCCGGCCATAATCTTCAAAAGCGTCGACTTACCGGAGCCATTGACCCCCACAACGCCGATTTTGGCGTCCGGATAGAACTGTAAGTGTATGTCTTCCAATATCTTTTTGCCGCCGGTGAACTGTTTTGAGAGACCGGACATGAAGTAGATGTATTGGTATTTCGCCATAGCGCCTGTCGGGCTCCTTAAGGGTGATATTGCGTTGCAACGAGGGGATAGCGGAGCCTCTTATCGCGCAAATCACCACTTTTCAACGTATTGCGGCGTTTCCGATCTGGCGATAACTGCTTATATAAGAGATCTAGTTTAGCGGGGCCGGAATTCCGGAGAGGGGCGACATGTCGGGTTACGTCGAGAAAACACTTGCGGGCGGAGAAGATATTATTCACCGCGCCAATTTCAATTGGACTTACAGCTTCTTTCCAACGCTTTGGTTTTCCCTCGGGGCGGCCGCGGTTGCGCTGATGTTTTTCATCCAGTTTGCGGCGGAAGTACCTTACGAAGAATTGAGAGTGGGTTGGTGGTCTGCGGCAATAGGCGGCGTTTGCGGATTCTTGATCCTTCTCGGCCATTTGATTGTCCTGATGACCACCGAGATTGTCGTCACGACCTATCGCTTCGTGTTTAAAACCGGCCTGGTCGCGCGACACACACAGGAAGTCAGCCTCAACAAGATTGAAGAGATCACCCTTGAGCAATCCATCTGGGGACGTTTTCTAGGCTACGGCAAACTGGTGCTTCGCGGCACGGGCGTCGGTGTCATCACCCTACCCGACCTCGATGATCCGATCCGCTTGCGCAAGATTATCGAAAATGCAAAGTCCGCTCTACGCAGCGACCAGCGCGAACGCCGCCGCATCAACGAAGATGATGACGACTAAGACGGCGATAAGAAGCTTTGCATTTTCCAGTTGGGCGCTTCTTTTTTCTCTCGTTCCCACGCTTTGTTTCGCCACCGTACCTCAAAGGGCGCTGGCCGATGAGGCGTGGATTAAAACGTACCAAGCCGTCGTTCAGCAATTGGGCGGTCTCTGGGTTTCCAAAGCGCGAACTGATTTCGCGATGCAATCAGGACTGGAGCGCGACGACGCCGCGCTGATTCTTCGCTATCTCCTAAATTATGACGTCTCAGCGTTGCGGATCGACGACGTCATGGTCAGGTATCCACATTATACTCGAACAGCGATTCAAGACGATGTGTTGCGGCTTGCGGAATTGGGTCTGATTGAATCAAGCGGTCCGGCAAGTTGGGCGGTAACCGGCAAGGGCGTCGCGCATGTGGATCGCTGGTACGAGATCGCCGCCCATGAATCCAGCCAATATGAATCTGTTGCCGGTGACATTGGCGCCGACTTTCTTCTTGACGTGCTCAATCGGCTTGTTAGTGAAGCCGCCGGTTTGGACGACGGCGGCATAAATACGAGTATCATTTCGCGGATAAACCATCGCTTCCGGGTCGCTGACGACGCGCCGCTACTGCAGCAGATTGACGAGCGGGTTTGGGACTATATCGCCTTCATCAACGACAACGCTCATTACGCCATGGACCGTTACTCTCGCGCTCAGCCGGGGTCCGTTCCTGATAGCATTCTATCCAACCCGCTCGCAAAAGAACTCTTGGCGGCGATGCGAGGCCAACGGCGCTACGCGCTCTCTCGTTGCATCGAACACCCGATCTGGCGAAACGGCGGCGCCGCTTGCGCCGACGCCATCCAAACGCTTCGTGACCTTGGTTGGGTCACTGAAGTCGAAGCGGGTGTTTTTATGCAATCTGAAACCGGCGCCGGTCTCTTTGATGAAATCGATGCTTTAAGCGCCCAGCGGCTCTATCAAACATGGTCGGTGATAACGCCTGTTGCGTATGATGCGTATCTCGAAATTCTGGATCGCATCCCGGATGTCACAAAATCCGAGTCAGACGACTAACACCATTGCGCCGAATGGTCGAAACCTAGCGCTCCAATGCGCCATAGGTGATCGCCTTAACACGGTTACGCGCACGTGATGGCGGCATGTTGGGACCGGGCTGTGTCTGTGCGAGCAGGACGACGGCGATGCCATCCTTTGGATTGACCACAAACGACGTATCCCAATACCCGGCCCATCCCCATTCGCCGGGCGCGGAAATATTACCCGTGAATCCCGGTTCCACGATGACGGCGCCGCCGATGCCAAAACTGATACCCTGCCGCCGCCAGTCGTCCGGACGGGCGTCAAAGGGCGTATTATCGCTCATCATCAAGCGTACGGTTGCGGGAGAGAGAACGCGCACGCCATCCAACGATCCTTCGTTCAGCAGCATCATCATAAACCGTGCATAATCCGGCCCGGAGGAGATCAATCCGGCGCCGGCCGACATCACGCCAAACGCCTGATCGTTGAGGCCGCCGCCAAGAGGCGTTTCGCCGGAACGGATCATGGCGCCGGCTTCATTGAACTCGTTCACAATCGCGAGGCGATCGAAATCCGTTTCATCCATGAAAAATTCCGTGTCGCGCATCTCCAACGGTTCAAAGAGATTTTCTTTGAGATAAGCCTCCAATGTCATGCCGCTTGCGACCTCAATGATCCGTCCGGCAACGTCGGTGGCGTAGCTGTAGCGGAACCGCGTCCCCGGATCCTCATAAAGAGGCAAGGCGGCGATCATGTTGACCCTCGCCTCAAGATCTCCCTTTGCGGAAAGCAGATTCGCCTCCAGATAAGCGCGGTCGAGGTCCGTCGCACCACTGAAGACGTAACCGATCCCCGCCATGTGCGTCAGAAGGTCGTGAATAGTGACCGCACGCGCTGCCGGACGCGTTTCATACGCGCCATTGTCATCAAGATCGAGCGACGTCGCCACGCGAGCATCTGCATAGGCCGGAATATATAGAGAGACCGGGTCCGTCAAAAGAACCTCGCCGCGATCGACAAGCTGCATCATCGCCGCCGTGACAATCGGTTTCGACATGCTGGCGATGCGAAATCGCGCATTCGTCTCCATGGGTATTTCATTGTAGCGATCGGACATACCAATGGCTGCTTCATAGACCACACCACTCCGGTTTGTGACCATAGCAACAAAGCCGGCTCGCACGCCTGCATCGACTTCTTCCTGAAGAGCACTCTCGATCAATTGCAGGCGCTCGGCGGACAGCGTTGCAGCGGAAACTTCGTGAATTGCATCGCCGCCCCGGGCATCTTCAACGGCGCAGGATGACAATCCAAAGGAAAGCGCAATATACGCCACGAGCAGTAAGGGTTTGTTCCGTATCATGGTCTGTCCATTCTGTTCGTAGCGATTAAAACGAGTTCCTTAGAATAGTTTCAAGGCCCCGGCGGTCAATATCGTCAAACATGGCCTTCCGATCGCTATCCACATCAAAGACTGCGATGAGATCGCCAGCGCTGTTCAGGACAGGCACAACGATTTCCGACTCCGAACGTGCGTCGCAGGCTATGTGACCCGAAAACGCATGAACATCCTCAACGAGCTGAGTTTCACGCGTCGCCGCCGCGGCGCCGCACACACCCTTGCCAAACGGAATACGCAAACAGCCTAATGATCCCTGATATGGGCCGATCACCAGTTCATTCGGCTTTTCAGGATCAACCAAATAAAATCCGGTCCAGAAATAATGATCAAACGCATTGTGCAATATGTTGGAGACCGTCGCCATGCGCGCGATAATATTCGCCTCGCCTTCGATAACGGCGGCGATCTCTTTGGCCACATCGATATATCGGGCGGATTTTTCTTTATCGTTCATGGGCGGTCTTCTCCGGGGATAGGATGAGTATGGCAAGTCCGATAACGATCACAAGCGCGCCAGCCACAACGGAAACACTCGCCCACCCCGCGCCAGCCAGCCCCTCCAGCACGATGACGTAGACCGGCGTCAAATAGCCATACGCAATTGCCTTGCTCGCCGGGATGCGCATCGCCGCAAATTGCAGCAGAAAAAACGTTCCTGCTGTGGTGAACACCGCCAGATAGGCGATCGTGATCCATACAATCTGAGGCAACGCCGCCCAATCCGTCGCCAATATTTCAGGCACGGCGTAAGCGCAGATACAAAAAAATGCCCCAACAAGTGTCCAGAACGTGAAAGCGGAAACGGGCTCGCCACGATTGAAGCGTTTTACAAGCGGTGCGTACGCCCCATGCGCCATACAGCCGAAGAAAAAGATGACCTCTCCCCGCCCAATGTCGAACGCCAGTATCGCCGCAAGATCACCGCGAAAAATCACCCACACCGCACCAATGGCGGCGATGATCAAGCTGACCAGCAGAAGCGGACCAGCAATCTGACGTAAGAAGATGTACGCAAACCCAGCCGTCATTAACGGCATTAAAGTGAACACGGCGCCGGTCGAGACCGGATTGGTCACCTTCAACGCCAGAAACATTGTAATAAAGTAAAAACCCATCAGGGCGCCCAGGATGGCGTATCGCCAAATGGCTTTGGGCCGCATCAGCGCACGCCGCTCCGATTGCGGTGTTGTGAGCCACGCGGCAATGCCCATCACCAAAACCGCAAAGGCAAAACGCACAGCATTAAGAGCGCCAGACTCGATGAATGGCGCCGCCCGCGCGCCAAGAGAAAACGAACCGGCGATCAGCAAGGCGAACAACGCCATCGCGAGATGACCCTGCGCATTCTGTGAATGCCGTAGACGCCGAAACAATCTGAAACCGCTAGCTGATGCCGAACTGGAGGGAGAGATCATCACCGACAGTTACCTTCACTTTGTCTCCCGGCGCTAACGAACCAACACCCTGCGGCGTACCAGTGAAGATCAAATCACCGGCCTTGAGTTCAAACTGCTTCGACAGGGCCATAAGGATTTCCGGAACCGACCAGATCATCTGATCGAGCGGCGCGTTCTGTCGCTCCTCGCCATTGACGAACGTCCGCAGCCGCGCGGCTGTGATATTGGTCTTAGCCTTCGGGATGATCTCTCCCACTGGTGCTGAAAGATCGAAGCCCTTCGCCGAATCCCATGGCGCGCCGGTGTCTTTTGCTTGCGCCTGATGATCGCGTCTCGTCAAATCACATCCCGCAGCATACCCATAAACCAACGCTTCTGCCTCCTCCTCACAGGAGATGTCTTTGCCGCCGCCGCCGAGAGCCGCCACCAGTTCACCCTCGAAATGTAAATTAGTCGTCGCCTGCGCGTAAGGTATTTGCGTGCCGTCCGCCGCAACGGCATCCACAGGTTTGGTGAAAAACACCGGCGGTGATGACTTCGGATCCCCGCCCATTTCCCGAACATGATCGGCGTAATTGCGACCAATGCAAAATATGCGGCGTACGGGAAACAGCCCGCCGCCTTTTACTTTTACCGATGCCTGTTGAGGCGGATCGAACACAAAACGCATATCGAAATCCTATCCGTACGGGTAGAGCAGCGCTATGCCCACGGCGATCAAGAACACGCCCAGCGCTGACCCGATAAGAGGTATGATAAACCAGAACGCCCGCGACATAAGCACATAAGACGCACCGAAGACGACGATAGCCACCCGCACATACATGTCCGCCAGAATGTCTGGCCGCAACAACGCACAGTAAAGGACGACGGTGGCGTAAAAGAGGATACCGATACTGTGGCTAAAATGAAAACCAAGCGTCGATAACCAATAATTCTTCACATCTTTGCGAAGATTGATGCGCGTCTTTTGCAATTCTTCCAATAGGTCCGGATTGGCCGGCACAAATCGCTTTGGATCTTTTAGATCAAGTACGGTGAGGCGAAAATGCAGCGCGCCTAACACAAAAAACAATAGCGCGCCTGCAGCTATCATCCAGTTTGCGTACATCACTTATTCCTCTGACTGAGCCGGTCGCTCTTGAACGGGAAAGCCGGGCGGCAGGGATTTGACATGAACATCACGTTGCGGGAACGGAATTTCAATGCCCGCCTCCGCGAGCGCCTTAAAGATTGCAAATCGCAACTCCGTACGGACCTGCAAGCCCTTTGAAATGTCGCCGAGATAACCCCGGATTTCAAAATCCAGCGACGACGCGCCAAAATCCATCCATGTCACAAAAGGTTCGGGATAGGACACAATCATCGAATGATCGGTGGCGCATTTTAACAGGATATCGCGCACTTTCTCCGGGTCCGCGCCATAAGACACCCCTACGGGTACGGTAATGCGTCCAAGCTTGTTTTTGTGCGTCCAGTTTGTGACCGCGGAAGAGATCAGTTCTGAATTGGGAATAATTATCGATGAACGGTCAAAAGTCTCAATCTCTGTGGAACGCACGCTTATTTTCTTGACCGTGCCCTCGCCCGAAGTCGTGATGATCCAATCGCCCACCTTGATGGGCCGCTCAAACAACAAGATAAGCCCGGATACAAAATTATTGACAATGGATTGAAGGCCGAAACCGATACCAACGGAGAGCGCCCCGGCGATCAGCGCCAAATTCGATAGATCAAAGCCGAGCGCCGATATGCCGAGAAACAATGCAACGATCAATCCGGCATAGCCCATCAGCGTGATGAGCGAATTCTGAACGCCTGCGTCTGCACGCGAATGCGCGAGCGGTCCGCGCTTCACACCGGTTTGGACAAGACGCGTCAGCGCCATCACCATGACAAATACGATGATCGCGTAAAACAGTTTTGCGACTGAAGGGATATGCACGCCGCCGATATTGAACCCGAACAGCGCCTGCCCCGCTATATCGCGAACCGTCTCGCCGGAAACGCCGAAAAGAATTAAAATCACCGGCAGCAGCGCGAACAATAAGACAGTGTTGATCGTCAGCCGGGACCAGAAGCGGAAATTGTCTGAGGCCGCTCGCGATTCCTCTGTGTCGGTTGTTTCACCGGAAAGCTGCGCGCGCGTGCGCAATGCAAGTTCCGACAGCATGGCGCGTAACAGCCAGGCGACCCCAAAAATCAACGCCAACAAACAGATACGCGTTGCAATAAAATCCGCGAGCGCAACATATCCAGCAATCGCGGCGACCACGATCATTCCAGCGAGAACACGGCCGAAGCGGCGCACCAGCCGCCATCCGCCGCCGCTCGGGTCGTCCGCATTCTCCACACGCCAAAGACGGCTTCGGCAAATTGCAAACAACAATATGCCAATTAAGATTGACGCAGTCGCCTGGGTAAGGAGGATCAGCGTGTCGTCGGCCTTCGCCGCAACCGCGATCGTTCCGAGCAGCGTCTTGAGGGCAAACACCACAACAATCGCCATGGCGATCCGGCTAATCGATTTACCGCGTTCGACATCCACCGGCGCGATGCGCCACGCCGGCGCAGCTGGCGAAAAAAGGCCAGAGGTGAACCCGGACACGGTCAAGATCGCCAGCACGCTCACCCAGAACGCCCGAGCGGCGTCCTCGCCCTCCACCGTCAGCACACCCGTCGCCCGCAAGGTTTCGATGATAACAAATCCGCCAATCACACCTGGCGCCGTTCGTGCGACCATGGTCATGGCGGCGACGAAGACACGGCGCGCCGGCGTCGCCCGTCGGCGTTGTACGTGGTCCGTAAAGGTGGACGACACCCATCGGCTTACCGGGCCAAACATTAACAGCGAAATGACAATCGCCGCCAACACGCCAACCAATGTCGGACCGAAAACACCTTCGCCGGTCTTGCGATCTGACCAATTGGCGAAATATTTGCTAACCCGCCCGACAACGGCATTCGCTGAATTCAATGCCCCACCCCAAACAGCAGGGCTAAGAGGCGTTGCGCCGCGCTCCACCAATGACCTATAGAGAGCGCCAACCTGAACGCCGGAAAGCCGGGTGAGCAGTTCTCCGCTTTCAAAAATATTGGCGAGCACCCGCGTACGTTGACCGTTTAGCTGTGCGCGCGCCTGTTCCAGCGTCGTGCGCTCCGCCGCCAGAAACTCGCTCTCTGGCGGATCGTTTTCGCCTGGCGCCGGGCCAAGCAATTCAATTTGCGCGCGATTGCTCTCAAGTTCACGCTCAATGAGCGCCAACCGTGAGCGGCTGCCGTCACGGATTTCCCGCAGTTGCGTTTCCAGCGCACCTGGCTTGTCGATCGTGTCACTTTCAACGGTAGCGCGAACCTCCGCGATGGCGCGACTTGCGGCTTCGATTTGGCTTGCCCGGTCGGATTGCGCCAACGCACTGGTAATACCAGCGGTGACCATCAGGCTCAAAAGAACCAGAAGCCGCATCCACGCGTTCAAAGCCATTTCATCAACCTGAAAATATAGAGCAATCCGGCGCCAATCGCCCCGCAGGCGATCACAACAAGCCAAAACGCAACGGGTGAATCGACGCCGGGCATACCCCCTACATTGATGCCGAACAGGCCGGTGAGAAAACCCAGCGGCAGGAAAATCGCCGCGACAATCGATAGCACCATCATGTTGCGATTCATTTCTTCCGCACGCTGATCAGTGAGCTGGTCCTGCAGCACCATCGCCCTTTCGCGCGCGGCGTCGATTTCTTCCGTCAGCCGCGTCACCTGATCGGCGACTTCACGCAAATCGATGCGCGTGGTGCTGTCGAACAACGGTGACTCATCATGCGCCAATCGCGTCACCGCATCTCTTTGCGGCGCGATGAAGCGGCGCACCAGCACTGCATCGTGGCGGGCATCGGCGAGCCGCGCGCGCACGCCGTCACCAGCACCCGTAAGAATTTCATCCTCAACAGCATCCACGCGGTCTTCGATCTGCTCTACAAACGGCGTCATCCGTTCCGTAAGCCGCGACGCAATGCGGGCCACCAGTGCGCCGGATCCACTGATCTTTGCGCCTTCCAGTATTTCGCCGCGAATATCCTGCGCCGCTTTCAGTCGCCTGCGCCGGGTAGTGATGACCTGCTTTTCTGTCAGCCAGATGCGAATGGAAACCATATCTTCCGGCTCCGCACCCTCATTGAGGTTGATGCCCCGCAAGTTGACCACCAGACCAGGCCCAAAGCTGCTCACGCGCGGACGTGTCTCGCCAGCCAGAAGAGAGCTCGCCGCAGCGTAAGGAATAGTCGATTGCGCGCGAATCCATCGGCGCGCCTCGTCATTATTCATGTTGAGATGCAACCAGATGAAGTCGAACTCAGCCGAATGGGCGGCGATGTCCTCCCACCGCATTTCCGTCGCAGCGCCCTCTTTGAAACCGAAACCAAAGACAAACGGCGGCCCCGTATCAAAATCTCCGGCGGGCGCGGCGGTGCTGGTATCCTGCATAGACGGTTCCTAAAGGATCTTTTGACCGGTTTTCGCCCAATCGCTCATGAACGCCTCAAGGCCTTTATCTGTAAGCGGATGGTTCACCAACGACTTGATGACGCCCGGCGGAACCGTCGCAACGTCCGCGCCAAACAGCGCAGCGTCTTTGACATGATTGGCGCTGCGGATCGAGGCCGCGAGAATTTCCGTATCGAAATCGTAATTGTCGTAAATGACACGAATATCACGGATCAGCTCCATGCCGTCGATATTGATATCGTCCAACCGGCCAATAAAGGGCGAGATGAATGTCGCGCCCGCCTTCGCCGCTAAAAGCGCCTGGTTGGCGGAAAAGCAAAGTGTCACATTGGTGTCGATACCCTCAGCGGTCAGCGCCTTGCAGGCGATCAGCCCGTCAAAAGTAAGCGGCAGTTTGACGGTGACGTTGTTGGCGATTTTTGAGAGTGATTTGCCCTCCGCAATCATGGCGCCGGACTCCATGGCCGTCACTTCGGCGCTGACCGGCCCGTCCACGAGGGCGCAAATCTCTGCGGTCACCTCGCGAATATCGCGGCCGGATTTCATGATCAGGCTGGGGTTGGTTGTGACACCATCCACCAACCCTGTGGGGATCAGGGACTTGATTTCCTCCACGTCGGCGGTGTCCACAAAGAATTTCATAAAAAAACATCCTTCAATAAGGCGAATAACGTACGCGCTGTGTTATTTGCGTAGTAGCGGCCGGTGTCCATAGGTCAAAGCGCGCCATCCCCATTCAAGCGGCCCAAAACGGAATCGCGCCAGCCACCGCATGCTAAATGTCAGCTGCGCGAGCCACACCAAAAGCATGATACCGTAGACACCAGCCCGGTCGAAAGAGCCGTAGAGGCCGAGGCCTATCCCTGTAAATATCAGATTCGCGATAATGGTCTGGCCGATATAGTTGGTCAGCGCCATACGCCCCGCCGCCGTGAGCGCGCGCATAGGCAGAGACGAGGAAAAGAATTTCCAGAGAAAAAAGAACAGACCAACATGGCCGAGCGTCATGGCGATCCGTGCAAGCTGAAACGGTATCCATTCCAGCCATAAGAGCGGAGAAAAATCCGCCTCCCATCGGCTCCAGACCGCCCAGATGCGAAAGGACAGGCCGATTGCATACGCCCCCAGCGCGAGCACCGCGTAAAATCGTAGAGAGCGTTCGCCGGTGATAATGCGCCATTTATAAAACGCCATGCCGATAAGCATCATCATCAAGGCGTCGATGACCGACCACGATAGACTTTCGGCAGACATATCCATCTCGCCTGCATTTGACGCATATATCGTCGCCACATCCGCTGTGCGTGATTCAATACTTGTCTGGATGATGGCGTCGGCTTCAAAGAGATGACTGGTTTCTTCCATCCAGTCCTCAAGTTTCTGCTGCTGTTCGTCGGTGATCTGCTCGCCGTTGTCGACAAGCGCCTCTATTGCCTGCGCCTCCAGACCACGCCGGGTTTCAGGGAGTTCAATGAACATTGTTTCATAAAGCGCAAAACAAATCGCGATCAAACCCGCCAGTAACGCAAGCCGCCGCGCCGAGAGAATTCGGAACGGAAACACCAAGAGGCCGGACAAGCCGTAGATGAGCAAGATGTCGCCGGGCATTAACAGCAGGTATCCGTGGACCAGTCCGAATACGATCAACCACATCGTGCGCCGGTAATAGAGGTCGGCAATCTTGATCGGACCGTCTGGAAACATCGCCCGCTGCGTGAAAAGGACAACACCTGCGCCGAACATCAACGAGAAAAGCCCCCTCATCGACCCTTCCACGAAGATTTCGGTGAAAGTCCAAAGGCCGTAGTTTAGCGGCCCGCCGCCGCCAGCGAGGGTGGGATAGCTGAAACCGAGCCAGGGCGTCGAAAAACCAATAATATTGATGATGAAGATTCCCAGCACGGCGACGCCGCGCAGCGCGTCGAGCGCATCGATGCGTGATGCGGCCGGGCTTGGCTCATCCATCGTACCGGCGGGTGGCGATTGATCCACGGCGGTGATCCCCGATCTATGTGCGATGCAGCGAAACTCGATGGAAGATACTGGGGTTCGTGACGTTTTCTATTGGCAAAATTAGCTTTTCTTCTTCGGTTGCGGCTTTTGATCACCATGGCGGGAGGACCCGCCGAAGGGGGCTTGTTTTCTTGGCCAATGGTTGAGATATGCGGGATATGAGGTTGCGCGGCGCCTGGCGAAAATGCCTGGGCACGCGCTTGTTTTTATTGACGGTTTTGCCATGCTAACCGGCTCGTAGACGGGTGGGCCTATCCCATGGGTAAGATAACCCCAGAAAATCAATCAGTAGTCGTGCGTTTCGCCGGCGATTCCGGCGATGGCGTTCAGCTTCTCGGCTCGCAATTTGCGGAATCAACGGCGCTTGCGGGTTCGGACTTTTCGACCTTTCCGGATTTTCCGGCGGAAATCAGGGCGCCGGTCGGCACGACCTTCGGCGTTTCGGCTTTTCAGATCAATTTGGGCGCGCGGCGCATATCAACCGCCGGCGATCAGCCCGATGTTTTGGTGGCGCTCAACCCGGCGGCGCTGAAAGTGAACCTGCCGCTATTGCAGAAAGGCGCGCTGATCATTCTGAATACGGACGCTTTCAACGACCGGAATTTTTCCAAAGCCAACATCGCCGCCGATCCGCGCCAGACCGGCGAGCTTGATGATTTCCAGGTGGTCGAGATCGGCATCTCCACCCAGACCCTTGAAGCGGTGAAGCCCCTTGGCCTTTCCAAGAGCGATGCGGAACAGTGCAAAAACTTCTGGGCGCTCGGTACGGTGCTCTGGATGTTCGGCCGCGACCGAAAACCCATCATCGAATGGGCCAACAAAAAGTTTGCCAAGAAAGCCCCGGAAGCGCTGGCGGGCAACCTCGCGGCGCTTGACGCCGGACACGCCTACGCTGAAACGGCGGAGCTTTCCGCCGAAATCCCGCAATTTGTGATCGGCGAAGCGCCTATGGAAGCGGGCGAATACCGCTCTATCACCGGCGCCGAAGCCTTGTCCCTTGGCCTTGCGGCGGCGGGCGAGCTGGCGGACCGCGAGATCATGTTCTGCGGCTATCCCATCACGCCGGCATCGTCGATTTTGCATCACCTCTCACGCATGGGCGAACTCGGTGTTTCGACTTTTCAGGCGGAGGATGAAATCGCCGCTTGCTGCGCCGCCATCGGCGCATCATTCGGCGGCGCTATTGGCGTCACGTCGTCGTCCGGCCCGGGCATCGCTTTGAAGACCGAAGCCATCGGCCTCGGCATGGCGGTCGAACTGCCGCTGGTGATCGTCAATTCACAGCGCGGCGGCCCATCCACCGGCCTGCCCACCAAAACCGAACAATCGGACCTTTATCAGGCGGTCTATGGCCGCAACGCCGATGCGCCGCTCCCCGTTATCGCGACCGCCGGACCCGGCGATTGTTTTGATGCAGCGATTGAGGCAGCGCGGGCCGCCATTCGCCATATGTCGCCAGTCATTCTGCTTACGGATGGTTACATCGCCAATGCCGCGGGTCCGTGGGAGCTGCCGAACATGGCGGACTACGATCCGATCCTGTCGAATTCGCCGCCAAAGGTTGACGCGGCCAATGACGACCCGACAGTGCTCAAAAAAGCCATCTGGAACCGGAGCGACGCGAGCCTTGGCCGTCCGTGGATCGCGCCGGGCATGAAGGGCCTTGCGCACCGTATTGGCGGGCTGGAAAAAGACATCGAGACCGGCGACATCTCCTATGACGCGGCGAACCATCAGGCCATGTCGGAATTGCGCGCGAAAAAGGTCGCCGCTGTCGCTGAATTCATCCCCGATCAGATCGTCGAGCAGGGCAATACCAAAGGCCCGCTCGCGGTCGTCGGCTGGGGCTCCACCCATGGCGCCATCTGGCGCGCGGTGAACGAAGCGCGCGAGCAGGGTCTGGATGTTGCGCAAATCCATCTGCGCTGGTTGTCGCCGCTGCCGAAGAACCTTGCGCGCCTGCTTGCCTGTTACGACCGTGTGCTGCTCCCGGAAATGAATATGGGCCAGTGCGCCACGCTCCTGCGCGACAAGCTCGGCCTTGAAGTTGTGCAACTGAACAAGGTTTCCGGCCAGCCATTTAAAATTTCCGAGATCACGGATGCCATCCGCGAGAATTATCCCGGCGCAAAACAGGCGGCGGAGTGACAAATGTCAAAGCAACAAAAACTCAGAAGAATTGTTATGCAGAAAGTTGTAAACGGCATGCCCTTTCACCTGACCGAAGATTTCGACTTCGACGCACGCGTTGAGCCTTGGATTCGCTCTCAAGAGGAAGACGGTTACAAGCTCGTTGCGAACAAGGTCATCGAACCTGAAATTGCAGGTAAACGATCATGAACAAACCCCTCACCGCAAAAGATTTCGCCACCGATCAGGAAGTGCGCTGGTGCCCCGGCTGCGGCGATTATGCCATCCTGAAATGCGTGCAAAAGACGCTCGCCGACGTCGAGGCGGACCCGGACAAGACCGTGTTCGTTTCCGGCATCGGCTGTTCGTCGCGCTTTCCCTATTACATGAACGCCTATGGCTTCCACACGATCCACGGGCGCGCGCCGGCATTCGCCACGGGGTTGAAACTCGCCAACCCCGAGCTTGACGTGTGGCTGGTCACCGGCGACGGTGACGGGCTTTCCATCGGCGGCAATCATCTGCTCCATGTTCTGCGCCGCAATGTGAACATGCAGGTGATGCTGTTCAACAATGAGATTTACGGCCTCACCAAGGGGCAATATTCGCCAACCTCGCGCCCCGGCACGCGCTCGCCCTCAACGCCGTCGGGCTCCATCGACTCGCCGGTGTCACCCGGCGCGTTTGCATTGGGCGCCAATGCGCGCTTCATCGCCCGCGGCATCGACACCGATGCGAAAAACCTCTCGCCCGTCTTGAAAGCCGCCCGCGAATTCAAAGGCGCGGCGTTTATTGAAATCTTCCAGAACTGCATTGTCTATAACAAGGACCGGTTCGAGGATTTCGTCGCCAAAAAAACCGCCGCTGACACGCAGTTACACTGCGAGCATGGCAAGCCGCTATTGTTTGCAGGCGGAACAAAGGGTCTGAAGCTCAACACGTCAACGTTGACGCTGGAAATCGTTGACGTTGGCGACAATGCCGCCGCCGTTGAAGACATCATGGTGCATGACGAAACCAACCGCACCCTCGCGCAAATGCTGGTGAGCCTGCCCATGGGCACCTTTCCCATGCCGCTCGGCGTCATCTATCGCAATCCGGGGCCGAGCTTTGATGATTCCTTCACGCGGGCGCACCCGACCCAGCGCAAACGCACCGGCAAAGTCGCGGACGCCCTGCGTAAGGGAAGCGTTTGGAAGAAGGGGTAAGTCCCCTCCGATCACCCCGGCGTCCTTCGAGACGCCAAAAATCCCTTCATCCTGAGGGCGCGCTCTTTGAGCGCGCGTCTCGAAGGGCGAAGGGATTTTTGGCTCCTCAGGATGAAGGCCGGGACGAGCAGTATACTCACTGCCCCACAACTCGCGTATAAATCAGCAAGCCGGCAAACAGCACTATCAGCAACACGAAAAACCCGCCTGAAAGCCACAAGGGTATGCGCGAGGCGAAGCGCGCCGGGCCAGTGGCGCTGGCGATGCGCCCTGCGATGGAGGCGGCGACAGCCGCGATCAGCCCATAGCCCTGCCATTGCAGAAATGCCGAAATTCGGTTGGAGCCGCGGGTGAAGCCGCTGCCGGTCGCCTCAAGCGACATGTAGGCGTTGAAGCCCTGAAACACCAAAGCCGCCCAGACGATCAGCAGGACCCAGATCAGCAATCCGAAAATAGCGCGCATCGGGCTAATCCCCCTGCCAGTAGGACGAATATTCCGTACCCATCCAATAGATCAGTACGGACGAGGCGCCCTCCTTGCCGATGGTGATCGCGTCGCCTTTCAGCGCCGGCGGCAGCGTCCCGCCCGCGCCCTGACGCGCCGGGCCGGTGTGCAAGGCCCACCAGTCGATCGAGTCGAAATAGGCGGGGGTTAAATGCGCCCCCATGCGCCCGGTCATGCCGACGACATTGCCGTATGTGAGCGCCCGGCAGAAAAACAGCCCGCGCTTGCCGTCGACCTTGCGGACGATGGGCACGACTTGATCGTGCGCGTCGTCGGCGTCGAAATCGCCGCCAAGCTCCACCGGCGTGAGATATGGCGTGATCTGATACGTCTCGTAATCGAGGCCGCAGGAGCCCATCATCTCGATCAGTTCCGGCGTGACTTTACGCAGCTCGGTCATTTCCGCGACTTCGGCCGCCTCGCTGAGGACTTCACGTTCCGTCTTAGGCCAGGTCATACAGACGTTGAATTTCATATAGTTGAGGCGGGCTTTTTCACCCTTGCCGAGGTCGGCGAGGCCCATATCCTGAATGGTCAGCGCGCCGCGCCCCGGCTGGTTCTGCGGATCAACGCCGCCATTCTCGTTAGGGCGATAACCGCCGGTGCCGGTCAGCGCCGGATCGAACCCGAACAGACGCAAGCCCTGCGGCGCGTTCACGTCGCCCGTGTTCGGGCCGGTGTTGTCCGCGTTCCTGAAATGCCAGCCGTAAATCTCGCGCGGATTCGGGCCGTTGCGCGGCGGCGTCATCTGCGTCAGGTCGAGGCCGTTCTCGTCATTAAGGCGAATGTCCCAGCCATGGGCTGCGCGCTTTAACTGAAACGTCCAGCCGGGGCCTTCGAGATATTCGTTGAAATCACGATTACCGGCGACCTCACGCTCCACCATATAGGCGCTACGCCCGTCGGATGGTTCGCACTTTTGCGCAAACACCGGCGACAAAGATGCGGCCAGCGCCGCAGCGCCGATAACAGAGATATTGATAAAACGCATGAAGCTCCCCCCTCTGCGATTACGATTTCAACGCAGCCTCCGTCGCGTCGGCAAAAATGTCGAGGCCTTCGTTCAGCAGCTCGTCCGATATCACCAGCGGCACGAGGCTGCGCAGGCACTGCGCATAGGCGCCGGCTGTGGTCATAATGAGGCCGCGCTTGCGCGCTTCTAGAAGGATCGCCGCAGCCACATCGCCGTTGGGCTGATTGGGATCGCCGTCCTTGACGAATTCCAGCGCCATCATGCCGCCGACCCGGCGCACATCGCCGATGACGCCCTTGCCGGCGCCGGCTTGCATCTCTTTCCAGCGCTTTTCGGTCTGGGCGCCGATCTCCTCCGCGCGCTTGAGCAAGCCTTCTTCCTCAATGATCTTGAACACCGCCAGCGCAGCGGCGCAGGCAACCGGATTGCCGCCATAGGTCGATCCCATGGAGCCCGCCACGACCTTATCCATTAAATCCGCCTTGCCGGTGAGCGCCGAGAGCGGCAAGCCGGCGGCGATGGATTTTGCAACACAGATAAAGTCCGGCTCGACGCCCGCTTTTTCAAAGGCGAAATATTTGCCGGTCCGGCCCATGCCCGACTGAATTTCATCCGCCACCAGCAAAATGCCGTGTTCGTCGCATTTGGCGCGCAACGCCTTCAGGAATTCCGGCGGCGCCGGGTTAAACCCGCCCTCGCCCTGCACCGGCTCAACGATCATCGCCGCTACTTCATTGGCGTTGATGGCGGACTTGAAAATATGATCGACGCTCGCCAGCGCGTCGGCGACAGAAACGCCGTGATACGCGTCCGGATATTCTGCGTGGAAGATTGCCGGCACATATGGCCCGAACCCGACTTTGTAGGGCTTTGACTTGCCGGTCAGCGTCGTCGCCAACAGCGTGCGTCCGTGAAAGGCGCCGGAAAAAGCGATAACGCCAGGCCGGCCGGTAATCTGCCGTGCAAATTTGATCGCATTCTCGACCGCTTCGGCCCCGGAGTTGAACAGCGCCGTCTTTTTCGGCGTCGATCCCGGCGTGATGCGGTTCAGGGTTTCGCAAACTTCGATGTAACTTTCATACTGGGCGATACCGAACGCCGTATGGATGAACGCTTCGGTTTGCGTTTTAATCGCCTCGACTACTTTCGGGTGGGCATGGCCGACGTTCAAAACGCCAATGCCGCCGATGAAATCAATGTAACGCTTGCCCTCGACGTCCCACAACTCGGCACCCTGGGCCCGGGCGGCGTAAATCCCCGATTTTGACGGAAGCCCCACCGGGCAAGCCTCATCGCGGCGGGCCTTCAGGCTCTCATTGCTGGCGAATTCGTTCTTTCCGTGTGTATTTTGGCCGTGGTCCATGAAAGCGGCTCCGGTTGGTTGGATGCAAGGGGCAAAGCCGCTCTAGCACGTTAAAAAATAAAGTGAAGGGGCGCCGATCGTCTGTTATGCCGCGCTGCAACGCGCCCTTTCAAAGCGCAGGCGAACGGCTAGGATAGGCGTCATGTTCACAAAGTTTTTCCACGAGTTGAAATCCGCCGGTCTGCCCGTCTCCTTGCGCGAATATCTGACGCTTATAGAGGCCATGGACGCCGATCTCGCCAGCCGAAAGGTCGAGGACTTCTACTATTTGTCCAGATCGGCCCTGGTGAAGGATGAGCGCAACCTCGACAAATTCGACCGCGTCTTTGCCCATGTCTTTAAGGGCCTTGAAACGGTGGCGGAGGGTTTAACAGCGGAAATTCCGGAAGATTGGCTCCGTCTCATGACAGAGCGATATTTTACCGAAGACGAAATGAAGGAGATTGAGGCGCTCGGCGGCTGGGACAAACTGATGGAGACGTTGAAAGAACGCCTCGAGGAACAGAAGAAACGCCACCAAGGCGGCAATAAATGGATTGGCACAGGCGGCACATCGCCTTTCGGGTCCGGCGGATACAATCCCGAAGGCGTGCGTATCGGCAATGAAGGCAAGCGACAGGGCCGCGCCGTGAAGGTATGGGAAAAGCGCGACTACAAAAATCTCGATGATTCAGTAGTGCTTGGCACCCGCAACATCAAAATGGCCCTGCGCCGCTTACGCCGGTTTGCGCGCGAAGGCGCAGCGGAAGAATTCGATCTCGACAAAACGATCAACGCCACGGCGCGCGCCGGTTATCTTGATATTAAGATGCGCCCCGAGCGGCGCAATACGATCAAGGTTTTGATCTTCTTTGACGTGGGCGGGTCGATGGATCCGTTTATCAAAGTGCTGGAAGAGCTGTTTTCCGCCGCGAGGGCGGAGTTCAAGCATTTGGAATACTTCTATTTCCACAATTGCCTTTACGACTATGTGTGGAAGGACAATCGGCGCCGCTGGGCTGAAAAAACGCCGACATGGGACGTGCTGCACAAATATCCCCACGACTACAAAGTTATCTTCGTCGGAGACGCTTCAATGTCACCTTACGAGATTACCGTGCCCGGCGGGTCCGTTGAATATTTCAATGAGGAAGCCGGCGCTGTCTGGATGCAGCGGCTGACGAATATTTATGAACGTGTTGTCTGGCTTAATCCCGTCCGCAAAGACAGCTGGGATTACGTACCGTCAACGCAGCTTATCCGGGAACTGATTGGCGACCGCATGTATCCGCTGACGCTCGGCGGCATCGAAAACGCCATGGCTGAACTCAAACGATGACGCGCGTCTCTTGGCGACCGGGGCGCCCTTCAAGCGGCGCCTACTCAGCCGGCCATAGCGACCGGACTGCGGGCGCAGGCGATGGCGGCGTCCGCCTTGGAGCGCAATGCGGCGATCAACACTTCGCGCGCCTCGTGCTTGCGCCGGCAATCACCAACCAGCAATTCCGCTTCCTGGCATAGATCGCCAATGTCCCACGCCCCAACACCGCGGGCTGCGCCTTTTAGTGTGTGCGCTGTATTCTTCCATGCGAAATCATCTTTCGCCGGTTCAAGGTTTTCGAGATGCACGCCAAGTTGTTCGATAAAGATATCCAGTACTTCGTCGCGAAGATTCTCATCGCCCATTACATACTTGTCGAGATGACCGAAGTCGATTGCGCTCGAAACTGACATGACATTTCACCGGCCTGCTGCTCACTATGACAGCACGGTAATGTAAGATTGCTTCGAGGCCGTTAAAATTTTGTTCGCCTTGGTAAACGCTGCGTTAAGCAGATAGCGCCGCGTTTCCATTACAGAAACGCGGCGCCAAGTCAGTTAGATCGCTAAAAATGATCCGTTAGTTGTTAGGTTCTTCTTCCGCAGCTTCGTCGGCGGCGTCCTCAGCCGCAGCTTCAGCGTCATCGGCAGCTTCCTCTGCGGCCGCTTCAGCGTCATCCGCAGCATCCGCAACAGCTTCTTCGGCGTCGCCCATCATATCGCTGGCTGCAGCCTCAACATTTTCGGCGGCTTCTTCCATGGCTTCTCCGGCGTCTTCCGCCATATCGCCAGCGGCATCCATAGCGTCCTCAGCCATGTCGCCGGCCGCATCCATAGCCTCGCCCGCCATATCGCCGGCATCGTCAGCGGCCTCTTCCATTGCATCCATGGCGGAGGCGCCGTCGTCTGATGACATCTCGTCACCCATGTCATCCACAGCGTCTTCCGCCGCATCAGCCGCGTCGTCAGCGGCCTCTTCAACAGCCTCTACTGCATCCGTCGCTGCGGGCTCAGCCGCATCACGGTTGGTGAGTTTCATCAGTCCAATAATTACCGCCAGCGCGACTGCGATGACGAGGATAATCCTGAGCATGTTGGCCCCTTCCTATTCTTACTCTCTGTCCGATCGAATTATGTCGCACACCCCTTTTCATCGCCCGTCGCAATGATCATTCTTTGTACAACTCTGGTATTTTATCCCCATTTTTAACCTGGGTAAATGCTTTCAAGGGCGCCGAAAGCAGCACTGAAATTACAGATTCGATAATAAATACGGGGTGTTGGCGCTTGCGAACCGCGTGAACCCCGCTTAAACCGCCAACTTTCGGCCTTTAACCACGATACTGCGACATCGGAGCAAAAATGACCAATCTGTCGGTTTTTCTGGGAAAGAGCCAAACCCCTCAATCGCTGGCCTTGAAATATGCGAACCGGCATGGACTCATTTCAGGCGCCACCGGCACCGGCAAAACAGTCACTTTACAGATTATTACAGAGGGCTTGTCTGACGCCGGCGTTCCCGTTTTTGTCGCTGACGTGAAGGGCGATCTCGCTGGCCTGTCCCAACCCGTCGAGATGAAGGACTTCCTTACGAAACGAGCGGACACCATCGGGCTGTCGCCATACACGCCGAAAAGCTTTCCCGTCTGCTTTTGGGATCTCTACGGGAAACAGGGTCATCCCATTCGCACAACGGTTTCCGAAATGGGGCCGCTTCTCCTGTCCCGCCTGTTGGACCTCAACGACACCCAGGAAGGTGTTCTCACCCTGGCGTTTCGTCTCGCAGATGATGAAGGGCTGTTGCTACTTGACCTTAAAGATTTGCGTTCTCTTCTCGTAGAGATAGCAGAGCGCGCCAAGGAGCTCTCCGCCGAATACGGGCATGTCTCTCGCGCGTCGGTCGGAGCAATACAACGGCGCTTATTGGCTCTGGAAGAACAGGGCGCTGAAAATTTCTTTGGCGAACCGGCGCTTGAGCTGACGGATTTTCTTCGAACGGATGAAAACGGCGCCGGGATCATCAATGTACTCGCGGCCGACAAACTAATGCAGTCGCCCAAATTATACGCAACTTTCCTGCTCTGGCTGCTCTCCGAATTATTCGAAGAGCTGCCCGAAATCGGCGACCCGGAAAAGCCGAAGCTGGTGTTCTTTTTTGATGAAGCGCATTTGTTATTTGACGACGCGCCGAAAGCGCTTGTCGAAAAGATCGAACAAATCGTGCGGCTTATCCGGTCAAAAGGTGTTGGCGTATTTTTTGTCACGCAAAATCCGCTGGATGTGCCGGACTCCGTTTCAAGCCAGCTCGGCAACCGCGTGCAGCACGCCTTGCGCGCTTTCACGCCTCGCGAACAACGTGTGGTGAAAGCCGCAGCAGAAACCTTCCGGCCCAATCCAGCCTTTAAAACGGTGGATGTCATTACCCAACTGGGTATCGGCGAGGCCCTTGTATCAACGCTCTTAAGCAAGGGTGCGCCGAGTGTGGTTGAAAAAACACTTATTCGCCCGCCCTGCTCCCGCATGGGGCCAATCACAACAGCGGAACGCGTTGACGTCATGCGCTATTCAGATATGGCCGACAAGTATGACGATGCCATAGATCGTAAGTCTGCATACGAGACTCTTAAAGAACGTACAGAAAAGCGAGCCGAGGCTGAAGAAAAGGCGCGTCAGAAGGAGCAAAAGTCCCGAGGCTCGAAACAAAAAACCACACGCCGCCGGTCAAACCGCCAGACTGTTAGCGAGGCGGCATTCAAAACCGCCGCACGCACGCTGGCGCGCGAAGTGGTGCGCGGCTTGCTTGGCAGTTTGAAACGCCGCTAGGCGTCAGCTGAATGCCGGATAACAGTAACAACAATTTCGAACCGCCCGCATCGCAGGAGCGAACTTTTGCCGTTGTCATGGGCGGCACTGCATTGCTCGGCTTCGCGGCCGTCGGATTGAGTTTCGTCCTTAAAACCCCTCTGGGACCACAATTTTCAGTGAGCGTTAATGATTTCCTTATTGGTGTCATCGCAACGCTTCCTTTGGTCGTGTTTCTTTGGTGGTTCACAAACACCACTTTGGAAGACCTGGCAGTGTTTCGCCGTTCGCAGATACGGTTCTTTTCAGAAATCGGATTTCAATTCACGCCGCTTCGTATCGCCCTCATGGCGATCGGCGCCGGCGTAAGTGAAGAACTACTATTTCGCGGCGTCCTGCAAAGCTGGTTCGCCGGATTCTCGCCAATCGCTTTAGCGATTGTCCTGTCAAATCTATTGTTTGGCGCCCTTCATTTGCGCACGGTGCTGTACGCGGTCATAGCTGGGCTTGTTGGGTGCTATCTCGGCGCGGTTTTTGCGTTTACGGGCAACCTTTTGGCGCCGATAGTGACGCATGCGCTGTATGACGCGGCAGCGCTGGAATACACCAGACGCGCGATCAATAATATGAGAACTGACGGCATCTGACCTTCCAGTCATACCGCATGTTAACCAATTCCTGACGACTATCATGGCTCGATGTGCTAGGATCGCAACATCGCCTCTGTGGAGTAGAATATGAGCGAGCCGCTAAGAATTCTCAGCCTGACTGCAGCACTCATAACCGCAGGCTGCGGCGGAGGTGATGACACGCCGCCACCAGTGATGACGCCGTCAAATACCGCCCCGGTCTTCACGTCAGCAGCGAACGCCAATATTCAGGAAAACACGCTCGGCGCCGTTTACACTGCGACGGCGACAGACGCCAACGGCGACGCCTTAACATTTTCCATCAACGGCGGCGCGGACGCGTCGCTATTCGCCCTTTCCGGCGCCACGCTGTCTTTCGTATCGCCACCAGATTTCGAAGCGCCCCAAGATGCTGGCGCGGATAACGCCTATGACGTCGCCCTGCTGGTGAGTGACGGCGCAGCGAGCGTCACGCTGAATATTACGGTTACGGTCACCGATCTCGCTGAAAACTTTTCGGTTCGGCGCGTCACCAATGCCTCGTCGGCGCCGCTCTCGCTGGTTGGCCGCGCGGGTGGCGATGTCTTTGTTGGCGAGCGAAGCGGAGTCATTCGCATTTTGAACCCCACCACGGGTGTATTCAATGCAACGCCCTTTCTCGATATTTCCGCGATCATAAATACGACGCGGGAGGGCGGCTTGCTTGGGCTTGCACTCGCACCCGATTATGCAGCCAGCGGCGTATTCTATGTCCACATCACCACGGACGATGTTGGCACATCCAGCATGATGCGCACCGAGATACGCCGTTATCAACGTTCCGCAGGCGATCCCGATGTGGCTGACGCAGGAAGCGGCGACATTATTCTGGCGCTTGCCCAGCCCGACACCAACCATAATGGCGGCTGGATCGGTTTTGGCGCAGATGATTTTTTGTACATCTCGTTAGGTGACGGCGGCGGCGCAAACGACCAATTCAATAACGGACAAGATCAAAACTCGCTGCATAGCTCTATTCTGAGGATCGACCCGACGTCAGATGACTTTCCGGGCGACGCTGAGCGCGACTATGCGATACCGGGAGACAATCCTTTCGCCGCCAGCGGCGGTGCGCCGGAAATTTGGGCCTACGGATTGCGCAATCCGTTCCGCGCAGGTTTCGACAGCGCTAATGGAGACCTGTACATTGGCGATGTCGGCCAGGCCGCGATCGAAGAAATTGATCTGATTGAAGCAGGCGATGCAGGGCTTAACTTTGGCTGGTCAGTGCGGGAGGGTACGCAGAGCTTTACTGGCCCGGATGATCCCTCTTTCACCGCGCCCATTGCGGAATACAGCCACGGATCCGGCGAACGTCAGGGAGACTCGCTTACCGGTGGTTTGGTTTATCGCGGTCCGGTGACATCGTTGCAGGGACAATATATTTTCGCCGACTTTTTGTCGGACAATATATGGTCATTTCCCGTCAGCGCGGTCGCACAGGATACAACGCTCTCGTCCAACTCGTTTATCCTGCAAAATGCGGCATTCACACCGGATGTTGGGGCGCTGGAAAACATTGTCGGTTTTGGCGAGGATGTCGCCGGCAACCTTTACATTCTCACCATCTCCGGCTCGATATTTGTGGTCGAACCAACGCCCTAGATTCTGAATGCCGTGGCGAGTGGCTCTTCAGTAATGGGATATCCAAGATCCGTCGGTATCGTCAGTATGGGGACACCGTCACGCCGGACGATCTCAGGTATCACGGGCCGGATCTCCCGCTTCTCCGCAAAACGAAGAACCTGATCCGCACTATCGCTGACGCTAACCAACTCCACATTGCGTGACGTCGGGAAAATCATCTTTCGCCTGCCCGCATCACGGTCAGCGAGAACATCCGCCGGCGCCGTCCAGATGAGTGACGTCGCTTCTCCGCCGTCGGCGGAAGCCTCTTGCGCAGGGGGCGCCTTCGCCGCGAAAAACCACGTATCAAACCGTTTGTGCGTCGCTTCTACAGGCGGGCGCCACCGGGCGAACAATCGAAGTTCGTCGAGCGCCAAACTGAGCCCTTCGCGTCTTATGAGTTCGACAAACTTCTGATCGTCTTGTTCCACTTGCGACCGAAGGTTGCAGAAAGTTTTTGCTTCGTCTCCGAGCAATTCACCATCACGGCGCGCCAATAATATTCCGGATTCTTCAAACGCCTCGCGAATGGCCGCGATGCGCGGCCCGATTTCCGCGGCGGGCACACCGTCCTCGCCATCACAGAACTCACTCCATGCCCTATCTTCGTCGCTGCGCTCTATGCGACCGCCAGGAAAAACCATTGCGCCGCCTGCGAACGCAATGTCGGCATGCCGCTCAACCATCAGAACCTGAAACGCCGGCTCATCACGCAGCAAAACAATTGTGGCGGCAGGTATGTAATCGTCACTCATTAAATAAGCCGCCTTTTCGCGATTGCGCCGGGAGAGAATAGTCTGCCTTCAATAGTTTTATTGCTGCATAGGCTCCGGCTGCCGTGATGATGATGGCTCCGGGCCAAAGTAACCAGCTCAGTGAGGCGGTGACGAGTGCAAGCATCGCAGAAAGAAATATCGAGCCGGCGGCTACGATGCCGACGGGCGCCCAGCGCCGTGCCAGCAATAACGCTATAAACGACGCCGCAAAGGCGCCAAAAAACCAGCTTGCCAATAGGATATATCCATATAAAGGCGATGTCGGAGTCAGATCCGTGAGCGCCCCAATGCCGCCCTCGACAGCCCTCGTCACCGCCAATCCGGCAATCACCGCCAGGATGACGGCGATCAGCGATCTCATCATGGCGTTCTCTCCTATTATACTGCCCGGTTCGTTCGCCTAAATGGAAAAGGCCTAAAAACAGCGCTAAGTAAATACCCATGCGGCCTGCAATTTTAAACCCACTGTTTTCCGATGTAACCGTCTTGAAAGGCGTCGGTCCCAAAATCGCTGTACTCATTGGCCGCGCAGCAGGCGCGCATGTCGCCGATTTGGTGTTCACAGCGCCCATGGGCGTCGTCGACCGTTCCTTCAGGCCAAAAATCGCAGATGCCCCATTCGGGCGCATCGTTACTTTGGAAGTGACTGTCGATCGCCACCACGCACCCCCCAAGGGACGGAGGCTCCCCTACAAGGTCATTTGTTCTGATGATACCGGGTTCGTAACACTGGTATTTTTCCACGCACGCGCTGACTATTTGCTCAAAACGCTGCCCGAAGGTCAAAAGCGGTTGATTTCCGGAAAATTGGAAGATTTCAACAGCGCCCGGCAAATGACACATCCGGATTATATCGCGGACCCCAATGTGCCCGGCGAGATGCCGGAGTTTGAACCCGTCTACCCGCTAACGGCGGGCCTTTCAGCGGCGGTCATGCGCAAAGCCGTTACACATGCACTTGCACGCACGCCTCAACTGCCCGAATGGCAAGACGAAAGCTGGTTGCGCGCGCGCTCGTGGAGTGGATGGAACGAGGCCGTGGCTGCGTTGCATACACCTCAACAGCAAGACGAGTTATCCCTCCTCGCGCCGGCAAGACAGCGCCTTGCCTATGATGAATTGCTCGCCAATCAGCTTGCGCTGATGCTGATCCGCAGAGCGCGCATTAAATCCAATGGTCGCGTCATAAATGGCAATGGAAAACTCGTCAAAATGGCGAAGTCTGCGCTTCCATACGCGCTTACAAATGCGCAGAAAGAAGCGCTAAAAGAAATTTTTGCCGATATGGCGTCAGACGAACGCATGGTGCGCCTTCTGCAAGGGGATGTGGGGTCAGGCAAGACAGTTGTCGCGTTTATGGCCTTGCTCAATGCTGTGGAAACCGGCGCGCAGGCCGCAATTATGGCGCCCACCGGAATTCTCGCTCAGCAGCATTTCGAAACCCTGGCGCCATTAGCGCACCAACTAGGGGTGCACATCGAAATTCTAACGGGTGCGGATAAGAGTGCGTCCCGCACAGACAAACTGGCGCAGCTACAAAATGGCGAAATCGATATTGTTATCGGCACGCATGCGCTCTTTCAGGAAAGCATCCGGTTCCAGGACCTTGCTTTTGTGGTGATAGATGAACAGCACCGTTTCGGCGTCCGGCAGAGAATCGCTCTTACGCAAAAAGGTCCCAAGCCGGACTTGCTCGTCATGACAGCTACACCCATTCCACGAACGCTTTCCCTAACGGCGTATGGCGATATGGAGCACTCGCGCATCACCGAAAAGCCGCCGGGGCGGAAACCCGTGGACACAAGGACCGTACCGCTCAACCGCGTATCGGAAATTATCGAAGGTCTTAAGCGCGCCGTCGGCAAAGGCGAGCAAGCCTACTGGGTGTGCCCACTTGTCGAAGAATCGGATCTCCTTGACCTGACGGCGGCTGAAGAGCGGTTTGAGAGCCTGAAGGAGGCAATCGGCGGAGATCGCGTGGGCCTCATCCATGGACGAATGCCGTCGCAAGAAAAAGACGCCGTGATGGAACGGTTCTACGCTGGTGACCTGTCAATACTGATCGCTACAACGGTCATCGAAGTCGGTGTGAATGCGCCGAACGCAACCATCATGATTATCGAGCACGCAGAACGCTTTGGCCTCGCCCAATTGCACCAGCTGCGCGGGCGCGTAGGCCGGGGAGATAAGCAATCGAGTTGCATACTCCTCTATAAGGCGCCGCTCGGTGAAACGGCGACGTCGCGCCTAAAGGTTTTGCGCGATACGGAAGACGGCTTCGTCATCGCAGAGGAGGATTTGCGCCTGCGCGGCGCCGGTGATGTGTTGGGCGCAGCACAATCTGGCTTTCCGCGCTTCCGGTTAGCGGACATCGCCGTTCATGGAGAATTGTTAGCGGCCGCACGGGACGATGCGAAGCTCATTCTGGAACGCGATCCGGAATTGAAAACACCGCGTGGAGAAGCACTGAAAATATTGCTTTATCTCTTCAGCCGGGACGATGCGGTCAAACTGTTGAGCGCCGGTTAGCCTGACCAGGACTTGAACAAGCGTTTCCGCATTGTTGGTTTTTCAGTTTGCGCCTGCTCCGCCAGCGCCTCGAGTTTCTTTACTGCGGCGGCGCCATCGGCGTATTCAGGTACGACGAGTCCAAGAGAGAATACCACTTTCGCCGCTTCCTCGACACTCATCTTCAAAATGCGCAGATCGTGACGGGGCACAAAAAGCAGAAAACCCGATGTAGGATTTGGGACTGTTGGAATAAATATTGAAGTCAACCCATCTCCCATATCGTCAAGTTTGGATCGAACCTCGCCCTTCGTTTCACCGACAACAAACGCCATGACCCAGGCGTCCTTGCGCGGATATTCGACAAGCGCGACCTCTTTAAAAGAGCGATCCGACTGACGCAGCGCCGTTTCAAAAACATTCTTAAAAAAACCAAACACATTGCGAATAATCGGAATGGATTCCAAAAGCCGCTCACCCGCCCGGATAAACGAGCGGCCGACAAAGTTTTTGGCCAGTGCGCCAAGCAGAACCAGCACCAGAAATGCGACCAGGACCCCGACACCAGGCAAAACCTGCAACACCGATTCGAGCGTGCTATCGCCAACCGGCAACGTTCTCTTCACAAATGAATCGAGTTTCGCCATCGGTCCGGTAAACAGCAGGTAGAACAGCCAGATCGTGATCCCGACCGGAGCCACAACCACGACGCCAGCCAGAAAATTTGACCACATGCTCGATATGAGGCTCTGCCTCTTGGGCTGGATCAGCGGCGTATCGCCGGCGATACCACTCCGTTTTGACGGATGTTCAGAACCCTTGTTTTGACTGTCGTCACTCATCGTTCAATTCACACTAATATGCCGGACCCGCAGCGGCCTGGCGTCTATAACGCCCTTATATATGTACGCCACCCGGCGCATCTACAAGCCGATCATGCTTATTCGACACTCCGAAGGCCGCAGGGAGGCAAATTGGTGATCTTTCCCCACGATCCCATGGCAATGGCAAGGTTGATCTTGTCGCCGGGAGTAAGGATAAGAGCGAAGCGTATCCAAACCCTTTCAGATCGCGCAAAACCTTAACGCCTGTTCATATATCCTTTAGCAACCAATGGACATCTTATGAAACCGGTCCGAAAAGTCGTCATCCCCGTCGCCGGTCATGGCACGCGAGTACTGCCCGCCACAAAATCCACGCCAAAGGAGCTTTTGCCGCTCGTTGACCGGCCACTCATCGACTACGTGGTCAATGAGGCGTTTGAGGCGGGGATTGAACAAGTCATCCTCGTGACCGGTCGCGGAAAAGGCGCCATCGAAGACTATTTCGATCATGCATTCGAACTTGAGACCGGCTTGGAGGCCAAGAAAAAATCCGACATCTTAGACTCGGTCCAAAAGGTTATCCCCGCTGCTGGCGCCATTTCCTATACCCGGCAGCAGCGACCGCTCGGTCTGGGTCATGCAATTTGGTGCGCGCGTCATCTCGTGGGCGATGAACCCTTTGCGATCTCGCTTCCAGACGTTGTAATCGAAGGTCAACCTGGATGCCTCGCGCAAATGCTGGGCAAATACGGCGAAACGGGTGGAAATCTAATCGCCGTTGAAGAAGTCCCGCATGAGGTGACTGACAAATACGGTATAGTCGCCCCGAAAGGAAATCCAGCGGGAGCATTATTTGAAATGTCCGGCATGGTCGAAAAGCCGGCGCCAGACAAAGCGCCGTCGAACTTCGCCATCACCGGCCGTTACATATTGCAGCCGGAAATTTTTGATCTGTTGGAGAAAACACCGCGCGGCGCCGGAGGCGAAATTCAACTCACGGATGCAATGGACGCATTGATGAAAGAACAGGCATTTTTCGCTTATGCATTCGACGGCGCAAGTCATGATTGTGGTGACAAGCTCGGTTGGATGAAAGCGAATATCGCTTTCGCGCTCAAACGGCCAGAGTTCGCCGATAAAATTTCAGCATATTTGAAAAACATCGCATGAGCATCGCGGCGCTCACATGGCGCATCCCTAAATCAGTTCAACATCCGTAACACCGGCCAGACTTTTCAAAGCACCACGCATGGCCGGCGTGCAAGCAGCGGCTTCCGGCAAGGTAATATCAACCTCCCGCCCGCTCTCTGGCAGGCGCAAGACAACAACCACCGAGCCACTCTCACGCGGACTGGCCGGTTTCACAGCGGCGAGCCGCCGCCGTAATCCATCAAGCGCTTCAGCATTTGATACAGAAACGCGCAGCTTCGATGTGGCCGCCGCCGCTGCAATATCGAGATTTCGAACGCCCTCGCAGGTATAGCGCACATCGCCGTCTCGATCCTCAACGGTAACGCTTGCGAGAATCATCACCCCGGTCTCAAGCAGATCCCGGGATGCGTTTAATGTCTCGGAGAAGACGGTGACTTCGAATTCGCCGCTGGGATCGGAAAGCTCAACCCAGGCAAATGGCTTGCCGCTCTTTGACCGACGCATGCGGACAGCGCGGATTACGCCAGCCATCTGAACAGCCGCCCGTCCATTGCGAGCGCGCAAAGTCGCTTCAGCATGGGAGAGAACGTTTAATCGTTTAAGCTCTTTTTCATAATCGTCGAGCGGGTGGCCGCTGAAATAAAAACCAACCGCCGCCCGTTCTTCATCAAGTAGGAATTGCGGTGTCCAGTCCTCCACGACGGGCAGTCTTGGCTTCGCAAGGGTCGGTGCGCTCTCCATTGCGAACAGCCCGCCTTGATCGCTATTGCGCTCCTCCGCCACCGTTGCGGAGGTCCGTATCAATAGTTCCGCCGATGCAAAAGCCTGGGCCCGCCCACCCGACAGCCCGTCAAAGGCGCCGGCGCGCGCGAGGTTTTCAAGCGACCGCTTTCCAATGAGCTTTAGATCGACCCGTTCGGCAAAATCGATCAGGTCGGTGAACGGTCCGTTATTCTCCCGTTCCTCAGCGATATGCGCCATCGCGCCCTCGCCGACATTTTTAACCGCCGACAACGCATAGATGATCGCCCCGTCCTTTACGGAAAAATCCGCTTTCGAATGATTGATATGCGGCGGCAGCACTTCTACGCCGGTGCGTCGCGCCTCTTTCAAGAAAATCGATAGCTTATCCGTATTGGCGCGGTCAAAAGACATGGACGCTGCGAGGAACTCCGCCGGATAATTGGCCTTCAGCCATGCTGTCTGATAGGCAATATAAGCATAGGCCGCCGCATGTGACTTGTTGAAGCCGTAGCCTGCGAATTTCTGCACTAGGTCGAAAATCGCCGACGCCTTGGCTGGATCAACATCCTTTTCCTTGGCGCCGTCAATAAATCGGACCCGCTGATGGTCCATTTCCTCTTTCTTCTTCTTGCCCATGGCGCGGCGCAGGAGATCGGCTTCACCAAGAGAATATCCCGACAGGATTTGCGCGATCTGCATCACCTGTTCTTGATAAATGATGACGCCGTAAGTTTCTTTCAGCACGCCCTCAAGCATCGGATGGAGGTAATCCGGCTGCTGCTTTCCCTGTTTGCGCTCAATATAAGTCGGGATATTTTCCATCGGGCCGGGACGATAAAGGGAGACCAGTGCGATAATGTCTTCCAGCGTATCCGGTTTCATGGATCGGAGCGTTGAACGCATCCCGGTGCTTTCAAGCTGGAACACGCCGGTAGCCGCCCCCTCCCCAAGCATCTCAAAGGTCGCCTTATCATCAAGCGGCACCTTGCTCATATCGAGTTTGACATTGCGTTCGCCAGCAAGCGCGACAGCTCTGTCGATCACCGTCAGTGTTTTAAGGCCAAGAAAGTCGAACTTAACGAGCCCGGCGGGTTCGACCCATTTCATATTAAATTGGGTGGCCGGCATATCGGAACGCGGGTCGCGATAGAGCGGCACCAATTCGTCAAGCGGCCGGTCGCCGATAACAACCCCCGCCGCATGGGTTGAAGCGTGCCGGTAAAGGCCTTCAAGTTTGAGGGCTTTTTCGATCAGCGCCGCAACAGCCTCGTCGTCATCGCGCTGCTCTTTAAGGCGCGGTTCTGTTTCGAGCGCTTCAGCGAGCGTTACCGGGTTCGCCGGATTATTTGGAACCAGTTTGCAGATCCGGTCCACTTGCCCGAACGGCATGTTCAACACGCGGCCGACATCGCGCAAAACTGCGCGCGCCTGCAGCTTTCCGAACGTGATGATCTGCGCAACCCGATCACGGCCATATTTCTGCTGAACGTAACGGATAACTTCATCCCGGCGCTCCTGACAGAAATCGATATCGAAATCGGGCATGGATACGCGTTCAGGATTGAGAAAGCGCTCAAACAGCAGGCCGAACCGCAACGGATCGAGATCTGTGATCGTGAGCGCCCAAGCGACCAACGATCCGGCGCCAGATCCGCGGCCTGGTCCCACAGGCACGCCATTACTCTTCGCCCATTTGATGAAGTCAGAAACGATTAGAAAGTACCCGGGAAACCCCATCCGGTTGATGATTTCCAACTCCGTTCGCAAACGATCCCAGTAGTCCGCTTCGGGTGCGGAAGGCGGGTTCTCCCGAAGCCGGAACTTCAGGCCTTCTCTCGCCTGCCGCTCCAACTCCATCGCCTCAGCATCCGCATCGCCGGCAAAGCTCGGCAAAATCGGGTCATGAAAGCGCGGCCGGAAGGCGCAACGTTTTGCAATTTCGACAGTATTTTCGATTGCTTCGGGTAAGTCGTGAAACAGCGCGGACATCTCTTCCGCGCTCTTGAAATAATGATCACCAGTGACCTTACGGCGCTCATCCTGATGCACATAAGCGCCCTCAGCGACGCAAAGCAGGGCGTCATGCGCCTCGAAGTCGTCCGGCGCCGGGAAAAAGGGTTCATTTGCCGCAACGAGCGGCAGGTCCAATTCGTAAGCGAGATCGATCAGTTCTTCCTCGACACTCTCATGCAACCTCGCATCGTGGCGCTGGATCTCTACGTAAAGCCGGTCTGGAAAGAACTTCTGCAGCGCGACTAAACCGGCGCGCGCCTCTTTTGACCGGCCCTCGCGCAACAAACGATCGATCGGTCCATCATAACCGCCTGTCAGACAAATCAGGCCATCGCACCGTCCGTCCAGCCAAGAGAGCCCGGCACAAGCGCTTTCTTCCGAACAGGAATCCAAAAATGCCCGGCTGGTGAGTTTGAGAAGGTTTTTATAGCCGGCTTCAGATTGCGCCAGAAAAACCAGCGCCGGCTGGCGTCCGCCGCGCGCTAGCGGCAAGTCAAAATCGGCGGCGTCCATGGACTGCTGCAACCCGATGATGGGCTGTATCCCGGCGCCTGCAAGCGTGGTGGAGACTTCAAGCGCTCCAAAAAGATTATTGGTGTCAGTAACGCCGACGGCTGGCATCCCCTTCCGAAGACACAGGTCTTTAAGCTTTGAGAGCGGTATCGCCCCTTCCGCCAGGGAATAAGCGGAGTGAAGATGAAGATGGATGAATGATACCGTCACGGGATTCCCTGCGCTCCTCGAAAGGGGAAATTTTCCTCAAGGGGAACGGGTCAGACCCCCAGCAGAACACCCCATAGCTGCGCTGCGCCAATAACCAAAATGAGTACGCCGAGTCCGACGATATCGCGCAAGCCCTCGTTTTCCATAGTGACGCTCCTTTCAAGTTCGCTCTTTGTTCTTTATTCCCTGTTTGTTCTTTTGTACAGGACAAAATGGTTAACGCTGCGGGTTATCGGCGTGTTTCGACGAGAACAGGCAAACTAATGATTGCTGTGTGGCACAGTTTTCCGCCATTCTTGCTTTATGAGACGGGTCGGCGCGGCCAGGGGACTTATAGGTGATCTCTATTCTGACGGTTTCGGGCCGATCGGACTACTCGGGCCTTTGTCCGCGATCGCGATCATCGGCATGAAGCTTTTCAGCCTCCCGCTAATTGAAGGCATCTCGGGATTGTGGGCCCTGGCGCCGCTCACGCTCTGGCTTTTCGTCGCCTATATCCGGCGGCGCAAAATGGTCAGGCTGTCGGAGACGGCGCTACGGCATGACCTCTCACTGAAACAGCTCCTCGCCAATCGCACCGGCGCTGGCGAGCGCGAACTGGTCGGCGCACTACTGGAGGAGCTCCGCGGCAAAGCGCTCCGCGACGAAATATCTGTATGGGGACGGTTTGCCATGATCGGGGACCCCTCATCTCCGCGGCCAATATCGCGTATTAACAGCATCCACTGGTGCGACTATGAGATTTGCGTGGATCGCTATTTTACGGATGCATCAGGCCGCACAGACAATCGCACGCGCACGGCCGAAAGCTGGTATCAGGATCTGTGGTTTAACAAATCACAGATCGAGCGAGAGTTTCCGACTGAAAGAAACGGCTAACGCCGCCGCCTCTTCGCAAGTTATTCTACCCACTTGCCGCCGCTGACAACGCCACAATGTCACCGCCGCGAATAGCGTTCAAATTGGCGGTAATCTTTGCAGGCGGCCAATCCCACCACGCGATGTGTCGCAATTTTTCAATCGTCTGCTCATCAAACCGTTGCTTGATCGTGCGTCCGGGATGCCCAACGGCGACGCCATATGCCGGAACGTCCGACGCGATCACCGCGCGCGCGCCAATGATCGCGCCATCACCTACGCGCACGCCGGGCAGGATGAGTGCGTCCGTTCCGATCCAGACATCATTGCCGATGACCGTGTCGCCGCGAGATCCCTTCGTCCAATCGACGTTCGCGTCCTCCCAGCCATTCCCGAAGATCGTAAAAGGAAAAGTTGAAAACCCGTCGACTGCGTGATTGGCGCCGTTCATGATGAACTGAACGCCCTGGGCGATAGCGCAAAATTTGCCGATGACGAGCTTGTCGCCCATATGTTCAAAATGATAGCGGACGCATTTTTCTACAAAATGCTGAGGCCCTTCAGGATCGTCATAATAGGTGTACTCCCCTATTTCGATCTTCGGGTCTTCGACCAGCGGTTTTAAAAAACCTAATTGTGGCGCAGCGGCAATGGGAGTCGAATTGTCGGGGTCAGGACCAAATTGCTGAACAGGCATAAGAACTCCAGAATGAATGGATGTGTGATCGGGGCGCCGCAAGGCGTCCGTGCAGGTTTCAAACTTCTAGTGCCGGTTAGCTGTTCACTGTTTGGGCATTCCTCTTTTGCAAGAAGCGGCGACGAAACGCCAATGGGCCTGATAATGTCGCCGGCAACGACATGTCAAGAGGCTCGCTCAATGATCGCAGGTGTGCCGATCTGATCGACCGATCAGAACTGTGAGAAGTCTATCGGTTTCGTCCTGTCGATGAACTTTGTCGCGCCGCGCGATGGGTATTTCAGCCCCGACGCACAGCTGAAGAGAACTACACGATCCGACTTGCTGATCTGCCCTGACTTAATCGCCAGCTGATAGGCGGCGTAGGTTGCGGCGCCTTCCGGGCAAAGCATAAATCCTTCTTCGCGCCCAACTTCGCGCCACGATTCGAAAATCGCTTCTTCCGCGATAGCCATGGCGAAACCGTTGGACTCTCGCACGGCGTTCAGCACCAGAAAATCGCCAACAGCGCTCGGAACGCGGATGCCCGCCGCCGCCGTGTGTGCCTTTTCCCATACGCGTGCATGGGTTTCGCCTTTTTCCCATGCTTCAACAATGGGCGCGCAGCCAGCCGCCTGCACAACCACCATTTTTGGCCGCTCCGACCCGATCCACCCCATCGCCTCCAATTCATCGAAAGCCTTCCACACGCCGATGGGCATGGTGCCGCCGCCGGTTGGAAAGAAGATCGCATCGGGCATTTCCCACCCGAGCTGTTCAAGAACTTCGATGCCCAGGGTTTTCTTGCCTTCAACCCGGTAGGGTTCTTTCATGGTGGAAACGTCAAACCAACCCACCGAGTCTCTTCCATCGCCGACAATCTTGCCGCAATGATTGATATATCCGTTGACCAGGAAAACGTCAGCACCCTGAAACATTGTCTCGTTTACATGACATGCAGGCGTGTCGTCGGGACACAGAACCGTCGACCTGATTCCGGCGCGCGTCGCATAGGCCGCCAACGCCGAACCCGCATTGCCGTTTGTTGGCATGGCGAGGTGCTTCAATCCAAATTCCTTCGCCATGGAGACCGCCATGCCAAGACCGCGCGCCTTGAATGAACCGGTGGGCTGCCGGCTCTCATCTTTTACGAGGACTTGGCCGGTAACGCCCAACCTCTTTTCAACGCGATGCAAACGCACCAGCGGCGAGATCACCTCGCCTAAAGAGACTTCGTTTTTTCGGTCGGCAACCGGAAGGAATTCACGGTAACGCCAAAGTCCTTGGCTGCGGGACGCCAATTCATCTTTGCTGAGCGCATTCTTTACGGCGTTCAGGTCATATCGCACGAACAGCGGCTTGCCGGCATCGGACAAATTATAAGGACGGCCCGGTTCATATCGCGCGCCAGTCCCGGTACATTCCAAGTGGGTGACAAAACTCAAGTACGGTTCTCTAACTTTTGTCGCGCCAACGTGAAGTCCGGATTTTCTTCCAACGCTTTTTCGTAGGCCGCATTGGCCTCTTCGACTCGATTTTGAGCGTCATGCACCAGGCCAATATTATACCACGCCGCCCATGGCCTCGTGACATTAGCGCGGAGCGCCCTTTCATAGTCTGAAAGCGCATCATCATAACGCGCCGCGAGAAAGTAACTGTTTCCGCGGTTGAGATATGCCTCACCCAATCCGCCGTCTATCTGAAGCGCATTTTCGAAGTCATCCAATGCTGCGGTTAAATCGCCATTGCGATTGTGAATAATGCCACGATTGACCAGCGTTTTCTTCCGGTCGACGCGAGTCATCGAAGGATCGTCGAGCGCTTCATCGCAGGCGCTAGTATCACTGGAAAATTCATTCGATGCATTGGCGAAACAGGAGGCTGCCTCCGTAGCGCCGATCGTTGTCACCGACATCTGAGCCGCCGCCGGCGCTGTCATAGCTGCCAGGACGCCGAACACTGTGAATGCACGCATCTTTCATCTCCATGGTTGCCGAGCCCACACTCTATCCGGGACCGGCGCCCTTCCGAAGCGCTCCCGCCAACGCTCCGAAACCATGCGTTGTTTTGTGCGGCGCAACAAGTATGTTAGTTGTTCTCCAAGATGCAAGCAGAAAGGGCACACGTTATGAGCACGCCACTGAACGCAGTTGTCACCGGCTCCACCTCTGGCATCGGGCTCGGCATCGCGACCGCCTTCGCCGCCGAAGGTTGGAATATAATGCTCAACGGCTTCGGTGACCCCGCAGAGATTGAGGCGATACGCGCGGAGCTGGAGGCCACCCATGGGGTGAAGGTGCTTTATAGTGGCGCTGACATGACCAAGCCGGACGAAATCCGCAATCTGGTCGATGAAGCACAAGAGGCATTCGGACAGGTGGACGTCCTCGTCAATAATGCCGGTATTCAGCACGTCTCGCCCGTAGAGGATTTTCCCGAAAACAAATGGGATGCGATTATCGCCATCAATCTCTCTTCGGCGTTTCACACGACCAAGGCGGTATTTGCGGGCATGAAGAAACGTGGCTTTGGCCGGATCATCAATGTCGCTTCGGCCCACGGTCTTGTGGCTTCGCCGTTCAAATCCGCCTATGTGGCGGCCAAACATGGCATCGTGGGATTTACCAAAACCATTGCGCTAGAAGGCGCCGAACATGGCGTAACCTGCAACGCAATTTGTCCGGGCTATGTAAAAACACCCTTGGTAGAAGCGCAAATTCCCGACACAGCGAAGGCCCGCGGCATGACCGAAGAGGAAGTAGTCCAGAAAGTTATTCTGGAGGCGCAACCCACGAAGCAATTTGTGACCGTTGAACAGGTGGGGGCTCTTGCCGTTTTCCTTTGTTCAGATAACGCGTCCCAAATCACCGGTGCGGCGCACCAAATCGATGGCGGCTGGATCGCCAAATAATGGCGAAACCCAACATCAAGAAAATCAATCTCGCCTTTCAGGGCGGCGGCTCGCACGGCGCCGTTACATGGGGCGTGACAGACCGGTTACTGGAAGACGACCGGATCGAAATTGACGCCATTTCCGGGTCCAGCGCTGGCGCCGTCAACGCCGTCGCCGTCGCCTACGGGTTGCACAAAAATGGCTGCGAGGGAGCGCGCGAAACGCTGGAGCAACTTTGGAAAGCAGTGAGTGATGCTGGAGAATATTATAGCCCTGTTCGCGCCAATCCTTTTCCAGTCGATTTTGGTGCGAACGATCTCCTCAATGCATTCTCCTACCAGATGTTCGAAACGTTCACACGCGCGCTGTCACCCTATCAATTCAATCCGTTCGACATAAATCCGCTACGGGATATCCTCGATCAATGCATTGACTTTGACAGCCTGCGGACGTGCACAAAAACCAAACTGTTTGTGGCGACCACCAATGTCCGGTCTGGAAAAGTGCACGTTTTCAATACCAATGAAGTCTCTACCGACGTTATCTGCGCTTCGACCTGCCTACCATTTCTCTTTAAGTCCGTTGAAATAGACGGCGAACACTATTGGGATGGGGGCTATATGGGCAATCCTGTCCTTTACCCATTCTTTTACGAAGCACAAGCTGCAGATATTGTTATCGTTCACGTAAACCCCATTGAGCGTGAGGACGTCCCCAAAACCTCCGCTGAAATCATGAACCGCGTTAACGAAATCAGCTTCAACTCGTCACTTTTGCGGGAACTTCGCGCCATTAATTTCGTACATAAACTGCTTGATGACGGTTGGATTAAAGAAAAATACCGTGACCGGTTGCGCAATATTCGCGTCCACTCGATCCGTTCAGATCGAGCGCTCGCTGAATTCGACGTAACCACCAAGTTTCGTACAGACTGGGATTTCCTGACGTCCCTCAAGAACCAGGGGCGGGAAATCGCCGACGCCTGGCTCGATGAAAACTTCGATCTGCTTGGGAAACGGTCTTCTGTCGATTTGCGCGAAATGTTTTCCGAGGATCGCCGGTCGGAAAGTCCAGTTTAGGCGATGCGACAAACCATTGCCGCTCAAAATGGTTCCATGAACATGCTGTCATGAAGCGCAGGTCATGACGCAGGCTTAACTAACAATTCGAACGACACCTCCTAACTTCGTCATTGCACGGCGCATCTTTGGATATAGCGCCAGACCGACCAAGCAAAGGAGTACACTATGTTACGCCATACCCTGATCAGCGTTTCAGCGCTGGCTATTCTATCCACGACTGCCTGCGCGCAAGAAGAAGCTACAGCAACAGCCGAATTAGACGCGCAGATCCTTGACGCCGCACAAGTCGAAACGAAAGATGAAGCAAAACTGTTCGCCGAAGCGGAATTCAAACAGGCCGATATTAACCAGGACGGCAAGGTCGATAAGAACGAGTTCCTCGCTTATGCCGTAATAAGAGCCCCGCTTCCAAACCCCGACATGGAGGGCCTTGATGAGCCTTCCATCGCCGAAAGCGATGAGGTCGCCTCAATGGAACAGCCCGAAAGCGCGGAAGAACAGTTTGCGGAAATCAGCAATGGCGATGAGGTCATCTCAGAATCCGAGATGGTCGAAAGCCGCATTGCACAATTCGATGAGGCCGACACAAATGACGATGAAGCGCTTGATGAGACGGAGCGAGACACGTTTATCAAGCTCTCACAGCTAAAACCGGCGTCAAGTACATCACTCTAATACGGCGCACCACGCAGGCGAAGCGCTCTCGCCAAATTACTTGGCGAGAGCGCGTTTATTTAAAACGCTCCTCGCAACGTGACTTTAAGATTGCGGCCTGGCAACGGCGCCACATCCTTCAAGAACGATGTGTGTAACCGGGCGTCTTCGTTGGTTACATTGTCGGCGCGTAATTGTACCGACAACCCGTGTGTTTCGCCGCCCGGCCGCCATGTTGCGGCGAAATTGACGAGCGTATAACCGTCGGTCGGCAACTCATAAGCGGCGAAACGATCCTGCTCGGCCGCAATCTCTACTTCACCGCGAAGATCAAGATGTGACGACCGGGCTTCCAGACCCAGTATGGATCGCAATGGCGGGATGCGCGGCACTGAGTCGCCGCCCTTAAAGTTTGCCCTCACATAGTCCACCTGCGCCCTTGCTGACACATCAAATCCGGCAAGCGAGAAAAGCTCCGCATCGGTTTGCGCCTCGAAACCTTTGAAAACGGCGTCACGGGCGGCAAATTCAAACACCGGCAATTCATCTATCTCATCGCCATTAGGAATGAGTGCAACGAAGTCCTGATAGTCTGTATAAAACCCATTCACCGTAACGGAGAGCGGTCCAAATTCACCATGCAGCGTCGTTTCAACACCGCGCGCGGTTTCCTTGCCGAGGGTCGGATCCCCGACTTCATAAGCGTTTGTAGCAAGGTGGGCGCCGTCGGAGAAAAGCTCTTCCGGCGCTGGCGCACGTTGCGTCCTTAGCGCATTGATGCCGAAGAACAAATTGTCAGTCGGCTCGACCGCGACACCAGCCGATGCGCTATACGCATCGAACGAGCGGGAAAGGCCCACACTTTCAGCTTCCGTTTTTGTGTGCTCATACCGCCCGGCCAACTGCAAGTGCCAAATTCCGGTTTCATATTCTCGCACCGTGAAGACGCCAAACTGGTCGGTCACATTCGGCGGCGTGAAGGCCTCGTCGCCGATGGCCTCGAAATTGCGGTGTTTAAATTGAATCCCGCTGGCGCCACGAAAGGCGCCGAATTCCTTTTCCAGAAACTCTATGCGGCCTTCGAACCCTTTATTATTAAACGTTGTGCCGACTTCATCGCCCTCAAGCTCCTGATGGGTGTAGTCCGCATAGCCGAACCGGATTTTGGTCGTGTCGACAAACAAAAATGGCTTGTTGAACTCCCCCATAAGGTCGTAGCGCTCTTGCTCGAGGTCGATATTGACCGTCTCTTCGCCCAACTCGTCCTCATCATGATCGTGCTCATCCTCATCTTCATGCTCTTCTTCATGGTGATGGTGATGACCGGGAACGCCGTAGAGCGTTCGGGCAATTTTCGCGGAGACGCCGATAAAACCATCTGGGAAGATAATTGACCCGCCAATGGCGCCACCTTTCGTCTCCATAGCCGTGTTCGGTACAGTCCCGAAGGCTTCTTCTTCCTCTTCGTGTTCCTCCTCTTCATGATCGTGATGATCTTCATCTTCCTCGGCTTCTTCACGTGCGCGAAGAACCGCTGACTCCGCAAAACCCGGAACATCGTAATCGTCGGTTGTGCGAAAGTACCCTTCGCCGTGGAATACGAAACTCGTATCGCCGGACTTGCCAAGCAGCGCGTCGAAACCACCTGCGGCCTCAACAGATTCATCAACCGAACCGATACTCGTGCGCAAAGCACCATCGATCCCGCCTTCCGGCTCTGAATCTGGGATGCGCCCGTCAAAGACGTTAACGACACCGCCGGCAGCAGAACTACCGTAGTAAAGCGTCGCCGCCCCGCGAACGATTTCAATTCGCTCCGCCGTCGCGGGTTCGACCGCCACCGCATGATCGTCGCTCACCGAAGAAGCGTCGATTGAGCCGATGCCCGCATCGAGAACGCTGATGCGGTCCCCCCCGAGGCCGCGGATAACCGGGCGGCTGGCCGCCGGACCAAAGAAAGTAGACGATATACCAGGCTCTCGCCGCAACAACTCGCCGATAGACGCCTCGCCGCGCGAAGCAAGTTCGGCTTCGGTCAATACCGAAGCGGCGATGACAGATTCATGTTCCGGATGAGCGATGGGCGAGCCGGTGACAATAATCTCATCATCTTCGTGGCCATGCTCTTCGTCCTGCGCCATTGCAGGCGCCCCCATGCCAAGCGCAGCAACGCCCGACAGCAAAATTTTCTTATACACGTTTGTATCCCTTCAAACTTCTGAACGCCTCACGCACGGAAACGCGAGGCTGACAATCAAAATGCAACTTTTCGGATTGTCAGAAGCTTGGAGGTCCACGCGGTTGCGCGGCGCGAATGACCAGAAGGGCGCGCTCGGATTGAGTCAGTTGGTCAGCCGCACGCCAAACACTATTTGCCACCACAAAAAGAACTGCGGCGGCGGCAAACGCCTTGTCTAAGTTCGGCGCAACCAAGGACAGCACACAGACTTGTCCGCCATGCTCGTGGGGTCCATCGCCAAATTTCGCTGCGTGCGCCGTTGTGAGAATTTGAGAAACAGCAAACAGACTGACGACGGCGACAAGAAACGCGCCGATCCGGGTCTCTAACCGGACCCGCCGAAAATTGTTCAGTCGTGCGGTTTTGAACACCAAATTTACCAACTTACGTATCTCAACGGGTGTTATATTCTCACGTTTTTCTCAGGATGTCCACGCGCCACTAACTCCGTTCGTCGGAAGGAGGCGGCGCGCCATCGCTGTCGTCCTCCTCCGAAGGAATGGCGTATCGGCCCGTCAGCCATCGATGAAGATCGACATCCGCGCACCTTTTTGAACAAAAAGGTTCATACTTTTCTTCAGAGGCTTTCTGGCACACAGGACACTCTCCCTGTTGCGCACGTCCTAGGTCGTTGTCATTGCTCGCTGACGTCAAAACCTGCCTCCCCTTGTTTTTCGCTAACCTTAACCTCGAAGCGCCCGCCATATCGCTCGCGGAGCCGTGCAGTCCAGGCCGGCCGGGCGTTAATATGGTCACTGAGCTTTTTTACCAACTCAAGACTGAAGCTGCCGGAACGATCCAATCGCAACTGAGTCTCCAGTGCTCTGATAGCGCTTTTTGCGAGAGCATCGACAGTATAGCACCGCCCCGCAACAGGTTCGCCAGCATCTTTTTCCGTAAACCGGTCAAGCAGCGACAACGCATTTCTGGGAAGCTGGAAACTAAACAATCCGGATTTTGAAAAACTGGCGGCGCGCGCTTTATGCAAGTTCTTCAGATCTTTTGTAATTTTTTCCGCTAGCTTTTTTCGTGCGACGTCTGCGCCGAGTACGGGAAAGTCAATAACGACATGGCCGCCAATGTTCCTGAGGCTGATCTGCCGTATCGCCTCCCCGGCCGCGGCAATCGCGACTTTTTCGCGAAGCCGTGATGAAGACGCCGCTTCCTGCGCGCCAGTATCAACGTCAATGGCGGTAAATGCTTCTGTTTCGTCAATGACAATAGAGCCGCCGCCAGACACCGGAGTTCGTCTTTCGAAAGCGGCGTCCAGCGCTTCGTCCAAACCATAATCGAGAAACAATGCGCCAGTGCTCTCGTGCAGGACTTTTTCGTAGCCATGGTTCACAAGACATCTCAGCGCATCGCCGTCATCAATGCAAATGTCGGCATTCTCGCACCCAAGCGCGCGCGCCACCTCGAGCACCGGGTCCTCAAACGGTGGCTGGTGCCCGATTACCGCATCGTCCTTCGCAACAGCCAGAAATCGCAGCACCGCGCCCTTACTTTGCCGGGGCGGCGATTTGATTTCCACTTCGATCAGCGCGCTTTCATGAAGGTGGCTCTTGTTCGTCGCACCGACTGCCAGATAGGCGTCGCGCCCATCGCCAATATCAACAAACACCGCGTTCAATGCAGCATGCGCTTTTACGACCCGCCCCACAAATCGCCGGCCGGCGTATGGAAATTTATCAGACGCCTCGTCACCGCGCGCCGGCGCAATTGCAAACCTCCAGACGACGTCATTGATCATCAAAGCGGCGCGGGTTTCCGCGGCGCCGCATTCAATGACAATCCGTTGTGTCACGGACGCCACCCGGCGCCGGTCAACAGGTTTGATGTTTCATAAAGCGGTAGGCCGACAACATTCGAGTGCGAACCAATCAACGAAACGATATGCTTTGCGAAAAGCCCCTGAATAGCATAGCCTCCCGCCTTGCCGTTCCATTCACCGCAATTGACATATTCCTCAATCGCTGACTTATCGAGCAGTCTGACTTTCAGTTTTGTTTGTGCGACGCGCATGTGCACCTGCCCATCGGGAGTCGCGAGCGCAACACCGGAAAACACCCGGTGAGACCGGCCAGAGAGCAATGTAAGGCATTCGCGCGCAGTCTGTTCGTCTTCCGACTTGGGCAGGATGCGGCGTCCCACAGCAACGGCAGTGTCTGAACCCAACACATAGGCGCCGGGATGGCGCGCGGCGACATGCAGCGCTTTTTCTTGCGCCAGACGCAACACATAGACGCCGGGCTTTTCACCTTTGAGTTCCGTCTCGTCGATATCTGCCGGAACAATTTGGTTCGGCTCAACACCGATCGACGCCAACAGCGCTTTTCGCCTTGGACTGGCGCTTGCTAGGATGAGCGGCGGTAATGACACCGGTATTGCTTATTTAAAACGGTAGGTGATGCGACCTTTGGTAAGGTCGTAGGGAGTCATTTCCACCAGAACCTTGTCTCCAGCCAAAACACGAATTCTATTCTTACGCATCTTCCCCGCCGTATGCGCAATGATCTCATGATCATTTTCAAGCTTTACGCGGAATGTCGCATTCGGCAGCAACTCTTCCACAGTGCCCTCAAACTCGAGTAGTTCTTCCTTCGCCATCTGCTCCTCAAACCATAGCCTTTCGCCACACCAGGCCATGGCGCGCCCGATGCGGCGGGAACATGGTTGGGTATGACGGGAAAATCAAGGATTTTCGTGGTGTTGGGGGAATCGCTGACGCAGCTTTGCCGCCAGAGAGTCCCTGACGCTGCGATAGGCTGTGATAATGGCTTCGCGGCCGCCCCGCTCTTCTGACGGGTTCTCGATATCCCAAAATTCAATGGCCGTGCGTGGCAACTGTCTGCGTGCCTCGACCGCCGCCTCCGGTGTGAGCGCAATGATGACGTCGAACGCCGTGAGATCCACATCGCTGAGCGTCTTGGGCTCGTGGTCGTGCATGGCGACGCCGATTTCCGACATCACAATCTCGACAAACGGGTCGAGCCCACCTTCATACACGCCTGCGGAATCAATCCGCAAATCCTCACCAGCCTGTAGGCGCAATAAGGCCGCACCCATGGGGGAGCGCACGGAATTCATGTTACATGCAAAGAGCACGGATTTTGTCATCTTCTTTTCCTCGCTCCAGTTCTCATCGCCCGAATACTCAGCACCCCGGTACTCATCGCCCCGATGCTCATCGCATGTGAAAGCTGCAAATCAGCGTGAACAATCGCCGCGCGGTATTGTCGTTTAATTCAATTTTATCCTTGAGGCGTTCCCGCAAAATATCGGAACCCTCATTGTGCATGCCCCGGCGCGCCATATCGATCGTTTCGATTTGCGCCGGCGCGGCGTTGCGGATGGCGTCGTAATAGCTTTCGCAAAGCATGAAGTAGTCTTTGATAATCTTGCGAAAGGGCGTCATGGAAAGATGCACTTGTCCGAGCGCGTCACCACCCGCCTTACGCACATCGAAAACGAGGCGACGCTCCACGTTAGACAGATACAGCTCGAACGGGCCGTCGCCAGCGCCGATTGGTTTGAAGAAATTCTCCTCAAGCAAATCGTAGATCGCCACTTTGCGCTCATGCTCGATGTCGGCGGTTGCGGGCGAGAGCGATCGCTCGTCAAGATCAATCTTGACGATATGCATGGTCTCTCGCTCGTCCACAGGGTCCGCCATCGACGCTCCGAATCAGTCCGCCCTTCATAGCGGCAGGATTCCGCGCCGTCACGGCCTGCAATCCTTCAAAAGCATTTAGGACGCCGCCGAATCGCGGAACTTAACCGCTGGTAAACCGTTCCCACCCAATGAGTACGCTTATGGCCCCCAATTTCCCGATTCGCACCCTCACCGTCGCAGCAATTTCCGCCCTTGCCAGCACCGCGGCAGCGGATGAGCAGGACGCCATTCCTGACATCGCCAAAGCCATGCTGGAAGTCGCCTATGAAAGCGGCGACCAGGCGGAAATCAAAGCAGTTGCAAAGGCGGTGAAGGCAGTCTTCCCCGACTATGCGGACGCCATCGCACGCAATGCCAACGATAAGATCGCAGCGTTGACACCGCCCGAGAAACCGGCCGCGCTTTCCACATCCCCACAAAAAATATCTCAATCTCCGGGCATGCTCGCACTCTCTCCGTGGGAGGGCAAAATCAGCGCCTCAGGCGTTCTTTCTTCGGGCAATTCCGAGAATGCTGCCGTCGGCGTCGCGCTAGACGCCGCACGAACGGCAGGCGCATGGAAGCACAACGTCAAAGGCTATTTTGACCTTGGCGAGTCCAAAGGGGTGACGAGCCAGAAACGCTGGGGCGCCTCTTACAAGCTCGACTACAACTTTGGCGAGCGCACCTACGCCTATGGGCGGGTGTCTTATGATGAAGATGAATTCTCCGGTTTTGACTACCGCTTGTTCGGCGGCGCGGGTCTCGGGCACTATTTCGTCAAGAGTGAGCCATTCTCATGGAAGGTCGAAGGCGGCCCCGGTTACAGATACTCACCCATCTCCGGATCAACTGCCGCGGAAAGTGAACTGGCGGCCTATGGTGCGACAGAAATCGACTGGATCATCAGAGAGGGCCTCAAATTCGACCAGGACGTAAACGTCACGTGGACCGAGCCGACGACGACAATCCAGTCAGTGACCTCCCTGACGACAAAGCTCTGGGGCGATCTGGCCACCGGCCTCTCGTTTGAATACCGCTACGAGACAGACCCGCCGGCAGGCCGCGAAAACACGGACACAATCGCCAAGGCCTCGCTGATTTACGGGTTTTAGCGGGAGCGTGATCAGGAAAAGCGGACTCCGGTTTTCCGGTTCGATCGCGCGACAAAAAAATACTACGGTTGAGGGTTTGGCGCTGAGGCCCTACATACCAGCCGTTATGTCAGAAATTGTTGTCGCCGCATTTTACAGATTTACGTCCCTGCCTGCTTTCACAGAGTATCAGGCGCCGTTGCGCGACGCCGCCATGGCAGGCGGCGTGTTCGGCACCATCTTGCTCGCACCCGAGGGGGTCAACGGCACCATCGCCGGGCCGCGCGCAGGCGTTGACGCGACGCTCGATCATATCAAGTCCATGCCCGGTTGCGCCAATCTTGAATGGAAAGAATCCTACACGGATGAAAATCCCTTTCTGCGCATGAAAGTGCGGCTCAAGAAAGAGATCGTCACCATGGGGGTCGAAAAACTTGATCCGCAAAAAAGTCATGAGCGTTATGTGGCGCCCCATGACTGGAACAAAGTGATTTCCGACCCTGAGACGATTGTTATCGACACGCGCAATGATTACGAAGTGAGTATCGGCACATTTGAAGGCGCGATAAATCCCGCAACGACCTCGTTTCGCGATTTTCCCAAATGGTTTCGCAAATATCGCGAGACTCACGACATCAAGAAAGTCGCCATGTTCTGCACTGGCGGCATTCGCTGCGAGAAATCGACAGCGTTCCTGCGCTCTGAAGGCGTTGACGATGTGGTCCATCTTCAGGGCGGCATCCTGAAATATCTTGAGACGGTGCCGGAGGAAGAGAGCCTTTGGCGCGGAGAATGCTTCGTTTTCGACAATCGCGTATCTGTAGGACACGATTTGGCGCCGGGCACATACGATATGTGTCACGCTTGCCGCCAGCCGATTACCGACCAAGACAAACAATCTGAACACTACGCGCCAGGCGTTTCATGCCCGAATTGCCACGAGAAATATTCCGATGAAAAGCGCCGCGCCTTCGCCGAGCGGCAAAAGCAGATTGAACTGGCCAAAGCGCGCGGTGAGACGCATTTAGGCGCCAAGCAATCCAATGACTGATGCACCTATCCTCTATTCCTTCCGCCGCTGCCCCTACGCCATGCGCGGGCGGATGGCGATTGCGGCAAGCGGTGTAAACGTGCGCCTGCGCGAAATCCTGCTGCGCGATAAGCCCGAGCAGATGCTTGAAGCTTCGCCAAAAGGCACCGTGCCAGTCCTAGTGCTTGGCGACCGGGTCATTGATGAAAGCATCGACGTTATGCGCTGGGCGCTTGAACAAAACGACCCGGAGGGTTGGCTGACGGTGAAAGACGCCGAAGACCTCATCGAAGAAAATGACGGCCCATTCAAACACCATCTGGATCGCTATAAATATTCAACCCGCTATGAAGGCGCCGACGCGAAGGAACACCGAACCGAAGGGTTCAAATTCTTAGCAAAGCTGGAAGCACAATTGGCGGATACGCCGTATCTTTACGGGGACAATCGCTCCCTCGCCGACATCGCAATTTTTCCGTTCGTGCGCCAATTCCGCATCGCCGATATGGAATGGTTTGACGAAAGCGACATCCCCAACGTCCGGCGCTGGCTGAAAACGATGATAGACTCAGCGCTGTTTCAGTCAGTGATGAAGAAATATCCGTTGTGGAAAGAGACGGGTGAGGAAATTACATTCAATGGCTATCGCGACATTTGAGGATTACGATAAAGTCAAGAATGAGATGTATTGCCTACTAGGCAAGATCGTATGGAAGTGCGCGTGGATTGAAAGCCAATTGAGAGGAATAGTAGCAGTATCGAAAGGAATTATTGACCCTGTCCAAGCTGCAGAAAAATGGGCTCATTGCCCGGCCAGAAAATTAATTCTTGAAGCAGCCAAGCTCATCAAACAATCAGGTGACGAAGATGCCATCATAGATGCTGAATTTATAGAAAGCCTTGATGACCTATTCATGGAGAGGAATAGCTATGTTCATGGCATTCATTGGACGGGGCAGAGCTGGGAAAGGCTTCGAATTACATCAAAGCCACCCTATCATTCTGAAGAACGCATTACTGTTGAAAGAATGGAAGCATTTTACGCGGACTTAGAAGAGGCTGATGCATCGTTAAGCTTTCTGCGCTTCAGAAGAGGTTTGCTGCCTGACGGCTTCGGTTTTCAAAATTACTAGTTTATTCCTTCAACCGCACCCGCACCGATTTCGCATGACTCGGCAGGCCTTCGGCGTCGGCGAGGCGCGCGGCTTGGGGGCCGATGTTTTTTAGCGCCGCCTCATCGCAGCCGATGATTGATGTGCACTTCATAAAATCGAGCACGGAAAGGCCAGACGCATAGCGCGCCGCGCGCGCAGTGGGCAGCACATGATCCGGCCCGGCCACATAATCGCCAACCGCTTCTGGCGTGTGTCGGCCAAGAAAAATCGCCCCGGCGTGACGAACCTTTTCGAGCATGCTTTCTGGGTCATCAATGGCGAGTTCAAGATGCTCCGGCGCGATCTTGTCCACCAGAGCGGATGCGTCATCGAGTGATGCGACAATGATAATCGCGGAATTATCGTTCCAGGCTGCTTCGGCGATTTCCCGGCGCGGACTCGCGCCAAGTTGTTCACGCACCGCCTCAGCGACTTTATCCGCAAAGGCTGCGTCGTTGGTGATCAGCACACTTTGGGATGACGGATCATGTTCGGCTTGTGAAAGCAGGTCAGCGGCAATCCATTTCGGATCGTTTTTCCCGTCGGCGACCACCAGAATTTCCGACGGCCCGGCGACACTGTCGATGCCGACCGTCCCAAACACCTGACGCTTGGCCTCAGCCACATAGGCGTTGCCCGGTCCAACGATCACATCGACCGGTGCAATCGGCCCGGCGCCGTAAGCGAGCGCGGCGATCGCCTGCGCCCCACCAATGCGGTAAATTTCGTCAATGCCTGCACGCTTGGCAGCGGCGAGCACCAGCGGGTTCATCTCGCCTTTTGGCGCCGGCGTCACCATGGCGAGGCGCGCAACGCCCGCGACCTTGGCCGGGATGGCGTTCATGAGCACGCTAGAGGGATAGGCGGCGCGCCCACCCGGCGCATACAGCCCCGCCGCATCAACCGATGTCCAGCGCCAGCCAAGCATGACGCCCTGATCATCCGTATAACGCTCATCGGCAGGCAATTGCCGTTCATGATAGGCGCGAATACGTCTCGCCGCAAAATCCAATGCTTTCAGATCATCGGCATCGCAGGCGGCTTCCGCCCGGTCGATCTCATCCGGCGCAACGCGCAAGTTTTCGTCGGTCAGCGAAAATCCATCGAACTTCGCCGTAAATTCGTTAACGGCGGTGATACCCAGCTCGCGCACATTCGCGATCACGTCGCACACGACAGTGCTTACATCGGCGCCGTCATCGCGGTCTTTTGCAATGAAGGCGTCAAACGCAGTGACGAAATCCGAAGAGGCGTTATCGAGGCGCAGCACCATTCACGCGTTACTCGTCATGTTTGGGTTTTGCGCGGGTGCGCCAAGGCTCCGATATGTCAGACATATAGGCATTGATACTCTCCACCTCGAGGCGCACGGCGCCGCCGCCGGAGAAATCCAGCACGATCACACCTGCCCCGTCTTCGCCTGCTTCAAAGCGAATAGCGAGAAGCTCTACGACGGCGTCTTTGGCGTTTGTCCGCAAATGCTGGAATTGCGCGGTTTTCACATCGTCGAAATGCAGTCCCGCCCGCACACGAACAAACGGACCAGACCGCCGGCGGCCCGCGCATTCCCAGACAAAGCGATTGGCTACAAGCGCAAAGCGCCGCTCCGCCGGCAGCCAGGCGAAATCGCCGAGCTTGGCCACCGCATCCTGAAGACAGGCAGAGACGACACCCAGATCCTCCGCGTCACCCGCCATCATCCGCAGCGGTTTGTAATCTTTCAGCGAGGCCAACGGTTTCTCCTATTCTTTGACGCGTTCAATCAAGGCGCCGCAAGCTTGCAGCTTTTCCTCAAGCCGTTCAAAGCCGCGGTCAAGATGATAGACGCGATTGACCATAGTTTGCCCCTCTGCCGCCAGCCCCGCGATCACCAGAGACATGGAAGCACGCAGATCCGTCGCCATTACTGGCGCACCCTTCAACCGGTTGACACCGCGCACAGTCGCCGTCTGTCCGTCCACCGCGATTTTTGCGCCCATGCGCGATAGTTCCGGCGCGTGCATGAACCGGTTTTCGAAAATCATTTCTTTGATCGTCGAGACGCCATCAGCCGTCGCCATCATCGCCATGAATTGCGCCTGCAAATCTGTCGGGAAACCGGGGAAAGGCTGTGTGACGATATCAACCGCCCTATACCGCTCACCGTTGCGTTTGACGCGAATGCCGTCATCCAGCGCCGTAACATCAAGGCCCACCTCCTCTAGCACTGACCATGCGGCGCCCAGCAACTCGCTGCGCGTACCCGTAAGCGTCAACTCTCCGCCCGTGGCACCGACCGCCATGATATAGGCGCCAGTTTCGATCCGGTCCGGCAGCACCGCGTGCTTCGCCCCGTGCAGGCGATCAACGCCTTCGATGGTGACCGTCGATGTGCCGGCGCCGGCGACCTTGGCCCCCATGGCGTTCAGGCAATCAGCGAGGTCTGCTATCTCCGGCTCGCGTGCAGCGTTTTTGATTGAGGTAACCCCATCCGCCAGACAGGCCGCCAGCATCGTATGTTCAGTCGCGCCAACGGAAACAAACGGGAAGGTAATATTCGCGCCGCGCAGACCGTCCGGCGCCTCCGCCAGCACATAGCCTTCGTCGAGATCAATTTTGGCGCCCATGGCCGTCAGCGCTTTCAGGTGCAAATCGACTGGGCGAGCGCCGATCGCGCATCCTCCGGGCAGAGACACCTTGGCCTGACGTTCCCGCGCCAATAGCGGCCCCAACACATTGAAACTCGCCCGCATTTTACGGACCAGATCATAAGGCGCCTCAGTCGAATCTATTGTGTTTGCGTGCAGCCGCAGGGTCGATCCCTCAAAATCAACCACAGCGCCATGCTGTTCCAGCAGCCGCAACAACATATCCACATCGGCGAGGCGCGGCACATTGGTCAGGGTCAGGGGCTCATCGGTCAGGAGCGACGCCGCCATAACCTTGAGTGCAGAGTTTTTCGCACCGCTGATCGGGATCGTTCCATAAAGCGGCCGCCCGCCAATTATCGCCAGCTTATCCATTCGCTACTCTTTCCCGGACGTCTTTGAGCCGCCCTTTTTCCGCCGCCGCAAATTCGCGCGCAGCGCCTCGGCCAACCGGGCTTCCCGCGCCGGGGCGGCCTTCTCCGCAGGACTATCGCCGGAGCGCGTCCTTTTCGGGGCGGCGTTCTGCTTTTCCTGCGATTGGTCCGGCCTTGTTGGGGGCTTTTGTGGCATAACCGCCGGACTTAAAGGCCCTGCCGCGGCTCCCGTCAAGTTCGGCCACCGGCGCCATTCAGGGTGGATTTGCCCTATCGCGCGTGTCATGGGGCTCTTATGAAATTTGCTGCTTTATGGATCGACCTTCCGGCGACACCCGGATGGCTCAAAAAATGGGCAAATACGCTGCAGCCCCAACCACGAAGGGAAGCATGACGAACACTCACCTGACCGGCAGCCTGACGGGCGCCAACTCTTATGAAACAGCGGTGATGATGACCCGCCTGGCGGGTGACGGTGACATAGACGAACTCGGGCACGTGAATAACGCCGTCTATCTGATCTGGGCGCAAGATATTGCCGTCGCCCATTGGCGTGCTGTGGCCAGTGAAGCGCTGCGCAGCGAGTATGTCTGGGTCGCGCTTCGGCACGAGATCGACTACCGCGATCAGGTGCTGGCGGGCGAAACCGTTGAGATCCGAACATGGCTCGGCCGGGCCTCCGGACCACGCTTCGAGCGTCACGTGGATATCCGCAAACCCGGCGCCCTTCGTTTCTCGGCGAAAGTCTTAACCGATTGGTGCCTGGTAGACGCGGAAAGCCGCAAGCCAAAACGTGTCGGCCCGGAAATTCTTAAACCTTTTGAGGTATCGGGCTGAGGGCGGCTTTTTTACCCTGCCGCCTGCTTCCCATCGCGGTCCGAGCGCGTTATACCGCCGCCTCGTTTGCCGCCCCATCCGGGGCCACATCGGATTGCTGCCGTAGCTCAGGGGTAGAGCACTCCCTTGGTAAGGGAGAGGCCGAGAGTTCAATTCTCTCCGGCAGCACCATTTTCAAGGCATCATTTTTTCTATTGGCAGCACGAGGATCGCGCTGGCCCCAAGCTTTTTCAATTCCTCCAGCGTGTCCCAAAATACGCTTTCCCGGCACACCGCGTGAATGGCGACTTTATCCGCCGAGCCCGCCAGCTCCAGCACTGTGGGCGCATCGGCGCCAGGTAGGAATTCTGTAATTGCCGGCACGGCGCTGCGCGGCGCATTCATCATGATGTATTTTGCATCGCGCGACGTGATGACGCCATTAATGCGTTTCAGCAGCGCCTCAAAAACCTGCTGCTTTGCGGGCGAGAACTTCCCCCGGTTGCGTATCAACGCCGCCTGTGAGTCAAAGACGGTCGCTACCGGTTTCAGACCGTTCGCATCAAGCGTGGCGCCCGTTGAAACGATATCACAAACAGTGTCAGCAATCTTAAGGCGCGGCGCCACTTCGACCGATCCTTTCATCATGACCGGCCGCGCTTTAACACCATGTTCCACGAGCCATTTTCCCGTGAGCCCGGGATAAGAAGTCGCAATCCTCTTCCCTTCCAGCATGTTCGGCCCGTCAAAAGTCCATTCCTTCGGCGCCGCAAGCATCAGTTTACAGCGGGCAAAGCCCAATGGCATAACGACGTCAGCTGGCGCATCGCGATCTTCGCTCAAGCAATCTTCTTCAAAGACGTTTTGTCCAACGATGCCAACGTCACAGGCGTCGTCGGCTACAAACGAAGGAATGTCGTCGTCACGAAGCAGCAGCACGTCTATGGGCAATTCCTGCACTCGCCCATACAATTTGTCTTTACCCCTGGATATTTTGAGCCCGCAACTCTTGAGCAGATCAAGACTCCCATCGGAAAGCCGACCTGACTTTTGTATCGCAAGACGCAACCGTTCTTCTGTCATGACATTCGTTCCCGCTAGCTCGAAATTCGATTGAGGATCAGGCGATAGCCTTGGTGTTTCTCGTCGCGCAAAAAACGCGCTACACGGCCGATAGTGGTCGTTGAAGCGCCTGTCTCGGCGGAAATTTCGCGATAAGAGGCCACCCCCTCATCAAGCATTCGCGCAATCCGCCACCGCTCTGCAAAAGCCTCAATTTCGGCTGGAGTGGCAAGGTCACGAAAAAACCTCGAGACCTCCGATGCCGATTTAAGGCTCGCAATGGCCTTGAATAACGCTTGTTCTTCACTCGCCTTACTCATCTCGCCTCACCCAATCAGTGCAACGAAGCCCGGCTGCATCTGTATTACCGTGTTATCGCGTTAATACAGTCTGAAATCGTCGAGTCAAGCCGGGAAATCGCCCGGCGAGTATGAGACGATTTGGAAAGATGGATTGCAGGTTCAGGCGGACTTTTCCGAAAGCACCGTTTCGTCGTCGACAAGCCAGCGCCCCAACGTGTCATCCAGTGCATTTTTCTTCATCGGCTTGGCCAGAAAATCGTCCATGCCAGCGCGCCTGCATCGTTGCCGATCCTCATCCAGAACATGCGCGGTCGTGGCGACGATGGGTGTCCGCGACAGGCCGGCTTTACTTTCAAAAGCGCGAATCTTAGCCGTCGCCTCAAAACCGTCCATGACAGGCATCGACAGGTCCATGAGTACAATAGCGGGCGCATGCTCTTGAAACAGCTCAACGGCCTTGGCGCCATTCTCTGCAACCAGCACCTCATAGACATTGTCATCCATAAACTGGGTGAGAACCATCTGGTTGACCATATTGTCCTCCGCCACGAGGACTTTGTGACGCTTATCCACGCCCTTCGACGGTGCATCTTGCGCGATACTGCAAGAGTTGGTTGTGTCGCCAGCGACCGCTTTTTTTGAGGACTTACGCAAAAGGTGCGGCGCGCCATCCGTCAATACGCGCGCTAGCACGTCCATAAGCTGCGACGGTCTAACCGGCTTTGCCAGATAGGCTGTGATCCGTGCACTTGCATCAGTTGTTGGGCACAGGGCGTCATCAATGGAGGACAGGATTATTGTTGGGACGCCCGCAAACTTTTCTTCCGCATGGATACGTTTTGCCAGCGATACGCCATCTTCACCCGGCATTTGATAGTCAAGCAACAAAGCGTGATAAGGGTCATCTTCTGCCGCAGATTTCTCGAGCGCGGCCATTGCGCGAACCGGGTCTTCAACGATGGTGGAACGAAAACCCCACCCGTCTATAAGCTCCTGAAGAATTCGCCGATTTACCGCGTTATCATCGACGGCAAGCAATCGAACGCCCTCAAATGCATCCTTGCTGACAACGGGCATCGCCTGAATCCGATCATCCGCCGGAAGCGACAACGAAAACCAAAAACGAGAGCCTTTAGAGGGTTCGCTTTCGGCGCCGATTTCACCGCCCATCAAGTCTACAATATTTTTGCAAATCGCTAGCCCTAGCCCGGTACCGCCGAACTTGCGCGTGTGGGAGCCGTCTGCTTGTTCAAATTTTTCAAACATGCGAGGGATTTGACTCTCAGGAATTCCGACACCTGTATCCTTGACGCTAAATTGCAGATCAACGGCGTTTCCGTTACGTTCTCCCGTCACATCGATCAATACATATCCATGCTCAGTAAACTTTACTGCGTTTCCAATGAGGTTGCCCAGGACCTGACGCAGCCGGGAGTCATCGGCGATGACACCCTCCGGCAGGTTTGGCGCATAGCGCACGATGAGTTCGATATCTTTTTCGAGCGCGCGCGCTTGCATCATGGTCGCAAGTTCATAAACCGTCTGACGCAAGTTGAAAGAACGCGGAGAGAACCGAAATTTTCCCGCTTCCAGCTTAGCAAAGTCCAGAATGTCGTTAATTACCGTCATCAACGCGTTTCCTGAAGAAACGATGATGGAAGCAAGCTCCTGTTGGCGTTGATCAAGATTGGTATTGGTGAGAACCTCAGCCATGCCAAGCACGCCATTCATGGGTGTACGAATTTCATGGCTCATAGATGCCAGGAACTCCGACTTCGCAACATTAGCTGCATCGGCCGCAATACGGGCGTTCATAAGCGGCCGCACAAGCACACGGTGGATAACCACACCAAGCACAAGCACCATCAATATTGCCGCCAGAATCGTGGCAATAGCCGCGGAGGTTCGAAATTCGTGAATACTGTTAAATGCGGCCTTTTTGTCTACTGACAGCACCAGGTACCAGTCCACAGAATTCAACGATGGAATACGATGAAACGTAACGATTTGTGGCGCCTGCATGTTTTCGAGATATTGCACGTCGCCGCCAACTTCGGGCCGGTGTCCCGGATAGGCGAACGCGATGTCTTTCGACACAAGCTCTCTATCGGGATGCGCTAAAATTTTGCCGTCTCCAGAAACGAGATAGGCGTAGCCCAGCCCGCCGAGATTCGTCTCCCGCAACACGCTTCCCAGACTATCAGTTGAAAAGTCAGCGCCCACCACGCCGAGCAGTTCCTTCTGGCGATAAGAAGGTGCGGCAACAGTTATCGTCTCGACATTTGTTGAAACGTCAAAGTAGGGCTCAGTCAGCGTGCTCGTTCGCGCCATAAGCGCCGCCGAATACCAGGGGCGCGTGCGCGGATCGTAGTCCGCTGGCATCTCGTCTTCCGGCCAGATGTGATAGTCGCCGTCGGCTTCGCCAAAATAGGTCCAGATAAATGTCTGTTCGTAGATCGGGTTTTTGACGATGGCCACGGCGTTTTCGCCGTCGAAGGATTCGCTGATTGAATGCGCTAAATTTTCGGCGAGCGAAATACGATGCGCCAGCCAGTTATCCGCACCCCATGCCGTGGCCTCCCCAACGGTCTGAAGGTATTTTTCCAGTTCCTTCTTGCGTAAACCCTGTTCTGAAATATCGTGATAGACCGCAAAGCCAAGAAAGATCAGGAGTACGGCCAGCGTGCCGGCTGCGAGAGCCGTCGCCATCAGACGCGCACCCGACGGCGTCGTTGCGCCTGCGTCCAGAGAGTTGTTCATATATATCGCCACCAGAGAACTCGTAAGCGTTTTCTTTGGCGTCAAACCTAAGGCTTTAAGGTTAACAGGCTATTTTACCGCCGGCGGGAGCGTTCGTTAACCAGATGTAAATAGGGCGCGGAGACGAAACCGGCCTCCGCGCCAGCTTTTAGTCTGTGACCGGTATTACTCTGCGTCTGGCAAACGATCAGCAAAGTCCGGCAACGCCTCGAGTTGAGATCGAACGCTGGCTAGGTCGCCGACGACGGCTAGGCTCATTTCACCTATCTGCAAATGCGCCTTTGCGGCATCTTGAACCGACTGCGGCGTTAGACCCTCGACCGTCTCCACATAGTCTTCGAGATACTCAACACCTAGACCGTGAAGGTTTACGAAGGACAGGCGGTTAGCGACGCCCGCGCGCGACGCGTGCTGAATCACAAAAATGCCATTCAGGTAATTTTGGATACCACGCAACTCCGCATCCGGCGGCGGCGCATCCTGAAGACCACGTATCTCTTTGACGATCTCGGCGAGCGCCGGCCCCGTCGCTTCGCTGGTTACGTCGGCGTTTTGCCGCCAATACGCTGCATTATGCTCAAGGCTGATGGCTGAGTTCGGCGAGTAGGTGTATCCTTTGTCTTCCCGGATGTTCCTTGTGATCCGCGAAGAGAAATACCCCCCAAGAACGGTGTCAGCGCCTTCAAGGTCAAGTGAGCCGTCAACGGCCGGCACGCGTTTGCCCAGCCGGATGGTCGATTGAACCGCGCCAGGCCGGTCAATCAAAGCCACGACCGGCGCTTCCGGCATGCCAGGCGTCAGCTCTAAAGGCGCCGGACCAGACTCCCACCGCCGGAAACCGTCGGAGATGGCTCGCTTGACTTCGCGCCGGTTGAATTTTCCAACGATAAAGAGATGCGTGCGGACCGCGCCAAAATTTGCCTCGTGAAACGCCTTCACGTCCTCGAGCGTCAATTCCGCGAATGCATCTGCGTCGGGAAGCGTGGCATTGCTATAGGGATGATCCGGATAAATGGCTTTTGTGAAAGCGTCCTGCGCCAATGACCCGGGCTGTGTCGCCGAAATAGAAATATTACGGAGACGGTTTTGCTGAACCCGCTCAAACTCGCTATCCGGAAAGTTGGGCCGCTGCAAAACGTCAGCAATCAGTGCGATCGCATCAGGCACACTATCGCTGAGCACGTCCATCTGGACAGTCGTTTGATCAAGGCCGACACCGATATTGACGTCACCGCCCATTAGCGCCGCCGCCAGCGCCATTTCTGACGTTGTTTTGCCGCCTGCGCCCTCTCCCATCATGTCAGCGGTCAGGTCTGATATCCACGGTGTCTCACCATCATTGAGGTTACCGGCCTGAACGGCGGTGAGGATGTACGCCTTTGGCACACGCCCGAACGGCACCAGCGTAATATTCATCCCGTTCCGCAGTGTGTAGGTTTCGATCTTCGGCAGCGTGAAGCCACGCGGCTCGCCGCCTGCCGGCGGTGCTTCTTTTTCCTGCGCAAATGTGACGGACGTCATCGTTGCGCAAGCGATCAAGAGCGTAACAGCTTTCAGGAAATGTTTCATGTTCAATTCTCCTACCCTTACTGCTCAGCGCCGGGCTTGAGTGTGATGACCGATCGGTTTGTTTGTCTCAGATACTCCTGTGCGGTTTGCTGAATAAGTTCCGGCGTCACCACATCGAATTCACTTTCAAGGCGATTTATACGCTCCGGGTCGTCATCAAACAGAGCAAACACAGCAAGCAGATCCACCAAACCAATTCGATTTCCATCACCGATGGTGTCGTAGAGCGCCGAACGAATTTTCGTCATCGCCCGGTTCATTTCCTCCTCGCTGACGAGATTGGACTGTAAATCCTCCACAATCGCGTCAAGCTCTGCGGTGATTTCTTCCGATGTGTATTTCTCATCGTGGATAAGGAATGCCGACCAGATCATTGGGCCGTTGTAATTATAGGCGTTGCCTAGCGGCCAATTCACACCGCCGGGAACGTTTGAGGCGTAGCCTTTTTCCTGCACCATTTTCTGATGAAGTCGGCTGTCGTCGCCATCGGTCAGCATCGCGTCAATCACAAGCATCGCATACCATTCGGGCGTTCCGCGCTCTGGCGCGTGATAGGCCCAGGCGACGGCAGGGCGCGGCGCCAGCGGATCGGTTTTTTCCAGACGCTTTTCGGCTTCCTGCCGCTGCTCGGAAATATCCGGAAAGCTCAAATTCTCCGATGCCGGAATGTCGCCAAAATATTGCTCCGCCCACGCAAGCGTTTGCTCCGGGTCAATATCGCCAGCGACCACGAGTACGGCATTGTTCGGTGAATAAAAGTCCGCAAAGAATTTCTGCACGTCTTCCAGCGTCGCAGCGTCGAGCTCTGCAAGGTCGCCGTAAAAATTATGCGCGTTAAACCAGTTTTCATTCGCCAATTGCGGCAGATCCAACCAAGGGAAACCGCCGTAGGGCTGGTTCAGTACGTTGACCTTTACTTCGTTCTTCACCACGCCTTGCTGGTTGGTGAGGTTTTCCTGAGTAATATCAAGACCGCGCATGCGGTCCGCTTCCGCCCAGATGAAAGTTTCCGTTTTATGAGACGGAACAACTTCGAAATAATTCGTAAAGTCAAAACGGGTGGAGCCGTTCAGGACACCGCCATTGGAATTTACGAGGTTGATAAATTCCGCTTTGCCGAGGTTTTTCGAGCCCTGAAACATCATATGTTCAAAGAGATGCGCAAACCCGGTGCGGTTGCGCGGCTCGATACGAAAACCAATTCCGTAATACACCGCCACCGTCGTGGTGGGCACAGAGTGATCTTCGGACAGCACGACCTTCAGGCCGTTGTCGAGCTTGTGGTACTCCACAGGCGTTTCAAATTCTGCGGCGAAAGCGCTGGCTGCCAGCGTCAAGTTAGCCAGCGTCAGGCAAGCCAGCGGCGCAACCAGCGCGCGGCGCAGGTCTCGGGCAAAAAACATGGGTGTTTCCCTCCAATTCTTGGTCGGCGCATATTCGCGCCAAGCGGTGAAAAAGTCCAACGCTACCAGACCGGGCGACAGAGTCGGCGCTGATCAGCGCGGCAGCCCAATCCACCGTGGCAATACCTTGAAGAAAAACACTTTTTCAGCGCTTGCAGTCCCGGCCCCTTTCCTCTATAGACCGCCGCTCAATCAGGAATTCCGCGCCGCTGCGGGAGCCGAATCCGGGCTCGTCGCTGCGGCGGTTTTTGCGCGAAGGACGCCCGACGACCATGGCACAGACCGATGTATTTTATTGCGAACCCCGCCCCAAGACTGGTACCGGCGGCGCGCGCGCTTCCCGGCGCGACGGTTGGGTTCCTGGCGTGCTCTATGGTGGCGGCGCTGACCCGGTGGCGATCCAGCTAAAGAGCAATGAAGTCCTCAAAGCCTTCAAGAATGGCCGTTTGCGTGCGCACCTGGCGAAAATCGACGTGCCCGGCGAAGACGGCCAGCAGCCAGTCATCGCCCGTGACGTACAGGTCCACCCGGTCAAAGGCATGCCGGTCCATGTAGATCTGATGCGGGTCGACGAGAAAACCCGAATCGACGTGGCCGTGAGCGTTCGCTTCGTCAATGAAGAAAAGTCACCCGGCCTGAAAAAAGGCGGCGTCTTGAACGTCGTTCGTCACAGCGTCGAGGTCTATGCGCCGGCGACGGCCATTCCAGAGGTGTTCGAGCTCGACGTGACCGGCCTTGAGGTTGGCGATGGTATCCACGCTTCCGCAATTGATCTACCTGCCGGCGTTACGCTTGTGATCACAGATCGTGACTTCACCATCGCCACAATCGCCGCGCCGTCGGCTCTTCGGTCAGCCGATGATGAAGATGACGCTGCTGCCGACGCAGAGGGCGAAGGCGAAGAATCGGATGACGCGGATAAGGAAGACGGCAAGGAAGAATAATCCTCTTCCTTTTCGCCATTCACAACCGCAACTGACGCCTGGGAGCGCGCGATGCTGCTGCTAGTAGGCCTAGGCAATCCCGGCGCCAAATACGCTTCACACCGGCACAATGTGGGCTTCATGGCTGTGGACGCCATTGGCGATAGCCACGGCTTTAGCGCACCGAAGACGAAATTCCAGGCTGAGCTCCGCGAAGGATTGCTGGATGGTGCTGCGGGCAAGTCCAAAGCGCTTATCCTGAAACCGCAAACCTTCATGAACGAATCCGGGCGTTCAGTTGGCGAAGCGCTACGGTTTTACAAGCTCGACCCGTCAGACGTCGTCGTTTTCTATGACGAACTCGATCTCGCTCCTGGCAAGCTCAAGGTCAAAACAGGCGGCGGCGCGGCTGGCCACAATGGTATCCGTTCCATTGACTCCCATATCGGTAATCATTTCCGGCGTATCCGGATTGGCATCGGTCATCCGGGAGAAAAATCACGCGTGACAAATCATGTGCTGGGCGACTTCGCGAAATCCGACCGCGATTGGCTCGATCCGATGCTTGACGCAATTGCGCGCGCGGCGCCCTTGCTAAGCAACGAAGACAGTAACAAGTTTGCAAGCGCTGTAGCGCAAGAGCTGACCCCGGCGCGCCCTTCTTCCGTCCGGCGACCTGAATCCCCGAAAGATCCCGACCTCGACGAAGCGCAACGCGCCGCTAATGCCAAAGAACCGGAAACAAAAAACCCCTTCGCAGAGGCTTTCAATAATCTCCTGCGCGGCAAGAAATAGAAAGATCGGATAATGGGTTTCAAATGCGGGATTGTCGGGCTGCCAAATGTCGGCAAGTCAACGCTGTTCAACGCGCTGACTAAAACGGCGGCGGCGCAGGCAGCGAACTATCCGTTTTGCACCATCGAACCCAATGTCGGGGATGTCGCCGTTCCGGAGCCACGGCTGCAAAAACTCGCAGAGATCGCCTCGTCCAAGGAAATCCTCCCGGCGCGGATGCAGTTCGTTGATATTGCAGGCCTCGTGAAGGGCGCCTCAAAGGGCGAAGGGCTCGGCAATCAATTTCTTGCAAATATCAGGGAAGTCGACGCAGTCGCCTATGTGCTGCGCTGCTTTGATGATGACGACATCACGCATGTCGCCGGAAAGATTGATCCCATCGCCGATTTTGAAGTCGTCGAAACGGAACTCATGTTGGCTGACCTTGAAAGCCTCGAAAAGCGCCGGGTAAATACGGAAAAAAAGGCGAAGGGGCAAGACAAAGAGGCCAAAGCCGCCTTAGCGCTTATCGATAGGGCGCTGGTCGAATTGCGAGAGGGACGGCCAGCCCGCAATGCGACGGTTGAGCCTGAAGAGAAAAAGGCTTGGGCTGGGCTACAACTCCTCACCGCCAAGCCTGTCCTGTTTGTCGCCAATGTCGACGAAGACGCCGCCGCTGACGGCAACGACTACGCCAGGTTGGTCGAGCGACGCGCCACCGAAGAAAACGCCGCGGCGGTAGTGATCTCAGCAAAAATCGAATCCGAACTCGCACAGCTATCTGACGATGAGCAAGCCGAGTATCTGGAAACCTTGGGGCTTGATGAACCAGGCCTCAACCGCTTGATCCGCACCGGATACGACCTGCTGGATTTGCAGACCTATTTCACCGCTGGTCCGAAGGAAGCCCGTGCGTGGACCATACGGCGCGGCGCCACGGCTCCTCAAGCGGCTGGCGTCATCCACACAGATTTTGAGAAGGGATTCATCCGGGCGGAGACGATTTCTTATGCCGACTACGTAGCGCTCGGCGGCGAAGCACCGGCAAAGGAAGCGGGGAAAATGCGGCTCGAAGGCAAAGAATACATCGTCAATGATGGCGATGTCATGCATTTCCGGTTTAATACGTAAGGCAAGAAAGCTACAATAACGGCAGGGAGTTAAGAGAGAATAATACCGCCCTCAACCGACCAAGGATGAGGACAAGATTCCGTTTAAAAAAGTCCATGCAATAACGTGAAGCCCCCATCAGAAGGATGTCTTTAGTCAGAGGTAATATGCTCCGCGATCGCCTCTCGCAAATCTCTAAAATTTACAGCATTTACATTCGAAGCGACGCCGACAGCCGTGTTTGATTTGGGAAAATACGCGACTTCTGCGCTATAGCCCATATCAATGCCGTTGAACCATAGCACTTCAATACTATCGCCATCTGATGTTTCTATCGTCGACTTGAACAGTCCGTTCGATTTCACGAATTCAACCTGGTCTTCGCTAAAAAACGCACGTTCAAAAATTCCTGAAATTAGGTAACTAAGGTCTTCGGCAGTCGAATAGAGCGAACCGCCAGCAGACTGTTGTGCGTTAAAAATCTCTCCATCAATTAAGTCATACCCGGGAACTCTATTTTTAACGAGCATCTCCCGAGCGTTCATACCTGAATGCTGCATGCCTAAAGGCGCAAGAACAAGCTGTTCCACATTATCCGAAAATGGCAGCTCTGTTACCTGTTCGATGGCCAACACCAATACGTCATAACTCAGATTGCCGTAAACAAACCGCTCTCCTGGAGCGCCTTCCCTCGGCAATTCAAAAACATAATTTATATAATCCGTAGATTCATATGCGTCGCCCGCTTGAATCTCGAACGATTTTAGCTCAATTGCACCGCTTCGAAATCCGGGAAGGCCGGCTTTATGAGTCAGGAGATGCAAAACAGTGATATCGTGTGCATCTTTCAATCGCGCGTCAGGAAAAATGTCCACGATTAAATCATCAAAACTGAGGTCGCCCGCCTCCACGACCTTCATCACTGTGAGCAGCGTGACGAGTTTGGTAATTGAGCCTGTCAGGAATATACTGTTTTCATTATGCAGGACATTTAGTTCCCGAGAAGCCGGTCCATAAGCCGCTTGATGAATGACTTCTCCATCTTTGGAGACGCTTATTACGCCAACGAATGGCATAGTTCTATCACCATCATTCAGTAGCGCATCAATCTGTTCAATTCTTGGAGAGGGCTCAAGAGTATACAAGGAAGGGGCTCCAGCTGACGGTACGGAAAAAGCACAAGAACTCGTCAATAAAATAAAAAGCAGCAAGCAACACCGCATGCCTCTCGCCATCTGTGCAGCCACTCGCCCTTTCCTTTCTAAAATCATCAGCACATATTACCTGGATACGCCTAACTGATCTAATATCTTTTTCGCATTAGCATATTCAGGCTCACGGGCCAAAACACGCCCATCGCTTTATATAACAGAAGCACTGTCGCCAGCAAACGCATACGCTTCACCCAGACTATCATAGGGTTTTGCCTCTCAGGAAATTCGCAGATATTAATTGAAAAGGGAATACAGTTCCTTCAATATCACAGCCTTGAAGGGCCGCATAATTCATACTGATTAACTCATATGCGTAAAACGCATACCTGTCCTTTCCGGTCGATTTCAGCCGGTAATAAAGGCAACTGCGGCGCCGACTCTGCTCATATTTGTACATGGGTGGTATGATTATAGAAACGCATGGAGGTAAGGAGCGAAGCCGAGCAGAGCATCCAACAGTCCATCGCACAGTACATTGATCGGCTCTACCTCATAACTAGCAGCCACCGCCAGTCTAGAAATTCAAACGATCATAGGTTTACCGTCCGTAATCGGAGATTTGCGCTGATAACGGCTTGCTGCAAACACGTCTCGCTAGAAGCCTCAAAATCACCCGCATAAGAGAAAGCACAACTGCCTAATTGCAGCACAAAATCCGTATTGTCATGCTGACGCTCGCTATGTTTTGGGCGCAAATCTTGATTCCTTTTATTGGTTATAAATACTTAATACATTTCAAATTATTTTCGGGTTGGTATTTTACCAGCGATTAAGCTTAATCGCTTAGATTCTGCGTATGAACGCGATACTGGAAACTCAACGTCGCCGTGCTCACCGCTTTGAAGCGGCGCTGTTCGTGCGCTTTTCCATCAATGGCGGTCCGGAGCATGTGAGCAATACGCTCAATTTTACTTCCAAAAGTCTGGCGATCCGAAGCGATTGCGTGGCCAATAAGGGTGATCTGGTCGTGGTTCGATTTGGCGCCCTTCCTCCAATCTCCGGAGAGGTGGCGCGCACTTTCCCGGAAGGTTTTGCGGTTGTGTTAAACGAGGCTTCACTCGAACTCATGGCGCAAACGAGTAATTCCGCGGAAACAGATCTCGAAACTGATTTCAGCGCCGCAAACGCCGCACTCAGCGTCACAAGCCCTTTCATCCGCACCCAGTCGGAAACGCCGGCGCGCATACGGATCAGCACTGCGCATAATCCTACAAAAGCGCCAAATCGTCATTTCCTGACAATTGTCGTGTCTGATCCGGAGGCGTTGGAAAACGTTCGCAGTATCTGGATAAAATCGAACCAGACACGCTGGACCGCAAGGGCGCTTCAGTTCAAGCGGCGTGCCGGCCGTGGCTTCGCCATCCTCGCCGTGAATGACTGGCAGCTGCACATGGCAGCCGCCTATGGGCTCACCATCAGCGTCATCAATACCGAAATGGAAGACTGGTCATTCGCCATCGACGCGCAGCCTGTCGCCGAGCATCTGTTTGCATTGCAGCCGGAAGACCTGGCGGTCAGCGCTTAAGGTACCTTCCTGCGACTGCCGCAAGTTTCTCCACCATCACAGGATCACGCGCCTCTGGCGCAGTAATAACCGCAAGGTCGAGCGCTGTTTCAGCACCCGACGGCGACGGCGTCCGAGTAGATCCCAATCGTACCGTGACTTCTCCAAGCAAACGCGCCGCGTTCGCCGTGTTGGCTTTCAACGTTTCCAGAATTAGCCCGACTTCAACGGGGCCTTCGTTCTCTCGCCAGCAATCATAGTCGGTCACCATCGCCACACTGGCGTATGGCAGCTCCGCTTCACGAGCCAGTTTTGCTTCCGGCAAGTTCGTCATGCCGATGACGTCGCATCCCCACAAGCGGTAGAGGTTGGACTCGGCCAGCGAAGAAAATTGCGGGCCGTCAATGGCAATATACGTCCCGCCCCGTGCGCTTTTAATGCCGATCGATTTGCATGACGCCTCCAGCGCGTCGCCAAGCGCCGGACAGACGGGCTTGGCCATGGAAACATGGGCGACAAAACCGGCGCCGAAAAAGCTCTTCTCGCGATTGCTCGTCCGGTCGATGAATTGATCAACAATCACAAAGGTGCCGGGAGACAGTTCCTCGCGGAATGAACCGCAAGCGGAGAGCGAGATAGCATCTGTAACCCCTGCCCGTTTTAGCGCATCGATGTTGGCGCGATAGTTCACGCTGGATGGCGGCAGCCGATGACCGGCGCCGTGGCGCGCTAGAAAAACAACCTCGACACCATTCAGCACGCCTCGCACCAAATCATCCGACGGCTTGCCCCAGGGCGTCTCGATGGTCAGCCGCTCAACGTCGGACAAGGCATCCGCCGAATACACTCCAGACCCGCCGATGACGCCAACAACGCGCTTCTGATCTGCCATGAGCTGAATAACCCTCTTGAAACGAAAACCGGCGCTGCAGTCTATGCAGCGCCGGCTTAAAAACAAATCGCGTTGACGTGAGTAGTCTAATGCTGATCTGACCAGATCTTGCGGTACGACCAGTAAAGCAGGCCGGCGAGAATGATCAGATAAATGATAGACATGACGCCAAGACTCTTCCGAGATTCCATTTTCGGGTCAGCCGCCCACATCAGGAACTCGGAGACGTCTTTTGCGTATTGCTCGACGGTCTGAGGCGAGTCATCACCGTATTCGATAATGCCATCGGCCAGCGGCGGGGCCATCGCTAAAACGCCCCCAAGGGGGACTTCAACGCCCTCAACAGCATGCCCGTCATGCAAGAATTCCGGCTTCATGGCCTGCGCCATATCGCCATGGAAATAGGGGTTGTAATACTGGCCCGGTGATATTTCGACCGTAGAGGGCGCTTCCTCGTAACCGACGAGCAAGTTGTAAATGTAATCAGGGCCGCCATGGCGGGCTCTCGCCATCAACGACAAATCAGGCGGGAGCGCATTATTGTTTGCAAGGCGCGCAAGCTGATCATTAGCGAAGGGGCTGGGAATTCTGTCCGACGGCACAGCCGGACGCGCAAACATATCACCACTGTCGTCGGGGCCGTCATTCACCTGAAACTTGTATTTCGCCGCCAGCGCCTTCACGACGGGATTGTCGTTTGGATTGGAGCAATCAACATTATCAGGAATGCCGACGGGACAACTGTCCAGATAGAACGGACCGCCCTTTTGCCCAAGATTCCGGAACGAAACCAATTCCAACCCATGACAGTTTGAGCAGACGGCTTCATACACTTGATATCCGCGCTGCAGGGCGTCTTGATCGTACTTTCCGAAGGCGCCGGAGAAATGCCAGTGCTGATGGTCAAGCTTTTTTGCTTTGCCGCCAGCAGCAAGTGCAGGCGCTTGCCCTATCAGTAATGCGACGAGAACCAATGTCAGCGTACGAGAAATATGTGTGAACTTCATCATGACCCCTACTCCGCTGGCGCTGCAGCGGCGCCTGGGGCCGCGGAAGTTTCAGGTTTTGACGTCTTGCTGAGCACGGCCTCTGAAATGGAGCGCGGTAACGGTTTTGGCGTTTCCAGAATGCCCAGCAACGGCAATATGATCAGGAAAAACCCGAAGTAATACGCCGTCGCGATTTGCGCCCACATGACGTAAATGCCTTCAGCAGGCTTGCCGCCCAGATAGCCGAGCGCGAGACAGGCGATCACAAAAATAATGAACCAGAGCTTTGCAACCGGACGATAGCGCATGGAACGCACTTTCGACGTATCGAGCCATGGCAGCACAAACAGGATCAGGATTGACGAGAACATGGCGATGACGCCGCCAAGCTTCGACGAAATCGGGCCAATATCAAACGTGATGGCGCGCAAGATTGCGTAAAATGGCAGGTAGTACCATTCAGGTACGATCGACGCTGGCGTCGATAGAGGGTTCGCTTCGATAAAATTGTCGGCGTGTCCTAACCCGTCAGCATTGAAAAATACGAAAACGGCGAAAAGGATCAAAAACACGACAATCGCGAACGCATCTTTCACCGTGTAATACGGGTGAAACGGAACCGAGTCCTTCTTGACGTCTTTTATCTCAACGCCGCTGGGATTGTTGTTACCACTCGTGTGGAACGCCCAGATGTGCAAGCCGACAACGCCGAAAATCGCAAAAGGCAGCAGATAGTGCAGCGAGAAGAAACGATTAAGCGTTGGGTTATCGACGGAGAACCCGCCCCATAACAATGTACGGATGTCATCACCAACCAGCGGTATCGCCGAGAACAGGTTGGTGATCACTGTCGCGCCCCAATAGGACATCTGCCCCCAAGGCAGCACATAGCCCATGAATGCGGTCGCCATCATCAAGAGATAGATAACGACACCGAGCATCCATACTACTTCGCGCGGCTCTTTGTATGACCCGTAATACAGCCCCCGAAACATGTGGATATACACCGCAATAAAAAACATCGAAGCGCCAACCGCGTGGATCGGCTGAATCAACCACCCAAAATTTACATCGCGGCGGATATGCTCAACAGACGCGAACGCCAGGTCCGTGTGCGGCGTATAATGCATCGCCAGGATGACGCCGGTGATAATCTGGATGAGCAGGCAAACGACAAGGATACCGCCGAAAGTCCACCAATAGTTCAGGTTCTTCGGCGTCGGAAAGTCCATAAAATCCGCGCCCATGCGGATAATCGGCAGGCGCCTGTCCAGCCATTTTTCGATGCCGGTTGAGGGCTTATATGTGGAAGCGTGGCTCATCTTGTTCTCGCTCTCCTAGCCGATTTTAATAACTGTGTCGGACACAAACTGATAAGGCGGCACCGGCAGGTTTTCCGGCGCCGGGCCTTTGCGGATACGGCCGGCGAGATCGTAATGCGATCCGTGGCAGGGACAGAACCAGCCATTATACTCGCCGCGATTTTCACCGGCGCTGGTGCCGAGCGGAATACATCCCAAATGGGTGCAAACGCCAACCAGCACGAGCCATTCGGGACGCGCGACACCATCGGAGGCGGTCACACGCGCATCGTCGCTGGCTTCCACACTGCCGGAAAGGTTGTCGTTGCGCGCTACGTCATCTTTCAGCGCGGATAGCGGCGTCGCTTCCGCCTCGCTGATTTCGTCTGCTGTGCGGTGACGGATGAACACCGGCTTACCCTGCCACATGACTTTGATCGCCTGCCCCACGGATACCGCGGACAGATCCACTTCCTTCGTGGAGAGCGCCAACACAGACGCGTCAGGGTTCATCTGGTGAACAAGCGGCCATAAGACCGCGCCTGCGCCAGCGGCGGCGGTCGCCGCACCGAATATGTGAATAAAGTCGCGGCGGGTCGGCTCGCCGTCTTCCGTATGATCGGATGTCGTCATGGCTATCTTCGCCCTTGGAAATTGCGCCCACAAAACAAGAAGAATCGCGGGGGTGTTTGGCATGTCCTATGTACAAAGTCTAGGCGACGAAGCGCTGCGGCCTAGCGTCGCGACAGGGAGGGGACATCGGTGGAAAACTATGCAAAAACAGCCCCATGCGGCTTGCTTTGTATCAACCGGACATCCCCCAGAACGTCGGCGCGGCGATTCGCGCGGCTGCCTGTTTCGGCGCGGCGCTGGACGTCATCGAGCCTTGCGGTTTTCCGCTTGATTCGCGCGAGGTCCGCCGGGTGGCCATGGACTATGGCGCCAGCGCGTCTCCGACTGCCCATGCAGGTTGGGAGGCATTTTTAAAGACCGTTGGAGAAGAGCGGCTGCTCCTTCTCACCACAGCGGCGGACGATACCATTTGGGATTTTGCGTTTTCCCCAAACGACATTCTCCTCATGGGCCGGGAGAGCGCCGGGGCGCCGGACGAAATCCATGCATCGGTCCATGCCCGGCTTCGCATCCCCTTGGCCCCTGGTGCGCGATCCCTCAATGTCCATGTGGCGGCGGCGGTGACTCTGGCCGAGGCAAGACGACAGATCGGGTGGGACTGATGGCCACAAACAACAATGACAGCAAAAGCTCCGCCAAAGCATGGTTCGAAACGTTGCGCGATGAACTATGCGCCGCGTTTGAACAGCTCGAAGGTGATGCGGGAGAACTTTACGCTGACCAGCAAGCCGGACGGTTTGAAAAGACACCATGGTCACGCGGTGATGGGACGACAGATCAAGGCGGCGGCGTCATGGGGATGCTCCATGGGCGCGTGTTCGAGAAGGCGGGCATTCACACTTCCACGGTGTACGGCGAATTCTCCGACGAATTCCGCAAACAGGTACCCGGCGCTGACGAAGACCCTCGCTTCTGGGCTTCCGGTGTCTCCCTGATCGCCCATCCGCGCAACCCGCATGTGCCAGCGGCGCACATGAATACACGGATGATCGTCACCACAAAATGTTGGTTCGGCGGCGGCGGCGATCTAAACCCTATGCACCCGGATTACCGGCAGGAAGACCACGAAGACACCATCGCTTTTCATGCCGCCATGCAAGCCGCCTGCGACGCCCATGACGCGAGTTTCTTCCCGAAATTCAAAAAATGGTGCGACGATTATTTCCAACTGCCCCATCGCAACGAATCGCGCGGCGTGGGTGGTATATTCTACGATCGGCACGATACTGGCGACTGGCAGAAGGACTTCGCGTTCACAAAAAACGTGGGCAAAGCGTTCCTCAAAATCTATCCCGCGCTGGTGACGAAACGCATGAACCAGCCTTGGTCGGATGACGACCGTGAAAAACAATTGATCCAGCGTGGGCGTTATGCGGAGTTCAACTTGCTCTACGATCGCGGCACAACTTTCGGGTTAAAGACTGGCGGCAATGTAAATTCTATCCTTTCATCACTGCCACCCGAAGCGAAGTGGCCTTAGAGGAAGCACGCATGCCGGCGTTCGCCGCCCTTCCAGTATCGCTCGGCTTCCGCACAGCTTTTGCGGCATTGTTGTTATTCCTGATTTCCGGCAATGCGTTCGCCGCCGGCGCCATCAATGTAGGCATTCAACTGGAGCCGCCTAATCTCGACCCGACCAGCGGTTCAGCGGCTGCCATTGACGAAATCGTCTACGCCAATGTCTTTGAGGGACTAACGCGCATCAATGAAGATGGTTCAGTCTCGCCCCTGCTCGCCGAAAGCTGGACCGTTTCCAGTGACGGACTCGTTTACGATTTTCACCTCAGACGGGGTGTGACATTCCATGATGGAACGCCGTTCACCGCAGACAACGTTGCATTCACTCTTGACCGCGCCAGGGCGCCTCAATCCAGCAATGCTCAACGATCGCTTTTTGATCTGATTGAAAGCGTAACACCACTGGCCTCGCACCGCATTCGTATCACATTGAAGGAGCCGCTTGGCGCGTTCACCACGTATCTTGGCTGGGGTGACGCCGTCATCGTCGCGAAAGAAAGCGCGGGTACGAATGCAGTCAATCCCGTCGGCACAGGACCGTTCAGGTTCCAGCAATGGCGCAAAGGCGCCTCCGTTACGCTCTCCCGGAACGAACAATATTGGGGCGAGCGTTCCCCTCTCGACCAGATCAACTTCATTTTCATTCCCGATCCGACGGCGGCATTCGCGTCTCTCATGGCAGGCGATGTCGACGGTTTTCCGAATTACCCCGCAGCGGAGAATCTAGGCCTCATTGAACGCGATGCACGTTTCAAGATTGTCACCGGAACCGGCGAAGGTGAAATGGTTCTCGCCATCAACAGTGGCAAACCGCCGTTCAACGATATTCGCGTACGCAGGACGCTGAATCACGCCGTTAACAAACAGGCGGTCATAGATGCTGGCCTGTTCGGATATGGCGCTCCCATTGGCAGTCACTTTCCGCCTCATCATGTGTCGTATGTCGATCTTTCAAACCGCTACCGGTATGACCCCGCAATGGCGCGCCAGCTGCTCGCCGACGCCGGGTTTCCCAACGGGTTTGACGTCACGCTGACCCTGCCGCCGCCCGCCTATGCGCGGCGCGGCGGAGAAGTCATCGCGGCGCAACTCGAGGCCGTTGGTGTCAACGTCACCATTCGAAATATTGAGTGGGCGCAATGGCTGGAACAGGTTTTCGGCAACAAGGCGTATGATCTAACCGTCGTATCGCACACCGAGCCGCTCGACATCGATATATACGCCCGTCCGGAATATTATTTCGATTACCAAAACCCGGCGTTTAACTCCGTCATCCAGGAACTGCGCGCCGCCAGCGATGAATCGCGCCGAGACGAGCTATTCAAAAAAGCACAAACCATTCTCGCTGAGGACGCCGTCAATGTTTTCATCGCTTCAAGCCCCAAAATCGCCGTCTGGTCAAAAAACGTCATCGGAGCCTGGGCGAACGCGCCTGTTCAAGCAAACGACCTGACCAAAGCCGATCTTGTGGGCCGGGCGCCGATTAGTACCGATCGCGCGAGCACCAATGCGCCGCTTCCGCTCTGGCCGATCTTGCTGATCGTTGCCGTCACCTTTGCTGCAGTCGCTTATTTCTCCCGCGCCAGTCCCGCCTATTTGACGGCTCGTGCTTTGTCGATGGCCGGTTCACTATTCGCCGCATCACTTGTCATCTTTTTCTTTATCGAAATCGCACCCGGCGATCCGGCTGTGTTCATGATGGGCTTGAATGCTGACCCAGCAGCCGTGAACGCCTTAAGACATGAACTCGGGCTCGATCAGCCGGTACTCGCGCGGTACGCATCGTGGATTAGCGGCGTTATGACAGGAGACTTCGGCGTCAGTTATACATATCGCACGCCAGTATCTGAGCTTATCGGCGAACGGCTCTGGGTGTCACTGCCACTCGCTCTCATGGCATTCGCAATCTCCACAGCAATCGGTATCCCCGCCGGTCTTGCCGCCGCCGCCGCACGCAAACGCAAGGGCGGATCGATGATCATTGGCGCCGCGCAGGCTGGCGTCGCCATTCCGAACTTTTGGCTGGCGATCCTATTGGTGCTGGTGTTCGCCGTTTCCTTGCGATGGTTTTCCGCAGGCGGATTTCCGGGGTGGGAGGCCGGGGCGCTGCCCGCGTTCAAGGCGCTCCTCCTTCCCGCTATCTCCCTCGCCTTGCCGCAGGCGGCAATCCTGACACAGATTATGTGTTCATCAACGCTTGAAACCTTGCGCGAAGATTATATCCGAACCGCGCGGGCGAAGGGGCTGACGCACAGGCGAATCCTGATCGGACACGCGCTACGCAATGCGCTCATCCCGGTGCTCACAATTCTTGGACTTCAATTTTCATTCCTTCTGGCGGGCGGCGTCATCATCGAGAACGTGTTCTATCTCCCTGGACTTGGTCGTCTCGTATTTCAGAGCATCGCGCAACGTGATTTGATCGTCGTTGAGAGCGTCGTGATGATATTGATCTTCACTGTCGTCATCGTCGCGTTTTTAGTTGATCTCGCTTACGCCATCGTTGACCCACGTCTCAAAGCTGGCGGGGCGCGACAATGATCCAAAAAGTACTCACCGCCTGCAAGAACGATATTGGCCTCGCAGCCGGCTTGTGTATCGTCATGGTGTTTATCGGTGCAGCGCTCATTTCTTTGTTCTGGACCCCATACAATGTGACGGCAATCGACGTAGACGCGCGGTTTACGGCACCTTCGCTTGCGCATTGGTTTGGCGCTAATCATCTCGGCCGGGACGTCTTTTCCATGATCATGGCGGGCGCGCGGACGTCGATTACGGTGGCGCTCTTCGCGGTCGGGGCCGGCTTTGCGATCGGCGTACCCGCCGGCCTCTTAGCAACGACAAGCCGTGGGATCGTTGAGGATGGAATCATGCGCGCCAGCGACGTCATCTTTGCCTTCCCTGCTCTAATTTTGGCCATATTGCTCGCGGCGGTTTATGGTCCGGGCGCCATGAATGCGATTGTCGCGATCGGTGTGTTCAACATTCCGGTTTTCGCTCGCCTTACACGCGGCGCCGCGTTGCCAATCTGGACGCGAGAGTATGTTCAGAGTGCGCGAACGGCCGGCAAAAGCCGCCTTCGGATCTCTATAGACCACGTGCTTCCCAATATCGCACCCATGTTGATCGTTCAGGCAACGGTGCAATTTTCTCTGGCGGTACTGGCGGAAGCGGGACTCTCTTATGTGGGCCTTGGAACCCAACCGCCAGATCCTAGTTGGGGTCGCATGTTAGCCGAAAGCCAGACGATGATCACTTTCGCGCCTTGGTTGGCGATTTTCCCCGGCCTCGCCATTTTTCTTTTTTTATTTGGGCTGAATCTTGTGGGCGAAGGCCTTCGCAAACGCCTTGACCCGCATCGCGTAACGGGGCTCGTGTGACAGAAGCACTCACTCTTAGATCTGTTTCCATGAAACTCAGAGGCAAGCAAATTCTGGCCGATGTTTGCCTTTCGCTGGAGGCCGGAAAAGTGACAGGACTGATCGGCCGTTCAGGCTCGGGAAAGTCCATGACCGCGCTTGCAATAATGGGCCTCGCCCCACAATCCGCAAAAATTTCCGGAGAAATTATTTTTGCTGAGCGAAACATTCTCCCCTTGAGCGACCAGGCCATGTGCGAAATTCGCGGCGCCAATCTTGGGATGGTGTTTCAAGAGCCCATGACCGCGCTCAACCCGTTGCAATCCATCTGTGCTCAGGTGGCGGAAGTATTTCTCACCCACACAAAACTTTCCCGTCACGAAGCGCAACAAAAAGCAAAGCATACTCTTGAACGTGTCGGACTCCCCGCTTCCGAAATTTCGCATAACCGCCTTCCCCATGAACTTTCCGGCGGACAGCGACAGCGCGTCGTCATTGCTATCGCCATCGCCATGAAACCCCAAATACTGATTGCCGATGAACCCACCACGGCGCTAGACGTGACCACGCAATCAGAAATCCTGTCCCTTTTGCGGACGCTGGCGGCGGAAGAGAACATTGCCGTCCTGCTGATCACGCACGACCTCGCTGTTCTCTCCCATACCGCCGATCAGATCGCCATTGTGAAGGATGGAACGATCATTGCGCAGAACAGCGCGGATGCATTCTACGCATCAGAGACAAGTGAGATCACCAGAGAATTCCTGCCAGCACGCGTCAAGCGACCCACCGCACAGAACAAAAGCGCCACCGTTGTGTTGCGCGCCGCTAACCTGTCCTGCGAGTACGAAAAACCGGGGTCGTCATTCATGACGCCGCCAGAACCATTTCGGGCCGTGAATGATGTTTCATTTGATATCGCGCGAGGAGAAAATCTTGGTCTGGTCGGCGAGTCCGGTTGTGGCAAATCGACCATTGCCAAGGCGTTATTGGGTTTGCACCCTGTCGCCGCCGGGGAAATCACCATCGATGGTGACAAGTTTCCGTCGCCGGACGAGGCGGCGATGCGCAAATTGCGCCGGAAGGTTCAGATCGTTTTTCAAGACCCCTATTCTAGTTTTAATCCGAGGCGGCGTGTCGCCGATATCGTGACGGAGCCATTACATCTGCTTGCTACAAAACCATCCCGCACCGAGGCCCGTGAACGCGCCTCAACATTGCTGGAAAGTGTTGGCCTCTGGCCTTCAAGCCTTGATAAATATCCTCACGCCTTTTCCGGTGGCCAGCGTCAACGCATCGCCATCGCCCGCGCACTGGCGACCGATCCTGAAGTCATTGTGCTCGACGAAGCCACCTCTGCGCTTGATATCGCTGCGCGCAATCGGATACTTGAGCTCTTACAGGCCCTTTCCGAAAGCCGGGGCGTTTCCTTTTTGTTTATCACCCATGATTTGACGGTCATTCGCGATATTGCCGACCGTGTCATGGTGATGCGCGCCGGAAAGATTGTTGAAACAGGACCCACCGCCGGTGTTTTCAATGACCCCAAGGACGCCTATACAAAAAGACTAATTGAAGCAGCGCCGCAAATTCATTGGCGCGGGCAAGGCTCCGGTGACGGAGAACATCATGACTGATCGAGTCCTCATTCCCGGCCCAAACAACCTCATCTCCGATGTGGCTGGTATTACCGTTGGCAATGTCAGTGACGAAAAAGTTCAAACAGGCGTCACCGTGGTGCGTTGCGCCTCGTCTTACGTCACAGCTGTTGATATTCGCGGCGGCGCTCCGGGAACGCGGGAAACGGACGTCTTGTCACCGGAGAACCTCGTAGGAAAAGCGGACGCCATCGTTTTGTCGGGTGGTTCCGTATTCGGCCTTGCCGCCGCTGACGGCGTTGCTTGTGCACTATCCGCCGATGGCGTCGGTCTTCGGCTCGCGGATCATGGCCCCGCGATTCCAATCGTACCCGCCGCCATTTTACATGACCTCGGCAATGAAGGTGACAAGTCCTGGGGTGAAACCCCGCCCTATCGCCAAATGGGGCTGAAGGCTGCGCGCGCCGCTGCCGAACAGTTTGCGCTCGGTTCGGTCGGTGCCGGACGCGGAGCTATGGCCGGAATCCGCAAAGGTGGCTTGGGCTCCACTTCGCTTCTGCTCGAGAGCGGTGTCACGGTTGGCGCGATCGTCGCTGCTAATCCTGTTGGTTCCGTCTATATGGCCGATGGAGAAAAATTTCATGCGTGGCCATATGAACTGGACGGTGAGTATGGCGGTATGAAACCACCCCAGCAAAGAGAACACGCCGAACCCTTTCCGGCGCTGTCCCGGCTGCATATGTCAGCGCGCGCGGGCGAAAATACGACCATCGCGATCGTCGCAACGAATGCCGACCTGACCAATATAGAGGCAAAGCGCGTCGCTATCATGGCCCATGACGGGATCGCCCGCGCCGTACGTCCGGCCCACACCGCATTTGATGGCGATATTGTCTTCGCTGTGGCGTCCGCCGAACAAAAAATCGCGGGCGATTCCCCCTCGGCGCGCCATGGAATGGTCGCCAGAATAGGCGCCGCTGCCGCAGACTGTCTGACGCGCGCAATTGCACGCGCGGTTTTCGAAGCGAACCGTTAACGTCTCCAGCATAGTCCGGCCCGTTCCTTGTATATATGCTTAACTAAGTGCGGGGTTTCCCGCGATGAACCGGCTCTAGCCTGATGCGCGATATTCTTCTGTTAGCCTTCACGGCGCTATGCCTGACCGCAGCGTTACGGCACCCTTTCGCCGGCCTGCTCACCTGGGCGTGGTTTACCTTAATGACGCCCCATCAGGCCGCGTTTGGCGTTTACGGTATCCCCCTAAACGTCATTATCGCCGGCGTATCAGTATCCGCTTATATTGTGTCCGGGGAGATCGCCAAGTTTCGGTTTGACCTCATCACATGTCTAATCATTGCTTTCGCGGGTTGGTTGACGCTCGCACAAATTTTCTCGCTCGATCCAGCCAATTCCGCCCCCTATTATGATCGCTTCATCAAAACGCTTTTGTTCATCGTTTTGTGCGCGCAAATGGCCGGAGGAAAACTGCGGTTTAACGCTCTCGTATGGACGCTCGTCGCCTCAATAGGTTTCTTTGCGGCGAAGGGCGCGGCGTTCACCATGGTGACCTTGGGGCAAAACCGTGTTCAAGGCCTCCCCAATACGGTCTTGGAAGACAATAATCACTTTGGCATCGCGACCGCCACAATCCTGCCGCTCATTCTGTATTTGAGCGCCGAAGCCTCACATGTATGGGTTAAACGGGGCTTGTTGGCTCTTTTCGCGCTCGCCATCATTGCCATCATCGGCACGCAATCACGCGGTGCATTCATTGCGCTTGTCGCCTTTTGCGGGTTTTTCTGGATCCGCGCGCGCCATAAATTCGCAATTCTTGCCGGGCTGGTGTTGTTAATGGCGCCGACCATCGCCTTCATGCCGAGCAAATGGACCGACAGGATGATGACCATCGGCGAGGCGACCCAGGACGCATCGTTCATGGGCCGGGTGGATGCGTGGGTTATCAATTGGAAACTTGCCGTCGAGCACCCTGTCACCGGCGCCGGATTGCGCAATTCCTATGAAGAAGACGTTGCGAAATCTGTTGACATAGAACGCGCCGAAAGCGCCAAAGCGGCGCACAGTATCTATTTTGAAGTGCTGGGGGGTACCGGTTTTATCGGGCTATCCATTTACCTCACACTATTGGCAACGGCGTTCTTCTCAGCGTGGCGAATCTATATTTCGCGAAGCGATCCAACACTGGCCCCCTGGAAATGGAGGTTCGCTTATTATGCGCAGATGTCGCTCGTGGTCTTCGGCATCGGCGGCGCATCCACTTCAATGGAAATGTGGGATGGCTATCTGATTGTAATTGCGCTTATCGCGGCGTTGACAAAAATGACCGTCGCCGAACGGCTTCCCGTTGGATTTGCTCTGTCGGCCGCCCGGGCGCGCAATTGGCGCGGACGCAAACGGCTCGAACACCTTTAGCCGGGATCCTGTTCCTATTCGGAAGCAGCGAAAGCAGCGGCGCCGTTGGCGGCTAATTTTGGTGCGGCGGTTTCCGTCTTGTTTTCGTGAACCTCGAACGGTGGTCTGCCGCTATGATATTCGTCAGCATCCGGACACTCATCGCCAATTTCAATTTGAATCGTTGACTGCCGAATATTGAACTCTTTTTCCAGATACGCCTTGGCGTCCTCCAGCGCGGAGGCGGCGTCACTTGCAGTTTCGACGCAGGCGTGCAGCGTGAGCCTTGGTTGCTCTGGCGTGATTTGAGAAATCTGTACGTTATGTATGTCTTTGATCTTGGCGGAAGATGACTTGAGGCCTTCCGCCAGCGCATCGACGTCGATACTCGCCGGCGCGCCTTCCAAGAGAATAAATCCGGTCTCGCGCACAAGCCGAAGAGCCGAATGTCCGATTAAAACCGCCACCGCTACGGACAAGATTGGATCAATCGCCATCCATCCAGTTGTCATGATGACGACTGCCGCGATGATCGCTGCAACGGACCCCATTAAGTCGCTCACAACGTGGAGCATCGCGCCCCTGACATTCAAATTGCGCTCGCCGCGACGATGCAAAATGAAAAACGCCGCCGCATTTGCAAGCAGGCCGGCGATAGCGACCCAAAGCATCAGGCTGGCGTCAACGGAAACCGGCTCCATGAATCGGCGCACAGCTTCATAAGCAATCCAGCACAACAGGAATGTAAGAAGTATACCGTTAACAAACGCCGCGAGCACTTGTGCGCGTCGATACCCAAAATGCAGACGGCGATCGGCAGGTCGCGCAGCGAAAAATTGAGCACTTGCGGCAAGCGCAAGCGCCGCCGCGTCCGTCAGCATATGAGTGGCGTCTGCAAGCAGCGCCAACGAGCCAGAGATAACGCCGCCGATGACCTCGACAACCATAAACGCGACAATTACGGCCAACGCAGCCAGTAACCGCCAGGTCACTCTGCTCTGAGACCCGTGATGATTTTCATGATCGCAATTAACCATGTGCTCGCCGATATTGTCGTTTTCTACGCACTGGACCGATACAAAGCGACGCAACATTAGTCTGTTGGCGCGATCAAGAGCAAGGCGCAAAGGAGCTGTTTCACAGGAATTTCAACAAATTACCGTGTTACTCGAACGCAATATCGGACGGAAAAAAAGTGACGTGATAACATTTTCATTGCTATGCTAAGCCCGTTGGCCTTTGTATAGGCGGCGGCGCGAGGCGCGGCAGGAAGGGGCCTGCGGGATTGTTTGGGGCTGAATTCATATATTTCGGGCTTTTCGCGAGCCTGGTCGCAGCTGGTATGAGCACATTTGGCATCGTCACCATGTCGATGTTTAGCGGCTGGGCTCAGCGCAACAGCGCCTATTGTTCTGCTTTCGCTGTGGGTCTGCTCAGCGTCGGCGTGCTTTTTCATCTTATTCCCGAAGCGTTGAGCCTTTCCTCCCTCGCGCTCAGCTGGGTCGCCGCCGGTTTTACGTTCATGGTCTTGGTCGGGATCGCGGTCCAGGCCGCAGTGAACCAACGGCCCGACGGTGCGGCGCTCACATTTGGTTACGCCTCCATTATCGCCCTCTCCGCACATTCCTTCCTCGACGGCGCCATATACGCCGCGTCGTTTCAGGAACAACCATTCACGGGCTGGCTGGCGACGAGCGGGCTGCTTTTTCACGAGTTCCCGGAGGGCGTAATCGCCTACGCGCTGTTAGCCCAGGCGGGACTGGGGCGTGTTCGTTCGATGATTCTCGCCTTTATCGCCGCTGCCGTCACGACGATTGTCGGCACGATGGTCGCAAACGTGATTATCAATATTTCAAATGGATTACCGATTGCGGCAATGCTTGGCGCAGCGGCCGGCGCGCTGATCTATGTTTTGATCGTTCATCTTGGGCCCCACGCAGCAAAAACGCCAAACCGGCGGGGCTACGATTACGCCTCAATCGGTGTGATCGTCGGCACGATCGCGATCATTCTTCAAAGCTTGGTCTCATCGCACTAGAATTAATTTCGGCACCCGGCGATACCGGCGCTCGGCGCGACCATGCTCCAGCCTTCACGATCACTTATTTTAAGCAATCCTCGCTCCAGATAGGCGCCGCCATTGAATTCGAGTCCGAACCGCGCGCTGACTTGTATTTCTAGTCCCGTGTCTGACCGGAATAATTGTTGCTCATGAACGCCAAAGCCGCTGACGCCACTATGGTCCACGCGTTCAAACTTCACCGGCGCTCCCGATATGTTCATCTCGGCTTGTTCGCCAGCAATATATCGAAAAATGGCGGCAGGTCTCGAACCTTCAAGGGTCCACAACACCATACCGCATTTTTTGGCGGGCAGTGCAGCGTCTTCCAGCGTCCCGAAACTAAGGCCTTGGCCCGAATTACCAGTAACGCTCGTTGTCGGACTTCCTTCTTTAACCGTCGCGACATCCGATTTGCCCGCCGTCGCGCAGCCGCTTGCAAACAGGAGCAGTGCAAGCGCTGAAACTATTGTGCCATTCATGATCCTGCGCCCCTGAATTCGCCCGCCGCCCCATACGTCAGCGTGCCGTTGTCATCTTCAAAGCCAAAAATTTTGAGCGCCGAAGCAATATCAGCTTCCGCCGGTCTCGCTATTGCGGTCACCTCATACGTCAGATTGGGAAGAACGCGTACGGTCACATCCGCCCCGGCGCGGTTATTCTCTCCGGCAAGCTCCACTATAATAGCACCTTCCTGACAGCGGAGCGATCCCGACAAGGGGAGCGCCGGCAAATCATAGCGCCGCGCGGGTGCATCCAGCACATCAGTCCAGACCGTTCCGTTAGCCCTTTCGCATCCCCGTTTGCGGGTAAGAATGAAACTTTCGATCGCCACCTCTGCGAAACCTTGTGCCGGCTGCCCGAGAACGCCACTCCTTGCAGCTGTGTTGAGATTTATGCGCGCGTTCAAATCAGATAGTGAAACCCGCCCATCCACGCCAAGGGAAACGTCGCCGCGCCCCAATACCGCGCCGCCTTGCGCACTTAGCCTGAATTGCGGCGAGAGGCCTAAAACCGACATCGGCGAAAGTTGGAAGGATACCTCGCCCAATGGAACACCGGCCAAAGACAAGCGCTCAACGGAACCGTTCCATAGTGTTCCTTCGATCTTCGTATAGGCGATTTCTGTTTTATCCAAAGGAATAAACGCGGTGTAAAAGCTGGCTGGCGCTACTGCCGCCGCCGTCACAGCGAACGAGCCTGCGCTCACCAGCGCGAGATACGTCCAGCCCCGTTTATGATTGGCCGCATTCCTCATGACCGTCTTTCAAATACCAGGACCTGCGCATTTATCCGGCCCGCTTCCCCGCGCGTCATATCGGCGAAGGTTACAAATATACCATAGCGCCGCTCCAGTTCATCGAACCATCCGAATAACGTGTCCGCGTCTGTGGGCGCCGTTTGAATTTCAATGGTTGCGTCGGTGACCGAACCAATGCGGACAAGCTCGATACCGATATTGCCCGCAGTCGCAATCACAGCCTGACGCAACGGCGTCGCATTGACCGCGGCGCTCGACGACGCCGATCCTGAAACCGCTGCCGCTGCAGCAGTCAGTTCGTAAGTATCACGGGCCTGCGATGCTTTTCTCTCCGCCGCGCTGTTCCAGTTCACCAGTGGCCCGATCACAAGCAGCGACAAGACAAGCCCCGCCGCTAAGACGCCAGCGACAGCAACGAGCGCGCGTTCCCGAACGGAAAGATTATTCCACCAACCGCTCATCACAGGCTCACTCGCATTTCACCCAGATAGTATCCGCCGGATCGCCGAACGCCGCCAGCCTCTGCGGCGCTTACGCCTTGCGCCTCCAGCGAACGTTTGAATGCATCAAGCTGCTCGACAGCGGCAAATCGCAAGTTGACTGCATACTCACCGCGTTCGGCATTGTAACGGATACGATCAACCTGAACCCCTTCAACTTCATCCAAGGATTCCGCAATGCGCGTAGAAATCGCCAAAAACACCGGCGCGCCGCCGCCCGACGCCAGGATTGATCGTGCATGACCGCGCGGATCGGCGTTTGCGGCATCGGGAAATGCAGCCTGATGAAGCGCCGTCACTTCCACGTTCATGTTCTTTGCGTAATTAAGCGAACGCACGCTGTCTGCGATGGATGTAAACATGAGCGCGCCCAAACAAGCCGCCGCCAATAGGCCAACCCGGCGCCATGGACCGGCGGCGCCCTTCCAGTCACGTTTCTTGCGATATTCACCGCGCAATAGATTGAGAAGGGATTTGCGTTCAAGCGTGCTGGCGAATAGGGAAAACAACGCCTCGTCATTCAGCGGCGCATGCAGATCGACACCAATGTCCTCCCGCTGATCGGCTTCAATAGCGCGATCACCGTAGTAAATGATTTCCGTCAATGCATCGTCGGCCAGAAATGACGACACCAAAGTGTCTGCCATCGGTCTTTCAATGGCGAAACCGCTTAGCCCGATGGCGCCGACCATTCGGTCAGGCAAGTTGAGGATGATGGCGCGACCAGGCGCCGCCGGCAAAAGCGCAAAATCCACCGTCATGATGTCGGGCGATAGCCCGGCAATCTTCAGCGCGTCACGCCAGCCTTCGAGAACCGATTTCTTGACAGCAACAACCTGCCCGGCGCCGCTTTCATGCCGGCCAGACGCCACATGAACCGCGCTAACAGATTCAGAAAGCTCATCTTCGAGCAGAAAGCCCGCAGCCGCACGAAACTGTGCATCAGATCGTGGCGGCGCTGGCATGGCGCGCAAGGCGGCATCCTCTCCGCGAAGTACAGCAACAATTCGGCGGGCGGCGCCAGCGCGCACCGCGATTGATTCAAGCGCGGCGGTATCGCCCGCGATGTCCGCCAGAACCACGCGTCCCTCGGAGACAAACGCCCACTTTACGGGCGCGTCCGGCGTTTCGCCAAGAATGAGAATTAACGTTTCGTTCACTCTTCCGCTCCAATGCGGCGGGCTATGACGCGCGTGTCGCCATTCTCGCTGACAGCGAGACGCGTCGTCATTTCCAGTACCGCAGTATCATAAACAATCTCTGCACGGGCGACGAGCTGATTTGACGTGACTTTGAACCTGTCGGCCGCTGCTGACGCGCCCGAAATCACCTTGACCTGCGGCGCCGCCAAAAATGCAGCGGGATCATCATACCCGCCAACGGGCCTTTCTGCGATGATGTCTCTCGCTGTTTGAATTGTGACAGTCTCGCCGAGCATTGCCGCCAGCACTGGCGCATGCCGTTCCGCCAGCATATTGACGTTGACTACAGAAGGGCTTTCGTCGCCGGCGCATAAATTGGGCTTTAACAAAGCGTAAATATCACGCGTAACGCCCTTCACCGCACGCACTTCCGATACAGCCGCCATCGGCTGATTGCCAGTCCGGTAGGGCGAAGGAAGCACGGTGTAATATTCATCTTCAGCCCCTTGCGGGCGCCGGCTGGTGTCTTCGTCGATCCAGTCAGCCAACGCATCCGCGATTGTCTGTGCTTCAACCTCGCTCAAACCCAACAGCACCGCGAGCCGAACAAACTCGCCATGCGCTGAATTCGTTTCGCTCGAACCACCGTTGGACACCACTGCCCCCAGACTATTCACATTGAAACACAGCGATGCATCCGCAAAGAAGATACGCGCCGCGCCGTCTTCCAGCGGAATGTTCAGGGGCGCTGTTGCCCAGGCATCATCCAGAGAGATCTTGCCGTTCGCCGTCTCATACACATTCTTGATCGCTGACATGGCAATCGCCTCGGTCGCGATCGCGCGCCAGATCGCTTCACTACGCGCCTGAACGTTCGATGATCGGGCTGCAGCGAGCGACGTCTTTTCCATGCTGGCGAGAGCAATAAAAGAAAGCGTGGCAGCGAGCAGCAGTACGATCAATAATGCAGCGCCTTTTTGTTCTTCCCTTCGGGTCATGATCGTTCACCGATGGCGCCGATCCAGAAACGTTGAACAAGCGGCGGTTGTTCCGGCCAACTCAACGTTAGGGAGACGGCGGTTGGCGGCGGTGACGCGCCAGAGACTGGCCAGATATCCGCCCATGCAAGCTCGCCGCGGTTCTCTCCTGTCAAAAACGATATGTTTGCTTCATCAAGATCATCAAACAAGACCCTCTCAACCACCTCTGATCGGGAGGCTTCATCAAGATAAATACGCGCACGGCGCAGCAGCGATCTGTCTTTGAATACATACTCAACATGCTGGAGCGTGCTGCGGGGCGCGTCGGCGTTGGGGTTGCGCCAGCCATTGCGCACAAAGGCCGCAAGAATTGTTTCATCATCTTCGGCGCGCCCACCGAATGCAACTAAATTGCCCCGGAACGCAACTGCTTGTTTCTCGCCATACTCATCGCGCACATTCCGCAAAACGATTTGCGCCATATCTTCCTTGATCAGCGTTCGCGCCAGCTGAAGTGATTTCAGCCGTTCATCGGCGGCGGCCAGTTGATCCCGGGAATCCACGCCCAATCGCAGCGCATAAACACTCGTCGCGGCGATCGCCGCAAAAATCAAAAGCGCGATGAGCACCTCAGGAAGAGTCATTCCGAGTTGCTTGCTGGATCTCTCGTTGCAACGTCGGTTGGCGATCATTCCACCCTCCGAATGCTGGAAGCCTGCGCCACGACCTGCCCGGTGTCAGCGGACATCACTGCAACATCAATTCTGAGGTTATTGGCAACGCCAGTTTCAGCAACGCTCCACCGGTAGCGCCACATCCGTCCGCCGACCTCGACTTCACCATCAAATTCGCCCGGCTCACGCGCTTTATTCAATGACAAAGCTTCAACCATCAGATTGTCCGCCGCAATTAACGCAAATGTCCTGTCGTGCATGCTTGCGGCAAAGCGCGTATTCTGGCCGACAAGCGCAAGCAATCCGGCAATGACAAACCCCATCACTGCTAGCGCCACCAGCGTTTCCACCAGCGTCACGCCCCGTTGATCGCGGCGACTGTCACCGATCATTATCACCTCGTGATATCTGGGCCTGACCGGCGTCATCGAGAGTAACCTTCAATGACTCCCGTTGCGCGCGAAAGGTTATGCTTAGCGGAGTGGTTTCACCTGTCGGATAAAACCACACTCGCGGATTCGGCTTGTCGTCTTCCTTTGTCTGTCGCCTTTCGGGTTCGTTCTTTCTTACAGCTTCCTCGAAGGTCAACTCCACAGCGAGGCCGGCAGGGTATGAAAAGTCCGAAAACCGCTTGGAGGAAATTGTGCGCCAACCTCCGCGGTCATATTCTAAAAAGCGATATCCAGAATCCGACGGCTCGAACCCGATAATGGTTCCTGCCGTTATCGCGTGCTCAGCCGCAAGCTCGAGCCGCGCGGCAAGCTGTTCGCCGGCGCGGCGCGCGTCATTTTGCACAGGCGGCGCATTGAGCACCACCACACCGGCAATCATGGCGATGATGGCCAACACAACAAGCAACTCGACCAGCGTTACACCGCGCTCACGCGCGCAAGTGGATCGGCGGTTACTCTTCCGACCAATTGCCGATATCAGCATTTAAACCTTCTCCCCCTGGTTCGCCATCGGCGCCAAAGGAAAATAAATCATACGCCCCGCCACGTTCGCCGGGGATGCGGTATTGATATGGATTGCCCCACGGATCGAGCGGCGCGCCGCCCCGCAAATATCCACCGGGACGATATCGCGAAACGTTGCGCGCATCGGCGGGCGCCGCAGACAGCGCAGCAAGCCCTTGTTGCGTATTTGGATAGTTCAACATATCCAGCCGATACTGATCGAGGGCGGTCTCGAAGATACCGATATCAATGCGCGCCTTGTCTACCGCCGCTTGGTCTCGTGCGGGCAGTACGTTGATCACGACAATCGCCGAGATCAGCGCGAGAATGGCCAACACAACGAGTAGCTCGACAAGTGTGATCCCCCGCTGTTTCCGGTTCTTCCGCATCTGCAGTTTTGTCGGGATATGTTTCATTCACTCCTCCAGCACTATCCCGCCGCCAAAGTGTTCAAGCGGAGGATGGGCAACAATATTGACAATACAATGACGAGCACAGCGCCGCCCATGGCGACAATAATCGCTGGCTCCAACAACCTCAACGCCACGGTCGAGGCTGTATCGAACTCTTCTTCCAGCTGTATGGCGGCCTTGTCGAGCAATTCAGACAGCGCGCCCGCTCGCTCCCCCGCAGCAACCATATGGACAAGCATGGGCGGCAACGCGTCGGCGCGCTTCAAAGCAGCAGCGAGCGACGCCCCTTCACTCACCATTGTCACGGTTTTATTCAATCGGTCGCGTATGTAGCTATTGGAAACAGTACGCTGAGCGCCCACGAGGCTGTCCAGTAACGGCGCGCCGCCCGAAAACAGTGTCGCCAGCGTACGCGCAAATCGCGCGCCATCGACCGCCCGCATCAGCCGCCCGAACACGGGAAGACGCAAAAGGAACTTGTCGAAAGCAAGCCTGATCGGCGGTTCCTTTAGCGCCCGCCACGCCGCCACGGCCAGTATCGCCGTAACCAGCAAAGCATAGAGGCCACAATTCACTGTCAGATCTGAAATTCCGACGACAATCTTGGTCAATAGAGGCAACTCTTCGCCAAAGGCGTTAAACTGCGCAATGATTTTCGGCACCACAAAGATCATCAACGCCGTCACCACGCATCCAGCGATCACAGCCAGCGCAGCGGGATAAATCAGTGAAGCAATCGCCTTGTTTTTAATGGCGCGGTTTTTCTCCAGCATGGTCGCCAAACGCTCGAGAACGCCGGATAAATCTCCGGAGGTTTCGCCCGCTGCGATGACAGCCCGGTAAAGGACGGGAAAGGATTTCTTATCCTCGGCAAGGGCGTCGGCGAAACGCCATCCTTCCATCACCCGTTCACGCACCGCGATGAGCCGCGTGCGCGAGGCGCCAGTTTCCGCCTGTACAGCGACCGCGTTGAGCGCCTCCTCCAACGGTGTACCCGCGCCGATCAGCGCCGCCAACTGCCGCGTCAGCACAACGAGTTGCGAAGCGTTGATGCGCGGCTCCTTACCGCCAAGACGTTGTCCCGCCGCTTCGGAGCGGGGAACTGAAATCTTTAACGGCGTGAGGTTGTTCCGGCGCAATTCGTGACGCGCCTGTCGCTGACTGTCTGCAGACAACACGCCGCGTTTGGTCTTACCGCCAAGATCAAGCGCTTCATACTCAAACGCCGGCATCGTCGTCCTCCTGACGAACGACACGCAAGACTTCCTCAACGGAAGTCGTGCCCGCCAGCACATGGCGGAAGCCCGATTGCGCCAGCGTTTCACACTTAGCGAAAGCGTGATCGCCAAGCACCTGCTCGCTCGTATCGTCATGAATAAGGCGCTTCATTTTATCGTCCACGACGATCAATTCGTAAACGCCGATGCGGCCCTCATACCCCGTCTGGTTACAACGCCCGCAGCCTTTCGCACCATAAAGCGTCAGCGGCGTTCCCATGGGCGCGTCCATCATCCGCCGCGCCGCATCGTCCGCTTCATAAGGTTCTTTGCAAGAAGGACAAAGCCGCCGCACAAGCCGTTGGGCGAGCACCGCCGCAACCGTTGACGACAGTAAAAACGGTTCGACACCCATGTCGCGCAGGCGAGTGATGGCGCCGACTGCGGAGTTTGTGTGCACTGTGGAAAGGACCAAGTGGCCCGTGAGTGATGCTTGCACAGCGATCTCCGCTGTCTCGACATCACGAATTTCGCCGACCATCACAATATCCGGGTCTTGGCGCAGGATAGCGCGCAAGCCGGTCGCGAAAGTCATGCCCACCTTGGGGTTGATCTGAGTCTGCCCGACGCCTTCCAACGCATATTCAACAGGGTCTTCAACAGTCAGGATATTACGGCTCGGATCGTTGAGCACCGACAGCGCACCGTAAAGTGTCGTCGTTTTTCCCGATCCCGTCGGCCCGGTCACCAAAATGACCCCGTTTGGACGGCTAAGGACATGTTTGAAACGCGCGAGTATATCGGCTGGCATGCCGAGCCCATCAAGATCAAGCCGCGCTTCGTCCTTGTCGAGAATACGCATCACCACGCGCTCGCCAAATCGAGCCGGTAAAGTGGAAACGCGGACATCGACAACTTTACCGCCGAGGGCGATGGAGATACGGCCATCCTGCGGCACGCGGCGTTCAGCAATATCAAGCCGCGCCATGACCTTTACGCGCGACGTGAGCACCGGCGTCATTCGGGCGGGCAATGAAAGCACCTCGCGCAAGACGCCATCAATCCGCAGCCGCACCGACAGGGCATTTTCGTAGGGCTCTATGTGCACATCCGACGCTTTCACCTTAACGGCTTCGGCGATCAGCGCGTTGATCAATCGGATGACCGGCGCATCGTTCTCACTATCCAACAGGTCCGCGGTTTTCGGCAGTCCCTCCGCTAGTGAAGCGAGATCATCATCACCTTCCAGTTCGAGGTCGGATGTTGAAATGCCTTCGACCGAATAGAATTCTGACAACCGCCGTTCGAAAACGTCAGCAGGCAATAAATCAACGGTAATAGGCGCACCGACCGCCCGGCGCGCTTCAATCAGCGCCCATGGATCCGGCTCACCGCGGGCGCCGATAATGACGGGCGACGCCTCCGGATCGAGCACAATAAGCCCGCGTTCCTTGGCGAACGCATATGCCAATCTCGTCGTCTTTGTATTCGCCGTTTCGCTCATTTTTTGCTCTGGCCATTCCCGGCCTATTGCTGCTCCGGCGTCAAATCGCCCGCGCCAGTGACTTGCTCAATCAGTCGCTCCATGTCGGACGTCGGGCCGCCATCGCGCAGAAGCTCACGCGCGCGCATGTAGTCGAACTTGCGTTTTGTCGCCGCCTGCGCTGTCGCCTGATCGCGAATGATCGTCGGCCGTATAAAAACCATGAGATTTTGGCGGCGCCTTTCTTTCGCTGACTGCTTGAACAAATTTCCGATCCCGGGAATGTCGCCAAGGAGCGGAACTTTTTCCTCGCGCTCCTCGCGCTGATCGTCGATCAGCCCACCGATGACCAAGATATCGCCGTTATCAACAAGCGCTGTTGTCGTGATTTCGCGCTTATTAGTGATGAGGTCGGTAGACGTAGTCGAAATCGGGCCGGCAATGCTGGAAATTTCCTGAATAATTTCCATAGTGACCGTATCGCCGTCATTGATCTGTGGTGTGACCTCCAAAATAACACCCACCTGCTCCCGGTCGATGGTTCGAAACGCATTGGTAAAGTCATCGCCGATCGCTTCGCCCGTGGTGATGGGGATCTCCTGCCCCACTTGCAATCGCGCTGTTTGATTGTTCAGCGTGACAACCGAAGGCGTTGAAAGGACATTTGAGTCGGAATCGCTCTTGAGCGCCGTCAGAATGCCGCCAAAAATGTTTCCGTTGCCGAATTCAAACCCACCGCCAAGAGTCAGTCCCCGAGCGCCCAGCAAGGATTGCAAGGCTTGCGTCGCCAATTGAGACTGCAGTCCCTCAGTCGTTGAATTCGTGACCACACCATTTGCATCGGTGATCGTCGAAGACGGTGTTTCAAAGACGCCCGTAAATTTGGACCCGTTCAGCAGGGCGGCGCCAGCAGCCGGAAAAATATTCGGCGTACCTGAGAAGTTGGTGGCGGAAAAGGGAATGTTGTCTCCAGTCAGGAAATATTGAACCCCCAGCTCTCGCGCGGTGGTGTCGGAAATTTCCACAATAATTGCTTCCACAAGCACTTGCGCCCGGCGCACATCCAGTTCGTCAATGACGTTTTTGAGCGTTCGCTGAATGCTGGCGTCGCCATTGATGATGATGGCGTTCGTTGGCGCATGGAACGAAACCGTTGCGCGGTTTCGGTTTACTTGCGATTCCCCGGCGCCGGCTGGCGTCACATTGTTTGCAACCTCGGCCAGCAATGGGGCTAACTGTTCCGCATTTGCATGTTTGAGCGTGACGACAATCAAGTCGGAAGTTTGCTCACCAAATTGATCAAGCTCGGCGATGACCAATTCCAGGCGCCGCATCAATGTGGGCTCGGCGCGGACCAAAAGCGAATTGCTGGCGTTCACCGGAACCACGCTAAACGATGCCCGGCTATTGCCGTCGTCGGAAAGCTCCGCGCCCAGGTCGCGCACAAGGCGTGCAATATCCGAAGCCGAGGCGTGTTGTAGCGCAATGGTTCGAAAAATCGTGGCGTCGCGGTCGAGTTGGTTAAGAACCTGTTGTATTCGTGCGACGTTATCCGCCGTATCGACGATTATGACGGAGTTACCCGTTCGCACCGGGCTGACAACGCCGTTCTGACCGACAATCTGCGCAAGGTTCGCCGCGGCCTCGCGAGCATCGACATAGTTCAGGCGCACGATCTGCGTGACGAAATCCGACCCGCTGCCCTCACCAACGGTTGCAGCGGCGCGGGCGGCTTCCTGTAAGGGCACAATCCGGTACTTCCCTTCGCCGACCGGCGTCGCCACGAAATCATTGACCCGCAACATCGCCTGAAAAAGCTCCCATGCCTCATCAACACAAAGGCCGCCATTGGCAGGCGACTTTACGGTCACGCGGCCCTGTACGGCGGGATCCAACAGGAAAGTCCGGCCGGTGCGCATGGCGATCTCATCGATCACCGCACGAATATCCGCCTCCTCGTAGTTCAACGGCGCACCGCAGTTTTCCTGCGCGAACGCGTTCATGGGGGCAAAACAACTCGCCAGTGCAATCCCCGCAGCACAAAGCAGTTTTCGTTGAGACCACATTACTCGTTTCCTAACTCACTAAACGACAGCGAAAATGACCGCACTTCGCCGCCGCGTTCAACGACAACATCCGCTTTTCCGGAAAGTGCAATATCATTCATCAATTTTGCTAACGATGCAGGCTCCAAAGGCGGCGGCGCACCATTAATTGCTTTCAACACATCGCCGTCCTGCAATCCCGTTTGTTGAAACTTCGCCCGGTCACTGCCGGCGAAAATCGCAACAGCCGGCCGGCCATTGGCGTCTTCGCCCGGACCCAAGCGGAACAGGCTGTGAATATCGCCGATTGAAACGCCCCTTGACGGTGGCGGTGTTGCCTCGACGGGCTCGGACCGCGTTACCCGTGCTTTTGACTCAAAGCGAAGGGATTCCCGTACGCCGTTTTGTTCGATGATGACCTGGTCGGAAAAAACCGCAACCAAAGTCACGCCATTGACGATCGTATCGCCCAAGCCAAAGGTTTCCTGCTTGCCGCCGGGCTTTCGGATAATCGCCGAGGCGACCTCCTCGCCCGGCCAGACACCGGTGAGGGTAAGATCAAGCGCTGTTTCCGCAAGGTCAGGCGCCGCTTCGGCCGGCTCGACAACGATCTCGGCTTTTGGAAAAGGGCTGCGGGCAACCTCGGCCTCGCCGCTGTTGGAGGATTGCGCCGTTATCGACGCCATGACGTCGCCCTTCGGCAGCGGCAATGGCGCCAGCAGTTTTACCAGCCCAATCGCCAATAACGCCCCCAGCAGGATGACAAGCAACACTTCTACGATGCGCGGCGCGAGCGCGCCGCCAAGCACACCTCGTAGACGCCCCGCAATGACTGAAATCTCGAGACTGGCCAACTTCTACCACCTGCGCCCGTTAACGACCTTGGCGCACCTTTTTATTCTGCAGTCCTTAGTAACCATAAAGCCTTATCAAAACGATATGCAGCCGCCCATAGAATAGGACGGCTGCATTCAATTTTCATACTAATTGTTAAGGAAAAAGCCCTGATTTCCTTGAGAATTTGGACTTTTCCCTGTCATGGGATCCAAGCGGGGACCGCTTGAGGATGTAGACCCGGCAGAATGGCTGTATTTTGCCGGGCCGGTCTAAAATCTGGCGGTCAGGCTGGCGGACAAGCTGCGACCGCGATCGTAGGTATTGAACTCCGTCTCGCCGAGGCCGCTGCGCTGAAACTCCCGGTGTTCCACGCCCAAAAGATTACGAGCGCTCAAGCCGATCGTGAAATCGGTGCCGTGGATATTCACATGCTGACGGAACACCGCATCGAGCTGTATGCCCGGCTCTTCAATCACATCCGGAATGCCACCGGCCGCCGCGGGGCTGCCGCGCTGAAGAATGCGTTCACCGGTCCACCCAACCAGGAGAGTGAACTGGTCATTGTCACCTTCCCAGCCGAATTGAGCGTTTGCCGTGTGTTTTGGCGTACCTTGCAATGCCGCACCGTCGAGGCCGAACAAAAACGCGTCCACTTCAGCCCCTGAGAACGGGTTTCGAACCGTGTCGCCCGCTGTCAATTTAATCTCTGACTGGGTGTAGGTGTAATTTACAGAAAACAGCCATTCCCGGTCTTCGAAAAACCGGCCGGCGATGGGCGCGGCAAAACGGGTGCGGTACTCAAATTCGCCGCCATAAAGCTGCGCTTCCGGCGAGTTGATGAAGGTCGTATCAAACTCGAACTGCGTCGATTCAAACTGAATTTCTTCGATCGGGTTGTCGATCTTTTTGTAGAACCCCGCCAAAGTGAGAAACTGATTGCGACCAAGATAGTACTCGTATCGAGCGTCGTAGTTTCTAAACTCGCTATCGACCAGAAAGCGGTTACCACGATAGGAGCGGTCGTTTTCCGGATCAAAGAACAAGGATGCGGCGAGTTCACGGAATTGCGGACGTGCGATTGTGTGCGAGTAGCCAAGCCGGAACTGCATGTTATCGAGGAAGTTCCACGTTACCATCGCCGAGGGCAGCCAATAGTCGTTCTGCAATGACGTAAATGGCCCGAAATTATTCGGATTCATTGGGTCGGTCGCCGCAAACCGGTTGAATGTTGTAACCGACTGATCCGCATCCTCGTAGCGGACGCCAAGTGTTGTGCGGAGCGTCGGGATCAGTTCTGCGTCGAACTGGCCATACGCGCCATGCACCGTAAGTATGCCATTGTAAGAGTCAGAGCTGGTCGAGGTTTCGATCAGTTCAAACCGCGCCGGATCGATATTGTCCGGCGAGAAGAGGAAATCCGGCCGCGCCATCTGAACGTCAAACGGAAGCGAGTTTCCGCCAGCAAAGCGCAGCGCAAGCAGGTTATAGTCGCGATCATTGTCTGAATATTCGTAGCCAATCGATACGGTCGCATCACGGGCGCCGGAAATCGGAATGTTGTAGAGCAGGTCAACGCCGCCACTCAGGCTCTTATCGCTCAGGTCTGAAAAATTGATCGTGCGATTATTTGCTTGCGAGTATAGCGGAATGTCATCCGCGTTTTTGATCCGCCGCAAAAACTGCTCATACGGTGTATCTCGTGTTGAACGGCCATAGGCGCCACGCCAGTTGATTTCAAAATCGCCAAGGCCATGCTCGCCGGAGGCTTGAAGGAATGTTAGCTGACGTTCTAGCCACGTTCCGGATTCATCAAGTACCTGACCTGTCCCTGGCGCATTGGTGTTAAAGCCCTCAACAATCTGGGATTCCTTGCGGCCCGAGTGAATATAGAGCACGGTCGCTTGAACGACACTTTGACCCCACGCGAGTGAGGCCGATCCCAACGCATTAACGGTGGAATCAAGACTGGTTTCAACAGACGTATAATCGTTGCCGATCGTATCGCCGGCGACCCGTTGCTGAACTGCTTCTTCGGTTGTCCAATCCTGCTTGTAACCGACGACGCCGACCAGACCCAGCGTCATGTCAGCGCCAAAATCATACGACGTTCCGCCGTCGATTGATCCTTCAAAATTCGGGCTGAGGCTGCCATTTTGAATCACCGAGAGTGGTGAATTTACAAGGCTCTCACCCACGAATTCCAACGCAACATCATCGGTGGGAAGAGGCTGGCCGGCATTGATCAAGTCCTGAATGGGCGTAGGAATGTCGCGCAATCCATCATCATAGCCGAGCCAGTCGCGATCACCGCCGCGAACAAACAGGCCCTCATGGCCCGATGTGACGGTATTCCAACCCACACCGAGCTTGGCGTTTAAAAAGGACTCGCCGGGATCGCGCAGCGTGTGAAGGTCGATGATGCCGCCGCCAAATTCGCCCGGATAATTCGACGAAAAAGTTTTTTGAACGGTAGCGCCGCCAAGGATATTTGAAGGGAAAAGATCAAGTGGAACCGTCCGGCGCAGCGGTTCCGGGCTTGGCAAGGGTGATCCGTTCAGACGCGCCGAGGAGTACCGGTCTCCGAGCCCGCGTACATAGGCGAATTTGCCGCCAACCACGCTCAGGCCGGACAAGCGGGTCAGTGCGAGAGCAGCGTTGTCGTCGCCGGTGCGCGACAGATCTTCCTCAGAGAGAAACGTTGAAACCTGCGATGTCGCGCGCTGCGGTTCGGGAATGTTACGACCAAGCACAACAATCTGATCGGTGATCGTTGGCTGAATTGATGTGGATGGATCGGTCGCCTGCGCGTGCGCGTTCGCCGCAAGTTGCGGCAACAGCATGGCCGACGCCAGGAGCATGCTTTTAAGTGAATGATACGGCTTCATGACAATTACCTTGATCTGGGTGCAAAAAATGAAAGGCGGCGCACGAATTGGCGCGCCGCCGCTCTACGCCTGCGTTAGCAATCAGCCGTTTCCAGGCCACAGCTCCACTCAGCCCACCAACGATCGTTGGCGTCCTCAACAGCACCCACATAGGTAGTGTCTTCGAAGAATGGGTTGAGGCCTGACAATCCGGCGAACGGCGTTGCGCTGGATTCCGACGGACCATTGGTGAAAACGTTGATTAACGTATCCGAGAACGCCGCGTCATTGTTCGCGTCGGCGCCGACGGAGCCGACCGCAGCCGGGGTGTCCGGGCTTTCGTTCGTCAGCGCTGTGCAGTCAAAAAGCACTGAGTTGAAAGTCGGGTCATCAAGGCCGTCGTAGGATGCAGGCGTTCCGTTGCCCGCCGAGTCTTCCCAGCGGAAACAGGGCGCACCATAGGAAACGACGCCATTAATGAAGCGCCCAACATGACCGGAGTTAATCCGGAAAGCATTGGTCTGCGCTCCGACCAGCGTGAAGTTGGCGATAGTCTGATTGGTTGGCGGCGTGATGGTTCCGGCGCTTGAAAGCTCCATCCCGTTGTCGCCGCCAGCCGCACGCTGAACAATAATCAGAAACTGCGTCGCGCCGTTCCAACCATTGTCGAGGTCGAAGGAGTCGTCATCATTTCCGGTAAGCACGATGTGTTTGAGATTTACCGTGCCGCCGAATACTTCGATGCCATCGTCAGAGTTATTGTGCACCTGAACATAGTCAATGACTGTTGAGTCGCCAACGCCGCCAAGCGTCAGACCGTTCAGTTCGTTGCCGTCCTGGTTGATCGCGAAACCGGCATACTTGATCAACGTATGACGGAAGGCGCCGCTGTCATCATCGGAGACCGCGCCGCCATAGATGGCTTCGGGATTGGTGACACCCTCTATGGTCTGCTCGCAGTCCACTGTGCCGGGCATGCCAACGATGCAGCGGTTGATCGGCGCGCGACCGAGAACTACAACGCCGCCCCATTCGCCAATAGCGTTGAGCGGATCTGGCTGCGTATCGCGCAAATCCGCTTCCGAGGTAAACACGACAGGATTTTGGCGTGTCCCGTTGGCGTAAATCTTCGAACCACGGTTGACCACGAGGTAGTCCGAACCGGCGTTGCCGAAAATCACGGAACCCGGTTCAATGGTCAATTCGGCGGTATCAACACCAGACCCATCAGCGCCAGCGTCGACACCTATATCAACCCGGCCTTCGAGTTCGTAAATATTCCCGCGCGTGAGCGTCACATCGGAAGTTTGCACGCCGGCTATGCTGCAAATGTTCTTGCCGCCCAGCTCGCCGCTGAGGTTCGTACCCGCCGGGCACGTCGGATCGGGAAAGAGTGCAAACGTCCAACCGGAGGCCCAGTTGTTCGTCTCCGTTTCATCCGGACCAAAGGCTCCGACATACGATGTGTCTTCGAAGAAAGGGTCTAGTCCAGACAAGCCAGCGAATGGCGTGACCATCGCCTCGTTCGGACCGGGAAAGAACATTGAGGTCAGTGAACTCATGCCGAGTTCGTTATTCGCGTCTGCGCCAACGGAACCAACGGCAGCCGGTGTGTCCGGCGTGTCGTTGGTTAACGCCGGACAGTCGAACAGAACCGAATTGAAAGTCGGATCATCAAGGCCGTCATAAGACGCCGGTGTTCCGTTGCCCGCTGAATCCTCCCAGCGGAAGCAAGGCGCGTCATAGGACACAACGCCGTTAAGAAAACGACCCACATGGCCGGAATTGATCCGGAAGGCGTTGGTGCGAGCGCCGACCAGCGTAAAGTTGGCGATGGTCTGGTTGGTCGGCGGGGTGACGGTTCCAGCGCTTGATAGCTCCATGCCATTGTCGCCGCCATCGGCGCGCTGCTTAATCAATAGGAATTGTGTAGCGCCATTCCAGCCATTGTCGAGATCGAAAGAGTCGTCATCATTACCCGTGAGCACGATGTGCTTGAGGTTTACTGTCCCGCCAAAGACCTCAATGCCGTCGTCAGAGTTATTGTGTACCTGAACATATTCGACAACGGTTGAATCACCGACGCCGCCAAGCGTCAGACCGTTCAATTCGTTTCCGTCCTGATTGATCGCGAAACCCGCAAACCGGATTTGCACATACCGGATGACCCCGCTGTTATCGGACGCCATGGCGCCGCCATAAATCGCTTCAGGGTTGGTCACGCCTTCGATGGTCTGCTCGCAATCAACCGTTCCGGGCATGCCGACGATGCAGCGATTGATCGGCGCACGGCCGAGGACCACAACGCCGCCCCACTCCGAAATATTCGATCCGCCCGTGTCAGCCGGGTCGGCGTCTCGGCGCTCCAGATCGTCTTCACTGGTGAAAATGATGGGTGCGTCCTGCTCGCCATCTGCAATCAGTTGCGAGCCGCGATTGACAACCAGATAGTCAGCACCGGAGGCGCCGACAACAACGACGCCGGGGTCGATCGTTAACGTTGCGGGGGTTCCGCCTGTTCCGTCAGCGCCGGTGTCCACGCCAACATCAACGCGACCGCTCAATTCGTACGCAACACCTTCTGCATAAGGAAACCGCTGATTGCCAATGATGGTTCCTGAAACGTTTGCGATCAAGAAGCCGCCCACTGATTTGGTGCAGCTAAACCCTGCGGGACAGGTTGCGGTCGATCCGCCGCCGCCGCCACCACCGCCGCCGCCGGTTGGCGGTGTGCCGGGATTGCTAGGGCCTGGCGATTCGATATCACTGCCTTGAGTACATGCAACGAGTGCTAAAGTTGCACCTGCAAGAAGAATAGATTTGATCTTGAAGAATTGGCTCATCTGGGAGACCCCCGGGGGAAAATGGACACAAAAACACGGCGCCCCACGCGCCGTCCGGGTTGGCGATTAGTGGAGTGGTTTGACACAGGCGTGACAGGTTTGTTTCACTTCGGTGACAATCACGGAACGGGTGATGATCAGTATGCGCACATTGTGCATATGCCGCTGCGCACAGTGTGCATCCGCCTACATGCACTGGTTGCGCAATTGGGACGAATGCGGGTAACAATTCAATTGATTAGCAACTCGGTGATATTTCGGTCGGAAACTCGCTGAGGCGCATAATGTCGCCGACCAGAAAAAGTTAAACGATGACAGGCTGGGTCTTTTTCGTCACATATGGATTGGTCGGGCTGCTGTTCGGCAGCTTCCTCAATGTTATCATCCATCGCGGACCGGCAATGTGGAAACTCACCGGGAATGATTCGCGGGGCGATTTGATTAAGCCGCGATCTTATTGTCCCTCTTGCAAAACGCCGATCAAAAACATTGACCTCATTCCCGTCATTGGCTTCCTCGCGCTCGGCGGAAAATGCGCGTCCTGCAAAGCTTCGATCCCTCTTCGATATCCGATTGTGGAGCTCCTTGGCGGTTTATCCGCGATCATCGCGGCGCTTGTGTTTGGATTCACAGCAGCCGCTATGGTCGCAACTGCCTATTTTCTATTCCTCATCGCGCTTGGTTTTATCGACGCCGACACCGGCTATCTGCCCGACGCCTTGACCGTGCCGCTGATTGCCCTCGGGCTCATCGCCAATGGGTTTGGCTTGTTCACCAGTTGGCAAAATGCACTCATTGGCGCCGCCGTCGGATACGCCGCCTTCCGGCTGATCGGTGAGGCGTTCCTCCGGCTGCGCGGTGTTGAGGGGCTGGGACAGGGCGATGCAAAACTTCTCGCCGCAATCGGCGCCTGGCTCGGCTGGCTGGCGCTGGCGCCCGTGGTTTTCGCTGGCGCGTTGCTGGCGCTCGCCGCCGTTGCAACCTTGCGGCTGACGGGAACCAAAGTCTCCGGCGATACGCCAATTCCGTTTGGTCCGGCGCTCGCGGTGGCTGGCGCGCTTGCCATGATCGCCAATGGGCTCGATTTGCCGTCTTACTTTTGGCGGTAGACTATTTTCCTTTGAAATTTGGTTTGCGCTTTTCGAACAGCGCCCGCACGCCTTCAGCGCAATCTTCTGACGTCACAAGCCCGCGCTGGGCCATGGCTTCAAACGCCATGGCGTTCGGCAAATCTTTCTGTGAAGCGGCGCGGAACGCACGCTTGGTTTGCGCAATCGCGAGCGGCGCCCGGTGCGTCAGTGTCTCGGCCCAGTCGAGCGCATTCACCAGCACCTCCTCCGCTGGCACAACCCGGTTCACCAGCCCCCATTCAAGCGCGCGCGCCGCATCAAGTTGTTCCGCCTCGATGGCGAGTTGGTAAGCGCGCGCATACCCGATCTGTTGGGTCAGCAGAAACGACAAGCCGCCATCGGGCACGAGCCCGATATTGGCGAAGGCGCTCATCAGATAGGCATCGGCGCTCATCACCCGCAGGTCACATGTCAGCGCCGTAGTCATGCCAATCCCGGCGGCGGGGCCATTGATCGCCGCGACCACGGGTTTCGGCATGGTCTGGATAGACGTCAGAAACGCTGCATATTCCGTGTTGAGTATTTCCTCGATGCTGTATTTTTCATCCAGTGAGCTGATGTCGGCACCGGCGCAGAAAGCCCGCCCCTCGCCCGTGATCACCACGGCGCGTACGGCGTCGTCCCCCGCCGCGCGTTTGACGGCGTCGGCCATGTCGGCCCGCATCTGCCGGTCGTAAGCGTTCAGCTTGTCCGGCCGGTTCAATGTGACGAGCGCGACGGCCTCGCGCGGCGTGTCATATTTGACGGTCATGGTGGTCCTCCGGATACGTGGCGTTCTGGACGCTATTTCTGCATACAATCGCGGTTGTCGGCGCGGATTGCAAAACAAGTTCGCAGTGCCTAAGCCTTCGGTTCTGCTGAGAAAAAGGAACCTTGAAATGCCCGACAACCGTTTTTTCCGTGAGGCCTGTTTTATTGGCGGCGAATGGGTCAAGGCCACTGACGGCGCGTCGGGCGGCGTTATCGAGGTGAACAATCCGGCCACCGGCGAAATCATCGGCACGGCGCCAAAATTTGGACGCGACGGGGCGCGCAAGGCCGTTGCGGCGGCTTCGACGGCGTATCCTGCGTGGCGCGCGCTCTCGGCGGAGGAACGCGGAAAATATTGCCATGCGATTCACGACGCGCTGATGGACCATCAGGCGCCGCTCGGCGAACTTCTCACCCTTGAACAGGGCAAACCGCTGGCGGAGGCCAAGGGCGAAGTCGCTTATGGCGCGGCATTCTTCAAATGGTTCGCCGAAGAAGCGCGCAGAGTGTATGGCGAAGTCATTCCTTCTCCCTGGGACGACAAACGCATTGTGGTCACCAAGGAACCGGTAGGCGTCGTTGGATCGATCACGCCGTGGAATTTTCCCAACGCCATGATCGCGCGGAAAGCCGCCGCGGCGCTCGCCGCCGGCTGTCCCATCGTTTGCAAGCCTGCGAGCCAGACGCCGTTTTCCGCCCTCGCCTTTGGCGTGATCGCGGACGAGGTCGGGCTTCCCAAAGGCGTCATTAACGTGATCACCGGCTCGGCGGCCGCCATCGCCGACGAGTTCTGCGAAAATGACGCCGTCAAAAAGATCACCTTCACCGGCTCGACGGAAATCGGCAAATCGCTTTCCGCCAAAGCCATGGGGCAGATGAAGCGCATCTCCATGGAGCTTGGCGGCAACGCGCCGCTGATTATCTTTGATGACGCGGATTTGGACCGGGCTGTCGACGGCGCCATCGCCTCGAAATTCCGCAATGCCGGGCAAACCTGCGTCTGCGCCAACCGTATTTTCGTCCAGTCCGGCATCTACGACGCGTTCGCCGAAAAACTTGGCGAGCGCGTTCGCGCCCTCACCGTCGGCGACGGCTTGTTGGATGGCGTTGACCAAGGCCCGCTGATCGACGACAGCGCCGTGCGAAAAGTCGAAGAACACATTGAAGACGCGACTTCCAAGGGCGCAAAAATTCTCGCTGGCGGCAAACCGCACGAAAAAGGCGGCACTTTTTTCGAACCGACATTGTTGCGCGACGTCACGACAGACATGCTCATCGCCCGCGACGAGACTTTCGGCCCGGTCGCGCCACTGTTTCGCTTCGAGACGGAAGAAGAAGCGGTGAAAATGGCCAACGACACTGAATACGGCCTCGCCTCTTACTTTTACACGCGCGATCTCGGCCGCGCCTGGCGCGTCATGGAAGCGCTGGAATATGGCATGGTCGCCATCAACGAGGGCATTCTTTCCACGCCGGTCGCGCCGTTTGGCGGCGTGAAAGAATCCGGCTTCGGGCGGGAAGGCTCCAAATACGGCCTTGAGGATTATCTCAATATCAAATACGGCCTGTTCGGCGGCCTCGGAAAGTAACGCGGGGTGCGTTGTTCCACGTGAAACACTTCTGGTGTTTCGTCCTTGTACATATCTTCCGTATGCGTATTTCAAGGCACACTCCGGCCGGTCGCCACAAAAACTGAGCTCGCGGCGTTGCGAATACATCACATCAAATTGCGACTCCCCGCGATCTAATTGCGGGGCCAATAAACGTCACAATTCGAATTTCTGAAAAGCATCATATCCCCGCCTGAGAAGTGGGGGATAACTATCCACCAAATATGGGTTTAATGCAGATTTTCATCACATAAGTTGTATTTTGCGCGGCGCGTTTCGCCCGATGCGTGTGCGGATGAAGCAGTTTGCGGCGCCCCACCTCCCCCTTGAGGGGAGGTCGAAATCTATGATTTCGGGAGGGGGTAAATGCACTGCTGATTTGAACGCGAACCTTCAACGCCCCCCCCACCCCAAAATTGCCAGATCAATTTTGGACCTCCCCTCAAGGGGGAGGTAAAACGCTCGGGCTATGTAAAGAGCACGCTAAGACGTAGCGGCGGCCTCAAACAACGCTTTCAGTTTCGCCGCTTCTATGTCGACATTATGGGCGGCTTCGACACGGCGGCGGCCTTCCGCGCCCTTGGCGGCGAGTGCATTTTCGTCAGCATCAAGCGCCGCGCGCATTACGGCTTCCAGCGCCTCGACATCTCCCGCCGGAACAATCCAACCGCAACCCTCATCAACAAGCTCAGGAATACCAGCGATATAGGTCGAAATGACCGGGCGGCCGAGCGCCAGCGCCTCCATGATCACCACCGGCAGACCCTCCGCGAATGTCGGCAATAAAAAGCACCGTCCGTCTGCAATAGCCTCACGCACCTTCGCATTGTCCATCCACCCGGCAATCCGCACATTCTGCGCAACCCCGCAGCGGGCGATCTCCGCCTCCACCTCGGCGCGAGAATCGCCATCGCCCACAAGGATCACTTCAATCTGCGGGAAATCCGTTTTCAGCGCCGCAACGACCACTGGTATCTGCACCTGCCCTTTTTGCGGACAGAGCCGACCGACGCAGACAAAGGTTTGATTAGCGACTGGTGGTGCGATCTCGAAGTCGCGCAAATTCAGGCCGCAATGGACAATCTTTATTTTTTCTGCGGCTTTGATGGTGGAAAAGCGGATGATCTGTGACTTGCAGAAATTTGAAATGGCGACGACGAAAGCCGCATGATCAACCTTCGCCGGAAAACTTAGCAGGGGCGCGTCCGTGAGCTCGTCGGGGCCGTGCACCGTGAACGAATAGCTCGGCCCGCCCAAGATCCGCGCCAGCATGGCGACCGCCGTGGCGTTTGTCGCGAAGTGCACATGCACATGATCGATGTTGTCGCGCGCCGCGCACTGTTTGAAATACGCTGCCTGGAGGAAATACGCCGCATGGCGAACGAACCCGCCGCGCGCCGCGCCGAGCAGCGACAACCATGGCCCGATGGTTTTGAACACGCCGCCGGGATTCGCCAAAAGCTCACGCGCGAACGCGCTCAGCAAACCCGCAACATTGCCGCTCAGCAAATACTCCGTGCGATCCACTTCCACCTTGTCCGCAGGATCGACCACCGCTTCCGACCAGCGGCGCACGGCGTAGCGCTTGATGGCAAGCCCCTGACGTTCCAGCGCCTCAATCTCGCGGCGAATAAACGTCGTCGAAATCAAGGGATAGGTGTTCATGAGATAGGCGATGTTCACGAAGCGAGACCTTTAAACCGGTATGACCAGCACAGCAAAACCGTTTTGCCATGGTCTTGTGAACAAAACCTTTGTTGTCTGCCGCTTAAGCCGCCGCGCGGAATTTGACGATTTTTGTCGGTGTCGCCGGCGGTTCGCCTTTGTTCATGGCGTCCACATGCTCCATGCCGTCAACGACCTTGCCCCAGGCTGTGTACTGGCCGTCGAGAAACGAAGCGTCATCAAAGCAGATAAAGAACTGGCTGTCGGCGCTGTTGGGGTTTTGCGCCCGCGCCATGGAGCAGACGCCGCGCTGGTGGCTGACATCGTTGAACTCCGCATCGATGTTCTGGCCGGAGCCACCGGTGCCGTCGCCGCGCGGGCAACCCATCTGCGCCATGAACCCGTCGATCACGCGGTGCGCCGAAAGGCCGTCGTAAAACCCGTCCGCCGCCAACTCCTTGATGCGCGCAACATGATTCGGCGCCTTGTCCGGAAACATTTCAATGGTCACGTCGCCGGTCTCAAGGCTCAAGATCAGTGTGTCGCTCATCGTTCGATTTCTCCGTCTACTTTCACCGGCACGCGGATTTCACAAATGTCTTTGACATATCCCTTGCCATCAACCGCGCCGGTCAGATTGAGGTATTCCTTAAAGGTCTCGCTGGATGTGTTGAGCACGCGAATATCTTCACGTTCCGCGGCCGGCACATCCGCTGCAATCCGCATACGAATGATCGGTGTCGGACGGTTCGGCGGCTCGCCGCGCACAATGCGCCGGGACGCTTCGAACCCATCAACGATCCAGCCCCACGCCGTGTACCGGCGATCTAGGTTGAGGCGAGAATCGCCAATCATCAAAAAGAACTGGCTGTTGGCGCTGTTCGGGTCGGTGGCCCGCGCCATGGACATGACGCCCGGACAATGCACTGGCCAGAGCCCGACTTCGCGCGCTGTCAGAAACGACCGCAGGGTTTCCGGTTGCGCGGCGGCGGGCATTCCGTCCACATAACCGAGGCGCGGCGCGATGCGGTCACGACCGATCTGCGTAAAGCCTTCCACCGTTTCGGTGTCGCGGGCGAATTCCGCCGGCAGATCGGGCTTATCGGAGCCGCCGGTGCCATTGGCGAGCGGGTCGCCGCCCTGCGCCATGAAACCCTCAATCACCCGGTGGAATACGAGGCCGTCATAAAACCCCTCGCGGGTCAGCTCCTTGACGCGCTGTGCGTGCGCCGGCGCAAACTCAGGCTTGATCTCAATAACGATCAATCCGGCGGGCAGATCCATGTAGAGAGTGTTTTCCGGATCGAGTGGGCGCCAGACGTCATCGGGCGCGGCCTGCAAAAACGCCAGCGGCGTGGGTTTTGCCGGTTCGTCGTCATCATCGGCCATCGCCGCCGAAACGCTAAACATCGCCGCCGACAATACCGCCAAAATGGCCTTGCTACGCATATTTACTCCCTTTTGGCCGCCCTTAGCCCGGATATGATCGGGTCCCTATACCTCAGCCGTCAAAAAAAGCGAAATTAAGTCGCGGCGTATTTCGCACGCAGCCGCTCCACCACATGATCCGGCACGAAAGCATCGATTTTGCCGCCCAGCCGGGCGATTTCCTTGACCAGCCGCGAGGCGATGGACTGGTACCGCGCGTCGGCCATTAAAAACACCGTTTCGATGTCGTCATTCAAGACCTGGTTCATGCCGACCATTTGGAATTCATATTCGAAGTCTGAGACCGCCCGAAGCCCGCGCACAATAATATTGGCGTTCACTTCTTCGGCGAATTTCATCAGCAGCGTCTCAAACGGCGTCACACGGATGGGCGTCCCGCTGATCTTTGATATACGCGCCATCTCCTTTTCGACCATAGCGACGCGTTCTTCGAGAGAAAACAGCGGGCCCTTGTCGCGGTTGATGGCGACGCCGATCACCAGTTCGTCCACCAGCTTCACGGCGCGCTCGACAATATCCACATGCCCCATGGTGAGCGGATCGAACGTACCCGGATAAAGTCCAACTAATTTTGTCATCGCTAATGGCCTTTTATATTGCCTTCGCCTCAATGGAGTAAACGACGGGGCCGCCCCGCCAAATCGGGACTGCCCGCGCGCCGGTCGAAACAGCAAGGGCGCCGCGCGCCAGCAACCGGGTAGAATCCAGCGTTGGCAGCGGCGAGGCTTCCGGCGTCACAAGCAGCGGTATTTCCGTACACACCAGCGCGACACCATCGCAGCCTTCGGTTTTCAAACGCTCAATGACGTCCACGTAAATCTTGCGGCTTTCACCGGTGAAGACGCCCTTTACCAGTTCGCTGAAAATGATCCGGTTGATATCTTCGCGTTCGTTGGCGTTTGGAAAGACCGCTTCAATACCGCGCGCCGGCAGGGCGCGTCGATAGACCGGACCCTCCATTGTGTATCTGGTGCCGAGCACGGCGACTTTGGTCATGCCCTGACGCGCCGCCTCATCCGCGACGACATCGCCGATATTCAGACCCGGCAGCGCAAAATCGGGTCCCGGCTGTTCGAGCGCAATGTGGCTTGTATTGTCCGGGCAGGCGAAGAACGCCGCGCCGGCCTTTGCCAGACGGTCAATTGTAACGGCGTGAATGTCGCGAATTTTCGCGTAATCGCCCGCATCCCACGCCGCCATGCTGTGTCCCATAGCGATGCAATCGAGGGTCACATCAGGATGCATATGTTCACCGAACAAGGATTCCGCTTCCTGGCAAAAAGTGCGAAAGCATAACGCCGCGCCTTCTGCGCTGTGGGCGGCAATGCCGAAATGCACCGGCGTCACACTCACACGCCGTCCTCTTCGCCGGCCTGATCGTCCTCCGCATCGCTATCCACATCTTCGACACGCCCGACGGAGACGACTTTTTCGCCCTCCCGGGTGCGGAAAATTGTAACGCCTTGGGTGTTCCTGCCGGCGATGCGGATGTCATCAACGGGCGTACGGATCAATTGCCCGCCATCGGTGACGAGCATGATCTGATCGCTCTCCTCGATCGGGAACGCCGCCACCACCGGTCCGTTCCGGTCGGTCGTCTGGATGGCGATAATGCCTTTACCGCCACGGCCAGACGTTCGGTATTCATAAGATGACGTCCGTTTGCCGTAGCCATTTTCCGTCACGGTGAGGATGAACTGCTCCGCGGCGCCCAGCTCCGCCAGACGTTCTGTTGAAATCGCTACATCCGGCGCATCGCTCTCTTCGGGATCTTCCGCATCCGGTTCGCCCGCCGCACGGCGCATGGCGGCGGCGTGTTTCAGATATGCCTTCGCTTCGTCGGAAGAAGTGTCCACATGGCGCAACACCGCCATGGAGATCACGCGATTGCCTTTGTCGAGCTTGATGCCTCTGACGCCCGTGGATGTGCGTCCGGCAAACACGCGCACCGCATCCACCGGGAAACGAATGCACATGCCGGCGGCGGTTGTCAGCAGGACGTCTTCGTCTTCGCGGCACACCTGAACACCGATAAGGCGATCGCCCTCATCCAGTTTCATGGCGATCTTGCCGTTGCGGTTAACGCGCTGGAAGTCGGAAAGCTTGTTGCGCCGGACATTGCCGGACTTCGTCCCGAACATGACGTGAAGCTGTTCCCACGCCTCCTCGTCTTCTGGCAACGGCAGGATATTGGTAACGCGTTCATCCGGGCCGAGCGGCAATAGATTGACAAACGCCTTACCGCGCGAGCTTGGAGCGCCCTCCGGAATACGCCAGAGCTTCAGCTTGTAGGCCATGCCTGTCGACGTAAAGAACAATAGCGGCGTGTGCGTATTGCCCACAAAAAGCTGCGAGACGAAGTCTTCGTCCTTGAACTTCATGCCAGCACGGCCTTTGCCGCCGCGTTTTTGCGCGCGATAGGTCGATAGGGCCGTACGCTTCACATAGCCTGCATGGGTCACGGTCACGACCATCTCGTCGCGGGCGATCAGATCCTCGTCTTCGACCTCGCCTTCCGCATCGACGATCTCCGTCCGGCGCGGTGTCGCGAATTCCTCGCGCACGGCGGCCAACTCTTCTTTAATGATGGTCATGACGCGGTCGCGGTTGCGCAGAATGTCGAGATAATCTTCGATCTTGTCGGCAAGACCTTTCAACTCATCCCCAATCTCGTCGCGGCCGAGCGCCGTTAAGCGTTGCAGCCTGAGATCGAGGATGGCTTTCGCCTGTTCTTCGGAAAGTTTCAGCAGGTTGCCATCGCTCATCATATGGCGCGGGTCGGCGACCAATAGCACCAACGGCGCCAGGTCCTTCGCGGGCCAATCCTTGGCCATCAATTGCGCTTTGGCGGTGGCGGGATCGGGCGCCGCGCGAATCAGCGCAACCACTTCATCAATATTGGCGACGGCGATCGCCAGACCAACCAAGATGTGTGCGCGGTCGCGCGCTTTGTTGAGGTCAAATTTCGTCCGCCGGGTGATCACCTCCTCGCGGAAGTCGATGAAGGCGGCGAGAATATCACGCAAGGCGAGTTGCTGCGGCTTTCCGCCATTCAGCGCCAGCATGTTGACTCCAAAGCTCGTCTGCAATTGCGAGTGACGATAGAGCTGGTTCAACACCACATCGGCCGCGGCATCGCGGCGTAGTTCGATCACCACCCGGATGCCCTGACGGCTGGATTCATCGCGAATGTCGGCGATGCCCTCGATCTTTTTCTCGCGGACAAGTCCGGCGATACGCTCGACCATCAGCGACTTGTTTACCTGAAAGGGAATCTCGGTGATGACGATGCCGTAGCGGTCCTTGCGGATTTCCTCGATGGTCGCACGGCCGCGCATGACCACTGAACCGCGCCCGAGCAGCAGACCGGCTTTCGCGCCAGCGCGGCCCAAAATCGTACCGCCGGTGGGAAAATCCGGACCCGGCACAATCTCGATTAACTCATCATCGGAGATGTCGGGATTGTCGACCATGGCGAGGGTCGCATCCACCACCTCGCCCAGATTATGCGGCGGAATATTGGTCGCCATGCCGACAGCAATACCGCCAGCGCCGTTCACCAGCAGATTTGGAAACTTGGCGGGCAGCACGGTCGGTTCTTGTTCGGAACCATCATAGTTTGTCTGAAAACGGACGGTGTCTTTTTCGATGTCGTCGAGAAGCGAACTCGACACTTTCTCCATCCGGCATTCGGTATAACGCATGGCGGCCGCCGTATCGCCGTCAATGGAACCGAAATTACCCTGTCCGTCGACGAGCGGCAGGCGCATGGCGAAGTCCTGCGCCATACGAACAAGCGCGTCGTAAATCGACTGGTCGCCATGGGGGTGATATTTACCGATCACATCACCGACGACACGGGCGGATTTGCGGTAGGATTTGTTCCAGACATACCCGTTCTCATGCATCGACCAGAGAATGCGCCGGTGAACGGGCTTCAATCCGTCCCGCGCATCAGGGATCGCGCGGCTCACGATCACGCTCATGGCGTAGTCGAGATACGACTTACGCATTTCCTCTTCGATAGAGATCGTGCTCACACCCTGCGCTGGCGGCATGGCGGGTGTTTCGTCTGTGTTTTCGGGGATATCGCCGTCGTCTTCGGCCACGTATAAAACCTTTTGGAATCAGTTGGAAAATAACGATCCGGCTTAGCATTCCGCCCCCCGGATGCCAAGCAGTCGACGCCCCATTTTGCCGAGCTTTTCCGCCGATTTTGGGTCAGTTTATTCACGAGGCTTCTTAGGGTAGACTGCCCCATCGGAAGAGTTGGGGAAAACACTGATGTTTGGTAAGAATTCGCTAGTAATTTCCATGGTTTCAGCAATTTTGCTGACGGCCTGTGGAAACATTGGCGAAGCCTCCACCTCCAGCCCCGGGGAGACCACGCCCGATCCGCTCGCCACAGCGCAGGATGACGCGGAAGATTGGGCTGACGCGCACGCGGAATTCATCGGCGTTGACGGCGCACAAAAAGGAAACGTTGCGTTCAAGGAAGCCCCCCTGGGCGGCGTCCTGATACGCGTCGAACTCGAGGCGCTCGCCGAGGGCTGGCACGGCATTCATTTGCATCAGATCGGCGATTGTTCCGACGGCGCGGCGGGATTTAAAGCCTCCGCCGGCCATGTTAATCCCGACGGCCGCGAACACGGACTGCTCAACCCGGCGGGGCCGGAGCGTGCGGATCTCCCCAACATTTACGCCGGCGCAGATGGCCGCGCCACCGCGGAGATTTTTGCGCCCGGTCTTTCGCTCAGCGTCGGCGCCGAAGGCCCCGTTGAGAACGGGCTTTACGATCTGCTCGATGAAGATGGTTTTGCGATGGTCGTGCATGAAAACAGCGACGATCATATAACGCAGCCCATTGGCGGCGCGGGCGCGCGTGTCGCCTGTGCGAGCGTGCATGACGCCGCCTGGCAAACGGAATAAAAAGTCTTTGGGGATTTGTTGCGTGGGGATGAAAAATGAAAAATCTGGATAGACGGTTTGTGCTCACGGGCGGCGCGGCGCTTACCGCCGGACTCGCCGGCGTACCGCTCACCGCAGCGCGAGCCCATGGCCCGACCGGCGCCTGGACGCCGCTCGCCGATATGCCGTTCGCTGTGCAGGAAATATATCCGGCGCCATTCCGCAAATCCGGCAATCCGGGCGGGCAGTTGCGTCCCAACACGTTCAACCTGCTGGTGAACGCTGGCGGGCTCGTGCCGGACGGAGAGTTCAACGTAACCGACGCCGTCACTTTCTACGATCCGGCCTATGACGCATGGGGATACGGCACGCCGTTGCCCGAAGCGCGCCACCACATCGCCCTCGTCAATAATAATGGCTTTCTATTCGGCGTCGGCGGTTTCGCCCGCAATGCGCGCGGCGGCTGGCAGATGCGCGGCGATTGCTGGCGGCTGCGCGATCTCGATGGCGCGTGGGAGCGCATGGCCTCCCTGCCCCATCCCCAGGCGGAAATGGTTTGCACGTCCCTTGGCGGATACATTCACGCCGTTGGCGGACGGGCGCCGGCGGGCAGCCTGAACGCCCAATGGGCCGATCATATCGATACGGATGAACACTGGTTTTACGACCCGGCGGCGAACCGCTGGAACCCGCTCGCGCCCCTGCCGCGCGCGCGCAATTCCGCCGCCGGCGCCGCCGTCAATGGCGTGATCTACGTGATTGGCGGGCGCACGGTCAGCGAAGGCAACACCACCGCCGTCGACGTCTATGACCCGCAGTCAGACCGATGGGCCGAAGCGAGCCCCATGCCAAAAGCCCAGGGCGGTCTCGCTGCGGCCGTGTTGAACGGCAAGATCTACGCCTTTGGCGGTGAATATTTCTCACCGCGCCCCGGCGGCGTTTTTGCGGAAGCGTGGGAATACAATCCCGATACGGATAAATGGCGCGCTGTCGCCGCCATGCCCCGCCGCCGTCATGGCCTTGGCGCCGTATCCCTTGGCGAGGCGATCTATGTCCTTGGCGGCGCCGCAAAGGTCGGCGGCGATAACACCAGTGCAGCGCTGGACCGGTTTGAGATTTAGGGCCGCTCGCCCGTCCCGCCCTTGCATTCTGACACATGGTAAATTCCGTCAGCGGCATCGCCTGGGAAGTCGATAAAAGCCGGATAGCTTGGATATCCCGGATAGTCCGCGCAAACTTTACGTTGTGCTGCGTTCATTGAAACGGGCCAAAGGCTGCGATCACGGAGCCGTAGTGCCGCGTGGTTTTTCAACTCCAGATGCCCAGCCCAATGCTGGCCCAAATTCGATCCCGCAGCGTTGCGTAGAACCATCCCATTGGCAGGAAGATGCTGACCATCTGCTGTGTCGTAGTTCCAAAGCCCCACCACGATCCATTGATCCGCATTGGGAAAAGGCGCTACGTCCTGCACATTGTCTGAAGCGGACGCAACGTCGGGCGCTGCAATTTTTGTGCTCGCCACCATAACCGGATTGGAAAAAACCACCTGATCTCGATAGCCAAGCGTTTGTCCTTGGGTTGAGCGCACCAAGAGTCTTGGAAAAACGACGGCCCGCACAGAAGTCGCCTGACTGGACAGGTTGGTGGCGATTACCGTGAGTTGATAATCGCTGTCCGCCACGGCAATCTGATTCCATTTGGACTGATTGGATACTGAGCCAAAACCACCCGCGTTCACAGCATATTCGTTTCCTTCATTGTCCTGAATGGTAATACCGCGAGATATTTCTATTTTTTTATCGCGGTATTTGTTTGCAACAGTCAATTTGCAGATAGCAGAACGGTCCGGCGTCAATTCACATGATGTCATTGCAAAGCGGGTATCATTGAATGCGTGCGCATCCTGTGTGATCTGTAAACGCGGAAACAATCGTTTTTGAGCCGCGGCTACATTAGTTTGACAACCCAAAAGCACGGAAACAATAGCTAACCCAAGTAAAATTCTCATCCTGAAAGGCCCATCCATAATCATGATTGTGAATCACAAATAAGTCAGATGGAACCTACCTTACAAATACTGATTTGGCGAACAAATACATTCAATATTCGTTCCGGGGTCCAATTGCACAAAGCATGCGTTACCGGCTAAGCTCGATCATGAAGCTCATGCCGATCACCGCGAGCAGGATCGCCACCGGCACCATCAATATTTGGATCATCGCTTCGCGGCCGGTTACGGTTCCCGTCCATGTCTCAAACGGATCGTTCAAGAATGCATCGAACGGTTTCGTCTGTATCGGATCGATCCGCCCGCCTATGCGGCTCAACAGCAGCGGAGTTCCCATATATGCCGCCAGATAGGCGGCGCTGATGGCGACCATGAACAACGCTTCCGCGTCGCCGCGAAATGTCCACCAGAAAACTCCGAGCACGCCCGCGTTCACCGCCGCCAACGCTTTGAAAACACCCTTGTGGACGCTATTCTTCGCGGCCACGGGACTGGTGTTGTGAACGACCTTGAGGCGCGGCCGCTCTGTTTTCTCCGTCGTCAGTTCAGCTTCCAAAACACCGGTTTCAATCACCTGCGCCAATGCTCCCGCCATTTCCATCTCCTATTTGATGCATTTGATATATATGTTATATGTTGACGGGCGATCAATATTCAATATATTAAATGCATCTTTTGGAGGAATTACGTGCGGCTAAATGTACAATCGGACTATGCGCTGCGGCTGCTGATGCACCTTGCGGTTAACAATTCAACGCTCTGCACCATCGCTGACGTGGCAGACCGCTATGGCATTTCAAAAAACCATTTGATGAAGGTGGCCCACACCCTTGGCAAAGAGGGCTATATCGAGACCCTGCGCGGGCGGACCGGCGGCTTGCGTCTCACACGGCCTGCTGCCGACATTATGCTGGGCGATGTAGTGCGCAGCATGGAAACGGACTTTGCGCTGGTGGAATGTTTCCAGGACGGCAATGAATGTCTCGTCACGCCTGCCTGCCGGCTTAAAGGCGTCATCGGCAAAGCGGTCGACGCGTTTCTTTCTGTGTTTGACGAATATTCGCTAGACGATCTGGTGCGGCGCAATCCGCAATTGAAAAGCCTGCTCCGGGCGGCCGCGTAATGACCAATCAGATCATCTCCGCCGACGCGCGGCGCCGCCAGTTACAATCCGATGCATCAGCCATGGGCATTGACGATGCTTTTATCTCGGTGCTGGTCGATACATTTTATGAGCGCATTCGCGCGCACCCGCTGATCGGCCCTATCTTTGAGGAAAAGATCGGCGACAATTGGGGACCGCATCTGGCGCGCATGAAAGAATTCTGGGCCTCCGTCGCCATGCATGCAGGTCGCTATTCCGGCCAGCCGGTCCCTAAACACAAAGCGCTCAGCAATGTTCAGCCCTGGCATTTCAACATCTGGCTGGCGCTGTTTCGCGAAACGCTGGAGGAGACGGCGCCCGCGCCGGAAATTGTTCCCTATTTCATGGAGCGCGCAGAACGTATCGCCGAAAGCCTGCAACTCGCCATGTTCGGGCTGCCCGGCCTGTCCGCTGGCGCCGAGCAACACAAATGACGCGCGCCCTGCCCGATCATGTCCGCAAATACAGCGAAACGCCCATATTCACTGAGCAAACTATTCCCGCCAAGCTCACATCAGAGCACAGCACCAAATCCGGCGTCTGGGGGCGGCTGGTCGTGCTGGAGGGCGCCGTTGATTATATCATTGCCGGGCCGCCGCAATCCCGGCAAAGAATTGCCGCCGGAGACTTCGGAGTCATCGAGCCCGAAAAACTTCACCACGTCGAACCGCTGTCCGGCGCTGCCATGCGTGTGGAGTTTTATCGCTGAGCACCAGTGATTGACCTTCGCCCCGCCTTCGGCTTGAAACGCTTCCATGAAAATCCTTGTGACAGGATCATCCGGCCATCTTGGAGAGGCGCTCATGCGCCTGCTCTGCGAGACGGACCATGACGCAACCGGTCTCGACATCAAGCCGGGTCCCTACACCACCCATGTCGGCTCTATTACGGATGCAGGGTTCGTGCGCGAGTGCGTGCGCGGAACGAGCGCCATCCTTCACACCGCGACCTTGCACAAACCTCATGTGGCGACCCATAGGCGTCAGGATTTTGTCGATGTGAACGTCACGGGCACGCTGAACCTGCTGGAGGCGGCGCGCGAGGAAACCCTCAGCGCCTTCATCTTCACCAGCACCACCAGCGCCTTCGGCCATGTGCTGTCACCCGCCGAAGACGCGCCCGCCGCCTGGGTGACCGAAACCCTGCGTGAGCAACCGAAAAACATTTATGGCGTCACAAAGCTGGCGGCGGAGAACCTGTGCTCGTTGTTCCATGAGAAATTCGCCCTCAACGCGCTTGTCCTGCGCACCTCGCGGTTCTTCCCGGAGGAAGACGACAGCAAAGCCATCCGCGAGGGGTATGACGACCTCAACGCCAAGGTGAACGAACTGCTCTATCGGCGAGTTGATATCGCTGACGCAGCGTGCGCTCATTTAAGCGCGCTTGAGAAGGCGGCTCAGATCGGGTTTGGCAAATACATCATCAGCGCTACCGCGCCGTTTTCAAAAGACGAAATCGCCGAGCTGCGCGCAGATGCAACCGCCGTCGCAAGACGCTACGCCGAGTTTGACGATGAGTTCGCAAAGCGCGGATGGAAAATGTTCCCATCCATCGACCGGGTCTATGTCAACGCCGCCGCGCGACGCGACCTTGGCTGGGCGCCGAAAGTCGATTTTCAAACGGCGCTAACGCGGCTTGCCGCCGGGGAACCGCCCTTCAGCGATATGATGCACGACGTCGGCGCCAAGGGATATCACGACGAGGTTTTCGAGGACGGCCCGTTCCCGGTGGAGTGATGACTGCCTAATTCCGGTCCGTCGGCAGGCAGTCCGCATAAACAGGGTTGCCCACAACCTGCCGGCTCATCCACGCCTCGCCCGCATCAACACATTCGGCTTGTGTTTCATAAACGCCGATGATTTCGGGTGTCCCGGTGGGACCCGGCGTCAAATACCCCTGCGCCGTCCATTCATGAACTTCGTGATGCTGGGTTGCACAGGCAGATGCAGCAAAGGCTGCAAATATTGCTGCAATGCGAAAAGTTTGTGCAGGATGCGATGTAAACGGAGTGTGCGGGTCGAACATGGCAACGCCTTTCTTTGATGGCGCCCAATGGAACGATACAAGCAGGGCGAAAACACGGCGGCGTGTTGAAACGCTGAACTGAAACCGAAATTACCCAAAAACAATTCGGTTCCAAAATAAAATTGTGGAAAAAATAAAGCCCCGGCGGTAACGCGCCGGGGCTTTTGATGAATTCAAATCCTGAATTCAAGGTCTGTCGAACGCAACGCGTCCTGATATTCTTGCTGCGGAGCGCCCCCGCATGTCATCGGCCCGTAAAACTCCGGCCCGACGAAAAGCCCCTCTTTTTTTGCGCCAGTGATGCTTCAAAACATCACTTTTGCGAGCGGCGAACAGTCAAAAACTGGTTTCTCAAGCGGCAAACGCTCGAGAATCACATCGCTTAGCGACGCTTCGTCTTCCGTTTTGCTGTCTTGCGCTTAGCTGTCTTGCGCTTGGCTGTCTTCCGCTTAACGGCTTTCTTGGCCGTCTTACGCTTTGCAGTTTTGCGCTTGGCAGTCTTGCGTTTCGCGGTCTTCTTCTTAGCGGTTTTCCGCTTAGCAGTTTTCCGCTTGACGGCCTTTTTCTTGGTCGTCTTACGCTTGGTAGCCTTGCGTTTAGTGGCTTTTTTCGCGGTTTTCCGCTTAGCCGTCTTACGCTTTGCGGTTTTCCGCTTGGCCGTTTTACGCTTAGTCGTTTTACGCTTCACAGCCTTCTTGGCTGTTGACTTGCGCTTAGTCGTTTTACGTTTCGCGGTTTTTTTCTTAGCCGCTTTTCTTTTGGTCGTTTTTCTTTTGACCGCCATGCTTCACCTCCGAATCATGTGTCGAAAGGTAAACACTACTCGAATTTCCTAAAAAAGTATTGTCCATGCGCAACGCGATGCGTTTGCACGTAACTTTTTTTGCATTTTCTGATTCGTTTTTGCGTTTAAAACGGAATGTCGTCGTCTAACTCGTAACTTTTTCCGCCTGATGAACGCCCGTCGTCCGACATACCGTTGTCGTTGCGGTCGTAACCGCCGCCGCCGCCACCGCCACCGCTTCTTCCATCCAACATCACCATGGAAGAATTGAAATTACGCAGCACAACCTCGGTCGTGTAACGGTCATTGCCGTCTTTGTCCTGCCATTTGCGGGTTTCAAGCTGACCTTCGAGGTAAACCTTCGAGCCTTTTTTCAAATATTGCTCTGCAACGCGCGTTAGACCTTCGGAAAAGATCGCAACCGAATGCCATTCGGTTTTTTCGCGCCGTTCACCGGTATTTTTGTCTTTCCAGTTCTCTGACGTTGCAACGCGCAGGTTACAAACCGATCCGCCGTTCTGAAACTTGCGGACTTCCGGATCGGCGCCCAAATTACCGACCAAAATTACCTTGTTGACGCTGCCAGCCATGAAAATCTCCTGAAATATCGTTCAAAAGAGCTAATCGCGCGGATTCGGCGTTGGCTCAACGATTGGTTCTCCCCAAGCTAAACGCTTGAGGATTGGGCAAATGTTCATATCTTGTTCTTGCTGTCAACGCCGATATAAAGAACATAACGACGAACCAAACCACATCACGCGTATATAAAGAGACGAAAGCCTCCATGAGTTTAAAAACCATCCGCGTCGCCGGCGCGCGCGAACACAACTTGAAAAACATCACTGTCGAGCTGCCCCGCGACGAACTCATCGTCATGACGGGCTTGTCCGGCTCCGGTAAGTCGTCGCTGGCGTTTGATACGATCTACGCCGAGGGACAGCGCCGTTATGTGGAGAGTTTATCCGCGTATGCGCGCCAGTTCCTGGAATTGATGCAGAAACCGGATGTGGACCAGATCGACGGATTATCACCGGCGATTTCCATCGAACAGAAGACTACGTCGCGCAATCCGCGCTCCACCGTCGGCACGGTTACGGAGATTTACGACTATATGCGCCTGTTATGGGCGCGGGTTGGCGTTCCCTATTCACCCGCCACCGGATTGCCGATTACCTCGCAAACGGTGACCGAAATGGTCGACAGGTTGATGAAAGAAGGCGACGGCGCAAGATTTTACCTGCTGGCGCCGATCATTCGCGCGCGGAAGGGCGAATATCGCAAGGAATTCGCCGAACTTTTGAAAAAAGGGTTTCAAAGAGTGAAAGTCGACGGCGCGTACTATGAAATCGCCGACGTGCCGAAGCTCAACAAGAAGATCAAGCACGATATCGAAGTGGTCGTTGACCGCATTGTTATCAAACCCGGCATTGAATCACGCCTGGCGGAATCGTTTGAAACGGCGCTGGAGCTGGCCGACGGCATCGCCATTGCGGAGTCCGCAGACAAGAAAGACGACAAGGACGTTTCGCAGCGCACAATTTTCTCCGCAAAATTCGCCTGTCCTGTCTCCGGTTTCACCATTGACGAAATCGAACCGCGCTTGTTTTCGTTCAACGCGCCGGCCGGCGCATGCCCCTCCTGTGATGGGCTGGGTACGGAAATGATATTTGACGAGGAGCTGGTGGTGCCTGACGGCGCGCTCGCCCTTAACAATGGCGCCATTGCGCCATGGTCGAAGGGCACGTCTCCTTATTATGCGCAAACACTTCAGGCGCTGGCGCGTAAATATAAATTCAAAGTCACAACGCCATGGGACGAACTGGACGCCGAGGCGCAAGATATTGTGCTTTACGGCACCGGCGATGAGGAAGTGAAGTTCATCTACGCCGATGGCGCGCGCAAGTTTGAGACCGTCAAACCGTTTGAAGGCGTGATCCCCAATCTTGAGCGGCGCTGGCGCGAAACCGATAGCGCCTGGGTGCGCGAGGAGATGTCGCGGTTCCAGTCCGTCACTCATTGCGAGGCCTGCAACGGCCTGCGCCTCAAACCCGAAGCGCTGGCGGTGAAGATCAACAAACTTTCCATCTCGGAGGCGACGGCGTTTTCCATCAAGGCGGCGGGCGCATGGTTCGACGCGCTGGAGGCGAAGCTCACCAAGAAAGAGATGGAGATCGCCGCCCGCATCTTGAAAGAGATCCGCGAGCGGCTTTCCTTCCTCAATAATGTGGGGCTCGACTATCTGACGCTTTCGCGCGCGTCGGGCACACTGTCCGGCGGCGAGAGCCAGCGCATCCGCCTCGCGTCGCAAATCGGCTCGGGGCTGACCGGCGTATTATATGTGCTCGACGAGCCGTCCATCGGCCTGCATCAGCGCGACAACGCCCGCCTGCTCGAAACACTGGTGCGCCTGCGCGATCTCGGCAATTCGGTGATTGTTGTCGAACATGACGAAGAGGCGATCCGCGCCGCCGATCATATCGTCGATATTGGACCGGGTGCGGGCATCCATGGCGGCGAGATCATCGCGCAAGGCGCGGTCAAAGACATCATGAACGAGAAGAAATCGCTAACCGGCGATTATCTGGCCGGGCGGCGCGAAGTCCCCGTCCCTGCCGAGCGGCGCCCATTCCGCAAAACCAAAGTGGTGAAGATCACCGGCGCGAAGGAAAACAACCTCAAAAACGTCACGGCCGAGATCCCCATCGGTCTGCTCACCTGCGTTACCGGCGTATCGGGCGGCGGCAAGTCCACGCTGATCATCGAAACACTCTATAAGGCGGCGTCGCGGCGGCTCTATAACTCCAAGGACGCGCCCGCCGAGCACGACAAAATCACCGGGCTCGAAAATTTCGACAAGGTGATCGACATCGACCAGTCGCCCATCGGCCGCACGCCGCGCTCGAACCCCGCGACCTACACCGGCGCCTTCACGCCGATCCGCGACTGGTTTTCCGGCCTGCCGGAATCAAAAGCACGCGGTTACAAGCCGGGGCGGTTTTCCTTCAACGTCAAGGGCGGGCGCTGCGAGGCGTGTCAGGGCGACGGCCTCATCAAAATCGAGATGCACTTCCTCCCCGACGTTTACGTCACCTGCGATGTCTGCAAGGGCGCGCGCTATAACCGCGAAACGCTGGAGGTGAAGTTCAAGGGCAAGTCCATCGCCGACGTGCTCGACATGACAGTGGAGGAAGGCGCGGAATTTTTCAAAGCCGTGCCGTCGATCCGCGACAAGCTGGCGACGCTCAATCGCGTGGGGCTTTCCTACGTGAAAATCGGGCAACAGGCGACGACCCTGTCCGGCGGCGAGGCGCAGCGCGTGAAACTGTCAAAGGAACTGTCAAAACGCGCCACCGGCCGCACGCTGTACATTCTCGACGAGCCGACCACGGGCCTGCATTTCGAGGATGTGCGCAAACTCATGGAAGTCATTCAGGAACTGACCGACGGCGGCAACACCGTCATTGTTATCGAACACAACCTCGATGTTATCAAACAGGCCGACTGGATTTTAGACCTCGGCCCCGAAGGCGGCGATGGCGGCGGGGAGATCGTCGCGGCCGGCACGCCCGAAGATGTGGCGAAAGTCGCCAAGAGCTATACGGGCAAGTTTTTAAAACCGGTGCTGGGGGCTGCGAAGAAAACAAGCGCGAAGGCAGCGGTGAAGAAGAAGACGGTGAAGCGGAAACGACGGGCAGCTTGAGAAAAGGAATAACTATGGAAGAACGCACGCTTCCTTGGATTGATGAAGATACTTTGGCGAAGACTTACCCAAAGATTTATCACTATACCGATTTTCAAACCTTGTCAGCAATCCTCGACACGGGCGGGATATTCGCCACTCTCTTTTCTGAAACTAATGATCGCGAAGAATATCGTTCCGCAAAGCACATTCTCTGCCCCGCGATTGAAACTGAAGCCAAAGAGTATTTCACAAAAAATTACCCTGAACTACGCGAAGCTATTATTGATCACGGCGACGATCCAGACTCAGTAATTCGGAAAGACTCTGAGATTTTTTACGATAGTGGAATGAAAACCACTCCATTTATTCCATATCTTTCTTGTTTCTCATATCATACAGAGGATCATCACAGAGAGAATGGAATTCTCACGATGTGGAGATCTTATTGTAACAGTTCTGGCGGCATTGCAATCGAGTTTGATACTCGAAAATTAGTCGACAAGGGGAATCTTCTTCATAAGACGAAGAAATTTAATGTCCTATATTTTGATGAGGTAATTTATGCTCACGAAGGTGACCGTCTAAAAGCGCGACTCGATGACTGTGGCGATCTGATTAAAATGTATGCAAATTTTCTAGGTGCGCAACTAAGTGGCCGAGAACCGGAACTCAATGCACATGAATTAATTAAGCTTGCAGTGCTGTCAGCATGTACAAAGCATCCAGACTTTTCGGACGAACGAGAAATTCGATTGGTTACCGTAATTGGGGAAAGAGCGGAAGATCAGCGCGAACCCGTACCATTGATAGGCACAAAAGCCCTAATTGAGTTTGCCGACTGCATAACCGGTATCATGATTGGACCATCAAGAGATGCAGGCTCCATTGAAGCCGCGGTACGCTACAATCTAGAAAAGTTCGACCGGAGTGACATAACGATTTGGCATTCGAAAACTCCTTATCGCAATATCTGAATGAAACTGAATAGATGGGTCTTCGCCGTATTGCGGGCTTTAGCCCGCCAACATTGACACCACGTCGCGAGGGTTGCCATGGCGGGCCGAGGCCCGCCCTACGAAACGCCAGACCAACGATGGATCCCGGGTCAAGCCCGCAATCCATGTTTCGTGATGGACGCCACGGTCGAGCCGTGGCGAGTCGCGCGTGGCGGGTTCGCTCCCTCTCCTCACCGACTCCCCACGCTTTAGGCGTGGGGTCCATCTCCTGACCGCAACGCCATCACAGGTTTTTCACCTTCACGCCTGCAGCGACATCAGGTGATGGACTCCACGGGCAAGCCGTGGAGAGTCGCGCGTGGAGGGTTCGCTCCCTCTCCCCCCGGCTCCCCACGCTTTACGCGTGGGGTCCATCTCCTGCCCGTGACGTGAGCACAGGTTTTTCGCTTTCACGCCCGCCGCGCCATCCGGTGATGGACTCCACGGTCGAGCCGTGGCGAGTCGCGCGTGGAGGGTTCGCCCACGCTCCTCACCGGCTCCCCACGCTTTACGCGTGGGGCCCATCTCCTGACCGCAATGCCATCACAGATTTTTCGCCTTCACGCCTGCCGCGCCATGCGGCGATGGACTCCACGGGCAAGCCGTGGCGAGTCGCGCATGGAGGGTTCGCTCCCTCTCCTCACCGGATCCCCACGCTTTACGCGTGGGGTCCATCTCCTGACGGCAACGCCATCACAGGTTTTTCGCCTTCACGCCCGCCGCGCCATCAGGTGATGGACTCCACAGGCAAGCCCGAGACGAGTCGCAATTCGTCAATGGCGCAGCATTGAACACTATATCGCCGAACCGGCGCCCCTATTACGTGTGCGGCGCGCGCCGGTACCACGCATTTGGTTGGAACTGTCATTTGTTGCTATTTTTTTCACCGCTTGCGTTGACTTACTGCGATGCACAACGCATTTGTGCAAAAGTAAATGTATTGGGGGACTTCCATGAAAAAACTGATTGCCGGTCTGTTGGCCGTTTTTTTTACCGCCACCAGCGCCAACGCCGCGCTGCTCGTTAGCTATGGCGCGACAGACTACGTCAGCGCATCGTCCGGCGGCTCTAACGATGGCGGTTTGTTCTTCGAGTTCGGGATTGATCCGAGCCCCAGTCTCGGTACCGCTTTTTCCACATTTCCTTCCATTTTCGGCGACACGCTGATCACGGCGGATACGGTCATCGAAATTACATCCGGCGCCGGGTTCGACTATTTCGTGGATTTGGTCACTAACGGCACGGACGAAGAGTTTTTTATTGGCCTCGCAAGGAACATCGGCGGTGCGCCTGAAGTAAGTTCGGTGGGGTATGGACCAGAATCCGGGGTCTTCGGCGCCATGTCTTCGGCCAGCATCAACGGTATTGACCTTGAAGGTTTCGTGATTTCTTCGATCGTGCTCACCATCGAAAATCTTCAGGCGCCGGCCTCTGATTCAGGCTATAGATTTGTGTTCGATTTCCGCGTGGATGTGTTTGGCGACGCAATTCTTTCGGAGGTTCCACTTCCCGCCGCCGCGCCATTGATGTTGCTGGGTTTGGGCGGCATCGCCGCCATGCGCCGCAAGCGTAAAGCCGCAACGGCCTGAGTACGGCTCCAGACTTCCATCGGCTAACGACCAAATCAAGCAAGACGTCAAGGCGTCTTGCTTTTTTGTTGGTGGCGCCTTCACGCCCGCCGGGACCCCACGCTTAACGCGTGGAGAGTCGCTTTTCGCGCGCAGCCATGGCGACTATCGTAGGCGCGCCCGGCAAACATTGCCCCACCCGGTCCCATCGCGTAAAATCACGCCATGACCAAACACGGCATCTATTCCATGAGTTTCGCGAGCGTTTATCCGCACTATGTGACCAAGGCGGAAAAAAAAGACCGGACCAAAGCCGACGTTGACAAGATCATCCGCTGGCTGACCGGCTACACGCAGCAGGCACTCAACGCCCAGATCAAAAAGGAAATCGACTTTGAGGCCTTCTTCGCGCAGGCGCCGAAGCTCAACCCGTCGCGCGAACTGATCAAAGGCGTTGTCTGCGGCGTCCGCGTGGAGGAAGTCGAGGAACCACTGATGCGCGAGATACGCTATCTCGACAAGCTGATCGACGAACTGGCCAAGGGAAAAGCGATGGAAAAGATCCTCCGTCAGTAAGTTTGGCAAGAGGTTTGGCGTCCGTCGCGCGGCGCGTTATCATCGCAGCAGAACAAACCGGGAGAAACATTATGGAATTCGTGCGCAAATCGCTGCCGGAACAGCACTACCTCTATGTGGATCGTGAAGCTTCGTTCGATGCAAAATCCATCGGCGACGCCATGGCGTCCGGTTTCGGCGAAGTGTTTGGCTTTACGCAAGCGAAAGGCGTCACGCCGCTGACCATGCCCGCCTCCATCTATATGGACATGCCCAGCGACAAGATGGCGTTTCGCGCGGCTGTGTTCGTCAGCGCCGAAGACGCGGCGAAGGCGGAAGGCGCCGTCAAGGCGGACGTTATGCCGGCGGGCGACGCCGTGACGACAACCCATGTCGGGCCTTACGCGTCACTGAACCAGAGCCACAAGGCGCTGTGGGATTACGTTGAAAAGGAAGGCCTCACCAAGGCCATGCCGGTCTGGGAAATTTATGTAGATGACCCCACCAAGACACCGGAAGCGGAACTGCGCACCGAGATTTTCCGTTCGGTCACGAAGTAACGCAGCATCGGACGCCGTCACTTGTCCTTTTGGTTGCGCGCGATGAAGAAAAACACGATCGACGCCACATAGACGATCGCGCACATGATGAGCATCTGCGCCGGCAGGATTTTCATGTACTCGGCGCCGCCCGGTCCCGCCGCAACGGGACCGATCCAGCCTAGGGATGTTTCGGGGTTTTGTCCCAGTTCGTGGATGGCGAGGCCAAGGCGCGCGAAATCGCCGAACGCCGACCACACGCCCATGGTCATGTTGAATGACCAGATGGAATAGATGAACAACAAAAGCGCCGCCATCCGCCAGGTGAGGCGCTTGGCCAGAAACCAGCTTGCGGTCAGCATGGCGAAAACGATGGTCATGTAATTGGCGAAGACCGTGTTTTGCGCGTTTAGAAACGATGCAAAAAGATCCGCATACTCATATTCGGTCATGTATCATTCCCCTCCCGCTCGACGTTCTTGTTCTTGTTGCCGTTGGCGTATGCCCTTAGTTGCAGCCCGCGACTTGGGACGTGCAAATCAATAGTCCACCGCCGTCGAAATATTCGCGCAAATATTCTGCGGTGAAAAAATCAAATGCAAACAGGAATCCGAGGCCCAATACGCCGCCAAGCACAAACTGAAGGCGGTTGGCAGTTTCATCACGATCGCGAAACGCATTAAAGAATATCCCGATGAATATCATGGCGCCGAACACCGTCAGGACGATCGCGCCAATGCGCATTGCCTCGTAGATTTGAGAGGTCGTCCCGAAGGCAGCCCAGAACATCATGGTTGCCGCGCCAAAAAAAGCGCACATCACCATGGAGATAAATCCGGCGAAAATAGGATGCGAAAACAAAAATCCCGGTAACGGCCCCAACCGCTCCACGGCCCTAATCAGCGGTTTTTCCTTGATCGACATTGTCCCCTCCGCCCATCACCCAATTAATATGGTGATTACCGTTCATTGAGGCAAGCGCACGGGATGGGGCGGATTTCTGGCCGACCGTTGCGCCCTAATCCAGCATCCGCCGGACCAGCATTTTGCGGCACTGCTCGACTTTTTCGTGGGCGAGGAGCAGTTCGGTTTTCGCCTTGGAAAGGTTTTGCATGGCGACTTCGATGTCGGAGCCTTTGATCCAGTCGCGCAAGGCGCGCACGTGATCCAGGTTGCTGGAGACCATCGCATCGGTTTCACCTTCCAGCACTGCAAAGCGATGCAGGCAAAAACCACCTTCCTGCGCCGTGCCGCAGGAGCAACTCGCCTGTAAGTTGCCCATGTCATTGGCGTCGCGCTCAATCGACACCTCATAGGTTTCGTCGTCGTCGCCAACGATGGAAAAACGCAAGGTCTCTTTCATATTCATCAGCCCCCTAAGTATTAAGCCGCAAAATGACTACTGCACAGCGACGCTTGCCGCACAGGCGTGCGGCGGCGGCGCAGACGCGATAGCGTAGGCGTCTGAAAACCATTTGTCTTCCAGATCGTCCCAATAGCCGTCGAGATCACGCCCGATAACCCATTCGTTCAGCGCCTCATGCAAAGCATCGCTGTTCTGGTCCGTCGCAAAGGCCTCAATGGTGCGCGTCAGGGCGAACTCATGGGGCACGGTCAGTTTGCGCCCTTTGATGTCTTTCGCCATATCGAGATACGGATCGAACAGCACGGCGCCGTCGATGTCTCCTGCCTCAAGCGCTGTCAAGATTTCCGTAAAGGAGCTGAACCCGTGCAGGTCGGCGCCGGGAAACTCACCCGTCGCCACCATGCCGGAAACACCGCCATGCTGATAGCCGAGGCTAATTTCCTTGCTGTTGAGCCCGCGCAGGGTTTTCGCCCTCTTCGCTTTTTGTTTGGCGACCACAACAAAATATTCCGTATCGTGATAAGGCAGTGAGAAATCCAGCAGGCGGCGACGCTCCGGCATGTTGGAATAGCCGGAGGCGATCACATCCGCTTCGCCGGAAAGCACGGCTTCGGCCAGTTCGCAGAATGGCTTTTCAACAAATTCGACATTGACACCCAAATGCGCCGCGAGGCCGGTGGTCGACTCGATTTCAAAACCGGAAAGTGTTCCGTCTTCCGCCTTGACGACAAATGGCGAAAGCGCCGCCACGGCGACACGCAGCGTGCCGCGGTCCTTGATTTCGTCTAGGTCAGCAGCGTTTGCGCTTGCGAACGAACAGGCGACAATCAGCAACGTCCAAAACACTCGGCCCATGAAAAATTCCTTCAACTGTTAAAACAACGCGACGCCTGCAATGTAGCGATGTGCGAAGTATGCCACCAGCGCATAGCCCAAAACGCCCACGCCAACCGCAATGGCGTCATTAATTGCTGGCCCCGCCGCGCGGACAGGCGTCTCACGGCGTTTGACGGCAATGCGATCGATGACAGCGAACGCGAGAAAGGCGCCGAACAATAAGACCGAACGCACCTCGCCATTCACCAGCACATGCGCAAAGGCCCATACTTTTACACCCGCCAGCATCGGATGTTTCGCCATGGCGGCGATACGCCCCGCCGGCAAATACGCCGCCGCCAGCAAGATAAATGCAATCAGCACCAGCGCATAGGTGATATGCCGCATGAATAGCGGCGTCGAATAAAGCACGCTGGCGTCGGCCTTCGGCCAGCCAATAATGATCAAGGCAAAACCCGCCAGTGAAACCAGTGAATAGAGACCCTTATAGGGCCCAGCCCCCAGTTTCGAAATCAAGGCGCCGCGTGGCCCCCGCGCCAGCGCCGAAAACAGATGCGCGCCGAAAAAGGTAATCAGTCCGAGAATAAACAGCGTCATATCCGGCCTCTCTTTGATTGCCTACCGGCGCCGCGCTCAATCGCCTTCGAACTCAACCAGCGCAGAAACTGTTTTACCCAAATCCCGAAGCTTTCTGGAGCCGCCAAGGTCTGGCAAGTCAACGACGAACGAGCACAAGACAACCTCGCCGCCCGCGCGTTCCAACAACTTGATCGCGGCGCCAGCCGTGCCGCCGGTGGCGATCAGGTCATCGACCAGCAATATCTTTTCGCCCTTGTTGACGGCGTCCACATGAATTTCGACCTCATCAACGCCATATTCAAGCTCATAGCTTTCGCCGATCGTTTCGAACGGCAACTTGCCCTTCTTGCGGATGGGAATGAAGCCGACCGACAACTGATGGGCGATGGCGCCGCCAAGAATGAATCCGCGCGCCTCAATGCCGGCGACTTTGTCGATCTTGGCGCCCGCCAGCGGCTGCACCAGCTCATCGACGGCGCGGCGGAACCCTCTGGCGTCGGTCAATAGCGTGGTGATGTCCCGGAACATGATCCCCGGCTTTGGATAGTCCGGAATGGTTCGGATAACCGATTTTAGGTCCATTGGCGCGCCCTCAATACTCTCGCGCGCACCATGGCGGAGTCGGCGATTTGCGGCAAGCGGAGCCATCCCTCCCCTTAGCCGCCCAATCAGAGGGGAAAATCGCTCGAATCGAACGACTTGCCTTTGGATTCGCTCAACTCGTCCCGGCCGCCTTGCACTTCCGGACGAAATCTCGAGACTGCGCGCCGGGGAAAAGTGTCCAGATTGGAACACCGGAATTCACGCGAGGAGGAATAACCGTGAAAAAATTTCTATTATGCGGCGCTGCTGCATTTGCGCTGGCGGCTTGCGGCCAGCAAGGTGGCGAAGCCGCCGACACTGGCGGCAGTCACGAGACTGACAACAACCAAACCGCCGCCGCGCCCGCCAAGCCGGAACTCGGTGATTTTGGCGTGGATGTCGCAGACATCGATCCCGCCATCGATCCCGGCGATGACTTCTATCAGTATGTCAATGGAAAATGGCTCGACACGTTTGAGATTCCTGAAGAGTTTTCAAACTACGGCTCATTTACGGTGCTCTTTGAACGCTCTGAGGATCGCATCAAAAAGATTATCGAAGACGCCGCTTCGAGTAACGCCGCCGCCGGCACAAATGAACAGAAGATTGGCGATCTCTACGCGACCTTTACCGATATTGACGCCATCAACGCAGCGGGCTTTGCGCCCGTCGACGAAGATCTGGCGTTGATCGCCAGCGCCGAGAGCCACGACGATGTGGCGCGCATTCTTGCGACTCCGGGTCTTGTGGGAACGACGCCATTTGCGGCGTACGTCAATGTGGATTCAAAACGCACTGATCAATATGTCCTTTTCCTGACACAAGACGGGCTCGGCATGCCCAACCGGAACTACTATCTGGATGACGGTTTCGCCGACAAACGCGATCCATATAGAGCCTACATCGAAGAGGTGCTGACGCTGGGCGGAATCGAAGGCGCTGCCGACAAAGCGCAAGCCATCTACGACGTTGAAGAGAAAATGGCGGAGGTTCACTGGGAACCAGCGAAGCAACGCAACCGCGACCTCACCTATAATTTGAAAACCCGCGACGAATTAAAAGCCTTCGCACCGGAAGCGCCGTGGGACGTCATTCTGGAGGCCGCCGGCCTGGGCGACCAGAATGAATTCGTGCTCCGCGAAGACGATGCGATCGGCAATCTGGCGAAAATTTTCGCCGACACACCTGTTGATACATGGAAAGCCTATATGGCGTTTCATCATCTCAACAACTACGCAGCCGTGCTGCCGTCTGAGCTCGATGACGCGAGCTTTGCGTTCTACGGGACAACATTGAGCGGCACGCCCAAGCAACGTGAACGCTGGAAGCGCGGCGTCGCGACGGTGAACAACGCCATGGGCGAAGCTGTCGGCGAAATCTATGTGAATCAGTATTTCCCGGCGGATTCAAAAGTACAGATGCAGCAACTCGTCGCCAACCTCCGCGCCGCGTTAGACGAGCGCATCGTCTCCCTTCCGTGGATGGGCGATGACACCAAGGCGCAAGCCCATGAGAAGCTTTCAAAGTTTACGCCAAAGATTGGTTACCCTGATAAATGGCGGGACTATTCAGATCTCACTGTGGTCGATGGCGATGCTTATGCAAACGCAAAAGCGGCGACTGTTTTTGGTTGGAACTGGTCTATCTCTCGCCTTGGCGGCCCCGTCGACAAAACTGAATGGGGTTTGAATCCGCAGCAGGTAAACGCCTATTACTCTCCGCCACGAAACGAAATTGTTTTCCCGGCGGCAATCCTGCAACCGCCGTTCTTTGATCCTAACGCTGACGCCGCCGTGAACTACGGAGGCATCGGCGCTGTTATCGGACACGAAATCGGTCATGGATTTGACGATCAGGGCCGCAAGTCTGACGGCAATGGCGTGCTGCGGGACTGGTGGACGGAAGAAGATGCGGCGAATTTCCAGGAACTCGCCGATGCGCTCGGCGCTCAATACGCGACCTACGAACCGGTGGAAGGTTTCTTTGTCGATCCAGAGTTGACCATGGGTGAAAACATTGGCGATGTCGGCGGTCTCGCCATGGCGTATCACGCATACAAGCTGTCGCTAAACGGTGAGGAAGCGCCGGTGATCGATGGTTTCACTGGCGATCAACGGTTCTTCCTGTCATGGGCGCAGGTCTGGAAGCGCGTCACTCGCGAGGAAGCGCTGAAGAACCAAGTCAAAACCGATCCGCATTCGCCTGCGCAGTATCGCGTCAATGGCGTCGTTCGGAACATGGACGAATGGTACACCGCCTTTGACGTTACCGAAGATGATGCACTTTATGTGGCGCCCGAAGAACGCGTGCGTATCTGGTAATCTCCCCCAAGTAGCGTAAGTAAGGAAAAAGCCCCGCATCATCAGCGGGGCTTTTTTCATGGAAGCCGCTCGTTCAGATCGAATCGTTACGAACCCAAAAGCGCTTCCTTCAAATCAACCGGGTTGATCGGCTTGATTAATATCCGGTACGGATGGTCGCTGTTGATGCGTTCAATCGTCGACGGTTCGTTTGAGCCTGTTATAAATACGATCTTCGTCTCCGGCATCACCGCATAAACCTTCTTGGCGACATCAACGCCGTCTTGTTCGTGCTTCAACCGCACATCCATCAAAACGAAATCCGGCTTGACTGTCATGATGGTCGTAAGCGCCTCGTCCGGCTTGTAGGCGACGCCTTCAACCTTTACGCCGAGATCTGCACAAACGCCGGACAAATAGTCGGCGATCAAAAATTCATCTTCAACAATGACAACGCGAACGTCACTCATATTCGGCCCCTTCCATTGCGCTCGCAGGTACATTAATAACGACGACCGTACCTTGCCTAGCGCCGACTGTCATTTCCGCCCCCAACTGGCGCACCAGACCGCGCACAATACGGCTCCCGGCGCCGGCAATCGCCTCTTCTTCAAAAAGCCCCGCGGCACCGATCCCGTCATCCGCGACGGTTAGCGATACGCCCCTTTCCGGTTTTTGACGGTATCGTACCGAAATCGTACCGCCATCCTTGCCCTCGAACCCGTGCTTTAAGGCGTTAGTGACCAGCTCGTTGGTCAACAGCCCCAGTGCGACGGCAAAATCGATATGGACAGCACCGGGGTCCACAGCGATATCGAGTGCTATGTCCTTACCCGGTTCACGATGGCCCGAAACAATATTGTCACACAGGTCCTGCAGAAACTCCTTTGCATCAACCTCCGACGGCATACGTGAAGAAATCAAAAGCCGGTGCACTGTCCCCAGCGCTTCGATACGCTTTGTCGTGCCGTACAAAAGCGCTCTGGCGTCTGTGTCCTTTACCCTCGCTGCGCCGGACATGAGCAGTGCAGTCGTCATTTGCAGGTTGTTTTTTACGCGATGGTAAACTTCACGCAACAGCAGATCGCGGTCGGCAATCGCCGTACGTAGCTGACGTTCGATCCTGTTTTGAACAACGGCGTAGCCCAAAGCCGTCGCGGAAAGCAGTCCCATCATCAAGATCGCCAGAACGCTGAGACGGAAGTTGGCGTTTAGCATCCCGGCTTTGGTGAACATGAGTGCGACATAACAAAGGGCAAAGGGCAGAATAATAGCGCCGGGCAATAATAGCCGCGCCGCCGCACTCCCCTTCCTCGCCCCTCAATATAGAAACCCAGCCAATGTCGTGCCGATACATAAGCAACGCCGCGAACAACCCCATAAACGCCAAGGCTGTATGCAGCGCCATGGCCGTGAAGCCGGGGACGCCGTAAAGAGCGGCCGCATCAAAAATGTATCCAACCACGGCGACGATTGAAAATATCAAGCCAACAGTGGCGGCGCTTACAAATGCCAGTTGAAATCCTGATTTTTCTTGGGGAAGAACGACAAGCGCGAGGGCTAAAAGAACAAAGTTCGTCGCGGTTGCGGTCGCCATTCTGGATTCTTGAAACGCGGCATGGGAAGGCGCGAAAAATGTATCAATGCCATTCGCCGCGCCGGTGACAATGACTAAAATGTCAGCAATGGCGATAACCGCAATTGCGCCCGCCCCCATGCGCAAAATGAGACGACGCTTCGAACTATCCTTTGCGGAAAACCAAAGAAAAGCCGACGAAGCAACAAGCAGGCAAATCGCCGTGCTGGGAACCATGGCGGCGAAGGCCGGATGGATCCGCCGCACGGCGCTGACGTCAAAGCCCCACCCTATGGTCAATACAACCGCCGCCAGCCCGCCGACCACAAGGACAAGAGTCCGGCTCAAGACCTCAAGTCGTTCTGCTGCGTTTCTTCGCGGCATCTGCATCGCCCCCCGGTCCAGCGGTCGTATCTTGAGTAAACCTAACGGTTTTATATGGCCAAGCGTTAAGCCTTCTCACTGATTCGCGAAAGACCTACCCCGGCGCCATACGCGTCCCGCCACCTTTCAGGCGCCACTCCCTCTTTGGAATTGCTTCATGGGCCCCTATAACGGCCGGAATGATGAGCAAAGAACAGATCCGCGACGCCTTTAAACGCGCGCTCCTGCACACAACGCGAGCCTTGTCGGCCCAGCGTGATGTGGAAGTGGCGTTTGGCGGCGACCATGCCGCCGTTCAGGGGAAATCGGCCCGCATCCCCCTTCCGGCGCGTGTTCTGGACCCGGCCTCCGCCGCCATCGCCCGCGGTGAAAGCGACGCCGCCGCCCTCCGTCTCGCTCATCACGACGCCGTCGCTCATCAGCAGCTAATGCCCAAAGGCGCGGAAGCGCGCGCTGTGTTTACGGCGCTCGAAAACGCCCGCTGCGAGGCAATCGGCGCCAAAGCCTTGAAGGGCGTTGGCGACAATCTCGCCGCCTCCCTTGAAAAAGTCTTCGCCGACAAGGGCTATGACCGCCTGAATGCAAAAGACTCCGCGTCCATGGCCGACGTCGCCGCACTGATGCTGCGCGAGCGGCTGACCGGCCGCACCGCACCGCATGCGGCAGCCGGTATTATGGAGGAGTGGCGCGAAGATCTGGAAGCCCGCGCCGGTGCCTCTCTTGACGCCCTCGCCGCCGAAGCCTCGCTCGACGATCAGGCGGCGTTCGCAACTCTTGCCCGCGACTTCATTCGCGATCTCGATCTCGACGACAATGATCAGGGCGATCAGGAAAGTCAGGACGAAAGCGAAGGCGACGAGGATCAGGACGAAGCGGAGGACGACAGCGACACAAGTGACGACGAGACCGGCGCTGACGAAATGCCCGAGGACCCGGGTTCGGGGGAAACTTCCGACGGCGAAGCTGACCTGTCTGAGCAGGACATGGATTCGAACTTCGAAGAGGACGACGGCGCGACCGAGAACGCTAAAATCTCGTCGTTGCGCACCCAGTTTGAGGGCGACACGGGCGCCGCCTACAAAGCCTATACCACCGAGTTTGACGAAATCGCTGAAGCGATGGAATTATGCGATCCCGAAGAGCTGCAACGGTTGCGCCGATCGCTGGACCGGCAGCTTGAGAATTTGCACGCAGTTGTCGCCCGGTTAGCGAACAAGCTGCAGCGCAAACTGATGGCGCAGCAAAACCGTAGTTGGTCGTTCGATCTCGATGAGGGGGTTCTCGACGCCGCACGGCTGGCGCGCGTCATCGTCGATCCCATGCAACCGCTCTCCTACAAAATGGAACAGGAACAGGACTTCCGCGACACGGTCGTGACGCTGCTGATCGACAATTCCGGCTCTATGCGTGGCCGGCCAATTACCATCGCCGCCATCTGCGCGGATATCCTTGCGCGAACGCTTGAGCGTTGCGGCGTCAAGGTCGAAATCCTCGGTTTTACGACACGCGCATGGAAAGGCGGACAGGCGCGGGAGAAATGGGTCGCCGACGGCAGACCGGCAAAACCCGGCCGGCTCAATGATCTTCGTCACGTCGTATACAAGTCCGCCGACGCGCCTTGGCGGCGCGCGCGCACGTCGCTCGGTCTGATGATGAAGGAAGGGCTGTTAAAGGAAAACATTGATGGCGAAGCGCTCATGTGGGCGCATTCGAGGCTGCTTGGCCGCCCTGAAGCGCGCCGCATCATGATGGTGATTTCTGATGGCGCCCCGGTCGACGACACCACCTCATCGGCCAATGGCGGCGCCTATCTTGAGCGGCACTTGCGCGAGGTCATTCACTTCATTGAAAACCGTTCGCCGGTGGAACTTCTCGCCATTGGCATCGGCCACGATGTGACAAGGTATTACCGCCGTGCACTGACGATTGTCGATGTTGACCAGCTCGGCGGCGCGATTATCGACAAACTGGCGGAGCTGTTTGACGAAGAGGCGCTGCAGCGCGCCAGCCGCCGTAATGGACGGGCCGCCTAGCGCCTTTGCGTCGCGTAGATTTCGAATTCGACGCGGACACCCGGTTGCAGCTGTTCTTCCTCAAGCCAGGACTCATCTGAACCCAGCCCGAAGTCGGTGCGGATGAGGTCAGCGCCGCCCTTTGCGACAGCTTCATCGCCATCAACCTCCAGCGTGAATGACAACGTCACCGCCTTTTCAAAATCCTTGATGGCTAAGATCCCATCCGCCTCATACGAGCCCGCGCCCGCGCGCCGAATAGCCGTTGTAGAAAACCGCGCCGTTGGATGATTGTTAGTGTCAAACCATTCCCTGTTCGGCAAGTTGGTGTCACGTAACTCATCGCCCGTTGTCGTGGCCGCCGTCGCAACCGTTACGGTCACTGACGACGCCGCAAGATCGTCCTCAAAAAATAAAATATCAGCCTGAAACTCCGGGAACCGCCCGGTAAAACGCCGCCCCTTTTCTTCGCCGATGAAAGTCAGCGCGCTCGCATCATAATTGACGACCCAGTTCGCCGTGCCAGAGTTCTCACTTAAAGGAGCTGTCTGACTACCTGTAACTAGCGGTGGCGAAAAACCATAGAGCACTGCACCCACCCCAAGAGTGGCGAGAATACCAGCAACGCCGGCCCATTGTCCCACGCGTGACGGCGTCATGCTCTGCAACACCTGGTCCTTATTCCAAAACCGGTGTTTCAATGCAGCGCCAACATGCAGCGCCAACAAAACCAAAATGAGGATGGCCAACAATTCGTGGCGCTCCTTCATCATATCTTCAGCCGCTTTGGCGTCTGCCACGCCATCGAAGAAAGGTAAGTGCGGCACCGGAATGAACCCGAAGAACTTCGTCGGGATTTCCGTCGGCGACACCGAAACCATGGCCCAGCCCGCAAGTGGCGTCAGAATCAAGAGTGCGTAAAATCCCCAATGCGCCGCCCTCGCCGCAAGCTTTTCCCAGCCAGGCATCGCTGCCGGTAACGCCGGTGGACGGTGTGTAAATCGCCAGCCGAGACGGAACACAGTCAGCAACAATATCGATAGGCCGAACGATTTGTGGAGCTGGTAGAGGTCAAACTTGATCGGCGACGCGTTCGGCAGGTTGTGCATGTAAAACCCGCCGGCGATCTGGCCGAGGATTAAAACTGCGATCGCCCAGTGAAGGGCGACCGCAACCGATGAATAACGCGCCTCGCTCAAAACTCTACTCGTCTGCAGGCATGACGAATTCCGCCTCGATCACAATATCCACCTGATCGCTAATAGCGGGCACGAGATAAGACATATCAAATTCTGATCTATTCACCGAGGTTTTTGCGGAAAAACCAAGTTTGTAAGCATTACCGCGCTCTTCAAATGCGCCTTTATTGAACGCTACATCGAGGGTCACCGGCTTTGTGACGCCTTTTATAGTCAAATCGCCAGTCATCGTTCCCGTTGTATCTCCCGTACGGCTGAGCGAGGTGCTTTCAAAAGTAATCTCAGGGTGGTTCGCCGTATCGAAAAAATTCTCGCCCTGCAGGTGGCCGTCGAATACATCAACGCCGGAGTCCACCGAGGTTGCATCGATGGTTACGCTGACAGAGGACGCTTCCGGATTCTCCGCATCCCAATCAAGAACCGCATCCCAAGTGCGCCAGCGAACTGACGGCCTTGAATAACCCTGATGCAGATAGGAAAACGTAATATAACGATGGCGCTCATCAGGTTTGTATTCACCTGAGGCTGCCTCGAAGGCAATTGGCGCCGCCGCTTCAACGCCAGCCTCGCTCGCACTGTTGGATTGACTATTGGCCGCCTGCCCGCATCCGGCAATGAGAATCGCAATAATAGCTGGCGCGGCAAATTTCTTGAAACTCATTCGTCAATTCCTTTTTGTTTGTGACGGCGATCCGTGCGTCATCACATATATCCTAACGCGGACCGTTCCAGACCGCCATCACAGACCTGTGATTAACCTGAATAAGAGGAAACAATCGCCTCCATATTCGGGCGGCCACGCTCCTTGGGGGCCTCCTGCGCTGATCCGATATATACAAAACCCGCGACACGTTCATCCTCGGTGAGGCCAAGGGAACTAGCGATCTCACCGTCAAACGCGTACCACTCCGTCAGCCATTGAGCAGCGAAACCATGGGCGGACGCAGAGATCAGCAGGTTCTGACAGGCGGCGCCGGCGGATAGCACCTGCTCCCATTCTGGCGTACGGTGCGCCTTGTTCACACTGGAGATAACCCCAACCACAACGGGTGCGCGCAAGAAGCGGTTACGCTCATAGGCGATTTTGCTCTCATCGGCGTCGGGCGTGTTTTCCTTGAACACACGCTCCAGCACTGCGCCAAATTGCACGCGCGTATCACTTTCAAAGATGATAAATCGAAACGGCGTCACCCGGCGGTGATCGGGCACCCGCGCCGCAATTTCCAGCATATCAGCGAGTACGGACGAACCTGGCCCCGGCTCGCCAAGACAATCGGCCGTCGTAGACCGCCGCCACCGGAGCAAATTTAGCGTCTCTTCGCTCGGATGCGCCGCAGGCAACGTTTCACCGAGTTCGGGCTTTTTCAACATTCTTCTCCGTGTTTTCGGCATGACGCCTTGGCAAACCATTTACGCCTGATATGGAGATAGGCGCAGCGCGCCACCAATCACAAGGCGCCAAACAGACATATTGGCCAAAACAGGAAGCGCGAAGGACCATGGCGGGGGCGATTTCAGCATCAGGTGACGGGTTTGTAGAACGGCTAATGAGCGGCCGCCTGCCCGCGCCGGTAAGCCGCACGGCCCTGGAGGACGCCGGCATGAGCGGGCGCGACCTCGCCGCGCTCTTCCAAAGCCAGCTTGTCAGCCGCCGTCTCGATCTCGAGGCCCGGCGGCTCGGCGCGGAAAAAAGAGGCTATTACTCCATCGGCAGTTCCGGGCATGAGGGTAACGCCGCCGTCGCAAGATGTTTCCGCCTCGATGACATGGCGTTCCTGCATTATCGCAGCGGCGCATTCTACATTGAGCGGGCGTCTAAACTGCCCGGTGAATCGCCAATCTGGAATATGGCGCTTTCCTTCGTCGCTTCGGCGGAGGATCCGATTTCCGGCGGACGGCACAAAGTCATCGGCTCGAAAGCGCTGTTTATTCCGCCGCAAACCTCCACTATCGCATCGCACCTGCCCAAAGCGATGGGCGCGGCGTTCGCCGTCGCTCTGGCGCGCACGCATAAGAAACACGATGCGGAACTGCCGAAAGACAGCGTTGTTCTGTGCAGCTTTGGCGACGCATCCGCCAACCATTCAACGGCGGTAGGCGCCATTAACGCTGCCGCCCACACCGGCTATCGCGGCCTGCCCTTGCCGCTCGTCTTTGTCTGCGAGGACAACGGCATCGGCATTTCGGTGAAAACTCCAGAAGGGTGGATCGCCGCAAACTACGGCGCACGACCCGGTCTGCGTTATGTTTACGGTGACGCGCGTGACCCGGTGGACGCCATGCGCGCCGCCCGCGAGGCGGAGCAATGCGCGCGCGGTGCGCGCAAGCCGGTGTTCTTACACCTGCGCACTGTGCGCCTCATGGGACACGCGGGTTCCGACCTTGAAAGCGGCTACCGCGACCGCGCTGAGATCGACCGGGAGGCCGATCACGATCCGCTGCTTCACGGCGCGCGGCGGCTGATCGAGGCCGGTGTGATGTCGCGCGATGACATCGAAACCCTTTATGCAGATATTTCCGGCCGCGTCTTCCGCACGATGGAACAGGCGACCACCCGCCCGAAACTGACCAGCGCCGGTGAAGTCACCGCATCGCTTATCCCACCAAAGCGCCCGAAAAGGGCGCTTCGCGCCGGTCCGCCGCTCGCCAACGCACCAAACGACGCACGAGCCAAAACTGAACCCCAGCACATGTCCCGGCTTGTCTCGCTAGCGATTTCAGAACAGTTGGAACGTGACGCAAATGTCGTCGTCTTTGGCGAAGACGTTGCAAAGAAGGGCGGCGTTTACGGCGCCACAACGCGCCTTCAGCAGAATTTCGGACCCGCACGAGTATTCGACACAATCCTCGATGAGCAATCCATTCTCGGCATGGGGATTGGCCTTGCGCAAAACGGTTTTTTGCCCGTGCCGGAGATTCAGTTTCTCGCTTATGTCCACAACGCCGAGGACCAGCTTCGGGGTGAAGCCGCGTCGCTGTCGTTCTTTTCAGATGGTCAGTACACGAACCCCATGATCGTCAGGGTCGCCGGGCTGGCCTATCAAAAAGGCTTCGGCGGTCATTTTCACAATGATAATTCCGTCGCTGTGTTTCGCGATATTCCGGGCGTCATTCTCGCGTGTCCTTCGTCAGGCGCCGAAGCGGTGAAGATGATGCGCGAAGCGTTTCGCCTCGCGCGCGAGGAACAGCGCGTTGTGATCTTCCTTGAGCCCATCGCGCTTTACGGAACCAAAGACCTGCTTGAAGCGGGCGACAATAAAATGACAGCAGTATTCGACGATATCGACAGCGCCGCACCATTCGGGTCCGTTCAGACGATCGGCGATGGCGAAGATCTCGCCATCGTCACCTATGGCAACGGAACCTATCTTTCCCAACGCGCCGCCCATGCGCTGACGCAAAAAGGGATAACCGCCCGCATCATCGATTTGCGCTGGCTGACGCCTTTGCCCATGGATGCGGTGATAGAGGCCATCGGCAATCGTCAGAACGTCCTTATCGTCGATGAATGCCGCAAGACGGGCTCCCCCAGTGAGGAGATCATCACGGCGTTCAGTGACCGTGGCCTCTCCCGAAACGTTGCCCGGATCACTGGAGTCGACACATTTATTCCGCTTGGCCCCGCCGCTGACGAAGTGCTGGTCAGTGAGGAAGGCATCGTGAACGCCGCCCTCGTGCTTTGCGGCAAGGCACACAAACGGGCTGCGGAATAATGAAAAAGTCTGCCGTTGTCATTTTTCCCGGCCGTGGGACCTACGGCAAGGATGAGCTGGGATATCTCTCGCGCTTTCACAGCGACAAGCTGGGTTTTATTGAGGGCGTCGATCAGTGGCGCGCGCGACAAGAGCGTTCTACCGTTACGGAACTCGACAGCGCCGCAAGCTATTCGGCAGCAAAGCACGCCTCCAGCGTCAATGCGTCTGTGCTGATTTACACCTGCGCCCTGGCGGATTTCGCCACGATTAATCGAGAAGAATTCGACATCGTCGCCGTCTGCGGAAACTCTCTCGGCTGGTACCTCACCCTCGCCGCCGCCGGGGCGGTAAACGAACCGGACGCCATTCGCCTGGTGGACACCATGGGTGCACTGATGGAATCCGATGGCGTCGGCGGACAGTTGATCTACCCATTCGTTGATGAAAACTGGCGTCCGTCCCGCTCAAATGAACGGGCGATTGGCGACGCCGTCCACGCCGGCCGCACGCTCGGCAACGCCTATCTTTCCATCCGCCTTGGCGGTATGGCGGTCCTCGCTGGCGATGACGCCGGTATGGCGGCCATGGAAAAATCATTGCCACCCGCGGAGGGCCGTTACCCGTTCCGGCTCGCCCGGCACGCAGCGTTCCACACGCCGCTACTCCAGCACGTTTCGGACAAGGCGTTCAGCGCGTTGGACCCAGAACTGTTCCAATCACCAGCGCTGCCAATGATCGATGGACGCGGAGCCGTCTGGTCGCCACGCGTGAGCGATCTTGAGGCGCTCTATAACTACACGCTCGGCCACCAGATCGTTGAGACCTATGATTTCTCCAAATCCATAGAAATTGCGATCAAGGAATTTGCACCCGACCGTCTCATACTCGCCGGCCCCGGATCAACACTCGGTGCGCCGATCGCGCAGGAACTGATCCGGCATCGCTGGCAGGGCCTTACATCGAAGGCGGAATTTTCGGCCCGGCAAAACTCCGATCCGTTCCTGATCGCCATGGGCCGCGAAGATCAACGGCCACTGGCGATCTAGATTTTCTTCGCATCAAGGCTGTCAGGGTCAATACCGAGCGCCGCCATCCGGTCGCGCCAGCGGCGATAGGCAAGCGCCTGCATGTCTTCAACGGTGTCGAGCTCGTCGGTAATTTCGAGACCAATCAGCGTTTCAACAACGTCTTCCAGCGTCACCAGCCCCTGCACGGTCCCGTATTCATCGACCAGAAGCGCGATGTGACTTTTTTCGTGCATCAATCAGCCGATCAAAAACGTCCGACGCTGAAAAACTGTCGAGCATGGCGACAAAGTCCCGGCGAAAATCCGATAATGGCCGCTCAAATTCACCTTTCGCCTGCGCCATTAAAAGATCGGTCCGCAACACAAAGCCAATCACGTCGTCAGGATTTTCTTTGTAAATGGGAATGCGCGAGAACTGTTTTGTGGAATGGCGCGAGAAAAACGCCTGCACCGTCATGCTGGCCGATGCGGAAAAGATCACCGACCTTGGCGTCATGATGTCCCGCGCCGACAGGTTTTGAAGGCGCATCAGGTTGGAGACTATCTTTTGTTCTTTTGCCTGCAGCAGCCCTTCTTTTTCTCCGATTTCAGCCATCGCCTCAATTTCATCGCGGCTGAAGGTAAATGCCGTTGATCCAGACCGCGACATCAGCCGCGTCAAACGCTCTGACAGCCAGACAAAGGGCAGCAAGAGCGTGGTGAGACCTTCAATCAACGGCGCCATCACCGGCGCCAGTTTTCGCCAGTGTGTCGCGCCCAGCGTTTTCGGAATGATCTCGGAAAAAACCAGAATAAGCAGCGTCAATACCGCTGAGGTGGCGCCCACATAAGCATTGCCGAAAACAATCGCCGATTGAGCGCCGACACCGGCGGCGCCGACCGTATGCGCAATCGTGTTGGCCGTGAGAATCGCCGCCAGCGGCCGGTCGAGATTGCTCCGCAGCCGTTTCAAAGACTTCGCCCCGCGAACGCCTTTGTGCTCAATCGACGCCACATAGGATGGCCGGACGGATAAAATGACCGCTTCGGATATTGAGCAGAAGAACGACACCAAAATGGCGAGGAGAAGATAAAATACGAGCAGGGTCAAAGCGCGAAACCGCGTGTCTTATAATTTGGCATGAAGATATCTAACGCGTTATCCCCCACAGGGAAAGGCCCGCGCATGCGCTTTCGATCTTTCATACCGAAGCGCCGGCGCCGCGGCGCCTGGCGTTTATTCGTGGCTCACTGATGATTGTCGAACGGCTCTTCTATCCATTGGCGCGCATGATCGCGTTCGTGCATGGGGAAGATGCGCATCGCCAGTTTTCCAGAGTTAGAAAAGGCGCTCAGTACCCGCATCAGGATGGGCGGGTTATCTGAAACCAGTGCGTATTTTCGCATTTTACGCATGAATGCGTAGTCGTCGGGATTTTGCCCCATCGAGGAGAGTTTCGACATGGCGGAGAGCATGTTCTCCGGCTTTCCATGATGAATTTCAAGCTGACTGAAATGCCCGTGCCGGGCAGACAGATCGCGCATGGCGTCCAGAACTTCCGGCATACGTTCTAATTGATACTTTCCAAAAACCTCCAACTCCACATAGGAATGGCGGTCATCAATTCTGATATTCATCATGCGGAATGTCTCTCGTGGGCGGTGCTATTCTTCACCGATATTGCGCAGCGTATCGGGTTTCAACACGGTAATTACACCGCCGGCCTGCCGGACCAGCCCATCATTTTCCCACAATTTCAACTGGCGGTTGACGTTTTCGCGCATGAGCCCCGCATGGGCGCCCAGATTGCCCTGACTGAGTTTCATGTCGATACACAAAGAGCCATCGTCATCTACATGTCCATAATACTCGCCGAGGCGAAGAAGCGCGCGCGCCAGGCGCGGGCCGGCCGGAAGCGTCGCAATATCTTCCAGCAGGAAGTTCGTATGGCGCAACCGGGTGCAGAGCGCCGCGATGATCTGCAGCGACACACCGTGGTTGCGTTCCAGAAAGTCCAACACGTCACGCCGGTAAAGCTGTAATGCACGAGTCTCCTGCAATGCGCTCGCCGCCGCCGACCGCGCGCCACCGTCAAACACGCCCATTTCACCCAGCACTTCGTTTTCGCCCATGAACGCCAGCACGGTCTCCTTGCCGGCATCTGAATAGCTGGAAATCTTCACCCGGCCGGACAGGATGATGTACAAGCAGTCGCTTTCATCGCCCTGGGAAAATATCTGCTTGCGCGCCGCGAAAACCACCGGATGCGCGGCGTCAAGAAGTCCCTGAAGCTTGTCGTCAGACAAGGCTTCAAAAAATGGATGGCGCTTCAACTCCCAGATCAGACTGGCGGTCGACGCAGATTTTCCGTTTGCCCCGGTCACCCTCGCTCTCCCGTTAGGTGGCCCTGACGACGCTTGTAGCGAATATTTTCGGGTTTGTCGCGCTGCACCAGAAAAGAAGGCGGCGCGCCCTTCCCCCGAAGGACGCGCCGCGCTTTGCAATAGTGAGCCGGAGCGGGGCAAGCCCCGGCTCAGGAGGGTATCGGCTAGCGAGAAACCGTAAAAACGCTAGAAACACCAAGGACTGCGTTCATTCCGATAAAGCCGATCAGGATGATTTCGATAACGCCCATGATTCTCTCCCATTTCCTCGTTTTGCCGGTCTCTCCCGACCGCCGATGGTTGAAGATTACCGCCGCCGCCGAAATCGCGCTGTGATGGGCGTCACAGTCCGGCGACTTTTATGGGTATGAGGGCCAAAACCCGTGATTTATTGGAAAAAATCGACGCGCCTTACGAAAAGACGCGCCGATTTAAGTTTGGGACCGAAAAACCGGGGCAGGCGTCGGTCCCGCTTGGGAAGGGCTGGCTATCGGGAAACCGTGAAAACGCTCGATACGCCAAGGGCTGCATTCATTCCGATAAAGCCGATCAGGATGATTTCGATAACGCCCATGATGTCTCTCCCGCTTTCTGTCCGGTCCGTGCCGACCGCCAATAATGAAACAATAATCTGGGCGACGAAGTTCCGCTGTGATGTACGTCACAGGTTCGGGTGTTTCTCTTAAGTGGTTGATATTAATAACGAAATGGCGCGCCCTTCCCCCAAAGGACGCGCCATCGTCTCCCCCTGCTTGTCGGCGCAATGCTGAATGACCTGGGCGAAGGCCTGGCGTTGCTCCTTACCGGCTGACCGTGAAGAGGCTTGAAAAACCGAGGGCGGCGTTGAGGCCGATGAAACCGATCAGGATGATTTCGATGATACCCATTGTCTTTCTCCCGTTTCTCCCGGTCGTCGTTCCCGACCGCCGATGAGATGAAGATAGGAGATGGGCTGGATTTCAGCTGTGATGCCCGTCACAGGCAGGGTCGTTTTCGTAAATGAAACGTAAATTTTCTCGCCACACCGACTTTTGATGTGTTTTTTCTAATAATTACAATGGATTACAGCACATTACGCCGCAATTGACCGAGGTCACGAGGAGTGACGCATCGCCTCGGCCCGGTCGGTGAAGATATCGATTGCCGCGTCCAGACCGAACGCATCTCCCTGGCGGCAGGCCCCGAAATGATCGAGGGCGGCAAAAGCATCGCCATCTTCCAGCGCCACGACCCCGGCCTCGAAAGATCGCCGGAACGCCTGGAATGCAGGCTTGGCGGCGACAGCCTCATCGCCCACCAGCGCAAATATGACCGTTGGATCGGTGCGGCCTTTCACGGTGAAGGCGCCCAGCGGCACGGCGGCGAATTCCGGGATGCGTTCCCTCGTTTGCTCCGACATGATGATCGGCGCGCCATATTGCTTAGTCAGCGATTCAAGTCGCGACGTCAGGTTCACCATGTCACCGAGCATGGAGTATTCGAGGTGATCTTCAGAGCCGAAGTTACCGACGCGTGCTTCAGCCGTATGCAGACCAATGCCGATTTTGATCTCCGACACTGGTAATTGCTTATGAGCGCGCCAGCCGTCATTGAGCTTTTCGAGCGACTTCAACATCTGCAACGACGCTCGCGCCGCTTGCACAGGGTGGTCTGCAACATCGATCGGCGCGTTCCACATGGCGGCCAGTCCGTCGCCCATATATTTATCGACGAGGCCTTTGTGGTCCACCACAATGCGCGTCATCGGCGTGAAATATTGATTGAGCAAGGTCGTTACATCCGGCGGCGTCATCTGCTCCGAGATCGACGTAAAGCCGCGAATGTCGGAGAAGAACGCCGTAATCTCGCGTGACTGTCCTTCGAGCTTTAACAAAGCCGGGTCGCGCTCGAGCCGTTCAAGAATAAGCGGCGACAAAAATTTCCCGAATGCGCCGCGAATAAATTTTCGCGCAATTTGTTCCTGCTGGAACATCACCACAAATGCGCCAATGAATGACGAGGCGACAACCAGTCCGGGCGTCACGGGGTCTATCAGCAGCCGAGAAGCGCTAAACGCGAAATAGGAGCCGGCAAACACCGCTACCGTTAGCGCCAGCCAAACCGTAAAGCCGATGGCTGCAGACATCCGAGGCAATAACACCAGCAACAATAGAGACACGAGTATCGACGCGCCGATTTCAACCGGACGCATCAGATCCCACGCTCGAAATAATGTATCGCCCGCGAGCGCCTGTTCAATGACTTCGGCGTGAATGTGCACCCCGGGGCGTTCGTCCCCAAGCGGCGTGATCAGCACGTCGCGCAGCCCCTCCGCTGAGGCGCCTATCATGACGATCCGCCCCTCGACGGTGTCGCGCAACGCCGCCGCATTTCCATCAAGGACGTCAACAACAGAAAGACGTCGTTCTGTGACGCTGTCGGACTTGGAATAATGCACCCAAAGCTGGCCGTCTTGCGTCGTCGGAAAACGCAACCGGCAGAGCACGACTTCGGAAACGGACTGCTGTGCGATGCCCGTGACATGAACGCGACAGGCGCCTTTTTCGGCGGCGCTGACGAACGCCGGCGGCGCAAATTTCGGATCGAGCCTCGGCGCAGCCACACGCAACGCTTCCAGCGCCAGGCTGGGGTAAATTTCCGTTCCGTCACAAGCGAGCGCAATCAGCGGCACACTGCGAACAATGGCGTCGTCACTCAGCGCCGCACGGGCGAACCCCTCGCCGCTCGCCGCCGCCCGGAAGATGGGCAATGGCGCCACCACTTGCCGGAAGCTGGGCGCAACGCGCGCAAGGTCGTTCGGGCGCATCCCCTGAACGCGGGACGCCTCCAGCGCCGGCGGACAGGTCCCCTCTGAATCGCCGGAACGCGCGGTGAGGTGCATCACAGTTGGAGCCGCGGCAAGCGACGCCGCGAGCCGTCCATCATGATCGACGGCGCCGAGATCCGATGCGCCAAGCTCTGACACAATGGGCGCAAGCACGGGTGAATTAAGCCAGCTCGCGGAGACGTTGTTCGGACTCGTGCGGTCTGGTTCAGCGAAAATCACGTCGAACACAACCGCCGCCGCACCCGCCTCGTTGAGCTTATCCACCATCGTCGCAAAGCGATGACGCGGCCACGGCCACTGACCGTACTTTTCTAAAGCAGCGTCATCAATTTCAACGACCTTGACGGGGTCGGTTTCATATTCTCGGGGGCTAAGCCGCTGGAATTGATCAAACAGGCGGTCACGCGCCGTGTTCACCAGCGCCGGCTGCTGAAAAACGAGCGCAAGCGCTAAACCCGCGCCAATCAGCCCGGCGAGCCTTGGTCCGAAAATGTTACGCCCACCCCCCATCAGATTTAACCTTGAGGCGGCGACGACGTGCCTTGCCCCAGTGGCACGCCTGTAATCTGACCCTGACCTTGGCCAGAGCCCGCGCCATCGTTAAACTGGAAATACATGTCAACGGTGTCGCCAGGCCCATTGGCGCCGTCCCGGAGTAACAGCAGCATGGATTGCATGTTCGTTCCGTTGAAGTCAGACCCGTCAAAAGCGAATGCGCCAAGACCATCGGTTGCGTCATCGAAACTGACAGCATTCAGCAGCTCAGTAAAATTCACATCAATGCCTGCCAAATCATTGTTGATATTCACGGCAACATACGACATGCCGCCGCCAAGCGTGCGGTTGGCGAAGTTGATGTCAATCTGTGCTTCCGCAGTGCCGCCGGCTCCGTTCACGCCGTCGGAGAAGAATGATGACGCGGTTATACCGCTTACGTCGGCCGTACTATCGTAAAAGAATGTACCCGAACCGAGCGTACCTGCTAAGCCCTCCAGGTCAGTGATCGTTGAAAGTGGAGAGACAACAGAAAAGTTTTCGACAAGAGTGGCCGACGAGTAAAGATTATCGCTTGCGCCAACATTCAACAACGTTACTAAGGACGCTACCAGCCCATTCCCTCCCGGTACAAACTGCGTCTGCCCATGGGTCAGGCTCGGATCTGAAGTTAACTGCGGCAGCGGGAAAAGCGCCTCACCGAATAGTCCGCTATCAAACGAGATAGGCTGGTTGAACGGGATATATTCGAACAACTTGACGTTGCCGAACGCAGGGTTCGGCGCGGCTGTAATCGCCATAAAGGAATTGCCGCCGCCAATGGTGCGAGCGCCGAAATCAACCTCAAGCTGAGCGTATCCCGCCCCAGGCAGGATCGTTGCCGGATCGGTTGCAGCTGAAATATTGCTAATACTGCCAGTCACTATCGCGTTCGGACTCCGGGACATGCCGGCAGCATCGAACTCGGCAATCGAATATGTCTGCGCCAAATTTACAATTCCAAGCACAAGCTCGCCGGGCCCCGGATTCACCATGAGATCCTGGAATGCCGAGACCAGTGTGAGCGTACCACTTGCGCCATCTGGTGTGGTGAAATCGATGTCGACATCGACGGTGACGGTGTCATTGTCTCCCTGTCTGATGGTGAACGCAAAAAGGGGTGCGTCAAAAACAGCCAGATTATTGCCGCCGTCGTCGAACGCAATGCCGAAACTGCTCAATAATGCATCGGCATAGGCGTCAAGAAACTCTTGCGGAAGTACGAAGGGAGTCGGATCAAGTGCGGAAAGGTCGTTGATGTCGCTGTTGAGATCGAACTGCACGAAGGACGCCAACGCTTGCGGCGCGATCGTCCGGTTCGCCCAATCGATTTCGATCTGGACGATCGTCAGCCCATCATCAACCAGCACTGGCCCGCTGCCATCGTCCTGAAAGAGTTGCGCGCTCGCCAGCGCCAGAATATGTCCGTCCGCGCCCTGTTGCATTCCCGCAAAATCTTCAAGTGCGTCCAGAGGAAGAATATCTCCCACTTCGATCATGGGAGGTGGCGGTGGCGGAGGTGGCGGGGGCGGCGGTGGCGGAGGCGGCGGACTAACGGGATCTTCCTCCTCCATCTCTTCATCAGGACGCTGATCCGTTTGCTCGTCTTGCTGGTTGTTCTGGTTTTCCGTGTTTTGCTGGTATTCGTCGCCTTCTTGCGCGCCCTGACCGGAATCGCCAAGGGCGTTGCCGGCATATTCCAGCGTATTTCCGTCACCCTCGGGCACAACTGGCACAAACGCCTGATAAATCCTGCGCAAAAGAGCTGCGTCGGCGCGGAATGGAGTGGAAACGCCATCAGGACCGATACGAACCGCAAATCCCGGCCGTTTCAGCGTCGCCAGGATGGCCTCTCGGTTGCCCTCAGTCCAAAATTCCACAAGCCCTTTCGGCGTCAGGCCGGAATTGTCGCGCACCGGCCCTTCGAGCAGCGCGTAAACGACGCCATCAACTTCGGCGATGATCACATTCGTGCCGCGCACGCCCATGGTGACGCCGGTGTCCTGTAGCTGCACCTCAGTTGAACCGGGTTCGGTGTCCCGCCCCGAGGAAAACCGGAAGCCGCCCCGGAAAAAGTTCACCACCCGGCGGCGGCCGGCGCCGCTGGAATCAAAGAACTCATTGATCGCCGATTCAGAGTTTGGCGAAAACGTGTAAGTGCTCCAGTCGCAGAGTTTTAGCTGAAGGTGCGAATCATCGCCGGTTCGAACCGTATCCCCGGTGAACATGTCCGCACCGCTTGCTGGCCGGAACATATCTGCGAGGCTTTCGCGTTGTACATCAACCGCAGGACCGACAACTGCCGTCGCATTGCCCGCTTTTGGATCGTCCGTATTGCGATCAAAACATTCTGCAGCCTCCACCGACAGGGGCAACAGCCATGCGGCGCTCAATAGGAACAAAGAGTTCTTCAAGCCGGCGGTGTTCATTATATCCATCCCCCGAAAACAAGACTGGCCCCTAAAACGGGCCGAGCGCGCGTGCGCGGCAATGATAAAAGGCGCGTGGTCCCTGCGACCCGCCAGTATCTCAATCTTTTCGAACAATAGCTCGGAATTTGTCGAAACGCCATTATTCTGACCTTCTTTTCATCACAGATCCGGCCCTTAGGGGACGCCGGGCGGCTGCCCGGCGGAACCGCCGGGATTAAAGCCCAACGTAGCGTTCCCGTTGCCCACTCCTCCGGCGAGGTCACTAAAACTGAAATCCAATTCCGCAGTGTCAGCCAGACTGCCGCTGTTTTGGATCAACAACAGGCCCTGATCGATGACGCCATTTGTGAAATCGGCGGCTGACAGGGGAAATAGCGCCAGACCGCCTTCGCTGCTAGCAAACGGGATGGTGTTCAGGAAATCGGTCAGCACCACCTGCTGCAGCGGATTCACCGGGTCTGTATCAAGCGTCATTTGTATAAAAGAATTTCCGCCGCCGAGCGTCCTGTTGGCGAAATCTATATCAATTTCCGAAACCACCGATCCCTGCAAGAATGTCATCTGATCCGCCAGAACCATCGATGCAAATCCCTGACCCAAATAAACCCCTGCGCCGGGAATAGACATGAGATTGGCGACAGTAGTGAGTGGCCGAAAGTCGTCCTCGAACAGGAAATTCAAGAGATAGAGGTCAAGACCCGCATTCGTTGTGACGCTGAAACTGATCTCGGCGAACGCAAATGAATCCAGCGGAGTATTGGGGCTGTTCCTCAGAATAACCTGACCTTCATCGACGCGCGGATCACTCGTCAACGTTGAAATTGGAAACAACCCGAGATTAAACAGCCCGGTGTTAAACGCCGTTGCTACATCAAGACTAATGAACAGGTTGGCCCCCGGATAGAGTGTGTTCGTCGGCGTGGCGAGCGGCGTTCCCGGCGGAACGTTGACATAAACGAATGACTGCCCACCACCCAAAGTTCTGGCGCCAAAATCAACGAGAAGCTGGCCGTATGAGAGGCTTGAAGTAAACTGGTTGATATAACCAAACTCTTGTGACGCGTCGTTCGGGAAGACCCCAAAATTGCCTCCGGTAAGGTAGACCTGATCCGTACGTGTCAGCCCCTGAAGCTCCACCCCTGTCGCAATATCCGCAAATGCCGTTCCAAATCGCGCTAACGGACCCTGTCCAGTCTGAAAAGGCAGGGCGTTAAAGAACGCCTCAACGCGTTGGCCGGCAGGCGTTGGCTGTCCAGTCGTCGAGGCGTTGAACACGGACGCCACATCCAACGTGATGGTTTGCGAACCATTCGCATCGGTCGCGACGCGGACCACAAACTGAACATTTCCGTTCAATGCATTGGCTTGCGGCCGGAACACCGCCAAACCGCCAAGACCGTCGTCAAAAGGTGCATTTTGTGACGCGCCAAGCGTCATCACCCAGCGCTGCTGCTCTCCTTGAAAGTCGCGATCCTCGACGGTGAGATCATTGGGGTCGGAGACCGTGAAGTCCAGGATGATGAAGGAGACACCAATCTCCGGCCAAATGCTTCTTGCGGCGAAATCGATGTGAAGTTGAATAAAGGCGACGCCCTGATCGATCACCGAATCACCGTTCGGCCCTTCCATGATCCGCTCGGCTGGAACAAACCCGGTGAAATGCCCCGTTTGTCCGGCGTAACCAGCGCCAATCGCCTCAAGCGCGGCGACACTCAGTATCGACTCGATATTATCAACCGGCTTAAACAAGGTGCTTGGAAAAGCTGTGTTGAAATTTTCCGGCGCGGTCTGTTCTGACTGCGATGGTTCCTCAGGCGTATTTTCCGTGTTCGAACTGGAGGTCTGCGTCAGGTCCGCGACCGCCACTGTTGCCGGTGCCGCCTCTTGAGCGCTGGCGCCGGAACTGTCAGCCGCGGAGGTCTGTCCGCCGGACGACGACTCTTCGGAAGACTCAGTAGTTTCCGCAGACGCCGTTTGTGACTCAAATTCGCTCTCCGATGAGCCCGTTTGCTCCTCGGACTCCACTTCCTCGCTTGACGATTCCTGCTCGTCGTCAATGTCCGCCGCTACTTCGGCCTCGCCTTCTTGTGTCGTCGCCGATGTGAACCGCGCATAGGCGCGCCGCATCAGCTGTGGATCGGCTTTGAAGGGCGCAGAAACCCCCTCCGCGCCAAGCCGAACGGCAAAACCCGGTCGCGAAAGAATGACGCCCCCCGTTTCCCCATCCCTGACAAGCTCAACGACGCCCTTATCCGACAATCCGCTATTTTCCGGCGCCGGGCCTTCGAGAACCACAAACGTTTCGTCGTCAAGCTCGGTGACGAGAACGCTGGTCCCCCTGACTCCCATGGTCACGCCGGTTTCGGAAAACCGAACCTCTGTTTTTCCACGTTCCGTGCGCTTGCCGGACATCATGCGGAAGCCGCCGCGAAGAAAATTCACGACGCGGCGGCGCATCACGCCGTCATCGTCATAAAACTCATTGATGTCTGACTCACTGTTGGGCGCAAACGTATAAGTGCTCCAATCACAGAGCTTCAGCTGTAACTGAGAGCGGTCACCGGTGCGAACCCGGTCTCCGATTAGTAGCTCATCACCGGCGCGGGGGCGGCGATAGTCGGCCGCCTGTCGCCGCAAACCCACTTCGGGACCAATGACGGCAGTTGTCGCGCCAGCCCGCGCATTATCGTTCTCACGATCAAAACATCTCGCCGCCTGCGCGCTCAACGGCGCGAAACAAAGCGTCAGCGTGGCACCAAGAAGCATGGCGCGCAGATTTGTCAGATAAAACACCCCACCCCCCGATGGCTAAAATGCAAATCTCTTTGACAGCAACAGCGCCGCCTTGTGCGTTTTGTAATCGAAGTTCAAAATGTTTGAGTCGACGGTTTCGTATTCGTATTGCGCAATAATGTTGATGTCTTTTATCGCATCAGGCGCGCCCGGGATGAAGAACGATAATGGCGCGCCGACCGTCGCCCGCGCGCGGTACAGCCACTCGTCGCGTACTGTTGTCGGACTGACAAACAGATCGACTGCGTCGTAACTCGAATTCTCCGCCCATACGCCAAGCAACGAGAATGCGCCCCGGCCCAACAGCCAGCTATGTTGCACATTCGCGCCGTAGCGCTCGTAAGACTCAAATCCTACAGCGCCATTTTTATCGGCGTAAAGCGCCTCAGCTGAAAGCGTCTGAGTCGCACCTAAACGCCAACTTGTACCCGCCCGAGCGCTCAGCCGCCGGCCTGACCGCAACGGCGCTGACATAAAGTTTGTTGTGGCGCGGAAGTCCTCGTCTTCGCCGCGGAAACTCACATATGACTTCCACTTCGGATTCCAGCGATAAGCGACTTCGAGTTCGCCGCCGTAAGTGGCGAGATAATCTTCGCTCTGAAGCCAGTAAAACCCACCACGAAAGCGCGGCGTAAATGACCAGTTTCCGGCAAACCAGGTGCCGCCAAGGGCAATCGATGTGGCGTCAAGGTCTAGCCGATCCACTTCATGTTTATCTGAATGGTAATAAGACATTTCCGCATGGAGCGTGTGCCCTTCCTGCGTGCCAAGATCGTGCACAAGCCGTCCTTGTGCGGAGAAAATAAACGCCGCATCGCCGTTTCGCTGTTCTGCTGGCAGCGGAATGTCAAGAAACAGAATATTCCCGCTGGACGGCGCCTGATTGCGGTTGCGATCCCATTCAATTCCGGTTGTCAGCGTCAATGACCCACGGGTGGCGCGCTGTTCGTATTTTATGCGGTTGAGATAGGTCTCCGCTTCGGCCCGCAACGTCGCCGGCAATTCATTGCTATCAAGCGCCAATTCCAACTCGTATCGAGCCCGGTCGAACAGTCCAAGCCGATACAGCACCAGACCATACAGAACGCGCACATCGTGCATCGATGGATCGATCAGCAGGATCCGCTCAAGCGTTGCACCGGCTTCTTTCAGATCGCCAGCCGCAATCTGCTGTCGCGCGTAGGCAATGTTTAGTTGAATATTCTCCGGTGCTGCAAGAATCTGCTCAAACGGAATAAGAATCGCGCCGTTCGCATCCCGCTCAATCTCGCGGCGCTGATTTTCCAGCAAGTCCCGCTCGACCGCTTCACGCGCCGCTTCTTCCGGCTCCTGCGCCTGCGCGCCGCTGAACATCATTCCAAGGATCAAACACGTCGATCCCGTGATACGTAAAATCGGCATAAAGCCTGCCCCCTAGCCCTCGCTGGTCCCGCGGCGCCGCTTGAATGCTGCAGCGCAAACCGGTTTGAATAGCATTTGCCCACTGGGCTTGGTGCGCAATATTTCCGCGCAACATCCCGTATTCTCTCTATGTTCAACTATGCCCCTTCGTCACGCATGCCTGCAACCGTTTTCTGAGGACGCGGAAGGTTGTTTTTCCTTCACAAAACCTCAGACTCCCGCGCGATCTACCGCATCAACAACAGCTGCCAGATGATGAAGTAGTGCGTCAGGTGATGCACCATCTGATCTATGCCAAAAGGGATCCAGAACGATTGTTTGGTAATATCAGTAAATCGGCCAAGCATGTGAGGGCTGGACTTAATGCGGTCCATTATGAAGTGCGCTGCAAAATCAAAGAGCGCCAGGAACCATAGATCTTTGTTAACGACCATCACGATCGCCAGCGTCGATACGGCATGAACGCCCACATGCACCGTTAGCGGAAAGATGAATCCCGCGCCCTGCTTGGCTTTGCCGTTCACCATCCAGCCGGTTTGCAGCAGATAGTCCCCAACCAGTTGTTTAAGCTGGAAAACCACCAGCATTAGAAAGATGAACTGAACGTCGGATAACGCCGTGATATCCATATTTTATCGCTCCCCCCGCGATGGGCGCACAGGCGTGGCCGCCATATTTGTAGCGCGTCTTCGCTGCGCGCCATGCTCCCCCGAATGCGCCAGTCGCAATTTTTGCTTCGCGTTCATGCAACCCGCCGCAGATCAAAAGGTTACGCTCATCCAATGACCTTACGCAAGGAGCCGTTAACGATAATTCTATAGGAACGAAGGCAATGGCGCTGCGCTGGTTGATAAGTGCGCATAAGCAGAATCGTTCACTACGGCGCACTGCGAAAAGAGGAGGAAGTAAGCCGATTTTGGCGTGGTTGATTCCGGCCCGGTGCTAGATCGCGTTAACTTTATTCTATATGACGTTTGTGAGGGTGAACCGGGGGATATTTTGGAGAGTGTAAAGATCGCCATTGTGGGGTCTGGTCCCGCCGGCTTGAGTGCTGCCGGGCGGGCCGCCGCGCGCGGAATTTCCCACGTTCTCCTCGAAAAAACCAACCATCTGTCGGACACGATCTACAAATATCAGCGCGGCAAATACATCATGTCGACGCCTGATCAACTACCGTTGCGGTCTGACATCGAATTTCAGGCGGGCTCACGAGAAAGCATTATTGGGCGCTGGGACGACGATGCAGCGTCGCTCAAGATAAACGTGCGACTAAATTCGGATGTAACGGCCATCGCGGGCTCGCGCGGAAACTTTCAAATGACGCTCGCGAACGGGGACACCGTGAAGGCCGAGCACATCGTGCTCGCTGTCGGCGTTCAGGGAAACCCGAACAAACTGAAAAATCCCGGTACGGACCAACCTTTCGTCCAATATCAGCTTGACGATCCCAAAGAATATTACGACGAGAACATTATCGTTATCGGCGGTGGTGACGCCGGGATTGAAAATGCGCTGGGTCTTGCTCAGCCCGGTCAAGGCAACATTGTCACGCTGTTGCAGCGCGCTGACGGTTTTCCGCGCTCCAAAGAAGCGAATGTGCAGGCGCTTTATGCCGCGCGCGATCAGGGTCGGCTCGATTTCATTACGGAATCGTCGCTGATCCGTGTAGAGCAAGGCGGCTCCGGCGAAAGCCTGTGGGTTGCGGTTGTGGACACCAAAGATGGCGAGGCGCGGCTTCCCTGTGATCGCATCATCGCTCGCCTCGGCGCTGCGCCGCCGCGCAAATTCGTTGAGGCGGCTGGTGTTCAGTTCACCGGACCGGATCGCGAAGCCTTCCCGGTCCTGACGCCGCAATATGAAAGCACAGTTCCCGGACTCTATATCATTGGCGCCCTTGCGGGGTTCCCGCTGATCAAACACTGCATGAATCAGGGACATGACGTCGTAGAATTCATCTCCGGCAATAAAGAGCTTCAGCCCCCTGATACCCCATTGCTGCAAGCCTTGTTCAAGGATGCGCCGGCCCGGCGCAGCGTCGATGACTGGATCGTCTATATTCGCGACCGCGTCGATCTTCTCAACGACGTGTCCCCGCTGCAGATGCGTGAATTTTTGCTTGCGTCGCAGGTTCACTATAAACGGCGCGGCGATGTCATCATGAACCGCAATGACATTGGCTCTTCGATTTTCGCCATCATCGACGGCACAGTGCTCGTCGAGGTCGACCCGAACGACAAACGCAAGACGGTGCCGATTCCGGCGGGAAATATATTTGGCGAACTCGGCCTGATTTCCGGACGGCGCAGAACCGCAACCGTGCGCGCCGATGAGCCGGTGATGATTTTGGAAATCCCGCGCAACGCCACCTTAAAACTGATGGCGTCAGTGCCCGGTGTGAAGCGCCGCATGGATCGCATTTCCACCGAACGCCAGGTCGGGCAGATATTTGGCCAGCTTTTGCCGCGTGAGGCCATCGATGAAATTCTCGACAAGGCGGAAATTCTGCCCTTGAAGGCCGGAGACGCCTTTATCGAGGAAGGCCAACGCTCCACCGACATATTCATTATCCGCTCCGGCAGCGCGGTTGTTGAAAAGCACATCGGCAACAAGGATGTGTTTCTATCCTACGTGCTCGCGGGCAACTATGTGGGCGAGATGTCGCTCTTTTATGATGGCCTTAGAACGGCGACCGTGCGCGCCGCCATCAAATCGGAAGTTGTTCGCCTCCCCGGCGAGGTTTTTGAGCGCTTGCTGAACAACAATCCCGATCTCTACCGGTCCGTGGAGCGGCTTGTCGCCAGCCGGCGCAAGGTCAATGACTATATCGAAGCGAAACGCGAAAGCTTTTCATCGGTCGTTGACATGCACACTTCGGTTGCGCGTTTTCTCCTGGAGGAGGAAGGCCTGTCCGAAGCAACCGATGCACTGGTCATTGACGAAACGCTCTGCGTCGGTTGTGACAATTGTGAAAGCGCTTGCGCGGATATTCATGAAGGCATTTCACGGCTCGACCGTGAGGCCGGTAACTCCTACGCCTATATCCACGTGCCAACGTCATGCCGCCATTGCGAGCATCCGCACTGCATGACCGATTGCCCGCCGGACGCCATCCATCGCGGCCCGGACGGTGAAGTCTTCATCGACGAAAAATGCATTGGTTGCGGCAATTGTCAGCGATACTGCCCGTATGGCGTGATCCAGATGGCGTCTATACCGCCGAAAAAACCGAGCCTTCTGTCATGGCTGACGCTTGGCCTCGGACCCGGCCCGGGCGAACCTGATCAGGAATGGATCAAACAAAACCAGAAAGGCGAAGCGCCGCCGAAGCTTGCAGTAAAATGCGACATGTGCGCAGGCATTAAGGGCGGACCAGCTTGCGTGCGCGCCTGTCCGACCGGCGCAGCCATGCGAATTTCGCCCGATGATTATCTTTCCCTTGCCGGCGAGGCGCAGGAATAATCGTGGCGACAAACACACATATGCGCTCCAGCGATCTGCCAATCTCTCATGAGGGATTTTTGGAGCACAAGCGCTTTCGCTATTTGAAACTCGCGCTGCTGGTCGTCGTCATCTCCATCGTTGTCTTTTTTCTCGCCGATGTGGGCGCCAAACATAATGGCGGAACCTGGCTTGGCTATACGCTGGGCACGATTTCAGCGCTGCTTATTGTTTGGCTGATGATGCTCGGCATTCGCAAACGCGCCATTACCGCTGGAAAGTGGAGCTTGAAGGGATGGACTTCCGCGCATGTCTATCTCGGTTCGTCTCTGCTGGTGCTGGCCACGCTGCACACAGGCTTTCAGTTTGGTCTGAACATTCACACTCTCGCCTACGCATTGATGGTGATCGTTATCGGCTCGGGATTTTTCGGCATTTATTACTACGCGACCGTGCCGCGCCGGATGAGCGATAATCGCGCGCACCGTACGCAAAAAGACCTGCTCGACGCGATCAACGCGCTTGACCGCGAACTCACAGAGGCTGCGCAGCCGCTCGATCCAAAATATGTGCGCGAAGTGAAGCGCGCCATCCGCAAAACCAAGCTAAAGCCCGGATTATTCACCTCAATCGCCGGCGCCCAAAAACAGTGCGCCACCACCCGCGCGGCGACGCGGCTTCGCCGGGCCTCGCAAGCCGCTGACGAGAGCATGCGCCGGCCGTTGGAAAACGTCGTTTCCATTCTGGAGCGCAAATCCGCGCTGCTTTTGCGTACACGGCGGCACATCCGCAACAAAACACTTTTACAGCTTTGGCTGTATTTTCATGTGCCCCTCTCCTTCGCCCTCCTCGCTGCGCTGATTGCGCATATCGTCTCTGTCTTTTTCTACTGGTGAGGCGGGAATGGCGATTAGAGTAGAATTCATCAGGAGACGGCCCGGCGGGCGCATTACGGTGCGGCCGACCATCTATGACAAAAGCGAAGTCACGCTCGGACGGGCGACCGATTGCGATGTTCACTTAAGCGACCTTCGTGTTGGCCTGCATCATGCCCGGCTCATTCAACTTTCCGCCGGCAAGGCGCGGATCGAAGCCAATGGCGATCACCGCGTTCGCGTCAATGGCGCACAGATTCGACGGCGCGATATTTCACTCAGCGATGGCTCAACGATCCGGATCGGCCCCTATCAGCTTTCCGTCACCGCCCCTGAAACAAAAGGCGACCTCCTAGTCTCGATCGAATTGGTCGAGCCGCAAACGCCGATCCGCGACAAGCGCGATGAAAAAGCCGTGTTCTCCATGCGCGGCTACGCTCCTGACAAGAGGGCGAGCGCATGGGTGCTCATCGGGCTTATTCTGCTGGTGTTTCTCGCCACCCCGATCTTTCTTCATTTCCGCAGTGATGATCCCGGCAGCGGATCCACTGTTTCAAAACTGGCGCTGGCGACCAACCAGCATTGGCTTGCTGGCGGCATGTCCTCCGCGCACGCAAATCTCACCGAAGATTGCCGAGACTGCCATGTCACGCCGTTTGCGCGCGTCAAAGACGCTGATTGCCTGACCTGCCACGAGGAGATGCGCGATCACGCCGACCCGCTGTCACTTCACGCCGCTCGGCCGATCAATGCTGGAAGCGAGAAATGGCTGGTGGATTTGCGCTCATCCCTGAATATACCGGAGGGACGCTGCGGTTCTTGTCACTTCGAACACAATGGCGACGCGGGTATCCTGCCATCGGATTCAAAACTCTGCGTGGATTGCCACAATGAGATGGACAAACAATTCACGGAAACAAAACTGGTCAATGTTTCGAATTTCGGCAGGCGGCATCCGGAGTTCAAACCGCTGATTATTCTCGATCCGCAAGCGGGCGCTGCGTCCATGAAACGCGTGTCACTGGTCGACCGCCCGAAAGAAAATAACGGCCTGATCTTTCCTCATGACTTTCACCTCAATGATGACGAAGTCGCGCGCAAACTCGAAACGCTCCCCGCTGGTCTTCGCGCACGGTATGGCGAAGACCTCGATTGCATCGACTGTCATCAGGCGGATGCCGCTGGCGCGCTCATCAAACCCATTGAAATGGAAAGCCATTGCAGTGATTGCCATTCGCTCGCTTTTGCGACCACCGGCAATACTGTACGCACCCTGCCCCATGGCGAGCCGGAAGAAGTGCGTGAAACATTGGAAGACTTCTATCTTGCCCAAGCCACCAGCCTGTTGCTTGGCGATCAGTCCGCAGGCGTGCTCGACCGGCAGCTGAGCGCCGAGGCGCGCACGCGGCGTGAACGGCTGCGCACGCAAGCCTTCAGCGACGCCAGACGCAATACCGACGCTATGGTGCAGCGCATTTTCTCAGAGGACGGCGTGTGCACCAAGTGCCACGAAAATGAAGACCCTGCGACGCGTGAGGCGTTAGCAAACGGCGAGCTGCCGGAATTTACGCCAGTGCGTCTGACCGAGCAGTATCACCCTATGGCGTTTTTCAACCATGCCGCGCATGAAACGGGCGAAATCAACTGCTCAACCTGCCACAAGGCGGAAACATCCTCGGAATCCGCCGATGTGCTGATGCCGTCCATCACCGTCTGCCGCGCTTGCCATGACGATACAAGTGGACGAACAGGTATCGCATCCGAGTGCTTAACCTGCCATGCTTACCATGATGATCTGGATGCGCCGCTTATGCAGCCTGCGCGCAACCAGGAAGCGATGAGAAGGCAGTAATGCGTAAGGTGTGTTTCATAAGTTCGGTCGCGGCCGCGTTCTTCGCGCTCTGCGCCGCCCATGCGCAAACATCGCCTGTGCCGTTCATCGATGGTCTGAACCACACTGGCGTGCCGAGCTGTTCCACGGCTGGCTGCCATGGCGATCAGGTAACAGGCGACGGCGCCGGACCCGTTGTGGGGCAAAACGAATATTTTCATTGGGCGTCGCGCGGCGAAAGGGGCGCCCATTCCCGCGCCTATGAAGTATTGCTTGAACCGCACGGCAAACGCATCGCCGCAAACCTTGGGGTCGGCCCAGCGCACCAGTCGCCGGTCTGCCTCGACTGTCATGCTGACAATATACCGGACGACAAACGTTCCCAGCGCTTTCAGATCAGCGACGGTGTCGGCTGTGAAGCTTGTCACGGCGGCGCGCAGAACTGGCTGGCGTTCCACCGTATCGGCGCTGGTCATCAACAAAATATTGAGGCGGGACTCTATCCAACTGAAGATCCCGCAGCCCGCGCCAAACTGTGCATGGGCTGCCACCTTGGCTCAAGCTACGAAAACCAGTTCGTCTCGCACCGGCTCATGGGCGCGGGTCATCCACGCATGAAGTTCGAGCTTGATCTTTATACGACCATACAACAGCACCACGTGGTCGATGACGATTACCGCGCGCGAAAGACCGTGGCGCCGGGCGCGCAAGTCTGGGCGGTGGGTCAAGCCGCCGCCGTGGAGCGCACGTTGGAGTTACTGCTCGACAACAACACCGGCTCAGCAGGCGCCTTTCCCGAACTGGTTTTTTTCGATTGCCATTCCTGTCACCAGCCGATTTCCGAAGGCGTCGGCAGCCTGAGCTGGCGCGCGAATCCTGGCCGCGCCCTTGGTCCCGGCTCGCCAATCCTTAATGATGCGAACCTCATCATGTTGCAAGCCGCCATGCGGGTGATCGACCCGGCGCTTGCTGACAGACTGGAGAGTGAAGGCCGGGTCCTGCATGCGGCCTCCCAGCATTCCGGCGGGTACTTCCACACGGCCGCAGAAAACTTAAAGCTCACCGCCAGCGAGGCATCAAACCGTATCGCCAGCGCTGACCTTTCGAGCCCGGAGATGGTGCGCGCTATCCTTATTGAAGTCGTGAGCGACAGCCGCAGCCGGCGTTACACAAATTATGCAGGCGCAGAGCAAGCGCTCTTCGCGGTGCAGCGGCTGACGGCGGCGCTTGGCATGGCGGGACCCGACATGAAGGCCGCAGTGGAGCGCGCCAGCAAACAGGTGCAAAGCCCATACGCCTATAATCAGAATGGTTTCCGCACGGCGCTCGGCGACATAGGCGCTATGCTTGTGCATTAGGGCATGAAATAGAAACATGCGATAGGCAAATTCCCCCGCGCTATCGCATCAACAACAAATAATTGGGGCTGGAGGGCGAGAGTATGTTTTGGCGCAAGAATAAAGGTGGGGCTCCTGATAAGCCGCTGGTCGAAAAACCGGCGCCGCTTTTCAAGGCGCAACAGGATATGAGCGAAACGCTGGCGCGTTCAGCGTCACAGCCGAAAGCAAGCTATGGCGTCGGCATCGCTGGCGGCGGCAATGTGGTGCGCGAAATCGACCACTTCATGCAAGGCGTCACCAATCGCAACCCGCACGAAACGGAATTCCATCAGGCAGTCTTTGAATTCGTGGAAACGGTGATGCCGTACTATCTCGATCACCGAAAATATACCGATGCCCGAATTCTGGAACGCATGACTGAACCTGACCGGGTCGTCAGCTTTCGGGTCACCTGGGAAGATGATCAAGGCGTTCCGCACGCCAACAAAGGCTACCGGGTTCAGTTCAACTCTTCTATGGGGCCTTATAAGGGCGGGTTACGTTTTGACCCCAGCGTTAACGCCTCCATTTTGAAATTCCTTGGTTTCGAGCAGACGTTTAAAAATGCGCTCACCCGCCTTCCCATGGGCGGCGGCAAGGGCGGCTCAAACTTTAATCCGAAAGGCCGGTCGGATCGCGAGATCATGCGTTTTTGCCATTCCATGATGACAGAGTTGCATCGCCATATCGGCGAAAGCGTAGACGTCCCCGCTGGCGACATCGGTGTCGGCGCGCGCGAGATCGGTTACCTCTTCGGTAAGTACAAACAGCTCGCCCATTTCTATACGGGCGGTGTCATCACTGGCAAAGGCCTTGCCTATGGCGGCAGCGAGATTCGCAAGGAAGCGACCGGTTACGGTGTTGTTGTCTTCACCGAAGAAATGCTGAAAAAGCATGGCAAGACCATGAACGGTAAAACCGTCGCTGTTTCCGGTTCAGGCAACGTCGCAATCTATGCGGTACAGCGCGCCATGCGGTTAGGCGCCAAAGTGGTGACGGTTTCAGACAGCCGCGGTTTTGCGCACGTTCCCAACGGCTTTACGGATGAGAGTTTCAAAGTCCTGCAGGACGTGAAGGAAAATCGTCGTGAGTCCCTTGCCGTTCTCGCCAATGAAGCAAAGGGCGTGACCTATCATGCGGGCAAGTCACCCTGGACGGTTGCGTGCGATGTGGGCCTTCCTTGCGCCACGCAGAACGAGATCGATGAAAACATGGCCGCGACCATGGTCAAAAACGGCATCATGTGCCTGTCCGAAGGCGCCAACATGCCGCTCACGGCGCAGGCGATTCATGTTCTGAAAGACGCCAATGTCATCTTCGGTCCGGCCAAGGCGGCGAATGCCGGCGGCGTCGGCTGCTCCGGTCTGGAGCAGGCGCAAAACGCCCAGCGCCTCAGCTGGACCCGCGAACAGGTGGAACAGGAATTGGAGCGAATCATGCGCTCTATTCACACGCAATGCGTCGAGTATGCACCGGTCCGGAATGGCATTACCGATTATCAGACTGGCGCAAACGTATCGAGCTTTGCACGGGTGGCTGACGCCATGCTCGCATTTGGGTACGTATAGACGCGAGATTCGGCGCGAGTTTGGGAGCGCGGAGCCCAACTCGAATACGGGGGCGAAGGGAGAGATAATGCCGGCGGCGAAAAAACTTTTCTTCGCAGCGACATCGATGCTGGTGCTGGCTGCTTGCGGCGGCGGAGAATCGACGCAACCGCCGCCGGTGACCACTCCCGCGCCGCCGCCCGCGACGTCACCGCTTTTCAAAGCGGAACTGCGCAATCTTACGACAAGCGAAGTAGAAACCATCATCGCACAGGCGGTGGAGGAGGCTCAGGCGCGGTCGGCCCCTGCCACCATCGCTGTCGTGGACCGGGTGGGCAATGTGCTCGCGGTTTTCCAGATGACGGGCGCCGCCGATATGATCACGGTGCGGGCGGGACCAGGCAGCGCCAACACCTCGCTACAGGGTCTTGCGGCGCCGTCGACCTTGACCGCCATTTCAAAGGCGATCACCGGCGCGTATCTTTCTTCTGGCGGCAACGCATTTTCTTCCCGCACCGCCAGTCAGATCGTACAGGAGCATTTCCCGCCGGCGCCAACAACCGTAGGGCTGGAAAGCGGTCCTCTCTTCGGCGTGCAGTTCTCGCAATTGCCTTGCTCTGATTTCAACACGCGCGCCATTGGCGGCGGGCCGACCATCGGCCCGCAACGCGCGCCGGTCGGGCTTTCCGCCGATCCCGGCGGCTTTCCGCTGTACAAGGATGGATTTCTCGTCGGTGGTATCGGGGTTATCGCTGACGATGACTACGGCTTTGACCCCGACATCCTTGACGTCGACGTCAGTGACGAGGAAGCGATCGCCTGGGCGGGGTCTTCGGGGTTCGCCGCACCCGCGACCATCCGCGCCGATCGGATCGCCGTTGATGGCACCACCTTGCGCTTTACCGATACGAATGACGACGACCTGATGAGCACGCCCGCATCAGCGGCATCCTTTGCGGCGATTACCGGCGGCGTACAGGGCGACCTTGTGGATGTGACATCTTATTTCGATGGCGCGTCCACCGGCGGGGTGGTTTATGCGGGGACAGCCTATGGCGCCGAACGGTCCGGCATCCGCGAAGCGACGCCTGCCGAATTTTCAAATTCTGACATCTATGTGCTGACTGACGGCACAGGTATCAATCGCTATCCTGCAATTGCCGGCACCGACGGCGCCAGCGTCGCAGCGCCTCTCACCACCGCAGAAGTCACCGCCATTCTCGAAGAAGCCTTTGACGTGATGACAGCGGCGCGCGGACAGATCCGCCAGCCGCTTAACTCACGCGCACAGGTGTCTATCTCCGTCGTCGACACCAACGGTCAAATTCTCGGCATTATTCGCGCTCCTGATGCACCGGTATTTGGGACAGATGTTTCCTTGCAAAAAGCGCGCACTGCAGCGTTCTTTTCCAACCCGGTCGCAGCGGCGGACCTGCTGGGAACCATTCCCCCTCCGCTCCCTGTGCCAGATCCGAATATTACCAAGACGCCGGCGTCTTATGTGCAGGATGTGCGCGACTTCATTCCCGACCCAACGGCGCTGACCGGCGCCATTGCTTTTTCTGACCGCGCTGGCGGCAACCTGTCGCGCCCGTATTTTCCTGACGGCGAAGTCGGTACGGCGGGCGGTCCGCTTTCCCTGCCTATCGGCGAATGGAGTATTTTCGCAACGGGTCTGCAGTCGTCACTCATCGTGGAGAATATTCTGCAGAACGTGTTGCATGTAGCGGGCATGGGCGCCGACACGCCTCCGCGGTGTACATTTCTGCCTGACATTCCAAGTCTGGCTGGAACGCAAAACCGGCTCCAGAACGGCATTCAGATTTTCCCGGGGTCAGTGCCGATCTATCGCGGCGATATTCTTGTCGGCGGCATTGGCGTTTCTGGCGACGGGATTGATCAGGACGACATGATTTCCTTCCTTGGTGTTCACAATGCCGGTGAACGCCTTGGCGGCGCTATCAACAATGCGCCAGCGGCGATACGCGCGGACCAGATCGTTATATCCGTTAATGGCGCGCCGGTGCGGCTGCGTTATGTGAATTGTCCGTTCAATCCGTTTGTAGGCTCGGATGAACAAAATGTCTGTCAGGATAAATGAGATGAGGAATTAGATTGATCCGTAACGCAATCATATCTCTTTGTCTGCTGATCTTCGGCGCCCCTGCTCTTGCCCAGGACGAACCGCTTAATCCCAGCGCCGTAAGTCCGCCGCGTCTTGGCGAATATCCCGACTGCAGGGAAGCGGGCCGCGAGTTCACCGAGTGCGCGCCAGCCGTGCCGGACCGCTGGCGCCTTGCAGAAAACTTGGGCCTTTTGCAATCACGCTGGTGGGACCCCTATAACCAGAACACCATCAAGGGCGACCGGCCGGTTTTTGGCGATGACTGGTTCTTTGTCGCCGCCGTTGTTTCCGACACCGTGGTGGAGCCACGTTCGTTCCCGATCCCGGTTGGCGTACAAACCACAACCGATGCCGGTGATCTCGACGTCTTCGGCGACAGCGACAGTTTCGGCTTTAATCAAAACCTCATCACCAGTTTCTCGCTGATCAAGGGCTCAACCGCCTACAAGCCGCAAGATCTCGAATTCCGCCTGACGCCGGTGTTCAACTACAACTTCGCCCGCGTCGAAGAGCGGCGGATTTTGTATGTTGAACCGTCGGAAAAGCTTACCCGCCATGACGGCTTCATCGGCCTGCAGGAAGCATTCGTCGATTATCACATCCGCAACGTATCCGATCGTTATGACTTCGACTCCGTGCGTGTGGGTATTCAGCCCTTCTCCAGCGACTTTCGCGGATTTTTGTTTCAGGACAACCAGCTCGGCGTCCGTGTTTTCGGCAACCGCGATAACAACCGGTTCCAATACAATCTCGCCGCCTTTATGCGGCTTGAGAAAGACACAAACTCCGGCCTCAATGACGTCACCACGCGTCCGCGCGATGACTATGTCTTCCTCGCCAATCTGTACCGGCAGGACCTGCCCTTCCCCGGCCTGACCAGCCAGGTCACCGCCGTTTACAATCTCAACCGTGAACGCAACGATATCGAGATCGACAAAAACGGATTTCCGGTGCGCCCCTCGCTCATCGGCAATTTGCGCGGGCGCGAATATGATGTTTTGTATCTTGGCTATAACGCTGATGGTCGTATTGGACGGATCAACCTGACTGCATCGGCATACTATGCGCTCGGCGAAGACCGGAACAATATTTTCACCGACGAAAAGGCGAATATCCGTTCGTTCTTTGCCGCCATCGAGCCATCATACGATCGCGGCTGGGGGCGCGTGCGCCTTTCAGGCCTGTTCGCCAGCGGCGATAGCAACCCCTATGACAACACCGAACGCGGTTTTGACGCCATCTTTGAAAATCCGCAATTCGCAGGCGCAGACACGTCTTATTGGATCCGTCAGGGCGTGCCCTTCATTGGCGGCGGGCGCGTCATCGGCGTGAATGGCCGCAACGGCCTACTGCCCGACCTACGTTCGTCAAAAGAACAAGGACAGTCTAACTTCAGCAATCCCGGCCTCATCCTCGCCGGCGCTGGGGCAGACTTCGATATATTGCCGGAACTGCGGGTCTCCGTAAACTTAAACCGCCTGTGGTTCCACAAGACCGATACGCTGGAGGCGCTGCGCGTTCAGGGCGGCATCGATAACGACATTGGATGGGACGCATCGAGCGCCATCATCTACCGGCCCGATTTTATTCAGAACGTTGTCTTCCGGCTTTCCGGTGCGGCGTTAAAGCCCGGCGATGGCTTCAAACAACTTTATGACAACAATGAAGGCCGTGACCTCTATTACTCCGTGCTGTTCAATGTGGTGCTGACTTACTGATGTTCAAAGCGTTCAACATATTCCGGCTGGTTTTCGCTGCCTCCGCGCTATTCGCGACTGGCGCGCTCGCGGCCGACGAAGAAAAGCCGGTGGAGCGCGATTATTCGCTGGTCACCATGCCGCCGACCCCGGTCTATCAGGACCAGTCAGAGGCGGACGCGAAAAGCGCCGGGTGCCTCACCTGCCATACGGCGACTGATGCCCCAACCATGCACAATCCGACAGCGGATCTGCGCATCGGATGCGCCGATTGTCATGGCGGCAATGCGTCTGTGTTTGCGAACGGCCTCACCGAACATACGCCCGCCTATGATGAAGCCCGCGACGCCGCTCACGTATTACCGAAATACCCTGAGAGCTGGCATTTCCCGCACTCTGCAAACCCAAAGCATTCCTTTGCGCTGCTCAACAAAGAGTCTCCGGAATTTATCCGCTTTGTGAATCCATCTGACTATCGGGTGGCGCGTGAATCCTGCGGCAGCTGCCACATGCGAGAAATTCTGGCTGCTGAGCGTTCGCTGATGGCGACGGGGGCCATGTTCTGGGGCGGCGCGGCATACAATAACGGCGTCCTGCCGTTCAAAAACTATATTCTGGGCGAATCCTACACCCGCGACGGCGAACCGGCGGCGATCTGTTCCCCCGGTGATCCAGTGGCCGATGGCGAGGAAGGCGCCATGGGTTGCCCGACGAAACCTTCCGCCGCCGCCATGGCGCGCGGGGCGCTTCCGTTCCTTGCACCTATGCCAACCTGGCAGGTGATTCCGCCAGCGGATATTTTCCGCGTGTTCGAACGTGGCGGACGCAACATACTTACCCAGTTTGCGGAAGTGGGCCTGCCCAATGCAGCAGGACAATTACAACGGCTGGAAGAACCGGGTCGCCCGGACATTCGCCAGTCAAACCGCGGTCCAGGCACCGGACTGCGCGTCGCCATTCCGGTGTTGAACATTCACAAGACGCGATTGAACGATCCGTTCACCTGGTTCCTCGGCACCAATGACCAGCCGGGGGATTATCGCTCCTCCGGTTGCGCGTCCTGTCACGTTGTCTACGCCAATGACCGCGAGCCGCGTCACGCGCTCACCTATGCGCAGTATGGCCGTGACGGTGAAACGATCACTGCCGACCCGACAATACCCAAAGGCGAGCCGGGCCATCCGTTGCAACACACATTCACCCGCGCCATTCCCACGTCACAGTGCATGATCTGCCACATGCACCAGCCGAACATGTTTTTAAATTCCTATCTCGGCTACACCATGTGGGATTATGAATCCGACGCGCCTTCCATGTGGCCGAAGGAACAAAAGTACCCGACCATGGAAGAACAGCGCAAACTTCTGGATCGCAATCCGGAAGCGGCGGCCGCCAGAGGAAAGTGGTCTGATCTCGATTTCCTGCGCAATGTTTACGATCTGAATCCCTTGCTGAAAGACACGCAATTCGCCGACTATCATGGCCATGGCTGGAACTTCCGCGCCATTCTGAAGCGCGACCGTGACGGAAATTTGCTCGATGCCGAGGGCGCGATCGTCAGCAATGACGACCCGGAAAAGTGGCGCAAGGACGGCGAAGGAAAGTTCGTTGAGGCTGGCGTCAACCCCGGCAAAACCGTGCACATGATGTCAATTCATGCCGAGGTCGGCATGCAATGCGCAGATTGCCACTATGCGCAGGACAGTCACGGCAATGGCTACATTCATGGCGAGGTCGCAAACGCCGTCGAAATCCGCTGCAAGGATTGTCACGGCACAGCGAGCGAATATCCGAGCCTGAAAACCACTGGTCCGGCTGCCGGACCGAACGGCCGCGATCTTTCCATTCTGAAGAATCCGGACGGCCGTAACCGCTTCGAATGGATGCAACGAAGTGGCCGCAACGTCCTCGTGCAACGCTCGATCATCGATCCAGACCTCGAATGGGAGCTCTCGCTGGTCAAGGATTCGGTGACGCCGGGCTCCGCCGGTTACAACGAAAAATCAGCGCGCGCCAAAACCATGTCCATGGCTGATGATGGTTCGCTCAATTGGGGCGTGCGTTCAGACAAGTCCAACCTCGCCCACAAAGACGAAGAGATGGAGTGTTACACATGCCACCTTTCATGGACCACCTCTTGCGGCGGGTGCCATCTGCCCATCGAAGCAAACTGGCAGGCGGAATCTCATAAATATGAAGGCGGCACAACGCGAAACTACGCCACCTACAATCCGCAAGTGGCGCGCGACCAGATGTTCCAGCTTGGCAAGCATCAAGACACCAAGAATAATTCTGTGGTGCCCGTGCGGTCTTCCTCTGCGCTTGTCCTTTCATCAACCAATGTGAACCGCGAGCGCATTTATGTGCAGCAGCCGCCGATTTCCGCCGCGGGGTTCTCCAGCCAAGCGTTCGCGCCTCACTTCCCCCACACGGTGCGAAAAACCGAAACAAAAACCTGCACGGACTGTCACTTGTCAGCCGATAGCGACAACAACGCCATCATGGCGCAGCTATTATTGCTGGGCACCAACTTCGTGAATTTCGTCGGCATGCATGCTTATACGGGGCTCGACGGCGCTATTGAGGCAATACGCGTCACGGAATGGGAAGAACCACAGGCGGTATTCGGATCCTATCTCCAGAAATACGCCTATCCCGATTATTATGAAGCACATGTGGAACGGAACGAGCGGGAATTGATCAACTGGACCCGGGGCAAGACCTTTGGTGAAGGTCTGTCGGGAGAAACAGGCGCACTGGAAGAAATCGCCAATGTCACGCAGGACGCGGGCGGCGCGGTAAACTGCCTGCAGGTGCGCGGTGAGTATCTTTTTGCGGCGGAAGGCAAAGGCGGTTTCCGGGCCTATGATGTGGCCTCCATCGCCAATAAAGGACTGTCAGAACGCTTTATTACGGCGCCATTCTCACCGCTCGGGCATGACACTCATGTAAAAACGAAAAACGCCACCTGTATGGCGTTGCCCACGAACCAGCCCATTGCGCCTGAACGCAACACCGAAGAGATGCGGGCCATGAATGACGAGCAGGCGTTCCACCCCATCTACAACTACGCGGTCATCACCGACGCCGAAGAAGGTCTGATCCTTGTCGATATCAACACATTGGCTGATGGCGAACCCCGCAACAACTTCTTCAAACGTGCAGTGACGTGGAACCCTGGCGGCGTGTTGACCGGCGCCCGACACGTTACGTTGGGCGGTAATTATGCGTATATCGCAGCGGACGCTGGCCTCGTTGTGGTCAATCTCGACGACCCGCTGAACCCGAAAACGGAATCGGTCATTCCGGTAACAGACATGCGCGCCAGTGCGCTGCAGTTCCGCTATCTGTTCGTCACGGATGTACAAGGGTTGAAGGTATTCGACGTCACCGATTTGGCGGCGCCCAAGCTTGTAGAGGGCGCGCACATTCCCCTCGCCGATGCGCAGAAACTTTATCTGGCGCGCACTTACGCCTATGTGGCGGCAAAGTCGGAAGGGCTTGTTATCATCGACATTGAAAATCCTGAAGCGCCGAGTGTTCTGCAAAAATTCACTGGCGGCGGCGCCATCAACGACGCCCGCGACGTCATTGTCGCCACGACAAACGCGTCACTCTTCGCTTACGTGGCCGACGGAATAAACGGCTTGAAAGTCCTGCAGCTCACGAGCCCGTCGTCGCAACCGAATTTCTACGGTTTCTCCCCGGCGCCAAAACCGGAAATTATCGCCTGGGCCAGAACCCCCAAGCCCGCACTTGCCCTTTCCAAAGGCCTCGATCGTGATCGCGCGGTTGATGAGACAGGACACCAAATGGCTGTGTTCGGACGGCTCGGTTCGCGTCCGTTCACCCGGCCTGAAATGGAGCGGCTTTTCCTCAAGGACAACGGCGAGCCTTATTTTGTCACGGATTCCGCGGGCGAGAACGCGCGCGGCGCATCCGCGGAGGCGCCGGTGAAAAACCAGACGAGGTAGTGTAGACTACCGCCAAGTATCAGTGGGGCGCGTTACGTATCGTTTTTACGTGACGCAAATTGCGGGGTAACCGCCATGTGGGGCGTGGTCTTTGGTCTGGCGAGCGTTTTGACGCTTGCCGTGTTGATGTTGCCGGTCGCCCGGCGCAGTAACATTCCCTACACCGTCGTTCTTGCACTTGCCGGCATCGGTCTTGGGTTTATTGCACAACATCTCGGTGTCGGTGCGGGCGAAGCCGCACACGATCCCCATGCTGCGCATGGCGGCGGATCAATATGGCGGCAGATGGCGCAGGCCGTCGGCGGGTTGTCCATTACTTCCGACGTCATCTTGTTCCTGTTCCTGCCCGCACTGGTTTTTGAAAGCGCACTTTCGCTCGACCTGCGCAAACTCATGGCGGACATCCGGTCGATCCTTTTTCTCGCCATAGTGGGCGTCGCCATATCAACGGCCATTGTCGGCGGATCCATCGCGGCATTTTCCGGCATGGCGCTGGTTGTGTGCCTGCTGCTCGGCGCAATTGTGTCGGCAACGGATCCCGTGGCCGTCATCGCACTCTTCAAGGATTTGAACGCGCCCAAGCGGCTGACAGTTTTGGTGGAGGGCGAGAGCCTCTTTAACGACGCGACCGCCATCGTCATCTCTTCGATCTTTATCGCAATGCTGGCGCAAGACGCCGGGCTCGACCTTGTAGCGAGCGCCGTCAATTTTCTTGTGGTGTTTCTGGGCGGCATCGCTGTCGGTGTTGTCGTCGCCCGGCCTGCCGTGTGGCTCATGCGCGCCTTCAGACGCGACACCATCATCATTTTGACCCTTACCGTCACGCTACCGTTCATCGCCTTTGTTGTGGCTGAACATTTTCTCCATGTTTCCGGCGTCATGGCGGTCGTCGCCGCCGGCCTTACCATCGGATCAATCGGCAGGCGGTTAATTCCCCCTCAAGTTTTTGAAGAGGTTGAACACGCCTGGCATCAACTCGGGTTTTGGGCGACGTCACTGATCTTCATCCTGGTGGGTCTTGCGGTGCCGCGCATGCTTGGCGCCCATGTTTTCGATTATGTAGACGACATTGTGCTGGTAATCATCGCCGCGACGGCTGCGCGTGCGTTTATTATTTATGCGCTCTTGCCGGCCCTCAGCCGCATGGGTGTCGGGCAGAGCGTTAGTCTGGGCTATCGCACCATCATGTTCTGGGGCGGATTGCGAGGCGCGGTGTCGCTCGCCTTGGCGTTGATCGTTCTGGAGACCGAAGCCATTCCCGAGGACGGCCGCGCTTTTGTCGGCGTCCTTGTCACCAGCTATGTGCTTTTCACGCTGTTGTTTCAGGCGACGACGATTTCGCTAGTAATGAAACTCTTCGGGCTCGACAAACTTTCGCCTACCGATCAGGCCGTGCGTGACCGTTCCGTTTCGAATGCGCTACAGTCGGTTTCCGAAGAATTGGACCGTTTTGCGAGCTTTCATCAAGTCGATGAAAGTGAGCGCTCCGCAGCATTGAAACGATTTGACGACGCTGCACGACAGGCTCAGGAGCAGGAAAAGGGTGACAAGCTCAGCACAGAAGACTGGGTGCGCACCGGGCTCGCGATGGCGCTGGCGCAGGAACGCCAGCTTTACCTGACGCGGTTTGGAGAAGGTTTCGCGACCACCACGCAACTCCAGGAGGCATTGTCACGCCTTGATGATGTCGCCGATGTCTTGAAGTCATCCGGCGCCGATTGGCGCCAGGCCGCAACTGCGGGCATCGCGTTCCGCAGCAACTTCCGCAATGCGCTTGATGTTCAGCGTAATTTGAGAATTTCCGGTCCGCTGGCCCGTGTTCTCGCCCGCAGGCTCGGCGTTCTCGAATTCATCCGGCAAGTCTTGCGCGATCAAAATGAACAGGGCGTGGACGAAATTGAAGCCCTGCTGCCGGACCATGCCCGTGCGCCATTTCGTGAAAACATCATCACACGCTTTCAAATCGTCTCCCAAAATGTGGAAGCGTTGGCGCTGCAATATCCGGAATACGCCGCCGCCCTGCATCGGCGCGCCTTGATGCTCGCCGGCCTCCGGCTTGAAGAGAACGCCTATAATCGCCTGCTGGATCAATCGCTGATCGGTCCGGAAATTCACGGTGATCTTTTAACTCGGCTCGACGGCGCCGGCGCCGCCGAAGGCCGACTACCGCCGTTAAAACTCAAGCTCAATCCCGCTGAACTGGTCGCCAAAGTTCCCTTCTTTGCTGGCCTCGGAAAGGGAAAACAAAAAAGCATTGCGCGCCTGCTAAAAACGAGATTCTTCGCCCCCGGCGATATGATCATCAAGCGTGGCGAGATCGGCGATGAAATGTACTTCATCGCCAACGGCGCCGTTAAGGTTGTGCTGGCGGAACATGATATAACGCTTGGTACTGGTGATTTCTTCGGCGAACTCGCACTGATAACCGACCAGCCGCGTAATGCCGATGTAGAAGCGCTCGGCTTTTCAAGCGTACTGGCGCTACGCCGCCGCGACTTCAAAGCGTTCGTCAATCGCTATCCGGATATCCGTGACAGAATTCTCAAGATTGCGCGGGAGCGTCTTGGCGGCGACGTTGAAATAGACCTTTAGAGCGCATCAATCATCTGCTGCACGCCGGCGGCATCCGGTGATCCTTCGGGCATTCCCGCCAACAAGCGCTCCCAGTAACTCTTTGCGCGCGCAATATCGCCGCTTTGACTTGCAGCCAGGCCCTGAAAATACAATGCAAAGGGATGTTCGGGGTTGATGCGCGATACTTCATCAATTGCTGCTTTCGCGGCCCCGTCAATCGGTTCGCCGTTCTCGCGCAACGTCGTCAGCAAGGCTTCCGCCCGGCCAAGCCGCAATGCCAGATCATCCGGCGCCAGTTGTGAGGCGCGCGCATAGGCGTCAGCGCTCTTTTGCATGTCCCCGAGCACAGCATAGGAACGCGCCAGCATTGTCCAACCTTCAAGGTCGTCCGGCTCGTTCTCAAGGCGCGCCGCGAGGCCAGCAACCATGCCCTCGATCATAGCGGCGCGATCGTCCTCGCTCATTTGCGACGCCGCCTGCATCTGTTCCGTGGACGGGCCACGTGCCGAATTCTCGCGCGGACCGCTCGCTGACCCGAGCCGGGAACGAGCCGCCTCAATCTGCTGCATCACAAATGGCGCATTGGCGTAGCGCTCGCTGGCGCGGTCTAACGTGTTCTCCACGGCCACTACGTTACCTTGTGTCGCGTAAGCGTCCGCCAGAGCGATCCACGTTTCATAAGGTGCATCGCCGCTGGCGATCTCCGCCTCAAGAGTTTCAATTGGATTTTGTCGCGGCGCTTCACGCAAACCAAGCTCAGCGACCGGCCTGCCAAGCTCCGCCGCGATCAATTCAATCTGTGAACGCACGATCGGCGCCCATTGAACGCCCGGGGGCGCATTATTGGCGAGCGCCACCAAGGCGCCCAGCGCTTCTTCGCGTTCGCCACGCTGATACGCCCCTAGCGCCAGATAAAACCGCGCGCGGGGTTCTGTTGCATCTCGCTTCAGCGCTTCCCGCAAAGCAGCAATCGCATCAGCATTGACATTGCCGCCATCAGCCATGGCGAGCGCTTCACCCTCCGCCGCATGAAGATAAGCTTCATCAGGCGCAAGGTCGCGCGCCCTCGCAAACGCCCTCGCCGCCTCCGCGAACCGGTCCATTTGGGCATAGCTTTCGCCGAGCATGACCCAGCCATCGAGATCGTCCGGATTCTCCGCGAGACGTTGCTCCAGCGCATTCACCGATTCCGCCATCGGTTGCGCCGAGGCCGCACCGGGCGCCGCCATTTGGCCGCGCTGCGCAATTTCAATGGCTTTCGGCGTTGTTTGTTCGTCTGGGTTGCCCAGCATCACATATAGCGCGATTGCGGCCAGCGGCGCCGCGCCAATGATCATCGCGCTGACCTGACGGACAGCAAATCCGCCTTCTTCACCTTGCTCGGTTGCCTCTTTACGAGACGCCGCGAGCAAGCGCCGGCGCGCTTCCTTGTTAGCTTCCGCTGCTTCTTCTTTGGTAATCAACCCCGCCGCAAGGTCTCGGGCGACGTCATCAAGCTGCGCGACGAGATAATCCTGCTCATCAAGGCTTTCCGCCGTGATTGTTTTGCGAAAATAGGGCTCAACAAGCAGCGCCAGCGCCAGAACGACGATCCCTATGATAATGATCCAGATCATTCCGCCCGCTCTTTGATAATTCGCTGAAGGTCCGCTTCGTCATCTTCAGATAGCGCTTCCGATTCTGTCGCACCGCGGGACTTAAAACTGCGCAGATAGAAAAACGCCACGCCGCCAGCCATCAACAGCGCGAATGCAGGAAAGAACCAAAGGGCCAGCGTGTTGCCCTGTAACGGCGGCTTCATCAACACATAGTCGCCGTAGCGGTCGACGATGTACTGTATCGCCTGTTCATCGCTGTCCCCATCAGTGAGACGTTCACGCACCAGAATACGCAAATCTTTCGCCAGGGGCGCGTTCGACTCTGCGATGCTCTGACTCTGGCAAACGACGCACCGAAGCTGCGCATCAATTTCCTTCGCACGGGCTTCAAGCACGGGATCAGCCAGCAATTCATCGGGCTCGGCCGAGAACGCCGGAACGGCAAGTGTCAGGAACGCCACCAAAATCAAGAGCTTTTTCATGACCGCCGCAGTTCCTCAATCAGCGGAAGGAGCGTCTCTTCCCACGAATGCGACGTGATCGGGCCGATGAAAACATACCGGACGCGGCCGTCCTTATCGACGACGAACGTTTCAGGTGCGCCGGTCACGCCAAGGTCGATGGCCACACGTCCACTCTGGTCGTCGCCGATCAAGCCGTAAGGATTGCCAAACCGGTCAAGCCAGGCTTTGCCTTCCCCCGGCTTTTCCTTCCAGTTAAGGCCATACAGCGGCACGGCGTTTTGCGCCGCCAATTCCATCAGCAGCGGGTGCTCCACGTGGCAACTGACGCACCATGATGCAAAAACATTGAGGAGCGTCACCTGACCCTTGAAATCATCCGATGACAGACCTTCAGAAAACCCCTGGATCGCAGGTAGATCGAATTCGGGCAAAGGACGGTCAATCAATTGGGACGGAATACGCGAAGGATCACGAGTCAGGCCCCAGCCAAAAAACGCGCCAACCACCACGAAGACAATCAGCGGTGTGAACAGAGCAACTTTTCTCATGCCGGCGCCGCCTCCATGTGCTTCGCCACCGCAGGTTTTTTCCGGCGCAACCGGGCGGGCCTGCGGCCCCGGTCAGCAAACGCCAGCAGACCGCCAAACGCAGTCACACCGGCGCCGATCCACAAGAAACCGACAAAGGGGTTATAAAAAAGCCGCACCGGCCAGCCGCGGCCGGATGTGTTTTCACCGAAAGAAATATATAGATCACCGGGACCATGAGCCTTGATCGCGGCTTCGCTCGTTTCCATTCCCCGAATGGGGTAAAAACGCCGTTCGCCCGAAAGTGAAAAAGACTCGTTGTTTTTGGTTGCGATGAATGTCGCCCGTTCCGCCTCATAGTTCGGGCCTTGCAACCGTTCGACGGATGATAGCGCGACGCTGTAGCCTGCGACCTCAGCGACGTCGCCCTCGGCCATCAACACCACTTCTTCCGATTTCCAGAGGCTGATGCCGGAGGTGCCAAGCGCAAACACAGCAAGACCGAAATGGGCAAGCGCCGCGCCCCATGCCGCAGCCGGAAGACCACGCGCGCGGGCGAGACTGTCGCCAATCGGCGCCCGGAAAAGTTTCACGCGCTGCGCGATTTCACTGATCGCGCCGCCTGCGAGCCAGATCACCAGCATGATGGCGAAAGCGCCGGCGGCTTTCTCGCGCTCGGCGATGACGAGAACAATCACGCCGGCGACAAGCGCGGCAGCGCCAGCGGGCATAAGTTTGCGCAACACCGAACGCCAATCAGCTCGTTTCCAAGCGAACAGCGTCCCTGCCGCCGCCAAAACGAGCGCGACCGCCGCTATCTTTGTGAAAATCAAATTGAAATAGGGCGCGCCGACAGAAATTTTGTCGCCGGTGAGCACGTCAATAAACAACGGATAAAACGTGCCGACAAATACTGTTGCGCAGGCGACAATCAACAAGGCGTTGTTGATAACAAGTGCGCCTTCGCGGCTGACCGGGTCGAACCTGCCCGTTGCCGTCAGCGATGAGGCGCGCAACGCATAAGCGGTGAGCGATCCGCCAATGGCGGCCACGAGGATCATGAGAATGAACACCCCGCGCGCGGGATCCACTGCAAAGGCGTGGACTGACGTCAGCACGCCCGAGCGCACGAGAAACGTGCCGACGAGGCTCAACGAGAATGTCGTGATCGCCAGCAGCACCGCCCAGCCTTTGAGCGCATCGCGCCGTTCGACCACGCGGACGGAATGGATCAGCGCGGTGCCAGCAAGCCACGGCATGAACGATGCGTTCTCTACCGGATCCCACGCCCACCAGCCGCCCCAGCCGAGTTCGTAATAAGCCCACCAGCTACCAAGCGCGATGCCAATTGTTAAAAACGTCCACGCGATCAGCGCCCATGGCCGCACAAGGCGCCCCCAGACGGAATCCGCTTTGCCGAGAATGAGCGCCGCCACGGCAAACGAAAACGGGATCGAAAATCCGACATATCCCAAATATAAAAAGGGCGGATGTATCGCGAGACCGGGGTCCTGCAACAGCGGGTTGAGCCCGGTTCCGTCCGCTGGAGTCGGAAACAGTCTCTCAAATGGATTCGATGTGAACAGGATGAAAGCAATGAAGGCGGATATGATGAGCGCCTGAACGCCGAGCGTCAGCATGTGAAGTTGACGTGGCGCTGCCCGCCCCTGTGCGGCGAGCATGCCGCTGAACAGTGCCAGGATCAGCACCCAAAGCAGCATCGAACCTTCGTGATTGCCCCAAGTGCCGGTGAGTTTGTAAATGAACGGCTTCGCCGAGTGAGAATTCTCGAACACGTTGATGACGGAAAAGTCCGACGTTCCATACGCATACATCAGACAACCGAATGACAGCGCCGTCAGCGCAAAAATCAAAATGGACGCCCGTTGACCAAACACCGCAAACCGGCCGTCGCCGGTATTAACGCCAATAAAGAGCGACGCCGCCTGCGCGAGGGCGATCATGAACGCCAGGATAAGTGCGAAATGGCCGATTTCCGGTGTCATGGGACCCTGTAATTGCAAAGCATGGCTTGGAGTGCAGTTCTATCGAATATTGCGCCGTTTCGCGATAGCAACGCCCGCGATAAATCAACGCTCTATCGAACCATATCCGCAATTTCGGCCATCACAGCGAGATGCTCGCCGGCGAAATTCCGGCAGCGTTCCGGCGACCAGCCAACGGACGGATCAGGATTCACCTTGGCGTCTTTGAATGGCATCTCCAGCGTCATGGAGAGGCAATTCCAGGTCTCCGCCACGTAGGAGTTTGCAATGTTCAAATTCGCTTTGCCGGGCGCAGCAGCTGGGTAGCCCTCTTCAGTCTGGAAATCCTCACTCAGCTCCAAAAGCCGTGAAGAATAATGATCAAACAATTTCTGATGACGGTCATCCCATGACGGAATGCCTTTGGCGCTGTCGAGAAAATTATTGGCGATGGCTTCATCGCCATGCACATCAAGAAAGAAATCAACACCACTCGCGCGCATCTGCTCACGCACGAGATAGACCTCCGGGCTTTCTTCCATACTCGCATTCTGCCAGGCGCGGTTGAGGTCTTTGCCCGCTGCGTTTGTTCGCAAATGGCCGCGCTTGGCGCCATCGAGATTCATGCAAGGTATAATGTGCAGCGACGCACTATCGCGCAGCGCCTTCGCTGTCCCGTTGCTCGCATCGGTCAACCGGTCGAGAAACCCCTCCATCCACCAAGACCCCATGGTCTCGCCGGGGTGCTGACGCGCGATCACCCAGAAATTTCGTGCGCCGGTTCCTGTTTTGAAATAGTCGATGTTTTGATCGTCGAGAGTCTGGCCAATGACTTCATGGGTCAACAACGGCGACGTTTTGATGCGATCAACATAAGTACGGTATCGTGAAGTCGGATAGGGCGCGAAATAGGCATAATATACGATGTCTTGTTCCGGGCTGTGACGAATGGTCAATTCCTGCCCGTCAAAACTTGTCGTCTCAACGCGAAACCAGTCTTCGCCATCGTAGGATGCGACGGCGCGATAATCCTTCCAGCCATTCACATAGGAGGAATTGACAAGGTTTTTTAGGCGCATCGTAAGCGGCTGCCCCTTGCCGCCATCAACGCGAAAATAAAACCACTGAAAGAAATCCGCCTTGCCGTCCGGTTTGATCTCAAGGCAAATATTCGAAGGATCAGCGGTGTCTAAGGCAACGATATTGCCGCTGTCGAAATCGCTCGTGATCTTGATCATGGTTTCCTCAAAATGAAAACATGCCTTCATCCTGAGGAGCCCAATTTCCTTTGCCCTTCGAGACGTTTGCTACGCAAACCCTCAGGGTGAAGAAAATTTGGCGTCTCGAAGGACGAAGGCGCATAATTTAACGCTACTCTTTCTTCTCGGTAATCGGCATCACAACGCGAATGTGGATGTCTTTAAGTTGTTCAGGCGACGCATCAGCCGGCGCGTGCAGCAACAGATCTTCCGCCTGCTGGTTCATGGGGAACATTGTCACTTCGCGAATATTTTCCTGCTCGCACAACAACATGACGATGCGTTCAATACCGAGTGCGCAACCACCATGCGGCGGCGCGCCGAATTTAAAGGCGTTGAGCATCCCGCCGAACTTGTCCTCGACGACTTCCTTGCCATATCCGGCGATATCAAACGCCTTGTACATAATGTCCGGACGGTGGTTACGGATCGCACCGGATCCAAGCTCGTAGCCATTGCAGACGATATCGTACTGGAAAGCCTTAATGGCGAGCTTTTCTTCATCCGTACCCGCTGCTTCGAGCGCTTCGAGACCGCCTTGCGGCATCGAGAACGGGTTGTGACCGAACTCGACCTTTTTATGCTCTTCGTCCCACTCATACATGGGGAAGTCGACGATCCACGCCAGCTCGAACTTGTTCTTATCCGTCAGCCCCAACTCTTCACCGATGGCGACACGCGCCTTGGCGGCGACGGCGGCGAAATCCGCAGGCTTGCCGGCGAGGAAGAATGCAGCATCGCCCGCCTTCAGTCCGAGCTGCGCGCGCACCGCCTCGGATCTCTCAGGCCCGATGTTTTTGGCCAGCGGACCTTTCACTTCGTTTTCATCGAAGATCATGTAGCCCATGCCCGGCAATCCTTCTTTTTGCGCGAAGGAGTTCATGCGGTCACAAAAAGCGCGGCTGCCGCCGGTCGGGGCCGGAATGGCGCGAATTTCATTCTGCGGGTCCGCATCCAGGATTTGCGCAAAGATTTTAAAGCCCGATCCGCGGAAATGATCCGACACCACCTGCATTTCAATCGGGCAGCGAAGGTCCGGTTTGTCCGTGCCGTACTTCAGCATGGACTCATCATATGCAATAAGCGGGAACGGATAGTTCGTAAAGCCCCGGTCGCCTGCGAATTTCTTGAACGTTTCCTCGACAACGGGTCCTACCGCGTCAAACACATCCTGGCGTTCAACAAAGCTCATCTCGAGATCAAGCTGATAAAACTCTCCCGCAGAGCGATCAGCGCGCGCATCCTCGTCACGAAAACACGGCGCGATCTGATAATAGCGGTCAAACCCCGACACCATAATCAGCTGTTTGAAAATCTGCGGCGCCTGCGGCAGTGCATAGAACTTACCCGGATGCAGCCGCGACGGCACGAGAAAATCACGCGCGCCTTCCGGGCTGGACGCTGTCAGAATTGGCGTTTGGAAATCGGTAAACCCTTTGTCCTCCATCCCGCGCCGGATTGCGCTGATGACCGACGAACGCAACATGATGTTCTTGTGTAGCGTCTCACGCCGCAGATCGAGATAGCGGTGCTTCATGCGGATGTCTTCCGGGTAGTCAGGCTCACCAAACACCGGCAGCGGCAACTCTTCCGCCGCCGACATCAGCTCGAATGCGTCAATGCGCACTTCGACCTCACCCGTGGGCAAGTTTGGATTGACGACGTCGGCGTCGCGCGCAACGACACGCCCATCCACCTTGATCACGCTTTCCTGGCGCACCTTCTCGATTTCGGAAAAGAACGCGGCTTCAGGCTCAACCACCAGCTGCGTAAGGCCATAATGATCCCTCAGATCGATAAACAAGAGGCCCCCATGGTCGCGCTTGCGATGCACCCAGCCGGACAGGCGGACGGTCTCACCGACCTCGGTTTTGCGCAATTGGCCGCAATGGTGCGTACGATAGGCGTGCATGGGATCCCCTTTAGATTCTGGTCGCGCCGGAGTGGCAACGCCGCAATGCAAAGTCAAGGCCGGGTGGCCCTGATGCCCGGCGGCTTCCGCCCCTTGACCCGCCACGTAGCAATGTCAAAATCCCTTTACATATCGGGGCAACAGCCGAATTGAACCGTATAATTTTTTTGCGGCGCCGAAACCACCTTGTTTCTATCCGGCGGCGTGGGATAGAAGCGCCCGTCATGCAAGTCATTACCACCACCGAACAGCTTGAAGAATTCTCCAAGGCGCTCCGGGCCCAGCCCTATTTCGCCGTCGACACTGAATTCATGCGGGAAAAGACCTATTGGCCAATCCTGTGTCTCATTCAGGCCGCCGCCGATGGCCACGAGGCGATTATCGACCCGCTGGCGGACGGCATCGATCTGGCGCCCTTTCTTGAGGTGCTGGCGGACAAGAAGGTCGTGAAGGTTTTCCACGCCGCGCGGCAGGATCTGGAAATATTCTACAAGCTCATCGGCCATGTGCCCGGCCCGCTCTTTGACACCCAGATCGCTGCCATGGCGTGCGGGTTTGGCGATCAGATCGGCTATGAACCGCTCATGCGAACACTATTGAAGGCGAAGATCGACAAGGGGTCACGCTTTACGGACTGGTCGCGCCGGCCGCTCACCGATGCGCAGTTGTCTTACGCATTATCCGACGTCACCCATTTGCGCGACGCCTATCCGCTATTGAAAGACTCCCTCGCCAAGCGTGAACGCGCCCACTGGGTTGAAGAAGAAATGAAGGCGCTGAACGATGGCGACCTTTATTTCGTCGAACCGAAAAAGGCGTGGAAGCGTTTGAAGTTGAAAGGCGTCCGGCCCAAAGAGATGGGCCCTATTGTGAAATTGGCCGAATGGCGAGAACGCGAAGCGCAAACAAAAGACGTTCCGCGCAGCCGCGTCTTAAAAGACGAAGCGATCTACGAACTCGCCCGCCTGCAACCCAAAGACTCAAAAGCGCTTGGACGCGCGCGTTCCGTACCTACCGGGTTTGAGCGCTCACGGTCGGGCTCCGCCATTATCGAGGCCATTCAGGAAGGCGTCAGTCTTTCAAAAAGCGAAGTGCCGAGTATCGACAAGCCCGAACGGGAAAAAGTCTCAGCAGATGTGCTGGAGCTGTTAAAGGTACTATTAAAACGTCAGTGTGAAGCATTCCACGTGGCGCCAAAACTGATCGCCACCACCGCAGACCTCGAAGCCATCGCCCGTGACGATGAGGCCTCCGTCGCGGCGCTCACCGGGTGGCGGCGTGAAATTTTTGGCGAACCTGCGCTGCGTTTAAAGCGCGGTGAGATCGCATTGAAACTAAAAGGCTCGGCGGTGGAACTGATCGAGCTGTAGGCGTGTTCGACTTTCGTACAAATGTTTATTACGAAACGTATCAGAGCGTTGAACACAATAATAACGGGAGCGCGTCCGCGTATGTGACACGACGATTCGAGTTGTGGATTCTCTGTAACATACTGACGAATCCGGCGGAATACGCCACCACCAACTGCAATCCAAAGCTACACCATATTGAAGCGCCTTACGACTTAATTCACACTCCGATTACAACAAAATACACCGGAGGGAATTATGAACCACCTTACGAAAGGAATGCTCTTCGCATCCGCGTCGCTGTTCGCAACTGCAACAGGCGCCGCATATGCACAAAGCGGTGATGACACAATTATCGTCACCGCCACAAAGCGCGAGCAATCGATTCAGGATGTACCGTTCTCTATTAACGCGCAGACACAGGACGACATTCAAAAGACAGGCTCGCAGAACCTTGAGGACCTGTCTCGCAATGTCGCCGGCCTGATTATCCAGAATCTCGGGCCAGGCCAAAGCCAGGTCGCCATCCGCGGGGTTTCGGCGGGACAGATTGTTCGCGACCAACCGGGCGTTAAAGAACAGGTCGGCGTTTATCTCGATGAATCAGTGATATCACTGTCGTTGTTCACGCCTGATCTCGATCTCTTTGACCTCAACCGGGTGGAGACCCTTCGCGGTCCCCAGGGAACGCTTTTTGGGTCAGGATCGATCGGCGGCACCATTCGTTACATCACCAATCAGCCAAGGATCGGTGAGTATGAGGGCATGGTTGAAGGCAACTTTAACGTGATCGACGGCGGGGGCGTCGGCGGGCACGGCAAAGGCGTACTTAACCTGCCGCTTGGCGAAACAGCGGCGCTTCGCGTCGTCGGCGGCTACACTGAATATGGCGGTTACATTGACGCTTTCAAAGAAGGCCAAGCCGAGCAAGACGACAACGTTAACGGCGGCCATCGTTTGGGCGGGCGCGTCGCGCTCCGCTGGGAGCCAACGCCGAACGTCGCCATCACGCCGCGGATTATTTATCAGGACATCGAAGCCGATGGCTTCAACCGCCAGGAGGTGTTCAACCTTTTTGCCAATCCCTACACCACCACGCGGCCGGCCATTCAACTGGGCGAGCGCGAACAGTACCTGTTGCTGGATGAAGCATTCGAAGACGAAATCTTTATCGCCGACGCAACAATAGAGTGGGACTTCGGCCCCGTGGCGTTCACATCCGTCACCAGCTATACGGACCGCGATATTCTTGTGAGCCGCGACGCGAGTGCGCTCACCGGATCGGTTTCGGTTGATCTTGGTTATCCAGATGCCGCAGTGTTGATACCGTCAAACCTGCGCGACTCCACGGCAGTAGAGCAATTCACACAGGAAGCGCGCCTTGCATCGACTGGTGACAACCGGCTCGATTGGGTCTTGGGCGTATTTTACTCAGATACCGAAAGAGTGTACGAACAGCGGCTGCCAACGCCGGGCTATGATGCGTTCACCGAAGCCACGCTGGGCGTGGGCACTGTTGCAGCGACTGCCAACGGGTTCGGACCGGATTCTCCCTACAACGCAGACCTTCCATACGACCTGCAACAGTTTGCAGTGTTCGCAGAGGCGACGTTCGACTTGACGGACCGGCTGCATGCGACAGGCGGCGTCCGATATTACGACTTCTCCGAGGATCGTACATTTACGTCCGGCGGTCTTTTCTCGAACGGAGACAATCAGGCCAACTCGACCGAGTCCGACGGCTTCGCACCGCGCGTCCTGCTGAGTTACGATGTCAGTGATCAGATGACACTTAACGCCCAAGCATCGAAAGGGTTCCGTCTCGGCGGCGCTAATGATCCATTGAACATTACGCTTTGTTCTGCGGATGACGCCGCCACATTTGGCGGTTTCCCGACCTATGACGATGAAACTCTATGGAACTATGAAGTCGGCGCGAAAGTCTTTTCTGGCCCGCTCCGGTTCAGCACGGCGGCGTTTTATACCGACATCTCAAACCTGCAGGTGACAGCCGACGCTGGCAGCTGTTCCTCACGGGTTGTCTTCAACGTACCAGATGCACACACGCTCGGCATCGAAGCGGAACTTGGCGCGGAGCTTTCTCCCGGCCTTGACGTTTCCGTGGCGGGTAGCTGGATCCAGGCTGAGTTCGATTCAACGGTGTCCGACGTAAATAGCAACGTTCTGGCCGGTATTCGCGAGGGCAACCGATTGGCGTCGGTGCCCGAGTTCCAGATCGCTGCGACGGCGTCATACACCTTCCCCCTTAACTGGGGCGCCGACTCAGACGGCTTCCTGGCAATATCGGCGCAACATGTCGGCTCTCGCTTCACGCAACCCGGCGACCAGGAACCCGGCGCCGGCACATTTGTGTCCGGCCTCGCTTTTGGCGGCGCGCCGGGTACGGACGTCACTATGCTGGATCTGGAGCTTGACTCCTATCAGATCGTGAACTTGCAGGCGGGCATTGATTGGGAAACGCTGTCGGTGGTTCTATACGCCAACAACCTCTTCGATGAGAACGCCAATTTGTCGTTTGACCGTGAACGTGGCGGACGGGCGCGGCTCGCCTACAGAACCAACCAGTCACGTACGTTCGGCATCACCGTTCGAAAGAGCTTCTAGCGTATTCTCAACCTACCTGGAGAGCGGCGGCCAATTGGCCGCCGTTTTTTTAATGGCGTTGCAACCACCGAAATGTCTGCAAGCACTTGCGCCGCGCACCAACTCTCGCTGAAATAGGGCGATGCAGTTCGAGGTTTCTTCCTTTACCCAATTCGGCGACGCTCCATTCTTCGTCTTTTGCGACCATGCCTCCAGTGCAATTCCCGATGATCTGAACTGTCTTGGCCTGCCCGATGACTTGCTCGACACCCATATTGCGTGGGATATCGGCGCCGGCGCTCTCGCAATTTCGCTAGCCGAACAGCTTTCAGGACGGGTTTACTGCTCAGCGTTTTCCCGGCTCATCATCGACCCAAACCGCGACCCGGCCGCCACGGACCTCATCCCTGTTGCGAGCGATCAAATCCCTATTCCCGGCAATCAGATGCTCAGCGAGGAACAACGACAGGAGCGAATTGAGCGATTTCATACGCCGTACCATGAGCAACTTCAGGCCCGCCTTGAGTCGATGCTGGCGCGCGGCCCACAAAATCCACTGGTCATTTCCATACACAGCTTCACCAACCGGCTGATGGGCGCCGTCGAAGAGCGGCCCTGGCCTGTTGGCTTTTTATGGCGCGAAGATGAGCCAAGCGCACGAAGCATGATTGCGTTTTTGCAAGGCGAAACAGGCTGGAAAATCGGCGACAATGAACCGTATGACGCCCGTGTCTTCAATTACACGGTAGACCGTCATATCGGGCCGCGAAAGCTCCGCCATATCACCGTAGAAATCCGGCAAGATATGCTCGCTGAAACGCAAGATATCGCTAGAATGGCGGAACTTGTCGCCCGCGGGGTGAGGACAATATAGGTCTGATCAGTATAGAGTATAATTTCCAGTCGACTGATGAGGGGATGCCCCATGCTGCCAGCGCTAACGCTCGGGATTGAAGAAGAATACCTGCTGGTCGATCCGAAAACCCGCGATCTCGTTGCTGAGCCCTCCCCCGATTTCATGAAAGAATGCAAGGCGCGCCTGGGTGAGCGCGTCACACCGGAGTTTCTGAAGTGCCAGGTGGAAATAGGAACGCCGGTTTGTCTCAATATTTCCGAAGCACGAAATCACCTCACCGCCCTGCGCTCCGCCCTTATCAGCACAGCGGAAAAGCACGGTATGAAATTGATGGCGGCGTCAACGCATCCGTTCGCGCAATGGGGACGCCAGAAGCATACTTCCGCGCCGCGATATGATTTACTCGACGCAGATATGGGCGGCGCCATCCGCCGCATGCTGATCTGCGGCATGCATGTTCATGCGGGCATTGAGGATACCGACGATCGCATCGATTTAATGAATCAAGCGCGATATTTCCTGCCGCATCTGTTGGCGCTTTCAACATCTTCACCGTTTTGGGGCGGGCATGACATGGCTATGCGATGCGCGCGGCTCGGCATATTCGACTCCATGCCGCGCACGGGCATTCCAGACCGGTATGAAAGCTGGTCGGAATATCAACGCATGATTGACCGCCTTATCGATGCAGGCGTTATGGAGGACGCCTCAAAACTCTGGTGGGACATGCGCCCGAGTTCGAAATTTCCGACGGTTGAAATGCGCATCACGGATGTCTGTACGCGCCTTGAAGATGCGCTCTGCATCGCCGCCCTGTTCCAGTCGATCCTTCGAATGCTGGCGCGAATCAAACAGCGTAATATGCGATGGCGAATTTATCCGCGCATTATGCTCGAGGAAAATCGCTGGCGGGCGCAACGCTTCGGTTGCTCGAAGGACATGATTGATCTGGGCCGCGGCGCCTGCGTACCCTTTGGTTCGCTCATTGAAGAAATCATCGATCTGGTCACGGAAGACGCAACCGCGCTTGGATGTCTCAGTGAGGTGCAACACGCGCGCGCCATTTTAAAGCGCGGCACCAGCGCATGCCGCCAGATCGACGCCTACACTAAGGCCCGAAAGGCCGGCGCCGAGGAGGCTGAAGCATTCATCGCAGTCGTTGATATGCTGGTTGCTGAAACCGCCATGGATTTGCCGCCAAGCGGCTGATTATCTTGGCACGAGAAATATATCCCCCGGGCCTTGCGACCGCCCCGTCCCTTCGCTATACCCCGCTCTCCGCCATGGGGCGCGCCGATTGCGCCCGCCTTGATGGCGGAAATTGTTGGCGCGGGGTGGAGCAGTCCGGTAGCTCGTCAGGCTCATAACCTGAAGGTCAGAGGTTCAAATCCTCTCCCCGCACCCAATTGATCAATTCTTCTCTCCGGACTTGTTAGCCTTGCGGCTCTCCTTGCGCTCTTTTCTCGCCTGCCGGGAGAGGTCAGTAAGGATTCCCTCACGCAGCCCTCTGTCGGCGACGCGGATGCGGCTGGCCGGCCACTCCAACAACAACGCCTCCAAAATCGCACAGCCACAAAGCACAAGATCCGCCCGGTCTTCGCCAATACAAGGCTCGTTAGCACGCTCCTGAAAGCTTTTACTTCGAAGACCATGAGCGACGTTGCGCGCCTCCTCTGCGCTCAGCCACAAGCCGTCGACCTTGTCACGACGGTAGCTTGGAAGCCGGAGATGTACGCCCGCAATGGACGTAACGGTACCGGACGTACCGAGCAGGTGCGCGTCGTCGGACTCAAATGCCGCCTTTAAACTCGCCGGGTCGCCGATTTTTGCAATGGCGCAACGAACGTCATCAACCAATGTCGCGTAAGTTTTTTGATCTATTTCCCGTCCGCCCCATTTTTCCGACAGGCTTACAACGCCAAACGGCAGCGACGTCCATGCTGCGATTTCTGTTGCGTTCCCGCGCCGCACTATCCAGGAAAGCTCCGTTGAGCCGCCGCCAATATCAAAAATGAGCCCCGCCGACGCGTTTTCGTCCAGCAGCTCCTCGCATCCAGACACGGCCAAGCGCGCTTCTTCTTCGGTGGAAATGATATCGAAAGCGAGCCCGGTTTCTTTGCGAACGTTTTCGAGAAAGGTTTCGCCATTGGCTGCGCCCCGGCAGGCTTGCGTCGCGATACATCTTATGTGCGTTACGCCACGCCGGCGTATTTTTTCAGCGCAAACCCTAAGCGCGCTGATCGTACGGACCATGGCCGCATCTGACAGCACGCCGGTTTGCGATAAACCTTCGCCCAGACGGACAATACGCGAAAATGCGTCGACAATCCGGAGCTGCCGGCCTTTTGGAACAGCGATCAATAATCGGCAATTGTTCGTACCAAGATCAAGCGCCGCAAACCGAAAAGCTCGCCCGCGCCTGCCCCCGCTCCGTCTTTTCCCTGATTGCTTTTTTTGGCGATTGGGTGCGATATTGCCCGCCCGCACTACATCGCCTTCAGCGCCCCCGCCGCGCTTGCCTTTTGTCATTCGGTGCGTCCTCGCTGGAGTCGCGCTTTCGCGACGACTCTTGAATACGCGCCACCTTAGACGGGGATGTTGAGGCGGGCAACCACAGCGTTCACTTGAGCAGCTGCGATTGTGAGGGCGCTAAATAATCGTAAAAAGGCAGATTGGTGAAGGTTCAGCTTTGCACGCCGCGATGTCGGTCGCCATAGCAGGCTCAAACCCCAACATCATGGCGAGCGCAGCAAAAGAAACAACGGCGAAAGCAATCAGCAATAAGGCTTTTGCCGCCAATAAAAGTATCGTCATGAGAACTCTCCTTGACGCGCCCTGCGGCGCGCTCCCATTTCTCAGTACTATTTGCCGACTTCGTTGATCCAGGAAAACGCGGCGGTTACACGCCCCGCTCCAGATCGTTAAACGCTTTTCTCAGTCCGTATTCATCGGACGTCACGGCTTGCTCAAGATCGGCGATCCGCCGGTCCAACGCTCGAAATCGATGCTTCAATTCAGAAAACGTCGCCTTTGGCCGTGTTGAAAATGTTCGCCAGAAGCGTTCCGACTCCGGGTCGCGAAAACTCTCGGGCTCGCCACCGGCGATGCGATTGTCCGCCTTTATAAAGATCGCCGCCGCAACATAGCCGCCAATCACAAATGGTGGAAAAAGGATCGCCAAAATTACCGACGAGATTCGAACCCACTTCAAATTCCAGCCGAAATAGTAGGCCAGTCCGGCGCACACGCCAGCGATGACGCCATCTCTGGTATTCCTCCGTAGGCGGTGGAAATTCGGCCCCGGCCCCGGCTGGCCTGCGCGATGCGCATAACTGTCGCGATCACGCCAATGGTGGTGGTGATGGTGGTGACGCTCAGGCATGAGGCCGCTCCGGATAATCACGGCGCCAGTCCGGCGCTTCCTTGTCGAGGATTGTTTCCAGCGCATCAACGCGACGCTCCAGCCGCTGCGCCGTCTTCCAAAGGTCGTCCACTAGCCGCTCATCGTCCGTGGAGATCGATTTCGTCTTTCGCAGTTCTGTCTGATAGTGCAGAAACACCGCAGGCATCGCGACGAATATAATTGCGACAATAATGATTGGCCCAAAAAAATCTTCCATGAATTCGCCCCTATTTCCCTAGTTTAACCTTGCCCACCCGTGGAAGTGCGGTTTGCAACTCGCCTTTTCAAGTCTTCAAGCTCCGCATTCACCGCATCCTCTGATTCCAGTTCGGCAAATTCGTCTTCCAGCGTGCGCGGACGGCCCAATACCCAGCTCTCCGCTTCGGCTTCAAGCTCATCGATACGGCGCTCATACCGGTCAAAACGCGCCAGCGCCTCCTCGATCCGGCCGTCATTCACCTGCCGGCTGACCCGGACGCTATCCGATGCCGCGTTGCGGCGAATTTCCAACGAGCGCTGTTTTGCGCGTGCTTCCTTCAGCTTCGCCTGCAGCCGCGCCAGATCGTCGTTGGTCTTGTCGACGGTCTCGTCGATTGCTTTCAGCTCTTGATCGAGCAATCCAATCATTTCTTCTGCTTTACGCTTTGCAGCCACGGCGCCGCGCGCAAGATCTTCGCGGCCCTTACCGATGGCAAGCTCGGCCTTGGCCTCCCATTCCTTACCGCGCGAGGCAAACTCGCCCTTTTTCCGCGTCACTTCCTTACGATCGGCGAGCGCGCGTGCAGCGTTTGACCGCACCTCGACCAGCGTGTCTTCCATTTCCTGAATGATCAGGCGCACGACCTTCTCCGGGTCTTCGGCCTTATCCAGCATGGAGTTGATGTTGGAGTTTACGATGTCGCTCAGTCTCGAAAAAATACCCATGTCACGCACTCCTAAAAAATGATGCCGCCGATGATGAAACCGATGAAAAATGCGCCCCAGGCAAAACCTGTGCGACCGCGAATGGCGCGGTCGAGACGATGCTCCCAGTATCGATCATCTGTTCGGTAGCGACTCATTGGGTTTCTCCTTTTCAGAAAGGCCTCTTGGCGGGCCTGGTTAATTCCTTGTGCTCCTCATATTGCGAAAAGCGTGCCAAGTTTGGACAAACCTCATAACCTGTTGATTATAAGGCGATTTCTGGAATATCGTGTGACAGCTCTATTCAGAATCTGGCTTTTTATACCGTTCTATAGGCTTTCTTTACCTCCATAATGTGGTATTTTTTGCCATGTCACGCAGTTCTTCGCTCCCGGATCTGATCGGCCAATCGCAGGTTTTCCTGGATGCGCTGGATCACGCCTCTCGCGTCGCCGGCATAGATCGCCCGGTATTGGTGATGGGAGAACGCGGGGCCGGTAAGGAACTGATCGCCGCCCGCATTCATTTCCTCTCGCCGCGTTGGGAGGGACCGCTGATCAAGGTCAATTGCGCGGCGATGAACGAGGAGCTTCTGGAAAGCGAATTGTTCGGCCATGAGGCCGGAGCATTTACAGGCGCCACCAAACGCCATCAGGGGCGGTTTGAACGGGCTGAGGGCGGCAGCCTCTTTCTTGACGAAATCGCCTCAGCGTCGATCAGGGTTCAGGAAAAACTGCTACGAGTCATCGAATATGGCGAATATGAGCGCATCGGCGGCGAGGAAACCCGCAGGGCCGATGTCCGTGTCATTGCCGCCGCAAACATTGATCTGCGTGTCGCCGCCCGCGACGGAAAATTCCGAGCCGACTTGCTCGATCGGCTTGCATTCGACGTGGTCGCCGCGCCGCCCTTGCGCGAGCGGCTGGGCGATATACCGGTGCTCGCCGCGCATTTTGCAACGGGCGCCGCGAGCGATCTTGGCATCCTGTTCCCGGGGTTTTCTCCATCTGCCATGGCGCAGCTCAAGCGCCATGATTGGCCGGGCAATGTTCGCGAGCTAAAAAACGTCGCAGAACGCGCGGTTTATCTCTGGGCGGACGGTGATGCGGACGGACCGATCGAAACGGTTGTCATTGACCCCTTTGAAGCGGCGTTTGGAGTTTTCGATCTGTTGGAAGAACCGCAGCCACAACAGGCTACACCACTGCCGGATACAAACAGCCCTCCGGGCGGCTCCTATGACCTCCGCGCCTATCTCAATGAAATTGAAAAACGCCTAGCGGCAGAAACGCTCGCGGCGCATGGTGACAATCAAAAGCGGGCGGCCAAAGCGTTATCGCTCACCTATGATCAGATGCGCGGCATCATAAAAAAACACAGTCTCTAAGAATTGGAAATCTCCTGGCTGGCCGCTGCCGCGTTGGGTGGGTGTCGGCAGCGGCCGCCGGAGAGCGCGTGACCTTAGGCTTCGGGGCGCAAGTAAGCCTGTCTACGGGCGAAGATAGAAAGCTCCGCACGCGTCAACGCGCCGTTCGCGTTCAGGTCCGAAGATGCAAAAATTGCATTCTGCAGACCGATAAATTCCCCCTGCTGCATTTTTCCATCATCGCCTGCAAAGGCGTAAAATGTATGTCGTGCAACGGCGTCAATGCGCGCATGCTCGCTAGCAGACAGAGCCGCTTGCGCTTTGACTGGAAGCGCAATGGTTTCAACCGCCGCCGCTCTTTCGACAGCGATAAATCCATTGAGGTTGGCGAGTTCAGCAGTGACAATCGTCAACGCGGCGAACTCATCCACATCGAGCGCTGCGTCGCCATTGCGGTCTGACCGTGCAAACACACGCTCTGCGTTCAATTGGGCGTCATCTGTTGAAAGGCGCGTAAGTGCGCCGTCGCCATAGGCGTCCGTTGAAGAAGTCACGCCCGCAATCGATGCAAGCGTAAGTCCCGCAGCAGCAGCGGCGCCAGTGATCGTGCTCATGAACAATGTTGTGGGCATAACCCCCTCCTTCATCTCTCAATCATGAGACTCACACCTGAGGCGGGCGAATGTTCGAAAATTTCTTGATTAATTGCGGGCAAGCGTGGCTAAAGCGCGGCGATTGGGGCGAAATCAGGGTGAATACAACCTGCACGGGCGCACGGCGCCGCGAACTCCCGAAACCCGCTTATTCCGCCAGCCTTATTCTGCCGGTTGGGGTGCGGCTTCCGGCGTTGGCGCCTCCGGCGCGGTCCCGTGGACTCGCGCCCAGCGCTCTTTGATCATGGCCGAGGTCAAGCGCGAGCCGTCAGGCGACCATCCCGGAGGCCCGAATGTGTACCCCACAACCTCTTTCAATGACCGCGACTTGAGCAGGTCTTTGGCGATCCCGATCCATTCGTGAAAGGAGATCACCAGCGGGTTGAAGGTGCCGAGGTTTTTGATGATACCGTAACGCGGTTTTTCGTCTGCGTCCTCTTCGATGAACGTGCCGAACATCCGGTCCCAAATGATCAGCGTACCCGCGTAATTGGCGTCGAGATATTTTGGATTCGTTGCGTGGTGTACGCGGTGATGGCTTGGGGTGTTGAATATCCACTCAAACGGACCCATCCGATTGATAAGCTCTGTATGAATCCAGAACTGATAGAGCAGATTGATAGCCCCCACGAACAGAACCATGGCCGGATGAAAACCAAGGAAAATAAGCGGCGTGCGAAACAGGATTGTACCAATAATCTGACCCGTCCAGGTCTGCCGCAGCGCCGTCGTCAAATTATAGTGTTGCGATGAGTGATGGACCACGTGGCTCGCCCAGAACCATCGCCGTTCATGACTGATACGATGCCACCAGTAATAGCGAAGGTCATCCAGCACAAAACACAGCACCACCGCCCACCATGTGTTCGGAATGGTCGTCAGGCGGAACTCATAGGCTGCGGCGAACGCTGCAAGCACGAGCGCGCCGCCGCCCAATAATGGCGCCAGCTCGCTGCCAAATCCCATGAGCAGGCTGGCGGCGGAATCGCGTGCCTCATAGCGCCCGCGTTTCATCAGCCGTGCGGCGATGATTTCAGCCATGACCAGCACCAGAAACGCCGGCACGGCGTAAGCGATGATATCTGGAAACTCCATGGGCACTCACTTATCACGCCATCAAGCGAATTTGCGAGCCCAACTTGCAGCATCCGGTGAGGCCAGACGCACGGGGGTGGAACCAGGATCGGAAGGCCTGATGACAAGGGCGCCGCCATGTTCGCAGGCGTGTACTGTAGCGCCCGGCATGCGGCGCGTCACGAGGTCCGCGCCCAACCGCGAGACGAGGGCGTATTCACCGCCGGCGCCCTCGGCAAACGCCGCCTTGCCATTCTCGTCCACAAGCCAGTTCACCGGTTGAAAATCAGGCTCGTCAAACGCCAGGCGCGCCGCCGCCTCTGCTTCAGTGACGGGTCCGGCAGGCGCGCGAAACATAACCCAAGCGAGCAGAACCATGAGCCCGATCGCCGCGAGCGATATCAGGGAGTCGATGAACAGGTTGCCGGTCATGAGCCTATGGCGCCGCTTGTACGGCGGGCGCCTCTGCGTGGGCGCCCGAAACATTCTCAAAATGCGCGCCCAAAAAGTAAGGCCAGACGAGTATTGCCAGCAGCCCCTTCCAGAACCCCAGCTTGAGGAATCCAATGGAAAACAACCAGCCGATGCCCCAAAGGACACCCAGCCCGCCATGTTGTTCAATTTTCACCGGCTTGCTCATCCGTGTGCTCCCTTCTCAAAACCGACCAAGACTAGTCCCGATTAGGACGGGCTCGTTTGATCGACATCAATATAGACACGCGGCCTGAGAAATAAAATGGCGCACCCTTACGGACGCGCCATTGTAGTAACATGAAACCTCGTCGATGCGCCGTGCGATCAGCCGACGATTTCATCTTTCGAGAAGAAGAACTCGATTTCCTGGGCCGCGGTTTCCGGGGCATCAGAACCGTGCACGGAATTCTCGCCGATGGATTCAGCAAACTCGGCGCGGATGGTGCCCGCATCGGCTTCCGCCGGGTTGGTCGCGCCCATGATTTCACGGTTGCGTGCAATGGCGTTGTCGCCTTCGAGCACCTGAACAACCACCGGCTCAGATATCATGAATTCAACCAGTTCGCCAAAGAACGGGCGTTCTTTGTGCACGGCGTAAAAGCCCTCGGCCTGTTCTTTCGTCATGTGGATACGCTTGGAAGCGACAACCCGCAGGCCGCCTTCTTCAAATTTGGCGATGATCTTGCCGGTCAGATTGCGGCGGGTCGCATCAGGCTTGATAATGGAAAAAGTGCGTTCGAGCGCCATGGGTACGGTCCTTGTGATGTGGAAAATTTGATTTGGCCGGGTTCCTAGCAACGCTTTTGCATTGCGGCAAGCCTTAAACGAAAAGGCGGCCACATGGCCGCCTTTCGCATTAGTGATGGAATAGCCTGCCTAAGCGGCCTTGCCGTAGAGCGTCTCACCCGCCTTGGCCATATCACGGAATTTCGCTGGTGGGCTAAAGCGTGCGCCATATTTCTGCGCAAGGCTTTCCGCTTTGCGCACAAAGTTTTCAACGCCAATGGTGTCGATATGGCTCATGGGACCGCCGGTCCAGGGCGCAAATCCCCAGCCAAAGATGGCGCCGATGTCCGCAGACTGCGGATCGAATACAATCCCCTCCGCATAACACTGCGCCGCCGGGATCAACTGAGCATAGAGAAGCCGCTCTTCTGTTTCCTCAAGCGAAGGTTGTTCTTCCGCCACTGGAAAATGCTCCGACAGACCCGCCCACAAATGTTTCTTGCCGCCTTCAGGGTATTCATAGAACCCACCACCGGACTTACGCCCGTGACGGCCAAGCTCCACCACCATCTTTTCCAGCAGTTCTTCATTGCCGGAGGGCTTGTAATCTTTACCAAGCTCTTTCTTGGTGGATTGCATGAGCATGTGCCCAAGCGACAACGACGTCTCATCGGTAAGCGCCAGCGGGCCGACCGGCATGCCGAGCGACTTCGCAGCATTCTCAATCAGCGCAGGTTTGATCCCTTCCTGCACCATGATCATCGCCTCGCCGAGATAAGGCGGCACGACGCGGTTGGTGTAAAATCCGCGCGTGTCCTTCACCACAATCGGGGTTTTTTTGATCATGCGGACATAGTCGAGCGCCGCCGCGAGCGAACGATCACCGGACTCATCGCCCGGAATAATCTCCACCAGCGGCATCTTGTCTACCGGTGAGAAGAAGTGAATCCCAATGAACTGATCCGGCCGTTCAGAATTCTTGGCGAGCCCTGTGATCGGCAGCGTCGAGGTGTTTGACGCGAAAATGACATCCTCGCCAATGACGGCTTCAGTCTTCTTGATGACGTCTTTCTTGACGTCAGGATCTTCGAATACCGCCTCGATGATCATATCGACATCTTTTAGGTCATTATAATCCGTTGTCGGCGTGATACGAGCGAGCAGTTCATCCCCTTTCTCTTTCGTCACCTTGCCGCGCGAGACGCCTTTTTCAACGATCTTTTGCGAATAGCCTTTGCCTTTTTCAGCATATTCAAGATCGCGATCTAACAGTACGACTTCCATGCCGCCTTTGGCGGTAACATAAGCGATGCCGGCGCCCATCATGCCGGCGCCAAGCACGCCGGCTTTCTTCAGCTCGGCCGGCGGAACGCCCTCTGGACGCTGTTCGCCCTTCTCCGCCGCTTGCTTATTAATAAACAGCGTGCGGATCATGTTGCGCGTCTGGTCACTGGACAACAATTTGACGAAATACTTCGATTCAATTCTGAGCGCCGTGTCGATAGGCACGATCGACCCTTCGTAAAGACACGAAAGAATGTATTGCACCGCCGGATAGTTGTGGTTGGTCTCGCGCTGGGCCATGGCGTTCGCCGCCATAAAGAACTGGACGCTGCGCGGGTCCATGCGCCGCCGCCACCGGGAAATTTGAAACCCTTTTTGTCCCAGGGTTGGGTCACCTTCGGATTCGCTTTCACCCATTCTTTTGCTTTCACAACAACATCGGCTGCCGGCACGACTTCCTGAATGATGCCCTGCCCCTTTGCGGTCGCCGGATCGATGGGCTTTCCCTGTGTCGCCAGCATGGCGGCGTTCTGCAGACCAGCCAGACGCGGCAAACGTTGGGTTCCACCGCCGCCGGGCAGCAGACCCACCTGCACTTCAGGAACGCCAAGTTGAATTTTCGGATTGTCCGCCACAACGCGGTGGTGACAAGCGAGTACAAGCTCAAGCCCGCCGCCAAGCGCAAGACCATTCACCGCCGCCGCAACAGGTTTTGCGTGCGCCGTACCTTTTTGCAGATCCTTCGCTGACTGGCCGCCGGTTTCCAGCTTGCGCAACATTTTGTTGAGGCCAAACGCCGCTTCGAAGCGTTCCTTGCCGTTGCTCGGCGCTCCACCAGGTCCGCCACTGCCAAGCATGTTCAAATCAGCGCCCGCAAGAAATCCCGTCGGCTTGCCCGAGGTTATGACCGCGCCTTTGACGTTGTCGTCGGCGACGAATTCATCGACCCATGCAGCAAAGTCAGTGATGAGATCGGCGTCCCAGACGTTCATGGATTTGCCCGGCAGATCGATGGTGACCGTTGCGATGCCGTCGCTGTCCGTCTCAACTTTGATGGTTTTGTAGCTCATGATGTTCAATCCGTTTCAAATGTTTCGACTAGACGCGTTCAATGATGGTCGCGGTGCCCATGCCGGCGCCGATGCACAATGTGATAAGCGCGGTTTCCTTGCCAGAGCGTTCCAGCTCATCGACCATGGTGCCGAAGATCATGGCGCCGGTGGCGCCAAGCGGGTGGCCCATGGCGATGGCGCCGCCATTCACATTGATGTCGGAATGGTCAATGTCGAGTGCCTGCATGAAACGCAAAACGACCGAAGCGAAAGCTTCGTTCAGCTCCCACAGATCAATATCGTCTTTGCTCATTCCGGCGCGCTTCAGCGCCTTCTGTGCGGCGAACTCCGGCCCAGTAAGCATGATCGTCGGCTCAGAACCGATGGACGCCATGGATCTGATCCGTGCGCGCGGCTTCATGCCCAATTTCTTGCCAATTTCTTCGTTGCCGATCAGCACCGCAGCGGCGCCGTCAACAATACCGGATGAGTTACCGGCATGATGGACGTGATTGATTTTTTCCAGCTCAGCGTATTTTTGCAGCGCCACGGCGTTGAATCCGAAATTCTCGCCGAGCATGGTGAATGAGGGATTGAGCGCGCCAAGCGATTGCATGTCGGTGTTGGCGCGGACCGTTTCGTCATGGTCCAGCACGGTTTCACCCATAACGTCGCGAACCGGCATTATCGACTTCGCGAAACGCTTTTCTTCCCAGGATTTTGCGGCGCGTTTCTGGCTCTCAACGGCGTACGCATCGACGTCATCGCGTGAAAAGCCGTATTTGGTAGCGATCAAATCCGCAGAAACGCCCTGCGGCACAAAATAGGTTTTAAACGCTGTCGCCGGGTCTGCCGGCCACGCGCCGCCATCAGAGCCCATGGGCACCCGGCTCATGGCCTCAACGCCGCCGCCAATGGTGAGGTCCGCCTCGCCCGCTTTCACTTTCGCCGCCGCGATATTCACGGCTTCGAGGCCTGACGCGCAGAATCGGTTAACCTGAATACCTGAAGTGGTTTCAGCATAGCCTGCATTAAGGATCGCCGTACGGGTGACTACCGCGCCTTGCTCTCCCACAGGCGAGACGCAGCCGAAAGCCACGTCTTCGATCTCGGCGCTGTCGATCTCGTTTCGGTCGCGTACGGCCGCCAGTACTTGAGTCGCGAGCTCGACCGGCGTGATTTCATGGAGCGATCCGTCCGCTTTGCCTTTGCCGCGAGGGGTGCGCACGGCGTCATAAATATAGGCTTCCGTCATGGGGCGTTCCTTTCAGACCTTAAACTGCCAGACCTAAATCTGATTTCGGTGCGTTGGCGGTTCGCCGCGCATCCGTTATCCGCCCTAGTTAGGCCCCGCGCGAACCGGGCGCAATGGCGCAGTGCAGCAGAAAAACAGTGGCGGAAATCAAGGGCCTCAGGAGCAATTCCCATGGCCTGCCGAATGGGATAGAGCGGGGCTTCGGGATCTCAATTTGACAGGACGCCGATGACTGCAAACGCCGCGCTGGCCACACTCCGCCATCAAATTCGCGACCACTACCTCAAGGACGAGGACGATCTGGCGCCGGCACTGGTAGCAATAGCGGCGCTAAAGCGCTCCACACGCCAATCGGCGCAGGCCCGCGCTGCTGAGTTTGTCCGGGCGGCGCGCGCCGGCGCTGAGCGCTCCGGCTTGATTGACAAATTCCTGCAGGAATACGGCCTGTCCACCGCAGAGGGTGTGACACTCATGCGCTTGGCCGAAGCGCTGCTGAGAACGCCGGACGCCGCCACCGCCGACGCACTGATTGAAGACAAAATCGAGGCGGGCGACTGGACCGCCCACAAAGGCAAGAGCCCCTTCCCGCTGGTGAACTTTTCAACCCGCGCACTGATGCTCACGGCCGCCTGGCTCGATGATGAGGAAGCGAAGGACCCACTGCGCAAAATGGTGGCGGCGACCAAAGCGGCGCTTGATCGGCTGGGCGAGCCGGTAATCCGCGCCTCTGTCGCGCAGGCCATGCGTATCATGGGCGAGCATTTTGTCCTCGGTGAAACCATCGGCGACGCCATGAAGCGCGCACGAAAATTTGCGGAGAAGGGATATGTCTTCTCTTTCGATATGCTTGGCGAAGCGGCGCACACTGAAAAGGACGCGCTCAAATATTTTGATGATTACAAAAACGCCATCGCAGCGATTGCAAAACATTCCACCCAAGAGCGGGCCGCGTTGAACCCCGGCATCTCGGTCAAATTGTCGGCGCTGCATCCGCGCTATGAATATGGCAAGAAAGAACGCGTGCTGGCGGAGCTCGGCGCACGGGTGCGTGAACTCGCCATTCAGGCCAAAGCCGCCAATATGGGTTTCAACATCGACGCCGAAGAGGCCGACCGGCTCGATCTTTCCCTTGACCTCATTGAGAATCTTGTTCGCGATCCCGCGCTTGCCGGCTGGAACGGTTTTGGCGTCGTCGTACAGGCCTATCAGCGCCGGGCGCCGCTCGTGCTCGACTGGCTGGCGGCGCTAGCGCGGGAAACAGATCGAAGAATGATGGTGCGCCTCGTGAAAGGCGCCTATTGGGATTCCGAGATCAAACGCGCGCAAGTGATGGGGCTGGAAAGTTATCCGGTCTTTACGCGCAAGGTGCTTACCGATGTCAGTTTTCTCGCCTGCGCGCGAAAACTGCTCGACAACAGAGATGTGTTCTATCCGCAATTCGCCACCCACAATGCGCTGACCGCCACCATGGTGCAGGCTATGGCCAGCGGCGCCGCCGGGGCTGACGACTACGAACTGCAGCGCCTGCACGGCATGGGCGAAGCGCTACACGACAACCTCATAGAAAGCGGCGCCCGTTCGCGCATTTATGCGCCGGTGGGCGGGCACAAGGAATTACTGCCCTATCTGGTTAGGCGTTTGCTCGAAAACGGCGCCAATTCCTCATTCGTCAACCAACTTATTGATCCGGATCTATCCGTAGACGACGTGGTCGCCGACCCGCTTGATGAAATCGCGGATCTGAAAACTTATGCGAACCCGCACATCCCGGCGCCGCGCGATCATCTCGGCGGTCGCCTCGCCGCCAAAGGCTGGGATGAAACGCATCCCCCGACGGCGTCAGCGCTTCAAGAAGCCATGCGCGATCTGACGCGGAAAGCGCCAACTGAGGACCTGGAAAACACGAAGCTCAGCGTTGACGCAGAGCGGGAGCGCAACTCCAATACATATAAGCTTCGCAATCCGACGACCGGCGCGGCGGAAATCTGCGCAATCTCAAGTGCTGAAGAAATCGACGACGCCTGCCGCCGTGCCATCACCGCACAAAGTTCGTGGGCTTCGCGAACAGATCGCGCTGAGATCTTACACAACGCCGCAGACATGCTCGAAGACCGTGGTGAGCGCTTCATGCAGATTGCCTGCAACGAAGCCGGCAAAACCATCCCCGATGCGATCGCGGAAGTCCGCGAGGCAGTGGATTTCCTGCGTTATTACGCCGACGAATCCGAAAAACTCACTGCCGAAGCACTCGGCGTTGTCGCATGCATCTCGCCATGGAATTTTCCACTGGCGATTTTTCTGGGCCAGGTTTCCGCCAACCTCGCTGTCGGAAACACCGTCGTTTGCAAGCCCGCCGAACAAACGCCGCTGATCGCGGCGAATGCCGTTCGTCTGTTTCATATGGCTGGCGTGCCGGATGATGCGCTTGCCATAGTGTATGGTGACGGACCCAGCGTCGGCGCGCGGCTGGTCGCGCATCCGGATATTGCCGGCGTAGTATTCACCGGCTCTACAGCGGCGGCCCACGCCATCAAACGTACACTTGTCGAAAGTGGAAAGCACGATGCCGCACTGATTGCCGAAACTGGCGGCATCAACGCCATGATCATCGATTCAACGGCCCTGCTCGAACAGGCGGTGAAAGATACTGTCGATTCTGCGTTCCAAAGCGCCGGACAGCGCTGTTCAGCCTGCCGTGTCGTTTGCGTTCAAGAAGACATCGCCGAAAAGTTTAACGAAATGCTGGCCGGCGCCATGGCGGAACTGAAGGTCGGCGACCCTACAATGCTCAAGACAGACGTCGGCCCGGTGATCGACGCTGAGGCACGCGACAACATTCAACGCAATATCGAACGGCTGGGAGACGAGGCCCGGCTGATCGCCCGCGCGCCCGAGTTGGAAGCCGGTTTGGGCGGCACGTTCGTTCGCCCCGTGGCGTTTGAGCTCGAAGCGCTCTCGGAGTTGAATCAGGAAATCTTCGGCCCGGTTCTCCATGTCCACCGCTTCAAAGCAGACGGTCTGGAAACTCTGGTCGACGAAATAAACGCCCTTGGTTATGGCCTGACCATGGGCGTGCACACGCGCATCGATGAAACCATGGAGCGCGTGGCGCGGCGGGCGCGTATCGGCAATATCTATGTGAACCGTAACCAGATCGGCGCCGTTGTCGGCGTGCAGCCTTTCGGCGGCGAAGGTCTATCCGGTACGGGACCAAAGGCGGGTGGCCCGCATTATCTGAGAGCGCTGACAAAGCGGACACGTCCTAAAAGCGATCACCAACTAAATGTAATAGACGGCCCGTTAAGCGCTGAACTTGATCGTGTTCTTACACATGCGCTGGAGAACTTCATTCCTTGGGCCAACGAACGAAATAAACCCGGTGTTTTTTCCAAAACCGCCAAATCACTTACAGGCCCGCAATTGGATTGCGTACAACTAGCATCGGCGCTTTACCAGGAGCATTTCGCCGATGCGATCGACTTGCCCGGTCCGACCGGTGAGTCAAACACACTCAAGCTCCGCGGACGCGGTCTCGTCTTATGTCTGGGCGGCGGCGATAGTTTCAGTCAAATCGCAAACGCGTTAGCCGCAGGAAATTGCGTTATTCCTGATGACAGCAATTGCGAAGCGATGGCGTCCGCACTGGAAGATTGTTTTGCCAATATCTTTTACGAAATGGACTTCAGCGAGGGCGTTCCCAAAGCGCTTCTTCTCGACGACCGCATCCACGGCGTGGTCTATGACGGTGGCTCTACCGGCCGTGCTGCATTGGAGGCCATTCTCGTCCAACGCCACGGACCTATCATCCCTCTCCTCTCAAGCCTTGACGAACCCTGGCGATTCGCCACGGAGCGGACGTTAAGCATCAACACGACCGCAGCAGGCGGAGACGTTCGATTGTTGTCTTTGGGCGAATAGGGTTAAACTGCGGGCTGCGCAGCATGGGGCTGCGACGTTTATCGCATGGCAGGGGCTGTTCGCCGCAGGCCGCCTTGAATTGCTGCGGAGACAGGCCTTGTTACCATGAACAAACCCGAGCAAGCGCACATGAGTTCCGCCGATATCACCGCCCGCCCTGCGGGTCCATTCATCTCAACGCAAGGGCGTTCGCGCGAATGGATGAATTGGTTTTTCGCCGACAAGGGCCGGATGTTCTGGATTCTCCAGATCGCCGGCTGGATGGGATTCTTTGCGCTACATATTTTGAGCGTGTCGACTTTCGTCGCCGGCCGCTCCACAGATTCGCTTCTCTACTCCGTCGCTTCATCGTTGATCGGCTTTTTGACCACCAGCATCCTCGCCCGGCCGATCTACCGGTTCGCGCGGCGTCAAGGTCCGGCGATATTGCTTTTGCTGGTACTGACATCGACCATTTTCATGGCGGTCGCCATGTCGGCGATGAAGGCGCAAACTTTTGGGATCCTCTTCGGCAACGCCTGGATGGACTTGCGCGGCGCCAGCCTCGGGACCACGAACTATCTGTTGCTGATCGTCCCCGACCTGCCGGTGAACCTGTTTCTGCTCGGCTCGTGGGCCGGGTTTTATTTTGGGATCAATTATTACCTCAAACTACGCAACGAGATGGAACGGGCGTTGTTTTCTGCGCGCCTCGCCGATCAGGCGCAGCTGAAGATGCTGCGCTATCAGCTCAACCCGCATTTCCTGTTCAACACGTTGAACGCCATTTCGACTTTGGTGCTGGAACAGGACGGCAAACAGGCCAACTCCATGCTCACGAAACTTTCAGCGTTCTTGCGCTATTCGCTGGATAGTGATCCACTGCAGAAAACGACGCTCGCTGAAGAAGTGCGGGCGCTTGAGCTTTATCTCGCCATTGAGGAAACCCGTTTTGGCGACCGCCTGACCGTCACTTTTGACATCGATGACGCCGTCAAGAGCGCTTATGTGCCATCCCTCATTTTACAGCCCGCGATTGAGAATGCGATCAAATACGCCATTGCACAGATGGAACGCGGCGGTGAAATCAAAATCACCGTAAAACGCGAGGGGAATGCGCTGGTCATGAAAGTGTGTGACAATGGGCCAAACGCACCGGAAGATCCGTCTGCATTGCTGCGTGATGTCAAAACAGGCGTCGGACTGGTCAATATGCGAGACCGGTTAAACCACCTTTATCAAGGCCGTGGTGAGTTCTCCATAAGCCATGTGGAACCCCAAGGCCTTTGTGTCAGCATGCGTATTCCATACGAAACCCGAGGATAAAGAGACCCATGAGCGACGATAAAATCCGTGTCCTGTTGGTCGACGATGAACCACTCGCATTGCGTGGCTTAAAGCTGCGCCTCGAAGCCTTTCCCGAGATTGATATCATCGGTGAATGCTCCAACGGTCGCGAAGCCGTTAAAGAGATTAAGGCGCAGTCACCTGATCTTGTGTTCCTTGACATTCAGATGCCGGGGCTGGACGGGTTTGGCGTCGTTCGCGCAATGATCGGTGGTCCGGCGCCATTGTTCATCTTCGTGACCGCCTACGACAAATACGCCATTGACGCATTCGAAGCGAATGCGCTCGACTATATCGTAAAACCTGTGGAAGAAGAACGCCTCAACGACGCCTTGCACCGGGCCCGCGAAGCGCTCCGCAACAAAGTCGCCTCAAGCCGTGAGTCCAAACTCATTGAAATGCTCGCTTCTCTATCCGATGACGACCGTGATCGCATCAAAGAGCTGATCAACGATCCGGCCTGGTCGGAAAAGCAGCGGTATTCAGAGCGGCTGTCGTTCAAAGACGGATCAAAAGTCGTGATGCTCACCGCCGATGAAATCGAATGGATCGACGCGGCGGGCGATTACATGTGCATCCATGCGGGCGGTAAGACTCACATCATTCGCGAAACCATGAAAGCGCTGCAACAACGGCTCGACCCGGCGCGCTTTCAACGCGTGCACCGTTCAGCCATCGTCAACATCGACAAAGTGAAAGAACTGCACCCCCATTCAAATGGCGAATATTTCCTGATTCTCGAAAACGGGTCGGAGCTGAAACTTTCACGGTCTTACAAAGATGTGGTGGCGCGGTTTTTATAGCCCGTCCGAACGCGCTGCAATCTCTTCTGCTTTTTCAAGATCCTCCGGCGTATTGATATTTTGAAAATACGCCGTGCCGGGAAACAGTACGCGCCGTGCATCCACCATGGACGCCAGACGCGTCAGAGAATTACCTTCTTTTGGGCTCGTCTCTCCCAACGCGCTTCGCAAATCATTACGCCGCCAATAAGCGAACGTCGGGTGATCGCCGGTTTCATCGCGTACTATCGAACTTGTTGTCGCGCCTGCCAGTCGTTCAAAGAGCATCGCCGGAAAAAATGGTCCGTCGACCGGAACAGTCAAGAAGCCGTCAACCTCAGGTGCGTGCTCACCCATCCAATTCGCCATGGACCACAATCCCGCCGCAGGCCCCAATGGTCCATCATCGCCGTCAGTCAAATTCGTCAGCCCGGTCTCATAATCGTGGGGACCGGCGATCAATATACGATCGACTTGCGATTTGAGCCTGCCAATCACATGGTCAACCAACCGGTGACCACCAAGGGTGAGAGCGCCTTTATCAACGCCGCCCATACGCATGGCGCCGCCGCCGGCAAGAATAACTGCAAATCTCGATTGTTCAGACATCGCTGTCGCCAAATGTTGCGTTTATCGCCGCAGCCATACGACTTCCACGCTTTCTCCAGCATCCGCTGCGGGAGCGTTGGCAAGGCGGCGGATGAGCGCGTTCGCCTTTGCGAATGGCGTCAGCAATGAGCTGTCTTGATTCGCCGCCGGGGTTACCGTTAATCCCTTGTCTGACGGTACCGCTACACCGCGCAAATAGGACTCACGTGAACCATTCGCGGCGAGCGGCGCCAACAGCGTCGCCACTTCGAAATCGCGCACAGTTCGCGGTCGTTCGCCTGCTAACGCGCGCACGAGCGGCTGCACGAACAGAGCGGCGGTTACAATCGCCGATGCCGGGTTACCGGGGAGCCCGACCACCCGCGCATTCGCGAGCCTGCCAAACCAGGTTGGCTTACCCGGACGAACCGCCACTTTCTCAAAGACTTTTTCGCCGCCCCGCTTTGTAAAGGCGGACCGCACATAGTCGTAATCACCGACCGAGGCGCCGCCGATGGGAATGACAATGTCGCAGCGTTCTCCGCGCGCAAAAAACGTGGATATCTCTTCCTCATTGTCCGGCGCACAGCCGAGATAGTCCGGTTCGCCTCCCCAACTGCGTATCATGGCGGTCAGGGCGTAATGGTTCGAATTGATGATCTGACCTGGCTTCAATGCTGAACCAGGCTCTTGTAACTCATTCCCATTTGAAAATATCGCCACTCTCGGGCGGCGCATCACCGAGACTTGGCTGATATTTGCCGCCGCGAAAATAGCGCCATGGATTTCATGGAGATACTCACCACGCGCCGCTAACACATCGCCCTGGCTAAAATCGATGCCAGCCCGGCGGATATGGCGTGGACCCTCCTGCGGATCGGTTATTGTGATTGCATCATCATCACGTTGAACATCTTCTTGAATGACAACGTGATCGGCGCCGTCAGGAACCACACCGCCAGTAAAGATACGCACCGCCTGCCCGGCGCCAACCGCGCCCGCAAAAGGGGCGCCAGCCGGCGCTTCACCAATGACGGTCAGCCTTGCACCTGGCGTGCAGTCAGCGAACCGCACGGCGTATCCATCCATTGCGGAAGCAGCAAATGGCGGTTGCGTCATCCGCGCTATGATATCTTCGGCGGCTCGCCTGCCCGTGACTTTACCGACCGGCGCTATTTCGGAGTCGGTCGCATGAGCGCCTTCGAGGATGGCGGCGATTGCTTGGTCGACGCTAAGCATCACTCAACTGTTCCGGTGGAAGTCGCCGGACTTGCCACCGGACTTTTCGACCAGTTCAACGCCCTCAATCGTCATGGATTTATCAACGGCCTTGGCCATGTCGTAAACGGTGAGGCAGGCCGTCATCACCGCCGTCAGCGCTTCCATTTCCACACCGGTCTTGCCCGTGGTTTTTACTTCGGCGGTCACAACAAAAGCATGTGCGGCGGCGTCCGGCTCTACCGAAACGGAAAGGCCGGTGATGGGCAGAGGATGGCAGAGCGGAATGAGATCGCTGGTCCGTTTGGCGCCCATCACGCCCGCCAATTCGGCAATGCTCGCCACATCGCCTTTTTTAACGCCAGCGCGGACTGCAGCAAAGGAAGCCGGCGAAAACACGACGCGTCCACGCGCGACGGCCCGGCGCTCGGTGTCTGCCTTTGCGCTGACATCGACCATGCGGGCGCGGCCGTCACTGTCAAAATGCGTGAGCTTGTCCGCCATCTATTGTTCCAGCAAGCGGGACATGATCTCCACCAGATTGCAGGGCCGATGACGGATATCGAGCTGGTGGGAAATAACCTTATCCCATCCATCCTTCACCGCGCCGTTGGAACCCGGCAACGCAAAAATGAATGTACCATTGGCAACACCGGCGCACGCCCGAGATTGCAACGTGGAAAGCCCGACGCTCTGGAAACTCTCCTGATGAAAGACCACAGAGAATCCGTCGATGATTTTTTCAAACAAGGGGAGCAGCGCCTCCGGCGTGACGTCCCGGCCGGTGAGGCCCGTGCCGCCGGTTGAAATCACGGCGTCGATATTCTTGTCCTCAATCCATGCGCCCACGGTCTGTTGTATTGTCTGCACGTCGTCGCGCACGATCTCCCGCGCGGCCAGTTCGTGCCCCGCGGACTTTATCCGCTGCTCCAGCACATCGCCGGATGTATCCGTCTCTGCGGTCCGGGAATCCGAAACCGTCAATAACGCGATCCGCACCGGAACGAAATCAAGAGATTCATCTATGCCATGCATGATCTAGCTTTCCTCTCGCCATCGAGCGGCGTCTTTATAGTCCTGCTCGCGAGGCTCAATCCATGCCTCCCCGTCTTTTCGCAGCTCTTTTTTCCAGAACAGGGCCTCAGTCTTCAGATAGTCCATCAAAAAATCCGCGGCTTCGAATGCATCGCGTCGATGCGCCGCGGCGACGCAGACCATGACGATAGGCTCGTCGGGGCCAAGCCGCCCCACCCGGTGCATAATCAGCGTATCATCAATGGCCCAACGCTTACGCGATGCGGCGTCAATCTCCGCAATGGATTGTTCCGTCACACCTGCAAAGTGCTCCAGAAACAGCGCATCGACTTGCATGTCACCCGCCAGATCGCGGACCTTGCCGAGAAAACTGACAATGGCGCCCGCGCCTTTGCAGCGCCGTTCAAATTCCGACAGCACGGCGCCTGGGTCGAATACATCTGCACTGACGGTGATCATTGCTTTGCCTACCCCCCGCTCACGGGCGGTAAAAACGCGATTTCGTCACCTTCTGAAATTGTGGTGGCGGCTTGCGCGATCTTTTCGTTCACGATGTAACGCACAGACTTCTCGTTCAACGCAGCGCCCAAGAGCGACTCTTCACTCGCAATGGCCCTCGCAAGTTCGCCAACGGTTTTAACATGGCCGCTTAAGGAAAACTCGCGCTCCCTGCCGCCAGCCAGGTCGCCAAGCTTTCCGAAAAAAAGAATACGCGCCACGTCTAACCTCCGGTGACGGACATATGCCGCGACACTGCGGGCGCGGCGCCGCGCTCAGAAATATCGAACGCATGACGCTCGGGCTTTTTCAGCATCGCCCGGTCGAGTGCAGCGTTAAGCTCTGCTTCCGGGTGTTCGCTGCGCATGGCCGCGCGCAAATCAATTCGGTCGGCGTGGCCAAGGCACATATAAATCTGTCCGGTACAGGTTACGCGGACGCGGTTGCACCCGGCGCAAAAATTGTTGGTCAGCGGCGTAATCACGCCCAGCACGCCGCCGGTTTCTTCGACACGAAAATATCGCGCCGGCCCGCCAGTGCGCATCTCGAGCGGCGTCAACCTCCATCGCTGGCGCAAATCGTCCTCGACCACGGTGAGCGGCAAATACTGATCGACGCGGTCTTCCTCGATCTCACCAAGCGGCATGACCTCGATCAACGTCAAATCCATGCCGCGGCCATGGGCCCACTCGATCATCGACGGAATCTCCGCCTCATTGATCCCTTTCAGGGCAACAGTGTTGATCTTGATTTTCAGCCCGGCGTTCTGTGCGGCGTCCAATCCGTGCAGGACCTTCGAAAGCGCGTTCCGGCGAGTCAGTTTTTCAAACTTTTGGTCGTCGAGCGTATCAAGCGAGACGTTAACTCGTTTGACGCCGAGAGATTTCAACACATCAGCATGATGGGCGAGCTGTGTCGCATTCGTCGTCAATGTCAGTTCGTCAAGATCACCCGCATCGAGACGCCGTCCGAGACGCGCCATCAACGTCATAATGTCCCGGCGGACCAATGGCTCGCCGCCGGTAATGCGTATCTTCCGCACGCCCCGGTCGATAAATGCATTGGCCAGTTGCTGTAGCTCCTCAAGGCTCAACACATCGCGCTTTGGCAGAAATTTCATGTGCTCCGCCATGCAATAAGTGCAGCGCAAATCGCACCGGTCCGTTACTGACAAACGCAGATAGGTGATGTGGCGGCCGAATGAATCTTGCAGAGCGTTTAATGACATATTTCTATTGTACCACGCAGGAGGCTACACCCGCAAACCGTTCCCATCCTTATTTAGGCCGCTCAAGACGCTTGTGCGCCGCCTTCCATCTTTGCGGGTTTTGAGCCGGCGACGCCAGAGGCGCAGCCAAAGAAGTATGGCGTGAATTCAGCCATCAAACCGTGATCCAGAAGCATCGCCGCAAACCGGGACGCGTCGCCAAATTTTGTCGAATACGCCCCGATCATGGCGAAGTCCTGTGCGCCCTTTAAAACAATCCGCTCCACCAGTGGCAGCATCACTTTCAGGTGAAATCGATAAAACGGCCGCAGCGCCCAACCTTTCGGGTCGGACGCCTCAATGAATGAAAACACCCCGCCGGGTTTCAGCACGCGCGCTGTCAACGCCGCCAGCTTTGCAAGCTGTGCGGCGTCGAAGGTCTTCAACCCAAATGTCGAAATCACGAAATCGGCGCTCTCGTCAGGCAGATGGCTTTCCAGCACATCGTCTTCAATAAATTCAATTTTATGGGATCGCATTTCGTGCAACCGGCGCATGGCTCGCTTATGCATGCCGGAAGAGATGTCGACCGCTGTTATTTTTTGGACATGCTCATGCGATTTAAGCAGATGCGGCCACGCCTCTCCGGTACCCGCCATCAGGTCGTAGCCGACCGGAGCGCCCGCCTGTGATTGCGGCATGGCCTCAACGCATTGCCGACGCCAGCGTTCGGTGAACCCAAAAGAACAAACATAGCTGAACGCAATATAGCGTCCTGAGCACCGGTCGAACACACCCTTCACAAACGCAGGATCGTAAATTGAGGGTGCTGATTCCGGCTGCTCCATTTTGATGTTACGCGAGACCGACAATATTGCCGTCCTCATCCAGGCCAATCTCAAGCGCCGCCGGCCGGCGCGGCAGGCCGGGCATCACCATGATATCGCCGCAGATGGCGACGACAAACCCGGCCCCGGCGGAAAGACGCGCCTCGCGCACCTCGAGGGTATGGCCGGCAGGCGCGCCCACAAGCTTTGCGTCGGTCGAGAAACTGTATTGGGTTTTGGCGATACACACGGGGAGATGACCGTAGCCGAGCGATTCGAATTCTTTCAGGTTGCGCGCTGCGGATGAATGAAACTCTACGTGATCGGCGCGATAAATTTCTTTGGCGATCGTTTCGATCTTGCCGGTTAGCGGCGTTTCATCGGCATAGAGGAGTTTGATGTTGGGCTTCGCGCCAGCAAGCATCGCCTTCACCGCCTCCGCCAGTTCAACAGCGCCGTCGCCGCCCTTCGCCCAGTGTTTTGCGATGGCGGATGTGACGCCCTGCTCTGCGCATATGCGTTGCACAACGCCGATCTCATCTTCCGAATCCTTGACGAAATGATTTATGGCGACGACAGGCGTGACGCCATATTTGCGCAAATTTTCGATATGGCGGATCAGGTTGACGCAGCCGCGCTCGACGGCGTCCGCATCCGGCGCCGCGAGGTCAGCCTTGGCGACGCCGCCCTGCATCTTGAGCGCCCGGATGGTTGCGACCAGAACGACCGCATCGGGGCGAAGGCCCGACTGACGGCATTTGATGTCGAGGAATTTCTGGGCGCCGAGATCGGCGCCAAAGCCCGCTTCGGTCACCACAACATCGGCGAGCTTCAGCGCCGTTTGCGTCGCCATGACCGAGTTGCAGCCATGGGCGATATTGGCGAACGGCCCGCCATGAATAAACGCCGGATTGTGCTCAATCGTCTGCACCAGATTTGGCGCCAGGGCGTCTTTCAAGAGGACCGCCATGGCGCCATCGGCGCCAATGTCACGCGCCGTCACCGGCGTTTTGTCATGGCGGCGTGCAATGATGATATCGCCGAGACGGCGCTGCAGATCTTTCAAGTCCGATGCAAGGCAAAAGATCGCCATGATTTCAGATGCCACGGTGATGTCATAGCCGCTTTCGCGCGGCACGCCATGGGCCGGACCGCCAAGCCCGATAGTGATATTCCTGAGCGAACGATCATTCATATCAACAACGCGGCGCCAGGTGATGCGGCGCGGGTCGATATCTTGTTCGTTGCCCCAGTGAATGTGGTTATCGATCAGCGCCGCCAATAATGCGTGTGCGGAGGTAATGGCGTGAAAATCGCCGTTAAAATGCAGGTTAATATCCTCCATGGGAATGACCTGCGCCCGCCCGCCCCCGGCCGCGCCACCCTTCATCCCGAAACAAGGACCGAGTGACGGTTCGCGCAGACACACCATGGCGTTGACGCCGATCTTGTTGAACCCGTCGGAGAGACCAACACTCGTGGTCGTCTTTCCTTCGCCCGCAGGCGTTGGCGTAATGGCGGTGACAAGCACGAGCTTGCCGTCCGGCTTGTTGCGCAGCGTGTTGATGTATTCCAGGGAAACTTTCGCCTTATGATGTCCATAGGGAACAAGCGCATCAGCGGGAATGCCAAGGCGTTTTTCGGCGAGCGGTAAAACAGGCTCCATTGTTGCAACGCGGGCAATGTCGATATCCGGCGCGCCCGGCGCTGGCAGATTGTCTTTTGTCATTCATTCGTACAGCGAATCCGCCGCTCTCCCACTTGTCATCTTTTCTGATTGTTACTCGAGAATTTCAACGAACCTGTCGCCTTCGCGGCAGTATAGAACCATGTTCGCTTCATTTGCTTTTTTGATGGCGAACGCAGTCGGTCCGGAAACGGACGCAACAGCGCCGACGCCAAGACGCGCAGCTTTTTCGACGATCTCGTAGGAACAACGGCTCGACATCATCACAAACCCGGCATTCATCTCCGCTTTCTCGCGCGCGAGGGCGCCCAGAAGCTTGTCCAGCGCATTATGTCTGCCGACGTCTTCGCGGGCGAGCAGGATTTCTCCATCAAGCCCTGCCCATGCGGCGCCATGCACCGTTTTTGTCGTTTTGTTTAGCGGTTGATGCTCAGGCATTTGTCCGAGCGCGACCGCGAGTGCTTCAGGGCTGATCCTCACCCTGGTTTCAGAAATCTTCGGTAGCGTTTCGAAAAACACGTCCGCATTTTCCAGCCCGCAAACACCGCACCCGGCGCGCCCGACCAGATTGCGCCGCTGTTGACGAACGTCCAGGCGTTCCAGCCGCTCCTGTGCGATAGCAATATGCAGCTCGATCCCGCGTTCGCTTTGGTGAATATCAACGGAAGAAATTTCCTCCGCCGCATCAACCACCCGCTCGGTCAATGAAAATCCAACGGCGTAGTCTGCCATGTCGTCAGGGGTCGCTAGCATCACCGCATAATTGCGGCGGTTGTAAACGAATGCGACGGGTGTTTCCGCGGGTACGGACCAATTGCGTTCCGGGCCAATTTTGATTGTGGTTTCAACCGAAGGCCCTGAGCCATGGAAAATGAATTTGGGCACCGCTACTCCGCCGGCTCCACCACGCCCGCATCAAGAATACGGCGCAAGGTCGGCGTCGTTGCTTCATATGCCTCCTGCCAACCGGACTTATGGTTCGCCGGCGCCACCTCAACGGCAGTTACCTTGTACTCGGGACAGCTCGTCGCCCAGTCGGAATTTTCCGTTGTGACCACATTCACGCCAGTCACCGGATGATGAAAGGTCGTGTAGACAACGCCCGGTGCCATGCGCTCCGAAATAATTGCTTTTAACGTGATCTCGCCCTTGCGGCTGCGGATCGACACCCAATGGCCATCATGAATGCCGCGCGCTTCGGCGTCAGACGGGTGTATCTCTAACACGTCTTCTTCGTGCCAGTCGCTGTTCTGCGTGCGCCGTGTCTGCGCGCCGACATTGTATTGCGAAAGAATACGGCCCGTTGTGAGGATCAGTGGAAACTTGCGATTGGTCTTTTCGGTGGTCGCCACATATTCGGTGACGACGAACTGGCCCTTGCCGCGCACGAACTTATCCACATGCATGATCGGCGTGCCGTCGGGCGCGGCGTCATTGCACGGCCATTGGACGCTGCCGCGTTCGTCCAGCATTTTGTGTGAGACATGCTGAAAGCTCGGCGTCAGCGCCGCGATTTCATCCATGATTTCTGCGGCGCTTGCGTAGTTCATCTCCGCATAACCAAGCGCGTTGCACAGCATTTGCGTCGCTTCCCATTCCTGGATTCCCACTTGCGTTCGCATAGCTGGGCGCACGCGATTAATGCGCCGCTCGGCATTGATGAAACACCCGTCTTTTTCAAGGAACGACGTGCCCGGCAGGAACACATGGGCGAAGCGCGCTGTCTCGTTCAGGAAGAGATCCTGCACGATGATCACCTCCATCGCTTTCAGCGCCGCTTCCACATGCTGCGTATTGGGATCGGACTGGGCGATGTCTTCACCCTGAACATAGAGCCCCTTGAATTTACCATTGCAGGCTTCGTCGAACATGTTCGGGATGCGATAACCGGGTTCGGCGTCCTGCGGACGGCCCCAGGCGCTTTCGAAGAGTTCGCGCGCCGCATCGTCGGAGACCGGGCGATAGTCGGAGTATTCGTGCGGGAACGAGCCCATGTCGCAGGAGCCCTGCACGTTGTTTTGTCCACGCAGCGGGTTCACGCCGACACCGCGCACGCCGATATTCCCGGTCGCCATGGCGAGGTTGGCCATGCCCATAACCATCGTCGAGCCTTGGCTGTGTTCAGTAACGCCGAGCCCGTAATAGATCGCCGCCTTGCCGCCGCCCTTTTTTCCACCAGACGCATAAAGCCGCGCCGCCGCGCGAATATCCTCAGCCGGTACGCCGGTGACTTTGGAAACTTCTTCGGGCGAGTTCTCCGGGCCTTTGACGAAGTCGAGCCATGCGCGAAAGGATTCCAGATCGCAGCGATCCTTGATGAAGCCTTCGTCCATCAGCCCCTCAACCGCCGCCACATGGCCAAACGCATTGACGAGCGCGACATTCGTTCCCGGCAGCAGCGGCAGATGATAGGCCGCTTCGATATGGGGCGTCCGCACCAGATCAATAGCGCGCGGATCGGCAATTATGAGCTTCGCGCCTTTCTTGAGACGCCGTTTCATCTGTGAGGCGAACACCGGATGTGCGTCGGTCGGGTTGGCGCCAATCAGCAACATCACATCGCAATCATCGACGCTGTCAAAATCCTGGGTGCCCGCTGACGTGCCGAATGTCTGCTTCAGACCGTAGCCGGTCGGCGAGTGACAAACCCGCGCGCAGGTGTCGATATTGTTGTTGCCAAAAGCAGTGCGCACCATTTTGACGACCGCCCACACTTCTTCAATGGTGCAGCGGGACGACGATATGGCGCCGATGGATTTGTGGCCGAATTTGGCTTGCGTTTCTTTCAGGCGGCGCGCTGCAAATCCAATCGCTTCATCCCAGCTCACTTCCCGCCATGGATCGGTGATCTTGTCACGGACCATCGGGCTGGTGATGCGATCTTTGTGGGTCGCGTATCCCCAGGCAAAACGGCCCTTCACACAAGAATGACCGTGATTGGCCTTGCCGTCCTTGTGCGGCGTCATGCGGATCACCTGATCGCCCTTCAGTTCCGCTTTGAACGAACAGCCGACGCCGCAATAGGCGCAAGTGGTCAACACGGTGCGATCCGGCACGCCGTGCTCGACCACGGATTTTTCCTGCAATGTCGCCGTCGGGCACGCCTGTACGCAGGCGCCACAAGAAACGCATTCGGAATCGAAAAAGTTCGCGCCACCAAGCGAGACTTTGGAATTGAATCCACGCCCTTCAATGGTCAGCGCCAGCGTCCCCTGCACCTCGTCGCAGGCCCTGACGCAACGCGAACAGACGATGCATTTGGTTGGGTCAAACTCGAAATACGGGTTCGACTGGTCTTTCGCCTGATCGAAATGGTTTTCGCCCTCATATCCGTAACGCACATCACGCAGACCGACGGCGCCGGCCATATCCTGTAGCTCGCAATCGCCATTGTCGGAACAGGTAAGGCAATCGAGCGGATGATCGGAGATATAAAGCTCCATGACGCCCCGGCGCAGCTTCGCCAGCCGGTCCGTCTGGGTGCGGATTTTCATGCCCTCCGCGACCGGCGTGGTGCAAGATGCTGGCGTTCCCTTGCGGCCATCGATCTCTACAAGACACAGTCGACAGGAACCAAATGCGTTCAGCGAGTCCGTGGCGCAAAGTTTTGGGATCGACAGACCCGCCTCGCTGGCGGCGCGCATAACGCTCGTTCCTTCGGGGACCGTAACGTCAAAACCGTCGATCTCAACTTTGACTGTTTTTCCCGCTTTCGACTTCGGTGTGCCGTAGTCTTTTTCTTTCAAGAGGGTCATGAGGCTGCCTCCTCTTTCTGTTTAATACCAAAGTCTTGCGGGAAATGCTTTACGGCGCTTTGCACCGGAATCGGCGTCATGCCGCCCATGGCGCAAAGCGAGCCGTCGACCATCAGCTCACACAAATCGTCGAGCACCGTCAGGTTTTTGTCGTGGTCCTGGCGCGCTTTGATGCGGTCGATCACCTCGACCCCGCGCACCGAACCGATGCGGCAGGGCGTGCACTTGCCGCAACTTTCCTCAACGCAAAATTCAAACGCGTAGCGCGCTTGTTCCAACAGGTTGACGCTTTCATCGAAAATCACAACGCCGCCATGGCCGACGCCCGCGCCGTTCGCCAGCATGGTTTCATAATCCATCGGCAGATCAAACATCGACGGCGGCAGATAGGCGCCGAGCGGCCCGCCAATCTGCACCGCGCGCACGGGCTTGTCCGTGAAGCATCCGCCGCCGATATCGTTGACAAGCTGGCCGAGCGTCACGCCGAACGCCGTTTCATAAAGACCGCCCTGCTTCACATTGCCCGCAAGTTGGAACGGCATGGTGCCCGTCGACTTGCCCATGCCGAAGTCGCGATAAAATTGCGCACCGCGCGCCATGATCGCCGGAATCGAGCACAGGGTAATCACATTGTGGACGAGCGTCGGCTTGCCAAACAAACCTTCGAGCGCAGGCAGCGGCGGTTTTGGCGCGCACTTCGCCGCGCTTGCCCTCCAGGCTGTTCAGCAATGATGTTTCTTCGCCGCAAATATAAGCGCCCGCGCCCAAAAACACTTCGATGTCGAACGCTTTACCCGAGCCGCGCACATTCTCGCCGAGCAGACCGGCGGCGCTGGCATTGGAGATGGCGGCGTTCAATACTTCATGGGCGATCGGATATTCCGAGCGCAGATAGATGAAGCCTTTGGTCGCGCCGACGGCGATCCCGGCGATGATCATGCCTTCGATCAGGCAAAACGGATCGCCCTCCATGATCATGCGGTCGGCGAAGGTGCCACTATCGCCCTCGTCGGCGTTAACGACGATATATTTCTGGTCCGCCTGCGCTTCGCTGACGGTTCTCCATTTGATGCCCGCCGGAAATCCCGCGCCGCCGCGCCCGCGCAAGCCAGATTGCATCACCTCTTCACAGATGGCGGCGCTGTTCATGACCAGCGTCTTGTTCAGACCCGCGAGCCCGCCATGTTTTTCGTAATCGCTGAGCGACAATGGGTCGGTAACGCCGCACCGCGCGAATATCAGCCGCGTCTGTTTCTTGAAGAACGGAATCTCTTCGACCGCGCCGACGCCTTTGTCGTGCTCGCCGTCGCTCGTGATCGCATCGAGCAATGCGGCGGTATCTTGCTCGTACACCGGCCCATACCCAACGCGCTTGCCGTCGCGTTCCACTTCCAATAGCGGCTCCAGCCAGTGCATGCCGCGCGAACCGGTGCGCACGAGCGTCAAATCAATCTTGCGTTTCGCCGCTTCCGCCGCCAGCGCAGCGGCCAGTTCATCGGCGCCCAGGGCGACCGCGGTAGAGTCCAGTGGCAAATAAAGTGTGAGCGCGTTCATGCCGCCCTCGCTTTCTTCGCATGCGCGATCGCATTTTCGATCTTGTCCGCGTCCGCCATGCCGACGAGCTTGCCGCCGACCATCGCCGCCGGTCCGGTCGAGCAAAGGCCAAGGCAATAGACCGGCTCCAGCGCGACGTCCTTCGCGGCGGCGGTTTCACCCATTTTTAGCGCCAGCTTTTTTTCAACCGCAGCGATCATTTCGCGCCCGCCCGCCGCCTGGCAGGCTTCCGCCGCGCAGACGCGCACCACCACGTCGCCCTTCGGCTTTCGGTGGAAGTCGTGGTAAAAACTGATGACACCTTTCACCTCGGCGCGGGACAGGTTGAAGGCTTTCGCCGCCGCTGCGTCGATCTCATCGGGCAGAAAACCGTGCGCGTCCTGCACCGCGCGCAGGGCGGAAATCAGCCCACCGGTACGGCCGACAAAAGGCGCAATGATCGCATCCAGACTCACAGCGCAGTTCAACTCCTTCTCATTCGGTCTCATAACACATAACGCACGAATTTCATTATCAAATCCGTGAATTCTCCTCTCCGGCGGCGGCGTACAAGCGCCATAGAGTACGGATACGATAGGGCCTGTTGCGAGGCGGTGGGCGCATTGCGCACTTGCGAAAGAAAAATTTGCGGGCGATTTTCGATAGCTGGCGGTAACACTCGCGCCGACCACGCCAAAAACGGGAATGACGCCATGGCGGCGCCGCTCATGGATGAAAGGTGTCACGCGCCGCGCGACACCTAAAGCCGCGCCGCGTGCCAGCGCAAATGGTCCTCAATGAACGTCGCAATGAAATAAAACGAATGGTCGTAGCCCTCCTGCATACGCAGGGTGACTTGCTGCCCGGACTTTTTCGCGGCCTTCGTAAAGAGTTCAGGGCGCAGTTGCTCCGCAAGAAAATTATCCGCTGTTCCCTGATCGATAAGCATTTCAGCAGCGCTGGGCCGCTGGGCCACTAGTTCCGTCGCGTCATACTCAGCCCATTCGGTCGCATTCGATCCCAGATAATTCGAAAATGCTTTCTCGCCCCAGGGAACTTGCGCGGGCGCGACGATGGGCGCGAAAGCGGAACAGGTTTTGAATTTCTCCGGATTTTTGAGGTGTATAGTCAGCGCGCCGTGTCCGCCCATGGAATGACCGAAGATCCCGGCGCGCGCGGCGTCCACGGGAAATTCCTGTTCGATCAGCGCCGGTAATTCTTCCGTGATGTAGTCATACATCTTATAATGCTTCGACCACGGCTCCTCGGTGGCGTTCAGATAAAACCCGGCGCCGAGCCCGAAATCATACGCCTCTTCCTTGTCGTCGGGCACGCCTTCTCCTCTGGGCGAGGTATCCGGTGCGACGACGACAATCCCGAGTTCCGCTGCGACGCGTTGAAACCCCGATTTGGTGATGAAATTTTCTTCTGTGCAGGTCAGGCCAGAGAGCCAGTACAGCATCGGGAACGGGCCACTACCGGGAGGCGTGAACACCGCGAACTTCATCTCGCAGTGACAGGCTTCGCTGTCATGGGCGTAAACGGCTTGCGTCCCGCCGAAGGATTTTGTGGAGGAGAGTTGTTTCATAGCTCTAATTTCAGTAAATTATACCGCGTAAGTACAATTCCTGATTCCTCAACGAGTGCTTTTTTGATCTCTCGAATATTTTGTTGCGTGATATTCTCATAATCATCCTGACTGTAGTACATTCCCAGCAAGTATTCTATTCCGACGTCTTGGCCAGCATATCGTCCAGAATTGCAACTTGCTGGCTTCAATATACGCGGATCACGTTCTTGGAATAATTTATATTTTTCGTGATTGAATTCACTGATTATGAACCCGACACCTATGAATGGGTCTATTTTCTCCTCCTTGATTTGGCCTAGAAGAAACCGCATCGCTATTATTATCGAGTTTTTCTCCGAAACAGAATTTCTTGCTCCCATCTCAGACAGACATCTTTCGAACAATTTAGAGCATTCAAAAAAATTCCCGTCTCGATCGCCGGCAAGCGCCGCCACCTCAAGCGACTCAGCGCCGCCTTCCAGCCAGTGCATCGCAATTTCTTTTATCGCGTGAGTGCTCAGCAGCTTCAATTTCCAGAAAGCCGCCGCCACCTGTGGATCAAGGTCATGTGTTGGTAAAAGTGCCACGGCATTCATATCTCTAATGTGGCAAATGCCACGCATGTTCAAATTCGCCGGGATAAGCGGTTGAAGTGTTGCGCCCTACTCAGCCTTCATACAATAGGTGCAAATCTTGTTGCCGTCGGGATCGCGCAAATACGCCGCGTAGGCGGTGGGCGCGAAATCACGCGGACCCGGCTCGCCCTCGCAGGTGCCGCCATTGGCGAGGCCGCCCGCGTGAAATTCGTGTACAGCCTTTCGGCTGGGCGCATGGAATCCGATGGTCCCGCCATTGGCGTGCGTGGCGGCCTCACCATTCGCTGGCGACGTCACCCAGAATTCCGGCTGGTCAACGCCATAAAGCAGCGTGCCGGTGTCGCCGAAGGTGCCCATGCTCTTGATCCCCAGCGGCGCCAGCGCGGCGTCGTAAAACGCCTTTGATTTTTCCTTGTCGTTCGAACCGACCATAATATGTGTGAATAGCGCCATGGGGCTTCTCCGTTTCTGAATAATTGTGTTAGCAAACTTCTATTTGTTGCAGTCCCTACCGTCGAGTATCAAATCACACCTTTTCTCTAGCTGCTCTTGCCGTCATTACTTTCCTCAACCTTTGAATGCCCCGCAGATCGCAACCATGTAAAAATACGAGCAAGATAGGACGGTCGAAACGCCATGATAGACGCGACGATCACGATCGAAAAGTTGGAGATAAACCTGTCCCAATGAATGATGTTTCGCTGAGACGTTCCAAATTGCGATTCCTGTGTGGGAGATTCGCCCGCCCGTTCGATGAGCCAGCTCGCCCAATCAATCAGGATCGGCGGCAGATACTGGGCCAGATAGGAGATGCCGATCAAGAAACTGCCAATAGCTATCAATGTCTGCGCATCGATATTGAGATTAATGTCCGATTTTTCGCTGTTGCCGAGGACACGCCGCGAAAGCCACGGCGCGCCGTACCAAGCAAAAATACCAAATATCAGCCACACTCCAAATGCAGCGAGTTGAAATGCGATGCTCCGATCTGGCGTGCCGCTGAGGGTCATCTCAACGTAGACTGGCGCCAGCATAAGAGAGTTGATGATAGCACTCGCCGCCCAGAGTCGGATCATCACAACAATAATCGCGTGAACCGATGTCATTGCATTCGCCCCTCTAGAGAAATTATTTCATCACTACGAACGCAACGCATGTCTATATAAGTATTGATGACGCCATTTCAATAAACCACCACACTCCTGATGCTCTCACCCGCATGCATTAAATCGAACGCCTTGTTGATGTCGTCGAGCGGCATGGTGTGGGTGATGAGCGGGTCGATCTGAATTTTCTTGTCCATGTACCAATCCACCACCTTTGGCGTGTCGGTGCGGCCGCGTGCGCCGCCAAACGCCGTGCCGCGCCAGACGCGGCCAGTGACCAGTTGGAACGGCCGCGTTGAAATTTCCTTGCCCGCTTCCGCGACGCCAATGATGATGGACTCGCCCCAGCCGCGATGACAGCACTCCAGCGCCTGACGCATCACATCCGTATTGCCTGTGCAGTCGAATGTATAGTCAGCGCCGCCATCGGTGAGGCCGATCACCGCATCCACGACATTGCCGGCGCCAATTTCCTTTGCGTTGATGAAATCCGTCATGCCGAATTCGCGGGCGATCGCCTCGCGCGCCGGATTGATATCGACGCCGATGATCTTGTCTGCGCCCACCAGCTTTGCGCCCTGAATGACATTGAGCCCAATACCGCCGAGGCCGAAGATCGCGACATTGGCGCCCGGCTCGACCCCCGCCGTCCAGACGACCGCGCCAACGCCGGTGGTGACGCCGCAGCCGATGTAGCATGCCTTGTCGAATGGCGCGTCCTTCCGGATTTTTGCAACAGAATATTCTGATAAAACGGTGAAATTCGAAAAGGTAGAGCAACCCATATAATGATAAAGAGGCTTTCCCTTCCAGGAAAAGCGGCTCGTGCCATCAGGCATGACGCCCTTGCCTTGCGTCGCGCGAACGGACGTGCAAAGGTTCGATTTCTGTGACAGGCAGGTTTTGCACTGGCGGCATTCCGCCGTGTACAGAGGGATGACGTGATCGCCAGGGGCAACGCTGGTGACGCCCGCCCCCACTTCGCGCACAATGCCCGCGCCCTCATGACCCAATATGGATGGGAAAATCCCCTCGGAATCCTTGCCTTCCAGCGTATAGGCGTCGGTGTGGCAAATGCCGGTCGCCATGATCTCCACCAGCACCTCGCCGGCCCTGGGGCCTTCAAGGTCCACTTCTTCAATCACCAGTGGTTTGTTGGGTTCAATCGCAATGGCGGCTCTGGTTTTCATGGGGCTCTCTCCGGTGTTCTGTCTGCGCCAACCTCAACAATTCGGCGCCGGAAATCAACCGATTCCCGTCGCTTGTGACGAAGCAGACATTGACCCGCCAAGCCCGTGGCGCCAAACCGTGACGGCACCGACAAACTCATGAGGACCAGATGCGCCGCGCATTCTACGACCGGATCACCACCACGCTCGCCGACATTCGCGCACAGGGGCTGGAAAAGGTTGAACGCGAAATCACATCGCCCCAGGGGCCAGTGATTGATGTCATGCACAACGGCGCGCCCAAACGCGTATTGAATTTCTGCGCCAACAATTATCTGGGTCTCGCCGACAGCATGGAACTTGTGGCGGCGGCGAAAGCCACTATGGATGAGTATGGCTACGGCATGGCGTCGGTCCGCTTTATCTGCGGTACAACCGATCTGCACCGGCGCCTCGAAAAAGAGATCGCCGATTTTCTGGGCTATGAAGATTCAATTTTGTTCGCCGCATGCTTCGACGCCAATGGCGGCGTGTTCGAACCACTACTCGACGCTGAAGACGCGATCATTTCTGACGCGCTCAATCACGCTTCGATCATCGACGGAGTGCGGCTGTGTAAAGCGAAACGTTATCGTTTCGCCAATTCAGACATGGCCGATCTGCGCGTGCAGTTAAAACAGGCGGACACCGACGGCGCGCGCACCAAACTGATCGTCACCGACGGCGTTTTTTCCATGGACGGCTACATCGCGAAGCTGGACGAGATCTGCGCCATCGCCGACGAATTCGACGCGCTGGTTATGGTCGATGATGCGCACGCCACCGGCTTTATGGGTCCCCATGGCGAGGGCACGCCCGCCCATTGCGGTGTCGCGAAGCGTGTGGACATTCTCACCGGTACGCTGGGCAAGGCGCTCGGCGGCGGCATGGGCGGTTACATCTGCGCGTCAAAAGAAGTGGTGCATCTGCTGCGCAATCGCGCCCGGCCCTACCTCTTTTCCAACGCACTGACGCCTGCTTTGCTGGGCGCCAGCTTGAAGACGCTTGAGTTGATCCGCGACGGCGCGGGGCTACGCGAGCAACTGTTCCGCAACGCGCGCCGCTTCCGCGAACAGATGACAGCCGCCGGGTTCGACCTTCTTCCCGGCGAGCATCCGATCATCCCGATCATGATCTACGACGCCAAAAAAGCCGGCGAAATGGCTACGGCGCTCATGGAAGAAGGCGTTTACGTGACGGCGTTTTCATTCCCCGTTGTGCCAAAGGAAAAAGCGCGCATCCGCACGCAAATGTGCGCGGGTCATACGGACGCGCAGGTCGACGAAGCGGTGACGGCGTTTACAAAAATTGGTAAGATGGTGGGCATTATATAAAAAGCAATAACGGACGGGTTGCGGTGGCGAGACATTATACTCTGCATACTTCACTAATTTTCAGACTTTCCGTCATCGCTTTCGCTCTTGTCGCCACCGCATCAATTGGCTGGGCGCAGCCGATACATGACAATGGCCTAGAGCGCGCGATCCGTGCGCAGCTCGGTTTGGATCGTGAAGTTACGATACAGGACCTTTCCGGCCTTACCGAACTTACAGCGAATAATCAGAATATTCGAAGTCTCGATGGTCTGGAATATGCCACCAACCTCCAGCGGCTGGTATTGAGAAGCAACAAGATTGCCGACCTCAGCGCTCTTGCTAAGTTGAAAAACCTGCAGGTGTTGAATGTCGACGCAAACGAGATAGGGGAGATCAACGCTCTATCGGGATTGACCCTCCTGACGGCGCTCGTACTCGACAACAACCGGATCGAAAGCATCGAACCGCTGAGGGGACTAACTGGCTTGCTGTACTTCAACGCAGCGCTCAACAATATCGAAGATTTTTCGCCGCTCGAAGAATCAAAACACATGGTCGGCATATGGATTGGCGGCAATCGCGCCACGTCGATCCACTGGGCGAACGAAATGAAAAGCCTGCGGGTGTTTGTCGTTCCCGACAATAATATTCGCGACTTCAGCGTTCTCCATGACTTGCCGGAATTGTTTCAATTGAATATCGGCGGAAATCCGGTCGATGATTTCGACGCGATCAAGGGCCTGCCTAAGCTGACCATGCTGGATGTTCACAACACGAGAGCGGCGAGTCTGGAATTCGCGGCGCAATTTACGACGCTCGAGCGGTTGGATGCGCGCAATAACGTAATTACGGATCTGACGCCATTGGCGGACATGAAAAATCTGACCATCGCGTTTTTGTCGGGCAACCGCATTCAGGAAGTTTCGCCACTCTCGCAGTCTCCTTCGCTTCAGTGGCTCATGCTGGATCACAACGTTATCAAGAATGCGTCGCCTTTGCTTTCGATACGGACCTTGAACAATTTGAGCATCACCAACAACCGGCTGGATTTGTCCGGCGATGCCCGTGGCGCTCTAGCTGCGCTAAAGGAGAACGGTGTTGCGGTATTCTATCAGCCGCAATCACCGCTCAACTATTTCGCCAAACCTCCAGGCGACTCACTGGACGCGAACTAGACCGTCAGCCCGCCTCCGCCAGCGCGTACAGCATATCCACATAGGCCTTTTCGATATCGGCGAGACCCGCGGCGCCGGTGTCCCCCGCCGGTTCGATCAGCATGATCTCGTTCGGCGCGTGGGCGCCCGTACCGAAACCAAATCCGGTCGGCACCATGGGCAAGCCCAGCCGCTCCGTGAACTGATAAAATGGTGCACTGCCCGCAAGACGAGGGTTCACCGTTGGCGTATGTCCGTATTTATTGAACACGCCAATCACAGCTTTGACGAGCGGCGCTTCAACGGATGTCTGCGATGCCGGATAGCCAGAAAGCTTGCGAAGCTCGATATCTTCATATCCGTTAGCGTCGAGATGCGCGCGGATTTTCGCAAGCGCGTCGTCAGGATCGAGGCCTATGGGAAGCCGCGAATCCATTTTTACGGTCGCCATATGCGGCAGGATTGTTTTGACGCCCTCGCCCCCATAGCCGCCATAGATGCCGTCAATGTTCAGGGTCGGCGTGTAGATCAGATTCTTGATCGTGTCCTCGCCGCTCATGCCATCAATCCATTGGTCGACCTGAAAGACGCCTTGCATTCTTGCATCGTCATGTTCTTTCAGCAGACCACCAATCAGCGACGCCTCCTCAACGGTCGGCGGGCGCACGCCATCATAATAGCCAGGCACGAGGATCGTATTGCCATCCTCCGAGACCAGCGTCGAAAGTCCTTTGATCAACCGCCATACGGGTGAGTCGACGATCGCTTTGAACGAACCGTGAATTTCCGCCGCCGTAGGTCCGCCCCAATCGCCGCCGGTCGCCTCCGCTTCGAAATAGACGATCCCCTTAACACCAAGCGCCAGACTGGCGTCGCCCTCAGGCGTTTGGGAATTGAAGGGGAATATCACACCGTCGGCAGTCTTCAGGCGGTCTTCATACTGATCAACAATCTGCGGATAGTGCATCGAGCCGAGCTCTTCCTCACCCTCCGCCGTCACCATGAGATTAACAGGAAGCGTTCCGTCAACAGCGATGATCGACTGAATAGCGTTCAGCAGCGCGCGCTGCGGGCCCTTCTGGTTCGTAGCGCCGCGCGCCATGATGACCTTGCCCAGATCATGGTCAATCACGTTGGCTTCGAATGGCGGGCTTTGCCAGTCTTCCTCGTTCACCGGCTGCACGTCATACATCATGTAGAGCATCAAGGTTCGCTCAGCGCCGGCGTCGTAATAGCCCCACACGCCGGGATGACCATCCGTTTCGACAATCGCCGTTTCCGCGAAACCGAGGGATTCAAGATCGCCTCGCACCATTTCGGCCATGTCGCGCACGCCGATATTTTGCGCGCTGATGGACGGCTGACGCAGCCAGCGCTGAATTTCGGCGATATGGTTATCGAGATTTTGGTCGATATGCGCGTAAACCGCATCATGGGCGCCCGCATAGGCCGGAACGGAGGCCGCATCGAAGGGTTCCGCCGCCGGCAAGCTGTAAGACGGCCGCTCGACCGCCCCAGCCGACGGTCCCGTCTCGGCGCTTGCGTTCGCGCCAGGTTCTTCTGCGCATGCGGCAAGCATGGCCGCGCTGGCCAGCCCGGCCAAAAATCTCAATTTCATGATCGTCCCCGAGGTTGCTTTTGCCCTAAGTTGGAGTAATTCCGAGTTAAAGACCAGAGGCGCGGTTGGGCCGTTGCCGGTTTCGCCGTCAAAGGAATTTGCTAAACTGCCGGCGCAGCGCATTTGGCCGCAAATCAAAATCGGAACGACCTCATGAAAGCCCTGATGAAAGCAAAGCCTGAAGAAGGCATCTGGATGGTCGATACGACCCGGCCCGAAGTCGGCGTTAATGACGTGCTGATCAAGGTCAAACGCTCCGCCATCTGCGGCACTGACGTGCACATTTATAACTGGGACGACTGGGCGCAGAAAACCATTCCCGTGCCCATGACCGTTGGTCATGAATTCGCCGGAGAAATCGTCGAGATCGGATCGGAAGTCCATCTTGAACATTTCAATATGGGCATCGGCGACCGTGTATCGGCGGAAGGCCATGTCACCTGCGGCTATTGCCGCAACTGCCGCGCCGGACAACGCCATCTCTGCCGCAATACGGTTGGCGTTGGCGTCAACCGGCCGGGATCGTTTGCTGAATATGTCGCTGTACCGGCGTTCAATGTCTACAAATTGCCGGCCGATATTTCCGACGATATGGGCGCGATCTTCGATCCATACGGCAACGCGACCCACACCGCCCTCGCCTTTGATCTTGTGGGCGAGGACGTATTGATCACCGGCGCCGGCCCCATCGGCGTCATGGCGGGCGCCATCGCGAAATTTTCCGGCGCGCGTCACGTTGTGGTGACGGACGTTAATGAATACCGCCTCGATCTTGCAAAAAAGATGGGCGCCACGCGCGCTGTGAATGTCACGAAAGAATCTCTAAAAGACGTGATGGCTGACCTCGGCATGACCGAAGGGTTTGACATCGGCCTTGAAATGTCCGGCGTGCCAAGCGCGTTCCAGTCCATGCTCGAGACGATGAATCATGGCGGCAGGGTCGCCATGCTCGGCATCATGCCCAATGGCGCCGGGATCGATTGGGACAAAGTGATATTCAAGGGCCTTGAGATTAAAGGCATCTATGGCCGCCGCATGTTCGAGACCTGGTACAAAATGGGCGCCATGCTTCAGGCGGGGCTCGACCTGTCGCCGATCCTGACGCATCGTTTCCCGATTGAGGACTATCAAAAGGGTTTTGACATCATGCGCTCCGGCCAGTCGGGCAAAGTCATTCTGGAATGGTGACAAATCGCCCGTAAGCGGTCACAAGACCTGCCATGAGACCGTTCCTCAAACTCATTGTCGGCTTGCTCATCGTTTCGCTGATCGGTCTTGCAGCGGTCAGTGTCGACGGCATGCCGTGGTCGGCCGCATCCGCCGAACGGTCGCTTCAAAGCAGTGCGTCTTCGGCGCTGGGCGTTTCCGCGGCTGAGTGGGCCGCCATTCGCGTTGAAGGACAGAAAGTCGTACTGTCTGGCGAGGCGCCATCCGCCGCCAGCCGCGATGCATTGATCGAGAGAATCGCACACGCCGAATGGGATGGCGGACTGGTGGTTGGCGGCGTCACTACCGTTGATGCGACCGGACTTTCGGTCGCGCCCGCCCTGCCCGATGCAGATCCCTTTGTTTGGATTGCCGAGTACGAAGATGGCGCCATCCAGTTTTCAGGCTACGCACCGAGTGCAGAAGCGCGCGACACAATCGTCCGCCTGGCGGCGCGGATATTTTCAGAGATAGATACGTCAGGCGACCTTGAGGTCGCTTCCGGCGCGCCCGTGGGAGAAACCGACTGGGTTGAGGCGACCTTCATCAGCCTTCGAGCGTTGTCGATGTTGGAGCACGGCGTCGTGCACGCATCCGATGAGAATTTTTCCCTGTCCGGCGAAACCTCGAGCGAAGATAACGCCGCCGCAATCGCTTCGGTGATGGAGTCTATCGGAAAAGGGTTGAACGGATCGGCTGACATAACCGTCACCGCGCCGCCACCTTTGCAAGAGAACCCTGTGGAAGAGAGCGCTGTCCCGCCTCCAGATGAACCTGTCGGCGACGCTGCGATAGCAACGGCGGAACCCGTTATTGCTGAACCCGCTTGCACCGCTCCGCTGCAGACGGCAATCGATGCAAAACGCATAGGATTTTCCAGCGCGCGAACTGACATTGATATCCCTTCACGCGCGCATCTTCGTGAGATTGCGGCATTGCTTAACAATTGCCCGAAAGCGCGCCTGTTCATCACCGGCCATACTGACGCCAGCGGCAACGCAGCGCGCAACATGCAACTGAGCGGTTACCGCGCCGACGCCGTACGCGCATTCCTGACGTCTGTTGGCGCCCCCGCCGACCGGCTCAGCGCGCGCGGTGTCGGGGCGTCGCAGCCACTCGTCAGTAACGAAACCCCTGAAGGAAGAGAACAGAACCGGCGCATCGAAATTGAGATCCTCTCAATGGATGAATAGGCGTCCTTACACGCTCCGTCACGGTTCGGCGCCGCCGGTTGTAAACCATTCAAAAAGCGCCACACTGGCGTCGTAATAAATCAACGGAGGATCTCGAATGTCACAGATTAAAACCAAACTTGCGGACCTCGGAATCATCCTCCCGGAACCGGTGGCGCCGGTGGCGAATTATGTCCCGTATGTCGTTTCCGGTAATCTGGTGTTTATCTCAGGTCAGGTGTCCATTGGTCCTGACGGCCTCATCACCGGCAAGCTTGGGCGCGATGTAGACTTTGAAACCGGCGTTGCGGCCGCGCATGCCTGCGCCGTCAACCTGATCGCGCAACTAAAGGCCGCCTGTGAAGGCGATCTTGATCGCGTGCAGCGCGTCGTAAAGCTCGGCGCCTTTGTAAACAGTACAGACGAGTTCACGGACCAGCCAAAGATCGTCAACGGCGCATCCGATCTGATGGTCGCTGTCTTTGGCGACGCGGGCCGGCATGCACGCGCCGCCGTCAGCGCGCCGTCATTGCCCATGAACGCAGCCGTTGAAATAGACGGCGTCTTTGAGATCAGATAGTGCCCGACGGATCGGACCAGCTGGTTGCGCGCACGCTGTCGTCCATTGCGGACGTTGACGCGACCACATGGGACGCGCTCGCTAACCCGCCGGACCAACCGTTTAACCCGTTTGTAACGCACGCCTTTCTCGCTGCGCTGGAAGAGTCAAAATCCGTGGCGGCGGAAACGGGCTGGGCGCCCATGCATCTTATCCTCGAAGAGGCTGGCGCAATCATTGGCGCCGCGCCGCTTTATGCGAAAGGGCATTCGCAAGGCGAGTATGTATTCGATCACCATTGGGCGGACGCCTATGCCCGCGCTGGCGGAGACTATTATCCAAAACTGTTGAGCGCAGCGCCGTTTACGCCGGTACCCGGACCAAGATTGCTCGCGGCGAATGAAAGTGCAAAGCAACAACTCGCGGTCGCCTTGCGGCAAGTCACGGAGAGACTTGGCGCCTCATCGGCGCATATCAATTTCGTCACGGATGCCGACAAAAACGCAGCGGAAAAATCCGGTTATCTCCTTCGCACCGGTGAGCAATTTCATTGGTTCAATCGCGGCTATGATTCATTTGATGACTTTTTGAACGCGCTGTCATCGCGTAAGCGAAAGGCCATCCGCCGCGAAAGACGAGAAGCCCAGCAAGACCTGACCATCCGGCGCCTGCGCGGCGACGAGATTACGTCAGCCCATTGGGACGCATTCTGGCTGTTCTATCAGGACACCGGCGCGCGAAAATGGGGGTATCCTTATCTTACGCGCACATTCTTTCGCCTGATCGCCGAGCGGATGTCCGACGCACTGTTGATGATCGTAGCCGAACGCGACGGCGAACCCATCGCCGGGGCGCTAAACCTGATCGGCGGCGACGCGCTTTTTGGCCGTTACTGGGGTTGCACCGAGGATGTCCCGTTCCTCCATTTTGAGTTATGCTATCATCAGGCGGTAGAGTTTGCGATTGAGCACCGGCTGGCTCGGGTGGAAGCTGGCGCGCAAGGCCAGCACAAAATCGCGCGCGGCTATGAACCCGTCGCCACATGGTCCGCACACTGGATACCGGACGAAGGCTTTCGAAATGCGATCGCGCGTTATCTGGAAGTAGAGCGGATGGAGACAGGCATGGAAATTGAAGCGCTAAAAAACTTCACACCGTTTAAAAAAGAATCCTCATGAAAGTCATAAAACGCACACACAATCAGCAGGAAGCCAAGATTATCGTCGGCTTTTTACAGGCCAATGACATCGACGCTGAACTTCTGGACGGCGCCATAAATTCCATGCTGCCCTTGCCCGGCGGCGTGCGCATCGCCGTTCCCGATGATCAGGAAGCCAAGGCTTTAAGTTTACTACAATCGGTGTAATCTGCGCCTGTCGTTGATGGAGGTATCAGTCATGCGGCGATCAATTTTCATTTCGTTGCTGTTCACTCTGTTCGCATCGACAGCATGCGCTGACAGCACTGCGGATGCCGAAACGGCCTTGCGCGCGCTCGATGAAAAATACGTAGAGGGCTGGAAGCAAGCCGGAACGGCGGCCCAGGACGAAGCGATAATGGCGCTGTTTGCAGCCGACGCCGTTATCCGGCCGGGCCTTGGCACGCCGCCAAAGCGGGGCGCCGATGAAATCCGGGCCTTCTGGTTTCCCCCTGACACGCCGGCGACAAATATCATTGTGTTCGATCACGCGCCCGACCGCGTCGACATTGAGGGCGATCTCGGCGTCATCAGTGGATGGTATGAACTGCGTTTCGAGTATGGCGATGCGCAATACGCGCAAGAAGGAAACTACCTGACCGTGGCGCGACGCCATGAAGACGGTCAATGGCTTGTGACAGAAATGATCTGGAACGATCACAAGCTCGATTAGCGCAATACCAAGCTGGAAAGAACAAATGTCGCTTCATACGCCTTACGACGATGACAACATCTTCGCGAAGATCATCCGTGGAGAGATGGAGTGCATCAAATTGTACGAAGACGCAGACATTCTGGCGTTCATGGATGTTTTTCCGCAAAGTGAGGGCCATTGCCTTGTGGTTCACAAAAAAGCAAGAGCGACCAATCTGTTCGATGTCGGGAGTGAAGAACTATCCGCGATAACCTGTGCGGTGCAAAAACTCGCCGCCGCTGTAAAAGAAGGGCTGGCGCCCGACGGTATTCGTATCGCGCAGTTTAACGGCTCGCCCGCGGGCCAGACAGTTTTTCATCTGCATTTTCACGTCATTCCCGTCTACGAAGGCGCGCCACTTGGCCAACACGCCAGCGGCGGCCCGGCGACGACGGAAGTGCTTGAACCTGTTGCAAAGAAAATTCGCGCGAAGCTTTGAGCCATTCGAAAATTCGCCATGCTCGCGCTTTCGTGTTTTGCACCATCTGTTAGGCTACCGTTATTCATGTAGTTGGGCGTAAATAGCCCGTATTATTGTTCCGCGTTGGGGCGAACGCAGGAATCCCTTCCTTTGTGTATTCGCCCGATTGCCCGCTGGCGCGTCCCCCTTGTCGCGAGGCGCGTCAGCACGAAGACCGCCGCGCACCTTCCCTCGCGGCGGTCTTTTTGCGTTCAAACGACGCTCTTTTACGACAAACCGAGTGGCATTTAGTTGCTAACAAACATCGGCATAGTCTTTTGTTGGGAGACAAAGACAGGGGCGCTTAATGAAATCAGTAATCTCAGCCGTACTGGGCGCGCTGTTCGCGCTTTCAGCCACAACGATCCGGCAACCAGCGGCGGCGCAGCCCGTCACCTATCAGGATCATGTGAACGCGGCTGGCGAGGCGTTTCAGTCGGAAGACTGGACGGCGCTCAACACGCATCTCGATTCGGCGCAGGAGATTCGCCCCTACTCTCTCTACGTATATCGAAATCGCGTGCTTGCACGTCTACTCGCGGATCGCACCGACGACGCCCTCACGCTAGCGGAGGCCGCTGCGCGCCGGGGACTGGTGTTAAGCTTTGCCGGGCACCCGGCATTCGAAGCCTTTGTGGCGAGGCCGGCATTCGCGCCCATCGCTAGACAGATGGAGGCGAATAGCGCGCCTATCGGCGGTGAACGGTCTTCCGTTATTCTGCAGCACGACGATACGGACTTGCTGCCGGAAGCCCTCGCCTATGACAGACGCGGCAATGCGATCATCGGCTCGGTCCGGTCGGGGAAAATACTGAAAGCGAAGCGAAAAGGCGGCGACGTCTCATTACTGGCCACAGCACCAGGCGGCGTGTTTGATATCGAAGTGCGCGGTAAAACGCTTTGGGCCGCCGTGAATAATCAGCTCGCTTTTGAAGACGCCGATCCTGACACGGCTTTCGCCAGTGTCATGGCGTTTAACGCAACGACCGGCGCTGTGAAGCGCGATATTCGGGTTGCGGAAGAAACCGCCCTGCTCGGCGATCTCGAAGTCGCGAAAGACGGAACCGTCTATGCGAGCGATTCCCTGACGCCGCGGTTATTCCGCATGGCGCCGGATGGAAGTACGCTTGAAGTCTTCGCCGAAGATCCGCGCTTCGTAAATTTGCAAGGCATCGCGCTGGACGAGAAGAACGACCGGATTTTCGTGGCGGATTACCTCGCGGGACTGTTCGTCGTTGATACGAAGAACGGCGCCGTCAGCGCTATCGCAAACGGAGCGGACGCGCATCTCGGCGGCATAGACGGGCTCTATTTGTACGGCGACAGCCTTATCGGCATTCAGAATGGTACGACGCCGCAGCGGATCGTTTACATCGGGCTCAGTGATGACGCATCGGAGGTCACCAAATTCATTTCAATGCAGCAAAACCTGCCCGAATGGAACGAGCCCACCCATGGCGCGGTCATTGGCGACGAATTCCGATACATCGCGACGTCAAATTGGCCGTCCTATGATGAGGACTGGAATGTGCGCGAAGACGCTGACCTGCAGCCGCTGAAAATCATGTCGCTACCGCTCGAATAATGTCAGACTGCGTTCTCGAATCTTGAGGCGCGTTTGATTGAACTCACCCACAAGGAATGGACCGCGACGCTCGCCCCGGAGGCGGGCGGGTCCGTGTTGTCACTGAAGTTTCGCGGCGCCGATATTCTGCGGCCGGCGCCGGCGGTTGAAGCCGTCATGTCTGATCCAAGGGAGGCCGCGTGCTACCCGTGCGTTCCCTGGTTCGGGCGTATCGTTGGCGGACTTGATTTTGAAGGACGCCATTTCAGCCTCGCGCCGACGCTTCCCGCCTGCGATCCCGAACATGCGCTGCACGGTGAGGGCTGGATCAATGCGTGGGAAACGACAAGCGCGATGGACAACAGCGCCGAATGCCAGTTCGACTACACCCCAAAGGTTGATGCATTCCCGTTTCCGTTTCGTACAAAGCAGCGTTTCAGACTAAACGAGGATGGGTTCACGCTTTCGCTGAGCGTCACCAATACGGGAACGCAAAACATGCCTGCCGGGCTGGGCTTGCACCCGTTTTTTCCCCGCAAAACAGACACGATGGTAAAATTAAAAGGCGCGCGCTGGTCGCCAACCTCGCCCGTGGACTTTTCTCAAAGCGCTGGATTTGGCGGTGATGCTCTTGATCACAGCCTGTCCGGCTGGGACGGGATTGCGGAAATAAAACAGGCAAACGCCGCTATTTACTTCTCCGCCACAACATCGATGGCACATCTTTATGCCCCGGTCGGTGCGGATTTTTTCTGCATAGAGCCCATCACCCATCTACCGCTTGGGTTCGGGCGGCAGGTCCTGTCACCAGGAGATGCGCTCAGCGTCAGCCTTGCCATATCGGCGAAACCCGCCATCTGTTAAACGTGGTTATCAAAAAGCTAATAGCCAGCCCGTTGCATTCGTCTCTTTAAAGCGCAGTTTCTTTTACTTTTCTGTGCCTCAGTGGTCCCGGTAGCTTTCTGTTTACCATCGGGTGCTTTTTGTTCGTAAAATTTGAACGAAATTCGAACAATCAAGGCTCCGTATACGAGGAAAGGCGCCTGCCATGGTCACGCGACTAAGAAATACGATCCGCCAATTCGGCCAGGAACGCAGCGGCGCCACGGTGATCGAATATGCGCTCATCATTGCGCTCGTCGCGGTTGCGATCTTTGCGAGTGTTGCGGCAACCGGTGAGAACACGAATTTGCAGTTCCAGCTGGTCGAAAATTCAATCAAGAAAAATGGCGCAAGCGGCGACGGCTCCGCCGGACAAAGCGCTGGTCTCACCAACGAGGAAAAAGGAAATGGCGGCAGCGGCCACAGCGGCGGCTCATCCGGTGACGATTCCGGTTCCGGTTCGCCAACGTCTGAAAACCCTGCCGGAGGAAGCGGCGGCGACGACACGCGACCACCGCAAGACAATGCGCCAACAGACGCACCCGCCGACAATGGAAATGCCAGCAATGGCGGCGGATCGTCACCGGATAACGACAGCGGCGGCTCAAGCGGCTCCAATGGTCAGTCTGGAAGCGGTTCAGGCGGCGGTGGCTTTCAGGCGCCCGCGCCCGGCATTCTCGACCCGGTTTTGGACGCAGCCAATAACGCCAGCGGCGGCGCAACCGGCAACGCCACTAACAACAGCAACGGTAATGGCAACGGTACCGGTAACGCAAACAACGGAAATGGAGCCGGGAACAATAACGGCAACAACGGAAATAACGGGCAGAAGCCGGCAAAGTGCAAAAAGAAGAAAAACCAGAGCAAACCCGCATGTCAGTAACAGCCCGCAAGGCGAATGGGGGCGTCGGCGTTAGCTGATTGTCGCTACAACTTTAGAGGAAGAACGCCGGGCCAAAGCCCGGCGTTTTTTATTCCATCAGCGCCGGCACGTTCGCGCCGTCACCGCCGTCTTTGGGCTTATCGATATTTTCCGGCTCCGGAATATATTCAAACGCCAGCTTGGCTGAGTCCTTCGTATCCACCAGAACGCGAACGACGCCGCCGTTTTTCAGGCTGCCAAAAAGGATCTCGTCAGCGATCGGCTTTTTGACGTATTCCTGGATGGTGCGCGCCAATGGCCGCGCGCCCATTTCCTCGTCGAAGCCTCGTTCCGCCAGCCAGCGCGTCGCTTCCTCGCTCAACTCAAACGTCACGCCGCGATCTGCAAGTTGGGCTTCCAGTTGCAGCACAAATTTCTGCACGATCCGGTTGATAATTGCCGGCGACAGACCGGCGAACTGAATAGTCGCATCCAGCCGGTTGCGAAACTCCGGCGTAAACATCTTCTTGATCGCCGCTTCCGTCTCGTCTGTCTTTTTGCCGCCTGCGAAACCAATCGCAAATTGCGCCGCATCAAACGCGCCCGCATTCGTGGTCATGATGATAATGACATTGCGGAAGTCGACCTTGCGGCCATTTGCGTCGGTGAGCTGGCCGTTATCCATGACTTGCAACAAGATGTTGAAGATTTCCGGATGGGCCTTTTCGATTTCATCGAGCAACAACACGCAGTGCGGATTTTGATCGATAGCGTCGGTCAACAACCCGCCCTGATCGAACCCGACATATCCGGGCGGCGCCCCGATGAGACGCGACACCGTGTGGCGTTCCATATATTCCGACATGTCGAAACGCACGAGTTCCAGCCCCATGACGAGGCCCAGTTGTTTGGCGACTTCCGTTTTTCCGACGCCTGTAGGCCCTGCGAACAGGTACGAGCCGATAGGCTTTTCCGGTTCACGAAGCCCTGCCCGTGCCAGCTTGATGGCCGCAGCGAGCTGATCGATGGCTTCGTCCTGACCATAGACAACCCTGCGCAAGTCCTCGCCCAGCTTTTGCAGCCGCTCGGTGTCGGATTTGGAAACGCTTTTCGGTGGGATGCGCGCCATCTTGGCGACGACTTCCTCGATCTCCGCTTCGCCAATCAGTTTGACCCGCTTGTCCTCGGTGAACAGCATCTGCCGCGCGCCAGCTTCGTCGATCACGTCAATCGCTTTGTCCGGCAGCTTGCGGTCGGTCATATATTTCGCAGAAAGCTCCGCCGCGGCGCGGATCGCTTCGTTGGTATATTCCAGCTTGTGGTGTTTTTCGAAATAGGGTTTCAGCCCCATCAAAATCTGAACCGTGTCTTCTTTTGTGGGCTCGACTACATCGATCTTCTGAAAGCGCCGGGCCAACGCGCGGTCCTTTTCAAAATGCTGGCGATACTCCTTATACGTTGTAGACCCCATGCACCGCAGGGCGCCGGACTGTAATGCGGGTTTTAAGAGATTAGACGCATCCATAGCGCCGCCGGATGTGGCGCCGGCGCCGATGACCGTGTGAATTTCGTCTATAAACAAGATCGCGTCTTCGTGGTCTTCGAGTTCTTTCAAGACCGCTTTGATGCGCTCCTCAAAATCACCGCGATATCGCGTACCCGCCAAAAGCGAGCCCATGTCCAGCGAATAAATCGTCGACTTCTCCAGAACTTCCGGCACTTCCTCGTCCACGATCTTGCGCGCGAGCCCTTCGGCGATGGCGGTCTTGCCGACACCCGGATCACCCACCAGCAGCGGGTTGTTCTTGCGCCGGCGGCACAGCACCTGAATGGAACGCTCCACCTCGGCCTCGCGGCCAATCAGCGGATCGATCTTGCCCGAGCGCGCTTTCGCGTTGAGGTCGACGCAATAGGATTCGAGCGCGCTTTCCTGTTTTCCGGCGGCGCCCGCTTCAGTTTCGTCCGCAACACCTCGGGGCGAACGCGGCTGGCTTTCGCCGTTTCGCTTCGCAATACCGTGCGAAATATAATTCACCGCGTCGAAGCGACTCATGTCCTGCGCCTGAAGGAAATGCGCAGCGTGAGACTCACGCTCGGCAAAAAGCGCCACCAACACATTCGCCCCGGTCACCTCTTCGCGGCCGGATGATTGCACGTGAATTACCGCACGCTGAATAACGCGCTGAAAACTCGCCGTCGGTTTCGCCTGTTCGCCATTTTCCAGCGTCAGGTTGGCAAGTTCATTTTCGACAAATTCATAAAGCTGACGGCGCAGCAACTCCACATCAACGTTGCAGGCGCGCATCACCGCCGCCGCATCGCGATCGTCCGTCAACGCGAGCAACAGATGCTCCAGCGTTGCGAGTTCGTGTTCGCGTTCCGTCGCTAGCGCGATGGCGCGGTGCAAGGCTTCGTCAAGATTTCTACTGAAGGACGCCACTGACTACTCCCGTTCCATCGTGCATTGCAGCGGATGCTGATTTCGGCGCGACAACTCCATCACCTGTGCGACTTTGGTTTCGGCGATCTCGTAGGTGTACACCCCGCAGATGCCGATGCCGCTTTGATGGACGTGAAGCATAATCCGGACCGCTTCTTCCGGGTCCTTTTTGAAGACGGCCTGAAGCAACCACACCACGAACTCTTGCGGTGTGTAATCATCGTTCAGAAGAAGCACCTTGTATAGCGACGGGCGTTTCGTTTTGGGCGATGTCTTTGAGACGACCCCAACACCATTGCCCGGCCCGCCTGCGCCATCATCCTGATCGTTTTCGTTGTCCTCAGCCATAATCCCTACAGTTTCCGCAACTCAGCCGTGTTTTGCAATGCACCAGCGCTGGCGCCCTGCATCGGCCTATTAGATATGTAGTCGGATCTGGTTGAAAAGACGCAAATTTCCCAACTTTGTGATGAAGGGCCCCAAAAAACGCGAAAAGGCCCGGCGATACGCACCGGGCCTTTGACGCAACAGTTACTAAGAAGATGTTACGGGCGGAATGCCTGAATTTTTTCAACAAGCTCGCTGTAGCGAACCGTCAGCGGCTCAACTGTGTCTTTGGTCGTTTCTGACCAAATGTCGGCCACTTTGTTGATTTGACCGAGGTTTTTCTCAACGGCGGCGCGAACGAAGTCGTTATTCAGCTCGATGGCTTCCTGAACAGTTTTCGAAGACGCTGCGGCTTTCGCGTTTGCAACAGTTTCTTCAAAAGCGGCTTTGGAGAACGCTGTCTGCTCAGCCGTCAGCTTCTCAACGCCTTTGGCGAAAGCGCCAGCGGACGCCATCACAGCGTTCAGTGACTCTTTTTGAAAATCGGCAAATGTCGTCATGCCTTCAGCAAACTTTTCATAGCCGTCTTTGAAAGATTCCGGGCTGAAACCCTTGAAATCAAAAGCGTCGGCGGCTGAAGCAGTCTTTTTCGTAGCGGCCATTTTTGAGCTCCCTTGCGATTCTCATCGCTAAAACATTGATTCAATTGCGTTCTAACCTCAGAACGCCTCTTGTGCGGTGCAACATATGCACACCCACCCACTTCGTCAAGAGTTTTTTGTGCGTTGCACAATTTTTATTTGGTCAGGTTCGTAAAGGCTTCGTTAACACTCCGTTTACCGCGTTCGACGATGTTGCTTCAGTCGCACGATAAGCGGCACGGCGTTTGCTCCAGAGATAGACACGGCTGGTCCGTTTTCGGACTGAGTGGCGCATTTCTGAAGGGTTGGGCGATCAAAAAACGCTAAAATCCGGGGGGCGGCGTCTCTCGTATATTGATAAGTGTTAACGAATGGGCGAGGCTCGCTGGATGGTTATGGCGTATCGTAGCGTAACATTTTTTGCCCTTGTGTTGTCCGCGGCGCTCCTTTTTGCGCCACAAGCTTCCGCAAATTCCAAATACGCCGCCTATGTGGTGCACGCCGATTCCGGCGATGTGCTGTTTGACCGCTATTCCAGCGGACAGCGATATCCTGCGTCATTAACCAAAATGATGACGCTGTATCTCCTCTTTGAGGCGCTTGAGGCGGGAGAGCTGACCCTCGAGTCGAAAATCAAGATTTCCGACCGGGCCGCCGGTCAGCCACCGTCGAAACTCGGCATCGCTTCAGGCTCAAGCATCGATGTGGAATCCGCCATCGAAGCGCTGGTGATCAAGTCGGCGAACGACATCGCCGTCGCAGTTGCAGAAAAACTCGGCGGCTCTGAATGGCGCTTCGCCCAGGAAATGACCGCAAAAGCGCGCGCCCTCGGCATGACGCGCACGACTTTCCGCAACGCCTCCGGCCTGCCCAACTCAAAACAGGTGACGACGGCGAGAGACATGGCGACGCTTGGCCGCCGGGTGATGCAGGATTTCCCGCAATACTTCCATTATTTTGCGATTAAAGATTTCACCTGGGACGGACGCACCTATCGGACCCATAACGCGCTGGTCAAAACCTATGACGGCGCCGACGGCATCAAGACGGGCTATACGCGCCGTTCCGGTTTTAACCTCACCACGACGGCGACCCGTGACGGCAACCGGCTCATCGGCGTCGTGCTGGGCGGGCGTTCTTCGCGAACACGCGACGCCCATATGCGCAAAATCCTCGACGATGCATTCGCAGAAATCGCCAAGAAGCCCACGCTTGTGGCGGCGCTTCACCGGAAAAAACCCAGCCCGCGGCTAAAACCGACATTGGTCGCCGCCATGGCCGCGCGCGAGTCCGCGCCAACCATCGCATCAAACGAAGCGTTGCGCGGCGAAATCATTACGGCGGCCGCCACAATCGAAAGCGGTGATGCTGCCGCATCAAGCGCCGTTGATGACATTGGCGCGCTTATCGCACTGGCGGATACAGACGATTTCAATGAATTTGAGCGCACGCGGCTCGCCTCTCTTTATCCGGAGCCCGGCTTTGTCGGCGAAGGCGATCTGGAAGCGCTGGGCGAGTTTGGCTGGAGCATTCAGATTGGCGCCTACTCCACAAAGGAGTTAGCGCAAACGGAACTGGAAAAGGCTGCCGGCAAAGTTGGTCTGAACGCGCGCGCGCTGGCTGTGCTGCCGACACCGCGTGACGATGGGAAGATGCTGTATCGCGCCCGGGTGATGAGACTGTCCGAAACAGAAGCGGCGACGGCGTGTACTTCGCTCAAGGCGAAAAAGTTTTCGTGCTTTATCGTATCTGATGGCGGCGCCCCGACGAACGGCGCATCCGTGCAAAAGGCCGTACAGTAAGGGCTGGCGCGCCGCGTCACGACTGCACCCCCTATCGCACTGCCCTCACCCTATAGCCGGGGCACTTGAATTCGGGCTTTCATCTACTTTCTCGCACCGTTCGTCTCACTTGCGTAGACAAGCCGCCTGACATTGTTATCCCTCTCCTTATGCCAATGGCGGCCACAAGCCATACGCAAATGACGGGGATCAAACGATGAAATTCACCAGTGCAGGGATCGCTGCATCACTTGTTTTATTCGCATCACAAACTTTCGCACAGGAAGTGTGTACCGACGATGCGGTACATTACACTGTCCGGTATGTTGACGACGGAAAATTCGACGTTACGGCGCGCTTTAGTCAAAGCTCAGGGGCTTTTGACGTCTTCGACGCCGAAAATGCGGCTGGCGACGGTTCCACCAGCGACTTCATCAAAAATGTTGTGCTCGTGACAGAAGGCGGCGACCAGCCTCTCGCCTATCGTGGACAAGGCACATGGGCGCTGGAGGCGGGCGCTGCGTCAACGCCAACAACAATCCGCTACACCGTAGAGGCCAGGCACGAAACCTATGAGTGGCGAAACGGAAAAGAAGAAATCGCCTACCGGTTTGATGACGCCTTTTATTTTGTCGGCGCGCAATTCTTTGTTCTGAACTTTGATCTGTTTAATTGCGCGCCGGAAATCTCGTTCGAATTACCGGTGGACTGGGATGTGGCGGCGCCATGGCCCCGCATATCTCCATCCACCTATCGCCCGGAAAATGGCGATCTGATGATGTTCAACGGGTTCGCCATGGGGCCGAACCTACAGACACTGGACGCCACCTTCGGCGAAAGCGGCGAAGTCAAATTTATCTTTGACAAATCTCTGGCGCCGGTTGCGCGACAAGCAGCGACGGACATGAACGATGTCGTCAAACGGTACACCGAAATCTTTGGCGGCGTCGCTGACGGTGACTTCATGATTTTCATGACCACCGATCAGGGCAATGACGGCGGCGCCTTCCGCAATAGTTTTGCACAACGATTCAAAGCGCCAGTGCGAGAGTCGGACGGCATTGTCTGGCGCACCACATTCGCCCATGAAACGCTGCACCTTTGGATGGGCCACACCATCCGCCCCGCCGATGGTGACATCGAATGGTTCAAGGAAGGATTTACCGACTACATTACGTCGAAAGCCCTTTACGCCGATGGTGTCTACAATACTTCCGACTACAGCAAAAAAATTGAAAACATTATCGGCCGGTACATGATCAGCCTCGCTTTCGGCGGACCGAAGCCGCTCGTCGAGGCAAGCAATGACAAGGGCGCAAATCGATTGACGGTCTATGGCGGCGGCGCATTGATGGCGCTGATCCTCGATGCTGAAATGACCGCCGAACTCGGCGAAGGGGCATTCGAGCGGATGCTGGCGGACGTATTCGCCGGCAGTGGTGAACGCTACACCCAGGCAAGGCTGATGGCGACGCTTGACCGCAACAGCAATGGTCGCGCCTCAAAAATCCTGGCCGAGATCGATGCGGGCCTGAACCCGTTCGTCTTGTCGGACCGGCTCAATCCGCACGGATTGGAGTTATCAGTGTTTACGCCGGAAGAGATGTATGTGAGCTTCAATGGCGCAGGCTGCAAAAGCCGCAAAGAACCCTGCCCTCCGGCATTCCTGCGATTGCCGTAAGACAAACTGTCGCCCCTTTACGGGCGTCCGGCCGATAGCCTAAGTTTTCCGCGAATGTCGGAGAAAAGAATGTCGGATAATATCACAATAAGAGTCAGCGACGCAGCGGCGAAATCCACTCTCATTACAGCAGCACGGGCGGCGGAGATGCGCGCCCGCGCCAGCGAAGATCCGGACGGGTTCTGGGCGGAAACCGCCACGCGCCTAGACTGGTCAAAACCCTTTTCCAAGATCAAAGACGTTTCGTTCGACGCTGCAGATCTCCACATTAAATGGTTCGAAGACGGCGAGCTGAACGCCTGCGTCAATTGCCTGGACCGCCACTTGCCAGAACGCGCCAATGACATCGCGATTATCTGGGAAAGCGATGATCCCGGTGTCGCCAAGCACATCACCTACGCCGAAGCTTTCGAAGAAACCTGCCGCATGGCGAACGTGTTGAAAGCGCGCGGCGTCAAGCGCGGCGACCGCGTTGTCATCTATATGCCGATGATACCCGAAGCGGCGTACGCCATGCTCGCCTGCGCGCGCATTGGCGCCGTCCATTCGGTCGTCTTTGGCGGGTTCTCGCCGGATGCGCTGGCCAGCCGTGTGGAAGATTGCGGCGCCGTCGCCATCATCACCGCAGACGAAGGCGTACGGGGCGGAAAGTCTGTGCCGCTCAAAGCCAATGTCGATAAAGCGCTGGAAAAATCCTGCGACGTGCGCCTCGTGCTCACTATCGAACGAACCGGCGCAAAGGTTGCCATGAAGGCCGGGCGCGACCTCTTCTGGTATGGCGCCGCGCGAAACGATGTCTCGCCCGAATGTCCGGCTGAAGCGATGGGCGCCGAAGACACGCTGTTCATTCTCTACACATCCGGCTCGACCGGAAAGCCCAAAGGCGTGTTGCACACGACGGGCGGATACATGGCGTACGTCGCCTACACTCATGAAGCGGTGTTCGATTATCGCCGCGGCGAGATTTATTGGTGTACGGCGGATGTGGGCTGGGTAACCGGCCACAGCTATATCGTTTACGGCCCCCTCGCCAATGGCGCGACGACTCTGATGTTCGAGGGCGTGCCCACATATCCTGATGCATCACGATTCTGGCAGGTGATCGACAAGCACAAAGTCAATGTTTTCTACACAGCCCCAACAGCGCTGCGCGCTTTGATGCGCGAGGGTGATGAATGGGTCAAAAAGACTGACCGCTCGTCTCTGCGTTTGCTGGGCTCGGTTGGCGAGCCGATCAATCCCGAAGCGTGGCTCTGGTACCATCGCGTTGTCGGCGACGGCAAACACCCCATCGTCGATACATGGTGGCAAACGGAAACCGGCGGCGTTTTGATATCACCCCTGCCCGGCGCAACGGTCCTAAAGCCCGGCTCGGCAACGCTTCCTCTGCCGGGCGTGTTCCCTGCCATTGTCGACACGAATGGGAAAACGCTGGAAGGCGCCTGCGAGGGCAATCTGATCTTGACGGACTCCTGGCCCGGACAGATGCGCACCGTCTATGGTGATCATCAGCGCTTTATCGACACGTATTTTAAGACCTATCCGGGCGCCTATTTCACTGGCGACGGCGCCAAGCGCGACGAGGATGGCTATTACTGGATCACCGGCCGCGTCGATGACGTGATCAACGTTTCAGGACATCGCATGGGCACGGCGGAGGTGGAAAGCGCGCTCGTCGCCCATCCCAAAGTCGCCGAAGCCGCCGTGGTGGGCTACCCGCACGACATCAAGGGCCAGGGCATCTACGCCTATGTGACGCTTATGGAAGGCGTCGAGGCTGACCCGGCGCTGGAAAAGGAACTCTCCGATCATGTGCGCAGCGAGATCGGGCCGATCGCCAAGCCGGACCTTTTGCACTTCACGCCGGCGCTGCCCAAAACCCGCTCGGGCAAGATCATGCGGCGTATCCTGCGCAAGATCGCCGAGAATGAATTCTCCTCCCTTGGGGACATATCAACGCTGGCGGATCCGACTGTCGTGGATTCCCTCATCGAGGGCCGCAAGAATCGCTGACGCGGCGAGCGTCGGCGGCAATTATTATTAACAAAACGGAAACGCCGCTGACATAGTATAAAGACCCAAAGGCAAGCCGGATGGGTCATGGCCGCGTTCGTTTCTGAAATCTCAACGGCGCATCGTAGCGCGTGGACGATACCCGTTCTCGTCTATGTGGGATTCGTGCTTGCCTGTATTGCACTGCTCCACCCGACAGCCATGCAGATGGCCGGGCTTTGGTTGCAATCCTCCAGCCATCATCACGGCGCACTCGTGGCGCCGATTGCTTTGTGGATGATCCTCGAGCGGCCACGCGTTACGCCATCCACAAACATCCTCAGCATAGCCGGTGTATTCATCGCATGCGCGCTCTGGCTGGCAGGCAACGCGGCGGGCGTCGCGCTGATTGAACAGGTCGCATTTGTCAGCCTGCTTATCGCCGGCGCCGGGGCGATATTTGGCGGCGCTGCGATGAAACAATGGGCTGCGCCACTTCTCTTCCTCTATTTCATGGTTCCGTTTGGCGCCGTCCTCATTCCCCCCATGCAGATGGCGACGGCGAACGCCGTGGTGACCATGCTCGGCGCGGTTGGCATGCCGGTAAGTCTCGATGGCATTCTCATCCGTACGCCCGCAGGGCTGTTTGAAATCGCCGAAGCCTGCGCCGGGCTGAACTTCCTATTGGCGGCGCTGATGATCGCCAGCATCTATGCGTGCCAGTTTTTGCGCACGAGTAATGCGCGCCTGCATTTCATTTTGCTGGCGGTGATTGTCGCCCTGTTCGCGAATTTTCTCCGGGTCTTTTTGCTCATCGCCATCGCGACAGTAACAGAGATGAAGATCGCTGTCGGCCCGGATCATCTGGTCTTTGGTCTGATCTTTTATGGCGTTGTGCTGGCCGCGCTGATCTGGATCGGCGAACGAACGCGCCGCCGGGAACCAGCGGGCGTGGAACGCACACCGTCCATGATGTTCAAACCCTGGCGGTCGCTGGTCGCATTCAGCGCGCTCCTGCCTATTGCGGCTGCATCGCTCTACGCCAGTGAGATCGTCAACGCGCCAGTCGACCGAAATGCGCCGTCTGCATTGTCACCCTTGAACGCACCGGGATGGCGTATTCTCGCCGCGCCTGCAAATTGGCGACCACCCATAAACGCAGATCGCCTTTCCGGCGCCACTTATGTTAGTCGCGACGGAACGGTTTACGCCTCCATGAGCTATTTCACACATGACCGCCCGGAAAATGAAATCATCACCTACAATAATCGAGCGTGGGACGGCGCGGACTGGCGGCGCATCGGGACCGCCGAGGAAATGGTGTATATGTTCGGATCTGCGCAGATGACGCCAATTGACCTGCTTGCTGGGCCAGAGGGCCGCCGCCTCGCCGCTATCACCGCATACTGGCGCGGCGGTGATGTGTTTTTCGAGCCATCGAAGTTTAAAACCGCGCAGCTTTTCGACAAAATCAAAGGCCACAACCCTGAAGGCGGCGTGATCATTCTCGCCGCCTCATATCAAAGCGACCCCGCCGAGGCGCTTCACACCTTGCGTCCCTTTACGCATGAGGTTGAAGACTTTTCTAAATGGCGCGCCCGCAATAGCGGTGACAACTGATCCATGTGCGGCATTGTGGGTATTTTTGATCTGAACGGCGTGCGCGACATTGATCGCGACGCATTACGGCGCATGACCGACGCGCTTGCTCATCGCGGACCGGACGGCGAGGGATATTTTTACGCACCTGGGATCGGATTTGGCCATCGCCGGCTTGCCATCATCGACAAAGCGGGCGGCGCACAACCGTTCCACGCGCAAACAGGCGGATGCGTACTCTCCTATAATGGTGAGATCTATAATTACGAGGCGCTTGCCGGGTCATTGCGAGAATGCGTAAATTTGAAAACGCGGTCCGATACGGAAGCACTGGCGGAAGGGCTGGCGCTACGTGGCGCAGACTATCTGCACGAGCTGCGCGGCATGTTTGCATTTTCGTTTTGGGACCCTGACGCGAAACGATTGACTCTCGCCCGTGACCGTCTGGGCGAGAGGCCGCTCTACTACGCCGAAACTGATGACGGGTTTCTGCTTTTTGCGTCGGAAATTGGCGCACTGGTCGCGTCCGGTTTGCTCGAAACCAGCCTCGATCCACGCGCGATCGCGGATTATTTCTACTACGGTTACGTCCCCGATCCCAAGAGCATCTATCCCAATATCCACAAACTGTCACCGGCGCACACATTGACCGCCGAACGCGGGCGCGCGGTCCGGGTGGAACGTTATTGGCGGCCGGTATTCGCCAATGGTGCAGCGCCGCCATTGGAAGATGCGGCGGACATGTTGCGCGAAAAACTCGACGACTCTGTGCGCTTGCAACTGATGTCGGACGTACCGTTGGGAGCGTTTCTTTCCGGCGGTGTGGATTCGGCCAGTATTGTCTCTTCTATGGCCGAGAGTACGAGTGATATTGTCGCCTGCACAATCGGATTTGATGAAAACGGCTTTGACGAACGCGCCGCCGCGCAGGAAGTCGCGGACAAATTTGGCGCGACCCATCATCAGGATATCGCGGAATGCAACGCCGTTTCCATGATCGACAAGATCGCTGACGTATTCGGCGAGCCCTTTGCCGACGCGTCTGCACTGCCGTCTTATTTGGTGGCGGAAATCGCCCGGCGTCACGTCACGGTCGCGCTTACCGGCGACGGCGGCGACGAGGTGTTCGCAGGGTACCGCCGCTATCCGTTCTATCTCGCGGAAGAGAAACTCCGCCGCATCGCGCCTTTGCCGCTACGTCAATTATTGTTTGGTCCCCTCGGCGCACTCTATCCCAAACTCGATTGGGCGCCCCGTCCGATGCGGTTCAAGACCACTTTGCAGGCGTTGGCGCAGTCCAGCGCGGCCGGGTATTCCGCCGCCGTCGCGATCAACCTGCCGTCGCGCGTGAATGCGATGCTGAACCACGACTTCAAACGCTCCCTTGCCGGATACAAGCCGCAATCGGTGATTGAAGACGCTATGGATGGCGCGGAAACCGAGGACGCTCTTTCTCGTGCGCAATACGCCGATTTACTGACATGGTTGCCCGGACGCATGCTGGTCAAAGTCGACCGGACATCCATGGCCCATGGCCTCGAAGCGCGCCCGCCCCTCCTCGATCACACGCTGATCGAGTGGGCCGGTTCGCTCCCGCCGGACTACAAACTGCATAGATCTACCGGGAAGCGTGTTCTCAAAGAGGCGTTCACGCCGCGCCTGAGTGAAGAGTTCGTCACCCGCCGCAAACAAGGGTTCGCGCCGCCGCTCAGCAAATGGATGCGGCGCACGGCTGGCAATCCCGCCTTGCGCCTCAACGCGTCACGCCATTGGCGCGAGAGCGGCGTGTTCAACGAAAGAACTGTCGACCAGATGGTGCGCGACCATCAAAGCGGCGCCGTAGATTGCGCGCAGGAGCTATGGAGCGTCATTATGTTCGACGCGTTTTTACGACAGACGAAAACCTAGCGCCGTACCAGGCTGCGAATACGATTGCGCCAGGTTGGCCGCTCCAGCACAAGTGACGTCAGAGTCGATTCTGGATTGCCAAGGCGACTCTTGTAATCAGCCTCTCCCGCGAGCAGATCGTAAATTTTGAATCCGGCTTCGCTGTAATATTGCGCGGCCAGCGTATGCGACACGAATCCCGGCGCGAGGCGGTTGTCATCCTCATACAGAAAACCGCACTGATAGTTCATTATCCGGTCGCCATGAGAAAAATTGTAAAGCACGGCGATTGTTTCTTCACCGGCTTTCACCTCTAGGAGATGCACGTCCTCTGGCGCCGCCAATCGTAGGCGTTCATGAAATGCAATAAGTTGCTTATTGTCGAATACGCTGGGCAACCCGCGCGCGCGCCAACCCGCCTCGTGTAATGCAACCATCTTGTTCCAGGCGCTGCGCCACGCGTCTCCGTCTTCGACTTTGCGCACAGCCAGTGGCCCGCGCTCTACATACAGGCGCATGGAGCGGCGGATTTTCGTCAGCAAAGACTTACTGAGACCACTTTGAAAATCGCCAGTCAGATCGCAGGCATAGGTAGGTTGCTCACGAAGGACCCTGACGTCCATATTTTTTTCATTCGCAACGGCGTAAATGGCCGTCGCCAATTCCTTCTGCACATTGCGAAACACAAATCCGTCGGCGTCTGGTGTCGCGTCGACCATAACGGCAACAGCTTTGGCGCGGGTGTCCGACGGCGCTTTGCACGCAACAAGCAAGTCTGAATATTCGCCATAAACAGCATCCAGCGCCGGATCGCCGAATTCCTGAAACCATGCTTCACGCAGACCGAACACCGGCGGCTGCCTGCGCGTTTTCGTAAATGCGCCAAGCAGTAAGAGCTCGCCGTCGCGGCGCGCCTCAACGCGATAGAGGTCTGCGCTTTCCGGTGCGCAGCCGACCCACGCCTCTATCCATGCCGGAGAGTGAAAGAATTCCGGCGCCGCACATTGCGAATATAGTGACGCCCAGTCCGAGAGGAATTGCTCGCGATCGGTAAGTCTATGAACGGTGTAATCAATCATCGCCGGCCCATCGTCTTCAGATAAAGGTCGCGATGCGCATCGACCATTCGTTCAAGGGAAAACGCCTCTCTTGCCTTGCGGCGATTGGCGGCGCCGATTTCAGCGCGCGCAGACGGGTTCTGCAGCAATTGCGCAAGCGCGTGCACATAGGCCTCGTCATCACCAAGCGGCGTGATGAAGGGCAGGTTTTCCTCTGCAACCATCGCCGTGATGTCGCCGACATTGGTCGCCACAACCGGAAGGCCAGACGCCATCGCCTCCATCAAACTGATCGGCGCTTGTTCGGTGTCAGACGACAAAGCAAAAATATCGAACCGGCCATAGGCCGCAGCGGGGTCTGCCGTGGCGCCCGGCAGCGAAATGCGCTCATCTTCGCCGCGAACGCAAGCAAGGCTGTTGCGCTCCGGCCCATCTCCGACGATTTCCAGAGTCGCTCGCCGATCCCAATCCGCCGCAACGAAAGACTTGATCAGGCGCACGTAATTTTTCTCTGTACGCATTGATCCAAGAGAACCAACAACCACCCCCTGATTGATGGATGTTTGCCCGGACTGCAGACGGTCAACATCGACGCCATTTTCAATATGGTGGATTTGATCAGGCCGCAATCTCCAACGTTCGGCGGAGATTTTGGCTAGCGTATGAGACGGCACCACAACTGTGCTTTGACGCAGCAGATGGCGGCGGGCGAAATCTCGCTTACCACCCCCGCCAGCCACGTCAGCGGAACCGAACCCGTCTTCAAAATGAATGTGGGGAATCTTTGCGCCAACACGATTGGCGATCACCGCTTCAACTGAACCCCAATTGTATGTGCACAACAGATCCGGTATGGTGGATGAAATCAGCTTACGGAAAGTCAGAATATTTGTAAGGCTAAAACCTGCAGATTTTTCCATCTGATAGGTGTTGAATTCAACAGGCGCATCATCATCAAATAATGCACGGGCGGACACATCTTCATCGAGTGATAAAACAAGGTGCCGGAAATTTTCACCGAGCCCGCGCGTCAGCGCGGCGAGCCGCGCTTGCTGGCCGCCATAGGCGAAACTGGGAAAGACATGCAGCAGCGTCGCCGCTGTTTTGGCCGCGCTGCTTTGCGGATCCTCAGGCATAAGCCTGATGTGGCAGGTTTCGCGGTGTGGCGCAAAGGGTTGCGGCCCGGCGCGCGGCGCGGAATATTGACGTGGAAAGGCCCGCCCATGACTGAGAATATTACAATCCGAACCGACCTTCGCCCTGGCGATCTCGGGCGCATTATCACGCTGCACGGCGAAGGATACGAGCAGGAGGCCGGCGCCTTCGGCCTGACCTTCGAAGCCCATGTGGCTCGCACCGCCGCAGAATATATTCTCGACAATGGCGGGCGCGGACGGGTTTGGCTGGCCGAGCGCGGCGGCGAACTGGTCGGATGTGCGGCGATCGTCGACCGTGGGGAAAAAGGTCAGCTCCGCTGGATTATTGTTTCTCCTGACGCGCGGGGGTTACGCCTTGGCGACAAACTTATCAGCGCCGCCATGGCCCATGCCGAAAACCAGAATTGGGAGGAAGTCTTTCTGGAAACGACGCCGGGCCTCGATGCTTCCATGCGGATCTATCAAAAACTCGGCTTCGAGGTCATCAACGAAGAACATCTGCCCCTTTGGACGGAAGAGCCGCTTCCGGTCCTCACCATGGCGAAGAAGCTGCGATGACGGCCAAATGGAAATGTGCGGTCATCGGGGCTGGAATCATCGGCGCGGCTGCGGCATACGCCCTCGCCCGGCGTGGCGCGGAAGTTCACTTGTTCGAACAGTTCGAGCTTTTCCATCACCGTGGCAGTTCACACGGACCGACACGGCTTTTTCGCACGGCCTATTTCGAACACCCGGACTATGTGCCCCTCGCCCGGCGGTCGTCGGCGCTTTGGCGTGCGCTTGAAACGGCGAGTATGCAGACGCTTTATCATCAAACCGGCATTGTCATGGCCGGCGCAGCGCAAAGCGAGCTCATTTCCGGCACGCAAAAGGCGGCGCGCGCGCACGGGTTGGCCTTAGAATCCATCTCGATCGCTTCATGCACTGCCCGATTCCCATGGCTCACACTCGACAGCGACATGGAGGTGTTGATCGAGCGGGACGCAGGTTTTGTGCGTGCGGACTTCGCGCTTGCGGCGTTCATCGAGCAAGCAAGAAAGTTCGGCGCCTTCGTCCATGAAAACAGCCCTGTTCAATTCTGGGAGGAACAGCACGATCAGGTGTTCGTTCAATGCAACGATGAGCGCCTGTTCTTTGACCGGCTGGTCATCACACCCGGTGCGTTTGCCTCAACCTTGCTCGCCGGCATTGGCGCGGCAGTGCAACCAATGCGCAAGACATTATTTTGGACGGCGCCGGGCGAACCACGTTTTCATGTGCAAAACGGGTTTTTGCCGTTTGCCATTGAACAATCCGACGGCGACTTCTTCTACGGTTTTCCCGCAATTGACGGCGACGGCGTCAAACTCGGCGAGCACACTGGCGGAACGCCGGTCGCCACACCGTCCGATGATCCCGCCGAAGCGCGCGCGTCAGATCGCAAGGCGGTGAGCGCTTTCATGAAACGTCACGCGCCCGGCCTTGGCGGCGACCTGACGAACGAACAAAGCTGTCTTTATGAAATGAGCCCGGACGGGCACTTTATGATTGATATGCATCCGGCGAATCCGCGCGTCTCATTCGCCGCAGGATTGTCGGGCCATGGATTCAAGTTTGCACCTGCAATTGGCGAGGCGCTGGCTGATCTCGCCACATTGGGAGAGACCCGTCCGGAATTTTCTTTCCTGGGATTGGCGCGTTTTAACAACGCGACGCCGGATTCGGACTAATGTGCTTCTGCGAGAATGTCGGTGAACAATTCCGATTCCGCCGGGACGGGGCTCTCCAATGAGAAATCCGCCGCTTCCTTGACGATGGCTTTCACTTCCTTGTCAATTTCCTTCAGCGCCGCTTCATCTGCAAAGTCGTTGTCGAAGATACGTTTTTCACAACGCTTTAACGGATCGTTGTGTTCGCGCACATCGTCGACCTCTTCCCGGCTACGATATTTTGCCGGATCGGACATGGAGTGGCCACGATAGCGATAGGTCTTCATCTCCAGAATGTACGGCCCTTCGCCGCTGCGCGCATGATCCACCGCTTGGCGCCCGGCTTCCCGCACGGCGAGCACATCCATGGCGTCAACTTCCATGCCGGGAATGCCGAAGGCAGCGCCGCGCCGATATAGATGCGTATCGGAATGCGCGCGCTTAACACTTGTGCCCATGGCGTATTGATTGTTCTCGATGATGAAGACGACCGGCAGCTTCCATAGCTGCGCCATGTTCATGGCCTCGAACACCTGACCCTGATTGGAGGCGCCGTCTCCGAAATAAGTAAGGCTGACGCCGTCATTGCCACGATACCGGTTCGCGAAACCAAGACCGACCCCGAGCGGAATTTGCGCGCCGACAATCCCGTGTCCGCCGTAGAATTTCTTCTCGCTGGAGAACATGTGCATGGAGCCACCCTTGCCCTTGGAATAACCTCCTTCGCGGCCGGTGAGCTCCGCCATGACGCCCTTCGGGTCCATGCCGCAGGCCAGCATATGACCGTGGTCGCGATAGCCGGTAATCGTTTGGTCGCCCTCTTGCTTGACCGCTTCCATGCCGACCACGACGGCTTCCTGCCCGATATAAAGGTGACAAAATCCGCCAATATGCCCCATGCCGTAAAGCTGGCCGGCGCGCTCTTCAAAACGGCGGATCATCAGCATGTCGCGGTAATATTTAAGCAGCTCGTCCTTGGTCGCGGTCAGGTTAGATTTACCGGTTGCATCAGCGGCCATTATTCATCTCCGAGGGATTTCCAGACCCCTCATACGCGGACAAAAGCCCGACGACAAGTTGTGAATAATTTCAATGGATTGGCGTAATCTACTGCCGCCCGGACGGATCAAGCAGCTGGTCCAGCTCCCGGCGGGGGATGACGACGTCGCCCTCCTTCGAATAGCCGAGGATGGTGCGGATTCGCTCATCAAGCAGGTCAGGATCAAGAGACTTCGAATTGAGGAGGTCTGCGCGTTTTTCCAGCGCCATGCGCCGGGTTTGCAAAGCGTCCAGTTTTTCAGTCTGGTCAGCCGCCTGCTCCCGCAGTTTTGCGAGACTGCGATAACCCGTATCGCTGACCACCGCGCTGTAAAGCAGGATCGCCGTCAGACACATGACGAGGGCGGGAAACGCGATTTCCAGAAGAAATTGGCTACGCAACATGATTTTTTCTTTTTGGCTCTTGCGTCCCAAAAGAATCAATCCTGGTTAACAAATCGTAAACATCGGCAGCGGGTAGGAAATTTACAGATCAAGCGCCAGCGCCTGGTCGCAGCGGCGCTCCAGTGCTGCTTCCTGCGAGTGTTCAAAACCGAACTTCGCATAAAGACCGATCGCTTCTTCCAGCACGCGGGCGGTCTGCAATTCAATGCGCGTAAACTCGAGCGTCTTCGCCGTTTCGATTGCGTGTTTCAATAGTCGCTTACCGAGACCACGACCGCGATGACTGGGCTTTAAATACATCTTTCGAAGTTCGCAGACGCCGCCGCCCATCGACGCCAGACCCACCGTGCCGATGATCTCGCCGTCAGCAGCTTCCAACACGTGAAACGCGCCAGCGGCGTAGTATCCTTCCAGATCGTCGAGATCCTTGTCCGTCGTCTTTGGCGCCGGCTCAAGATCGTACTCATTGAGCACGGCGAATATCAGCGCACGCACCTTCGCACAATCATCATTGGTCGCCGGCCGGATGATGGGCGCGCTCATGACGTTACCGCGAGAACGCGTCGCGCCCTGCGTAGCGGGCCGTGTCGCCAAGTTCCTCTTCGATGCGCAAAAGCTGATTGTATTTTGCGAGCCGGTCGGAGCGCGCCAGCGATCCGGTTTTGATCTGGCCGCAATTCGTTGCAACAGCGAGGTCAGCGATGGTCGAGTCTTCCGTTTCACCAGAGCGGTGCGACATGACCGATGTGTAGCCAGCGCGGTGCGCGGTATCCACCGCCGCCAGCGTTTCCGTCAGCGTACCGATCTGGTTGACCTTGACGAGAATTGAGTTGGCGCAGCCTTTCGCAATGCCGTCACGCAACCGCGCCTCGCTGGTCACGAACAGATCATCGCCCACAAGCTGGCATTTGTCGCCAATGACTTGGGTAACGGCGCGCCAGCCATCCCAATCGTCTTCCGCCATGCCGTCTTCGATTGAGATGATGGGGTAACGGGCGACGAGATCCGCAAGATAGGCGGCCATACCATCACCATCCAGCGACTTGCCTTCGCCCGCCAACTCATATTTGCCGTTTTTATAAAACTCAGTAGACGCCGCATCGAGTGCAATGAACACATCTTCCGCCGGGCGGTAACCGGCTGCTTCCACCGCCTTCATGATAAAGCCGAGCGCCTCATCGGTCGAACTGAGATTTGGCGCAAAGCCGCCCTCATCTCCGACATTGGTATTATGGCCGGCGTCCTTCAGGCCTTTTTTCAGCGTATGAAACACTTCCGCGCCCATACGCAGCGCATCGGCGAAAGTTTCCGCGCCGAGCGGCATGATCATGAATTCCTGAATGTCGATGGGATTGTCAGCGTGCGCGCCGCCATTGATGATATTCATCATCGGCGCCGGCAGGACACGCGCGGAGACACCGCCAACATATCGGTAAAGCGGCAGCGCGGACGCCTCAGCCGCCGCTTTCGCTGTCGCCAGCGATACGCCAAGGATGGCGTTGGCGCCGAGGCGGCTTTTGTTCGCCGTGCCGTCCAAAACAATCAGCGTTTCGTCAACAAGAGTTTGGTCTTCCGCGTCAAAGCCGGAAAGCGCATCGAAAATCTCGCCGTTCACGGCTTCAACGGCCTTTTGAACGCCCTTGCCGCCATATCGCGCATCGCCGTCACGCAATTCATGCGCTTCGTGCGCGCCGGTGGAGGCGCCGGATGGCACCGCCGCCCGGCCCATGGAGCCGTCTTCCAGCGTTACATCGACTTCAACGGTCGGGTTGCCCCGGCTGTCGAGAATTTCGCGGGCAAAGATGTCAACGATTGCGGTCATGAAAAGGCTCCGTAAAGCGGCTTGCGGAGCCTGTATACAGTGACGGCGGACGTAGGCAACGGCGCGCGCGCTGCGCCGTTAGTCCTTATCCTCAAATTTGCGCCCGTCGGCCCGCTCTTCGGTTTCACGACGCAATGGCGGCGCGGTCCGTTTTCTTGGCGGCGGTGTGGTTTGCGGCGCAGGCCGCTCTGGCGGGGCGGATTGGGTCGGCGCCGGAGGCGGCGCATTACGCCGGGGCGGCCGGGATTGCGACGGCGGAGCCTCGGGCAACTGAGATTGAGGATCCCGTGACGGGCTGTCATTGCGGCCTCCCCGATCGGGGTTGCCGCGGCGCGGACGATCAGCGCCGCCATTGCCGCGGTTTCTCGGGGTGGCGCCGTCATTGCCGTTTCTACGGCCGTCACCATCACCACGGTCTCCACGCGGCCGGCGTGGTCCAGAGCCGTCCCCACGCGGGCGGCGCGGACCGGCGCCATCGCCTCGGCTGCCCTGCCAGGGTCGGTCCCGATAGCGCCAGTTCGGTCGTGGCTGGCGGTATTGCGGGTACCGATCAAAATAGGTGAAATCAAAATAATAGCCGCGCTGCGGACCCCAATTCCCATAGCGCCCGTACCAGGGCCACGCACCATAGCTCGACGACGTATAGACGCCGGTGGAATAGGCGTAGGTGTCATACGCGTCCGCGAAACACCGGTCGGTTCCTTCCTCGCAGTCGCGGTGACAAGCGCCGTAATCTTCGGGATAGCCCGCGAACTGCTCACAATATTGGTAGCAAGCCCCTGCCTCGTTGTCGCAGACCGCAAAGGCTGACTGATATGGATAGGTCACGCAGCCGGACAGCAATAAAAATGACACCGCCGCCGCAAATGTGCCGAATCGAAATTTCCCCATAATGTCTCTCATCGGCCCCGCAGCCTTTGGTCACCATAGGCGTTGACGCCCTCAAAATGCAAACGCCGCCCAACCGGGGCGGCGCGCAAATTCTTTAAAGACAGAAGAAGCTCGAGGCCTAGTCCTCTTGCGGCTCCAGCACCTGACGGCCCCGATATTTGCCGGTCTTGAGGTCAATATGGTGCGGACGGCGCAATTCGCCGGAATCCTTGTCCTCGATATAGCTTTCGCCGGCCAGACGATCGTGACTGCGACGCATGCCGCGCTTTGCCGGTGTGACTTTCCTCTTTGGGACTGCCATTTGAAACCTCTAATAACCCGGGGCCAGACGGACCGCGCCCGCGTGGCGAATGAATGAGAAGCCCGGTCGTCTAAGGCAGGACGCCGGCCATTGCAAGACCAGCTCGAGAAATTTCCCACTACCCGTATATTACCGCTATCGCCGCATTTGAAGAAATTCGCTTCAGCGGCTGGAAACGCCCGGCTGCTATGGTAAAAGTTCCGCGTCTGGTGGGGAATTTTGTGCGATTTTGGGTGACATTATCGGTGTTTGCCGCGTCCACCGCCTTTGGCGGTATGGCGGCGCGCGCGCAGGAGCTGGATGCCACGCCGGACCCGTTCGCCATCAACATCAGCATCCCCAAGGATGTTTCAACGATTTTCGTCGATCTGGTCGCCGCGGAGTTTTTCGAAGAACGGTTGCGGCTTTCTCAATCACGCCGGATTGAAGCGGAAACCGCCCGGGAATATCTGACCCTGTCGCCGGAGGCGCGGGCGCGTTTTCGCGCAGAGCGCAAAAAACAGTGGGCGGGCATGAGCGCGGAAGAAAGAGCCGTTTTGCGCGGTGTGAAGCTCCCTTCCTTTGAGAACCTCACCGAACAGCAAAAGCGGCCGTTTCGGCAAATCGCACTCCGGGAGCTTGGCGTCATCGCACCGCATGCGCCGGAAGCCGGCGATAGCGGCGAAATTTAGCAAGCAAGAAAAATTATCAGGCCTGGGCTCGCGGGCGATGCGTCGCAATGTATTCCCGTGCAAGCCGCTGCGCTTCGGCGACTTCCTCAGAAGTCATTTCGTTCGCCAGCTCCGTGCGGTACGCGCGCGCTTCGAGGTTTCCCTGCATCGCCGCAAGGTTAAACCATTTATGCGCGGTGATGAGATCAAAATCGCCAGCCTCGCCGCCCGTTGAAGCCTCGAGTCCGAGACGATACATTTCCACATCGCTCAATAACGGTTCAACCGCGTCAAGCGCTTCCATACCCATTGCAATGGTCATTATGCGACCCCTTATTTCATCCCCGCCGCACCCACGCGAACGGATTAACCATGACAAGGATGAGAGGTCGGACGCTAAAATCAGGTTAATGCGCCATTAGGCAAACGTTCACCTATTGGAAACCCTTTGTTAAGATCTCCAAGATGCTTCGTATACTGAGTTGATAAACAAATGGCGCGCCCGGCATTGAGCGCGCCATAAATTTTTCAATTGACGCAAGCGCCAAACCGACGGGTCAGGACTCCGGATTTTCGATCTTGGAAAGCTTTTCAAAGTCACCCAACCCGCAGCTGCCGCGGGGCTTTCCGAATGCGTCGATGACTTGAATAATGTCACCGCGGCACATTTGTGACTGCGACGCCTTGTGAATATAACGCTGCTCGAAACTAAGGCCGATGCAACGCCCGGAGAGTTCGTTGAGATACATATCCCCGCCTGATGCTTCGATGAGCATGGTGTAATCATCCACTGCATCAGTATCTTTAACGCGCCTGAGCGAAATGCAATTCACCGTCTCGCCAGTCTTTTCATATTGTGAGAGCAATTCCTGGGCGCGGTCGCTTTCACGCCCCAGCAGCAAGGCGCTAGCGCTCGTTGCTGTCACAGCCGCAATCAATCCACCGATAACGATGCGCGAGACGAGGGTTTTCCGTTTCATAATCATTCTCCTGAAAGGCGCGAAAAGCGCCCGTTATTTATTGGGCTTGCGTTTCAACTTCCACGCGCTCCAGCTTTTCAAAGCTGTTCAGCCCGCAACTGCCGACGGTAAATCCCGATGAATTATCCACCACAGAGATAATTTCATTCCGGCAGAGCTGGCCCCCCGAAATTGTGTACTGAAGCCGGTTCCCTGCCCGGCTGGCGCCGCCGCAGCGGCTCGACACTTTGTTCAGGTAATAATCGTTCGTGCCGACACGCACGAGAAAGTGCCTGTCGTCCAGCGGCGTAATCGACTGTATTCTGGTCGTGCTCAAACAATCTTCCGTCTCGCCGGTCGCTTCGAACTGCGCCAATCGCTCAGCGGCGCGGTCCGACATGACCGCCTCTCCGGCGCCGGCTGTGGTGCAGCCCGTCGAGAGCATCGCTGCGCCGAATGTCGCGGCTGCAGTACGTATCAATAGCGTTGCATGTCTCACAATCAGTCCTCCGTGCGCCCCAGCCCGGCCTAGACCCCTGCTGACTTATGGGCGCACCATAACCCGGTTCTCTCGATATTTTATGCTGATTTCGATCCCGCAAGGATCAAAACCCATCAATTCTGCGAGAGCCCGTTAAAGCTGGTAGCCCGGCGTCGATTGGGAGATGGCGACTTCCTCGGCGCTCATGTCCGCCTCCACATCGCTAAAGAGCGGCGTGGACAGGTACCGCTCGCCTGTGTCCGGCAACATGGCGAGTATCGTCGTTCCCTTCGGCGCGGAATTCGCGATCTCCATGGCGCCCGCAAAAGTCGCACCAGCGGAAATGCCGGTAAAGATGCCTTCTTTTTTCGCCAGCGCCTGCGACCACTTGATGCCTTCAGCGGGCGGTGTTTTGAGCACCTGATCAATAACGCCGGCGTCGACGGCCTCAGATGTGATTTTCGGAATGAAGTCAGGGCTCCACCCCTGGATCGGATGCGGCGTCCATGCGGGATGAGACGCGGCGGGGCTGCCATCGGCGTTACGATCCTGCGCCGCTCCGCTCGACAACATGGCGGCGTCCGGCGGTTCACAAACGATGATCTTGGTGTCAGGGCTTTCTTTCTTGAGAACGCGCGAGACGCCCGTCAGCGTGCCGCCGGTGCCGAACCCCGTCACCCAATAGTCAAGCTTTTCACCTTTGAACGCTTCGATAATTTCGCGGCCGGTGGTGCGTTCATGCATATCGGGGTTGGCTTCGTTTTCAAACTGACGGGTCATGAACCAGCCGTTCTTCGCTGCTAGCTCCTTCGCCTTTTCCACCATGCCGGTGCCTTTTTCCTTGGCAGGCGTCAGGATCACCTTCGCCCCAAGAAATCGCATCAGCTTGCGGCGCTCAACGGAAAAGCTTTCCGCCATCGTCAGCACAAGCGGATAGCCTTTCGCGGCGCAGACCATGGCAAGGCCAATCCCTGTATTACCCGAGGTCGCCTCAACAACCGTTTGCCCCGGCTTCAGATCGCCGGATTTTTCCGCCGCCTCAATTACGCCGAGCGCCAAGCGATCCTTAACGCTGCCGAGCGGATTGAACGCTTCAAACTTCACGAACATGTTGACGCCATCAGGCGCAAGCCGGTTGATGCGGATCACCGGCGTGTTGCCGATTGTGCCGAGTATGCTGTCAAATTTCTTGGTCATGGGTCTCTCCTTTTGCGAGCCGCCAGATAGGCGTCCCGCGCAATCTGATCAGTGACGGCGATCACACCCGCGCACAAGATACAACGCCAGGCCGCCACGTCCAGTTCATGGACTACACATGCTCGAGAGTGCGGCGGAAGAGCATCCGGTGGGCCTACTCGCCGTCTCCCGCCAGCGCTTTCAGAATGGTATCCCAATGGTCGAGCCCACCATAGAAAGCATCCACCGACAGGCGCTCGTTCAATCCGTGGGCGAACATATCGCTTGGCCGGCTCCATGCGCCGGAAATCGCCACCGTATCGTAGCCCTTTGTGCGGTAATGCATCCCATCGGTGCCGCCGGACTCCATATAAGGAATGATTGGCGCGTCTACACCGCGCGCAACAAGTGACGCTTTGATAGCGTCCAACACATCGGGACGTAGTTTCGACTCCGGGCTTTCCGTCACATCGGTCAACAATTTGAACTGCACCTCGTCGTTGCCAACCACTTCCTTGAGCGTCGCTTGCGTCTCCGCGACGCCATTACCGGGGAAAATGCGGCAGTTCACCGTCGCCGTCGCCGACTGTGGCAAAGCATTCTCCGCATGTCCGGCCCGCAGCATCGTCGACACGCAGGTGGTGCCGGTCGTGCCGACCGTTTCAGAATTGGCGCGCAGCACCTTGATCGCTTTTTTGTTCTTTGGGTTTTCAGAAAACGCTGTCATCGCTTTACCCAATTCGCCCGGCGTCACGGCGCCTGACGCCTTGAATGACGCGAGGGTCAAATCGGAATACTGAACCGGAAATTTGTGCGCTTCTATTTTCTTCAGCGCGTCCGCCAAATCATAAATTGCATTGTCAGCGCGCGGACGCGAGGAATGCCCGCCCGGATTGGTGACCGTCAACTCAAACGTAGCGTAGGTTTTTTCCGCGCCTTGAACAGCATAATAGAGCGGTGCGCCATCAGGGGCTAATACGCCGCCACCAGCATCTGTGTTGAGAACAAATTCCGGGTCAATGTTTGCGGCGACATATTCCGCCTGCGCACGGGTGGAGATCATGCCCGTCTCTTCATCACCGGAAAAGGCGATCACCAGATCGCGGTTCGGCGTCCATCCTTGCTTCTTGAGCCGAATGAACGTCGCGGTAATGTTAGTCACACCGTATTTATTGTCGCTTGTGCCACGCCCGAAAAAATATCCATCTTCTTCGGTAAGCGTAAATGGCGCGCGCTCCCAGTCTTCGGCCAGCGCATCAACCACATCCATATGGCCAAGAATGACGATCGGTTTGTTCGCCGGCTCTCCCTCCGCGCGATAGAACACCATCAACCCTTGTGTGTGCTCGCCTTCGCTGTCGTAATCGGTGATCTGAATATCATCGTCGGAAAATCCCGCCGCTTTGAACTGGCTTGCAAGATAAGCGACCATGGCCGGGACTTGTTCCTGACCACGCGCGGTGCGGATCGAGATCACCTTTTCGTAAATGTCTCGCGTCATTTGTTCGTGTTCGGTGAGGTCGCGCGCGGATACCGGCGCGGCCGCAGCAAATGCGAAAATGGATGCGGACAGCAAAATGCGTGAAATCATGGGAGCCCCCTTATGCCAAAATTAGACGGGCGCTTTGCTTGCCCGTCAGTCGCGCAACTTAACCGGTTTCGCGAGAATGTCACTTGCGGACGATAATTAGGGCGATCCACCCTCGGCGCCGTGAAACGCCACATAAAGCTGCTTTAACTCATCAGGAAAACTATCCCATGCCCAGCGCCGGTCACACTTCTTTGAACTAGTGAAGTTCATTTCCTCTACAAAGGATACGTCAATCGCATTCTTCAACTTTGCATCGCCATTGAAGTAAAACTTTTCTGCGACTGAAAATATACGGGCGACAACCTCGCGGTCACCGTCTGCAATCTTGCGCTCTACATACTGGCGCAACGCACTGACTTCGAAATGCAACTGGCCATGTTGGGCGTTGATCTCCGGCGCTAACTCGGGAAAGGCGCTTTTGACCTCAGCAAGAAAACGGCTGCGATCCAGCGGCGCATTCATCAATCAACCCCCAGCTTCACCTTCAAAATCTCGTTCACCGCTTGCGGGTTCGCCTTGCCCTGCATCTCTTTCATCACCTGGCCGACAAACCAGCCCATGGTCTTGGGCTTTTCTTTGACCTGCTCGACCTGTTTCGGATTGGCGGCGATAATCGCATCGATGACTTTTTCAATGGCGCCGGTGTCGGTGACTTGTTTCAGGCCACGTTTTTCCACGATGTCTGACGGTGCGCCTGTCTCCTCGCCCTCAAAAATCAACGCAAAGATATCTTTGGCGAGCTTGCCGGAGATGGTGCCGTCCTTGATGAGGCCAATCAGTTCACCAAGCTGCGCAGCGCTGACCGGCGTTTCGTTAATCTCTTTTCCCGCCTTGTTGAGCGCGCCGAAAAGCTCGCCCGTCACCCAGTTTGACGCCAGCTTGCCGTCGCCACATTTCGCCACCTCTTCAAAATAGGTCGCGCTGGCGCTGTCAGCAGCGAGCACCGCAGCATCATAGGACGAAAGCCCATAGTCATCCATGAAGCGGCGTTTCTTTGCGTCCGGTAATTCGGGCAGGCTCTTGCGGATTTCCTCAACCCACGCGGGGTCGATTTCCAGCGGCAACAGATCAGGGTCGGGGAAATAGCGGTAGTCATGCGCGTCTTCTTTTGACCGCATGGTGCGCGTCTTGCCGGTCGCCACGTCGAACAACAGCGTTTCCTGATCGATGGTTCCACCGCCTTCGATCACTTCGATCTGGCGGCGCGCTTCATAGTCGATCACCTGACGCACATAACGCAGGGAGTTGACGTTTTTGGTTTCCGTCCGCGTACCAAGATATTTAAAGTCGCCCGTCTCGCGGTACTTTGCGTAGTTGCCGGCCCGGCAGACGGAGACGTTCACGTCAGCGCGCATGGAGCCTTCCTCCATGTTACCGTCGCAAGTGCCGAGATAGCGAACGATGGTGCGCAGTTTGGAAAAATACGCCGCGCCTTCTTCGGCTGAACGCATGTCCGGCTTAGAGACGATCTCCATCAGCGCCACGCCGGACCGGTTCAAATCCACGTAGGATTCCTTCGGCGCCAGATCGTGGATCGATTTGCCCGCATCCTGTTCGAGGTGCAGACGCTCAATGCCAATCATCACGGTCTCGCCATCGTCGAGCTCGACCTCGATCTCACCCTCGCCCACCACCGGGTCGAGATATTGCGAAATCTGATAGCCTTGCGGCAGGTCCGGGTAAAAGTAATTCTTGCGATCAAAGCGCGACCAGAGATTGATCTTGGCGTTCAAGCCCAATCCGGTGCGGATCGCCTGTTCCACGCAATATTTGTTGATCACCGGCAGCATGCCCGGCATGGCGGCGTCCACCAGCGAGACATTCTGGTTCGGCCCGGCGCCGTATTCGGCGGATGAGCCTGAAAACAGCTTCGACTTTGATGAGACCTGCGCATGAACCTCAAGGCCGATCACGACCTCCCAGTCGCCAGTTGTTCCTTGCAGCAGTTTTCGTGATGTACTCATCATTCAATTCCGTGGTCAGCAGTAAGATCAGGTTCAGGCGGTTTTGCCCGCGCTTCGCGTCGCTTGCAAGTCACCCGCCTCCACCCGCTCAATTATCCGCTGAACGGCCCGGTGCAGCCGCCGGGGGTATTGCAGTTCGAGATAATGCGTGCCGCCGGGAATGATCTCCAGCGCGCTGCTCTCCGCCGGGAGTTTGCGCATCAGCGTTTCGGCGTTGGAACGGGGCACCAGCGCATCGAAATCGCCGTGCAGCACCTCCACCGGCGCCGTCAGGGAGGACAACCGGTCGAGCAGAGGGCCGATCTGTTCACGCCGTCCGGCGATCTCGGTCCGCACCTTGTGCCAGCGGTTCGGCACATAGGGTTCGATGCCGTTCGCGCCGCCAAGCGCCTCAAGCTTCAAAGCGTAGTCATGGGGCTCGTCGATGAGCGCCGCCACGGTCACGGCGCCGAAAACATGCTCGGGAAAGTCCAGCGCGGCTTTCAGCGCCAGCTCGCCGCCATAGGAAACACCCAGCGTGACGATCTTCTTGTCGCCATACTGGCCACCCGGTAGGAATGGCTTCAGGGCCGCGAGTTGCTCATCGAAATCCGTATAAACACCCTCATGGCCCTTGCCGAAACCCGGCCGGGAGAACACCACCATGTCGAGCCCGGGCGGCGCTGTGCGCAAAAATCTCGTGAACAGCAGCTTGTTGCAGGGCGTGCCGGGAAACACCACCAGCCGCCAGTCGCCGTCAGCGGGCAGATGAAAGGCGTCCATCTCAAGCGGCTGACGAAGCGGCGCCGTGAAGTTGATCTCCTGAAACCGCCCGAACATCCGCAAATTCCCTAAAACAGAAAAAGTTAACGTAGCCAATTCTCCGCCCGGAAACGAGATGCAGCGCAAAAATTGTGTCGCGGCAAATCACCTGATAGACTCGGCCATAAGGGGAGAGCGGCTTTAACCGGGACCATCGACCTTGTCTGCTCAGCGAATTGATACCTTGCGGGATCTGAAGATACTCGCGCGCGAGGAAACCAGAGGTTTCCAGTGGCCGACCCTCGCCTTTTCGTACCTCGTGATCACCATGACCCTCGCGGGTATCTGGGCGGGCGCGGCGGGCGTCGTCCCGCTTTGGGTCGCCATGCTCTGGAACGCCTTCTGGATGGCGCAAGGCTATACCGCCGCCCATGAATGCGCCCATCGCAACATCCACGGCAAACACCACAAACTTAGCTGGCTGAATGACGTGATCGGCATTGCCGGGTTTTCGTTTACTTTGCATTCCTACACGGTGCATTGCCACGTCCACCGCCTGCACCATGCGCACACAAACGACCCCGAGCGCGATACGGACGCCTGGGTGTCGGACGCGCCGAACCTCGCCTCGGCAATCTTCCGCTCGCTGATGTTTTATTTTCACACCAACCTGTTTCTGCTCAAAATCTTCCCGCTGGTGCAAGACAAGCGGAAGTTTGTCATTCGTGCAGTTCTGGAAACAGCGGTTCCATTCGCCATCATCATCGCGCTGGCGGCCATGGGGTACTGGCGCGAGGTGTTGATGCTGTCGGTCATCCCGACCATTCTCGCCTTCGCGCTGGTGAGCTTTTTCATCGACTGGATTCCGCACCATGTGGAAGACAAAAGCGATGTAATGAAACAGACCCTGATCCAGAAACCGTCAAAGACTCTGCGCGGACGGGCGTTTTCCTGGATCTACGGGTTTCACAACTATCATTTGATCCACCACCTCGTACCCAGCATTCCGTGGTACGCACAGGAGCGCACTTTTCAAAAAGCGGAGAACTTTTTGAAAGCGAATGGCGCCCGGATCAAAGAACCGAATGAAGCGCTCAGGCCCACCATTCTTGCGGCCGCCGAGTAGCGCCCGCCGCCTGCTCCAGCGCATACATGCCCTTGAACATGGTTTCTTCATCGAATGGTCGCGCCAGCAATTGCAACCCAAGGGGCAGTCCTTGCGCGTCATAGCCCGCGGGCACAGAGGCGCCCGGCAGACCCGCGAGATTGCCGGTGACCGTGAACACGTCGTTCAGATACATCTGCACCGGGTCGGCCGTTTTCTCACCCAGTCCAAACGCCGCTGACGGCGCCGACGGCGTTAGGATCAGATCGACCTTTGAGAACGCGTCGGTGAACTCGTCGAAAATCTTCTTTCGCACCTTCTGGGCGCGCAGGTAATAGGCGTCGTAATAACCCGCCGATAAAACGTAAGTGCCGATGAGAATGCGGCGTTTGACCTCGTCACCGAAACCTTCGGCGCGGGTGTTCTCGTACATGGACAGAATATCGTCGAAGTCTTTGGTGCGGTGTCCATATTTGACGCCGTCATAACGCGCGAGGTTTGACGAGGCTTCCGCCGGCGCGACGATGTAATATACCGGCAACGCGTATTTCGTCAGCGGCAGGGAGATATCGACAATCTCGCAGCCTGCATCTTTCATCCATGCAATGCCGTCCGCCCAAAGGTTTTCAATTTCCTGCGGCATACCGTCAATGCGGTATTCCTTCGGTACGCCGATTTTTAATCCCTTGATGGATTGCCCGAGCACCGCCTCATAATCCGGCACCGGACGATTGACCGACGTTGAATCTTTCGGGTCATGCCCCGCCATGGACTTCAGCATGATCGCCGCGTCGCGCACATCCTGCGCCATCGGCCCCGCCTGATCGAGTGACGAGGCGAACGCAACAACGCCCCAGCGCGATACACGGCCATAGGTTGGTTTGACACCGACCGTGTTGGTCAAGGACGCCGGCTGGCGAATCGATCCGCCCGTATCCGTCGCCGTCGCCGCCGCGCAAAGCCGCGCCGCCACCGCCGCCGACGAACCGCCGGAAGAACCGCCGGGCGTTAACGGCGCATCATCACCCTCGCGCCGCCACGGGTTGATGACGGGCCCGTAAAAACTCGTTTCGTTGGACGAGCCCATAGCGAACTCATCCATATTAAGTTTGCCGAGCATCACCGCGCCGTCGCGCCAGAGATTATTGGTCACGGTCGACTCATAGCGGGGCTTGAAGCCGTCAAGAATATGCGAGGCCGCCGTGGTCAGCGTGCCTTCTGTGCAGAACAGATCCTTGATGCCGAGCGGCACGCCTTCGAGATCGCCGCCCTCGCCTTTTGCGAGTTTTGCGTCGGAGGCCTTCGCCATCTCGCGCGCTTTGGCGGCGGTGACGGTGACAAAGCTGTTGAGCGATTTCGCCTGTTCGATTCGCGCAAGATAAGCGTCCGTCGCTTCGAGCGAGGAGACTTGTTTTGCTTTCAGCGCGTCGCGCAGTTGCGCGAGTGTGAGGTCAGCGGGATTAGACATTACTCCACCACCTTCGGCACAACGAAGAAGTGGTCTTCGGTCTTCGGCGCATTGGCGACGACGTTGTCCGGCTGGCCGCCGCCAGTTGGGCCATCCTGCAACGCGTCCTCGCGCATGGGCAGCGAGATATCAGCGGTGGAGGCCATGGCCTCTACGCCTTCGATATCAACCTCGTTCAATTGCTCGATCCAGCCGAGAATGCCGGAGATTTCCTTCGCCAGCGGCTCAAGGCGCTCTTCCGGTTCGGCGATCCTCGCCAGACGCGCTACCTTGCGCACGGTATCCTTATCAATCGACATGGGAATTCCTGAAGATTTGCGTTCGCTGTTGGCCTATCAACGCCGCGTCCAAGGCGCAAGGGCTTCGGGCGCTAGGGTTTAGGAAGCCGACGCTGCGCGCGCCGCGGCCATTAACCCTTCGATTTCCCTTGCGGGCTCCGCCAGCGGCGTCTGGGCGAAATGGCGCACGGCCCGGGCGAACTCCGCGTCGCCGGTGCGCTCCTCGATCAGTTCGTAAAACATCGCTTCGGTATACCCGTCGGCGTCTCGCGCCTGCTCGATGAGCGATTGCCAAAAGCTTGCGGATGTGCCGCCCCCGGCAATGGCGACCGCATCGGCGATCACCTGACCGCATGTGTAGAGCGCACGAAAATCCTGCCGGGCGGAGGCCCCGTTCAGCGAGCCGCCACCCAGCTCACGGGCGCATTCGGCCCGCGCGGCGGCGGCGTTCGCTTCAAAGGCGGCGCTGTCCCACTCGCCCAGCGCCACCAGCACTTCGGCGGTGATGGCGTCGGCGCCGCCTTCGTGAATCCATTCCGGTGTTTCATTGTTGCTCGGACGCGCAGCGGCCTGCCACAAATGCACCGCCTCATGGATCGTCGAATGGCGGAACACATCCCGCGCCTTCTTGTTGGCCTGCCGCCAGGCGCCGCCATGCAGCATGATCTGAAATTGCGCCGGCAGCGCATCGCCCGCATAGCTAAGTCGCCCCGGCTCGCCGCTGAGGTCAGCTGATAAAAACAGGTTCGGCTTTGTTTCCGGGGTGAAGCCAAAAAGGTCCGATAAAACAGCGAAAGCACGCGGCACGATGTCATTGAAATCGGCGACGATCCAGCGCGGCGCCTCCGGGTCTATCAGCGCCATGACATCATCGGTTTCCACCGGCGCCAGCGGACCCATATAAACAAACGCAGGGTGCGCCTCGGGACTGCGCCAGTTCTCTAGCCTTAGCGCGCGATCGCCAAACGTCACCACCTGCGCGCCGGGCGAAGGCGTGAAATCAAAGGTCGCATTCACCCGCCCGCGCGCTTTGGTGATCGGCCATAAATGTCCGGTGTAGAGCATGGCGCCGCCGGCGCCGTAACGCGTCACCGGCTGGTATTCCTTATCGAGACGAACAACGTCCGGCCGGGCGATGATTTCCACGCGCTTGAACCTCTTGCCGTCCGTACGGCGGACGCGGTCGTCATCGTCACTGCGGACAATCTCGAAGCCGGTTGTCGCTACTGTCCACCGCCGCTCGCGATACTCACCCGCTATGTTGAAGAACGTCATCTCGCGCCGGACGCGCCGCCACTCATAAAGGACGCGCAGCTCGGTCTCATCGGCCTGCTGTACTGAAATACGCAGATCCGGCGGCCGGTCATCCCGCCCTAACGGCGCGGCGAACATGGCCAGCGCCAGTGCTGCGGCCGCGGCGATCACGGCAATACGAATCATCAGACTGTCGACCCCTTAAAATCCAAGCCCCTTAGATCCCGGCTCTTTAACCTTGACCCGTCATGCTACTATTGAGCCATGTCAGAAACATTTGAACAACAGGCTGCGGCTTTTGGCGCGTCCGGAGCCTTACTGGGCCTTGATCTCGGTGAAAAGACCATTGGCGTTGCGGTTTGCGACCCGGCGCGGATGGTGGCGACCCCGGTGGAAACCATCCGCAGGAAGAAATTCACGCCTGACGCAGAACGCCTCGCAGAACTGGCCGGTGAGCGAAAGGTCGTCGGTCTCATCCTGGGCCTGCCCCGCAATATGGACGGCACGGAGGGGCCACGCGCTCAATCGACACGCGCCTTCGCCCGCAATCTCGTCCGGATCCTGCCCCTGCCGGTCGCGTTCTGGGACGAGCGGCTTTCGACGGTGGCCATGGAGCGCGATTTGATCGCCCTCGATACCAGCCGCGCCAAGCGTGCAGAAAAGATCGACGAGATGGCGGCGACGTTTATACTGCAAGGCGCTATAGACCGCATAAGGGGGCTGTCATGAAACCCATCGTTCTTCGCCATCTCATCATCGGGCTACTGGTGCTCACCGGGATTTTCCATCTCGCCGTGGCGCTCCTCAACGCGGCGCCGGGGCTGGGCGTTCCCCTCGCCGCGTTCGGCGTCGTTTACACCGGCTTGAGTTTCTACGTGCGCCGGGACGTGCACAAAAAACCGAAGTCAAAAAAAGCGCCGCCCAATGGCCGTATCGCCATCATCGTCACCATGATCGCCTGCACCATTGGTCTGGCGTTGGGCGGGACGACATACATCCAGAATGGCGGACCGCTGGCGCTCCCCATCATGTTCATCATCGACATCGCCATCATCACTGCCGGCGCCATGTGGCTGAGAGCGACCGCCCGCAAGCAATCTTAATTCTCATACACACAGCCTTGACAGTGTGGTTGCGGTAAGCGGTTTGCATTCTGCGCCGGAAAGTGCTGTCCGGCCTTTGCGGGCAGTACCAATCAATATATTTATATAATTTGAACAAGATGCTGTAACCTTTGAATTCATTCCAAAAAGGGGCTGTCTCATGACATTTCCACACCTATTAAAAATAATCTTCTCAACGCTTTTGCTCGTCTTTATTCAACCCGCATATGGAGGAGAAGAAGAAATCGATCCCGCCGTTTTTCGAGGCATTATAAAATCATTTGAGGGCAATTGGTCCGGTTCCATAAAATATCGAAATGGACAAGATGGCGAGTTTGTCACAGCTCCTACAAAATTCTATGTCACGTTAAAGTCCGGCGACGCGGTTGCCGCTGTGGATGCGGTTTACGAAATGCCCGGCGGCAATAATTTTTTATCTCACGATGATTACGGTTACAATAAGCGAACCAAACAATTTACAGCTACATATAATGGCGCGAACGGAGGATCGATCCTGAAATGGAATATTGAAAAACTAGAAGCGCCGGACGCCAACAAGAATTGGAAAATTGTCGGCTATACGACCGATGCTTTCGGCGGCAAACTAAGCGATCTCAGAATCACGTATTCCCTTTATAACGACCAGCTGAGCATTTGGCAGACAGTGCGCCCTACAAACTCCGACGAAGATTTCCAACTCACAAGTGAAATCACGCTGATGCGGATTTAATAGCGTCGTTTCGCGTACAACATCAAACCGGTCGCCGCCTGATACGGAGGGCGTTTGTAAAAACCGATTGCCGCCGCCAGAATTTGTATGTATGTCTCCCGCTTTAATGACATTGAGTTAACGCCCCTCGCCGCCCAAAGGCGGATTTACCGCGCGCCGTCTGATCTCCATCGATGATCTGAGCGACGGCGACATCCATTATCTGCTAAACCTCGCGGAGTATTACGCCGGGTTTTTGCGCCGGGCTGCGCCAGCGCCACGGCGCCTTGCGGGCAAAACGCAAATCAACCTGTTTTTTGAGGTTTCGACCCGCACCAATCTTTCGTTTGACCTGGCGGGCAAGAAACTCGGCGCCGATGTGATCAACGTGCCGGTCTCGGCGTCTTCGGTGCACAAAGGCGAAACCCTGGTCGATACGGCGCAGACGCTGGCGGCCATGGGCGCCCATGTGATGATCATCCGCGCCAAGCACGAAGGTCTGCACCAGACCCTCGACAAAGTCCTCGACTGTCCGGTGGTGAATGGCGGCGCCGGCAAGCTGGAGCACCCGACGCAAGCGCTGCTCGACGCCGCCGCGATCCGTTCTAAATTTCGCACCCTTGAGGGCCTTACCATCGCCATTTGCGGCGACATCAAACATTCGCGGGTGGCTGGCTCGGACGCGCGCCTCTTCCGCCGGCTGAGCGCGCAGGTGCGCTTTGTGGGTCCGGCCGACCTGATGCCGCCAAACGATCAGTTCACGGATATTCCCCGCATGGACATTCTGCACGACGGTCTTTCCGGCGCCGACATCGTCATGGGCCTTAGAATGCAGTTCGAGCGCATGGAAGGCGACGGGCGCGCCCTCGCGCAAGGCTTTTTCGAAGAGTTCGGCCTGACGCACGAAACCATGAAGCTCACCAAGCCGGGCGCGCGCGTCATGCATCCCGGCCCCATGAACCGCGGCGTTGAAATTTGCGGCGATCTCGCTGACGATCCCGAACTGTCCCTGGTGCTGCGGCAGGTGTTTTATGGCGTCGCCATGCGCATGGCGTGCCTTGATGCGCTGATCACGCGGGGGGAGTGAATTCGTGCATTTACTGCGTAACTTCAAAACCCCACTCATCCCGGGGTAGTGTCTCAGTTTGAAAACTGACCGGCTGATTTTTGTAAAAACTTGCCGCTCGTTCGCCATGCCTCGATAGGCATATACTTGCCCAAAGCGGCCACTCGCAATTTGTGGTATGAAGCCGTGGAATCAGGGGAAGCCAATGCTGCTGCGTCGTATCACCGAACATGTAAAAGCCCAGAACTGGACCGCAGTCGGGCTCGATTTTGTCATCGTTGTTGTAGGCGTTTTCATCGGTATTCAGGTTTCGAATTGGAATGCGTCTCGTGCAGATGCACAACAGAACAAGGAATTTGTTGAGCGTTTGATTGGCAATCTGGCCCTCGATGAACTGAATTTCAACTTGGCGCGTGATTACTGGATGGAGACATCCGAACATGGACGTGACGCTCTTGAATATCTAAATACCGGCGAGTTTGTGGAAGATTCGGAGTGGCGCACCATCCTTGCTTTCCTTCATGCAAGCCATATAAATTCTATCCGATTTACTGACGACGCATATCAGCAGATGATCGATTCTGGCGCACTCGGCGCTGTCGATTCCATTGACCTTCAAGATAGGCTGGGGCGCTTCTACTCGCTCGGGAAAGATGATGTCTACATAAACATATTGTACAACTATCAATCGCCGTACCGAGTAAACATTCGTAAGATTACGCCGATTGAGATTATGGACTATTATTGGGACAAATGTTGGGGTGCAACAGCGACCCGTCAGGTAAATATAGACTGTCCAGCACCAATTTCTGATCAAGCCGCCACAGAGATTCTGGCATTATATACAGATTATCCCGATCTGGCAGATGATTTGCGCTACTGGATTAACAATCGACGGAATTCTTCCTCCGCAATAGGTATTTTAATTCAACAAGTAGTTGATCTTCATAATGACCTTAAGCTGTTTCACGACGGCAATTGAATTGGGTATAATGTATGCTTCGGGCCAAAGACGTCGTTTGGGCCGCTAGCGTAGATGACTGACTTCGGCCTGAACGCTGGCACTGATAATTCCGACTGAGACACTACCCATCCCGGACTTGATCCGGGATCCAGATACATGCGTCACTGAGTCATTAGCGTGCATATCACTGCACTATATTTTCTGCATTGCGAGATTTGTGGCGAAGCGCCGCCAAGATCCCGGCTTTCGCCGGGATGAGGTGGTCGGACGATTGGTTGAGCAACAACCGCATCTTTATTTTCATGCAGGCTTCCAATAAGAATATGACCTCCATTGGATTGCCCGGTCGACACTTCAAATGTGATTCAATAGCCAAAGGTCATTTCGTGATGACGATCCTCCTTCCCCTCATCCTCGGCTACCTCCTCGGCTCTGTGCCGTTCGGGCTGGTGATCACCAAACTCGCCGGGCTTGGTGATATTCGCGCCGTTGGTTCGGGCAATATCGGTGCAACAAATGTATTGCGTACAGGCCGCAAGGATCTGGCGCTGGCGACGCTGCTGCTTGATGGCGGCAAGGGCGCGATCGCAGTGCTCATCGCACTGGCGCTCGGCTGGCGACCGGAAGTGGCCGGCGCGGCGGCGTTTCTCGGCCATTGCTTCCCCATCTGGCTGAAGTTCAAAGGCGGCAAGGGCGTTGCGACCTTCATGGGCACGCTGTTTGCCCTGCACTTCCCGGCGGGACTGTTCGCCGGCGCCACATGGCTCGGCGTTGCTTATGTGCTGCGCTATTCATCGCTCTCGGCGCTGATCGCGGCGGCCGCATCGCCCTTCATTCTCTACGCCATGGGCAAACCGGCATTTGCTGTCGCGGCGCTGGTCATGACCGCGCTCATATTTATCCGCCACAAAGCGAACATCACTCGATTGCTCAGCGGCGAAGAGCCAAAGATCGGCGCCAAGAAAACCGAAGCCGCCCGTGCTTAGGGATTCCGAGCGCCTTGACTGGTTGCAGCTTATCCGCACCCGGAACATTGGTCCGGTCACATTTCACCAGCTCATTCGAAAATTCGGCACAGCGTCGGATGCGCTCAAAGCCCTGCCTGAGCTCTCGCGCAAGTCGGGTCGCCGCGCACCATTGAAAGCCGCTGATCGCAGCGCGTGCGAGACCGAACTCCGCGCCGCGGAAAAGCATGGCTGCCAACTCATCGCTGCTTGCGAAGAGACCTATCCAAAGGCCTTGAAGGCAGTCCCCGACCACCCTCCGCTTCTATTTGTGCGCGGACACGCATCTCTTTTTGAAAAACCCGCCGTCGCCATCATCGGCGCGCGCAACGCCTCGGGCGTCGGCCGCAAGATGGCGCGCATGCTCGCTGCTGATCTTGGCGCCGCCGGATATGTCATCACCTCCGGCCTCGCACGCGGCATAGACGGCGCCGCCCATGACGCGGCGCTCCAGACCGGCACAATCGCCGTGGTCGCTGGCGGCGTTGACGTTATATACCCGCCCGAGCACGACGACCTTACCGCGCGCATCGCCAAACAAGGCGCCGTTATTTCCGAATGCGCCATGGGCGCGCAACCGACGGCGCGCGATTTCCCCAAACGCAACCGGCTGATCTCCGGTTTGTCGCGCGGCGTCATCGTCGTGGAAGCGGCGGCGAAGTCCGGCACGCTCCTCACCGTTAACTTTGCGCTGGAACAGGGCCGCGAGGTGTTCGCGGTGCCCGGCTCTCCCCTGGACCCGCGCTGTCAGGGCGCCAACCGGCTGATCCGCGACGGCGCAACACTGGTGGAACGGGCTGAAGACGTCATCAACGCGCTGGCGGCGCAAACACGCGGCGTGTCGGAAGGCCGCCGCGACCTGTTCGGCTGGGCAGACGCGCAAGGGGACGGAATGGGCGAGCCGGACCCCGCTCAGCTTGCATCACTGCGGCGGCAGGTGCTGGAAATCCTTTCCTTCACCCCGCTTCATCGCGATGAGATCCTGCGCGAGGCCGATGCGCCGCCGGGCCTTGTTGCCGACACGCTGCTGGATTTGGTGCTTTCGGGCGAGGCGGCTGAACATGATGGCGGACGCTTTTCACTGGCGACAGACTAAATCAGGGCTTTCACTTTGCCCCGCAAGCAATTGATACTAATAAGTTAATTGAGACTATCTTTCCTGATCGCCAAAGCAGCATTTTGCCTCTGGTCGCGACTCTCCCGCAGCCATAACAGTTGACAGGGCGCGTGCGACCAACGCATAGGGCGCGCCACACTCATTTTACCTATGTACCTGTTGGGGCCCCTCCTGCATGCAAGTTGTCATCGTTGAATCGCCCTCTAAAGCGAAAACCATCAACAAATATCTGGGTTCCGGGTTCAAGGTGCTGGCCTCTTACGGCCATATCCGCGATCTGCCCTCGAAGGATGGCTCAGTAAAGCCGGACAATGATTTCGAGATGATCTGGGAGATCGACGCCGGCTCAAAAAAGCGGATGAGCGAGATCGCCGCCGCCGTGAAGGGCGCCGACCGTCTGGTGCTCGCCACTGACCCGGACCGCGAAGGCGAAGCGATCTCCTGGCACCTGCTGGAAACGCTCCATGACCGCAAGGCGCTAAAGGGCGTCGATGTGGTGCGTGTCGCCTTTAACGCCATCACCAAATCAGCCGTGCAGGAAGCCATGGCGCATCCGCGCCAGATCGATGGCGATCTGGTTGACGCCTATCTCGCCCGGCGCGCCCTTGATTATCTGGTGGGCTTTAACCTCTCGCCGGTGCTGTGGCGCAAACTGCCCGGCTCCCGCTCCGCTGGACGCGTACAGTCCGTGGCGCTGCGCATCATTTGCGAGCGCGAGCTTGAAATCGAAACCTTCATTCCGCAGGAATACTGGTCCGTCAAAGCGCAAGCCATCTCCGGCGGCTCCGCGCCGTTCGAAGCGCGGCTGGTGCTGCACGAAGGCGAAAAGGTTCAAAAATTCACGCTCGGCGAAGAAGCCGCGGCCATGGCCGCGAAACGCGCCGTCGAAGCCGCGACATTCACCGTCGGCGCCGTGGAGGCGAAACCCGGCCGCCGCAATCCGCCGCCGCCCTTTACCACGTCCACGCTTCAGCAAGAAGCCGCGCGCAAGCTCGGCTTTAACGCGCAGCGCACCATGCGAACAGCGCAAGGGCTTTACGAAGGTATCGACATCGGCGGTGAGACCACCGGCCTCATCACCTATATGCGTACCGATGGCGTCGACATGGCGCCGGAAGCCATCAGCGATGCGCGCAAGCGTGTTGGATCGCAGTTTGGCGACCAATACGTCCCCTCCTCGCCGCGCATGTATAAAAGCAAGGCCAAGAATGCGCAGGAAGCGCACGAATGTATTCGCCCGACGGCTTTCTCGCGCTCGCCGGACACAATTCGCGGCCTCGATGCGGACCAGCACAAACTTTATGAGCTGATCTGGAAACGCTCCATGGCCAGCCAGATGGAATCCGCACGGCTGGAAAACACCACGATTGACCTCTTGTCAGCCGACAAGAAAACAGGCCTGCGCGCCACCGGCTCTGTCATTTTGTTTGACGGCTTTCTGGCCCTTTATGAGGAAGGGCGGGACGACGCCGAGAGCGAAGACGGCGGCGGCCTGTTGCCCAAGCTTTCCGTGGGCGCGGGCGCTGATGTTTCCGGCGTCAATGCTGACCAGCATTTCACACAACCGCCGCCGCGCTATTCCGAGGCGAGCCTCGTTAAACGGCTCGAGGAACTCGGCATCGGCCGGCCGTCCACTTACGCATCGATCCTGACAACCCTGCGCGATCGCGGCTATGTCACCATGGATCGCAATCGCTTCATTCCGGACTCGAAGGGCCGGATCGTCACGGCGTTCCTCGAAAACTATTTCAAGAAATACGTGGCATATGATTTCACCGCCGATCTGGAAGAAACCCTCGACGAAATTTCCGCCGGTGACGCCAACTGGAAAACTTTCCTGAAAAACTTCTGGACGGAATTTCACGCCGCAATCGAAGACATCGGCGAGTTGCGCATCACCGAGGTGCTTGATGCGCTCAATGAATCACTCGGCCCGCTCATCTTTCCCAAGAAAGAAGACGGCTCCGACCCCCGCGCCTGTCCATCCTGTGATGACGGCCGCATGTCCTTGAAGACCGGCAAGTTCGGCGCCTTTATCGGTTGTTCAAACTACCCGGACTGCAATTACACCCGCCAACTCACAGCGCTTGGCGACGGCGCCGACCCGGCCGAGTCCGGCGACAAGCTGCTCGGTGAAGACCCCAAGACCGGCATGGAAGTCTGGCTGAAAGTTGGCCGCTTTGGCCCCTACTTCCAGCTTGGTGAAGTGGAAAAGGGTTCAAAGGAAAAACCAAAACGCGCCAGCTTGCCAAAAACGTGGAAGATCGAAGACGCCGATCTTGAAAAAGCGCTGATGATGCTTTCGCTGCCACGCGAGGTTGGCCCACATCCCGAAGACGGGGTGATGATCGAGGCGGGCCTTGGCCGTTACGGACCATTTATTAAACACAATAAAACTTATGCGAATTTGCAGAACATCGATGAAGTGTTCGAAGTTGGCCTTAATCGCGCCGTGACGCTGATCGCCGAAAAGATCGCCAATCCGCGTGGCCGCAAAGCAGCGCAGGCGCTGAAGGAACTTGGCGCACACCCCACAACGGGCGATCCGGTGAACGTCATGGATGGCCGCTATGGACCTTATGTGAAGCACCAGAAAACCAATGCGACGCTGCCCAACGGAACGGACCCGCAAGCGATCACATTGGAAGAAGCTGTTGAGTTGATCACCGCCAAAGAGAAAAAGCCGCCGCGCAAAAAGGCGACGAAAAAGAAAGCGGCTAAGAAGAAAGCCACCAAGAAAAAAGCGACGAAGAAAACCGCAACCAAAAAGGCTCCCGCGAAAAAGGCTGCGGCTAAAAAAACCACGGCAAAAAAGAAGACCGTCAAGAAGGCGACGAAGAAAGCGGCTGAATAGCGGTGAACATCGAAGCGTAAGAGAATTTTTTTCACATCGCGACTCGCCACGGCCTCCCCGTGGCTTCCATCAACCAAATGATCCGCAAGCCGCACGGTGTGTGGAAAAGCTGGAGCTGGACCCCACGCCTAAAGCGTGGGGAGTCGTAAATCGAAAGGCCTTTGCGCACTCTCGCCCGACGCTCGGCGCCGATTCCAACAACTTGAACAATCCGCTTAACGATCCCGTATTCTTTGCCCGTCTAACGTGACCATTCTGTTAGATTCAATTGGTTGCGTAGGATCATGCAAAATTTGCGTTTTGTCTTTGTATTGGCTCTGGCCGGCGCCCTTGGCGCGTGCGCCACGGCGCCGCAAAGCCAGCATCGCGTTGCCCCATATGAAACACGAACGCCAACACGGCACGCAGACAATAACGCCGCTCAAATTTCTTCCTCGCTGACCCTGTGTCCCGGTCTTTATATTTCAAACGCGCCGGCCATGGATGGCGCACGCCGGATCATCAACTATCAACCGCAGACTTATGTTCGCGGACAAGCGCTCTATCGCGCGCCTGTCGCCGCCTGTGTTTCTTCCGGCTTTGGACCGCGCAAAGGCGGCGCCAGCAGCTTTCACAAGGGCGTCGATCTGTACACAAGGGGCCCCACCCCGGTTTATGCGGGCGGCGATGGCGTGATCGCGGCCGTCGCCACCATGAGCGGCTATGGCCGCACCATCATCATCCGGCACCGGAAGGGCGTCGAAACGCGCTACGCGCATTTATCAGAATACGCGTCCGGATTGCGCGCAGGCGCACGCGTCAGGCGCGGCGATTTTATCGGCCGGACAGGACGCACGGGAAACGCGACGGCGGTGCATCTCCATTATGAGGTGCTGGTGGATGGACGGCGCCACAACCCGCTGACGGTCGGCGATGTTGTCATGGCCAGCCGCTGATACGGGCCTCGTTCGCGCTGCGGGATAATCCATGCTACTGCCTTGTGGACGCCATCCGCATCGCAGTGAAAGTTTCCCTTTGACGATCCGTAAAAAGAAACCCGCCAAAAAGCCGGCCAAATCCGGCCTCCCCTCAAGAGCCGATATTATCGCTTACCTGAAGGACAGTGATGGCGAGGTCGCGCGCCGCGATATCGCCCGAGCATTCGGCGTCAAGGGCGAGGCGCGCACCGATCTGCGTAAGATGTTGAAAGAAATGGACGCGGATGGCTCCATCAGCCTGAAGGGCGGCAAACGCATTGAGCGATCCGGGGTTATGCCGCCGGTGGCGCCGATTGACGTCATGTCCGTTGACGATGACGGTGACCTGATCTGCATGCCGGCGAACTGGCGCGGCGATGACACGCCGCCAATCATCCGCCTTTCGGCCAGCCGGGCGGCAAAGATGAAGCCCGCCCCCGGTGTTGGCGACCGATTACTGGCGCGCCTTAAATCCGCCGGCGACGATGGTTATGACGCTGACGTCATCAAGGCGATTGGCAAAGGCGCCCATCGTTTCCTCGCGGTCTATCGCAAAAAGCGCAAAGGCGGGATCGCCGATCCGGTGGAGCGCCGGGCGCGCAGTTCGTTCACCATCGATGCGGGGGACGATGCCGGCGCCAAAGATGGTGACCTCGTCTGGGTGGAAACGAAAAACGCCCGCGGTTACGGGCCGCAAAAGGCGCGCATCCGATCCGTCGCCGGACATATCGATGACAAGCACGCCTATTCCACCATCGCACTCGCCAATCACGGCATCCCTACTGATTTTCCTGCAGCCGTCATCGCCGAAGCAGAGAAGGCAAAATCACCGCCGCTCGGCGCCCGCACGGATTTACGCGACACGCCGCTGATCACCATCGACCCGGCGGACGCCAAAGACCACGATGACGCCGTGTTTGCCGAACCCGATCCGGACCCGAACAATCCCGGCGGCTATCGCGTGATCGTCGCCATCGCCGATGTCAGCTATTTTGTCTCACCGGGATCTGCGCTTGATGTGGAAGCCTTAAAGCGCGGCAACTCCACCTATTTGCCCGACCGCGTCGTGCCAATGCTGCCGGAGCGCTTGTCGAACGATCTTTGTTCGCTGCGCGAGAACGAAGACCGTCCCTGCCTCGCCGTTGAGATGATTCTTAACGCAGGCGGCGTCAAGAAGCGCCACCACTTTATGCGCGCGCTTATGCGTTCGCGCGCGAAGCTTTCCTATGAGGATGCGCAAGCGATCAGTGAAGGCAGCAAGGCCCCGCTCGGCATGCAAGCGGTGGTCAAACACCTTTACGCTGCGTTCCATTTGCGCATGAAAGAGCGCGCCAAACGGGCGCCGCTCGATCTTGATCTGCCGGAACGCAAAATCATTCTCGACAAGAATGGTGACGTCTCCAAGGTCGTCAAACGCGAGCGTTTCGATGCGCATCGCGTGATCGAAGAGTTCATGATCCTCGCCAATGTCGCTGCCGCCGAAGCGCTGGAGCGCGCCAAGACGCCGCTTATCTATCGCGTTCATGACGAGCCGGACCCGGAAAAGCTCGATTCCGTTCGCGACTATCTCGGCACCCTCGATTATTCGCTGACCAAGAGCGCGGTGCGGCCGGCGAACTTCAACCAGCTTCTCAAAATCGCTGAAGATCGCGACGAAAAAGAAATGGTTTCCGAAGTTGTCCTGCGCTCTCAGCGCCAGGCGATCTATGATGATGAAAACGCCGGTCACTTCGGGCTTAACCTCGCGCGTTATGCGCATTTCACCTCACCCATTCGCCGTTATGCGGACCTCGTCGTACACCGCGCGCTGGTGAAAGCCTTCAAGCTCGGCGAACATGGTCAGACAGAAAAAGAAGCCAAAGCCTTAAGCGATGTCGCCGAACAGATTTCCGATCTCGAACGGCGATCCATCGCGGCGGAACGCGAATCCAACGACCGATATCTTGCTGGCTTCCTTGAGGGACGCGTCGGCGCGGAGTTTGATGCGCGCATTCGCGGCGTCACCCGGTTTGGGCTGTTTGTGATGCTCGATGAAACCGGCGCCGACGGGTTCATTCCCATGCGGTCCATCGGTTTTGAGCGCTTCCGGTTTGAAGAGCAGCAACACGCCGTTATCGGCGAGACAACCAACGGCATGTTCCGGCTTGGACAGGCCGTGCGCGTGAAGCTGGCCGAGGCGGCGCCGCTCACCGGCGGCCTCCGCTTTGAAATGTTGAGCGACCCGCTGCCCGGCGCATCCAAACCAACAGGCAAACCGAAAGGCAAGCCGAAGAAAAAAGGCGCTAAGAAATCACCGTCAAAGCGCTCAAAGAATCCTTCGCCGCGCGGCAAGGCTGACAAGAAGGCGAAAAAGAAACGCCGCAAGCCGAACGCCAAGCCGCGCAAGGATTAGCGCCTACTTCTTCTGCGCTACCGGCGCTGCATCCTCCAGCCCCCACACTTTCAGCGCGAAGGCGTAAAGATGCGCGCGCTCTTCCAATTGTTCAAACCGCGCGGCGGACCCGCCATGACCCGCCCCCATATTCATCCGCAGCACGAACGGGCCGCCTTTTGCTTCGTCGCGCAGCCGCGCCACCCATTTGGCCGGCTCCCAATAGGTAACGCGAAAATCCGTCAGCCCGGCCGTCGCCATAATCGGCGGATAATCCGTGTCGCGAATATTATCGTAGGGTGAATATTCTGCGATCCAGCCATATTCCTCCGCGCTGGTGATCGGATTGCCCCACTCCTCCCATTCGGGCGGCGTCAGTGGCAGATCGCCATCGGAAATCGTGTTGATAACGTCGACGAATGGCACCGCCGCCAGCACGCCGCCAAACAATTCAGGGCGCAAATTCACCGCGGCGCCGACCAGCAATCCGCCGGCGCTTCCGCCGTAAATCACGATTTTCTTCTCCGAAGTATATCCTTTCGCGACCAACGCCTCACCTGCGGCAACGAAATCGGTGAAGGTGTTCATCTTTTTGTCGAGCTTGCCATCCAGGTACCAGCCGCGGCCTTTGTCGGCGCCGCCGCGAATATGGGCGATGGCGTATACTGCACCGCGATCCACCAAGGATAGTATATTCGTATAAAACTCCGCGTCTGTTGCATAGCCGTAGGAGCCATAGCTATAGAGCAGCGCTGGCGCAGACCCGTCCATGGGTGTCGATTTCAATCGAAGGATCGTCACTGGCACGCGCGCGCCGCCTTCGCCGTCGGCCTCGATCCGCTCCACCACATAGAGCGACGCATCATGACCGCTCGGCACTTCTTGATTCTTCAAAAGCGTTCGTTCATGCGCCGCCATGTCGTAATCAAAAGTCTGTCGCGGGGTCGATGGTGATTCATAAGTGAACCGGAACACACTCGTATCGTATTCGTACCCGCCCCTCATGTTGAGCGTGTACGCAGCCTCGTCAAACGAGACCTCGTGTTCGTCACCATCATAGGTCGAAACGACAATGCGCGGCAGCGCGTTCTCCCGCTCCATCCGGACAATGTAGTCCTTATAGGGCGTCATATCGACGATCTGGCTACCGGAGCGATGGGGCAGCCACTCGCGCCAGTTCTCTTTGCCCGGCGTGGATACCGGCGCCGTGACAATCTTAAAATCCACCGCGCCGTCGGCATTGGTCATGATATAAAAGTCATCGCCATGATGTTCAGGGTAGTACTCGACGCCATTCTCGCGCGGTGCGATTACGACTGGCGCCGCTTCCGGCGCATCAGCGCGAACAAAGCGCGTTTCGCTGGTGATCTGGCTGGTTGAAGAGATAAAAATATATTCACCGCTCTGGCTTTTCGAAACGTCCAGAAAAAACGCATCGTCCGGCTCTTCATAAATCACTCTATCATCCGCGGGATCAGCGCCAAGACGGTGAAACTTCACCCATTTTGGCCGCTGATTGTCATCGCGTTCAATATAAAAGAATGCGCTTGAATCCGCCGTCCACGTGACGCCAGACGCATCCGCGCTTGCTATTGTATCGCTTAAGTCCTCGCCGGTCTCAGTATCGCGGATACGAATGGTGAAGTATTCAGAACCAAGACGGTCCACTGCATACGCGACTAGCCGGTGGTCAGGGCTATGCGAAACACTGCCAATATCGAAAAACTTCGAATCCCCGCGTTCCTTGTCGCCATCAAACAGCGTCTGTTCTGTGTCATCGCCCGCCGACCGGCGCATAAACAGCGGATACTCGCCGCCTTCCAAATATTTTGTCCAATAAAACCACGCCCCATCTTTAGCGGGAACAGAGCTGTCAGCCTCCTTGATGCGGCCGCGCATTTCATCGAACAATGTCTTACGCAAACCTTCAAGGTCGTCCGTAACCGCTGCATAATACGCGTTTTCAGCATCCAGCACCGCGCGAATATCGTCATCAAGTTTCGAGGGGTCGCGCAGCACCTCCTGCCAATCCGGGTCCCGCAACCAGGCGTAATTATCGACACGGCTTATGCCGTGCTGCGTCGTTTCAAGCGGGCGTTTTTCGACCTCTGGCGCCGCAATATTTTTGGCCCCGGCGAACGGATCACGCGCTGTCATAGTGGTCTCTTCCGTGTTCGATTGTTTGGCGGCCGAATTGTCGTCCTTGCTGCAAGCGGTAACCATCATCATTGCTGAAAATCCGGTCAGGCATATTTTTTTGAGCATAAATTAACCTCACGACCCCGTGTTGAAGTACCGACTTAATACGGTTTTCCCCTTCCCCGCAATGGACGCAAGGCATTGAAATAATGCTGCTTTCCGATTCCGCTCGAACGTCATGGCGGGGTTTGCCCGCACGATGACAATCCGGTGAGACCGCCAGCCAGCTCTAGCCATCCCGCGCTCCCATCACATATCCCTATTGGGTAACCGGAGCTCGTCCATGAAAAACGCCGCCCTCGCCATCTTTGTCAGCATCGCCCTTGGGGTGACTTTATTTATCGCAGGACCAAATCCCGCCTCCGCAAGAACGGAAGGCGATTTTCCGGAAATTCTCGTTGTCGCCGGCGGGTGTTTTTGGTGCGTTGAGTCCGATTTTGAAAAGCTGGACGGTGTTGGTGACGTGTTGTCAGGCTATGGCGGCGGTGCAAAGCAAAACCCTACCTACCGGGACCATGAAGGCCATCTGGAAGTTGCAAAAATTCCGTACGATCCGTCGGTGATCAGTTATCGTGCGCTGGTTGATTACTTCTTCCGCCATGTTGATCCGCTCGACGATGGCGGTCAATTCTGTGATCGCGGTTACGCCTATACAACAGCTGTGTTCTATCAGAACGACGCGGAACGCAACGCAGCGGAAGCATCAAAAGCGGCTGCAGAAAAGCAACTCGGCGAAACAGTGGTAACGCCCATTCGCGCATTTGAAAACTTCTGGATCGCGGAAGACTATCATCAGGATTACTACAAGAAGAATCCCCTCCGCTATAAATTCTACCGGACGAGCTGCGGCCGTGACCGCCGCGTAAAAGCCGTTTGGGGCGAATAAAAACGCCGCACCCGGAACCCGGATGCGGCGCGCGTTTCCGTGAAATTTCTCAGCGACTACTCAACCGTTTGCTCGTCGGTCTCTGCGCCCGGAACCGGAAACCCCCGGTCACGCATCAGCGCTTCGACCTGCGCATCACGACCGCGGAATGCACGATAAGCTTCCGTCGGGTCCATCGCATTGCGTGGCGCAAAGAGATAGTCGACCAATCTCTTGGTGAGTTTCTTATCATAAAGCCCGCCTGGCGCCTCGGCGAACATCTCCGCCGTGTCTGCAGTCAGCACATCGGCCCACATATATCCGTAATATCGGGCTGCATAAGACTCGCCAGAAAAGATGTGGCCGAAATGCGGGCTTCTGTGGCGCATAACGATTTCACCCGGCAGGCCAAGCTCGGTAAGCGTCTCGCGCTCAAATGAATCGACGTCCAGCCCCTTGGGGTCAATGCTGTGAAAACGCATATCCATCAAGGCCGATGCGAGATACTCTGTCGTATCAAACCCTTGATTGAAATTTTCAGCCGCTTTGATTTTCGCGACAAGTTCGTCGGGAATTGACTCCCCGGTTTCGGCATGAACCAGATATTTATCAATCACTTGATCTGTAAACAAATAATACTCAAGAAATTGCGACTGAAACTCTGTATAATCGCCGACACCGCCGTTTAAAGTCGGATAATTGACGTTTGAAGATAATGCATGCAGTGCATGACCAACCTCATGGAACAGCGTTCCCGCGTCACTGACCGACAGCAATGTCGGTTGCCCGTTTGCGCCCGGAATAAAGTTGGAGTTGTTCGTCGCCAGTACGGTCTTTGCCTCACCATCCAGCGTTTCATGGCTGCGGAAACTTGACGCCCAAGCGCCAGACCGTTTGCCCGGACGCGCGAACGGATCAAAATACCAAAGGCCGACAAGATCGCCAGAGGTCTTGTCAGTCACCTCCCACACATCAATACCGTCACGATAGACCGGCACCGTGCCTTCGGCGAGAGGCGTAAACTTGAAGTTGAAAACCTCGCCCGCCACGAAGAACATGGCCTCTCTAAGGTTGTCGAGTTGCAGATACTGTTTCACTTCATTGGAATCGAGATCGTACTTTTGCTGCCGAACCTTTTCCATGTAGTAGCGATAGTCCCACGGCTCGATTCTAAAGTCGCCGCCTTCCGCATCAACAAGCGCCTGCATGTCAGCGACTTCTTCTTTGACCCGCGCCGTGGCGGCTTTCCAGACGCCTTCCATCATGTCGAGCGCGCGCTCCGGCGTTTGCGCCATATTGGTTTCCAATCGCCACAGCGCGAAATTGTCATAGCCGAGAAGCGCTACGCGTTCGTCACGCAGCTCCAGGATCTCAGGGATGATCGCATTGTTGTCATACTCATCGCCGTTGTCGCCGCGACTGTAGTAGTTGCGCCAAACTTTTTCGCGCAAATCTCGTTCATCGGAGAAGGTTAAGAACGGGTCCATTGACGATCGCGTGTTGATAACCGCGTATTCACCTTCGTGGCCGCGCTCTGTCGCTGCGGCGGCCGCAGCCTGAACAAACGTATCCGGCAATCCGCCTAATTGGTCACTATTGAGATAGGTGACGTAGTTCTCTTCATCGTGCAGTACGTTATTGGCGAACTGGTTTTGCAGCTCGGCCAATCGTTTGTTGATCGCGGCGTAGCGCTCTTTGTCGGCGCCCTCCAGCGTGGCGCCGGCGCGCGTAAAGCCTGAATATGAAAGCCACAACAGCCGCTGTTGTTCGGGCGTCAATTTGGATTTTTCTTCTTCGTTTTCATAAACCGCTTTAACCCGTTTAAAGAGGCTTTCATTTTGGCTGATTTTGGAACTGAATTCCGACAACACCGGAATCATTTCCTGCTGGATAGTGCGAAATTCCGGCGTCGACTCCAAAGACGACCAGATGCTCCAATAGGTAAACACCCGGCTAAGGCTGGCGCCGGCCTTTTCCATGGCGACAATCGTGTTACCGAAAGTCGGGGGTTCTGGATTGTTGGCGATCGCGTCAATCTCGGCGAGGTTTTTCGCCATCCCCGCTTCCAGCGCCGGTTTTAAGCCGGCAAGACTGGCTTCATCAAAATGCGGAACACCCTCATAAGGACCGTCAAATGGTGACAACAAAACCTGCGCCGCCGGATCAGACACTGAAATATCGGGAACGCCTGATAAAATAGCGTCCGCTTCAGCATCAAAGACAGCTCTTTGCTCCGCTGCGCTTTTCGCATTAGGTTGCTGGTCTGATTGAGACATGCTGTCTCCCGCGCTTTCTCCGGTATTCGCGCCCTGTTGATCGCAGCCCGCTGCTGCAACCATCAATGCGATTGCTGATACAATAAACTCTTTCCGCATGATGCGGCTCCTTTCGAAATTCAGCCCCTCGGCGAGCCGCCCACTCTAAAGTTTGGCAACGCTCTCAAGCCATTACTGCGCCCCGTTCGCGGCGCATCCTGCTGGGTGCCGGGCCGTCAGGCAAGCGCCAAACTAGTCGCAGCGATCGTTTCATCGCAGCAATCAAACGATTCGTCGCGGCGCCGGGGCGCTGCTTATGTCGCAGGCTGCTGTTGGGAAATACAGTGAAATGACCCGCCGCCAGTCAGAATATGCGATGAATCAATCGCGAAAAAATGCGGACGATCCATATGCGCCTTTAAAACTTCAATCGCCTCATTGGCCGCATCATGGTCGCCTGACAGCGCCGCATAGCAAGGCATGATCACCGCATGATTGGCGATGTAAAAGTTCATGTGGCTGGCCGCCGCCGGCTTGCCGTCGATCTCGACATTTCCAGGTGAAGGCAGCATTACAACCTCCAGCTTGCGCCCCCCGGCGTCAGTTGATCGCGATAGCGCCCGCTCTATGTCCGCCAATATTTCTGCATTCGGATCGTCATCACCGGTGGGCCGCATGCAGGCAACTTTACCGGGCGCGATAAATCGCGCGAGATTGTCGACGTGACCGTCCGTGTGATCACCTGTCAGGCCGTCATCAAGCCAGATGACCTTCTCAGCGCCGAGCGCCGATTCCAATACCGCCTCAACGTCGCGCTCACTCATGCCCGGGTTGCGGTTTTTGTTGAGCAGGCATTGCCGCGTGGTGATGAAGGTGCCTTCGCCATCAGTTTCGATCGCGCCGCCCTCGCCGATAAAATCATCAAAGCGGCGCAAGCGGACATCCGCCATTCGCGCCACATGCTCGGCGATCATATTGTCTGACGGCAACAGATATTTACCGCCCCAACCGTTGAAGGCGAAAGCGCTGGCGGCGAGCGATCCGTCTTCGCCCCGCACGAAAGCCGGCCCTGTATCGCGCAACCAGATGTCGCCGATGGGCGCTTCATGAACCGTAACAAACTGAGGCTCAGGCAATCGGCTACGCATGATTTCGGCGGCGGCCTTCGCCTCCGACCCGCGCGCCAGCAGATTCACCCGCTCGCCGCGCAGGTCCGAAGCCCCGCCGCCCGGAAACAAAATCGCCCGGACAAAATCCTCCACCTCCGCGCGGGCCGGTCCGAGATCGTCCTCCCAGAGGTCGGCGGCGCTCGGCCAACCGATCCAGACAGCGTCGTGGGGCGCCCATTCAGCAGGCTGACGGCGACAGCTGTGCATAGCGGCTTCTTCCTTTCTGTGCGGCGACGTTGCCGCACGGCGGCTTGCAGGCTATATAGCCGGTGCGGAGCAATCCGCGACATAGAAATCTTCGGGGCGGGGTGAAAGTCCCCACCGGCGGTAATGCAGGTCTTTTCCGAGTGGAATTGATGCTGACGAGCCCGCGAGCCGAGGCGGATTTAACGAGACGCCAAAGCAGATTCTGGTGAGAGCCCAGAGCCGACGGTCATAGTCCGGATGAGAGAAGGTTTACGCGACGGGACGCCCCTCAAGGCGTCTTGATTGTTGTTGACGCGCGCCTGGATTTTCATGGCGCATGAGAGGCGGGACTCCGTCTTTGCCTCAACTTCAACGCGCGTAGCGTGCTGGCGAGCTTCGCTGGCGGTCTCCCCTCATCATCTCCGATCGAACAAGTGCTGTGATAGCGCGGGACGGATGTGATGGGTCGAGCAGTTTCTCTGAAGTTTATTTGCGCGGTAGCGCCCGTTCTGCCTGCAATTGCGCAAGCGCAGCCTATCGACCAGATTGTCGTAATCGCCGATCCACTGGAGCTGATTGAACTGGAGGATAGCCGCGCGGTGATGGGGCTCGATCTCTCCTACGCCGACGCGCCGCGCAGCGTAAACGTCATCTCCGACGCCACCATCGAGCGGTTCAGTATCGAGACCGTCGATGATCTCGCCGCGTTCGCGCCGGGTACATTCACCGGCAGTTTTTTCGGCGTGCCGGGCGCGGTTTCCCTGCGTGGCAATCGCGCCGACACCTATTTTCACGGTTTCAAACGCGTCGAAAACCCGGGCACGTTTCCGACGCCGCTGGGGGCCAGCGAACGCATTGAAATTGTCAAAGGCCCGACCCCGGCAATCTATGGCGCCGGCCGGGTGGGCGGGCTGTTGAACATCACGCCGCTAACGGCGCGCACCGCGAAAGAAGTGAGCGCTGACGGTCACTTGCTGTCACTCAGCGGCACGCTCGGCTCCTACAACAAGCGCATCATTCGCGGCGATGCTGGCGTGGGTTTTGATGTCGCCGGTCGGGACGCCGGAATTTACGCCCATGCGGAGTATGAGAATTCAGACAGCTATTACCGAGGGATCGAACCGGAACGTACGCTGGCGCAAACAGCATTCACCCTCGCTGGCGAAAATTTCGACCTCGAGATTGGCGGCGCATATTTTTCATCCGGCGGCTATAAACAAACCATTGGCTGGAACCGCGTCACACAAGACCTCATCGATAACGGAACCTATATCACCGGCGTCGATACGGACCTCTCCGACATCAACGGCGACGGCAAGCTCACCCCCGATGAAGTGGACGCCGCTGTGGGATCGTTCTTCGGCACGTCGAACATTCGCCAGTTTGTTGATTTCGGCGTCTTCCCCGGACCGGCTTTTGCTCTCGATGAAGGCGTAGGAACCGCCACTTTGAGCCCGCGTACGGTTTTCATTTCGGACAACGACATTGCCGACGCTGAAACCTTTACCGCATACGCGGACCTCGCCTGGCGCTTTGGCGAGGACGAGTTACGCCTGCAAGCATTTTTCGACTCCATGGATAGCGATCTTTATGTGAGTTACGGTTTCGCCGCCGAATATATCGCCGATGTTTATGAACTGCGTGGCAGTTACGGGTTTGATGTCGCGCTCGGGCCTATCATGATCGATTCCGTCATTGGCGCGTCATGGCGCGCTTACGACAACACCACGCGCCAAACTTTTTTGTCCGGCTATCTTGCTGTTGACCGGCGCGATCTCACGCTCGGCGCGACCGGCGGCGATATGTTCGATGATCCATTTTCAGTCGAGACAAACGGCGTCGGCTGGGACACGGACCTTTCCTCCCGCTGGACGGATCTCGCATTCTTTAGCGTCCATGACATCGCGCTGACGGATCGCCTGCACCTGCTGGCGAGCGTGCGGCTCGACCGATTTACCGCTGCGTCCATCAACACCGGATCAACCATCTTCGACCCAAGCCTTGGATTCGTGCGTTTTGACGAAACAGAGTTCACACCGAGCTATGAGTTTTCGCTGCGCTACGATGCGCTGGACTGGCTGTCGTTCTACGGGACTTTTGCCGAAAACAATGCGCTGGAAACGAATGATGGCGGCGGCATAGAGGTCGACCGCATCGCCCAGAAAAACTTCGTCGCGGATTCTGACCTCGCTGAAGCGGGAGTCAAAATCAAACGGCGCGACCTCGTGGGTTCGCTCAGCGTTTACAAACAAAACCGCCAGCGTCGCGATCCGTTCGGCAATCTCGATGAAGAAACCTCTAAAGGCGCGGAGGCTGAACTGCGCTATCTCATCAGCGATAGATTCAGCCTGAACGCGGCGTTGACCTGGCAACAAACCCGCATCAGCGCGCCCGGCCCGTGCGGCTCCGGCAATGGCGAATTCGTGGTGATCCCGCCATCGCGCGCCGGCCTCGCCCCGCAAGATGGCTATGGCGGCCTATTCGCGGCGCTCAATGCTTCATGTCTTGCAGAGTTACAGCACGGATATCGTCGCAACACGGCGCCGGAGTGGCTTGCCTCGAGCTTTCTGACCTACACCGGTCCGCAAACACGGCTCGGCGCTTTCGGCGCCTCGATCGGCGGCGTCTATGTGGGCGAGACCGGCGGCAAGATCGAAGGCGCCATCACCCTGCCCGATTATGTACTGGCAAAGGCCGCACTGTTTTACGAGTTTGAGAATTTCTCTCTAATCGCCAATGCCGACAATCTTTTCAACGAGCGCCACTTCACGCCGGTGCAAAATGTCTATGAGGAAACCGGCGTCCTCCCCGGTCGCGGGCGCGAATTCACGCTCACCCTAAAGGCAAGGTTTTAAGAACATGGTCTTCAACTCACTGCGCGCCGCTGGCGTTTTCTTACTCCTCAGCCTCGTTTTCTTTCACATCACGGCGACGACTTTTGCGTCACTGGGCGTTGTTCTACCCGCAATGATCAACGAGCTGGAATGGAGCTGGACGCAGGCGGGGTTCGGCTTCACAGCGCTGGCGCTCTTTACCGGCCTGTTCAGCCCGGTGGCGGCGCAAACGCTGCAGCGCCTTGGGTTGCGCGGAAATTACGCAGCGGGCGGCGCGCTGATGAGCGCTGGCTTCGCCATGCTCGCCGCCACGCAGGGGCTCACGCTTTATCTTGTGGCGACATCACTATTGGGAGCGGGCTTCGCCTTGCTCGCCAATGTGCCGAGCGTGTTTGTCGTTACCCAGACCGTCGGCAAACCTGCGCACAATACCATGATCGGCGTTTACCTCGCGTCGGGCGGACTAGGCGGCGTCGCCGGGCCATTACTCGCCAATAGCTTGCTCGCAGGCGGACATGACTGGCGTGTGTATTGGCAGTTGTCATTCGCGCTCATGGCCTTGCTCACCATCGGTTTCTTGCTTGTGGCCTCGCCGCGTCTATTGAGCAATTCTGACGCCGATATGGAGGCGAACAAGCCGGAACAGGGCCAGCCCGCCGCGCGGGACTGGACCGTCCGCGAAGCGCTGCGCTCTCCGGCGTTTTACGTGATCGGCGGCGCGCTGATGGCGGCGTATTTTTGTGGTGTCTCGGTATCCAGCTGGGCGGTGACGCATTTGACGAGCCTTGGGCTTTCGGCCGGGTTCGCCAGCGCCATGTTGAGCCTGCACGCTGCATCGAATGCGCTGGCGCGCGCGGCGGGCGGCTTCGCGGTGAAGTTCGTCCGGGCGCGGTTTTTGTTGCTGGCGGGGCTCGCCGCTGAAGCCATCGGCATGCTGGCGCTCTCGGTCGCATCGGATCCCACAACCGCTATTGTTTTCGCCATGTTCGAAGGCTTTGCGTTCGGCATGATCCTGTATGCGACCACCGTATTGCAGATTGAATATTTCGGACTGAAGAACTCACCGGCGATACTGGGCGCCATGAACCTGTTCGCCACCGTGGCGATGTTGGGGCCTGTCCTGACCGGCGTCACCGGCGATGTGTTCGGATCGTTCTCACCGATATTCATCGCCTATGGGTTGATGGCCGGCGTGCTGGTGATCGCAGGACTGATTATTCATAACCCAAACAAAAACCCGGGACCGAAGGCTTAAGCCAGCACGCAAAGAAAAAGGCGGCCCGCGAAGGCCGCCTTTCCCGATAAGTTTGGTCGCGTTACCTTAGAAGTCGTAACGGAAGCCTAGGTTAATTTCCCAGACAGAAGCGCCGAAGATGCGCGACTGTTCAGCTGGCGAGTCGTTGAACGAATTGAACTGGAACTGATTTCCAACAATCTCCGCCGAAACAATCTCCGCATTGTGACCGGAGTTGCCAAAAGTCAGCTCGCGGTAAACGCCCCAGCTATCGTCGATCAGGTTGGTGAAGTTATCAACGTCAACAATGAACCGGATGCGGTCGCCTTCGCGGAAACCAGGCAGTTCCTGTTCAAAGCGAAGGTCAACTTTGCCCCACCAATCGGATTCAAATGAGTTCCGAGGTGCGATCTGACCGCGGTATTCGTCGAGACCTGTTGCCGCCAGGAACGCATTGAAGCCGGCAAGATCAAAGCCCGCATCGTAGATGACCAGCGGATCATCAGAGGCGCCCGGACCTGACGGTACATAGATTAGCGAACGGTCTTCAGAACGGTCGCTGTCGCCAAACAGGTTAGAGCCACCGGCAACCGCATCACCCGAGCTCGACCCCGATGTGTCAAATGTATAGCTGAACGGTTTACCGCTGTTCAGCTGGCCCGTCAGTGACAATCGCGTCTTGAGGTCATCAATGAACTCATAGGACAGATCGACACGAGCGGTGAACGCATGCGTCACACCGTAGTTCGAACGCGCAATGATCGGATTGTTGTAATCGATCGCCGCCACGTTCTCGAAGTTCGACTGTTGCGTCGAGCTTGTGGCCGGATTCACATCTTCAGAGTCGGTGTAAGCGTAGCCGCCATAGAGTTTGGCGCCGAATTTGCCGGCCTCGAAGTCCTTGCTGAAGTAACCGGAGATCACTTTCGTTTCCGGCTTGGTGTCGGAGTTGGTGAGCATCAGCACGCCAGCATTACCATAACCAAACTGGGTATTGTAGATTGGACGGCCATCAGGCGCTGTGCCAATGACACCAAGATCCAGGTTCTGCCAGATGTTCGGATTTTCTTCGATGTTGTAGAGCAGATCGACACCGAAGTTCCAATCGGCGCCAAGGCCGATATTGGAAAGATCCGCAATATAATTGGCGCCAAGTGTGAAACGCCAGATCGACGACATTTCATAGTCCGGATCAACCAACGCGGTGGCGCCGCTACCGAGTGCGGATGACGAAGCCACGGCAGCCTGCATATCTGCAGGCAGATTGAAGCCGTCAAACCCGTTGATCACCATCGGATCGGCAGAGAATGATGAACCCGGCAGGAAGCCGGTGTTGGAGAAGCTGTTTGATAGCCAGACAGACGGATCGCCGCCGGAGAAGCGGCCAGCGCCTGCGCTAATATTGAGGTTCGGCGTTGCATCCCAGCTCACGCCAACACGTGGCTGGATGAGCGAAATACCATCAAAATTCGTGTCGTTTGGTACGCCGAAACGATCAAGCACCGTCTGGTTAAACGCCGGCGCCGTTTTCATGGAAATCCAATCATAGCGCAGACCCACAACTACCGTAACGTCGTCAGCCGCAGTCCAATCATCCTGAATATAGGCCGAATTCAAGCTGCGCTTGAACGTAGCGGCGCCGTCGAACTTGTTGTTCGATCCGGCGTTTTGATAAAAAATCGCCGACGGCATCATGTTTTCAAGATCGTCGATTGAATCGTATTCAGCCTGACCTTCTGAGAATGGAACGAACAGGTTGAACGCTGAATAGATGTCGCGCTCATAGCCTGCTTTGAACAGGTGGTCTCCAGCGTTGTATTCGCCTTTGAATTTTACGTTCCAAACTTCAGCAGCCAGCGCGTTGGCGTGACGGAAGGAGTCAGGTCCGACAAAAATCGCACCGCCGCCCGGCGTCCCGATTTCCATTTGTGCGAAATCAATGCCATTCAGCGAATTCTGACCCGTCACGCGATCCTGAAAGGAAACCCGCATCTCTGTCGAAAAGGTATCCGTCCAGTCGGAGAACAGACGCCCAGAGTAGGCCTCTAAATCTTCCGAACGAGCGTACCAGTTGGAGGCAAGACCAAGATCGCCCTGTGAGGCGCTGGTGTTTTGCGGGACGACGGTGTCGCCGAACGTGTCCTGATAGGCAAGTTCAAAACGGTGATTGTCCGTGATGAAACCGTTCAGCTTGACGTAGAAACGCTCGTCCTGCGTGGCGGCGCTTGACGGCAGACCAAGCGGGTCAAAGCCATAAACATTTTGCAGGATTTGCGTGACGCGATCGACATCAGCTTGCGTGACTTCATCCACTTCGTTTGCGCGGCCGGAACCGGCTGGACCCGTGTTGAATGTTTCCGAGCCTTTGAATTTTTCATAAGCCGCTGTGAAGAACAGACGATCTTTGATGATCGGTCCCGTGATTACGCCGCCATAGGACCGCTCGGGATTGTCTGGCTTATTAACAGGATCGCCTTCCAGCGAGCTGCCGTGGAAACTTGCGAAGTTGTTGTCGACAAAACCGCGGCCGTGGAATTCATTGCCGCCTGACTTGGTGACGACGTTCACGTTACAACCCGTGAAGCCACCATATTCTACGTCGATTGGCGCGATTTCGACGGCGACCTGTTCCGAAACGTCAAACGGGAACGGAAGGCGCTGGGTCGGATAACCGTTGTTGTTGAGGCCGAAATCATCGTTCTGACGAACACCGTCCACGGTCAACGAGTTGAAGCGCTCGTTCGAACCGACGCAGCGAATGCCGCGCTCAAACGATTCATCGATGGTGATACGTGGATCGAGACGGATAACATCTTTGATGTCGCGGTTAACGACCGGAAGGTCGGATAGGTCAGCGGAGCTGAATACCGCCGACGGACCTGTCGCAACCTGAACGGTGCTGCTGCGCGATGCGGTCACGACGATCGTGTCGTCGGAGCTGCTGCCGCCGAGCCGAACTGGCACGTTTGTCGTGTCGCCAACGCCCAAACGGATATCGGAAATGGTCTGGTCAGCGAAGCTGTCCGTATCGACGCTGACAGAATAAAGACCACTGACCGAAAGGCCGCGCGCTGAGAACGTACCGCCGCTGCCGGTGGTAGTCGTCGTTGAAGCGCCTGTCGTTGTGTCCGTGATTGTAACGCGCGCGCCCGATACAGGCTGCCCGCTCGGTCCGGTTACAGTACCCCGAATCGCACCAGTCGTTGACTGCGCCATGGCCGGAGCCGTCACTACTGTTGCGAACGCTGTCGAAAGCGCGATCGCCGCCACGCCGGCGGAAAGCCTTTTTGTAAATTTCATTTGTGGTATCCCCAAGCTGAAACTGAGTTGCCGCAACCAATGGTGCGGTGCATTAACAAGGTTGCCATATTTAACTTAGGTGACAATCGCGTGACAATGCGTGCGCTTTGTTTTGAAGCTTCTGCGACAGACGCGAAAATCACGCCTTTTCGCGGCGCGCAGCGATTTAAATCAAACAATATCAAAGTGTTACTTTGAGAGCCCCGGAAATTGATTCGGGTGCGACAACCCCGCCCAGGTGATTTCATAGGTGCAGTGTGTGCGCCACGCCACACAATTAACTGTCTAGTGTTATGATGTTACATGCGTACCGGGGGTTCGAGACCGAGCAGATCGAGGATCAAATCGAGCTGCGCGCCGGCCAAAATCGCCAGCGCCAGCCGTGATCCGCGGATATTGGCGTCGACCTCATCGACAATCCGGCACGCGGCGTAGAACTTTGAAAACGCCTGGGCGAGCTGGAACGCATGATCACATAAAAGATGCGGCATGCGCTTGGCGTAGGCCTCTCGCAATGCGTCAGCGAATCCCAGCAGGAACAGCGCAAGATCGCGCTCTTCCGGCGCGGTGATGTGAATGGCGCCCGCCTCACCGGCGCCCGCCGCCTTGGCTTTGGCGAGAACGGATCGCACGCGCACGCTGGCATACAACAGGTACGGACCGGTCTTGCCCTCGAACGCCATGAAGCGATCGAGGTCGAAGATGTAATCACTGGTCCGAGGGTTAGATAGGTCTGCAAACTTCAACGCCGCGACGCCGACTTTGCGCGCGACTTCCTCCGTCTCGGCTTCATCGCAATCTTTCGCGAAGCCGTTTTCCGCTAGGCGCTCGCGGGCTTTGTCAGTCACCATATCGATGAAGTCGCGGAGCTTCAGCGTTCCTCCCTCGCGGGTTTTGAAAGGCTTGCCGTCCTTGCCATTCATGGTGCCGAACCAGAGGTGTTCCAGCCGCGTCTCGTCAAAATATCCGGCCAGCTTCGCCGCGCGGAACACTTGCTCAAAGTGCAGCCGTTGCCGTGCATCGACCACATAAAGAATCCGGTCGGGATCGAGCGCCCGTTTCCGGTCGACAATCGTGGCGATGTCGGTTGCATGGTAACCAACGGCGCCTTGCGAATTCAAAAAGATGATCGGCGGCATCTCTTTTTTGTCGTCGTCGCGCGCGACGCGAATAATCTGCGCACCGTCGGAAAGCTCGATGACTTTACGGGCTTTCAAATCTTCGGTGAGTTCCGGGATCAGCGGGTCGGCGTCCGCCTCGCCTTTCCACAGATCGAATTCCACCCCGAGATCGGTATAGTCTTCACGCATTGCGGTGACGGAAAGGTCCACAAAATGCCGCCACAGCGCGCGATAGCCGGGGCGTCCGGCCTGAAGCGCCTTGGTCGCCGCGCGCGCTTTGTCAGCCCGCTCCGGGTCGGCCTTACAGGCGGCCGACGCGACCGGGTACATCTGTTCCAGATCCGCAAGCGTAATGGGCGGGTCAGCGGGGAACGGCCCTTCAGCGTCATCTTTGAAATAATCGAGACCGGGCTGACGCAGCTCCAGTTCGGTGATGAGCTGGCCCATCTGCAGGCCCCAATCGCCCAGATGCACATCGCCGGTGACGTCATCTCCCGCAAACCGGCAGATACGTTTCAGGCATTCGCCGATAATTGCTGCTCTGAGATGGCCCACATGCAGCGGCTTGGCGACGTTGGCGCCGCCATAATCGATGACGATTTTCTCCGGGCCGGGCCGGCGCCATCCGCCGAGCCCTTCATCATCCTTCAGGCTCTCCGTCCGCGCTGACAAAAATTGATCCGTAAGCGTCAGGTTTATAAAACCCGGCCCGGCGACGGAAATTTCCGCAAAGACAGACGCGCCCGACAATCTTAATTTGATCGCTTCGGCTATTTCACGCGGGTTTTTCTTCGCTGCTTTGGCGGCAGGCAGCGCTCCGTTGCACTGGAATTGCGCAAGATCCGGCCGGTCGGCGGGCTTTACCGCACCGAGCCCATGGTCAAGCCCTTCGCTGACGAAGGCTTCGCCAACGAGTTTCGACAGGTCATCGAGCAAGGTCATTTTATGTTCGGGAACTTCAGGCTTTTACCGGACCGATTGAAGATCACTTGCTGCGGCGTTAATGAAAACCCGACGACGATCTCAAAATTTTCGCCGGCGACATTTTCTCCAGCGCGCGGGATGACAATCTTATCTATTTCCACCCGTTTGGTGGTGACGGCGTTGTTCCCGTCCCATTCAGCCCGCACCGCAAATTCCTGTTTGGCGATCACTTCCCGGTCGGTTCTGGTCACCGCAACAAAATACTTAAATATTTTCTCATCGTCGGCCGCTTTCGGGCCGCGCCCGAATGCCAGATCGATTGAAAGTTCGGCCTCGATCGGCTCATCGGCAAAATATCGGCAGGCGCTTCCAAGGTCGACGATTTCGCCGGTATAGCTGATGTCTTCCAGCTGTTCTTCACCGTCAAACTCGATGAACCGAGCGCCGTCGCTCAAGACCACCACATTGGGGCACAAAGAGGGATTCGCCTCCCGCGCCGCGCGCTGCTTTTCCGTTGAGGAACAAGCCGTTGCGGCTGCGGCGATTAGCGCTGCGGCGAGGAGTTTGTTCATCGACACGAACCCTTATATTCAATCATGAAATCGCCTTAACGCCGCCTTGGAGCCGCCGCGCAGGCGCCCCTACAAAGAAGGGCGGTTTCTCGTAGCGTCTCGCCGCCCAAGGCGCAACGCCTGCGATAAGCCCTTGTGAAATTGGTCTTGAAAACAGGCCCGAGGACGATGGCTAAACCAAAATGGCAATGACGATGAACGGCAGATCATGAGCGCCCCCCGGCCGGAAACAGTTCAGGCAAATTCTCCTTTGAAAGTGCGCCTCGCCTCCCCGCGAGGGTTCTGCGCCGGGGTCGAGCGTGCGATTCGCACCGTCGAAGAAACGCTCGCGGCGCATGGGTCGCCAGTCTATGTGCGTCACGAGATCGTTCACAACAAGCACGTGGTCGCTCGGCTGGCGGCCATGGGGGCGGTGTTTGTGGAATCACTCGACGATATCCCGGCAGACAGGCCGGTCGTCTTCTCAGCACACGGCGCGCCGCAAAGCGCACATGACGACGCCGCCACTCGCCGCTTACGGAAAATAGACGCCACCTGCCCGCTGGTGCTCAAGGTTCATAACGAGACCCGCCGCCACATCGCCGCAGGCCGGCGGGTTATCCTGATCGGGCACGCCAACCACCCGGAGGTCATCGGCACCATGGGTCAGGCGCCCGAGGGCCGCGTGACGCTGGTGCAATCGGAGGCCGAGGCGGCCGACCTGCCCGACACCATCGCGCCCCTCGCCTATGTCACACAGACCACCCTCTCCGTCGACGAAACCCGGGGCGTCATCAAAACACTGAAACAGCGTTTCCCGCAGATCAAAGGCCCCGCAAAAGAAGATATCTGTTACGCGACCTCAAACCGGCAGGATGCGGTGAAGGCCACAGCGCCGGGCGTTGATCTTTACGTGGTGATCGGTTCTGAAACTTCGTCCAATTCCATTCGCCTAGTGGAGACTGCCCGCGCCGCCGGCGCCGTCCACGCCGTGCTCACCGATGACGCGCAATCATTCGACTGGCGGCTCTGCGAGACCATTTCCAGCCTGGGTCTCAGCGCCGGCGCTTCTGCGCCAGAAGAGCTGGTGGAGGAATTTTTAACGGCGCTCGCCGCCCGGCGCGCCATCACCATCGAATCGGTGGAGACAGCAAAAGAAAATATTGTGTTCAAGCCGCCGCTTCTTCTTGCAAGTTGATCGGGCGACGGCGACCCGGCTCAGGTAGAATTAATGATTGAAGTGTTTACGGACGGGGCCTGCCTCGGCAATCCCGGCCCCGGTGGATGGGGCGTTCTCATTATCGATGGCGACGAACGCCGCGAGTTAAACGGCGGCGAGCCTGAAACCACAAACAACCGAATGGAGTTGCTGGCCGCGATCCGCGCGCTTGAAGCGACGCCTCGCGAGCAACCGCTTGTTCTGCACACGGATAGCCAATATGTGAAGAACGGCATCACCAGCTGGATTCATGGCTGGAAACGCAACGGCTGGAAAAACGCCGCCAAAAAGCCGGTCAAAAATCGCGATTTGTGGGAAGCGCTGGATGCAGCGGTTCAAAACCGCGACATCGACTGGCGCTGGGTCAAGGGACACGCCGGTCATCCGGGAAATGAACGCGCCGATGCGCTGGCCAGCGAGGCGGCGCAAACTTTCGCATAGTCGGGCATTCGCCCAACAAGCGTTCGCGCCGCGCCGCCAGACTTAAATCAGAGCTGGCCGAGCATGTGCTCTGCGCTGGAGACGTCAAAGGCGCCCGGCTCTTCGACGTTGAGATGTTTCACAACGCCGTCCTCGATGACGATGGAGAAACGCTGCGAGCGCTCGCCCATGCCAAAACCCTTGCCGTCCATGACGAGACCAAGGGCGCGGGCGAAATCACCATTGCCGTCCGCCATCATTTCAACTTTGCCGCCAGCGTTCTGGTCCTTGCCCCATGCGCCCATGACGAATGCATCGTTAACAGACATGCAGACGACTTTGTCGACGCCCTTGGCTTTGAACTCGCCGGCTTTTTTTACAAAGCCCGGCAGGTGTTTCGCGGAACATGTTGGCGTAAAAGCGCCGGGTACGGAGAAAAGCGCCACCTTGCCGGAACCGAGCAGCTCACCGGTTTCGGCGGCTTGTGGTCCTTCCTCGGTCGCCAGCATGACTTTTGCACATCAGGAATTTTATCGCCGACAGAAATGCTCACCGGGTGGTCTCTCCTTTTTTGAGTGCCTGCCGGGGTTGTATGACGACGAACGCGGGCGTCCACTGTGAAATCCCGCCGTTTAACCTACCCTTGCATCATGGCCTCACGGACCCTTACCTTTACGCCTACAGCCAAGCATCACAAGCCCGAACCCGGCCGGAAGAAGGCCGGATGACGGTCGGGATTTCCTGAACGGACAGGTATTGATCGCTATGCCGAATATGGGCGATCCGCGTTTTGACCGCTCCGTCGTTTTCGTCTGCGCTCATGATGAGGATCACGCCATGGGAGTGATCGTCAACAAACCGCTTGATGACGTTGATTTGTCAGAACTGCTTGAGCAACTCGAAATCTCCGCCGTCCCCGACGCCGGGGATATGCCGGTTTTTTTCGGCGGACCCGTGCAAACGGAACGCGGTCTCGTGTTGCACACGCTCGACTACCGGCTTGATGCAACGCTCGCGCTCAATGACGAAGTCGGCCTCACCGCGAGCCGCGATATTCTGATCGACATCGCTGGAGAAGAGCCAAAGCGCCCTGCGCCACGGCGGTTTTTGCTCGCCATCGGTCACGCAGGCTGGGGGGCAGGCCAGCTTGAACAGGAAATCTCCATGAACGCCTGGGCCCATTGCGAACCCGACGAGGAAATTATTTTCAACGGCGCATCGGAACCAGTGTGGAAGCGCGCGCTCTCCAAGCTTGGCGTGACCAGCGCCATGCTGTCCCGGGAATGGGCCTCAGCACGAGACGACAGCCAGCCGCTGAATTAGGTCTTTGATATTTAGGCTTACCGCCGAGACTAACGCAGATCTTCCGCGCCGCCCCAGAACCGCCATCGGCGATGTTTGCGCTGCAGCGCCTCATCCCCGCCGCCACTGAAATCAACTTCGATTTTTTGTTCCACTGGCTTATCCGCGAGCGGTTCGCTGGCGGGTGCTGCTTCTTCTGCAACCGCCGCATTGTCATCATGGCTGCTCGCGGCATCCGCTTCGCTGGCGGATTTAAAGCTCACCGCTTCTTTGCTGTCTTCCCGCGCGGCGGCGGCAAACGAGCGAAGCTTGTCAGCAACCGACACATCTTCCGGCGCCTTCATTTCAGCAACGGGTGTTTCGGTGATTGGCGTTTCGGTCACCGGCGGGTTCACCGTCACCGGCTTGCCAAACTGATAGCCCTGTCCGAAAGCGCAACCGATTTGTTTGGCCTTGTGCGCGGCGCTTTTTGATTCAACGCCTTCAAGGATAACCTTAAGTCCGAGATCTTTTCCGAGCGAAGCGAGTGAGGCGACAATTTTAGCCCCGTCGCCGCCGGACTCCAGATCACCGGTGAAGGATTTATCGATCTTGAGGAAATCAAAGTCATATTTGCGAAGGTTCGAAAGACAGGTGAACCCGGCGCCGAAATCATCAAACGCCAGCGAAACACCCGACGCTTTCAACTTCTTAAACACATCTGCGGCAAGCGAAACATCGGTGATCGCGTCCGCTTCGGTCAGCTCAAGCACCAGCGCTTTTTTCGGCAAATTGTAGGTGGATATGGCTTCGCGGACGGCCTCGAGGAATCCATCCTCACGAATCTGCCCCCAGGACACATTCATCGCGACGAACAAATCTTTGCGCTTTTCCTTTTTCAGCGCATCGGAAAGAAACGCGGCGGCCTGATCAAGCATGGTCTTGGCGAGGACGCCGCCCTGCCCGGCGCGCTCTGCGGCGCGTACAAATTGCTCCGGCCCTTCATCGGCGCCGTCTTCCTGATCGCGCCAGCGCGCCAAGGCTTCGTAGCCGGCGATCTTTTCGTTATCGAGCGTTACGATCGGCTGGAACGCCGCGATGATGTCGCCGTTTTCCAGGGCGGAGGCCAGTTTCGCGGTCATATGCGCCGACGCAGACGGCACAATCGCCGCCTCGGTGGCTGAGCGCAGGCTGGTTTCGTTGACGCCGTTCGCACTGTTCGCAGCAAAAGTCGCGCCCGGCGCGTTTTCGACAAACGCCACCAGCCGTTCAATCTCACCGGAGTCTTCATTTGCGGCGCGCGCACCGCGCATGCGCACCATCCGTCCGTCAAACAGTTTCAATCCTACGTCAAACGGGCCATCAATCGGCGACAGAATTTCTGAGTCAAACCGCAACGCATCGTCAGCATGGATGAAGTTACGCATGGCTTCGGGCGTGAACGGCGCGTTGGAGTCAGCGCCAAGAACAGCCGGTAGCGATTGGGTCTGGTCGATGGCCTCCGGACTCCAGTCCCAGATGCCAACGCCTGAATAATCGAGCACCCGCGCAATCTGACTGTCGAGGACGATCTCACTGCGCTCCCGGGACGATTTGAATTCCCGATGGCGGCTATGGCCATCATTGCTGGCGCGAAAACCAAAACTTTCGGTCGGCGTCACGCCGCTGAACGGCGCAGCGCCCCCTTCGGTCAGGGCGACGATGCTGGCGGAAAGAATTCCGAGCGTGAAAAGCCCGTGCGATGCATAAGCCATTACGGCGGACTCACTAGCGCCAAACAATCCGATGATCGGCGCCGCTGCGGCGAGCGCCACACCCGGCAATATTAGTCGCGCACTGGCGTCGCCGCGCAGCGCTTGCAGTCCTGCGAGAATCAAGGCGAACCCGCCGACACCAATTAACGCCATGCGCATAAGCGGCGCCAAATCGATTCGGTCGAGGAAGTTGATCGCGCCCATACCGCCAAGCACAAGCGCGGCCGTAAACATGACGCCGCCCAGCAAGGCGTTGTAACGCGCGGCGCCGATGGTTGCGGAAAGAAAGACGATGGCGCCCGCTGCAAACAGCGCCTGCAGCATGACAATACCATCCGGCGGCAGCGCCGATAAAAAGCCAAGTGATGAAAGCTCAAGCGCTGCCGCGCCCGCCACCATCAACAGCGCACAAACCGCCAGTCCGCTTCTGCGGATCGCCGCATAACCGGCCAAAAACGCCATTGCGACAAAAAATGCGCCGGCGACCGCGCCGCGCATCAATTCCGCCTCTGCTAAACCTGTAAAACCTGTCGACAATCCGAGTACACCGACTGAAATCATTTTGCCCCGACACCCCTGGTTAACCCACACTCGCCGTCCTGCGACGGCTGGTTAAGCGCATCCCCACCGGAATATGGCTTGCAAAAAGCACGCCCGATCCCGTTCGCGCCGACCCTCATCAGCGCATCGCCCTTGGCGCATATCATCACGCGTGTGTGATTATATCGCAAGGGTCACGAGCGGGCTCAGGTTAATTTTTTCACTCGTTTCGGCGCAAATCCGATGATTAGGTCAGCGGGACTGATTGCGATGACCGATCCGCGGCTGTCTGCGCGTAGATCAGGTGATCGCGCCAGACGCCGTTAATCTTCAAATAGTCCTTCGCAAGCCCCTCGCGCCGGAAGCCGCAACGCTCGAGAAGCTTTTGCGATGCAACATTTTCTGGCTGGCACGCCGCCACCAGCCGATGCAGGTTGATGGTGTCAAAAGCGTGATCGATCAGTGCGTTAACCGACGCCGATCCGTAGCCCTGTCGAATATGCGGCGCGCCCACCCAATAACCAATGATGCCGGACCGCGAGGCCCCGTAGCGGATATTGGTTAGAGTCACACCGCCGACCAGCACACGATCCGCGCGCCTGAAGCTCAAAAGCGAAAGTCCGCCGCCCCGGCGGGCGTCTTTGACCTGCACCGCCAGCCGCCGTTTGAAATGGGACAGGGTCAGTTGGTCTGGCGCCCAGTCTTCCTCCCAGGCGATCAGATGCTCGCGGCTTTGTTCCCGCAGGGAGAACCACTGGCTGTGATCTGCAAGCTCCGCCGCGCGCAGGACCACCGGATCGCGCACGAGGATAGGACTGAAAGCCGGATGGCTGGGCGACTTGGTCAGAAACATGGGGCCGGTTTATAGCGCAATTTTTGCGCCCAGCGAGAGGCTTAACAGGGGCTGAAATGAATCTCGCCGCCGAACGCACTACCAATTCCGTTGAAAATTGTGCTTGTCACCCTCGCCTTGTTGGCGGCTATGTCCATTAAAAATATTGATACGACGCCAAGCATCATCGCGTAGGCCCAGCCCCAATAATCGCTGAAAAGGATCGTCGTCACCCAATCCTGCCCCGCTACGTACCAATAGACCGCAATCAGCGTAGAAACGGAAAGCGCCAGCGAAATCGGCAACAGATGTTTCGCCGCGGCGCCCCGAAACAGGGACAACAGCAGCGCAAACAATAGCGCCACGAAACTTGAGCCGGAAAATATTTTGAGATCGGCGCGCAGCTCAGTCATGACCTCATCATACTCACCAACGATCAGAGACTGAACCCGGTCGAGCGCGAAACCATATCGAGCGATAGTGCTTTCAAAAAATATGCGAACCATGCGTTCTGCTTCTTCACGCCGTTCACAATCAAGCTTACACGCCGCCGCCAGGACATCAGCAATAAATTCCGCTGCGCCCGCATCAAGGCTATTGCGAAGTAACTCAACGCGCTCTTCGAGCTTGTCAGAAAACTGTCCAGCGATTGTCGCAACTGAATCCATGGTTTCGGAATTCGCCGCACGCCCTACCTGTTCATCGAATTTTTCTTCTATCTTCGCAACGGCGAAATTGCGCGTGCGCTCATCAAAATCTTTTGGCGCCAGTTGGATATAATGAAAAAGCGCAGAAAATATTATGGCGCCGACCGCCGACAAAACCAGATTCACTTTGCGCGCTGTATCCAAACTCATTCCGGTCTCCAATCCAGAAACGAATTTGACACTACACAGATTGATGATCCCGGCAATAAGAACGGCCAAGAATTCACCATCAGCAATATAGGTAGACGATCACTGTCGCCCTGCGCTCCCGGCCAGAGCGCTTTAAGCCCGTTTCAGCACTTTCAGCGCGTCCAGCATCTTGTGCGGTTCATTTTGTAGGTCGGGGATTTGATCTCCATCCACGATTTCGCCCGAGCCATCATCTTTAACCGGCATCCGGTTCCACGCATCAAGCGCTGCAACTTTGTACGCCTCCGCCAAAGTCGGATAATTGAACGTGTTCTCAACAAAGTAATCGAGGCCGCCGCCAAGATTGATTACCGCCTGACCAATGTGGATTAGTTCCGTCGCGCCCTCGCCGACAATATGACAACCAAGCAGTTTGCGCGTTTCAAGGCAGAACAGCATTTTTAACATACCAGCGCTGAGGCCCATAATGTGACCGCGCGACGTTTCGCGAAACCGGGCGACGCCGCATTCGTAAGGAATGCCTTTTTCCTTCGCCTCATCTTCGGTGATGCCGACGGTGGACATTTCCGGCACGGAATAGATCCCATACGGAAAATACTCCGGCGGTTTGTGCGCCTTGGCGCCCAGCGCATGACAGGCGGCGATGCGCCCCTGCTCCATGGACGTAGAGGCGAGGCTTGGAAAACCAATCACGTCGCCGGCGGCGTAGATATGCGAAACACTTGTCTGGAAAGTATTAGGATCGACTTCAAGACGGCCGCGATGGTCGACCTCTAACCCGCAAGCCTCCAGGTTGAGGCTCGCCGTTGCGCCCATGCGCCCGGCGGCGAACAACACGACGTTGGATTTCACCGTGCGGCCGTTTTCCAGCGTCACCGTGCAGTTGCCCGGCGCGGCGCGGGTGATCTCTTTCACCTTCGCGCCGAAGCGCATCACCACGCCGCGATCGCGGAGCTGATGGGTGAAGTCCGCCAGCAACTCGCTGTCGATAAAGTCAAGCATGGTATCGCGCGGTTCAATCAGCGTCACATGCACGTCAAGCGCGCTAAAGATCGTCGCATACTCAACGCCAATGACCCCGGCGCCGATCACCGCAATAGAACGCGGCAGGCTTTGCAACTCCAGAATTTCATCACTGTCGAGCACGCATTGCCCATCAAACGGCACATAATCCGGCCGGAACGGCGCCGTGCCCACGGTGATCAGAAACTTGTCCGCAGAATAGGTTGAGACCTCGCCGGTCTCCGCCGTCACTTCGATCTGATTGTGGCTCGAAAACGCCGCCTCACCTTTGAGGGTCGTCACTTGGTTGCGCGCGAACTGATGCTCCAACACTTCGACTTCATGATTGAGCGTCATGTGCAGGCGCGCACGCAAATCATCGGCGGAGATGTCGCTCTTCACCCGATAGGCGCGCCCGTAAAACCCGCGCTCGCGCCAGCCGGAAAGATTGAGCGCCGTCTCGCGCAAGGTCTTCGACGGGATCGTGCCGGTGTGCACCGAAACGCCGCCGACACGCCGTCCGCGTTCCACAACCAGCACGCTCTTGCCGAGCTTGGCCGCTTGTATGGCTGCACGCCGCCCCGCCGGCCCGCTGCCGATGACGATAAAGTCAAAATGGTTCATCTCTTCCCCACCCGTTTTTATGGTGAAGAGATGCTAACCATGACCTCCTAAGAATAGGTGACCCGGCAAAATAATGACGTTTACGAATTGATAAGGCTTTGCGCTCCCGAGCGAGCAGCGCCGGTTGACGGCAAGTGGCTGAACTGAACCCTAGCCTTGTCGCTTAAATCTTGGGCTTAGCTGGCGGGATTTCGCCACCATAACCGACATAGCTATTCCGCAGTGATTGTCTACATTCATGAATGGGATTTGCAGGCACAACGGCTCGATATGATCATTGCTTGTAGATAACATGGTAGCATGTTGGCACTTTGACCCTGACTCCATTTCCGGTATCGTACTGTCGTTGGTTTTAACTTGGGAAATGGGGCAACGCTTTAAATGACTTGGAAAGAAATAATCTCGTCAATTACAGCAGTACCTCGAGCATTCGGTGTATTGTCGCTATTTGTGGGAGCATTCCTGACTGTCTCATCCCAGTGGTTAAAGTCATGGCTATTGGAGTGGGAAAAGTTATCGGTGCAATTCTTTTCTTTGTTTAGTCTCGATATGCATCCGGCCGCAGCTAAATTGGCGGTAGTAGGGATACTAATTGCGCCATTGTATTTTATGGGTTCGTTCAATTCTCAAGATAAATGGCTTTCTCGAATACATTTAGTGCTACTATTGATTTTTTTGACGATACCAATTTTAAATGGCATTGGCATCGTGCCTGACCATAGAATTGATCCAGAAAATATTGATGGACAGACAAATGGACGATTTGTTCTGTTCATATTCGGTTTGTTTTTTGTGAATGCAATTTTTGTCGCTTCTAAACCAACCTTTTTGACAATCGGAGCCATATTGTTTTTACTATTAGTAGACAGGGTGACAGTGCTAACAAACTTAGCATTACCTGCCGTAAGCTGATTAATTTAACGCGCTAACCAACTATTAGATAGGATAATTGAATGTCCGAAATGTGGTTAACGGTACCGTTTTAGACTCGAGACTTGAAAAGCAAAGCCGAGCCAATCCCAGCTATTCACACCTGAAATTCCAAAGTCCGTTACTGCGTTGAAGTAGTCATTCATCTATTTCATTTCAAACTGAGCTTTACCACTCCTCCAAGGGAGAGAGGGCCTTCGGGCGCGACGCCAAAACTCAGCCTCTATTTCGTAAACACCGCCGCCACGGCGCCAACATCACCGGGGCCAACCATGGACGCGGCGCAAGGCCCTTCGAGCGCGCGTGCGGCGCAGCGTTTTAAATCCGCCAGCGAAATAGCGTCGATGCGGTTGAGAATTTCTTCTGACGGCATAAGCGCACCGTAGACAAACAATTGTCCCGCCGCCGCCTCGATGCGGCTGCCGGGGCTTTCCAGCCCCATCATCAGGGACGACCGCAACAGCGCCTTGGCGCGGGCAACCTCCTGATCGTCCAGCGCCTCAGCGCTCGCGTGCATTTCATCGCGGATGATCTGCGCCGCCTCGATGATCTTATCCTCGTCGGCATTCACATAAGCGCCGAACAAACCCGACTGCTCAAACCCGTCGGCGAATGCGTATACGGAATAAGCGAGCCCCCGCTCCTCGCGCACTTTCTGGAACAGGCGCGATGACATGCCGCCGCCGAGAATATCCGCATAAAGACGGGTGGCGAAGTAATCATCATCGCCGGATGCAACACCGGGAAACGCCAGCGCCAGATGGGTCTGTTCAATATCACGGTCATCATCGCGAACGCCGCCAAAAAACGACGGTTTGCTGCGCGACAAAGCCTCGCCTTTGTCAGCGAAACCACCGAAATACTCTTCAGCAATTTGTAAGAGAGCGTCTTCATCCACCGCACCGGAGGCTGCGATCACCATTTCTTCCGGGCGATAACAGCGATCCATGAACCCGCGCAGGGATGTTGGCGTTTGCGCGCGCACCGTATCCGGCGTGCCCAAAATCGTTCTCCCCAGAGGGTGATCCTTCCAGGTGATTTCCGTCAGTAATTCAAACACCACATCGTCGGGCGTGTCGGCGACTTCGCCGATTTCCTGAACGACGACTTCGTGTTCTTTTGTAAGCTCCGCCGGGTCAAAGACCGGATTCTGCAAAATATCCGCGAGCATATCGGCGCCAAGGCGCAGATCTTCCTTCAGGATGCGCGCGTAGTATCCGGTGCGCTGATGCGACGTGGCGGCGTTCAAATACCCGCCGACGGATTCAATTTCTTCGGCCATGGAGCGCGCCGTGCGGCGCTTGGTGCCCTTAAACGCCATATGTTCCAGCAGATGCGCGGCGCCATGTTCACCGTCCCGCTCATCCATGGAGCCGGCGCGCACCCAAACGCCAAGCGCCACGGTTTGCAGGCCCGGCATCGGGTCCGCGATCACGCGCACGCCGTTTTTAAGCGTATGAACTTTCGTCATACAGCGCCTTTGGCGAAAAGATTGCGCACCATGGTTTTGACGGCGCCCGGCGACGCCGGGGCCTTGTGCATTTCTTCCGGCCGGTCGAACAGATCCGCATAAGCCTCCGGCAGCTCCGGCGAACGGCCCGTCGCCTTGACCACCGCTTCAGGGAATTTCGCCGGATGCGCCGTTGAAAGGGTGATAATTTTGCCGGAAAGGGCGCCCTCTTTCCGCAAGCGTATCGCCGCTGCACGCGCAACCGCCGTATGCGGATCAATCAGATCGCCGGTGGCTTTTTCGTGCCGCGCAATTTCGCTCAATGTACTTTCTTCATTGACCGCACAGGAAACGAAGTCTTCGCGAATGGCGGCAAGCGTTTTCGCGTCAATGCAAATGCCTTTATCGCGGGCAAAGCTTTCCATCGCCGCACGCAGGGCATCATGATCACGGCCTTTCGCTTCGAACAGCAACCGCTCGAAATTCGACGCCACTTGTATGTCCATGCTTGGCGACGCCGTTGGCTTTACCCCAGCAGGAGTATAATCCCCCGCGCTGATCGCCCGGTGCAGAATATCGTTTGCGTTGGCGGCGACGCCAAGCTTGGCGACGGGCAGCCCCATGCGTTTCGCGGCATAGCCCGCGAACACATCGCCGAAATTGCCCGTGGGCACGACAAAACTCACCGGCTCGTCGTTCTTCGCAACACTCGCCCAAGCCGTGAAATAATAAACGGTCTGCGCCGCCAGCCGCGCCCAGTTAATGGAGTTGACACCGCCAAGGCGCACATCACGCACAAAGTTTTCGTCAGCAAACAGCGCTTTTACAATCGCCTGACAATCATCGAACGAACCGTCGATAGCGATGTTGCAGACATTCGGCGCGATGACGCTGGTCATCATCCGCCGCTGCACGTCGCTGACACGTCCCTCCGGATGCAGCACCACAATGTTGACCCGCGCGCAGGATTTCAGCGCTTCAATCGCCGCCGAGCCCGTATCACCAGACGTCGCCACAATAACCGTCAGCGTCTCATCGCGCCGTTCAAGCGCCGCATCGAACATGTGCCCCAGGATCTGCATGGCGAAATCCTTGAACGCCAGGGTCGGCCCGTGAAACAGCTCAAGAATATAGTCTTCATCGCCAACCTGACGCAGCGGCGCTACGTCGGGATCATTAAACCCGCCATAGGCGTCTGCCGTCATGGCTTTCAAGTCAGCGTTATCAATCGCGTCACCTGCAAACAGGGACAATATTGCCGCCGCTGCATCCGCATATGGCTTTTTACCCAGCTCCCGCGCCTCAGCGACTGAAAGAGCCGGCCACGCGTCAGGCATGTACAAACCGCCATCGGGCGCCAGCCCGGCGAGCAGCGCGCCCTCAAAATCAACGGCGCCAGCGCGCCCGCGTGTCGATTGGTATTGCATGGGCGTGTCTTGGCTTAATCGGCGCTGCGAGGCAAATCGCAAAGCAGGAATTTCTGCTCATAAAGGGCGCCGATCAACAATTTGTCGCGCCCGCGCGCTGCGACGGTCGAGGCGGAAAGCTGTTCCCCCCGGTCGCGATAAACGGTCTCCGCCTCCCCATCGGCGCCGATGCGCACAACCTCCGACGGCGCCGTCGCGGCCTCGTTCTTCGCCAGCGTCGGCGTCGCCAGCGGTTTCGGCAGCGCGCCAATCCATACCGCGCCATCATCATCCACGTTGATATTGTCCGGCGCCGCGTTGAGTTTAACGGTCTCCGCCAGGCACAACGCACCCGATCGCACATCCCGATCATAGACCCGCACCGCATTGCCCGATGTTTCCGCCACATAAACCTTCGCGCCGTCGGGACTGAGGGCGATGCCGTTAGCGAAGCGCAGATCCTTCACCACATGCCGCCACACAGCGCCGTCGACGAAATAAACGTCACCCAGCCCATGCCGTAATAAAAAGTGCAACCCGGCGGCCCGCGAGTCGCGGCCCGGCCTGACGTCATTGGTTACATAAAAGCTGCGCGGCCCCACCGCCGCGACATTGTTGGGGCTGGTCAGGCGGCGTTCGGCAAATGTCTCCAGATGCACAAGATCGCCATTGTCCTGCACGTCGTATACTTCAATGGCGGGGACCGCCTCATTGACGACAAACAGCCGGCGCACCTCGCCATCTTCATAATAATCGATCCCCAGCGGCCGGAACGCTTCCGGCGCACCAAGGGTCCGGTCGCGGAATCCGGCCGAATCCAGCGGATCATCGATGCTGAAGACATGGATCGCGCCGCGCGCACCGGTCGTCCGCCTGTCCAGCGAAGAGATAAAGGCGCGGCGCCGGGCGTCGTCGATCTGAATATCCTCAGGACCGGGAATCCCGGTCACCGGCGTGCAGGCCGCCAGCGGCGCGGGTTTCACCTCCGCGAAATGGTTAAAAGAGTGGAGATTGAGCGCGATCGCGCCCACGCCGAACAGCACCAAAACGACCAGGAACAACCAAAAACGCATCAGGATCGGGCCAACGGGTAATAACAGGAACAACAGGGGCGGCGAATGACGGCGAGACTAACATCGCCCCCGCCCGGTCGCTAGGCGTGAAATCTCACATTTCGGGGGTTGCGCCTTATTCCCGGCTTGCGTATATGCCCCGCTCTTACCCGAATTCAAACGTACAACGCCGCGCGAAGGGCTGCCGCCATGAAAAAAGAAACTCACCCGGATTATCACACGATCAAAGTCGTGATGACCGACGGCACCTCTTTTGAGACCCGCTCCACCTATGGCAGCGAAGGCGACACGCTAAACCTCGACATCGACCCGTTGAGCCACCCGGCATGGACCGGCGGCCCGCAGCGGATCGGCGAGCGCGGACGGGTTTCCAAATTCAATCAGAAATTCGGCACTTTCGGCCTTAAGAAGTAAGCAGCCGCTAGCGGCTGCCGAACGCTTTGAGGAGCGCCGCCTGCTGGGCGGCGGCGTCATTCTTTGGCGAAGTTTCTGGACGCCCGTCGAACAGCTCGCCATCCAGCCGACTGATACGGCTGTAAAGCTGGTGTGCAGCATCTATCAAGCCGGTCAATCTTTCCGGCAAACCATCGGAACGGAACGTGACTGACGACGCAACAGTGGGGGTCAGACGGTACTTCGCTTCACTTGCCTCTCCGAGCGCCATCTCTTCTTCGCGCACCGCACGCAATACCAGCAACCAGGAAGCAATCTGCATCAATTGCGTGGTAAGCCGCATGGAGGCGCCCGCATAGGAAAGAGCGGCTTCACGCGGCAGTTCCTTCGACGCATCGCGTCCCTCGCCGTCGAGATAGTTGGCGGTCTCTTCTACAAGCGACATGCCCTCGCGGAAGGTGCGTGCAAACAGTTCCGAGCGGACGAAATTCGCCGCGCCGTTCGTTCCGGCTCCATCGAGGCTTGATACTTTTACGTTCATTCTTTTACCGCCGCCCTCAAGATGACGCCCCGCACCACTGCTGGCAAGCGTCTATCGTCCCTGCTTGGCGACCTAGCGCCCCGCCGCGACGAAAATTCAACATCAATGAACAGTTTCAGCAATGCTTGTGCCAGCAACCTTAAGGAGAACGATCCGATGTGAATGCAATGATAGCGGCGTGCGCGCTGAAATTGCAGACGCAAAGCGCGTTAACCTTTTCGGCCCCACCTGCCGGCCTACGCCTCTGCCTCGCTTTCGCGATACAGCCTCCCATAAAGACCCGCCGCCACGCCAAAGGAAAAGAACGACAAGACCAGATTGATGACGATCTTGGTAATGTTCCATATCCACACAAAGGTCGGCAGCACCCAGTCGGCGGTGACGCCGCTGTTCACCAGCCGCGTCGAGATAGCGGTCAAATTAAACAGATATCGCCAGACTGTCGGGATGATCACCTGCAACAACAGGACGTTCACCAGATAAAGCTGAATGAACGCCAGCAACATGCTGATAATGGTGACGATGACCCACAAACGAAGGATGTTCCAACCGCGTGAGAGCTTTAACGTCCCGCCAAGCGCCAATGATTTTCGGCAGACGGCGACGCCCGTATAGGGGTAGAGGCGCAGGCTTAGATAATTCAGCAGGAAGAACCAGACCGTTCCGAACGCCAGCAGTCGGCCCGCCGGTGAATTCAACAATAATGCGACGCCTTCCCTCAACGACGAAAGATCGAGCTTAGCCGCGCTCGCAACGCCGCTGAGCATGCCAAGAAAATTTGTGCTCGACTGGAATTGAACGACCATCAGGCTCGAAAGGAACCGGTACCCGACCAACAGCAGCGCCGCCGTGATTATAAACGTCGCCAGCCCGCGCAATATAGCGTTGCCGCGTTCCGGCGCCGCTGGACGATTACGCGGATGAAAATGAAAAAACAGCAGCAACCAAAGCAAAACAGCGAATGGCGCCACAAACGCCGCCGGTAAGGCGTGATTGTAAACCCAAGACATGCCTTGCTCAGCAACGCTGGCGCCCACCGTCGTCAGTTCGATGGTGTGCAGGCTTTCCGGATCAGGGAATGTCGCCACGGTCTGTGACAGTGCATCGGCAATATAAGAAAGCGCATAGTACGAAACGGCGGCGACTGGACCGAACACCAGCACCGACACGAACAAAAACCCCGCAAGGCCGGAGACGATAAAGCGGATCTGATCGGGTCCGAAGGGCGCGCGGATGGCGCCCGGCGCGGGCTTCTCGCCAAGCCCCGCATAGCGGATCAACGGCGCCATGAACGAAGCGACGAGCAAGGTCTGAATCGCGACAGCGGCTAAGGTGATCGCCCACATGGCTTCCGGGTTGGTTTGAAAACCTTGCGCCGCCAATCGGCCGAGTTCGCGTTCCGCCGCGAACAGCGTTGGCACATCTTCGAAAGTGATGACGCGGCCGACAATGACGGAAAGATAGCCGAACACCGCCACCATATTCGTGAGCAGACTGAGCACGATCGGCAACCACGCGACGCGCGCGATGGTCTCCATCCGGCGGCCGCCGAAATTCAGCGCCTCGCCGATAATTGAAAAGATACGCAACCCCATACCCAACCCCTCACGCACCGGTGACGACCCGGCGGATTTTTCTCAAGCTAACCGCAAAACCCGTGGCAGGCCAATAGCTTCACCCGATGGGCGTTAACCACGATTGTAGCAGCGCGCCGGACGTACGGCACAGAACCCGACCGGCATGGGGCATTGCGCTGGCGCAAATCTCCACTAGAAGCCGGGGCATGAGCGAGAAAAAAACAATTCACGTCATCGGCGCGGGGCTCGCCGGTTCGGAAGCGGCATGGCAGGCGGCCAATGGCGGCGCGCATGTGGTGCTGCACGAGATGCGCCCCGATCACGCGACAGACGCACACCAGACAGACGGTTTTGCGGAACTGGTGTGTTCCAACTCGTTCCGGTCTGACGACGCACAAAACAACGCTGTCGGCCTGTTGCACGAGGAAATGCGCCGCGCCGGGTCGCTGATCCTCAAAGCCGCTGACGCCAACAAAGTGCCGGCCGGCGGCGCCCTCGCCGTTGACCGCGATGCATTCTCGGACGCCGTCACCGAGGCGATTATCGCGCACCCAAATATCGAGATCAAACGCGAGATCGTCGACGCGCTCCCGTCTGAAGACTGGGACAATGTGATCATCGCCACCGGTCCGCTCACCGCCGCGCCGCTGGCCGATGCGATCCGCGAATTTACCGGCGAGGAATCGCTGGCGTTTTTCGACGCCATCGCACCGATCATCTATAAGGAGTCTATCAACTTTGAAGTGGCGTGGTTTCAATCGCGCTATGACAAAGTCGGCCCAGAAGGCGACGGCGCAGACTATATCAACTGCCCCATGGACGAAGCTCAGTATACTGCGTTCCTGGATGCGTTGATCACCGGCGAGAAAACGGAATTCAAGGAGTGGGAGAAGTCGACGCCCTATTTTGAGGGGTGCCTGCCCATCGAAGTGATGGCGGAACGCGGACCGGAAACCTTGCGCTACGGCCCCATGAAGCCGGTGGGGCTCACCAATCCGCACACCGGCATCAAAGCCCATGCCATCGTGCAGTTGCGTCAGGACAACGCCATCGGGACGCTTTACAACATGGTCGGGTTTCAGACAAAACTGAAATACGGCGCGCAAAGCGATGTGTTCCGTATGATCCCCGGACTGGAAAAGGCGGAGTTTGCGCGCCTTGGCGGCATTCACCGCAATACGTTTTTGAACTCTCCGAAACTGCTTGATGAAAGCCTGCGGCTGAAAGCGCGTCCGACGATCCGCTTCGCCGGGCAGATCACCGGTGTTGAGGGGTATCTTGAAAGCGCCGCCATCGGCCTCCTCGCCGGCCGGTTCGCCGCCGCCGACGCGAGCGGCGCAGAGCGCATCGCGCCGCCCGTAACCACTGCACTGGGCGCCCTGCTCGGACACATCACCGGCGGCCATATCAGTGACAGCGCAGGCAAGGCGTTTCAGCCCATGAATGTCAATTTCGGTCTGTTTCCGGAAATCGAAACGCCTACACGCGACGCCGACGGCCAGCGCATTCGCGGCAAGGAAAAAGGGCGCGCCCGCAAGCGCGCGCTTTCAGCCCGCGCCCTGATCGACGCCGAAGCGTGGCTGAGATCGGCCTAAAAGCCGTCAGCGCGCATTGACTCCCTTGCGTTTATGGGAAGGCGAAATCCGCGCGGTTTTCTAACAACGCCGCAAGCGCCACCTCTTCGAGACCTCCTCTTGCAGGGCTTTCCGCCTCGCTGGCAGGCCGTCGCTGGTCGGGCATGAACGACCCAACCCTTTGAAATTATGTGGTTTTTTAACCAGCCCTCGAGTGGGCCGCAGTGAGTCACCTCACTGCGGCCCCCCCGACGTGCAGCAGGGGGAGAACACCGCACAGCCGGGAAACTGCAAGCCGTAATGATTGCAGGCGTTATGCACCGGTTGTCCAGTGCGACAAAACCTGATTAGGTCGTTTGACCTAGAGGGCAGCCGGACTTAGGGGGGAGCGGTGGCGTCGTCAACTGATCAAGCAATCAAAAAAGCAGAAAATCACTTAATTTCCACGCAATCTATCGCCAGCGAAACGAAAAAAGCGCTGAACGCCATTCTGGAGCATCTCGATGAGCTGCGCGGCGCGCGGCCGACCGTTGAAATCTGCGATGGCAAGCCGGATCGCACTAAACGCACGATCAAGAAGATTCTCGACGCCGCCCACAAGATCTTCACCCGCGACGGCCACGCGGTTTTATCCCTGCGCAAGGTCGCCGACGAAGCGGGCATCGCCGTCGGAAACCTCACCTATCACTTCCCCACCAAGCAAGCGCTGCTCGAAGCCATGCTGCGCGAAGCGCTGGCCGAATTTGTTGAAGCACACCTGGCGCAGTTCAAACCGGAACGCGACCCGCCCATCGAAATCCTGCTCAATGTGGTTGAGTTTTATGTGCGCGACGCCCGCGCCAACCATCAATTCTTTTACCAGCTCTGGGGGTTTGCGGGCAGCGGCGAAGATGCGCGCTCTGTCGTCCGCAACCTTTACCGCCCCATTGGGCGGTTCATTTTCTATCTGGTGCGCGCCGCCAACCCGAATCTCGATGATGACGGCGTGCGCCGCGCTGTTTTGCAAATCTTCAGCCTTGAAGAAGGCTACAAACTGTTCATCGGCATGGGGCCGGATGATAGCTCCGCCATCAAAACGGCGGAAGCAGACATTCGCGTGCTGACGCGGCGCATCATCGAGATGGGTTGATTGCGCGAACGCCGGAGCGCACATTCCCCTCATGATGATTATAGAACCGCGCACCCGCGATCTTGGCGGCTTCACCGTCGGGCGCGTCTTGCCCTTCGCCAAACGCCGCACCGTCGGCCCGTTCATATTCTTTGACGAAATGGGTCCCGCCGAATTCAAACCCGGAACCGGCATCGACGTACGCCCGCACCCGCATATTGGCCTTGCCACCGTCACCTATCTTTTCTCCGGCGAGATGCGCCACAAAGATAATCTCGGGTTTGATCAGGTGATCCGCCCCGGCGATGTGAACTGGATGACGGCCGGGCGCGGCATCGTTCACTCCGAACGCACGGACGACGCCCTGCGCGCCAGCGGTCAGCATATGCACGGCATTCAAAGCTGGGTCGCCCTGCCTGAAGACGCGGAGGAAATCGACCCGTCGTTTCATCACCATCCCAAAGCCTCGCTGCCGGTGATTGAGCGCGAGGGCGTTTCCATGCGACTCATCGCCGGCTCTGCCTATGGCGAGACATCGCCGGTGAAAACCTTCTCGCCGATCTTTTATCTCGGCGTCGAGGCGGCGGCGGGCGCGGATATTCCGCTCACCGATGAATATGCAGAACGCGCGCTGTACATATTGTCCGGGCGCGTGGAGGTTGATAGCGAAGCGCATGAATCTGGCCGCATGATCGTCTTTGACGAGAGCGCCGCGCCGAAAATAAAAGCGCTGGAAGCGTCAAAGCTGATGGTGCTCGGCGGCGCGCCGATCGGCAAACGCTTCATCTGGTGGAATCTCGTCTCCTCCAGCGAGGCCCGCATAGAAAAAGCCAAAGCAGACTGGATCGCCTCAGCCGAGGCGGGCTTTAAAGACAGCGTCTTTTCTTTGCCGCCCGGTGAGGATGAATTCATTCCGCTCCCGGAGGGGTGAGTAAACACTCCCAAATGGCACCAAGAATGCTAAAGCCTGTCCAGTATTGCACTTTTCAGAGAAGTATACGTATCTAATTCTGGTGTTATCAATGGGGTCAATGTATCCCGCATAAAGGCATCGACAGTATTGCCTGGCCTCTGAATAGTCAGCAAACGTTTTAGCTCTACGTAGATTTCACCGGCGGCTGACTTGATGTCATCCGGCGCATTTCCGCGCAAGACACTTGCAGACACTTTATCAGTCTTTATCTGGAGGATTTCTGGTATCATTTCTGGCTTTCCAGACACCTCCGCAAGTTTACTCAAGACATCATCAGCAAATAAAAACGTCTCCAGATTTCTCTTCGGCAGTACAATATTTCCGGCCTGCTCAAACTCTTGGATTTCAGCGTTTGACTTGTCATCTCGATCAGCCAACGCAACAACCTTAGTAGACGGAACAATCTTCCCAAGCGCTGACCCAATTGAAAATCCAGCGATAGACACCTGTTGTGATGACCCACCGGAGATGAATAAAACATTGGGTATATTATCACCAAAAATTCGATTATATATTTCCGCATCGAAATCTTTTCGACGTTTACCAACTGAAGAACCTTCACAAACGACAATTATTTCCGGCGCCATACGCTCGGATAGATCGTCGATTGCGATAGACATTACTTTGTCCCAAGTAACACGCCCCAACGAAGATGGACGAAGCTCTGTTGGCACATCGGGATCAAGCCCATCGAAGTCGATTACACTAACGCTACGCGGATCATTCGAGTCCAGTTCCTGACACGCGCGCAACACACCAAGTGAGTGTGTCGTCACCCACAGTTGGGCTTCGTCCGGTACTATACTAACAAGCTCTTTAAGTAGAGCACCTTGAATGCGCGTATGTAAGTGAGTTTCAGCTTCATCAATACAGTAAACTGCCTCTGGAAAGAATTTTTTCTTTACGTGAAGATCCAAAATCAAGTCGAACGCAGCTTTTTCGCCGCCCGAAAGGTTTTTGTAGTGATACGACTTGACAATTCCCTTCTCAAAAAAGAACGCTCCTGCCCCGAGGGGGTCTGATATGTTGTTGAGTAAAAGGTCTCCAAAGACCCTACGCATAGACGCTCGGACTTCACCTATCAGTTCTTCCCGCAACATCCGTACGGTTTTCCCATCATTGGCGTTGTCATAGACTGCAGCGGTTGTTTCATAAACGAGGCGCTGATAATTTCGCGCCACCGTTTGATCATTTTGAATCATTCTGGTGATATCAACCGATTCAGAGGGGGAATTTTGCCTAGCTAATCCTGTGATATTAAATTCAGGGTCATTTCGATATGCAGTACGAATGTATAAGCTCCCTCGCTTTGGAACTGCATCGTCATAAATTTTCACTTCAACCAGCTTCGACCAATCAAAACTCTCTAGATCTTCTTTCCTAAAATAGGATTCATCGCTATCGATACCGAACTTCGCAGCACTCCTGTACCAATGTAGAAAGCCATCAAACAAAGATGACTTACCACACCCATTTGGCCCAACAACTACCACTAGTTTTGCGCTTTTAGGAATTTCACTAATCTTTAAGTCGCTAAATCGCTTGAAATTTTTCAAACGAATACTTTGAACCCTCATGTTACGTGCCTTTGATGTACTCTCGTTCAAAATAGCAGGATAGATTTTTACTCATTCGAATTTTCGGTGAATTTTTATTCTCAAGTATAAATCTATAATGGACCCTATCCATTGCTAACTTCGATGTTGCAAATTAAACTTAATGGATCAAAGCTTAAACAGCTTCTCGGCCGCATCGCGGGTTGAGCCGCGGTCGCCTTTTGCAGCTTCGCAGCGTTCGATTTCGGCTTTCAGCGCGGCGATGCGTTCGTCAAGGTCATCAACGGAAAGCGCGTACAGATCCTGTTTGGCGAGGAAGGCCAGCGACAGGTCCGGCTTTTCGTTGAGCGGTTGATCATCCATGTCTGTCTCCTCTTCCGGCCTTGCAGTTTGCAACTTGTCCGCAACTTTGCGAAATCATCAGGCTGAGCGCAAGGACGCGCTTCAAAGGTGAGGAAATCCATGCCCATTCCCTCGACAATGCAAGCGATTGAGATCGAAACGCCCGGCGGGCCGGAGGTGTTAAAGCTCGTCACGCGCCCCACCCCCTCGCCCGAAGCCAGTGAGGTGTTGATCCGCGTGGCGGCGGCGGGCGTTAACCGCCCGGACGTATTGCAACGGCGCGGGCTTTATCCGCCGCCGCCAGGGGCCAGCGATTTGCCGGGCCTTGAAGCGGCGGGCGAGATCGCCGCTGTCGGCGCGGATGTGAAAGACTGGAAAATTGGCGACAAGATCTGCGCGCTCTTACCCGGCGGCGGCTATGCGGAATATGCAAGTGTTGATGCAGGCTCGTGCCTGCCGGTGCCGGAAAATCTTTCCATAGAGCAAGCCGCGTCCTTGCCGGAAACTGTGTTCACCGTCTGGGCGAATGTTTTTGACGACGCAAAATTACAAGCCGGTGAAACGCTGCTCGTTCATGGCGGCACAAGCGGCATTGGCGTCACCGCCATCGCCATGGCCAAAGCCTTCGGCGCGAAAGTCGTCGCCACCGCCAGTACAAAAGAAAAATGCGAGGCGTGTTTGCAGCTCGGCGCAGATGCCGCGTGTAATTACAAGGACGATCCGTGGGACGAAATGCTCGCCACGCGCGGCGGCACCGACGTTGTGCTCGACATGGCGGGCGGTGATTTTGTGGCGCGCAACCTCGCCTGCCTTAACCCCGGCGGGCGGCACGTCTCCATCGCGTTTTTGCGCGGCGCGGAAGCCACCATCAACATCTTCGCTATCATGCAAAAGCGGCTGAAATTGACCGGGTCGACCATGAAGGCCCGCTCGCTTGAGGAGAAAGCCCGGCTCGCCAGGGACATCCGCACCCATGTCTGGCCGCATCTGATGAGCGGGGCCATGAGCCCGGCCATCGATTCCACTTTTTCCCTGGCTGACGCCGCAAAAGCCCATGAACACATGGAATCCGGCGGTCACATTGGCAAAATCATCCTCAAAACTGGCTGATTTCACCTTGGCGCAGGCGCCCAAAGCGTCTATATGCCCGGCAACGACATGCTTTCCCCGACATTTTCCGGCGGTTAGCGCGGCTCTCCGGACGGGGGGCCGCAGCAACGAACTATTTGACGAACCTTTTATGGCGCGCCCAGCGCGCCGCCCATTTGGAGAGAATACATGGCTGATCGTCCGCTGATGCCAATCGCCACCGCTGTCTGGCTGATCGACAATACGTCGCTCACCTTTGACCAGATTGCAGAATTTTGCGCCCTGCACCCGTTGCAGGTCAAAGGCATCGCCGACGGCGATGTGGGCGCGGGCGTGCGCGGCATCGACCCGATCACCACCCACCAGCTGACGCGCGATGAAATTGAAAAAGCGCAAGGCGACGCCGACTACCGACTGAAAATTTCGCGGCCGAAAACCATCGTCGCGGAAAAGCCGCGCAAAGGTCCGCGCTATACGCCAGTGTCCAAACGCCAGAACCGGCCGGACGCCATCGCCTGGGTTGTGCGCAATCACCCGGAAATTACTGACGCGCAAATCGCCAAGCTGCTCGGCACCACCAAAACAACAATTCAGTCCGTGCGCGATCGTTCGCACTGGAACTCGGCCAATCTGGAACCGCGTGATCCCGTCGGCCTCGGCCTTTGCACGCAGATCGATCTCGACGCCGTAGTGCGCAAAGCGGCGGCGAAAAAAGCCAAGCTGCAAAAAGAAAATCCGGAAGCCTATCCCGGCCCGGCGCTTGAGCCTGTCGCCGAAGAAGAGCCGGAAGAAGAAAAGAAAAAGTCATTCGATCCGGCGAAGGTCTTTGCTGACTTTGGCGCGGGTTCGTCGAACGACGACTAGCTTTTTTTCTTCTTGCCGCCTGACGCATTCATAGCGAGCTTGCCGCCGTCCACATAGACGGTCTGGCCGGTGACATAGGACGCCGCCTCGCTGGCGAGGAAGAACACAACCTCAGCCACTTCATCCGGATCGCCGATGCGTTTTAACGGCGTCGCATCGCGCTCGCGGTCGCGCTCTGCGTCTTCGGCCATTTCGCTCTTGATGGCGCCGACCCCCACCAGATTGGCGCGCACGCCATAGGGCGATAATGCGATGGCGACCGCTTTGGTCAGCTGGTGCAGCCCGCCCTGCGACGCCGCAAAGGCCACATGATCGGCGGCGGCGGTCACCGCCTCCACCGAGCCGATATTGACGATAGCGCCAGGGGCGCCCGCAGCGCCTTCGCCATCGCCCGCCTCGAGGCGTTTGACAAACTTCTTCGCCACCGCCTGATTGATCAGGAATGCGCCGCGAATATTCGCCGCGACGATCCTGTCGAAATCATCTTCGGTGGTTTCCAGAAATGGCGCAGAGAATTGCTGCATCACCGTGTGCGCCAGCACGTCTATGCGGCCATAGGCGTCGATCGCTTCGGCGATGACATTGTGCACATCGAGGCGCTTGGCCATATCCGCGTGGACGAACGCCGCTTCCGCGCCGCCGTCCACCAGCTCCTGCGCAAACGCCTTGCCCGCATCCTCATCCGGGTCAGCGAGCAGCAACCGGTCTCCCGCTGCTGCAAAGCGCCGGGCGCAAGAGGCGCCGACGCCGCGCGCCGCGCCAGTAATAATGACAGTCCGTTGCGTCATGTTTTCTGTTCCAGACATAAAATCGCGGCGCACTTTTTTGTGCGCCGCTGTCGTATTTTTTCCCGCTATGGGCTTTCAAAATGTCGGCGTCAAGCATCGCACCATCAAACCGTTGCGCCGCCTGACGCGTTTATTCAGTTCAGATCTTTCGTCTGTATTCGGAGTTCTTCAAGCTGATCCTTGATCTTGAGTTTCTGGCGTTTCAGCTCCACCAGACGCAAATCGTCAAACCCTGGGTTTTTGACCTCCGCCGATATTGCCGTCTCTAGCTCCTGGTGTCGCCGGTTGAGCGTATCCATATGAGCTTTTATCGCCATGGTTGGCCTCCTTTTGGCTTAGTGGAAACACCGCCATTTAACCACGGCGGACCCCCTTTTGTCACGGATTCTTGTGTTAAGGCGCGTCAACCATACCGCTTGTCGCGGCGCTCCCTTTTGCGCTATAGTTTCGCAGCCAAGACATTGTGATTATTATGAAATCGCCTTCTCCAACACCGGCGCGAATCATCGTCGGCGTAACCGGCGCATCGGGCGCCATATACGCAAAGCGCGCGCTGGAGGCTCTTCGTGAGGCAGGCGTCGAAACCCACCTCATTTTGAGCCGCGCCAGCGAGATGACGATTCGTTACGAACTGGACATGGCCGGCGCCGACTTTGCGTCCCTCGCCGACCATCGCTACGCCATTGGCGACGTCGGTGCGGCGATCTCCTCCGGCTCATTCAAAACAATGGGTATGCTGATCGTCCCATGTTCGGTAAAAACCATGTCCGAAATTGCAACGGGCGTCACCAGCACTTTGCTGAGCCGCGCTGCCGATGTCGTGCTGAAAGAACGCCGGCGACTGGTAATGATGGTGCGCGAAACGCCGTTTCATTTGGGGCACCTTCGCACCATGACCAGCCTGACGGAAATGGGCGCCATCATTGCGCCGCCGCTGCCGGCGTTTTACGCCGAACCCCAGACCCTCAATGATCTTGTCGATCAATCGGTGGGCCGCACCCTTGATCTCTTTGATATCGACACGCCGCTCACAAAGCGCTGGGGCGAAGACCTCTCCAAGGGACGGCGGGATCATTGAGCGTTCCCCAACAATCACCGGAGAATGCGTTCTGGCGATGGTCGCTCGATTATTATGGGCGCAAACCGGTCGAACGCGCGCTGTTAAAGCTTCAGGACGAGTGTGGGTTTGACGTCAATTTGGCGCTGTGGTGCTGCTGGCGCGCTCAGACCGGCGCCGCGCTTTCCGAAACAGTGGTGACCGACGCCGTTGAGGCCAAGCGCGAATGGACCGCTAACGTTGTTCACCCGCTCCGATCCGCCCGGCGTCACCTGAAAGCTGAGGGCGATGGAAACGATCCGGTCGTCGAGGCGCTGCGCGAGCAGATCAAGGATGCAGAGCTCAAAGCGGAGCAACATGTACAGAATTTATTGTTCGCCCTGTCGCCGCCGGAAGCAGAGATACAGACGCAACCACCTGAAAACACGGCCCTTGAAAACCTCAATGTTTACGCAAAGCTACTAAATGCAGAACAAAATCCTGCTTTTTCGGCAAATTTGCTTCACGAACTTGTCGATAATATTTTCAAACCGTCCCAGAATGAACCTTCCAATAAGGACGGATAAAGCGGCGCCAAACACCGGCGCTCCCTACAGGGCTTTGAGATGACCGAAGGCACACCACCGGAAGACGGTTCAGGCGACAGCAAAGAGCTGACTGTTAAAAGAGGCGGGCCACCCGCGAAGCTCACCGCCAAACTGCTCAACGGTGAACGGTTTTCCGCGCGCGACAGCGACTTTGACGGCGCCAATGACGAAGCCATGGCGATCCGCCTTGCAACGCTTGAGGAAGAACACCGCGATCTTGACGCGGCGATCCTGGCGCTTGAGCAAAACTCTCCCTACGAACGGTTGACCATCGCGCGGCTGAAAAAGAAAAAGCTTCAGCTCAAAGACGAGATCAAAGAGTTCAAGGACGCGATGCTGCCGGATATAATCGCCTGACGCCTGCGCTTATTGCCGGATTACCACCACTGCCATTCGCGCAAAGGCATCAGCCGCTTTTACGGGCCTTTACTTCATACATGGCGCTGTCAGCGCGCTCCATGGCCTCGTCCGCCGTCTGGCCCTTGATAATTTCCACCACGCCGCAGGAAATGTGTGCGGTGAATTCACCGCTCTTCCAGCGCACCGGCGTCGCCGCCACAGCGCTTGTCAGTTCTCCCGCTTTATGTTCGGCCGTTTGCTGGTCGGCCTGAGTCAACAACAAACCGAATTCGTCACCGCCAAGACGGCCGAGCACATCGGTCTGGCGCACCTGGGCCGAAACGACGGTGGCGATATGCGCCAATGCTGCATCACCTGCGCCATGGCCCTTACCGTCATTGATTTTTTTCAGATCATTGAGATCAATAAAAACAAGGCTCGCCTTCATGCCGTAGCGATCGATCATCGCCATGGCGCGATCGAGCTCGCGAACAAAGGCGCGCCGATTGAAAACATCGAGCAACGGATCGCGGTCGGCGAGTTTTTCAAGATCGCCCAATTGCTCGCGCGCCTGCGCCAGCTCCGTGCGCAATGTCTGCACTTCGTTCATGAGCGAAGTGAGCGCTTCGCGCACTTTCGGCGTCAGTTCAGCGTCAGGAACGCCGGCGATGACAATCTGATCGGAAGGCGCCGCCGCGCCGCCCACTCGCGCGCTGCTCGCGCCGCCGCCGAGCCTGCTGCCCCCGACTTTGGCGCCGCTAACAGTTTTCGGCGCGTCGCCTATTTTCATGCGTCCCTCCCAATTGCGTCCGCCGCACGAATTGGCGGCCAGTTTCCCGCTTGCCGCAATTTCGCGCCGACAGAATCACTACCGTGATTGCCATCCGTCCGCCAGTCACGGAAGCGACCGCCTCAAACGCTCTTTTATGATGCGCCTTCGGCAGAAAATGCTCCGCAATTCACGGACTTATTACTTGTAACACAGCTTAGCGCGTTCGCCGCACGCTTCGCCGAATGAGCCTTGTGACAAACGTCGCTGGGGCCCAATTTGAGCCTGCGGATCAGGTCGTATGGAAGTCCCCTTCTATGATGCGACCGGCTCCCGCGTCCGGTGAGAGGAGGCGTTGGTCCTCGCGCCCCCGTCTTAAGGCTAGCGTCTCCTCGTCCCGGACCCAGTATGCACGACCCCCTTCGCTTGCGCACAAGATCACCACTGCTATAAGCGCCGCTTCTTGCGGCGGAGAATCACGGCATGGGCGATCAGGCGAACAAGCCACTCATCGGCGTCATCATGGGCTCGCGCTCGGACTGGCCGGTCATGAAATGCGCCGCCGACATGCTGGATGTGCTCGGTGTTTCATATGAAACCCGGATCGTTTCAGCCCACCGCACCCCCAAACGCCTTTATGATTACGCCGAGAGCGCAAAGTCACGCGGACTGAAAGCCATCATCGCGGGCGCCGGCGGCGCAGCGCATCTGCCGGGCATGGCTGCGTCCATGACGACGCTGCCGGTAATCGGCGTGCCGGTGCAGTCAAAAGCGCTGAAGGGCCTCGATAGCCTCCTCTCCATTGTGCAGATGCCTGCGGGCGTTCCCGTCGCCACCGTCGCTATTGGCGAGGCCGGCGCCGCAAACGCCGGATTGCTTGCTGCGTCTATTCTCGCCACCAGTGACGAAGCGCTTGCCTCACGCCTTGCCGATTGGCGCGCCAAGCAAACAGCATCGGTCGCCGAAACGGTTGAGGATTGAGTGTGGCTTGTTTTCTCCCGCTCACCCCGGCGTCCTTCGAGACGCAACCAATCCTTCATCCTGAGGGCGTTCACGTCGTGGACGCGTCTCGAAGGACGAAGGATTGGTTGCTCCTCAGGATGAAGGGCCGGGATAAGCGGAAGACCTAGATTCCATGAGCAAAATCGTCGAACCAAATGGCGCAGTTGGGATATTGGGCGGCGGTCAGCTCGGACGCATGCTCGCCATGACCGCCGCGCAACTGGGGTTGCGCACGCATATATTCTGCCCTGATGACCGCGCGCCTGCCTATGACGTGGCCGCCGCGACGACACAAGCCGCGTATACGGATGAAGAAGCGCTCAGCGCCTTCGCCAAAGCGGTCGATGTCATCACCTATGAATTTGAAAACGTGCCCGCCGAAACCGTCGCGTTCCTCACCTCGATCGGCGCAGTGGTCCGCCCCGGCGCCAAGGCGTTACAGACATCTCAAGACCGGCTGGTGGAAAAAGATTTTGTCCGTTCGATCGGCGCAAGAACCGCCGACTATCACGCAGTTGACGATCTCGCCGCACTGAAGACAGGGCTCGACAAGGTTGGCCGCCCGGCGATCTTGAAAACCCGCCGGCTGGGCTATGACGGCAAGGGCCAGACGCGGATCACGACGGAAGATTCCGACCTTTCCGCCGCATACGACAAAGCGATCAAATTCGCCTGGGACGAAGTGGGCGCCGCCCCGTCCATTCTTGAAGCCTTCGTGCCGTTTGAACGGGAGATTTCCATCATCGGCGCGCGCGCCGGCGATGGAGATATTAAATTATACGACCCGGCTGAAAATGTGCACCGCAACGGCATTTTGAAAACGTCATCCGTGCCCGCCGCAGTGTCTGCCGAAACGGCGGATAAGGCCCGCGCCGTCACCCGGAAAATGCTCACCGAACTCGATTATGTGGGCGTCATGGGCGTTGAATTCTTCGTTTTGCCCGATGGCGATGTCATCATCAATGAATACGCGCCGCGCGTGCATAATTCCGGGCACTGGACCCAAGACGCCTGCGCCATTTCGCAGTTTGAACAGCATATCCGCGCTGTCGCCGGCTGGCCGCTGGGCGATCCGGCGCGTCACTCAAACGCGGTGATGGAAAACCTCATTGGCGATGAATCGGACACGTGGAAAACATTAGCCCAAGAAAAAAACGCCTGCGTGCATCTCTATGGCAAACGCGAAGCCCGGCCGGGCCGCAAGATGGGCCACGTGACGCGGATTCTCAACAACAAGCGCTAGTCGAAAACCAAACGCTCCTAAGATCCCTTAAATACCGGATCGCGTTTTTGAAACATGGACGCAATCCCCTCTTGAAGATCACTTGATGTTCGGACGCGTTCCACCTGCGGTCGGAGAGCGTCCGCCGCTGCCTGAGCGCCTTCGAGAATCGCGGTCTGCGCGTTTGCGAGCGTCGCCTCGACCCCAAGCGGCGCAGCACTCGCCACGCGTTCGGCGATCTCCATAGCACGATCAAAGGCTTTTCCGTCCGGCGCGATTTCCTGCACCAAGCCGATCCGATGTGCTTCGTGAACATCAAAAGAGTCGCCGGTTAGCAACCAGCGCATCGCATTGCCCCAGCCAAAACGTGTCGTGAACCGCTCGACCGCACCGCCCAAAGGCGTCAGCCCGCGGCGAATTTCGGCCTGGGCAAAGACCGCCGTCTCATCGGCGACGATAATGTCCGTCGACAGCGCCAGTTCGATACCAGCGGTGAAACATTTCCCATTAATCGCCGTGATTACGGGTTTGCTCCGCAAGCGCCCCTGCTTACCAGCGACGGACCCCCAATTGAACGGATCGACCTGATCAGGCGCCACGAGTTGAGCATCTCCACCGCTCATAATGAGCGGCGCCATATCCATCAAATCGAGGCCGGACGTAAATAGTTCCGCCGCAGAATAGAGCACGCCACACCGCAAATTCGGATCGTCACACAAATGCGTATAGGCTGCGGCTAAGCCGCGAAACATATCGGCATTAACTGCATTTTTCTTCTCCGGACGATTAAGACCAATCGTCAATATGTTTCCCACAGTGTCCAAAGTAATGAATTCTGTCATAGCGTCTGCACCTTTCGCCGATAACAATTGCGATCAAAGCGAACCTTTCGGTCAGTCATTAGAAACGCCAACTAACCCGGCTAGCTTGCGGTTAACTGTTCGCCGGATATCTGAGCCGCGCCAGCCATTCGATCGGTTTTTTCGGATCGATGTTCAGTTCACGGATTTTCGCCTTGGCTTTTTCGATCTGCATGACGTTTTCGATGCGCGCATCGAGAAAGGCGTTGGTCGCTGCTTCGTCTTGTGAGTCATCGGCGAGCCAGCGCGCGAAAGTGGTCGTCCACACACCGGTCAGAATGCCGCGCTTAGAATAGAAATTGAAATCCGTCGACTTGTCGCCGAGCCCGCGCCAGATGGCGTCGGCGGTTTTCCAGGCGAGTTCCGCGCCGAGGCGCCCATGGATCGGCAGGGCCAGCGTTGCGGCGGCGCGGCGCGCCGCCTCCTTGTGGGGGAGCAACGCATCAAGCCGCGCCCGAACCGCGAAGGCGACTTTCTGACGAATTTTAAGACCGGCGAATTCCGGCGCCGCCATGGCGCCGAGCATCGCCGCGTCGGATACGCCGGACCAATAGCGTAGGGCGTCTGCGATACCGCGCGGAAAAGCGTCGCTGGCGGCGGCCGGGTCCGCCCCCGCCTCGCGCGCGGCGGCGTTGAGCGTCCGCCCGGTCCAGCCATCGAAGGGCGCGCGCGCCAGCAGCGCCGGGAGAATCACCCGGCGGATGGCGTCAAATCCATCCGCTTCGGACGCCAAATCTGCAGTATCTCCGGGTTTTTCGCCGTCAGAATCAGTGTCAGGCACGGGGCCATCCTTCTTTGCGCCTATTTAGGCGACACTTGTAGACAATAGCCGGGGCCTTTGGTATAGGCCGCATCGCCTCACGCGCTTGCAGGAAACAGGCGTTTGTTGAGTTGGATTGGTTTTCGCGTCGCGGCCGCCCCCGTGACGTTTTTGTTTTCAAAAGGGAGGCTTACCGCCTTGGTCCAGATCTTTGTCCGCGACAATAATGTCGAACAGGCCCTGAAAGCGCTCAAAAAGAAGATGCAGCGCGAGGGCACCTTCCGTGAAATGAAGCGCCGGAAGTTTTATGAAAAGCCGTCCGAAAAGAAGGCCCGCCAGAAGGCGGAAGCCGTTCGCCGCGCGCGCAAGCTGATCCGCAAGCGCCTGCAGCGCGAAGGCGGCCTGTAAATACGGCTATCTGCGCCTAACGTGCGGATATATTAGCGAAATTTAAGTGTTCAGGGGGCGAGTTTCGCCCCCTTTTGTTTCATCTGTTTTGTCTTATACGGTTTGTATTATTCGGGGGGCGGCTCATAATGACCACCTCTGATTTGAGCATTTGGGATTTGAACACAAAGGGTCCACGCCATGCGGGTTGTATCGATTTTACTGGCTTTCGCCTTTTTCCTTTCGGCTTGCGAGACCATCAAGGGTGTCGGCCGCGACATTGAAAACACCGGCGAGGCCATCGACGACGCCGTCGACAACTAGCGCCCCCTTTTCCATCCACCACAATACCGTCTCCGGCCACGATGATTGGCTCCGCCTGCTTTTGGCTGGCACGCCTGTTTTTGGGCGCGCGGCCCCGCGCGAATCGGCCAAGAGTAAGGAAAATTAAGCATTTCCACCCCATTCTCGCGGGATAGATGGAAGCTTTTTGTGGCATTAGAGCGCTTGCCCGATAGAATTTGGCTCCATATGGTTAATGCGAATGAGACGGCTGGCGGTGGCGTGATGAGGGGAATGCATATGAAACTGCGCGCTTTGGGGACTGTAGCGCTGAGGGGAGCGCTGGGCGCGGTATTGGCCGGATCGCTGATGACCGCCGCCTCACCTGCCTTTGCGCAGCGCCAGATCGACGATCCCAAACTCAGCCCGATGCTGTTCGGCCCCACTGAAAAAGAAAAGCGCGAAAAAGAGCGTCTGGAACGCGAAGCGCAAGAGCAGGCGCTGGAAGACGCGCTGATCCTCACCTCCGAACAGGAGCAGGACGCCAACCGTCTCGACGAGCCGAAAACGCGCCCGCTGCTGTTTGGCGATGCCTATGATGAGAATGATGACGGCTCCATCACGCTCGGCCCGGAGGACGACAATCGCCGCTTTTTTGGCGTACTGACATTTCTTGTGCCGGACGAGACTAACCTGTCGCTTGGTCTTGGCCCCGACTATTCGCCGGATTATTTCGGCTCCGACGACTATGAGTTCGGCGTCGATCCGCAGGTCTACGTCAAGTTCCGCAATTTCGTGTTCTTTGACGATGACGGCGCCGACTTTGGCCTGTTTGGTTTCTCGCGCTTCCGGTTCGGACCGAGTATGCGCATTCGCGGCCGCCGCGATCAGGATGACAATCCGGCGCTGCAGGGTCTCGGCGACGTCGGCACGACGTTCGAATTTGGCGGATTCGTCGGCACAACATTTCTTGACCGCTTTGCGGCGAAAGCAAAAGTGCGCCATGGGCTGAAGACCGGCCATCGCGGCACCATTGTGGACGGCTATTTGACCGCGCTCCTTTTCCGCGCCGGGCCGGTGTCGTTTTCAACCAGCGGCCACGCAAGCTGGATCGGCGACCGTTACGCTGATGCGTATTTCTCCGTGACGCCGGAACAGTCGGCAGCCTCATTGGGCCGCTTGCCGGTTTATGATGTGGACTCCGGCTTCCGCGATGTCGGGGGCAGCGTCAACGCTTACATCAACATTCTGGACCGCTGGTCGCTGAACCCATATGCGAGTTATAATTACATCTTCGATGATTACGCAGCGACGCCGATCATCGCGCAATATGGCGACCGCCATCAGTTTACGTTCGGCTTTCACATCATGCGTGAATTCACCTTTGGCGGCACTGGCCAGTAGAAAAAGCCAATCACCAATAAAGAAAACGCGGCGCCAAAAGCGCCGCGTTTTTTGTTTCCGGGATGATCGTCCGTTATTCCGGCTTCTTGAATTTCAGCGTCATGCGATCTGACTCACCGATGGCGATCATCTGCTCGCGCAATTCCGCCTGCCCTTCATCGGACTCGTGGTCCCGCGTTGTGGCGAGCGTTGGCGGCAGACGCCAGACAAAGTCGCCTTCCACAGGCTGATCGTTCGGATTGGCGTTGATCTCGCTCTCGCCCGCCAGTTCGAACCCTGCGTTTTCAAACACAGAGATGATCTGCGACTGCTTCACATAGCCGTTGTCGCCATTGGCCCACGCGTCAGGCGCATCCTCCGGCGCACGGTGTTGCACGACGCCAACGATCCCGCCGGGTTTCAGCACCTTGTCGATATCACTCAGCGCCTCGGTGAAGAAACGCCCGCCCTCGAGACGGTTAAAGTGATGCGCCGCGCGGTTCATGAGCACCACGTCAACGGTTCCGGCCAGATCGTCCGGCGCGGAGCCAAACACGAAGGCGCCAATGGCGGCGCCATCCTCACCGCGCAAGGCGCCCGCTTCGGTCTCATAAGTGGTCGTCCATGTCTCCCGCGCCGCCAAAAATTCCGGCGTCGCGAAACCCTGGAACAACGGCCACATCTCCATGGAATAGTCGGCGCCGATCAGCTTGCCGTCCGGCCCGAGATACGGGACCAGAATGGATGCATACCAGCCGGGTTCGCCCGGCAACGCGTCAACGACGGTCATGCCCGGCTCAACGCCGAAGAACTCCAGCGTCTCTTTCGGGTGGCGATACTGGTAACGGGCTTTGGTGTCGTCGGATTGCGCTTCAAGCACAGCGTCGAGCGCCGCCGATGCAGACTGATCACCGGCATCGGACGCTTCGGTTTCAGCCGGCGCGGCGTGGTCTTCCGTTTCAGATGTTGCAGTTTGCTGCGAACACGCAGCGATTGCGAGCGCGGCAGCGCCCATCATCAAATATTTCATGAATTGCCCCTTGGTTGGTTAGCGCGTCTTTTAGCAAAAAGTGCGTCAAGCGCCTAGCACGACGGCGTCGAAATCGGGCGCGGAAGCGCATCAGCTGACACGCCTCACGAGTATGTGAGCCTTATGAACACGGGACCACTCATTAGTATATTAGATGTGGCAAGCGTATGGCGTCGTCCAACAAGAGCTTCGATCGTTGGCCTATAGTCTGACGCCAAAAATCGACTTTAGCGGCTTATGACCATCGCCTTTTGGTAAGGCTTCGTCTCCCGGCCCCTCTGGCGCCGTAGGCGGGTCAGAGTACTTTTCATTCAAGACAATTGCCTCAGCGCTCCATTCCGTTGCCATCGCGCCAAAATTTTCATACAGCCGCGTATTATAGCGCCACCTTCCAGTCTTTCTCACGAACTTCCATCTTTCTCGCTGGATAAAATCAGATGCCGCATTCCAATCTCTAACAAATGCCGAACGCATCCAGTCTTGGTATGTGTTCGAGTCGAGGATAGCCCGGCGTATCCCAATGGATATTAGTTCGTAATGATTTAGGTACTGATGAATTTTGCGCCGTTGCGCCTTATCCTCATCAAGTACCGGGTTAACCAGAGACTCAAAGGAGCCCTTTTGACGCTGATACTTGAACGCTTGGTGTAAGGTTTGATAGTGAGGTGTCGACTCTGTTTTTTCGATCAGATCAAGTGTTGCGCGTTTACGGGCTACCTCGGCGTTTCGCCTGATACTTAACCAAGCAAAAAAGGCGGATACACCGATAACAAACGGTGAAAGCCCCGCAAGTAAAGGGAACGACAATTGGACCCAACAAAAAACGGTTGAGCACACCTCAACCGTTTTTGGTGCGGCTGCGGCCGCTTCGGATAACATTCGCGCCTAGTCGCGTGCGCCTTCGACATTAGTCATAACTTCTCCTAGCATGCTCTCCCCCTTATCGTATTCCGCTTTGGGGCAAAATTCGCGCCCAAGCATGATTTTTCGAAGGCTTGAACATATCACTGTTTTCTCCTCCTTCAAGATGCAACAAACGAGTTAAAAAACACTAACACGCTGTTTTTAAATGGTTTTTCCTTTGTCAATCTTTAAATATGTAACTCGGGCACCCGTTTCAAGCCTTGAAATTGACGAATTCGTCCCAATATTAGACAGCATTCACCCTACAACGCCTTGACGATCTCCTCGCACATTTTCTTGGCGTCGGAGAACAGCATCATGGTGTTGTCGCGGAAGAACAGCTCGTTCTGCACGCCCGCATAGCCGGACGCCATGCCGCGCTTGACGAATAGCACCGTGCCGGCGTTTTCAACGTCCAGTATCGGCATGCCGTAGATCGGCGATTGCTTGTCGGTTTTGGCCGCCGGGTTGGTGACGTCATTGGCGCCGATCACGAAGGCGACGTCTGCGGTGCGGAATTCCGAGTTGATGTCTTCCAGTTCAAAGACCTCGTCATAAGGCACCTGCGCCTCGGCCAGGAGCACGTTCATGTGCCCCGGCATGCGTCCCGCCACTGGGTGGATGGCGTATTTCACTTCGACGCCTTCGTCTTTCAGCCGGTCGCACATTTCTTTGAGCGCATGCTGGGCCTGCGCCACCGCCATGCCGTAACCGGGAACGATGATGACCTTGTTGGCGTTCTTCATCACGAAGGCCGCATCGTCGGCGGAGCCCTGCTTCACCGGACGGTCCTCTTCGCCGCCAGCGCCCGCCACGGAATCCTCGCCGCCAAAGCCGCCAAGAATGACCGAGATAAACGAGCGGTTCATGCCCTTGCACATGATATAGGAAAGGATGGCGCCGGACGAGCCCACCAGCGCCCCGGTGATGATAAGCGCCATGTTTTCAAGCGTGAAGCCGATGCCCGCCGCCGCCCAGCCGGAATAGGAGTTGAGCATGGAGACCACCACCGGCATATCGGCGCCGCCAATGGGGATGATGATCAAAAAACCGAGAATAAACGCCGCCAGCGTCAGCAAAAAGAATGTGGTCGGCGATTGTTCAAACGTCATCAACATGCCCATGAGCAAGATGATGGCGAGGCCGAGCGCAAGATTGATGACGTGCCGCGACGGCAACAGGATCGGCTTGCCCGACATGTTTCCGTTCAGCTTTGCAAACGCGATGATCGAGCCGGAAAATGTAATGGCGCCGATAGCAACGCCGAGCGACATCTCGATTATCGACTGAATGTGGATGTGTCCGGGCTCGCCAATGCCAAATGCTTTCGGGGCAAGGAACGCCGCCCAGGCGATGAACACCGCCGCAAGACCAACGAGCGAATGGAACGCCGCCACCAGTTGCGGCATGGCCGTCATGGGGATCTTGCGCGCGATATAGGCGCCCGGAACCGCGCCCGCCGCCACCGCAAGGATGACGAAGAACCAGGTGCCGAGACCTTTGTTTTCCAGCACGAACAGGGTCGTGACGACCGCGATGCCCATGCCGATCATGCCGAAGCGATTGCCTTCCCGCGCCGTTTCCGGCGAGGACAGCCCGCGCAGGGCGAGAATAAATAAAATGCCCGAAGCGACGTAGAGGAGCGCTGGTAAATTATCCGCCATGACCGCCTACCGCTCTTTCTTTTTATACATCGCCAGCATGCGCTGGGTGACTAAGAACCCGCCGAATATGTTGACGCTGGCCAGCGCCACCCCCGCAAAACCGAAGAGCTTTGGCCAGAAATTATTGGCGGATTCAGAAAGGTCGGCGCCGAGCGCGATCAGCGCGCCAACAATCACCACAGATGAAATGGCGTTGGTCACGGACATGAGCGGCGTGTGCAGCGCTGGCGTCACCGACCACACGACGTAATAGCCGACGAAAATCGCCAGGATGAAAATCGTCAGCAAAAAGACAAAATCCGAAATCGGGCTCGACGCCGCGATGATGGCAAGCTGGTCAGCGATATCACGCGCCTGCTGGGCGGCGGTCGTCGCTGCTTCAGCATTGCCGCTGGCGTTCGCGGCGGCGGCTTCCGCCGCCTGCGCCGCCTGCTCCGCGGCCTGCGCCGCCTGATCAACTTGTTCGCGCTTATCCTGCATGGCCAAAAGGCTCCCTTTTGCGGATTACTCGTCTTTGTCGCTGTCGTCGTTGTTCGAGGGCTCGACCGCCGGCTCTTCGACGACCGCTTCCGGCGCCAGCGTCATTTCTTCGGCTTGCTGCTCTGCGGGCGCGGGCTTTACCTCTTCGAACGCCGAATGAACGATGGCGCCGTCGCGGGTGAGCGACACGCCCTTGATGATATCGTCTTCAGGATCGGCGACGAAGGCGTTGGTCTCCTTGTCGTAGAACGCTGAGACGAAATTGTAGATATTGCGGGCGTATAGGCTGGATGCGTCCGCCGCCAGACGGCCCGGCACGTTCAGAAACCCGAGCAGCGTGACGCCGCCGGTTTCAATCGCCTCGCCGGGGCGCGACAACTCCACATTGCCGCCCGCCTCCACCGCGAGATCGACCACAACAGACCCGGCTTTCATACCGGCAACCATGTCGGCGCTTACGAGCTTCGGCGCCGGGCGTCCGGGGATTAGCGCCGTGGTGATGACAATGTCCTGCTTCTTGATGTGCTCAGCGACGAATTCGGCTTGGCGCTCTTGAAAGTCTTCCGACATTTCCTTGGCGTAGCCGCCTTCCGTCTCCGCTTCCTTCATCGCTTCTTCGTCGACAGTCACGAATGTCGCGCCAAGGCTTTCAACCTGTTCCTTCGCGGCGAAACGCACATCGGTCGCCGAAACCACGGCGCCCAGACGCCGCGCCGTTGCAATGGCCTGCAGGCCGGCAACGCCGGCGCCCATGACAAACACTTTCGCCGCCGCGATCGTACCCGCCGCCGTCATCATCATGGGCAGTGCGCGTCCGTAATAGGCCGCCGCGTCGATCACCGCCTTGTAGCCCGCAAGGTTCGACTGTGAGGACAGCACATCCATGGATTGCGCGCGGGTGATGCGCGGCATGAAATCCATGGCCATAGCGTCAACGCCGAGGCGCGCATAAGCGCCAACGGAATCCGGATCGCCATAAGGCGACAAGATCGCCACCAGTTTCGATCCGCGATTAATAGTGCGCAGCTCTTCACTCGACGGCGCCAGCACTTTGACGACCAGATCGGCACTTTGCGCCGCATCCGCCGCACTCGGGCTGATCTCTGCGCCAGCGCTCACATAGTCGGCGTCAGCAAAACGCGCCGCGTCGCCTGCGCCAGCCTGCACGGTGACATTGGCGCCCAGCGCCGTAAATTTTTTGACAGTCTCCGGCGTCGCCGCAACCCGGGTCTCACCGGACCGCGTTTCTTTCAGGACGGCTATTTTCATTGGGCCTCCGACGGCGGGGATCGCCGCACCGTGAGTTAAGCGCTAGTGGTGCGCGAAGAACATTTTCACAACGACGTGCGAGAAGATATAGACGACGACACCAGCGAGTATCGACATGACCACACCGTTCGCCATCACGAGACTAGTGAACATTGTCGTCAGCCCGAGCGCCGCAGGAACGCCAACCTCCGTGGCGGCGCCCATAATGCCGTCATAAGACTTTTTATGTTCTTCCGCGTCGTGCAGTCGTTGTGTCGCTTCGTCAGTCATGGAAACCCCGTAATTTATTCCCGTAATTCGTCGATGTTTTGAAGGATTTCAGGGACTTGGGCAAGGCCGTCAGACCCCGAATCTGATGGGCCAGGCGCTCAAAAGTGTCCGCAATGTAGAGATAAACGCCAAGGGCTGATCCATCATTAGATGATGATAGGCGTCCGGGATCATGACAAAGGGCGATCGTCCACGGGCCTGTTCCTCCAGATGGGCGATCCCATCGCCCTGCGCGAACATGGATTTTTCCCCATAGATGAACGCCAGCGGACAACGGGCGGCGCGCAACAGATCGCGCTCGAAATGAATTTCAAAATTGCTTTGCCGGCCGGGATCGAACTTCCATGTCCAGCTTTCACTATTGTCGGGCATTTTTGCCCGGCGCAAACCCTCGCGCGCGATATAATCTAACAGATAGAGGTTTTCCCCAGGCTGGTTGGGCAGCAGGCGAAACCGGGTGATCGGCTCTTCCTTTGTGGCGTAAAGATGCGCGCTGCGCTTGTCGTCGGGCTTGCCCGGCTTTGCCTTCACCACGGTGTAGCCCTCATGCGGATCGGGAACACCCAGCGGCGAATCAACCACGACCGCCCCGCCGAGCTTTTCGCCCTCTCGCTCAACGGCGGCGAGCGTCACCCAGCCGCCAAAACTGTGGCCCACCACGACGGGCCGGCCGCGTGTCGCCAGGCCCGCCTTGTCGATCACGGCGAAAACCTCGTCCACCAGCAGATCCAGCGAATAGGTGTCGCGCCAGTCGCTGTCGCCCATGCCGGAAAGGTCGAGCGCCGCAACCCGGCGGTTTTGCGCGAAATACGGAGCGAACGGCCGCCACCAGTTCCGATGCGCGCGGCCCCCATGGACAAACAATAGTCCGCGATGGCCCTCCTCACCCCAGGCGGAATACCGGATGCGCGCGCCCGCGACTTCCACCGCGCCCTCCTCCGACGGGGTGGCGATGGCTTTTTGAAACCATTCCGGCGCCGGCGGCTTCTCGCCGCCGAGATGGGAAAGCGGCCGGATCAAATCTTCCGATTGCATCTCTTTATTGTCGGACATGGGCAAATCCTTGTGCGTTGCACCATGGATAGCCGATCCCCGCCGCTGCGCAAAGGGTTGGCGGCGCCGTTCCTTACCTCCCCCTTGCGGGAAGGTCGAAACTGCATCGCAGTTTCGGGAGGGGCGTTTGCAATCTTCCAGACAAAGGCGCTGCTTGCCGGTCTTCTTTCACCCAAAAACGCTTTGCGTTTTTGACCTCCCCTCAAGGGGGAGGTTGAAGGATGCTGTGCTTCATCAAACATCGTAAACGCAATATTAATCCGTAAACCAATTATGAACGGCCACAGGGCGTTTCGTGATCAAAAACCGTTTCGGAATGACACGGTTTTAAACCGTTCTTTACCCAAAGCGCGCAAGGTCGCCTGACGATATCTCAGTTATTGAAAGGCCCGCCGTCAAATGGTGAAAACGATCTTAATCGTCGATGATGATCCCACTCAACGCCGCCTGATGCGCGCTGTGTGCGAAAAAGCGGGCTATCCGGTGCTGCAAGCCGACAGTGGCGAAAGCGCACTGTCGCTGTTGCAGAGCCAGCAAGGCGCCGATGTGGCGGTTGTCATGCTCGATTTGCGCATGCCCGGCCTTGGCGGCATGGAAACATTGAAACGCGCCAAATCATTCCGCGAGGAATTGCCCGTCATCGTGCTGACCGCGCAAGGCGGCATCGATACGGTTGTGGAAGCGATGCAGCTTGGCGCTGCTGACTTCTTTGTCAAACCCGCCTCCCCGGAGCGCGTCATCGTTTCCATCCAGAACGCGCTGAATATCACCACACTCAAAGGCGAAGTCTCGCGCCTGAAGCGCAAGCGTGAAGGCGCCATGGGTTTTAAAGATCTTGTGGGCGAGTCCACGGCGTTGCGCCATGTGATGCGTCTCGGCGAACGCGCCGCCGTGTCGAACATTCCGATACTGATCACCGGCGAATCCGGCACAGGCAAGGAAATGATCGCCCGCGCCATTCAAGGTTCATCCGACCGCGCCGGCCGTCCGTTCATCACGGTCAATTGCGGCGCCATTCCGGAAAATCTCGTTGAAAGCATTCTCTTCGGTCACGAAAAAGGATCGTTCACCGGCGCTTCAGCCAAACATATCGGCAAGTTCCAGGAAGCCGACGGCGGCACAATCTTTCTCGACGAAGTGGGCGAGTTGCCCGCTGACATGCAGGTGAAACTGCTGCGCGTGTTGCAAGAGGGCGAAGTCGACGCCATCGGCTCCAAGCGTCCCGCCAAGGTCGATGTGCGCGTGATTTCCGCCACCAACCGCGATCTCGCAGAGGACGTCAAAAACGGCGCTTTCCGTGAGGATCTGTTCTACCGGCTCAATGTATTTCCTGTGGAAGTGCCCGCGCTGCGTGACCGCCGCGAAGACATTCCGGCGCTGATCGATCATTTCATCCAGCGCTACAATGCTGAAGAGCGCCGCGACGTTCGCGGCGTCCGTCATGAAGTCATGGAAGTGCTCACTGCATTCAACTGGCCGGGCAATGTGCGCCAGTTGGAAAACACTATCTTCCGCGCCGTGGTGCTTGCTGACAGCCCTTACCTATCCGCCGAAGACTTTCCATTGCTCGCAGACGCATTCGCGGAAGCCGGCATCGAGGCGGGTCCGCCGATGTTGTCGCCTGCAGAATTCGAATGCGACGAAGCCGGCGGCGCACCCGCCGCTGCAACGCGAACCCCGGCGCAGGCGGAAAGCGAAGTTGTCGCCATTTTCGATCGCGAAGGGCATTTGCGCTCGCTGCAGGAGATCGAAAAGGATCTCATCCAGCTGGCGATTGAAACCTATGAGGGCAAAATGTCCGAAGTCGCCCGTCGCCTCGGCATGGGCCGCTCAACGCTCTATCGCAAACTGCGCGAGCATGATCTGGAAGTGAAACGCGCGAGCTAGAGTCTATCGTCATCCCGGATGCGTTGCAGCATGAAATGATGCAATGCTGGTCCGGGATCGATTTCAAAAAAACCGATCCCGTGTCTGCTGCGCACCACTGCGTGTTGCGCTGCGCACGGGATGACGGTTTGCTACTCCCCGATAGCACTCAAATATAGATCGAGCAGCGCTTCCTGTTCCTGCCGGTCGGCGCGATCCATCTTGCGGATACGGATTACCTGCCGCAGGATTTTGACATCATAGCCCTCGCCCTTGGCCTCGGCGTAGACTTCTTTCATGTCGTTCATGATCGCGGCTTTGTCTTCTTCAAGGCGCTCCACGCGCTCAATGAAAGACCGCAGCCGGTCCGCAGCAACTGTTGTTGCGCCTTCTACACTCGCCGATCCATCCGCCACGCGCTACTCCCTCAGAAATGATATGGGTGCGGATTAATACTCCGCGACCAGAACGCATAGGAATAGAAAAGTGCGGCGGTAACGCCAAGCACGATCGTTGCGTGTGGGGAAAAGTAAATCTATTTGGGAAAAAGTCCTGGCGACGAAACGACAGGGATCAGGCGGCGGCCCTTAAATCTCTTGACCGTCGAGTTCGCGGCGCAACACGCGAGAGCGTTGGCGCGCATTTTCGTCATGGGGATTCCACTCCAGCGCCTTTTGGAACATCTCATAGGCGTCGCGCTTTTCACCGCCGGAGAGCAACAACTCGGCCAGTGTAGAGCGTACCTCAAATTGGCGCGGCTCAAGCTCAAGCGTGCGGGTGAAATCCTGAATGGCCCCGACCCGGTCATCTTGCGTCAGCCGCACCGAACCGCGCAGGGCGTAGCCTTGTGCGAAATTGGGCGCGAGACCCACAATATGGTCCAGCAGGGTCAGCGAGAGGTCAAACGCCCCATTTTCAGCGGCGAGTTCAGCGCGCGCAAAGAGCAAATCCACCGTGTCGCTCGGCGCGTCGGCCCAGATCTCGATAATCCGCCCGACATTTTCCTCAGCCCGGAGCGCATCCCCGACCCGCAATTCTTCAAATAGCTGATCGAGGCGCGGATCGGTCTGATCCGCCGCAGCGGACCCAAAAAAGGCCGGCGCCGTGACGCACGCTACTGAAAACAATACACAAAAAAGCCTTCGCATGGGCGAAAGCTTAAGGGCTAAACCCCTAAAAACCAAGGAAATTTCGCGTGAAGAGACGGTAAGGCGGGTTAAGCCTGCTTCGCCTTGAAGCGGCGCTGCGTCTTGTTGATCACATAGACGCGGCCCTTACGGCGAACCACGCGGCAGTCTTTATGCCGGTTCTTCAACGACTTAAGGGACGAGCGGACTTTCATGACTACAGGCTTTCGAGGGTTGTTACACGTCAAATGGAGCGCGGGAGATAGTCAAAGCCAAGGGGGCTGTCAACCAGGGTGGTTAACCGGCTAATTCGCTCGCCGGCAGTCCGAATCTGTCCCTGCCCCCGGCGGGCCGCGCGCGAGGCGCAATGAGGGCCTCGCGCGCCGCTGATCCGGCGGCTTTGTTACAAAGGCGCGACCCAGACGATTACGACCGGCGGCGCGCCAAACTTTACGATGTCAAACAGCCTGCCCCGACCGGCAGGAAACCCGCCGTCAGGACGCGACGCTGATGAAGGACCATTCGGGTGTGGCGGGCGCGTTATTATAAACGCCGCCCCGCCTGCTTCTTCGGCCGCAACTCAACGTGGGATGAATGATAAGCCCGCTGGAAAAGATGAGGATAACTATCCACCAAAAGCGGGTTTGGTGAAGATTTTCATCACATAAGTTGTATTTTGAACGCTGCGTTTCGCGCTATTGGGGTGCGCCGAACGGCCCTAAAATTGGGCAAACAGACAACACGACTACAAATAGCGCTCGGACTCGTTGATCGGCAAGTCATTGATGCTTGCATAGCGTTTGCGCATCAGACCGCTGTCCGCAAATTCCCACATTTCATTGCCATAGCTTCTGAACCACTCGCCCTTTGCATTGCGCCATTCATATTCAAAGCGAACGGCGATCCGATCGCCCGCAAAAGCCCAAAGTTCTTTTCTTAGCTTATAGTCCAGTTCCTTGGCCCATTTGCGCTGCAGGAATTCCTTAATCTTTTCTCTTCCACAAAAAAATTCGCCGCGATTGCGCCATTCGGAATCTTCGGTGTAGGCCAGACTGACCTTTTCGGGGTCGCGCGTATTCCAGGCGTCTTCAGCTGCCTGTACTTTAGCTCTGGCGGTTTCTTCAGTGAACGGTGGAAGTGGCGGGCGCATGGAGAGTTCCTTTTCTACTGTGTTTTGAGGCAGCGACGACGGAGCCACGTTGCTCCGCCGCCTGGGCGCCTTAAAGTTTTTCAACCGCCACATGTTCGATTGACGGCCATTTCTGTTCGGCTCTCGCAAGAATGCGCTTGGAGTCCTTTTTGTATTTGGCGAAGATATCGGCGTTGACGAAAAGATAGAGTTTCCCGTCGACGATATCGGCGTATTGCGGATCGCCATCGAACTTCTTTCCGACCGCAACCGCATAGGCGCAAAAACCGCCATATTGCGGAAGATATTTAGCCGGTGCGGATTTGAACTTTCGCGCGGAGTCCGCAGAGGCGAAGTAATACGCAACGCCGTCATTGACGACTGTGTGGGCGGCGTCGCCCTCCGCCACGGCGTTTATGGTTGATAGCGCCACGGCGTCTACGCCATGCAGACCGAGCGGAACGCCCGCCGTCGTCACGCCATTTGATACATTGTGTTCGTCTTCAGCGAAGACTGTAGTGGGAAATGCAAAAGCAAATGCAATTGCGGCGGCGGCGATTTTGATTGTGTCAGTCATTGTGTTTTCCTTTGTTGGGTTTAGGCGTCGGGGTACCGGCCTTCCCAAAACGGCTTGGCGTTTCGTGGAAGGGTTTCGTCAGGCTGGTTACGAAACTGGCGCCTGCGAATTCAGTTAGATGCGCCCGGCCGGCGGGAGTTTGCTTGGGTGGGCGCCGGCCGGGCGCCGCAGGCCATCCGCAGGCAGAGGGGTGGATGGCCTTGGGGGGAGCGTGCAGCAAACTATCGGGCGGCGGCTTTTATCGCCTTGACCGTATTTTTTGTGTTGTCGACAGCGCTTGCGATCATGCGAAAGTTCGTCAGTGACGCGGCGTAACCATCATAATGCTCAGTGATGGCGCCGGCGGTCGCGTCGGTGACAACCATGACTTCAAAACCGTTCTCGATGAGCGCACGCATGTGGGATTCCGTGCAAAGGTTCGACGACATCCCCGCGAGAATGATCTTGTTGATACCAGCCTTGCGAAGCTGCAGAACAAGATCGTTGCTGTCTGGCCCGTAAACCTTGTGCGGGCTGGTGACGACAGTTCGGCCATTGTTGATGTAGGGCTTGTACCGTTCGAGCCAGTCAGCACCGGACCCGTCAAACCCGGTCAGATCGAGCGCGTTTTTGCGGTCAAACATGCCAATTTTGTGCATCAGCGTTTCGAGCGTACCTTCAAAACGCCATTTGTGGTCGTGCTCAAAATAATAGTGAGGCGAGACAAAGACAGGCGTTCCGGTTTCATCGGCTGCCTTAAATAGAGATTCAAGATTTTCCACCGTTCCGTTTTCGGTGATGTTCTTGCCGACCACGCCCCAGGTCACACCATCCGGTGAGAGGAAATCGTTTTGCGGGTCCGTAATGACGATCGCCGTTTCGCCTTTGATGATTTCAAATCCCGGCGCCGGCAATCCGTCATTGAGCGGCGGCATTTTCGCTGTCGCAGCGCGGGAATCAGTAGTGTCGGCTTGTGCCGGCGGCGACAAGGACATTGTGACACCGATGACTGCAACGAAGAGCACCAGATTGATCAGAATACTCAGCACAAGCGCCAGGACGTCCGTGCCCCGGCTGTAAAAATGACGAAGTGACTTGTCCATCTCTCCATCCCCTTTCGTTCAAAGTGGTTTCAGTTGCCGGGACCGGGTGATCCGCCACCCAAACGCCCGACTCGACATTTACCGATCAGTAATTGTCATTTAATCAACATAAACCGATCTGTCAATGTCTGGTTTGCGGTTTTTTGCTGCCCGCAGCCGAGGTTTCGGTTTTCAGGATGGTTTTTCGAGTAAAAACAACGATAATTGGTTGGAAAACTTGCAATTCAACCCAAAAGGTATCATTTACCGATCAGTTATATGAGTGGTGATCTTCATGAGTGCTTCAAAACGCGAGGACCTGGTTCAGAACGCTCTCAAGGCATTTTACGCAGGCGGCTTTCACGCCATAGGCATGGACCGGCTGGCCAAGGAGACCGGCGTTTCGAAAACGGCGATCTATAAACATTTCCGCACCAAGGAAGAACTTATCCTGGCGACGTTGCGATTGCGCGATGAGCAATTTCGCAATTGGTTGATGCGCAGGGTGGAAGCACTGGCGGCCAATCCGAAGGAGCAGCTCGTTGCGATTTTCGATGCGCTGGCTGAGTGGTTCGACGAGCCCGGATTCAAAAGCTGCATGTTCATCAAGGCGTCGTCTGAATACCAGGACAGAGCGCACCCGATTCATGTCACCGCGGCGGAACACAAGCGCCTGCTCGCTGTCGACTTCGCCGAACGGGCGCGAAAAGCCGGCGCGAAAGATCCTGACTCCCTCGCGCAAGAGCTATTGATATTGAAAGAAGGCGCCATTGTCCTCGCGCATCTGCACGATTCAAAAACAATTGCGCAGAACGCCCGCAACGCGGCGACAAAACTCATCGACGCGCATTTTGATTCGTGATGGACTACGGTCGGTAAATTCCATTTGGTTTAGAGAATAAGACCCGAATCATATTCACCCGCGCTCCCGCGCCACATACTCATCCACCACGCGCGCCAGCACCGTCATGGGCACATTGCCGCTGAGGAGCAGCGAGTCATTGAAACGGCGGAAGTCGAATTTGGCGCCCAGAGCCGCCTTTGCTTTTTCACGCAGTTGCACGATCGCCGAATGGCCGACTTTGTAGCCGCAGGCCTGACCGGGCCATGAGCAATAGCGGTCCACTTCGCCGCGCACTTCTTCAGGGTTCGAGCCGTTTTCCGTGACGAAAAAGTCTATTCCCTGCTGGCGGGTCCAGCGTTTGGCGTGGAGGCCTGTATCCACCACCAGACGGCAGGCGCGAAACGCGAGTGACTGCAGATAGCCGAGCCGCCCCACGGGGAAGTTGTCATACACGCCCAATTCGTCGGCGATCTGTTCGGCATAGAGCGCCCAACCTTCCGAGTACGCATTAAACGCCAGCATCGAACGGATGAGCGGTTGCTTGAACGTGTATTCCCCCTGCCAGACATGGCCGGGGATCGCTTCGTGATAGGTAAGGTCGGGCAGTGTAAACCGCCGGTGCAAATCCGTCGTGCGCAGGTTTATCCAGAAATGCCCGGGTTGCTTGCCGTCGACGGAACCCGCGCCGCCATAGGCGCCGGGAGCGCCGGCCTCTACCTCCGGCGGGATGCGCGTCACCTCCATGAAACCGGGCACGCTGGTTTCAAACGCCTGCGGCGTCAGCGCGCGAATCTCGTCGAGTTTTTCGTGGATAAACGCCATGATCTCCGCGCGGCCCTCATCGCCTTCAGCGAATTTGTAACGCGGGTCTTCATTCAGCGCGGTCATGCGCGCGCCCACCGGACCGTCTGAATAGCCGATGGATTTAAGGATCGGGTCCATCTCGCCATGCAGGCGGGCCAGTTCCTCGCGTCCCAGCTCGTGCACTTCGTCGGGCGTCATGGTGGTGGTGGTCGCAGCCTTCAGCGCCCAAGTGTAATAGGCCGCGCCATCGGGCTGCGCCCATACGCCGGGACTGTCCACGGCGCGCGGCTCCAGCGCTTCGAGCGCTGCAATCTGACGGTCGAGGGCGGGGGCGATTTTTTCTGCGGCGATGGCCTGCGCTTTTTCGCCGTAACCGCCGCTCATCTCCGCTGTGCGCCCGGCGAGCGTCTTGACGACGCCCCAGTCTTCTACAGGGGCGCCCCGCCCGGCGTGTAATTGCGTCAGCGTTTTCGCCATCAAAAAGTCCGGCAGGATGACGCCGCGCTCGCCATCGGCAATGACACGTTCGGTTTCGCCATCAAGCTGCGCCGCATAGCTTTCCATCCGCGTAAGATAAGCATCGGCGTCTTCGGCGGTTTCGATGGAGTGCGAGGAGTCGAGCACGAAAGGAATTTCGGTGAACGCACCGACATTTTGCGCCACCACATAAGGCGATGGGCGATAGGACCAGTTGGAATTCAGAAGCGACATGTCGCCATAGGGAAATTCAAAACCCTCCGCTGCGGTTTCAAACACCGTCTTGACGACATCGATATTGAGCACCTCGTCCGGCGTCATGTTCGAGGTATCAAACACATTCAACAGCGAACGCGTGCTGCGCACCATTTCAGCAATCTGCGCCTGTCCTTCCGCCGACCGGTCGGTCAATTGTGACTTCAGCGCGCGCCGGGCGCCCGTATCAACCCCTGCGCTCGACGCGCTTTCCGGATAGGCGTTGAGGATGAGATCGGTGATCTCTTCAAGCAAGCCGCCCTCGCCGTCTGGCTCCCCGCGCGAACAGGCAGGCAAGGCGGTCGCGGCCGCAACGGCGGCGGTGGATTGCAAAAGCGTGCGGCGAGATAGGTTCATGGCGGCGCCTCCCGTAACTTGTTTTGCCCGCACCGTGCCGCAGCGTGGCAGGCTTTGCAATTACGCTTCGGGGGCGTTTAACGCCTAGACGGCTCGCCCCAACGCGCCGCCGCGCACATCCGGCGCGAGATTTTCGCATCCAATGGGGTAAACACCATCGGCGCCCATGACCCAGGCGGTGGGCGAATCAAACAGCGGGGCAAAGGCGCGGTCGAGAATGTTCAAGCCCCCCGTATAGGCGCCCATAGCGGGCATGATCAGGCGGTCTTTCCCCGCAGCGAAACACCGGCGGCGCAAGGTGCGCCCTTCGCTGATGACGCGCGCGCATGGGTGAAGGTGCCCGGCGATCTCTCCCGGCTCGGCGCATGGAATGGGTTCATGCACGAAGGTCAGCGCGCCGATCTGCGTTTCAATTTCGCAAGCCGCCGCAAAACGCGCGGGCGGTTCAGGATCGTGATTGCCGAGAATCCAAAGCCAGTCCGCCTCGCGCATCAACGCTTCGAGATGTTGCGCGTCATCTTCATCCATGCGCGTTTCCGCTTCTTCGTCGTGAAACGCATCGCCAAGGGAAATGACGCGCTTCGGCGTGTACTTGCGCAAGAGCGCCGCGAGCCGCATCAATGTCGTGCGCGTGTCATAAGGCGGCAGCATGACGCCGCGCGCCGCAAAGCTCGACCCTTTTTCGAAGTGCAGATCGGAAACGATCAGCGTTTCCGTGCGCGCCCAGTACGCAGCGCCGAGCGGATCGGGGGTTAAGGCTTCGCCGTTGATGGTGATGGTGGACATGACGGCAAGATGGCGGGATTTTTGGCGGAAGGGAAGTGCAGATCCCCTCACCCCATCGCCGTCGCAATCAAATCATCCGATGCAGCATACAATTACCGATTGATAACCGCCATTAATTGTTCAAGCGATACTTCATCCTCCTCCCATATGGGAGAATGCCCCACCCAAACAGGCACAAAGTATAGCGTTGTTTTGCCGTCTCTAGTGATGACGTTGAATTCGTTCATGCCGTTGTTTAAAAAAATCCCTCGCGCTTCGATATAGCCTGACGATCCTTTGTCAGCCCCTACGCATTCCAAATGTTGGGATACCAGAATTTCTGAATCCTGCAGGTTTTCAATAACGTAAATCTTGTCAAACGGCCGGAGCTTTCGACGTTCGCCATACTTTGTGCAGTTCGGGTTTACTGCAGTATCGAAAAAGGCGGGTGGCGAGATAAATATCCTATGCGCGTAAGAGGCCGCCTCCCCCTTGAGCACGTCTTCAGTCCAAACTGCCTTGTCGTCTTTCCATTCGGCGCGAAACCGAACAATGGCGGACGCGTCACCAACATAGCGCTCAAATGTCATGGGAAAGAGCGGTTTTGGCTTTTCGTCCTTCAAATAATCGCGGACATATTGCAGCCAGCGGTCATTTTCGATGGCAATATTTTCAAAACCAACATTGTAGTCCAACGGTCCAAAAATCAAATACTGGCGCTCGCCAAAGAGTATGCTCGGATGAATTCGGCAATCGGGTTCATTCGACGACCTGCCGCCAAAGGCCCAGAATTTTGATGACTCATGCCCAAAATAATTGGCGTCGGAAGGTTCCAACTCATCATATGATGCGCCATCAGTGGTCGCGTCCGGTAGCACGAATGTGTTCGGACCGCTCCCTTTTAAATACTCTAACGCCTGCATCTTGAATCCGCCGTTGACGCGGGTGACCGCCTTAGCGCGAACGATCCATTCCGCATCCTCGATTGAATCCTGATGCGAGAGATACATATGTTGAGGTGGACTGAAACAAGCGTAAGTTGGCGTTGTGACTATAACCGCCAACAGAAAAAGGATGATGAATGTTTGTCTGCACATATGTAGATTCCCATGCAAGAGGTCCATTTCATCGGCTCGGTATAGGAATGTCAATTCGGTTTCTGCCAGCACGAAAGCCAGTGTAGGTTTGTGCGCCTAACCCCTTCACCCCATCGCCGTTTTGATCAAATCATCCGAAGCGGCTTTCAGCATTTCTTCCGACGCCGAGCGCGCGACGCTTTCGCGGCCGATCTCCAGCATCACCGGCACGGCGAGTGGCGAGACTTGGGTCAGCGGCGAGTGCACCACCCTGCCCTTGGCGCGCTTTAACATGGCCTGCAGACGCGCAAGGTCCATGAAACCGCCCGCCGCATCGTCCCACGCCGCGCGCAGCAGCAGATGGTCCGGCTCGTGCTCGCGCAATACATCATAAATAAGATCGGCGGAGAACGAGACTTGCCTCCCGGTCTTTTCCTGACCGGGATATTTTTTCTCGATCAGCCCGGCGATGGTGGCGCAATTCCTGAACGTGCGTTTCATCACCGTTGCTTCCGCCGTCCACGCCTCCAAATCATCACCGAGCATGTCTTCATCAAACAGCGCCGTCATATCAACGTCTGACATGTCCTGGCGCGACCAGACAGACAGCGCGTATTCGGTCGGCACGAATCCGATGGGCTGTTTGCCGAGCCGTTCAAGGCGCCGCGTTATCAACATGCCGAGCGTTTGATGGGCCAGCCAGCCCTCAAACGGATAGCAGACGAGGAAATTCCGGTTCCTGTACGGAAATGTTTCGACCAGCAGTTCGTCAGGCTTTGGGATCAACGCCACCTCGCGCTGTTTCTCGAGCCAGTCACGGACCTGATCGGGATAGGCCTTCCAGCTTTCCACATCATAGAGCATATGGCGCACGCGATCGGCGAGATAGGTGGACCAGGGAAACTTGTTGCCGCCCCAACTCGGCAGACGCGGTGATTCATGCACCGTGCGCGTCACCAGCGCGTCATTGCCATTGATGCTCTCCAGCCGCAGCACCTCGCCCGCGAAATAGAACGCATCGCCAATATTGATGGTTTCAAAAAAATACTCCTCGATGGAACCGAGCTTGCGTCCCCGTTTGTGTAAATTTGGCCGCTTCGGTCCGCGCGCCGAGGCCAGCCGAATGTTGATTTCAGCAGCAGCGGTGATCGTCCCCACATTCATCTTGTATTGCTGCACGGCGCGCTTGTCGCGCACGCGATACTTGCCCTCCGCCGTCTTCACGATACGGCGGTAACGCTCATAAGCTTTAAGCGCATAGCCGCCAGTGGCGACAAATTCCACCGCATCGTCAAAATCCTTGCGCGGCAAATCGGCGTAAGGCGAGGCGCCGAGAATTTCCTTATACAGATCGTCCGGTGCGAAAGGTTCTGCGCAGGCCATGCCGAGGATATGTTGCGCCAACACATCCAGCGTGCCCTTTCCAGGCGGCTCGCCATCAAGCGCCCCCTCTTCGATCGCCTGTTTGGCGGCGATACATTCGAGCACTTCCATGCGGTTCGCCGGGGCGAGCAGCGCGCGGCTCGGCTCATTCATGCGGTGATTGGCGCGGCCGATCCGCTGCGTCAGGCGCGAGGCGCCTTTTGGCGCGCCCATCTGGATCACCAAATCCACATCACCCCAGTCAATGCCAAGATCGAGAGTGGATGTGCACACCACCGCCCGCAAATCGCCGCGAGTCATGGCGGCCTCCACCTTGCGGCGGCGATCCACCTCCAGCGAACCATGATGCAACGCGATGGGCAAATTATCGTCGTTCATTTTCCAAAGCGACGCGAAGGTGATTTCCGCCTGGCTGCGCGTATTGACGAACACCAGCGTCAGTTTCGACTGCTTGATCCTTTCATAAACGTCTTCGAACGCATGCCGCCCGGTGTGCCCGGACCACGGAATGCGTTCGTCCGACATCATCACATCAACCTGCGGTGTTGCGCCGGACTTGCCGCGAATGAGTTTTGCGGATTTCGCCTTGACGTTCTGCGGCGTCAAATAATCGATCAGCGGTTTAGCGTCTGGCACCGTCGCGGACAAACCGCAAAACCGCGCCTCCGGCGCCAGCACTCTGAGCCGCGCGAGCGCCAGCGACAACAAATGTCCGCGCTTGTTGGGAATAAGCGCGTGCAGCTCATCGAGGATGACGCGCTTCAAACCTTTGAAATAGTCGCGCGCATCCGGCGACGCGATCAGGATCGAAAGACTTTCCGGCGTGGTCATTAAAATGTCCGGGGGCTGAAATTTCTGCCGCTGGCGGCGTGACACGGGCGTGTCGCCGGTGCGGGTTTCAATGCTGATATTGAGGCCCATTTCGCGCACTGGCGTTTCCACATTACGCGCCACATCCACGGCCAGCGCTTTCAAAGGTGAAATGTAAAGCGTGTGCAACTTACCTTTGCCTTGCGGCGCGTCACATTCACTCAGCGCAACAAGGCTTGGCAAAAACCCGGCAAGCGTCTTGCCGCCGCCGGTCGGCGCGATCAGCAGGAATGACAACCCATCGCGGTCCGCCGCCAGACAGTCGAGCTGATGGCGCCGCACCCGCCACCCGCGCGATGCGAACCACTGTTCGAACTGAACCGGTAATATTCTGGCTGATAGCCTCGCCACGATACTCATGCGGCAGTAATACCGTCGAGGCGTCTTGCCGCAAAGTGATCTTAAAAAAAGCCGGCGCGTTTGCGCCGGCTTTTTTAATACGGACCAGACCGTTTTTACGCAGCCGGGACTGGCGCTGGTTCGGGCTGGGAGGCGATTTTGTCACCCTTTTTCAATTCCTCTACAGCGGCGCGGAGGGCGTCGATGCGATATTCGTATTTCGCACCAGCCGGCAGACAGTGGTCCGCGTTGAGCCCGGCCAACACGTGTTCAACCTTAGGGCTCATGCCGGTGACGTATACGGTCTTGCCTGCTTGCCGGGCATCACAGGCGATCGTCTCGACAGCGCGCGCCGCAGAGACATCAATGAACGGCACCCGCGAGAAGTCAAGAATGATTGCGTTCGCCTTGTTCTTCACCCGCTCGCGCACATGATGTCCGAGATCAGCCGCAGCGCCAAAACTTAGCGGCCCGCCGAAGTCAAACATCGTCACCCCGCCCTTGGCTTCATCCAGAAGCTGACGCTCTTCCTCCGTCGTTACCCGCGGTTTCGTCTCGCTAAATGCAGTAAGCTGATCGTCCGCCATTTTCTTGACGAAGGCGAGCGCCGCCAGAACCACGCCTACCGCGACCGCTGTGATCAGGTCGACGAAAACCGTGAGACCCAGCACCAGCGCCATCAGCGCCAAATCCCATCGCGGGCCTTTGTGCGCACGTTTCAGATAGGCGATGTCAATGATGTCATAGCCGACCTTGACCAGAATACCGGCCAAAACTGCATGAGGAATTTGCGCGGCCAGCGGCGCCAAGCTGATAACCACCGCCAACAAAAGAAGCGCGTGCAACATGCCGGAAATTCTCGTCTGGCCGCCGGTACGGATATTGACCACCGTGCGCATGGTCGCCCCCGCGCCGGGGATGGCGCCAAAAAAGCCGGCAACTGTGTTGCCGATGCCCTGACCGATCAGTTCGCGATCGGAATTGTGACGCGTCCGGGTCATGTTGTCAGCAACCAGTGACGTCAGCAATGAGTCTATCGCACCCAGCACGGCGAGAATGAACGCCGCCTCAAGGACAATCAGGAAACTTTCCTGACTGAACGCCGGCATGATGAACCCCGGAAAGCCTGTTGGAATATCGCCAAGGATCGGCGCGCCCTTGATGACAAGGCTCATAAGCGTGCCGATGATAAGCGCTGCTAGTGCAGCCGGAACATATTTGCCCCAAGACTTGGGCCAGGCGAAAATGATTGCCAGTGTTGCCGCGCCGATCGCGAGCGCGGCAAAGTTCGGGTCCATCACCGCGCCGGGGATCGCCGTCAGCGCCGGAATTGTTCCGCCGCCATCCGGCTCATGTCCGAAAATCCGGGATAATTGCAACGCAATAATGATGCACCCGATGCCGCTCATGAACCCGGAAATGACCGGGTACGGAACAAGCCGGATATACTGGCCAAGTCTGAAAACGCCGAACAGGATTTGCAGCACGCCGGCAAGCACCACTGCGGCGAAAACGAGCGCCGGATTGCCGCCAAGTGAAGCGTAAACGCCTGCGAAAACAACGACCATCGGCCCTGTGGGACCAGAAACCTGCGATCCGGTGCCGCCAAACAGCGCCGCAAAGAAACCAACAAAGATTGCGCCCCAAAGACCGGCAATCGGGCCGGCGCCCGACGCCTCGCCAAAAGCAAGCGCCAGCGGCAGCGCGACAACTCCGGCCGTGAGGCCGCCAAAAAGATCGCCTTTTAGATTTGAAAAATCGAAAAAAGGCATGCGCTTCGAAGAAGCGTCATTCATCGCCATGATAGTACTCCAAAATGTAAGTGATTTGTTGTGCTAGCTACGCTGCACAGCCGCCGGTCGCGAGTTTCGCCATCTCTGCTGCGTAACGCTGATCAACGGGCAGAAACAAATTTTCGCCCTCATCATAAGCGTGCACATCACCTGTCTTGATGTCGTAGACCCAGCCGTGAAGAGCCAGGTCACCGGTCGCGAGACGCATGGCGACTTTCGGATGGGTTTTCAAATGCTGAAGCTGCAATACGACGTTTTGTTCCAGCAGCATTTTCATTCGCTGCTCGTCGTCCAAGTCTTTGCCTTTTGCATTGACGATTTCCACAGCCGCTCTCGAATAGCCAAGCCATTCCTTCACATGCGGTAGCGCGTCCAGCCCCTCCGGGTTGATAGCGCCTTTCATGGCGCCGCATTCCGTATGACCGCAGATCACGATATGTGGCACGTTCAACGCCGCCACCGCAAATTCGATGGAGGCTGTGGTCCCGCCGGTGTGGCTAGTGTGTGGCGGTACTATATTCCCCGCATTGCGCACGATAAAAAGATCGCCCGGTTCGGTCTGGGTGATCATTGCAGTTTCGATACGCGAGTCCGAGCAAGTGATGAACAGCGCTTCTGGCGCCTGACCCTTGCTTAACTGTTCGAACAATTCTTTCTTTTGCGGATAAACTTCGTTTTGAAATTTTACGACGCCGGCGGCGAAGCGGGGCATTTAACTCTCCATCAGGGGGTGACTGTTTTTACGGGGGCGGACCAAATTCGGCGCGCCTGTTTTATGCTGGACTTTGCTGGGCCATTTAAGCGGCCTTCAACAAAATCGAGCCCATCGACAATCCAGCCTGCGATTTCCGGCTGGGTCAGGTGATAGAAATGATGACGGCCGTCCCGACGCTCTTCGACCAGGCGATGCGCGCGCATCAGGCTTAAATGTTGCGACACGCGCGCGCCGGGCAGATCCAGCGCCTCAGCCAGCGTGTTCACGTCTTTTTCGCCCGTGCGCAATTCCTCGATCATCCGGATGCGATCCGGATGCGCCACGATCTTAAAGATCTCGGCAAGTTCCCTGGCGACGACCTGACGGCCCGGCATTTCATCACTCCGTTCCCGCAGCGGACAAAGATACGCCATACTAACACACCGCCGCAGGATTACATATCTGCATGAATTTGCAGATATGCAGCTAACTAACACGCCCCGCCACGGTTTCAATACCCGCCATGCCGATATTTTTAGCGGTTCAACGCATGAAGGCGTCATTTCACCGCCGGCTCCCCCGTCGATTCCGACCGGGATCTAAACTCACGATCCTGGCGTGCCGAATACGGGCGCTTGCACGCTGAGCCTTTCCAACAGGAAAAAGATTGACGAATAGAATGCAAAAAGGCGGCAGTTACCTGCCGCCTTGTCAAATTTTACAGTTTCAATGAAACTAGAGGTTCTGCGCCGCGACCATGGCGAACAGCATGGGGATCGACAGCACCGTATTGGTCCGCGAAAACAGCATCGCAGTTTTACCCGCCGCCGCTTTCGCGCCCGCATCGAGGTCCGGATATTTGTTGTCGATGTTGAGCGCCTTTTGCTGGTTCGGCCAGATGATGAACCAGACGTTGAACCACATGATGGCGCCCATCCACATGCCGATACCGAGCAACACATGATTGCGTACGGCGAACCCATCCACGGCGCCAAGCGTCAACACCTGCACGATGTAGCCGTTAAGCATTGCGAGGATCAGCCCCGTCACGATGGTCGACATGGCGCCCCAGCGGAACCACCACAAAGCCTTTGGCGCGATGTGTTTACCGACCGCCGGCTTCAGCTCATCGGGGATCGACGGCATCAGCGGGATCTGCACGAAGTTGAAATACCAAAGCAGGCCAATCCACATCACCCCGGACAGAACATGCAGCCAGCGGAAAAAGAACCGCCCGTAATTGGCGTCAAAGGCGCCGCCCATGGCCATGTAGAGTACGACCAGCAGCATCGCGAGCACGACGCCCGTGATTACCGCATTGCGTAAATTCGTCAGTAAGGCCGTCATTATCCCGTCTCCTGTTGTTGTCTCAGTTCGCCTCTACGCGCGATACACTAGGGTCGCCGCCCGTAACCCCTCCTTGTGGAAAGGTTCGGCACGAATTTCAACAGATTAGACCGCGAATCGGGGGCGCGGCGCAATACGACGTCTCTATCCACCATTTCGGGCAATCACAGCGGCGGGCGGACCGTCTCACGCACTTGAACTGGCCGGTCCGGTTTCGACGACAACGCCTGCAGAGGCTGGATAAACAAGCACGAATTCGATACCAGTCACACAGGATTCAAGTGAAAGGTGAGTTGAGTGATTGACGGCGTGAATGTGGCGATTTTGATCGGCGCTAGCCTCATAGTTTTAAGCACCTTTACGAGCTTGATATCGCAGCGCATCGGCGCGCCGCTCCTGCTGGTTTTTCTCGGCATTGGCCTGCTGGCGGGTGAAGACGGCTTACTTGGCATTCATTTCGACAGCGGCGGGTCCGCCTATTTTATCGGATCGCTGGCGCTCGCCATCATCCTTTTCGACAGCGGTTTCGACACCCCCCTGCGCAGTTACCGCCTGGCGGCTGCGCCCGCATTGACGCTTGCGACGCTCGGGGTTGTGCTGACCGCCACATTCGTGGGGCTCCTCGCGCATTATCTTTTCGGCCTTAGCTTGGTGGATGGTTTTCTGCTTGGTTCGATCGTCGCATCGACCGACGCCGCTGCAGTATTTTTTCTGTTGCGGGTGGGTGGGCTGAAATTACGAGATCGAGTTAAGGCGACGTTGGAAGTCGAGTCCGGCGCCAACGACCCGATGGCGATCTTCCTGACCGCGATCTCCGTCGAATTATCCGTTGCGCAATCCGATCCATCCTTTGGCCTAAGCCTGCAGTTCGCCGGCGCATTCATCCAACAGATCGGTCTGGGCCTGCTGGTGGGCGCGCTCGGCGGCCTCGCCATCGCCGCATTGCTCAACTCCATGCGCGGTCTCGATGCCGGATTGTTTCCCATCGCCGGACTGGCGAGCGCGCTGGTGGTTTTTTCAGCTTGCGGCCTGCTCGGCGGCAGCGGCTTTCTGGCGGCTTACACAGCCGGCGTGGTCGCGGGCAACCGCCGGATTGTTTTTGCCCATCGACTGCGGCGGTTCCACGTGGGCATGACATGGCTTGCGCAGATCGGGATGTTCTTAACGCTGGGCCTGCTGGCGACGCCTTCGGAATTTGGCAACGTCATCATCCCCGCATTCGCGCTGGCGATCATCCTCATTGTCTTCGCACGGCCAATCGCGGTCTGGCTTTGCTTGCTGCCCTTCGGTTTCAAGTGGCGCGAGAAAATGTTCGTGGGCTGGGTCGGCTTGCGCGGTGCGGTGTCAATTCTGCTCGCCATCCTTCCAGGGCTTGGCGGTGTTGAAAATGGCGACATGTTCTTCAACGTTGTTTTTGTCATGGTCCTCTCATCGCTGCTCATCCAGGGCTGGACCATCAACATCTCAGCACAAATATTGAACATGATCGCGCCGCAGGAACCGGGGCTGGTGGACAAGGTGGAACTGGAACTGCCCGGCGGCGGCGAACTGGAGTTGATCGGCTATCGCATCCATCCAGAAAGTACAGTCGCGAAGGGCGAACGCGTTCCCCGCTGGGCCCGCCCAGTCTTGATCCTGCGCAACGGCAGGCCGTTCAACGTGCACAACGCCAGCGGGCTGCGCGCCGAAGATAGAGCTTATCTTTTCGCCTCTCCGCGGCAAACGGCGATCCTCGACAACATCTACGCACGGCCGCATGACCATAACAGCGCAGACCAGCATGGCGATTTTCAACTCGACGGCGAAGCGAACCTGAATGAATTTTTACGGCAGTACGGGCTGCCTGTTTATTCGAGCGACGCCGGCCTGACGATTGCTGGCTATCTTGCCCGCGAGCTTGGCGGCGAACCCGTTATCGGTGATCGTATTTCCGCAGGCCCCGTTGATCTCATCGTGAACTCGCTGAACGATGAAGGCGATGCCGATATCGTTGGGCTCGTCGTCGATCCAGCCACAAAATCCCGCACCGCGCGGGCGCGGCTGATTGCGGGCGCGCTAAAACAATTTTCACGAAAGCTTAGAAGCGCATTCTCAACGAAAACGGGCGATTGAAAATAGCAGGGCGTATCGGGAACGCGTCGATATGCTTTAACGTCGTCCTAATCCTCGACCTTCACGCCTTTGACGAACACAGAGCCGCCGCCATGGCGGATCATGCGGAAATTAGTGTGCACAGGACGCCGTCAGCGACGCACCACCCACATTACTGCTCCTGACAAATAACGCCCGCTTGGATTGGCGGGCATTTCACATCACCATATGAACAATAGACACAACAGTCGCCATGTTTTGGTTTCAGCACGGCGCCGCATCCCTTGCAGTCGTATAAAAACTGGCAGGCATCCGTGGGCATCACGTCCTTGGACTGATGACCACAGGCGGGGCAGGAAATCGTCGATTCTGCGATGAATGCACGTGTCATAAATTCAACCATCTCAATAAAATCGGCTCGTATTGCGGTAAAACATATGCAGCCAGCGCGAACAGGCTCGCCAGCGACAACATGATCAGCGTCGTGAGGCTCGGACGCCTTCCTCGCCAGAACGCCGCCACAAACCCCACCACAATCAGTGCGATTGTCACCGCCGCAAACTGCGGTTTATAGCGTGCGAAAAAAGTCAGGTTGCTGACGAAGGCGGTGCTTGCGCCGAGATTGACCAGGACAATGGGCAACACACAACAAGATGCGCCAATCACCGCCGCCAGCCCTGAAAGTGCGCTGCTGCCGGCGATGAAACCGCCGGCTTTTGCGGCTGATTTTTTGTCGGCTTTCTTTTCCATAGGCGCATGTTACAATCTGTAGTCGCTACAGGTTCAAGCCATATGTCTGATTTTGAACTCACAATCGGGAGATTAAGCGACCGCACAGGCGTCAATGTCGAGACCATTCGTTACTACGAGAAGATCGCCCTGATGCCGAAGCCGCCGCGCAGTACTGGCGGGCATCGTCTCTATAGTTCTAGCGATGCCGCGCGGCTCAATTTCATCCGGCGCGCACGCGAACTGGGATTTTCCCTTGCGGAAATTCAATCACTTATCGACCTTGAGGAAGCGCGGCCCACCTGCGCAGAAGTGCACGCATTAGCAGACAAGCATATCAGCGCGATCCGGTCACGCGTAAAAGACCTTAAGAAACTTGAAAAACGGCTCGTCACCCTGGCGCAAAAATGCTCGCAAGAATCGGTTCCAGATTGCCCTATTATCGACGCGCTGTCGGACCGGGCGTAACCTACCTAGTCCTCGACCTTCACGCCTTTGACGAACACAGAGCCGCCGCCATGGCGGATCATGCGGCCATTGACGCTGTCCATGTGCACTTCCGATGAGCCGTAGAGCTTCAATTCCGGTTGGGTCACTGCGCCGCCAAAGAAGATCGCGCCGGAACCGTCGATAAACGCCCGCAGCTTGTCGGCCCGGCCAGCTTTCACACTCACGGCGCCGGAACCAGCGATGCGTGTGGTGAGCGGCCCATCAAGGCGCGCAGCGCGCACAAGGCCCGAACCGGCGATCGACACATCCAGCATGCCGTCAATATCGCCGAGGATAACGTCGCCCGGCCCGGCCACATCAACATCCACCATGGAAGCATTGGCGACACGCACATCGGCGTCGCCGGAAACGTCGATTTCGAGGCCGGCTTTGACTTCGCCCATGACGAGGCGTGAACCGTGAATAATATTGATCACCGCTTCTTCAACGTCGCTGGTTTCTCCGTAGACGAAGCATGAATCGAGATGCAGCGAACCGGCAAGGCGCTGCATGGAAAGCTTGATGCGCGCGTCGATAAACTCAACGTCGCCCTCAAACGGCATGGAAACTTCGATGGTCGGGTAATCGGCAAACAAATCCTCATCCAACGGCTCGCCGGCAGTGGCTTCGCGATCCTTGCGGGCGTCGAACGTGCGAGTGATGCGCTGATCGCAACAATCGCGGGTCTCGTCTTCTTTCCACGGGTCCATGGAGACGATGATGACGCCGTCTTTCTCTTCCAGCCGCACCTGACGGTTGGTGTTGCCGTGACGGATCGCAATGTCTATTTCGTCGCCGCTGGTGGTTTTGATCTCCACCGTCCCGGTGATGTCCCGAAATGAGATTTCCGACGCGGTGAATGTCTCAGCGCTGGACGCGCCGGAGAGCGTCAAAAGACCTGCGGCAAGGCCCAACGCCCCGCGCCACGCCGTTTTCCCAAAGATTTCCGCTGCCATGACCATGCCCTTAACCTTACGCTTTGCCCGGATTATACGCCTCCGGCAGGCCAAACTCAGCAAAAACCACGCCGGATCGGCCAACCCGCATTTACAAATCCCCGGGCATTCACAAGCGCCCCATCATTTCCAAAAACGGCGAGCGACCCTATAGATCGATCTATGTGGGACCAATTATTCACCAGCGCCGCCATCGCCACCATGAAAAAAGGCGGCCAGCCCTATGGGCTCATCTCCGATGGCGCTGTTGGGGTCGCGGACGGCAAGATCGCCTGGGTGGGCGCCATGGCGGACCTGCCGGGCGCGCCCAAAACTCTCGCTCGCGACGTGACAGATCTTGGCGGCGCACTCGTTACGCCCGGCCTCATCGATTGCCATACGCATCTGGTGTATGGGGGCGACCGCGCCCGCGAGTTCGAAGCGCGCCTTCTCGGCAAATCTTACGAAGAAATCGCCCGCGAAGGCGGCGGTATCATTTCTACCGTGACGGCGACGCGCGCCGCCAGCGAGGATGAACTTGTCGAGGCGGCCCTGCCCCGGCTCGATGCGCTGATCGCTGAGGGCGTTACAACCATTGAAGTAAAGTCCGGCTATGGCCTCGATACGGCGAACGAGCTGAAAATGCTGCGTGCTGCGAAGCGTTTGGCGCGCGAACGTGAAGTGCGGATAAAGACGACACTCCTCGCCGCACACGCCGTGCCACCGGAGTTTAAGGGTCGCGCTGACGATTACATCACGCTGGTCTGTGACGAGATTTTACCGGCCGCCAGCGCCGAAGGACTGGCCGACGCGGTCGACGGGTTTTGCGAGGGCATCGGCTTCAGTCCGGCGCAGATTGAGCGAGTCTTCGACAAAGCAACATCGCTCGGCCTCGCGGTAAAGCTGCATGCGGAGCAACTTTCAGATCTTGGCGGTGCGACGCTGGCGGCGCGTTTCGGCGCACTTTCGGCCGATCATCTGGAACATCTAAAACCGGAAGACGCGAAAATCCTCGCCGCTGCCGGGACCGCCGCCGTGCTGCTGCCCGGCGCGTTCTACTATTTGCGCGAGACCAAACTGCCGCCCCTGGATGCGTTACGAAAGGCAGGCGCCGCCATCGCGCTCGCCACCGATTGCAATCCCGGCACCTCACCGCTGACCTCCATTTTGCTTACTATGAACATGGGCGCGACGCTGTTTCGAATGACGCCGGAGGAAACCCTGGCCGGCGTCACCCGCAACGGGGCGAAAGCTCTAGGGATGGATGCTACGGCGGGAACCATTGAGACCGGCAAGCGCGCGGACCTGTGCGTCTGGCGGGCCAGCCACCCTTCAGCACTCAGCTATACAATCGGCCATAACCCGCTGAAAATGCGAATCTTTGACGGCCGCGCCTGCCCCTCCGCCTGATTTTACAGGGCGGCGCGAAAACACCGATCCCCCGCCTGTTTGTGCGGGTCAGAACGCACTCACCGCTGACCGCGCCCCAGAAGGGCTCACCTTTCATCACGAAAGACGGCGTATCCCTTTAATTTCGCCAAACAGCGCCCAAATTGCCGATTGCTAATCGCCGGGTTTCGGTGGATAAATATGGCCGTTTTATGACATACGTGAGGCTCGCTGCGGCTATGGCGGGCTTTTGCGCATGCGAGGGGGCTGAGCGGTCAAGCATGCTGGTGCGCGCTCGCTCGTGACCTCGACAGAAAAGATTAACCAAGTTCTGGCGTAGTTGCCGCCAGGCCGTTTTAGAAGTGTGCGCGATGTCCACCGCATCGATGATCATCAACTCCAAGAGCACCCGCAGCCCGCTGCTGGCGGATGATTTGCTCTATGTGACGAAGCGTCATGACGACATTCGTCCTTACGTGCTTGAGCACATTGAAGATCTCGACCCCGCCCTCGACGACATCGAAAAGGGCGACTCCAACACGCTGATCCTCGCCGGCGGCGACGGCACCATGCAAGCAACCATCACCAGCGCCATCAATAAGCGCCGGTTCCACAATCAACCCAATTACGTCGCGCTTCCCTGTGGCATGACCAATGTCATCGCTCATGATTGCGGCCTGCAGGGGCCGCCCGCCACTTCGCTGGATAACTTCCTCTGGCGGCGCGGGCGCGGAGAAATCAACCGCGTCGAACGTCCCCTGATCGGATTGCAGCTCTCGGAACGGCAGGAGGCGATTTACGGCTTCTTCCTCGGCGCCGGTATGTTTCACACGGCGGTGCAATTCAGCCGTCAAAACGTCCAAAAAATGGGCGCCAAAAGCTCTCTCGCCGTGGCGCTCAGCACCATTGGGTTTGTGTTGAAGACCGCTATGGATAATTCCGGCGGACCAACGCCATTGCCGGTGAAACTGCGCGATGAAAATGGCGAGTTTCACGATCGCGATTTGTCGATCATTCTCATGACGACCTTGAACAGCCTTTCAGCCGGCTTGTTTCCCTTTTGGGGTCAGGGCGAGCCGCCAATGAACGTCATGGCGGTTGACTATCCGCGGCGCAAACTGTTGTGGGCGGCGCTGAATATCCTGACCGGGCGGCATCCGGACTGGCTGCCGGACGCTGGGTTTCATAGCTGGAAAAGCGATGAGATGCGCATGCGTTTTGACGGCCCCGTCGTTTTTGACGGTGAAATCTTTCACACGAATCCGCAGGAAGACCTGATCCTCCGGGTCTCTGAAAAAGCCGCATTTCTGGTTTAATGGACGCTTCTGAGAACAAAACGGCGGCGCTCGCACAGCCGCTCGATGAGCTGCGTGCGCATGTGGCCAAAGTGTCTGCCGCGCCTTTGTCGGAACCGGCGCAAATTCTTCTCGACGCGTTGCTCGAAAATTATCCCGGTTCCGCCGCGCTTTTCTATGGCTCCGGCGCCAGTGTCTCAGCGCATGAATACCCCACCGAGATTATTTTCGACTTTTACCTGATCGGTGAAAGTTATGAGGCGCTATATCAATCTGGCGCTCTTCGCCTCGCCAACCGGCTGATCCCGCCCAACGTATTTTATCTGGAAGCGCCGTCGCGATTTGGGATATTGCGCGCGAAATATGCCGTGCTCACGCTTGATCACTTCGAGCGCCTCATCAGTACAAAGACCTTCCATTCCTATTTCTGGGCGCGGTTCGCGCAGCCGACCCGGATCTACGATCCTTCCGGCGCCATGTCGGCGCGGCTTCGCACGGCGCTGGCGCAATCAATCGCCAGTTTCTGCGCCGGGAGCGCCGGGCTGCTCGGCCGCGCATTTACAGCGCGCGAACTCTGGCTCGCTGGCCTTGGCGCGTCTTACAAAGCGGAGTTGCGGGCGGAAGATCCTGCACGCGCAGCCAAGCTGATCGAAAGCTATGGTGCTTGGGCCGATGACGTGACAGCCCCCGCCCTCTCCGCCTCCGGCCTCGACCGTACGGTCAACAGCGACGGCGCGATCACCCTCGCATCGCCGCGCAGGAACAACGCGCATATTGCATGGAAATTGCGCGCCGTCGCTGGCGCCTTTTTGTCCGTCGCGCGCCTGTTGAAAGGCACGCAAACCTTCAATGGCGGCATTGACTACATCGCGTGGAAAATCAAACGCCATTCAGGCATCGATATTGAAGTCACCGACTGGGAGCGGCGCCACCCCATGCTCGGCGCTCCCGGCGCGGCCCTGCGCTATTATAGGTTGCGCAAAGCGGCGACACGTACCACGTCATTAAGATAGCGCCGCCCCCGGCATTTAATTGAAATTCCGCTATAACTGCTTTACAAGCATCGCCACGCGACCCGTGAGCGCGTCACGCTGGCCGAGTAAAACGGCCCGCCAAACGGCAAGGCGTCACGCGAATTGGGGTGCGCCTTGGCGGGCGAGAAAAATGACCGCTAGAGGGCTGCACCACGCGCATTGTTGGAGCATGAGACCGCGCCGTGAACATCGGTGGGACTTGCGCTTTGCTCTTGCGGAAAGGTTCGCCTCATGTCTTCACACGCTGCATTTGTTTCTCCCGCCCGAAAAATAACCACGACGCAAATACGCAAAAGGAAAGGCGTCGATCCCATCGTTTGCCTGACCACTTACTCCGCGATGATGACGGAAATTCTGGACCCTTACGTTGACGTCTTGCTCGTCGGCGACTCCGTCGGGACCGTATTGCACGGACATGACTCAACAATTCCCGTGACGCTCGACGCCATGATCTTTCACGCCCAATCGGTTCGGCGCAGCGTGCGAACGGCGTTGATGGTGGTGGACTTGCCCTTCGGGACGTACGAGGCGAGCCCGCAGCTCGCTTGTGAAAGCGCCGCACGCATTCTGAAAGAATCCGGCGCCGACGCTGTAAAGATGGAAGGCGGCGTTGCGCAGGCTGAAACCATACAGTTCCTGGTGGAGCGCGGCATTCCAGTGATGGCGCATATTGGTTTGCGCCCTCAGGCGATCAGGGAGACTGGTGGTTATCGTATCGTCGGAAAGACACCGGGCGAATGCGAGACATTACGCGCCGACATTGACGCGGTCGCGAATGCCGGCGCGTTTTCGGTCGTGCTTGAGGGCGTCATCGAACCCCTCGCCCGGGAATTGACAGAGCGCGTATCAATCCCAACGATTGGAATCGGCGCGTCGCCCGCCTGTGACGGGCAAATTCTGGTGACCGAAGACATGCTTGGCATGTTTGAACGCACGCCGAAATTCGTGCGCCGCTTCGCCAATCTGCGGGAGACGATCACCGCCGCCATAGCGGAGTATGCAGACGCCGTGCGCAACCGGACGTTTCCCGCTGATGACGAAACATATGTCGGCAAGAGCGGTGACTAGGACCCGTAGCGCAGCGCTATTCCGCCGCCGGCCCTGCCGGGACATTATCGATCAGGCGCGTGCGGCCCAGCCAGACAGCGGCGAGAATGCGGGCGGGCCGGTCGGCGCGCGCAATTTCGCAAAGCGCCGCTGCGTCCACAAGATTGATGTAGTCCACTTTCCCAAATCCCGCGGCCTGTAGTGCGCTCGCGGCGTTCGCCCGGATCGCCGCCCAGTCTGCGCCTTTCGCGGCCGCCTCGCGCGCCGCGTGCAGCAAGGTTTCTTGAAGTACAGGCGCGGCGGCGCGCTCCTCAGGGGTGAGGTACAAATTGCGCGACGACATGGCGAGCCCATCTGGCTCACGCATGATCGGTCCGCCAATAATGCGAATATCCATATCAAGGTCACGTACGAACCGGCGAATAACGGCAAGCTGCTGGAAGTCTTTTTCTCCAAACACCGCGATGTCCGGCCTGACGATCATGAACAATTTCGTGACGATCGTGGCGACGCCATCGAAGAATTGAGGGCGGCTCACCGCACAATGATTTTCGCCGACGCCACTGACCGAGAGATTTGTGGAGAAATCTCCAGCGAACAACGATGCGCGCTCCGGCGCGAACACCACGTCGCACCCACGCGATTTCAATTTGGCGAAATCGGCGTCGAGATCGCGCGGGTAAGAGTCAAAATCTTCATGGGGTGCAAATTGCAACGGATTGACGAATATGGTCGCGACGGTGCGCGTCGCATTTTTCTTCGCGATATCGATAAGCGACAAATGTCCCTCATGCAGCGCGCCCATGGTGGGCACGAGACCGATCGTATCTCCGTCGTTGCGCCACCCCGATACTATAGCGCGAATGTCATTTTTTGTTTTGCAAATCTGCATGCGCCTGTCGCCGTACATTAATATCGTGCGGATAGTAGCCGCGCTGGTATCATGAGTGGCAATTTTCCGCCATATGCCGCCAGCGTGACTTGATGTTGCAGGGATTTTGCCGCGCCAGTTTACTTCTCAGGCGCTTTAAAGTCAGGCCACGCCGCAGCAACAAACGCCTTATAAAAGCTTGCGAGTTCACTTGAGCCCTCAAGCCCTTGCAGGTTTCGCATAACTGTCGCCCTATCCCGCCTCGCTACCGGCCCCGTCAGGGAATCAACCGGGCTTTCGCCAAACCTGTCGATGATGCTGTTAAGATAGGTTCCCATCACTTTGTCAGCGGTCATGCCTGTCAGCGAGGAAAGCTCCATCGCAGTGGTGTTCCAGATATAGGCCGGCAAGTTTCCAGCGAGTACGGCAAGCGCGTGATAGCGGGTACGGTCTTTTTCTTCGATGGTGAAGTGGGGATTCCGTGCGCCCGGAAAAATCTCTTCAAAAGGCGGCGCCGACGACACGCGTGCAAATATGATGTCCTGCAACCGATCCATTGGAAGAAGTGATTGTGGAAAGGAATAGAGCGGATGGACAGCGTGTATGCCATCAACGCTGGCGGCGCCGGAAAAATGAATGATGATTTGAGTGTCTTTGAACTCTCCGCGCCACGCCTCGTACCATCCGGCCAACTTATCATCCGGTATCGCTGCGGCGATGATGTCAGCGTCTTTGACACGCTCAACGCAGATGTCCCACCGCGCTTCAACATCACGGCGGGAGATCAGTTGTACTTCATGACCGAGCGATTTCAGATACGCTGCCAGATTGAGCCCGACACGACCACGCCCGAATACTGCATAGGTGGTCATGCTGGTCCTCAATCATAGTCGACCGCATTAGTCCAGATATTCTGGAACCCGTGGCAGGCCTTCGAAATCTGAAAGTGAATGTTGAATGACCACCCGTGCATTCAAATCGGCCGCCATGTTTTCGAACCGCTCCATGGACGCCCGCGTGTCCTCAACATCGGTGTTGAATTTCGGCATCAGACGCCGCTCGCGCGATTCATTCAAATGATAGAGATCGCCGGAGAACAACACAGGGCCTTCATTTTCCAGATTGACGAGCAGTGATGTGTGCCCTGGCGTGTGGCCCGGCATTTCTAGGATCATGACAGACCCGTCGCCGAAGACATCATGGTCGCCGTCAAACTCCACCGTCTCTGCGCTTTCAAGGTCACTATAGGCGGCGAACGTTTGCTCATCCGCGCGCGCCTCGTCTCGGAACATATGCGTGCGTTCATCACTGTCCACCAGGAACGTCGCTCCGGCGAACATGTTGGCATTGCCGATATGATCAAAATGCGAGTGCGAAGCGGAGAAAAAGTCGATATCCTCAACACTGACGCCGATCGCCGCGAACTGCTCATCAATTGTGACAGGTACGGAGAGATGAAACGGACCGTTGGTGAGACCGTCTTCCATGGCGTTCAGCGCGCCGGGCAGGCCTGCGTCCCACATCAGATCGCCATCCGGGTGACGCACGAGAACGCACATGTCTGCGGCGCTGTTCTTGCGCCCCGCATATTCTTCACCAAGGGCGAAAAACGACAGATCGTTCATTTCAATGCGGCCGCAATCGATGACATACGCCCTGACGCTTTGGCTGGCGCTTTCCGCCGTGGCGTCAACCGCCGCCGATTCTGTCGATGAGGCTTCACCTGCGGGCTCACTGTTCGAGCAAGCAGCGGCGGCAGACAACACAGACAGGCAAATAAATTTCTTCATGACGGGTTCCCCTTTTTCCTGCGGGCTGCGTAGCAGCGTTCCCGCCAATAGGAAACTCGCCTATGCGCACAAGCGGTAAGCCGCTGAATCCGCAAGCATATTTCGGGGGTTATCGCGACTGACGGATCGCGCTAAAGTTGCACCCTTAGGGGTAAGAGAGAGAACCGTTATGAGCGAATTCGAACCGCCCTATATCCTTGCCATCGACCAGGGCACGACCTCCAGCCGGGCCATCGTCTTCGATCAGGCGGCCCGCATTGTGTCGTCGGCGCAGGAGGAATTCCCGCAACATTACCCCCGTGACGGCTGGGTCGAGCACGATCCGGAAGATATCTGGCGCACGACGCTGGCGACGGCGCGCACTGCGTTTGCCGAGGCGGAAAAAACAGGCGGCAAGGTCGCGGCCATCGGCGCCACCAACCAGCGCGAGACGACCATCCTGTGGGATCGGGCGACGGGCGCGCCGATACACAACGCCATCGTCTGGCAGGACCGGCGCACCGCGACCGTCTGCGCAGAACTGCGCGAGCAAGGAATGGAAACCCATGTGACCGCGCGCACGGGGCTACTGCTCGATCCTTACTTCTCCGCCACGAAAGCGGCATGGATTCTCGACGCCGTCGACGGCGCCCGCGCCCGTGCGGAAAATGATGAGATTGCCTTTGGCACCGTGGACTCGTTCCTGATCTGGCGGCTTACCGGCGGCGCCCTGCACGCCACCGACGCCACCAACGCCAGCCGTACCAGCCTTTACAATATCCACGACAATCGCTGGGACGAAGCGCTGCTGGAGAAATTCCGTGTGCCTAACAATGTTCTGCCCATCGTACTTGATTGCGCGGCGGACTATGGCGAAACCGATCCGGAACTTTTTGGCCGCGCCATTCCCATTTGCGGCGTCGCCGGCGACCAACAGGCTGCGGCCATCGGCCAGGCTTGTTTTGAACCAGGCGACATAAAAAGCACCTATGGCACCGGATGCTTTGTGTTGGTGCATACGGGCAATGAGGTCGTGACATCGCAGAACAAGCTGCTTTCCACCATCGCGTATCGCCTCAATGGTGAGACGTCCTACGCCCTTGAGGGTTCGATATTTATCGCCGGCGCGGCGATACAGTGGCTGCGCGACGAGCTGGGTGTAATCAAAGCCGCTGATGAGACCGCCGCATTGGCCGACAGTATCGAGAGCAATGACGGCGTCTATCTGGTCCCCGCCTTTACCGGCCTTGGCGCGCCGCATTGGGCGCCCGATGCGCGCGGCGCGATTACTGGCCTGACGCGCGGCAGCGGTAAGGCGCATTTCGCCCGGGCGGCACTGGAAAGCGTTGTCTATCAAACGGCGGACCTCATGACCGCCATCGCCAGGGATGGCGCGAAAGCAAAAACACTGCGCGTCGATGGCGGCATGGTCGCCAATGACTGGACCATGCAGTTTCTCGCCGACATTCTCGGGATTCCGGTGGAGCGCCCGAAGGTTTTGGAAACCACCGCACTCGGCGCTGCGTATCTCGCGGGGCTGCAAGGGGGATTCTTTCAGGGAACGGATGAAATCGCTGAACGCTGGCGGCTTGATGCACGGTTCCAACCGGCCATGTCACCGGAGACGCGCAAGAAAAACCTTGATGGCTGGGCGGCGGCGCTGGGGCGGACGCTCGGTTAGGCGCGGATTTGAACTCTTGCAGGGCCCGCCCGCACGTCACCAATAATGGCCGCGCTATCATGTCCGTGCTTGCGAAACAGCGTCAGCACGGCGTTAGCGCTTTCAGGTGAGCAGGATACCAGCAAACCGCCCGACGTTTGCGGATCGGTGAGCAGATCGCGCGACGTTTCCGCCCAACCGGCCGGGGCATCAACGCGATCTTTGACGGCGTTCCAATTGCGTCCACTGGCGCCGGTCTTTACTCCGTCCGCCAGCAGGCTTCGCGCAATGTCGAACACCGGCGCGGCGCTCTCATCAACGCTCGCGCCAACGCCGCTGGCGGCGCACATTTCCGACAAATGCCCGAGCAAGCCAAAACCCGTCACATCGGTGACTGCATGCACGCCGCTGATGGTCGAAAGATCAGCACCCGGATGGTTCAGCAGTGTCGTTGATGCTATCATCTGTGCGTAACCTTCGTCGCTCAAGACGCCTTTTTTCAACGCCGCACTGAAAACGCCAATGCCAAGCGGTTTGCCGAGGATCAGCACGTCACCCGGCCGCGCGCCTGCATTAGTGAGAATTTTGTCAGGGTGCGCAACGCCTAGCGCCACCAGACCATATATGGGCTCGACGGAATCAATCGAATGCCCGCCCGCGACCGGCGCACCCGCCGCCTCGCTCACCGTGCGTCCTCCCTCGAGAATCTTTGCGATTGTCGCCGTCGACAATTTGCCGATGGGCATGCCGACAATCGCTAGCGAAAAAATCGGCCGCCCGCCCATGGCGTAAACATCGGACAAGGCATTTGTGGCGGCGATCCGCCCGAAATCAAATGGATCATCCACCACGGGCATGAAAAAGTCCGTGGTCGCGATCAGTGCGACATCATCGGAAATCCGATAGACCGCCGCATCGTCGCTGGTGGCTACATCGACAATGAGCGCCGCATGGGGGGCGGCGAGCGGCGCGCCACCGATGATCGCCTGCAGCACGTCCGGTGCAATCTTACAGCCGCACCCGCCGCCATGGGCGAGCGAGGTAAGTTTTGGTTCGTTTTCTGGTCGCGTCATCGTCTATCCGGCGCTTTCAATTGAAATCTTGCGGTTGTGCGGCGACTATCTAGAACATCAATGCATCGGGCAAGCGCGCTCGCCGAAAGGCCCATCAAACTATATGAGCATGATCGAAGACATCACCGATACGGACGTGCGCACATTAGAGCGTTTTGACACCATTATCGATGTGCGCTCGCCGGCGGAGTTCGCTGAGGATCATCTGCCGGGCGCCATCAACCTGCCCGTCCTTTCAAACGACGAGCGCGCGAAAGTCGGCACAATCTACAAACAGGAGTCCCAGTTCCGAGCTCGGCGTATCGGCGCCGCCTATGTGGCGCGCAATGTCGCCAACCATCTCGACGGAGCGCTGGCGGACAAAACGAAAAACTTTCACCCGCTTCTCTATTGCTGGCGCGGCGGCATGCGCTCCGGCGCCATGGCGACCATTCTAACGCGGGTCGGCTGGCGATCCGGCGTGTTGTACGGCGGCTATAAAACCTGGCGGCGCGAAGTCGTCACGGCGTTACGAAATGATGGCCCACCTTTGAAGATTGTTTTACTCGATGGACAGACCGGTACAGCGAAATCAGACATCCTGCGACGTCTTCCCGCCCATGGGGTTCAGATCATAGACCTTGAAGCACTCGCCAACCATCGCGGCTCGGTGTTTGGCGGGTTCGGTGCAAACACGCAGCCGCCGCAAAAACTGTTTGAGTCCCGCCTGTGGGATGCGCTTCGCCGTCTCGATCCGGCGCGGCCCATTCTGGTTGAGGCGGAATCAAACCGCATCGCACGCTGCGAGATTCCCAAACGCCTGTGGACGGCCATGGCCGACGCGCCACATATCACCGCAAGCGCTCCGGTGGAGGCGCGTGCAACCTATCTGGTCGGCGCCTATGCTGATATCTGCGCCGACGCTGAGACCCTGACCGCCGCGATCAACAGGCTTTCACCGTTTCACGCCAAAACCACCATCGCTGACTGGCTAACGCGCGTGCATAGCAAAGAACTGCGCCCGCTGGCCGAGGCGCTGATGCGCGAGCATTACGATCCGCTTTACGACCGCAGCCGGCGTCAACATAACCGGCGCCCGCTGGCGCCATCCTTCCAGCTTGACGAATTAAACGGCGCGACGTTTGACACGGTTGCGAAGGAAATCGCTTCTGCTCTATGCCGCTATGAGAACAAGGATACCCCATGACCCAACCTGACTTTTCCGGCAAAACGGCGCTCGTTACTGGCGCGTCACGCGGCATCGGCCGGTCCATCGCCCTGTCGCTCGCCAAGGCCGGCGCGCATGTGCTGGCGGTAGCGCGCACATCCGGCGGGCTGGAAGAGCTTGATGACGAGATCAAAGCCGCTGGCGGTTCGGCGTCGCTGATCCCGATGGACCTCGTCGAAGGCGACGGTATTGAACGGCTGGCCATGGCGCTGACCGAGCGATTTGAACAGCTGGACATGCTCATCCTCAACGCCGCCTCGCTGGGAGAGTTAGCGCCCCTGCCCGATGTCGATCCTAAAGTCTGGCAGCACACGCTCGATCTTAATGTGACGGTGAACTGGCGGCTCATCCGCGCGCTCGATCCGCTGTTGCGCAAGGCGCCGGACGGGCGAGTCCTCGCTATGTCGTCCAGTATCGGCGGAGAAGTCGCGCGCGCGTTCTGGGGGCCATACGCCGTCTCCAAGGCGGCGCTTGAGATGCTTGGTGAAACCTACGCCGAAGAAGTGAAAAACACGAACATCCGTGTCGCGGTCATCAATCCCGGCGCCATGCGCACGGATATGCGCGCGCTCGCCATGCCCGGCGAAGACCCGGCGAGCCTGCCCGCACCGGAGGAATTGAACCCGCTGGTGCTGGAAGCGCTAACACAAACAGAGAGCCATTTCCGCCGCTACGCTTTTCGTGAATGGCTAGTAAATTCCGGCTGACGCCGGCCCGAATCTCCCTGCACTTCGTCCTTCGAGACACAAAAATTCCTTCATCCTGAGGAGGGTCTTCAGACCCGTCTCGAAGGACAAAGGAATTTTTGCTCCTCAGGATGAAGTGCTCTAGCGCGCTATGGAGCACTGTCCGTCTTTAGCGCCAGGGCTTTTCTTTGGCGTAAGGATTATCCGGTTTTTTCAGGATTAACCGGATCGGCACGGCCTTAATATCAAAGGCTTCGCGAATTCCATTCACGAGATAACGCCGATACGCCGCCGGAAGGTCGTCCGCACGCGTACATTGCGCCACGAAAGTCGGCGGGCGTGTTTTGGTCTGCGCGATGTAGCGAATTTTGATCCGCTGGCCCGAAACGGCGGGCGGCGCATGACGCGATATGGCCTCCTGCAGCCAATCGTTCAACGCCGATGTTTTCACCCGCGCATTCCAGTCCACATAGACCTTCGTGACCGCTGGCATGAGACGTTGCAGTCCGGCGCCGGTCATGGCGGAAATCGGCGTGATGGGAATACCCGGCGCCTGCGGTAATAAACGCTCGGTCATCTCACGCAACTCGCCCATGCGTTTGTCGCGGTCTTCGATCAAATCCCATTTGTTGACGGCGAGAACGAGCGCCCGCCCCTCCCGCAAAGCGAGATCGGCAATCTGCAGATCCTGCTTTTCAAACGGCGTATCCGCTTCCATCAGCAAAACGACGACTTCTGCGAATTTGATAGCGCGCAGCGAGTCCGCGACGGAAAGCTTTTCCAGCTTTGATTGAACCCGCGCTTTCTTGCGCATACCGGCCGTATCGAACAGCTTGACGGGCCATTCGCGATCCTTGCCTTGCCAGCGCCACTCCACGGAAATGGAGTCCCGCGTAATTCCCGCCTCCGGCCCGGTCAGCAAACGGTCCTCGCCGATCATCCGGTTCACCAGCGTCGACTTGCCGGCGTTTGGGCGACCAACAATCGCGACCCGCAGAGGCTTCAGCGGATCGTCCCATGCCGCCTCTTCATCCGGCTCAGCTTCTTCATCTTCGGCAAGGTACGGTTCGATTGCGTTGTAAAGCTCGCCCATGCCTTCGCCGTGTTCCGCCGAAATGGCGATGGGTTCTCCGATACCTAATCCGTAGGCGTCGTAAATGCCGGCGTCTCCGGCAGCGCCTTCCGCTTTGTTGGCGAGCAGAATGACGGGCTTTCCGCTGGACCGCAGGATCGACGCAAAGGTCTGATCAAGCGGCGTCACGCCGGCGCGCGCGTCAACGATAAACAGGCAAAGGGCGGCTTCTTCCACCGCGCGGTCTGTCTGCTGGCGCATGCGCCCTTCCAACGCGGCCTCGGGCGCCTCTTCCAGGCCCGGCGTATCGATGGCGGTAAACTTTAAGTCTCCGAGGCGCGCCTCGCCCTCACGGCGATCACGCGTGACGCCGGGTGTATCATCAACCAGCGCCAGGCGTTTGCCCACGAGTCTGTTAAAAAGAGTCGATTTGCCTACATTCGGGCGCCCGACCAATGCGATTTTGACTGACATGCATATTCTTCAAGTTCTTATGGCCGCAGCGTTTTAGCGCAAAGCGATCAGCTTGCCCTCTTCCGTCAGGACAAAGATTTTTTCGCCAGCTACAATCGGCGCAACCACGGAGCCGCCATCAAGCTTGTCGGTTGAGATCACCTCGCCCGTCTGCGGCGATACTTTCACAATTTCTTTCTCGGTCGACACCAATACAAGGTGATCACCGGCGAGCACCGGGCCAGCCCATGAAATACGGCCCTTTTTCTTTTTCTCGTTTTTATAGCGATGCAGCTGCGTCACCCAGACAACGCCGCCGTCCTGACGCGACACGCACACCAGCTCGCCGTCGATGGAGACGAGGAAGATATAATCGCCAGCGACCCATGGCATCTGCAGGCTGGCGATCTCTGTTTCCCAGGCCGCTTCACCGGTGCGAATATCAATCGCAGAAAACCGCCCGCCGTGACTCACCACATAGACAAGCCCGCGGTCGATCACCGGGCTGCCGGCGATGTCATTCAGCGATGACAGCGCCGTCAGACGGGTCTGGCGCACCAGCGTTGTATCCCAAACAGACCGGCCATTGTCGGCGAGAAAAGCGACCAGTTCTCCGGACGAGAACGGCGCCACCACCAGATCGCCGGCAGCCGCCGGGCTGGACGACGATAGAAACCGCGCGCTTTCTTCAAATGACTGGAACGACCAGGCTTTCTCGCCGGTTGATTGCTCAAGCGCGAGAAACTCGTTCGTATTTGTCGAAAGGTACACACGGCCGCGATAGGCGGTTGGCGGCGTACGAACAGGTGCATCGGTCGCGACACGCCAAATCTCTTCACCGCTTTGCGCATCAATCGCTGCAACAAATCCAAAGCCGGAGGTTATAAACAACCGCCCCTGATCGAACGCTACGCCACCGCCAAATCCAATTTCCGCCGCGTCCGGTCCGCGCAACAGATCACGAATGCGAAAACGCTCCTTGATCTCCGGCGTTAACTCGGTGCGCCAGATGAGATCGCCCGTCTCGACGTCGAATGAAGAAACTTGCGCAGCCGCATCGATGACAAAAATACGATTGTCCACCACGATCGGCGGCGACGTAAGGCGCGCGCGCCGCTGCGACGCATCTCCGACATCGACCTTCCAGATCTCTTCCATGGTCAATGTCGCGCTGAGGTGGTGAAGCGTGTGATCGGCCTCGCCGCCCGGCTGCGTCCAGGAAGAGTTTACATAAGACGGTGGAATTTCGATGGTGGCGCCCGCATATCGCGGATCGGCGGTCAGTTCCTGTTCCAGCGCGAGGATGGATATCCGGTCCTCATCGTCCGGCGCCTCGCCGTCCGTTTCATCGTCATCGTCACCGCCAAACAATCCCGAGATGGGGTTCGAGCTGCAAGCGGTGAGCGACATCAGGGCCGCGGCCAACAACAAAGCATGGCGAGGCGAAAATCTGGCAATGTTCATAAATTACTCTTCGTGGTCGTGACCATCATGGTCATTATGTTCGCCCTCATCCACCGCACTCTCGTCGAGCGGCGCCGCCTCAACTGCATCTTCAATACTTGCGTCGCCGGTTTCAGTATCACCGGCCGCCGCACTTTCTTCTTCCCCCACGAGATTCAACAAGTCTTCAACCCGCACCTCGCCGGAGATGTTTACGCCCGCCTTCGCTGCGGCGGCGAGTGAAGCAAACTCCTCTGCACGGTCCCGAATGCCGTCGGGCGCGCCAACATCAATGGAAAGCAGGCGAAAGTTTGACAGCGCCGTTTCGTAATCTTTCGCCCCCAGCGCCGCCAGCCCCATGACCTCGCGCGCATAGTAGCCATAGCGGCCTTCCGCTTCGGCCAATGGGCCGAGTTCAGCCATGACCGCATCACGGCCGTCAACCAAGGCGAGATAACTCGCGCGCAGCTGCGCCAATTCGCGAATACGTTTTGGCGCATTGCCGTTCGCAACAGAGCGGTAAATCTCCATGGCTTTCAGCCGCTCACCGCCGCTGGCGTAAGAACCCGCCGCCTGAAGCGCCGCGAGGGCGCCATAACCGCTTTTTTCCCCGGCCACAGCCTGCAGCGCCGCGCGGCCTTGATCTTGATCTTCGCCAAGCAATTCGAGCGCCGAACGATATTCCAGCGCATCCTCTTCCGCAGCGCTGGTTTTCATATGGGTCCATCCCTGCCAGCCCGCAACGCCCAGCACCACAGCCACAGCGGCGCCGATCACCAGCGGTCCGTGCTTGCGGAATTGCGCCCACTGCTGCTCCTCGGCAAGCTCCTGATCAACTTCCCTTAATGCACTCTCGTCATTCGCCACCGGGCGGTCCTACTCTTGTCTGATTGCCTTAAACCGCGCCGGTTCTAACGGCCTTTGTGCCAAGGCGCAACGAGGCGGCGGAGTGGGTGCAGAGCCGCCTCCGCACACAACCTCAGCACTCGATGCAGCGCAGCAAATCCGCCCCGAAACGCGGAAATTGCGGGAATCTCATTGCTGGCTGGCGAAATAAAATGCACCATGGTCAGACGCAGGGCGCGAGGGACTATGGAGAAACTTCGGGCAGTTCACACCGCTGGCAAGTCGGCCGCCTCTTCTACAGACCAGATTGGGAATGACCGGTTTGAAGGTCAGCTCGCCGATATGCGGGCGCATGTGGAGCGCCGTCTGGGCGAGTTGTTCCCCGCGCCGGCATCAAACGGGCTGAGAGGCGCAATCGCCCATGGACTGCTCTCCCCCGGCAAGCGCCTGCGACCGCTGATCACCCTGCTCGCCTGCCGCCAATGCGGCGGTGACCCGCTGGAGGCCCTGGATGCGGCCTGCGCCGTGGAGATGGTCCACTCGGCCTCGCTCATTGTCGACGACCTGCCCTGTATGGACGACGCCCGCTTGCGCCGCAGCGGTGATGCGACCCATATCGCTTTTGGCGAGAGCACGAGCATTCTGGCCGCCATAACGCTTGTGAATGAGTCTTATGGCGTTATCGCCGGCATGCAGCGCTGCGAGCCTTCACGGCGGATGGCGGCGATTGAAAAGCTCTCGCATTCCATCGGCGTCAACGGCCTCGCAGGCGGTCAGGAGCGCGACCTTTCCCGCAATGGCGACGCCGGCTGCGAAATGCGGGAGATTGAGCAAAGCCATCTGGAAAAAACCGGCGCTCTGTTCGCGGCGGCGGCCGGCATCGGCGCCGTCATCGCCGGGGCCCGCGCCGTCGAAATCGAAGCGATGGAAAACTACGGCGCGGCGCTTGGCCTCGCCTATCAAACATTTGACGATGTTATCGATTCTGAATGTGACGAATCGCAAACCGGCAAAGACTCCGGCAAAGATGAAAACCGCACGACGGTAGTGACCATGCTCGGCGCTGAGAACGCCAACAAATCCGGCGAACAGTGGATCGCCCAAGCCGTCGCCGAGGCGCAAAAGGTCGATTATGGCGCGGGCGCGCCCCTGAACGATCTGGCGCGGCTGATTGAACTGAAATTCAGCAAGCTGACGAAGAAGCGCTGAAGTTGGGAAAAGCGGGCCTGTATCAATGACGGCGCTTTTGTTCATTCTCATTTTCGCGGGATTTGTCCTGCTCATGGAAGTCGTTGCCTGGACGACGCACCGCTATGTCATGCATGGATGGTTGTGGAGTCTGCATCGTTCGCATCATGAGCCGCATATGGGCGCGTTTGAAAAAAATGACTGGTTTGCGGTAATCTTCGCCATCCCCTCTATGGTGCTGATCTATATTGGCGTGAATGTCCATATTCTCGCGCTCGCCGCCGGACTCGGCATTCTCGCCTACGGCCTCATCTATTTTTTCTTTCACGATATTCTGGTTCACCGCCGTTTCGACTTTGGCCTTCGGCCCAAGAAGGGCTATCTTGCACGGGTCGTACAGGCCCACCGGTTGCACCACGCCGTCGAAGGGAAAGAAGGCTGCGTTTCGTTTGGCTTTATCTTTCCACCCTCGCCGCAACGGTTGAAAACAATGCTCGCCGGCAATACGGATGCAACATTACGCGCGCCGTCAATTGCCAAAGACGCGCCTACGGCTTCATGATGCCGCGCCGCGCCATCTGACTGCGCTCCCAGAGCGAACCCCGATCGCCTAGCGGCTTCGACCGGCGTGTCATCGACTGAACGCACCCCGCCCCCGCGCCTGCAACCGCGAGCAGGAATTTCCGCGACGCCGGGATAACCGTGCGCCGATCCCAGGCGTGGGCGCCATGCCGCAAGACCTTGTTCCCGATATCGCGATAAACATTACGCGCCGCCAGCACCGCCGCCGCAGCCCGAAGCGGTAATCGCCGCGCCCCTACACTCGCTGAAACGTAATATTGGTCAGCGGTATGAATGAGAACAGCGACAACACGCGCGACAGAAGCGCGGTTGTCCGGCAGTAAAAGCGCCGCTGGTTCTGGCGCCACCCCTTCTTCCGCGAGCAGATCAAGCGGCAAGTAAATCCGTCCGCCTTTGGCGTCATCCAACACGTCACGGCAGATATTGGTAAGCTGAAATGCAAGGCCGAGATCGCAGGCGCGATCCAGCGTTTCGTGATCGTCTTTACGAACACCCATAGTAATCGCCATCATCACGCCCACGACACCAGCGACGCCGTAGCAATATTCCATCAGGTCATCGATGGAATGGAACTGCCTTTGTGCCGCGTCGCTGGCGAAACCAGCGAGCAGATCCATGGGGTATTGCGCGGGCAAGTCGTGCTTGCGGGCCACGATTGAAAATCCGTCAAACGCCGGGACGCCCGTTCGTTCGCCCGCAAGGGCCGCCGTGGTGTTTGCGCGCAGTTCATCCAACCGGCGCGACATTTCCTTTGGCGATAGCTGGTCAGGCGCGTCACCGCCCAGATCCTGTCCGTCGATCACATCATCGCAATGGCGGCACCATGCATAAAGCATGTGAACATCCGCTTGCATTTCCCTGCCGAAGAGCAAAGACGCAAGGGCGAAACTCTTAGAGCCTTTGGCTATTGTGTCGGCGCCATGAGCGGCGAGTTTTTCTTGTGTCGTCGCGGTCACGCTCACCTACTGCGCAGCCTCCGCCAGCTCGGCGAGATCCTCGAGCATCAATCCCGCAGTTGCTTTCGCTGATCCCACAACCCCCGGCACGCCAGCGCCCGGGTGTGTGCCCGCGCCAACGAAATAAAGGTTCGGAATTTTGTCGTCACGATTATGCGTTCTGAAATAGGCCGACTGTGTCAGGATCGGCTCGATGGAGAATGCGGACCCGGCGTGCGCATTCAACTCCGTTTCAAAGTCCGCCGGCGTAAAGATGTGCGACGTTACGAGATCCTTGCGAAGTCCGGGAATGTACCGCGCCTCAAGGTAGTCCAATATCCTGTCGCGGTATTTCGGCCCCTCAGTCGCCCAGTCGATGTTGGCTTTTTCGAGATTTGGCACCGGCGCCAGCGCGTAAAACGCCGAGCATCCTTCCGGCGCCAGCGCCGGATCCGTTTTTGTCGGCATATGCAGATAAAGCGAGAAGTCTTCCGGTAAATCCGGGCCGGAAAAAATTTCCGAAATCAATTCGCGATAGCGCGGCCCAAATAGAATAGAATGATGCGCCAGATGGTCGTGTTTTTTCTTCAGGCCGAAATACACAACGAACAGCGAGTTGGAGAACCGCATTCGTTTGAGCGACCGCCCGCGCGATTTCCCGCGTGGATCGTTTTTCAGGAGTTTATCGTAAGTGTGGACGATGTCTGCGTTTGACGCGACGGCGTCGAATTGTTCACGCACGCCATTGCCAAGGACGATCTCTGTTGCGCGCCCATCCTTGGTGACGATCTCCTCAACCGGCGCATTCAACCGAATGACGCCGCCGAGATCCGTAAACAACCGTGCGAGTCCTGCAACCAGTGCACCGGTGCCGCCGCGCGGGAACCATACACCCCATTCGCGCTCAAGCGCGTGGATCAGCGCATAGATCGACGACGTCTTAAACGGATCGCCCCCCACCAGCAGCGTGTGAAAACTGAAGGCCTGGCGCAATTGCGGGTCCTCAATAAAGTCTGACAGGCGTCCATAAACACTTCGGAAACTTTGGAGCTGCGCCAATTGCGGCGCCGCCTTGATCATTGACCAGAAATTGAGGAACGGCACAGCACCGAGCTTTTGATAGCCTTCGCGAAACACCGCCTCAGAAAATTTGTAGAACTTCTTGTAGCCGTCAAGGTCCGCGGGATTTTTTTGTTCGATCTGTTTGTGCAAGCGATCTTCGTCGCTGCAATAGTCAAACGTGTATCCATCTTCCCAATGGAGCCTGTAAAACGGATCGATATTGATCAGCTCCACATAGTCGGAAAGCTTTTTTCCTGAAAGCGCAAACAATTCCTCCAGCGCAGACGGGTCGGTGATCACCGTTGGACCCGCATCAAAAGTAAAGCCGTCCTTGCGGAAAACATAAGCGCGGCCACCGGGCATATCGCGTTTTTCATAGATCGTCGTCTGCACGCCGGCCGATTGCAATCGGATCGCCAGCGCCAGACCGCCAAAGCCGGAACCGATCACTGCTGCTTTTTTCATTCCGCTATCCCATGGTTGCGCGGCGTCATGACGCTCGCTTCGCGCAAAACGCTCAACGCTTTTATGACAGGCACCGGTGGCTTTCCAGCAAGCAACCGCGCTTTGTCGGCAAATGTGGACTGTCCCGCATAAAACCGTTCGATCAAATCTTGAGGCAGTTTGTAGAAACGCTCCAACACCTTGTAGCGCTTATCGGGCGCCGCCGCACGAAAAAGCATGCGAGTCAAAAGCCGATAAAACGCGCGCTTGCGCCACATATTCATTGAGTAGATCTTTGTAAGATCAAAAAGAGCCGCCGCACCAATGTCGGGCGCATGCGCGATTTTCAGCGCCAGCCCCACAGCATCGGGGAGCGAATAACCCGTCAAGGGGTGAAACAGCGCGGCGCGCATGCCGCCCCGCGCGACATTACCGATTACATCCGCAGAAGAATGACTCCAGAATGCATCGATATCGCCAGCGAGCGCGATGGGCAACGCTCCTGTTTCTTCGCGTAGCACATCGCGAATGCGCCAGCCCTTTGACTGCGCATAGGACGCGATTTCGCTGCGAAGCTCTTTCGCCGCCAAGTCCGCCCCGTCTGCATAGCGCGTATCTTCAATTAGCAATGTGTGCTCATCGAACGGCAGAACATAGACAAACCGGTAGCCATCCACCTGCGGCACAGTCGCATCCATGATGACCGGCGCATCCAAGCCATGCGGATGTTCAAGTCGAACCACTTGTCCCACAAATTTCTGAAAGCCCACCTTTATATGATTGTTCGAACGATCGCCCCGGCAATCAATTACGGCGCCGAACGCCTTTTGTTCGCCATCGGAAAAACCGACGGATGTCGGCGTCAATTGCGCGACCGCGCGATTCAGCGCGACATCGCCGCCGAGTTCGCTGGCCAAAACCGAATGAAACTTCGCTGAGGTGATCGAATTGTAGCCCGATGTAAGCCGCCGCGACATTTCCGGAAAGAAAACACGCTGTCCTTCCCAATGGTGTGCAATCAACGGTGAAGCCAACGCGTGACCTGACGCATCTAAATCGGTGTCATGAAACGACCAGGTATGTTCGCCGCCGAGCGTCGCGCCGCCTTCAATGAGTTGGACACTGACATCGGGGCGATACTGGCGCATCGCGAGCGCGATGAGGCCGCCGGCGAGACCGCCTCCCACAATCGCCAAGTCCGCCGCCCGATCCAGTTTCACCTTCGCCCTCTAATCTCGCATCATGACGCCAATTGTGACACACTAGCCTATCCATATTGGAATGGCGGATGAATATCACAAATCCCGATACGTTAGGCGCATTCGCCGCAACCTATATCCTTCTGGTCGGTGTCATCTGGGCGCGCTATTTCATTGTCGCGGGACTGTTTTACTGGCTGCTTTGGGGCCGCGCAGAAAAAAACGTAGCCGCCACGCGCCTGTCGCCGGTGCGGCCCACACGCGACAATGTCAGTTTCGAAATCAGAATGTCACTGCTTTCCTCACTGATCTACGCCGCGCCGGGCGCCGTGGTCATCGAAGCCTATAAAGCCGGCGGCACGGCGCTCTACACGCAATTGGATACGCCGCTGGCCTGGGCGTGGATTCCGGTCTCGATTTTCATTTACCTCGCAATTCACGACACATATTTTTACTGGACACATCGCGCCATGCATCACCCTAAGCTCTTCAGGCGCATGCATCTGGCGCACCATCGCTCGCGCCACCCGACGCCTTGGGCGGGGTTTTCATTTCATCCGTGGGAATCCATCATCAGCGCTTGGCCGCTTCCGCTTGCCGCCTTTTTTATTCCCATTCATGTCGGCGCGGTGTTTGTCGTCCTCATGGTGATGACCATCGCCAGCATTTCCAATCACGCTGGCTGGGAAATAATTCCCCGGCGTTACATCCATGGCCTGTTTGGGCGCCACATCATTTCTGCGACGCATCACAATCTGCATCATACGGATTATCACGCAAATTACGGATTGTATTTCCGCTTTTGGGACCGGCTTATGGGAACAGACAAAGGTTTTTCTCAAGAGATCGCGAAACCCGAGTCCTAAACCACAGCAAAAAAAGAGCGGCGCAAGCGCCGCTCTTTTTCAAAACTTTTTATCGGTCAGTTGTTACTGAAGGCTGCCGAGGAATACAGATTGCTGGAATGCCTGCGACATCGAGTTGTTGGCGCGCATCATCCCCATGGCCTGACTGAAATTCGGCACTTCAACCGTAATATCGACTTGAGACCGGATAACCTGATTATCCAGCGTGTTGTTCAGCACCGTGAGAATGCCTTCGGGGCCGATTTGACGGATAATCTCCGGATCAGACACCTGCATCAACGAGAACTGCATGTCGGCTTCCGTCGCTTCGAGCGCATCATTCGCATCCCCGGCGGACACCGTCGCCGCAGTGCCGGAAACAGGCGCTGGATCGTTATGGGCCGGCGGCGAATTATCTTGCTTTTGCTCAGGTCCGCCATCGTTCGCCGGGGAAGATGATTGGGCGCCGCCAGACGAAGAGTCGTTGGATGCCTGCTGCGTTGTTAAGGGCGTCACGTCGCTCGTCGGCGGAGTCGGGTTGCCGGTATTGGACGCCGGTGTTTGCACTGGCGGCTGAGCGCCACCAGCCGGATTAGACGCCGTCTGGGTATTCGCCGTCGCCGCTGGCGGCGGCGAATTATCACCCGACGGCTGCCCACTGTCGCCACTATTAACGGGCGGCGTATCAGAAGGCTGTGGTGTCGCAGTATTTGTCGCTGTGTTTACCGGTGGCGGAGCAGTATTCCCTTGCGGAGCTGTATTTCCCTGCGGGGCTGTATTTCCTTGCGGGGCGTTATCTCCCTGCGGCGCAGTATTTCCCTGAGGCGTCGTATTTGCCGGTGGCGTTGAATTTCCTGCTGCGGCTATCGTAACCGGCGTGCTGGTGGTTGCCGGGGTGGTGTCACCTGATGCAGCAGGTTGCGTCTGTGGCGCTGGAGGCTGGTTTTCCGCGGCTGCTTGCGCTGCTGAATCGGCCGCGCTCGCCGCCGCGTCAGCTAGCTCAGATTGACTTGCCGCATCACTCGCAGGCGCCGCGTCGTCACCAGCGTTCCCAAATACGCCGCCCTCGCCGAAAACGCCGTCGTCCCCAATGGGGCCGCCCTCGTCGCCGAAGACACCATCATCGCCGAACACGCCTTCATCGCCAATCGGCCCACCCTCGTCGCCGAAGACGCCATCATCGCCAAACACGCCGCCGCTGCCGAAAAGACCGCCGGAAGGAATGGGATCGACCGACGGCGGCGTCACCGTCACGCCGATATTGAAAATCAAACCGCCAACCTGAAACCCGCCACGCGCCTCGCCAAGCTCCGCTGCTGTCATTGGCTTTTCATTCAGCTCAAGCAAGCCATCTCCGCCGAAGAGATCATCTTCGAACATGGGAGTTTCATCGGCATATGCGGTGCTGAGTGACGCGACGCTGACCGCGCCGGCAAGACTGAGGGTTTTTCTAATATTGACCATTAACGACTCTCCACGAGCGTGCTGATCGAGACTCCCGAAAAGGACGGCCGCGTTTGATGTAAATAAAAGGACTGTAAAGACTCATCGTCTCTCGCCCGATCGAACGGCGAAGAGGGTGCAAGGCGCCAATCTTCAATACGGTTGAAGTTCGCTTTGCCGGTTAAAACTTCAGAGCGGATAAACAGGACCGTCCCGTCCCAACGCTTTTCAAACAGGTTGCGCGGTATCGAGGTTACGCCGGAGGATGGGTCGCCAACGAGGACAACTTCCGGCGTTATGCCCTTGATCACAACGAAATGCTTGTACCCGCGAACATCAATAAGGGCGATGCCGGGAACACCGATTTCCTGAATGCGCTCCAGCGTCAGCGTGAAACCGTCAGCCTTGAGGCCAGTTGTTTCAAGGTAGCGTTTCATCTCGAGCAGGGAAAAACCAAGCTCGCGGATACGATCCTTGTCTCCGACTTCCCACATAGCCCGAAAGGCGTCGGTTTCAGTGGTTGGCCGATTGTAATGATAGCTCAGCAGGGTCGCGAGCGCCGCAGATCCGCAGCTGAAATCATATTGCTGGCGAACAACGGTAGAATATTTCCGCTCCGCCAGGCTGACGACCTTGACGCGGGCATTTGACCCGCCCGGACTGATTTGGATGTCGCCAGCGCTCGCGCCGGGAATGGCAAGCGAAGCACCCATCATCGCTACGAGCGGCGCGATCGCGAAACGGCGCCAGCATTTTTTGCGAGTTAAACTCATGTTCTCCCCCGCCCGATTCGGGCGCACTCAAATTGCGGCTATGGAGCGCCGCCGCCTTGCAAGAAAATATTCAGATTAACGATGCTCTGCATAACAACGCCATTGCCGGTGTTATTGAACACCGTCGTGATGCCGCCGTTGTCGGAAATGACGTTCTGCGCAATTTGTCCGTTGTTGGAATTCGTCGTCGTCACGCCTTCAACAGAGCCGGTGTTTTCGCCGACATTGGCGCCCAAATTGGAGATATCGATCGCCGTTTGAAAGCCGCCCGATGCGGAAGCCATAGATGTTTCATCAAGCGACGCGAGGCCGCCAAAAATATCGGACTGAGATTCAGCAGGAATTGTTTCTGCATATGCTGCAACCTGCTGGTCGCGCTCTGCAGTGCTTAGGCTTGGGTCGCTGGCGATAAGAACTGGGGTGATAAAAAGTCCCCAAGCGCTCATACCCATAAAATCCCCCTAACTACACCCGCAAGAAATCTTTGTTAGCCGTGATTCTCGAGGGTTACTCTACTCTAAAAATATAGCATCTGAGGCTGTATTAAATAGTTATATTTTATTAAGGCGCCGCGGGAAAAACCCGCGACGCCCCAATAAGCAGGAAACCAGACTACGGTGTCAGGTTAACTGTACCAACGTTCACGTTCTGCGAGTTCTGGAAGATACCCGAGCCCGTGTTGTTGTTGTTGATGATCAGACCACGGTTGTCAGTCATCGTCTCGGTGATGGCGCCGGTGTTTACCGGACCAGAACCAGGCAGTGTGCCCATGCTGACATTTGCAGTCGAAGCAGACAGCTCAGACGCGTTCAACTGAACATCGCCAATCGTCAATTCGAGCGAGAAGTTGTTCGAATCGTTGACTGAGTTGTCGGAGTTGTTCGAGTTGTCTGAGTTATCGACGGTGACAGTGGCACTATCATTCGCGATTGCGCTGGCGTCGCCGGCAGAGTTGTTGTCGGAGTTGTCGAGAGTGACATCAACATCAACGTCGGTGTTGTTTGAGTCGTTTGTCGAATTATCAGAATTGTCGGAGTTATCCGAGTTGTCCGAATTATCCGAGTTGTCGACCTGAACAGAACCGCTGTCGTTGGCAACCGCAGAACCGTTGTCGGCAGCGTTGTTGTCAGAGTTGTCAGTGTTGCCTGAGTTCGAAATATCGAGATCAAGCGCGTCATTGTCGGAACCGTCGCCGTCAATGTCTACACCATCGTCGTCAGTGGTCGTGTTGCCGGTATCAGCAATGTCGACATTCGCATTGGTGTTCGTCTGAGTCGAACCGCCAGAAGCAGAGTTCGAACCATCGGAAGCTTCGTTCGTCTCGTTACCGTTGTCGGAAACGTTCAGATCGAGATTACCCGAATCGTTGATCGAGTTGTCGGAATTGTCCGAATTGTCAGAGTTATCTGAGTTGTCGGAATTGTCCGAGTTGTCGACGCGATTGTCGGAGCCGTCGCCCTGACGCGTGCTGTTGTCAGAGTTGTTGCCAACGTCGAGGTCGAGTACATCGCTGTCTTCGCCCGTGAACGCCTCAGTCGAGTTATCAGAGTTATCCGAGTTATCCGAGTTATCTGAATTATCGGAGTTGTCGTTTGCCGTCACTGCGATCGACTGATCGTTTGCAGCAGCAGACTGGTTGTCAGCAGCGTTCGTGTCGCTCGCGTCCACTGCAACATCCGTATTACCCGAATCGTTGATCGAGTTGTCCGAATTGTCGGAGTTGTCGGAGTTGTCCGAATTGTCCGAGTTGTCGTTGCCGCTGTCATTTACGTCAACGTCGAGAACATCGCTATCTTCACCCGTGAATGCTTCGGTATTGTTCGAGTCATTCGTCGAGTTGTCGGAGTTGTCCGAGTTATCGGAGTTGTCGTTACCGGAATCCTGAACGTCAACGTCGAGAACATCGCTGTCGTCGCCGGTGAAGGCGTCAACATCGTTCGAATTATCCGAATTGTTCGTGTTGTCGGTGTTGCCGGAGTTGGAATTGTCCGTATTGCCGGAGTTGTCGACATCAAGAACGTCGCTGTCGTCGCCTGTGAAGGCGTCAACGTCGTTGTTGTTCGAGTCGTTCGTCGAGTTGTCGGAGTTGTCAGAATTATCGGAGTTGTCGTTGCCGTTGTCCTGAACGTCTACGTCGAGACCGTCATTGTCCGATCCGTCGCCAGAAAACGCGTCAACATCCGCATTGCCCGAATCATTGATCGAGTTATCGGAATTATCGGAGTTGTCAGAGTTGTCGTTTCCAGAATCGTCAACGTCGATAACATCGCTGTCGTCGCCGGTGAAGGCGTCTACATCGGTGTCGTTGTTGTTCGAATCGTTCGTCGAATTATCCGAATTGTCCGAACTGTCGTTGTTCGAATCAGTGTTCTGATTGCCCGCACCACCTTCTTGGTTGCCGGGTCCGGCTTCCTGATCGCCAGGTCCGCCTTCCTGATTGCCTGGACCGGCTTCCTGGTCGCCAGGACCCGCTTCAGACGGCTGGGCGTATGCCGCGCCAGCTGACGTCAGCAGAGCTGCCGCAGCGATCGTTGATAAAAGCTTCAATTTCACGTGTCGTCTCCCACTTTAGGTTTCACTACAAAGCGATCCCCGCCCTCTCCCTTACTCTTGGAAAAGCACGCAAGACCGCTGCGGGGAGCACTCGTCCCCCCCAACGGCCAATTAGTATGCAACCACTGTGCCAATTCGGATCACGCGCCAGATTCAAATGGTTAATTATCCGTAAACGCTTGGGAAATATCGATTTTTTACGCGATTACAGTCTCTTGCAAAAATCACGCTGCACCGCACAAAAGTGTTCAATTCATTACCGATTGTTAGGATTGGGTTCAACACAGGGCGCTTTGCACGCCCTGGCGCTCGAAAAATCCAAAACAACCTCCGGCGGTGAAGGGCTCTTGGCGGCGCCGAGATCATGGCCCTAGAATTGCTGAGCCCGGCGTAATGACGGGCGGACTGTATGGTTTGGGGTCGAATGGCGACGCGTACAATGACAAAACAGGCTGGAGCAAGACAGGCTGGCGCCGGCGCGCCGCGCGCCATACTGGTGATCGCGGTTGTCGCCGCGCTCATATCGCTGTTTGCCATCGAGACGACCCGGTATGGAGAGATCAGGCGGCTGCGCGATACGGCGAACACCCTGCAGGAAGATGTGCGCAGCGCCAACGCCAAAGCCGATGCCGCCCTGTCCGCAGTCATTTCACCTCAGTCTCTGAGCGCGGCGCAGGCATCAGTCTACCTCATCGTCGTCAATGGATTTCCCCGCGGGACGGCGTTTGTCATCGATCGCGACAAGGGCATGCTGGCGACGGCTGCACATACGGCGGATTCACTCCCGCTTTCGCCCCCGCAATCGCAAGGTGATGAAGAGCAAAGCATCCAAATCGTAAATCGCCTTTCTGCATCGCCGCTGCCAGTGAGGTCGAAAAAGCTGCATGCCGGCTACGGCGCATTTCGCAACCTTGTCGAGGACTACCAGCCATTACGCAAAAATTCTTCGATCTATGGGCCGCAGGCCGCGCCCTTGCGCGATCTGGCGTTTGACGCCGGGTTGTTGTTCGTCGATCCCATCGACCCGGAGACAGGCGAAAACCGGCTCGGCCCCAATCTCAACATCGCATCGGAAGAAGAGCTTTTGACGCTTGAGGCAGGCGCGCCGATCGCGGTTATTGGATTTCCCTATGACACGCTCGACGATGGCTTCGCCCAGGACGCCGGCATCGCCCGCGTTGAGCGCGGGGTTATCGCCGCAATGACGCCGCCACTGGACAATTTTCAGGACGGCCGGGACGCAAGAACCGCCAATCTTATCATCCATCGGCTGGCGACGGCCGGCGGCAGCAGCGGCAGCCCCATTCTGGATGCTTATGGACGGGTGGTCGGCATCCACACCCACGGCATCGAATCCATGAGTTCGAACGCCGACGGCGCGGCGCAACGGGCCGAAGTCATCTATGACCTGCTCGATCCCGCGCGCGAAGAAGACCGTCTACAGAATCTGTTTTACCCGTCGTGGAAACGTCTGCTGTCCTTTTGGGCGCGGGCGGAGGACGTGCTGCCCTGGTCTTTTTTCATGGAGTACGCGCAGCCCGGCCGGGAGCCAGCGCCGCTGGTTGGTGAATACGACTTCGACGCTGCAACGCCGTTTGCAAAATCCGTCGAACGATTGAGGTTTGAACCGAAAGCGGACTCCCGGCGCGTAGATGCAAGTGACGTAGCCGGCGCGGCCGCGATCAGCGGCGAAAACACGTCCGCGCCTATCGCAAAGGATGCAACCTTTCTTCTCGAAGGAGAGGGGCAATACGCCGAAATCTGGCGCACGGTCGATCGCAGCAAAGAGAACGTTCTGTTCGCATTCGATTACTCGTTGCGATCACGCAGAGGGTTTTGCCCCCTCACCTCCTTCTGGCGCAAAAAAGGCGAGACCCGCCTCCGTGCGATGCCGGCCCGGGCCTCGTTCGAATTGCACCTGGCGGCGGAAGGCAATCGCTCCGAGGACTATCAAATTATTTTAAAACGCAATCCGGGCTGCGATCCCCTGAGTGATGAGTTTTTCGTGGGCGCCATCTCATGGACGGACTCAGATGGCCCGGCCGTGGTGAGCATTGCGCATCGCGATCGGACGGCGCCCATTCACGCCAGTGCAAGTGTGTCCACGCGACTAACGGACCTCCGCCAGTCCATATCGCGATTCGTCACCTGCAGGCTTAAAGTAGGTGAAAAACCCGAGCGTTGCCAAAAGCCGGTTTACGTCGACCTCGATACCGGAACGAGCGTTAAACCTGTGGAAACTGACCGGGAAATCTGACACCAAAGTTTCACAAAAAACGGGCGTTTGAGCTGCAGTTGATTGTAGCGCCACGCGTTTTTCGCCTCATGCGTGAAAACCCTGTAATCAGGCGCTTTATTTTCCCGTAACACCCGGATTTTAGTTGCTTCTTCCGGTCAATGTTCTACTTTTGAAGAACAGTAACTCAGTTGCTGTCGTGTGGGAGAGTCTTCGCGCCGGTTGTGGTGGTCGGTGCGATACATTTCGGGATTTGTCCTCCGTTGGGAGGACCCTTTTCCTGACTTTCAAAATCCCGTCGATGCGGCTGATGTCCAATAGAGCTTTGGGGGAAGCGATGGATGATCACGAATACGACGGTTTCGGCCGCTCGTTGTCTTATGACCAGAATTATGCTCCGGGCGGACACGTAACCGAGTCCTACGTGCCGTCGAAGGTAGAGATCGGCGCGAAAAAGGCCGCCGGAGCGTTTCAGTCCAAAATTATCAGCCTCAAAAAAGAGGCGCCGGATCGGCGTGTCCGCAGGCGCGGTCAGGCCGACACCCTGCTCCCCATCGTCGGGTCGAGCCGTGAAGCGAAAAACCTGCGCGAATTGATTTCCGCCTATGCAGAAGATGAAGCGCCGGTGCTGATTTCAGGCGAGACCGGCGTCGGCAAGGAATTGGTCGCCCGGCATCTGCACGCGCAAAGCCGCAGGCATGCGAATGCTTTTGAACCACTGAATGCTGGCGCCGTCACGGAAACGCTCGCAGCGTCTGAATTGTTCGGTCATGCCAAGGGCGCTTTCACCGGCGCCATCGGCGAAAGCGACGGCGCCATCGCCATGGCCAATGGCGGCGTTTTATTCCTCGACGAGATCGGCGAAATGCCGATGTCCATTCAGACCCATCTGTTGCGCGTGCTCGAAGACGGCATGGTGACAAAGGTTGGCGGCAAATCCGCCACGAAAATTGACTTCCGGCTGATCTCCGCCACCAACGCGCCCCTGCGAGAAAATGTCGATAGAAATAAGTTCCGCCGGGACCTCTATTATCGGGTAAATGTCCTTTCCATTGATGTGCCGCCCCTGCGGGACCGGCGCGACGACGTTGTGGAAATCGCCGAAGCGTTGATCGCCAGCCACGAGGATGAACGTCATCGGGCGAAGACGTTAACGCCGAAAGCCGCCGACCGGCTGAAATCTTACGCCTATCCGGGGAATGTGCGCGAATTGCGCAATGTTCTCGCCCGCGCGCTGGTACATGCGCGCGACGGCAAGATCCTGCCCGAACATATTCTGTTTGATCAGGAAGACTGTGCGGGCGCCGGAGGCGACGCCATCTTTGACATTGATGAGGCAAAGAACCTCATCAGCCGCTTCGTGATGATGAAGGCCCTGTACGCGACTCAGGGCAATGTCACCAAAGCGGCGGCGCTCACTGGCCGTTCACGCGGCACATTACACACACTTAAGAAGAGTATCGAAGGCGAGGATTTTGCATCTGCATATCAAAACATTTGCGCAGAAATGAAAACCTTGCTGAACGGGTGCTGATCCGAGGGGAATCGCAATGAAATCGAGCTTGCTACGCAATACTGCAGGGGCCGTCCTTGCAGCCGTAATAACCACGCCGGTCTTGGCGGCGGACCAGAATCCGGCGGTGACGGACGCACCGGCTGGCACGAAAATCCTTCCAAAGCCAACGATAGAAGAGGACCTTGTCTATCTAAAGGACATTGTCGCCCTGCAAACCCTGCGTCTTGATGAGGCGGAGGAGCTTATCGCGCGCCAAAATGCGCTGATTGAAGCGCAGGCCGCGCAACTGCAGGCGCTTAGCACGAATGTCGCCGCTATCAGTCAAGGACAGACGCTCAGCGTCGCCAGCGCTGGCGGAACCTATCGGGTTCAATCCGGCGATACTTTGTCGTCAATCGCCCGCGAACAAAATACCACCATCGCCGCACTCGCCGAAGCGAACAATTTAAGAGCGCCCTACCCGCTCCGCGCTGGCGCCAATCTGACTATTCCCGGCGCTCCTGTCGCACAGGCGCGCATCGCCGCAGCGCCCGCGCCGCAACCGGTGCAAACCGCACAAGCAGCGCCGCAGCAGCAAAGCGCTCCGGCGAAGACATCGAATACACAGTCAACACAAAGCGCTGGCGCCGCAAACAATCAAGGTGCGCAGCCAACACGCGTCGCCGCAAACACTACACCGCAGGACAAGCCGAACGATCAGCCGCGTAATGGCGCATTGCCGACCGAGGTTGGCGTCCGCCCCGAGGATGAAAACGAACGTCCTTATCTCGCGATTTTCTCTGACATCGGCGGCATCCTGACTCCAAAGGGCTCTTTGTACGTCGAACCCGCCATCGACTACACCGTGTCGTCGGACAACCGGTTCTTCTTCCAGGGCATCGAGATTCTTGATGCGGTTCTGATCGGCGCCATCGAGGCGACGGATAGCGACCGCCGCGCCCTGACGGAAAGCGTTTCAATGCGCTATGGCCTCACCAACCGTCTCGAGATTGACGGCCGTATCGCCTATGTATCGCGTCAGGATCAGGTCACCGGCGTCGCCATCGATGACACGACGGCGAGCACGCGAAAATTAGGCGGCTATGGCTTGGGCGACGCAGAAGTCGGCCTGCACTACCAGCTCAACAACGGCGTCAAATTTCCCTACACGGTCGCCAATCTGCGCGTCAAAGCGCCGACCGGAAACGGACCGTTTGACGTTGACCGCGATCCCATTTCAGGCGTCGAAACGGAGCTTGCCGTTGGGTCTGGCTTCTGGACGATCGAGCCAAGCCTCACATTTATTCTCGCCAGCGATCCGGCGTCGCTTTACGCGAATATCGGCTACCAGATGAATATGAGTGTGTCGCCGAACCAGGTCTTCACAGACACAACAATGTCGACCACGCCCGGCGTCGATCGCATTCGCCAGACGTTGGACGAGTTTGATCCCGGCGACGCACTGCGCACCAGCATTGGTGTCGGCTTGTCGCTGAACGAACGGTTGTCGCTCAATTTTGGTTACGATCAGAGCTTTATTTTCCGGTCCAAGAACTCATTTGAACAAATATTCCAGGACGCGTTGACGGAAGATCACGATGACAACCCGAACACGCCGCAAGAGCCGGTCCTGAATATGGGCCAGCAGGTCTATGGTCCGGTCGAAACGGCGCTTTTCACAACGCAAACGACCTCGGCCACCATCGGATCTTTCCTCTTTGGCGGCTCCTATGCCGTAAGCGACAAACTGCGGATCAACCTCAACGGCGCCATCGGCGCAACAGACGAAGCGCCTGACGCACGCATCTCAGTCCGCGCTTCTTACCGCTTGTTTGACTAAGTCAGGCTTTCCCGGCGGCGATCACCGATTGCCGCCGGCGTACTGCACCAACGCATCAATACGTTTGTCGATTGGCGGGTGAGTCGCGAACACGCCTGCAAATGGCTGGGTATTCTCAATCATCATCTGCTGCACGTCGTTGGGCGCATCAATGCGCGCGCGCCCGGAAATCTTTTTCAGCGCGGAAATCATGGCGTCGGGGCTGCGCGTCAATTCGACGGCGCCTGCGTCGGCCAAATATTCGCGCCTCTGCGATAAGGAAAACCGGATCACCAACGCGAGCACATAAGCGATAACGATCATCGCAATCGCGATCAGGATAAGCACGCCGCCGCCGCGGCTGTCGCCATTGCGCGAACGCGTATGTCCGCCGACGCGGATGCCGGTCCGGAACATGTTTCGAAACAAAATCTCGCCGAAGAACGAAAAAATGCCCACAAAAATGACGGCGACGATCAACAAGCGCACATCTTTGTTCATGATATGCGTCAGTTCATGCGCCAGTACGGCTTCCATCTCATCGCGATCCAGCGTGTCGATCAGGCCGCGTGTCACCGTCACCTTGTAACTCTTGTCGCTGACGCCGCTGGCGAACGCGTTGAGCGCAGGCGTTTCAATAACATTCAATTGCGGCATGGTTATCCCGCGCGAGACGCACAGGTTTTCAAGCAAGTTGTAAAGCTCCGGCGCTTCCTTGCGTGAAAGCCCCCTGGCGCCGACGCTCGCTTCGATAATCTTTTGGTGAAACAGCCAGGCGATTAAAAACCACGCGCCCGCGCCAAGAAGTGCAAATGGCCACAGGCGTTTTAAATGCGATGCCGCGAGCACCATGCCTTGCCCGACATTGTCGATCGGCTGCGTCAGACCCACATATCCCACCGACAGACCGTAGGTGAGCAACAGCAGCAACACCGGAAATCCCGCCAGCAGCAACACCGACTTTAGATTGTTGTTCCAGATATGAGTTTGCAGGCCAAATGCGCCCAAAACCTACTCCGCAATGCAGAAATGTATTCTCGCCGCCGCAATAGACGGAGAACCGCTAGAACTTCACCTCAGGCGCTGTTTCGATTTGCGCTCGGCTGGCTTCGGGAATTTCAAAATAGTCTTTCTCGCCGAAGCTCCCGAGAGGCGCCACGAGGTTGCCCGGCACCTGTTTGATCGACGTGTTATATTCCTGAACCGCATTGTTGAAGAAGCGGCGCGCCGCGGCGATCTTGTTTTCAACGTCAGACAATTCACGCTGTAATTCGAGGAAATTCGTGTTCGCTTTTAAGTCCGGATAGGCTTCCGCCAGGGCGAACAACTTTCCAAGCGCCGCCCCAAGCACGCCCTCAGCCGCCCCTTGCGCCGCCGGACCACTGGCGGCCTGCGCCGCGTTGCGCGCCGTAATCACCGCATCGAGCGTTTCTTTTTCGTGCGTGGCGTAGCCCTTAACGGTCTCGACCAGATTGGGAATCAAATCATGGCGCTGTCTTAACTGCACGTCGACATCGGCAAAGGCCTGCTCCGTACGCTGAGAGAGCGCGACGATGCGGTTGTAAATCGTGATGACAAAAATCGCGAGGGCAACGACGATCCCGAGGAAAATTAAAATGCCGGACATGCTTGTTCCTTCTCTTCCTGAAGACGCTCTTGCTAGATGGGTCCGCGCCTTGCGTTCGCGGGGACCTTAAGGCGATCCGCCAGCGGCATCAATGACAATAGACGGACGCTCTCGGCCAAATAGGGTTACCAAGTTATTGCTGGCTATTCGCTATAGGCGGAAATTATTGGGCGGTGATGCCGCCATCGATTTTGAACTCCGCCGCCGTAATATAGCGGGATTCATCGGAAGCGAGATATACGATGGCGTAGCCCACGTCTTCCGGCTCGGCGAGGCGTTTCCACGGGATCTGTTGGACCAGACGCTTTTCGCCTTCATCGCCGCCACCACCCATCTGGATAAGCGGGTCGATAATCGGCGTTCTGGTGAACACCGGGTGCACCGAATTGCAGCGAATGTCATAACCCGACCGGGCGCAGTGAAGGGCGATGGATTTCGACATCATCCACACCGCAGCTTTGGCCGCATTGTATGACAGCATCATGCCGTCGGCGATCAGGCCGGCAACGGACGAAATATTGATGATCGAAGCCGACTTTTCTTTCTTCAGATATGGCATGGCGAGTTGCGTGCCGATGAAAATTGAATCGACGTCAATCTCCTGCGTGCGCCGCCAGTTTTCATAGGTCTCGGTCTCGATACTGCCGGCCGTGCCGATGCCGGCATTATTAATGAGAACGTCAATCCCGCCCAGCGCTTCGGCTGTCGTCGCCAGCGCGCTCTCCCAATCGGCTTTGTTCGTCACATCGTGCTTGATGGCGATAGCAGCGTTTTCATGGGTTTTGTTGATGGCTGCGGCCGACTCCTCCGCGCCCGCCAGGTTGACGTCGGTCAACGCAACCCTCGCACCTTCATTGGCGAGCATCCGTCCGAAGCATGCGCCCAACCCCTGCGCGCCGCCCGTAATCAGAACCTTTTTGCCTTCAACGCGTCCCACAGCTTTCCTCCATATTCATTTTATGAGGAGTTTGCCTCATCGGACGCGCCACTGCCACTACCTTGCGCAGGAGCATCGACGGCGCAGCGACGCTACCCGCCGCCGGCCAGAGAGACTGCTTGAAATTTGTCTTGGGCTGCGGCCGCGTCAGCCTTCAGTTTGAATCTGTTTGACCGCTTCGGCGAAAAACTCATCCATGCGGCGGCGAATCTGGTGGTCCGACTGGTCTACATTCGCCGCATCAAAATCTTTGCGGATCTTGCGGAAGACATCGTCGTCGCCCGCTTCTTCAAAATCGGCCCGAATGACTTCCTTGGCGTAGGCTTGGGCGTCCTCGCCCGCCTTGCCCAAAAGCTCCGCCGCCCAAAGGCCCAAAAGCTTGTTCCGGCGCGCCTCCGCCTTGAACTTCAGCTCCGCATCATGGGCGAATTTCTTTTCAAATTTATCCTCGCGGTCATCAAAGGTCGTCATCGGAATACGTCTCCAAACTCGGGCGATAAGGGATCTTGCGACGCTACATATATAGGGTTCCCACCCCGCGCAACGAAGAGCGGAAATATGACGCGGAAATTGGCCGTGAAGCAGTCCCGCCCCGGGGGCTTTCCATCCATCGGGCAAAGGCGTAAACCCCCGGCTTCTCCCACCGCGCAAGCCGTGCTAGCGACAAAGACGGCGGTCGCCGTATGAGTCGGCGCCGCCCTCCAGCGAATGTTTGTGCGCAGCGGGAGGTAACGCCCGCAAGGCATTGAAAGGACTAAATAATGGCTCGCCGCAAGCAGATCTATGAAGGCAAGGCGAAGATCCTGTTCGAAGGGCCGGAACCCGGCACGATCATCCAGTATTTCAAAGATGACGCGACCGCGTTCAATAATCAGAAAAAAGCGGTGCTGGAAGGCAAAGGCGTCCTCAACAACCGGATTTCCGAGTTCATCATGGTGGGCCTGGAACGGATCGGCGTACCGACCCATTTCATCCGCCGACTCAACATGCGCGAACAACTGGTCCGCCACGTCGAAATCGTGCCGCTGGAAGTTGTTGTCCGAAACTTCGCCGCCGGCTCCATCTCCAAGCGGTTAGGCATAGAAGATGGAACCGCACTGCCCCGCTCCGTCATCGAGTTCTACTTCAAGAACGACGATCTTGGGGACCCGCTGGTTTCGGAAGAGCACATCACCGCGTTCAATTGGGCGAACCCTCAGGAAATCGACGACATGATGGCGCTGGCCTTGCGCATCAACGATTATCTTTCAGGCCTTTTCGCCGGTGTTGGCATCAAGCTGATCGACTTCAAGGTTGAATTCGGCCGTCAGTATGAAGGCGACATGATGCGCCTCATCGTCGCTGACGAGATCAGTCCAGACAGTTGCCGCCTGTGGGATATGGAAACGGGCGACATCATGGATAAGGATCGTTTCCGCAAGGATCTCGGCGATGTGACCGACGCCTATCGCGAGGTCGCCCGGCGTCTCGGCGTATTGCGCGAGAATGAGAGTTCCGGGCAGACCGGTCCGGTGCTCGTCAGCGACAACGAAAAGTAACAGTCCCTCGAGGATTACGCAGAACTGGGACGCGCTGCCTTGCGAAAGCGCACAAATTGCGCTTTATATTTTGGCTGTATGGTAAGCCGTTCCGTTAAAATCCGGTCCGCCGGCGTGCGTGTGTTTACCGTCCTTGTGGCGTTGCTCGGAGCCACAACGGCGCTCAGTTTTTCGGCAGACGCACGCGCCCAGATCATGGGCGGTGTCTCCGGACCGAAAGTGACGGCAGGCGAACAGGCGGTTGAATATCGCGTCGCCTGGGTTTCGGAAACCGGCGGCTTCGCTCATCGCCTGCACTATCAGCACGCCGTCAGCGACCGGCTGCGATTTCGCATTGTCGCCTTGCAAAACAACGCAGGCGGCGATCTGCGATTCCGCTCCGCAGCGATCGAAAGCCAATACCAGTTCATCAAAAACACGCATGGCTGGAATAGCGCCATTCAACTCCAGGGCCGGGTTCCCGACGGAAATGACGGCCCCGGCCGCGTGCGCATCGCCTGGATCAACAGTATCGACCTGGCGCAAGACTGGGAGATTCGTGCGGTTCTCCTTGGCGCCCGTGAAATTGGCGATAATGCGCGCGACGGCATCTGGCTCGAAACCCGCAGCGAGGCCACCTACAATTTGGGGCGCAGCTACCATCTCGGCGCGCAACTTTTCAACAGCTACAATTCGACGGCCAATATGGGCAATTTCAACGACCAAAGTCATGCTGTGGGGCCGGTGTTGAAAGGCAAACTGGGCAAGCGCGCCGGATTTAATCTCAGCGCGTTGTTTGGTCTGTCTGACCGTGCGCCAGATACAAATTTGCGGCTATTTGTATCCTACGCGCTATAAGCGCGCTCGTGATTGCGATTTCGCGCCTGCCATTGTAACCACCTCATCTGAAACCACATTGGATTCGTTCATGAAAGCCAAGATCACGATCACCTTGAAAAACGGCGTCCTCGATCCGCAAGGCGCCGCCATTGAAAACGCCCTCTCCGGTCTTGGCTTTGACGGCGCTGAAGGCGTGCGTCAGGGCAAAGTCATCGAGATGAAGCTGAGCGAGACTGATGAAGCGTCAGCCCGCGCCAAGGCTGAGGAGATGTGCAAAAGGCTTCTCGCCAACCCGGTGATGGAAAATTACGCCATCGAAATTTTGGCGTAAGCGATGAAATCCGCAGTCATCGTATTTCCGGCCTCCAATTGTGATCGCGACATCGCTGTCGCTCTGGAACAAGTCACGGGAAAAGCGCCGCAGATGGTCTGGCACGGCGACAGCGATCTGCCCGACGCGGACTTTTACGCGCTGCCCGGTGGGTTTTCTTATGGTGATTATTTGCGCGCCGGCGCCATGGCGGCGAAGTCGCCAGTGATGCGTGCGGTCATCGAAAAGGCCAAAGCCGGCGCACCGCTCATCGGAGTCTGCAATGGGTTTCAGGTTTTGTGCGAGACGGGCCTGTTGCCCGGCGCGCTGATGCGCAACGCGGGTCTCGATTTCGTTTGCCGCTCCGTGACGTTAAAGATTGAAAACGACCGGTCGATTTACACGCGCGCCTTCAAAAAGGGCGATTACGTCAATTTTCCGGTGGCGCATCACGACGGCAATTATTTTGCTGACGATGCAACACTGGATCGGCTGGAGGGTGAAGATCGCGTAGCCCTGCGCTATGTGGACAATCCTAACGGTTCCGCGCGCAACATCGCCGGGCTGATCAACGATGCGGGTAACGTGCTCGGGCTGATGCCTCACCCGGAACGCGTAATTTCACCGCTCCTCGGCGGCACAGATGGCGCCGCGTTTTTTAAAGGCATAATGGAAGCGGTTTCCTAGCCGAACACCGCCGGGCGGCGCGCAGCCCACGGCGACGCCTCCTCCAACTCGTAAGCGAGCCCCAGCAGCACTTCTTCCTGACCCAGCGGCGCGCCAAACATGGCCCCGATAGGCAATCCGTCCGCAGACATGGATAGCGGGAGCGAGATCGCCGGGGCGCCGGTAATGTTGTAGAGCGCCGTGTACTGAACATAATCAAACAGCCGCGTGATCAGCGTATCATAGTCCAGTTTGCCGCCGAGAAAGCCGATTTTCGGCGGCGCGGTGGTGACCACCGGCGACAGGACGACATCATAGGTTTCGTGCACGCCCGCCATGACGTCCTCCAGCGCCCGCAACCGCGCGATACTGGCGTCGAACTGACCAATATTGTCCTCAAAATGTTTTGCGAGGCCAAGCGTAAAGGGTTCAAACGCCAGACCATTGCGGGGCAGATGCGTCGCTTGTTCCCATTGTTTCACAACGCTGCCCGCAACGGCGGCCCAATAAAGATGAAAATCCTTGTCGGCGCCCTCCTCTATGGGGAGATCAACCAGCTCCACCATATGACCAAGGCTTGCACACAACTCACCAACGGCATGGGTAGCGTGCGCCACTTCCTCACTCGGCGTGCCGCCGCCAAGCCCTTTGGTCGCCAAGCCTATCCGTAACCGCCTTTCTCCCGGCGACGCGACAAGCCCGAGCGGCGCCAGTCCACTATCCTCATGGGAGCGCACCAATGCAGCAGCCACCGCCGCGGTATCGCGCACGGTGCGCGTTTGCACCCCATGCACCGCCAGCGAGATCGGGCCGACATCATCTTCGGATCGCGCCTGCGGATTGCGCCCGCGCGACACTTTCAAACCGACATTGCCGCAACAGGACGCCGGGATACGTATCGACCCGCCGCCATCGCTGGCGTGGGCGATGGGCACAACGCCGCTGGCGACCAGCGCCGCCGCGCCGCCGGATGACCCGCCCGTCGAATAATCTGTGCTCCATGGGTTGCGGGTCTTACCGCTGCTGATCGGTTCTGTCGTCGCCGACAATCCAAACTCCGGCGTTGCGCTTTTACCCAGGCTGACGACACCCATCCCTAAAAACGCATCGATCAGGGGCGTTTGTTCCTTGCCCTTATAGCCCGGGATAGCGCGGCTGCCGAAACCGGTGCCAACGTCGGTGACGTCATCGAGATCTTTCACAAAAGTCGGCACCCCTGCCCACGGGCCTGAAGCGAATTGTGCGCCTTCGCTCGCTTTTCTGAAAGTTTTGGTGACGATGGCGTTCAACTGCCTGTCAATGCGCCGCGCCCGTTCGATGGCGGCGTCCACCACTTCCTGCGCGCTCACGGCGCCTGATTTGATGCGCGCCGCTGTTTCAACGCCGTCCCATTCCGCCAGCTCGGTCGATGCCGCCTGATCGGGCCGGGAACAGGCGGCGCTCATGGCGATCAACGCGGCGCCGATACCACCGGATTCAAGCAGGTTTCGCCGCGTTACTGACATGCATCACTTCCTTTTATTCCGCCTGCGATTCCGGCATCATGGGTACAAGAAAAGGGCTCGCGCTCATCGTCAAGATTTGTGCGCAGGAAAGGGATAAAGATGAGCAGATTGACCTTCGCGATTGCAGCAATACTGATGTTTGCCGCCTGCGGGCAAAAACCCGATGAGCCCTCGGCGCCGGGGGACGCCTCCTATCAGGAAACGCTGATGGCGCAGCTGATTGACGCGCAACCGGGCGATGTCATCGAAATTCCCGAAGGGCGCTACGCGTTTGACCGGTCGCTCAGCCTCACCGTCGACGGCGTCACCATTCGCGGCGCGGGCATGAACAAGACCGTTCTGACCTTCGCGAACCAAATGGCCGGCGCAGAGGGTCTCCTCGTCACCGCCAGCGATTTCACCATCGAAGATCTCGCCATTGAGGACACCAAAGGCGATGCGCTGAAAATCTCCGAGGGTGAGAACATTATTATCCGCCGCGTTCGCACCGAGTGGACGACGGGTCCGAAAACCGAGAACGGCGCCTATGGCATTTACCCCGTGCAGGTCGAGAATTTGCTGATGGAAGACAGCGTCGCCATCGGCGCCTCGGACGCCGGGCTTTATATAGGCCAATCGAAGAATGTTATCATCCGCAACAACCGCGCGGAATACAACGTCGCAGGCATAGAGATCGAGAATACGACAGGGGCCGACGTCTATGGCAATGTCGCGACGAACAACACCGGCGGCATTCTCGTCTTTAACATGCCAAACCTAACGAACCCCGGCGCCCGCACGCGCGTGTTCGAAAACGAAATCTACGGGAACAATACCAAAAATTTCGGCCACAAAGGTACGCCCGTGGCGTCCATCCCCGCCGGGTCCGGCATTGTTGTGAACTCCAATGACGAGGTGGAGATTTTCAACAATAATATTCGCAACAACAAAACCGCCAACGTCATCGTCGCCAGCATCTTTTCGTCCGACATTGGCGATGGCGACATGCAGGCGGATTTCGACCCCTACCCTGACGGCATCTATGTCTACGACAACACCTTCGAAGGCGGCGGCGACAATCCGGACGGACTGGAGCTGCAGGCGCTGAAACTGGCAATCGCAGGACCCATGGGGCGCATCCCGGATGTATTGTGGGACGGCTACATCGACCCGAACCTGATGGGGCCGCAGGATGTTCTGTGCGTTCAAAATGGCGATGCGCGCGTCCTCAATGTGGACGGACCCAATAACAACAAAAACCCCCGTATCGACGAGGATAACATCCACAATTGTTCGTTCGACAACCTTCCCGCCATCCAACTGACTGGGCCGCTGGCGGAGTGAGGCTCGTCCGTTTTCTTTTCGGCTTTTGGTTGGCTGCCGCGATCGCATCCTGCGCAGGCGAACGGCAAGATACGTCCCCTGTCTATCATGCAGACGAAAACCCGGAGCGTTTAAGCGACTGGGGCATGATCAGCGCCGTTGACGGCGAACTTGTCCTCAGCGAAGGCGTGACGCCCTACGACCTCGCAACGCCATTGTTTTCAGACTATGCGCTGAAATTGCGCACGGTCTGGACGCCGGATGGCGCGCCAGCGCAATACAACGCAACGAGCGTATTCGACATGCCGGTGGGCTCGGTCATCACCAAGACGTTCTACTACCCGACGCCCGGCAATGACTGGTCCGACGATGTGACGATTGGCAGAGAACGCAGCATCAATGATCGCGCCATGTCGCTCGATCACATCCGGCTTATTGAAACACGCATTCTGGTGCGCCGCGACGCCGGGTGGGCGGCCCTCCCCTATGTGTGGAACGATGAACAGACGGACGCAGTGCTAAAACGCACCGGCGCCGTGTTGCCAATGACGCTTCACCGCGATAATGGCCGTGCGGAGGCGTTCGGTTACCTCGTCCCCAATGCAAACCAGTGCGCAGGGTGCCATGCGACGGATGCAACATCAAAAGCGATCCAGCCCATCGGCTTGAAGGCGCGTCACTTAAACAAACCGTCTTCATTCGCGGCGGGATTCAATCAGCTCGATCACTGGATCGCCAAGGGATTGCTCACCGGCGACGTCGCGCAACCGGCGCCGCGAAACGCCGACTGGACCGATGAAACGGCGCCCGTGGCGGCGCGGGCGCGCGCCTATCTCGACGTCAATTGCAGCCATTGCCACAACCCGGTTGGTCCGGCGGATACGTCGGGGCTCAATCTCGAACCGAATGCGGACGGCGCCGCGCTCGGTATCTGCAAAACACCTATCGCCGCCGGGACCGGCACGGGCGGGCGCATGTTCGGCATCGTGCCCGGCGATCCGGATGCCTCAATTACGACCTTCCGTATGGAAACCTTGGACCCCGGCGCGATGATGCCGGAGCTTGGTCGCGGCGTCACCCATGAGGAAGGGGTGGCGCTGGTGCGCGCGTGGATCGCGGAGATGGATGGCGGGTGTGAAGCTTAACCTTTTCGCAAGGTTTGACCCGAAGGCCGCAACCGTTGTTAGCTGTAATACAAACAAGGTAGCGCCTCACCCAATGCAACTCCTCGATCTCTATTTTCGCGTAGCAGGCGTCACGCTGCTGTTGGTTCAACTGGTGCTGATTATCCGCGACGCCTGGGACGTGCGTCCAGCACGGTTTGGCGCACTCCTGGTAATCTCGCTCATCGACATTGTCGGTTCGAGTGATTCCGGGCAATCCGTACTGCCGATTGGATTACAATATCCGCTCAGCGCGCTCTCCATGAATTCCGCCATTTTCATCTGGTGGTTCAGTTTATCGCTGTTTAACGACGATTTCAGGCTGCGGCGGCTGGAATGGGGAATCGCCGCCCTGTGGCTCATGCTCGGGCTGTTCAACTACAACGATTACGTGCTCCAACAACCCATCTCTCACCTTTGGGCCGCTTATGCGCGATCTGCAGTTGCGATCGGGCTGGTGGCGCATATCGTCTACACGGCCCTGTCCGGGCGGCGTACAGACCTTGTGGAACAACGGCGGCGCGTACGCGCAATGTTTGCTTTTTCCATCGCCGCTTTATTTTTGCTCGATTTAGTGAGCGAATTCGCATTTGGTTTCCAAACTGAACCATTATGGTTTCGCACACTTGAACATGGCGGATTTTTCGCCGTTATCTTGTGGAGCGTTTTTTGGCTCACCAGGCTCGACAAGCACGTTTTGATGTTTGATCCGCCAGCCCCTGTGGCCGCACCTGCCCCTGTGGTGCAGGACTTGACCCCAAAGGAGCGCTTGCTGCACGGCCGCTTACTTGCGGTCATTGAAGGCGAGAATGCCTATCTGGAACCAGAACTTTCCATCAGCGCGCTCGGGGAGCGAATCAAGGCGCCAGAGCATCAGGTGCGTTTGCTCATTAACAAGGCCATGGGTCACCGCAATTTCCGCGCCTTCCTTAATGGATATCGGATGGCGACCGCGAGAGAAGCGCTCGCCGATCCACAAAAGGCGGCCCTGCCGATCCTCACCATCGCCATGGATTCGGGCTTTGCTTCACTCTCGTCATTCAACCGCGCCTTCAAGGAGGAAACCGGCGAAACACCAAGCGCCTATCGTCAGCGGGCTTTGGGGGGAAATCAGTAGCCAAAACTGAAAAACACTAGTCATTTCCGAAAATGGCCACTGTTTTTCATGATCGCGGAGCCTTTTTCTCTGCGGTGTGATCTCCTCAGATCAATGGTCTCGTGCTTTTTGAGGAGTTTGATATGGAATTGCTGGCCTGGTTTGTTGAAGCTGTTGTGCGCCGTGCGCCATTGACCTTTCAGGTTGAGGGCATCCGGTATTTGACCGCTTCGCTCGGGGTCTTTTTAGTGATCTGGGTGCTATTCGCCCACCAGCTCGCCTCCCGGAAAATTCGCCCGCACAAACCTAAAGCCAGCCAGATTCGCCGCGAGCTGATCTATTCCGCATCATCCGTTTTTGTTTTCATGCTTATGGGCGTCTTCGTTTATGAAGGCGCCGCCAGCGGCGTGTTCCGGTTTTATTCCGGCGTTGAGCAATATGGCTGGGCGTATCTTATAGGCTCAATCGTCCTACTTGCGCTTTTTCATGATGCATATTTCTACTGGACACACCGTATCATGCATCATCGAAAACTGTTTCGGTTCTTTCACGCCACACATCACCGCTCTCATAACCCGACGCCATTCACGGCTTATTCTTTCGATCCCGGTGAAGCGGCGGTGAATTTCATGGTGATTCCGCTATTTGCCCTGATGATTCCTGTGCACGACATTGCGACGTTGATTTACATGTGGCTGATGATTGTCAGAAACGCACTTGGTCACTGCGGCTACGAGCTGATGCCACGGGGTTGGACTCGAAACCCGATCCTTAATCTTTCCACCACAATCACCCATCACGACATGCACCATGAAAAGATGACCGGCAATTACGCCCTCTATTTTACCTGGTGGGACAAATGGATGGGCACCGAGCATGCGGATTATATGGAAAGGTTTGACGGTGTCGTGGGCGAAAACGCCCCGGCTGCGAAACCGCATACCGTTCCTGCTGAGTAACAATATATATTCTCGAAGAAACCCTTGATCCCGGCACGATGATGCCGGAGCTTGGCCGCGGCGTCATCCTTGAGGAAGGGGTGGCGCTGGTGCACGCGTGGATCGACGCGATGGAAGGCCGGTGCTAGTGAGATGATATGTTAAAAATGCTTACATATGCTTTGCTTGGCGGGTTGCTTGTTTACCTTGCCGTATGTGCGGTTCTGTACACGCAACAACGCAATTTTCTGTATTTCCCGACCCCGGAAGTGCAGCGCGATGACGCTCAAGCAATTTATCTCGCCAATGACATAGCAAACGTAAAAATCTGGAAAGTAGCATCGGGGAACCGCAAGGCGATCATATATTTCGGCGGCAACGCCGAGGAGGTCTCGCGCAACATTCAACCGTTTGCAGCGCACCTGCCCGGCTATGATTTTTACTTCATGAACTATCGCGGATTTAGCGGCAGCACCGGCGCACCCAGCGAAACGGCGCTGTATATTGATGCTCTATCGTTATACGATCACATTGCAGGCGAATATGAAACCATTTCCATTGTCGGAAGAAGCCTCGGGAGCGGCATTGCAACTTATGTCGCGGCTAACCGCACGATCGAACGGTTAGCCTTGATTACACCTTACGACAGCATTGTAAGTGTCGCGCAAAGCAAGTTTCCGTTGGTGCCAGGATCACTACTCCTGCACGATAAATACGACTCTGCGGGCCGCGCAGGAGATATCTCTGCGCCGACACTGATCATAACCGCTGAAAAAGATGGCGTCATACCAAAACGCTTTACCGATAACTTGGTTCGCGCGATGACGAACGCCCCTTTGGAGCAAGCGCTAATTCCATCAACAGATCATTTGACCGTGTCTGTCCCCGCAGTCTTTTGGAACATTCTCAGGGCGCACTTTCGGGACGATTAGATCACCCCATCATCTTTCGCACACGCCCCATGGCCATGAGCGGAAAATAATGCCGGTAGAGATTATAGTTGATCATGAAGGCGCGGGAGAGTTCCGGCCCCTGCTTCAACCGTTCCTGCAATAGCGGATCGTTGAGCTTGATGGTTGCGCCGACGCCATAGCCGGGAAAGCCCGTGCCGGTATATTCGGGCTCTTCCCAAGTGCCGTCTTTCTGGCGCTCGATCAGGAACTGCACCCCATCGGCGATGGCGCGTTCATCTTCCGGGCGCGCCACAGCGACGAGCCCCATGAGCGCCCAGGCGGTTTGCGAAGCCGTCGACTTGCCACGTCCCATCTGTTTCGCGTCCATGTAGGACGCGCAGGACTCGCCCCAGCCGCCATCATCGTTCTGGTGCAGGATCAGCCAGTCAGACGCCTTGCGGATATAGGGCTGGCCCATGTCTTCGCCGATCGCCTCCAGCGCCGGGAGCACCGCGCCCGTGCCGTAGATATAATTGACGCCCCAGCGGCCAAACCAGGCGCCGTCCGCCTCCTGCTCCGCTTTGATGTAGTCAAGCGCCCGCACCATGGAGGGATGGTCCTTGCCGATGCCGAGCTTGCCGAACGCCTCGATGATATGCGCGGTCACATCCACTGAGGGCGGATCGAGCGCCTCACCAAAATCGCAAAACGGAATCTTGGTGAGGATCTTTTTGTCGTTGTCTTTGTCGAAGGCACCCCAGCCGCCATTCTTGCATTGCATGCCGATCAGCCAGTTGACGCCCTTTTCGATGGCGGTCTCAATGCCTTTGCGCTTCCATTCCGGGTCATTGCGGAACGGCGCCAGGGTGATCAGCGCCACCGCCGTGTCATCCGTATCGGGATAAAAGTAGTTTTTATATTCAAACGCCCAACCGCCGGGCTCAAGCTTGGGGCATTTCACTTTCCAGTCGCCCGGCCGCAACACCTGTTGCGCCAGCAGCCAGTCGAGCGCTTTTTCCACTTGCGGTTTCTGGCGTTCGTTCAGATCACAATCGTCAAACGCAAGCAGCGTCAGCACTGTGTCCCACACCGGACTGGTGGAGGCTTGTATCCACGTCGCCTCGCCCACATCGACGCGCCAGCGCGGATCGTCCAGCGCGCCGAGACCTCTCTCGACCACCGCATGATCGAGCGCATAGCCCTCGTTATAAAGCGCCATCAGCGAATAGATCCATGGCGGCTGGATGCCGCCCCAGACGCCATCAGCGTCCTGATGCTGGATGATCCATTCGACCGAACGGGAGAGCGCGCCCTTGCGCAACATGCCGATGCCCGCCGTCTCGCCGAAACTTTGCAGCGCGTGCAACACTTTGTCGGCGCCTAAAAAGAACGCATCGAGAAACCCCGCGCCCGGCTTTTTCGGATAAGCGTAGTCGTATTTTTCACGGCCGTCGGGGAACAACTCGTCAAGCCGCCGCCCTTTTGGCAAGGGACGCGACGGGCGCCGCGCCGACAGCACCGCAATGGGCATCAAGGTCGCGCGCGCCCATTGCGCGAAGTTGTAAATGGAGAACACAAACCAGTTAGGAAAGAAAATCACTTCCGGCGGCAGGTTCGGTGTTTTCGCCCAAGGCCATTCGCCGATGAGCGCCAGCCAGTAACGCGTGAAGACGCGAATATTTTTAAGTCCGCCCTTCGACATGATCCAGTCGCGGGCGCGCACCATATGCGGCGCCGACGCTGCATCGCCCATGGAGCGGAGCGCCGCGTAGGCTTCGACCGTCGTGTTGATATCACCTGCGGGCGCGCCGTAATAAATCTGCCAGGCGCCATCTTCGCGCTGCGTCTCGCGTAAGGACCGGGCAAGGCGCGGGCGCAAATGATGATCTTCAAGCCCCATGAACCAGAGTGCGAGAATCCACTGCGCCTCCATGCAGGCGTTCGATTCCAGCCGCCCGACCCAATAGCCTTCAGGCTTTTGCCGCGCAGAAAGCCAGTCCGCCGCCGCATCGATGGCGCCAGTCAACTGCGCGTCAAAATTGGAGCGCTTTTCCCCTGCGCCAGTCTTATCGTCGAACATACCCTAACCCTTTGATGTAAAGGATACTTAGCGCGGGACATCCGATTGGGCTAGGCCTTGACCAACGTGCGTAACCACATGCCGCAAAGCATTGCAGCCACAAACGCAAATGGCGTGGCGCCGCCGACGGTCATGGCCGAAATCGCCGGCCCCGGACACAGTCCCGCCAGCCCCCAACCGATGCCGAAAATGCCTGCGCCGACAAGAAGCGGTTGATCGATCACCGAATTTACAGGGATTTGAATTGTCGCTTCGAAGGCGGGCTTTTCTCTCGCCATGACAAATCTGTACCCCGCAAAGGTTGTTATCAGCGCGGCGCCCATTACGACCAAAAGGCTCGGGTCCCAGTTTCCCGCCACATCAAGAAACCCGACTATCTTCGCAGGATTGACCATCTGCGAAATCACGAGACCCAAACCAAACAATAGTCCGGCGGCAAAAGATGACGCGATGCGCATTTTAAAACCCCAGCATATGTTTGACGACGAAAACCGTCATGATGGCCGACGCCATAAAGGTGAGTGTCGCTACGATGGACCGTTTCGAGAGCCGCGCCATGCCACAGACTCCGTGGCCAGAGGTGCAACCGCCGCCGAGGCGCGCGCCAAACCCGACAAGCAGCCCCCCGAGCGCCGTCATCCAGACCGGATGTGGAAATATCACATCCGGACGGCCATCGAGTATCCACATGAAGAGCGGCGCGATGAACAGGCCTGCGATAAACGCGACGCGCCAACGCCAGTCACCTCTCATCGGCGTCAATACGCCCGCGATAATCCCGCTAATCCCCGCAACACGCCCGTTGAGCGCCATAAACAGAACCGCCGCCAGCCCGATTAGAACGCCGCCAATCGCTGCCGATCCGGGAGTAAAATTTTCCATACAAGCAACTCCAATGCACTTGATATATATCATATACCATATATGTTATGTGTAAAGCAAGGAAAGCGCATGGGAAAGCCAGACAACATCGTTGATTTAAAAAATGGTGCGGAAACCGTTTCGGCGCTGCTGAAAGAATTGTCTCACCCCAGCCGTCTGTTGATCGCTTGCTTACTCACCGACGGCGAAAAAAGCGTCAGTGAAATGGCCGATGAAATCGGCGTCGCCCAACCGCACCTGTCCAGGGATTTGAGGCGATTGAGAGATGCCCGGCTCATCAAGGCCCGCCGTGAATCAAAAAACGTGTTTTACTCACTTGCGGACGACCGCCTCTCAATTCTCATTGATGCGCTTTGCGATTCGTTCGGGCCTAAATCTGCGCGTGGAAGGAACAACTCATGACACCAGAAGTCACGACATTTTTTGACGAAGACACCTTCACCGCAAGTCATGTGGCCGTAGACTCTGTAACAAAGCAATGCGCGATTATCGATTCCGTTCTGAACTTTGACCCGGCCTCCGGTCGCACGAGCACACAATCCGCCGACGAAATAATTGAGTTCATTAGAAAGAACGGTTTGACCGTTGAATGGCTGCTTGAGACCCACGTTCACGCAGACCACCTCACGGCGGCGCCATATCTGAAAGCGCAACTCGGCGGTAAAACAGCCATCGGCGATAAGATCGGCGCCGTTCAAAGGACATTCGCTAACCTGTTCAATACTGAATCCTCCTTCAGAAGGGACGGCAGCCAATTCGATCATTTGTTTGCCGAAAACGAGGTTTTCAAACTTGGTGTAATTGACGGAAAAGTTCTGCACACGCCTGGCCATACGCCGGCATGCACGACGATTGTCATTGGCGACGCCGCGTTTGTGGGCGACACGCTCTTCATGCCGGATTATGGCACTGCACGGTGTGATTTTCCCGGTGGCGACGCCCGGACGCTCTACCGATCAATTCACCGGATTTTCGCCCTACCCGCGACCACACGGTTATTCATGTGCCATGATTACAAAGCGCCTGACCGTGATGAGTTTTCTTTTGAAACCACCGTGGAAGAAGAGCGCAAAAAGAACATTCACGTACATGTTGGCGTAAGCGAAGCGGAATTTGTCAAAATGCGGGAGGAACGGGACAGAACGCTTTCCATGCCGCGTCTAATCATCCCATCCGTGCAAATCAATATGCGTGCTGGCGACATGCCGCCGCCGGAAGACAACGGGCTCTCATACCTGAAAACGCCGGTAAACGGGTTTTAGCTTTTCGCAAGGTCAAAAAACGCGTAGCACGCAGATATGACCAATGCCAATTTTTTTGCCTGTCTTCATGCCGCCTACGCAAATGCGTTCGACAAAACTTTCTTGAGACTGCCCGACGGGCGATCTCTTTCCTACGGTGAGATTGACGAACTTTCCGGACGTATTTCTGCAATATTGCTGGCAGCGGGCGCCAAACGCGGCGACCGCATCGCGGTGCAAGTGGATAAATCACCGGAGAATGTCGCGCTCTATCTCGGCGCGATGCGCGCGGGGCTGATTTATGTGCCGCTCAACACGGCCTACACATCGGATGAGCTGGGCTATTTTCTAAAAGACGCATCGCCAACTATCTTTGTCTGTGCGCCGGAGAAAGAGCGCGCTTTGTCGCCAGTCGCCAAACGCGCAAGCGTAACATCCATTCTTACGCTGGACCCAAGCGGCGCTGGCTCCCTGTCCGATGCATTGGCGGCGAACGTCCCGCAATCAGAAATATGCCACCGCGATGACGATGATATCGCCGTTATTCTCTACACATCCGGCACCACCGGACGCTCCAAGGGTGCAATGTTAACGCATAAGAATTTGCGCTCAAACGCCGTTTCGCTGAACCGGCTATGGGCGTTTTCCAATGATGACGTGCTGTTACATGCTCTGCCTATTTTCCACATCCACGGATTGTTTGTGGCCCTGCACACGGTCATGCTCAGCGCCTGCGAAATTTTGTTCCTGCCGAAATTTGACGCCGAAGCGGTCTTGCGCCAGCTGCCGCGCGCCAGCGTGCTGATGGGGGTGCCGACGTTTTATTCACGATTGCTTGGAGAAGCCGGGTTCGGCAAATCCCAAGCGGAACACATGCGGCTGTTCATTTCCGGTTCGGCGCCGCTGACCACGGAAACTTTCAACGCTTTCGAAGCCCGCACCGGCCACAAAATTCTCGAGCGCTACGGCATGTCGGAAGCCGGTATGATCGCGTCAAACCCTCTAGAAGGCGAACGCATCGCGGGCACGGTTGGTTACGCCTTGCCGGAAGTCTGCATCCGCATCGCCGGCGCCGATCCCGGTGAAGTCGAGATCAACGGTCCGAATGTCTTTGCCGGCTACTGGGAAAAGGCGGACAAAACGGCGGAAGCGTTCACCGCAGACGGATGGTTCAAAACCGGCGATTTGGGTGTTCTAGACGATCAGGGCAGACTGAGCCTGGTTGGCCGTGAAAAAGACCTTATCATTTCCGGCGGCTTTAATATTTACCCCATCGAAATTGAACAGATCCTCGACGCCCTGCCCGGCGTCAAGGAAAGCGCCGTCATTGGCGTTCCCCACCCGGATATGGGCGAAGGCGTGGCGGCAATTGTCGTTGAAGACGGACAAGGCGTAACTGACGCAGCATTGACCGCCGCAATGGAAAGCCTCGCGAAATTTAAACGGCCACGAAGGTTTGTGCGGATTGTGGCGCTGCCGCGCAACGCCATGGGCAAGGTGCAAAAACAGGCGCTGCGCGACGCCCACAAGGACGTCTATCAATGACTTAGCCGGGCGCCTCACGGTGCAAGATGACAATGGCGTCGTCTTTGTATGTCGTCCGCACGGTTTCTTTAAAGCCGCATTTTTCCGCCACCCGGATCGACGCGACATGCGGCGTGTTGATAATGCACGACATGCGCGCGCCGCCAAATCTTTCGTCGCCCCAGGCGATCGCCGCGCGCGCCGCCTCCGTCGCATAGCCCTTGCCATGGGCGCTGGCCGCGAACACCCAGCCGATTTCAGGCTCACCCTTCAATGAGGGAGTGATGGCGCGCTTGAAATCGACAAAGCCGATCTCGCCAACCAACTCTTGCGTCTTTTTTCCACCGACCATCCAGTAGCCGTACCCCATCAAGGACCAGTGGCCGACGACGCGCAGAAATCCGGTCCACGCCTCTTCTTCACCGATCGGATCGCCGGTGATGTAGCGCACCACCTCGCGGTCGGCCCACATGGCGGCGAAGGCGGGAAAATCATCCGCCGGTCGAGACCACGCATGCTGCAACCGTTCGGTTTCCAGGATCGGCACGAGCCCCGGTCCGTCAGCAACGGAAACCCGGTCTTTGCTCATCGCGCCTTTGTCTCTGCAATGTAACCGTCGATGTGCGTGCGCAAGAGTTCCAGCGGCAATCCGCCGCCGGTCAGCACCGCATCGTGGAAGGTGCGAATATCGAATTTGTCGCCAAGCTCGGTTTCCGCCTTTCGGCGCAATTCCCAGATCGTCAGCTCACCCATTTTGTAGGCGAGCGCCTGCCCCGGCCATGCAATATAGCGATCCACTTCCGTTTGCACATTGTGCAGTGACAGCGCAGTGTTCGACGCGAGATAGTCAATGGCCTGTTGCCGCGTCCAACCCTTCGAATGGATTCCAGTATCGATGACCAATCTGCAGGCGCGCCACATCTCGTAGGAGAGCCGGCCGAATTCGTCATACGGCGTCCTGTAAACGCCCATTTCGACACCCAGCTTTTCAGAATAAAGCCCCCATCCCTCTCCGAAAGCGTGAGGGTAAAACTGTTTGCGGAACTCGGGCGCATTTTCAATCTCCAGCGCCAGCGCGTTTTGTAAATGATGTCCGGGCACCGCCTCATGCAGGGTCAGCGCCGTTAGCTCATAAAACGGCCGCTTATCGAGCGCATAAGTGTTCACCCAATATTGTCCGCCGCGATCGGCGCCCTCCGGAGCACTGATATAGCGCCCGGTCGTATAGTTTGGCGCAATCTCCGCTGGCACAGGCTCCACCGAATAGGGCTGGCGCGGCAGCTTGCCAAAATATTTCGGCAACCGGCCATCCACATCCTTGGCGAGCCAAGCCGCGCGCTCGAGCAGCTCTTCCGGCGTTTTCGGATAAAACTGTTCATCCGTACGCAAATATTCGATGAATTCCTTGAACGTACCATCAAAGCCAGTTTCGGCCATCACGCCATCCATTTCCTTGCGGATACGCGCCACTTCTTTCAGGCCCAGACGATGCACGCTGTCGGGCGTTGCATCCTCCAACGTCGTATAATAGCGCACCAACGCTGCGTAATAGGCCTTCCCGTCGGGAAGTTTGTCGGCGCCGAGCGTCTCACGCGCACCGGGAATATACTCCTCTTCCATGAACTTGAGTGCGCGCTCTAACGCCGGAATCACTTCCTCGGCGATTGTTGTCATGCCCTGCTGGCGCAGCGCTGCACGCGCACGCGACGGAATGGCGTCGGGCATGCTTTGAAATGGCGCATAATAGGGGTGCGCCGCTGCATTGTCTTTTATCTGCGCTTCAAACGACGGCAGGATAAACGGCAGAATTTCTTTGGGCTGCGTAAATCCATCCTGCAGCCCGCGGCGCATATTGGCGATGTTTTGATCAAGATAATCCGGTAGCTTTTTCAGCCGGGAAATGTAGTCTTCGTAGTCTTTTTCGGATCGAAAAGACGTGGCGCTTACCACATATGAGAAATCAGTGTGAAATCCGGTATCAGCAAGAAATGGAATGCGCCAACTCTCGAAAGCTGCGAGCGCGATGTCATGTTGCAAAATGAAAGCAAGAAGATCCGCGCTGACAGTTTGTGACTCGTCCCAACCTTCCGGGTCGATCTCGTTTAACCGCTCCAACATCGCTTCCGCCGCCTGCGTACGGCGCTCGAATTCATCAGGCGCTACAGACGGCACTTCACTGTTGTAATCGTTGATTCCCGATTGCGTCGCGCTGAAAGGGTTTTCTCGCATCTCAGTGGACCAATAGTCATCAAAGAGCACTTCGAGTTCGTCACCGGGCGCCGCCGCCGCGCCGCTGAAAATCAACCAGGCCGCAAAAAAAGAAATCAACCGCGCCATCTTAAAATCTCCCTTGCGCCTGCCCGCAAATTTCAGAGAATCGCCGCCATTCTAACATGAGTGGCGATGCAGACCACGCCAGCCGTATGGCGACGCTCGCAGCAGCGTGAAATCATGTGTGTTGCTGTCTGTATGGGGGTTCGGTAGGCATGAGTACAGACGCCATTATTGATCAGGAGCCGCCTTATGTCCCGCCGCTTTAGCGCTGTTATCATTGCGATTTTCACTTTGATTGCGACCGGGAGTGCGCTTGCCGAAAGTCCCGTTTACACAAAACTCTTCTCCAACCTCGCCGTCGAAGGATACGATCCCGTTGCCTATTTCGAGGAGGGCGCGCCGGTCAAAGGATTGAAGGAATTTACGTTTGAATATAACGGCGCAGAGTGGCGCTTCGCCTCCGCGGAAAACCTCGCAACTTTTAAAGGCGACCCACAGGCCTACGCGCCACAATATGGCGGCTATTGCGCCTGGGCCGTTTCGCAAAATTACACAGCACGCGGCAACCCCGATAATTGGACCATCGTCGACGGCAAGCTCTACTTGAACTACGACGACAAGATTCAGGCGCGATGGGAAAAAGATATTCCTGGCTTCATCGCCTCAGCGGATAAAAATTGGCCAGGCTTGATCGACTGAGAGTCACAAGATCGATTGAGACGCCGTTCCCTTGCTCAACCGATCTTTACGGCGCCGCAGCCCCCCATGCGGCGCCGTATTTTTGCATTCACTTCAGTCGATTACTCGGCGGCGGCTCTTTGCTCATCCCGCAATGCACGGAATTCATTGCCGTCGTACCAGTTCGGCCAAATGTCCGAATAGGCCATCTCCGCGCCAACCTCGAACAGGATGGTCATGGAATTGGTCATGCCTGAAAGCACCCAATCGTCTGAATATTCATCCGCTGGCTTGTGATAGCGGACATTGGTGTACTCATCCACCAACGCTTTTCCAGCGGCTTCGCCGCCATCCACCAGGTCAATACCGCTATCGGCGTAAAGCATTGGCACGCCTTTTTTAGCAAGCGAAATGTGATCCGAGCGATAGAAGTAGCCTTTCTCCGGCTCCGCGTCGGGACGCAGATACATATCGCGTTTGTCAGCGGCTTTTTTGAGCAAATCCTCAAGCTCCGATGCGCCGTAACCGACAACCATCAAATCTTTTGCCGGCGGCATGGGAATGACGCCGTCAATGTTGATGCCGCCGACAATATTTGCAAATGGCACGATCGGGTCTTCACCAAGGTAAGCCGAACCCAGCAAACCTGACTCTTCTGCTGTCACCGCAACGAACATGACCGACCGTTCAGGCCGTTGTTCGGTATTCATAAAGGCCTCGGCGATGGTGAGAATGCTTGATGTGCCTGTAGCGTTATCGACAGCGCCGTTGGAAATCTGATCGCCTTCCGCATCAGGGTTGCGGCCAAGGTGATCCCAATGGGCCATGTAGAGAACATATTCGTCGGGGCGTTCTGTACCCGGAATAATGCCTACGACATTGGCGGATTCAGATCGGCGAATAGTGTTCTTGATGACACCGGAAGATTTCAATTCGCCCAAAGGCTGCGCCGTGAAGCCCTTGGTCTTCGCTGACTCTGCGGCGGCGTCAAAATCCATGCCCGCTTTGGCGAAAAGATCGCGGGCGACGCTTTCCTGCACCCAGCCTTCAAGCGCCACGCGACCCGCGCCGCCGTCGGGACGCTCAAGGTCGAGTTGGGCGCCCGTCCAGCTTCCCTCAACGACGCCCCAGCCATAAGCAGCCGGTGCGGTCTGGTGAACGACAATCGCCGCCGCCGCGCCCTGACGCGCCGCTTCTTCGAATTTGTAGGTCCAGCGGCCGTAATACGTCATTGAGCGGCCGTTAAAGAGTTCGGGATCTTCTGTTGCATAACCCGGATCGTTCACGAGCATGACAACGGTCTTGCCGGTCACGTCAACGCCGGCGTAGTCGTCCCAACCATATTCCTTCGCCACAACGCCATAGCCGACAAATACAACATCGCTATCGGCATAGGATACGTCTTCGACAACACGCTTCGTCCAGTAAACCGCTTCAGATCCTTGCGCGAGTTCCTCGCCGCCAATGGAGAGGCTGGACGCATCCTTGACGAGTGTGAGTTCCACCAACGGCACCGCCTGCTCGTAAGAATCCCCATTGCCAGGCTGCAAACCAATTTCACGCATCTCGTCCGCAAGCCATTGACGGGTTTTTTCACCGCCCGGCGTTGTTGGCGCGCGGCCTTCGAAATCATCAGAGGAGAGTGTCGCAATGCGCGCGCGCAAATGCGCCTCATTAATAGGCGCTAATGCGGGCGCGCTTTCCTCCGCAGCCACTGCTTCCGGCTCGGGAGCAGCTGCATCTTTCGTCGCCGCCTTTTCTCCGCTTTGCCCGCAGGCCGACAATGTAAAAGCCGCAATGATCGTAGCAGCCGCAATAGGTCTTATGGTCATGGATACGCCCTTCCCGAGAATCAGTTTGAAGAGCGCGCGAGAGTGCCTTTCTTGCCCTGAATGGTCAAACGGCAGCTGGCGGCCGACGCCGCAACGCCTGAAAATTGCGCCATCTCAGCCCGCCACGGCAGATGCGTGCGTTGGATTGCAACAAAATCGAGGCGGCTATCGGGAAATGGAGGTGATTTTCAACGCACGGGCGCCATCGCGGTTGCCCAGTGCGCCGGTCATTTTCAACTTCGAGGCGGATCTGTGCGCCGGCGCAAAGGCGACATCATCAATGGTCGCTGTCTGCAGGTTGATGACCTCTCCGGCCTTCATATTCATGAGCCGGTTGATGTCGATATCTCGTGTCGCAAGCACGGCGCGCATCTCAACAACGGAGAATGATGCAAGGCGCAACAGGCCTCGTTTCCATTTTTCATCAGCGACCGCGCGCTCCGCCCGATTGTGATCACGCACGGAAGTAACGATGTTCTCAGATGCAATAAACGTCATGCCGCCCAGTGCCTCGCCTTCGATGGTTTGCGCCTTAAGCGAGAAGACAACAGAGCGCTGATACTCGTTGAGGAGGTCGAACCGGCGCGGATCGGCGCCGCTGGCGATTAACTCAAGGGCGCCGGATACGGCGCCGCACTGGGCCGCCTTCTCAAAAATAATTTCCGCCGCGGGTTTTGCGAGCGCCTTCGCCAATCGGCGGTCAATGGCGTTCACTTCTTCCGGCGCGGGCTCGGGTTTGTCGCGCGTCGCTGACAGCGACCAACCGGCCGCGATCATCGCCGCATCCATATCAAGGATGACAAAGAAGTCCTCCGACCCGTTCAGGCGGAAATGATATATCGCCGATTGCGCGCCAAATGGCGCCAGCGTCGCGCCCATTCGCGCAAATCTCGCCGGTTCGCTTTCAACAACTTCGCATTTTTCTCCATAGAACGCAGTAAATGCCGGCGCCATGACGGCGCCAAAAGCGGCCGGAATTGGCTTAATCAGGTCAATCGGCCCCTCGTCGCGAACGCCGCAACCGATTTTCTTTTTCAGAATATTTGTGCTGCCTTCGCCGCCGACGTCGCTCATGAAAACCCCATACCGAGAGCCTGATTAAATGCCTACCGCGTCATTAACCATCAATAGCTATAAATTAAGTAAACGCGTAAAAGCGGCCGTAAGCTATTTTCGCTAACCCTCTTCACCGATTGCAATCGGGTGGGTCAGGGTATGGCTGGGCGAGCGGCGAGCGCGGCGCCAATCATTATTAAGAGGAAGAAAGTGGTCGCCGGTGGCGGGCACCATGGCGGCGCATGGAAAGTCGCCTATGCCGACTTCGTGACCGCCATGATGGCGTTCTTTCTTTTGATGTGGCTCCTAAACGCGACCACCGAGGACCAGCGCAAAGGTCTTGCGGATTATTTCAACCCGTCCATCCCGATCGCCAAGATTTCCGGCGGCGGCAGCGGCGCACTTAACGGTTCATCAGTCTTTACTGACGAACAGCTCTCACGCGAGGGCACCGGCGCGGTGAAGGAGTACCCTAACTCGAAGGAAATTCTGGCCGAAGGCCCGGAAAATTCCATGGACGCCCCCAAAGAAGGCAAAGGCATCGATGACGAGATCGGCGCAGCGGACGCCAGCCTTGAAAACGTTCAAAACCAGATCGACGCTGAATCCTTAAGCGCGCTCGAAGGCGATCTCGCAAAACACATTCAAACCCGAATGACCCCCGACGGGCTCGTCATAGAACTTGTGGATGGCGCCGGTGAGCCGCTTTACAATGTCGGCTCGTCGACCCCCTCTTCGCTTCTTTACGATCTGTTAAAAGTTATTGGCCCGGTGTTAGCAACCGTCAGCAATGACATGGCGATTGTCGGGCACACGGATGCGCTCGCCTTTTCCAAGGGAGCCGATTACACCAATTGGGAGCTTTCAACAGATCGCGCCCATGCCGCGCGCCGTATGCTGATCAAAAACGGTATTATTGCATCTCAAGTTGTGCAGGTTACCGGCAAGGCAGACACCGAACCTTTTTCCGATGACCCCTTCGCACCTCAGAACCGGCGGATCGCCATTACGCTATTGACAAAAAAATAACCTCAAAACCGGCTTATCCATTAGGGTTTCCTTAAACACAGGTGCGATAAACCTAACAGCAGTAGTAAAATTATTTCCGAAAGTGGAGACTGTTATGGGGATTTCGTCGTCGCTGAATGCTGGCGTCATGGGGCTCGCGGTCAATGCGGTAAAACTGGGTACAATCTCAGACAATATCGCAAACTCTCAAACATACGGATACAAACGCGCGGAGTCAGAATTCGCGGACATGGTCCTTCGTCAAACAAGCGGAGATTATTCCGCCGGCGGCGTACGCGCCATGACCTATCGCGATGCTGGCGCGCAAGGCGCACTGGTGACGACGGCGAACTCAACAGACATTTCCATCTCCGGCCGTGGCATGTTGCCCGTAACGGATGTTGGCGGGGTCACATCCTCACCCAATGATCGTTCGCTGATGTTGTCGTCCACTGGTTCTTTCTACACGGACGAGCAAGGCTATCTGCGCACGCTTTCGGGACTCTATCTCATGGGTTGGCCCGCTGACATCAACGGCAACGTCGCCTCGCCGCCACGCGATTCTTCGATTGCGCTGGAGCCCATTCGCGTCAACCTCAATCAGTTTGCAGCAGCGCCGACGACCCAGATCCAGCTTGGCGTTAATTTGCCCGCAACGGAAACAGAATCCGGCGCAGCCGGCACGACTTTTGACCTGCCCATTGAATATTTTGATACGCTCGGCCGTTCGCAAACACTGAACGTAGAGTTTACGCCAGTTGTTCCCGGCTCTGGTGCATCAAACGAATGGAACGTCGACATTTTTGATGAGGCGGGAAACCCGGCCGTCGCTATTGCAAGCTTTAACGTCACCTTCGACACCAGTGTTGCGGGCGGCGGTTCTGTGGCGACCATCACACCAGGCGCCGGCGCAAGCTATGACGCTGGTACCGGAAATCTTTCCATCACCACGGCGTCCAGCCCTGTCAATATTTACGTGGGCTCCGCTGGCCAGCCCTCTCCATTGACTCAGCTCTCCGGTAGTTTCTCGCCGCTTTCCGTAACGAAGGATGGCGCGCCCATCGGTAATCTGAGCTCGGTAGAAATTGATGAGCGAGGGTTTTTACAGGCAATTTACGAAACCGGCTTCCGCCGCACCATCTATCAGGTGCCGGTCGCGGACGTTCCAAACTTCAAAGGTCTTAATGCGGTTGGCAACTCCGCCTTCACCGTCACCCAGGATAGCGGCGACGTTTATTTCTGGGATGCGGGTGATGGCCCGGCCGGCCTTACCATTGGTTTTGCACTGACCGAATCGACGACCGATATCGCGTCAGAGCTCACCGATCTTATTCAGACGCAACGCGCCTATTCATCGAACGCCAAGATTATCCAGACGGTCGATGAAATGTTGCAGGAAACAACAGACATCATCCGGTAGGCGCCGGTGGGTAAGGAGACGTCAGCATGACAATCTCCCAGGCATTATCGAACGCAACGTCAGGGCTCGCCGCCGCATCGCGGCGCGCGGGCGTGACGTCGAACAACATCGCCAACGCACTGACCGAGGGCTACAGCCGCCGGGAAGTCGGCCTCACCGAGCGCGTTACGGCCGGTGTTGGCGCTGGCGTTGATGTTTCGGGCGTATCGCGCGCCACCAACCCGGCCATTACCTACGAACGCCGCCTCGCCGATACTGAGTTTGCGTTCAGCAGCGCCAACTCCGGCGCGCTCTCGCGCATCACGGACATGCTTGGCGGTCCCGAAGACCCGAATGCGCTGTTCCAGAAATACGCCAATCTTGAATCCGCACTGCGAAGCCTCGCGGAAACGCCCGACAGCGGTACGCTGCAGCAACAGGGCGTTACAACAGCGAAAGATTTGGCCGCGACGTTTAATCGCCTGTCTGACGCCTATCAGAAAATCCGGTCCGATGCGGATACGGAAATTAACAATCGCGTCAACACCGTAAACGAAGCGCTGCAACAGATCGAAGATCTGAATAACTCCATCAGTCGCGGAAACGCCACCGGCACCGATGTAACGGCCCTGCTCGATCAGCGTCAGCAGCTTATTGATACGGTGAACGAAAACATTCCCGTGCGGGAATTGCAGCGCGACAATGGCAAAGTGGACCTGATGACGCCTGAGGGCGTGTTCCTGCTGGCAGGAACCGCACGGACGGTGGAATTCACCGGCTCTCCGATTATCACGCCCACAAGCGAATATAATAACGGCGCCGGCGCGCTCTCCGGCCTTTCCGTTGACGGCACGGACATTACGCCATTCGGTCCGAGCGGCCAGGCAGCCAAGAGCGGCGCTCTCGCCGGACTGTTTAACGTGCGCGACAATGTTGTGCCGGAACAGTCAGCCGCCCTCGACGCACTCGCATTTGATCTGATCGGCCGCTTTCAGGATCCATCTGTCGATCCAACACTCAATCCTGGCGACCCTGGCCTGTTCACGGACAACGGCGCCGCCGCGGATGTATCCACCCTGACCGGCCTTGCCGGACGCATTTCCGTCAACGCCGCCGTTGATCCAGCGGCGGGCGGCGAAGCCTATCGTCTGCGTGATGGCATCGCCGCGGTTGTTCCCGCTGCTGCCGGCTCTGACGCATTCGTACGCGCCATGATCGCGGCGATGTCGGACTCGCGCCCGACACACGCAGCATTGCAGTCCGCCGGAAATCTCAGCGCTTCGGAAAGCGCCGCACACCTGACCTCACTAGCAGGCGGCGCGCGCGCCGTCGCGGTTGGCCGCGAAAGCGCAGCCTCTGCGCTCGCGCAAGGATTGAAAGATGCTGAAACGTTGGAAACCGGCGTCGATACGGACCGCGAACTTCAAAATCTTCTGGTCATTGAGCAAGCCTACGCCGCCAATGCGCGCGTATTGCAAACGATCGACCAGATGATCCAGCGGCTGATGGAGCTATAGGCATGACGTCATACGGGTTTCCCACGCTCCTTCAATATAGCCGACTCAATGCGTCTGTCGCTGACATCAAGCAACGCAGCGAAACGGCGCGTATCGAAGTGGTGACCGGCCGTATCGCCGACTTAAACACCGAACTTGCGGGATCGATTGGCGACGCCCAGCTTTTGCGCAAAGCGATTGACGATATCGCCAATACGCAGACCGCCATCAACCGCTCCCTTGGCCGTGCGCAAGCGTCGCAACTATCGCTCACACGCGCAGTGGACGGCGTAACCGAACTCGGCGGAAACCTGCTGAGCGCGATTGGCCGCAACGATCAGAACGCCATCAACATCTCAGGAACGCAGGCGCAGTTGCAACTCGACGCCGCCATGACCGCGCTCAATCAGCGCTACGAGGGACGCGCGCTGTTCTCAGGCGACGCCGTTCAACAAAACCCCCTCGCCTCGTCCGAAGCGCTGTTGACGGACGTACGCACAATTTTCTCAGGCGCAGCGGACGCCGCGCAGTTGGAAACCGATCTCGACGCCTATTTCAACGACCCCGCCGGCGGATTTGAAACCAACATTTACCTCGGCGGTGCCGGCAATGCTGCACGCACGGAAATATCCGACGGCGAACTGGTCGACTACAGCGCCAAGGCGGATGAACAACCCATTCGCGACCTGTTACGCAGCCTTTCTACGCTGGTGGTCGCTCAGGAGCAAACCGGCTTCGTTGATCGTAACGCCGCGCTTACATCCGCCGCCACCGGCCTAATCGACGCCAATAACGATATCGCCGAAGTGCGCTCGCGCATCGGAGCGGTCGAAGAACGCATGGTCCTCGCGCAAACGCGTCTAGACGCAGAATCCACCGCCCTTGGCGAAACCTACAACTCCCGCACCGCGCGCGATCCATACGAAGCGGCGACGCTTTTAAAGCAACTCGAGTCGCAATTGGAAGCTTCCTACATTCTCACCGCGCGCATTTCTCAACTCTCACTCGCGAATTACATCTGATCCTTTATGTTTGACCAACTAAAAGTCTTTCTCGCCGCTATCATCACCGGCTTTGTCTTTTGCGCCGACGCCTCTGCAGACGTACGTCTGAAGGACATCGTCAACATCGAGGGCGTGCGCGGCAACGATCTGGTCGGTTACGGCCTTGTGGTCGGCCTTGACGGCACGGGTGACGGCGTTCGTAACTCTCCCTATACGGAAGAGGCGCTGTCGAGCCTTCTGGAACGCCTCGGCATCAACGTCCAGGGCGAGGATTTCCGCCCGCGCAATGTGGCCGCCGTAATTGTGACCGCCACCTTGCCGCCATTTGCCCGCGCCGGGTCGCAGATCGACATTACCGTTTCCGCCATTGGCGACGCCAGCAATCTGCTCGGCGGCACGCTCATCATGACGCCTCTTCATGCGGGCGACGGCCAGATTTACGCTGTTGCGCAAGGCCCGGTTCTCGCCAGCGGTTTTTCCGCCGAGGGCGATGGCGCATCGGTCACCTTTGGCGCGCCGACTTCGGGCTCGATCCCGCAAGGCGCCCGTGTTGAACGCGAAATCGATTTCGACTTTGGGTCCATGGAGACGCTGCGCCTTTCTTTGCGCGCGCCTGACTTCACCACCGCCGCGCGGGTCGAATCCGCCATCAACGGCGCCTTTGGCGGCCAGATCGCCACTGTGCTCGACCCCGGCACCGTCGAGGTCGCCATGGCCAGCGCGCCGCTAAAGCCTGTGCATCTCATCGGCCGCATTGAAAATTTGCGTATCACGCCCGAACAAAAAGCGCGCATCGTCATCGACCAGAAATCCGGCACCGTGGTGCTGGGCGCCGATGTGCGTATCTCGCGCTTTGCAGTGACCCAGGGCAATCTCACCATCACGGTGCGCGAAACGCCCGTGGTGTCGCAGCCCAATCCGTTTTCCCGCAATGGCGAGACCATCGTCTTGCCCGACACCAGCATCAGCGTCGATACGGGCTCTGAACGCCGCATTGGCATGGTGGAGGAAAACGTCGCCCTCTCCGACCTTATCGAGGGCCTCAACGCCCTCGGCGTCGGTCCGCGCGAATTGATCGATATCCTGAAGTCCGTCAAAGCCGCCGGCGCCCTGCACGCCGAACTGGTGTTGATGTAGGGGCGCTCACTCGTCATCGACAGAAAAAACAACGCCCGCTTCGCGCGGGCGTTGTTCGTTTAATGCCAAACTGTCGGCGTTGAAGATCTTGGCATTGCGACGATCTGGTGTGCATCGCGATAGACAATATCTCCTGGCTTTTCAGTAGCTATACGCGACACAGGCAAGCCGGCCTCGCGCAACAAGGCTGACAGCAGATAGGCATGCGCCACACAGTCACGCGCACCATCCTTAAACCAGCAAACGCCCCCATAACGCCGGTTGGACTTGCGTGTGACCACGCCAAGCCGGTTGGGCACGCGCAAGTTGGCGTTAAACCAGTCCAATTCGCTGCGGAGCGCATTGCGCAGCCAGTCGGGATTGGTTTCATCGCACCATAAATTGTAGCCGGCACGAAAAATACCGGCAGCCGCGCCACGCGCTGCTGCGACGCGCCGCGGCGTGATGAAACGGATATACATGACAGTAGCTTTCGTCAGTGATGTGCGCGGACTCGCCAACGCCAGGCGCAAAGCTACTGGCGCTGGACGCATGGCCACGTCCATCGTTTTCTTCTTATCGTGATGGAAGAGACAGCAATCGAATGCTTTCTCTTTCGACCTTCCGCCTTACCGGCGGTTCTCTCGCCGAAAGGACGGAGGTGTTGCAAACATGAATTCTCTCATGTGAACCTCCTGTAAAACATTTCCGGCCGAGTAAGCGGTATAAGGATGGTTGTCAAGCCGGTTATTAGTCTGTATGCGTCACCGCATGCCATCAATGGAGGGTGACATGAAGAAAACTCACAACATTAGCGACCTTCCCTGCTTTCGAGCGAACGTCGAAGCGGCGTAAGGGCTTCCCATCCGAAACAAACGTCAAGCGGGGCTATCGCACCATTAAGGGCGGCGAAGTTGAGCTCATTGAAAAGCTCGGGCGCAATGACCTGTGCCCGTGCGGATCAGGGCGCAGATTTCAAGAAATGCTGCATGAAGTCCGGACTCTACGATGGCGCGAACCGTGGAGAGTATTTCAGGTGACCAACAACACCCGCGACTCCCCACGCTCTAAGCGTGGGGTCCAGCTCCCCTCTTAGGCAAGATGTGGAACAGTGAAATACATCCAGTGATGGCCCCACGGTAAAGCCGTGGGGAGGCGGTAATCTACACGCCTAAGCCGCCTTTTCGCCGCCTTCTTCCTCATCCGTCTTGATGACGTTGAGTTTAAACTCGCCGTCGCGCACCAGGCGGCGCACCGCGGCGGTGATCTCCCGCTGCGCGGCTTCACCGTCGGTCTCTGACGGTTCCTCCATCTCGGCGAGTTCTTCCTTGTACTGCTCGACCATGCGCTTGGAGATATTGGCGAACAGGAATTCGACTGTGGCGGGAGCGTTCTTCTCGCCAAACTTGATGGCGGTCATCAAGGTTTCACGCTCTATATCGCGCATGACGGCGGGTGCGCCATTGGCGGGCACGCGCTCGTGCAGATCTTCAAAGATCAGCAACGCTTTCTTCACCGCCTCGCCGACTTCGGGATCGGTTTCGACCAGATGCGCCACGAAGGCGTCGCGTTTTGCGCCCGGCAGATTGTTGACGATCTCGCCCACAATCGCACCCGCGCCGCCGCCGTCCTTGGGCTTATCTTCATCGCCGTCTTGTTCGTCCGTTTCTTCACTGGCGCCCGGCGCCGGTTTCAACAGGTCTTCTTCAAGCACCTGCGCGATCGCCTCAATTGCTTCGGCTGATGGCGGCTTTTTGCGCGCCAGTTCGATGAGGATCTGTTTTGCGTAGCCTTCTTCCGCCTTGTTCAACACGGCAGCCGTTTTTTCATAGTTGAGCTTGGCGAGGATGGCCGCCGCTACGGGCATGCGCTGTTTTTGCACATAGTCGGCAAGCATTTCTTCGTCGAGCTTCTCAACCCGTTCCCAGACATTGCCACCGCCGCCTTCTCCGCCGCCATTGAGCTCCAACAGAATACGGTCCGCGCGTTCCTCTTCGGTCATCAGCCCGAGCACACGCCGCGCCTCGTCGGCGCCACCCGCGAGGTCGTTGTTGGTCTTGTTCACTTCGCTCAAAAACTCTTTCGCCACAGCATGCAAAAGCTGCGGCGGAACGGATTTCAGTTCGCAAAAGGCTTTGGCGAACGCCTTCAACTGGGCGTCGGATATGTCCTCGACGATCGCTGCGGCTGTTTCCGCCGAGAGCGACGCGAGCACGATCGCCGCTTTATGGGAACGCGTAAACCACGTTTCCATAGGCGAGACCTGGGACGATGCAGAATCAACTTTTTGAAGCGCCGTCGCCATATTATGTGTATCCCCTCACCAACGCGCCGGAAACCGCGACCCAGCCATTTGTCAGCACGAAAAACGCGACCTTAAACGGCAGCGACACAATCGCCGGCGGCACCATCATCATCCCCATCGCCATCAGGATCGAAGCGACCAAAAGATCGATGATCAAGAACGGCAACAACACCACGAAACCAATTTCAAATGCGCGCTGAATTTCCGACAGCACAAAGGCAGGCACGAGCAGCGAAAGCGGCGTTGAACCATCTTCTGTTTTCGGCGTTTCGAGCGGGCGCGCATCCTCCAGCACGTCAACGGCGCCCGGATCAACCCGCGCTTCCATAAAGTTGCGGAACGGGTGCATGGTTTTTCCAAACGCCACATCCTCCGCCATGGTTCCATTGAGCATTGGCTGCACGCCGGCGGTCCATGCCTCCTTGAAAACAGGCTCCATGACGAAATACGTCAAAAAGATCGCGACACTGACGATCAGCATGTTCGGCGGCGCCTGTTGCAAACCAACGCCCTGACGCAAAATCGACAAGACGATGATCATGAATGGCAAACAGGTCACCATCATGGCGATCCCCGGCGCGAGGCTGAGGATCGTCACCATCAAGAATATCTGAATGATGCGCTTGGAAAGGCCGCCCGCCTCGTCCACTGCGTCCATAACGCTATCGCCGGCGGAAATCGGCGCGTCAGCGGTGATTGGCGCTTCCTGCGCCATCGCCGGCGCCGCGAGGACAACACTCGCCGCAAGCAGGATCGCTAATATGGTTGTCCAAAGACGCATGGCTTGTCCTTCGAGCGGCGCTTTAGGCGCCAAATCCACAGACTTCGAGCAGTTTCACGCCGATGCCGTTTTCGTTGTCGCTGGCTTCCACCAGCTCGCCGCGCGCAATCAAGCGCTCGCCAACATAAATATCGACAGGATCGTCGATCTGCGCCTCAAGGTCGATCACCGTGTCCTGTTTCAAGTCCAGGAGATCTTTCACCGTTACCTGCGCGCCGCCGACGGAAACAACAATGCGCACCGGCAGTTCAAGAATGTTCTTGTTCTGCAGCGACGCTTCGTCAGCGAGCGCCTCGGCGACAACATCGTCGCCATCGTCGGCGACCACTTCATTGGCGTTACTGCTCATGGGAGGGCTCCTCTGGGCCGCTGGCTTCAACGCCAAGCGTGCTTAATATTTCTTTAATCAGTGCGTCCGGGTCATTGATGAAACCGCCCCGCGACCAGCGCGCATCGATTGATGACGGCGCGCAGGTCTCGTCGGTGTCGAGAATAATCCGCGGATTTTCATTCAGGGTCTTCTGGCTTTGCATGGAGAGATGCGAGATCAGTTCCGGATGCACTTTTAGCTTGAGTTCATCGCCGCTGCGGGAGATGCGCTCCTCCACCAGCGACATGACTTCAGACAACGCCGACTGGCGCGCCAGTGCGGGCGCCACTGCGGCGAACAAGCGGCTGATAAGCGACAACGACTCTTCGCGATACCGCGCCTCCATCTCGCCGAGCATCACGCCGACGCTATCAACGAAAGCCTCGTGAGACTGCTGCAACGCCGCTTTTTCTTCGGCAAATTCGATGGACGCCGCCGTGTGGCCGGACCTGAACGCCTCACACGCCGTATCTACGCCCTGCGCAATGGGTGTCCGCCCCGGCAGCACCGGAAATCGTACGCCATTACGCGGCCGTGTTTCAGATGAGGAAACTTCAAGCGCCGAGCCGGTCATCTACGCCGCCTTCTCGGTGTCGCCGAGCCAGGATTTGAGCAAGGTTGCGGTCGCTTCCTTATCGGCGGCGCTTACATCGCGTAATTCTTCCAGCGGCGATTTCGGCGCGGCAAGCTGCGGTGCGGCGCCGTCAGCGGAAAGATCCGCCAGCGCGCCCGGACTCGCGCCCGCAACGTCCTGGGTCAAGACGGGTTTCAAAACGAACATGCCAAGCACGATCACCACCAGCGCAGGGATCACGATCTGCAAAATCGACATGACGTTCTGTTGCATGAACAACATGATGCCGCCGGTTTCTTCTGGAGTTTCCACCACTTCAAATTCATGGAACGGCATGGATTTCACTGTCACCACGTCGCCGCGCGCTTCATCGAAACCGACCGAAGCGGTAACAAGATCACGGATAGACTGCAGCTCTTGTTCCGCACGCGGCACAACCGCTTCTCCTTCTGCGGGCGTCGGCTCATTGATCAACACCGCCACGTGAACACGGGAAATGGCGCCGGGCATTTTCTCGCGCTGGCGCTGGACTTCGGAAATATCGAAACGTGTTTGTTCATTGGTTTCAGAGCGTGAATTGCTGGATGGCGTCTGCGCGCCGCCAGCCTCCCCATCAGGCAGGTTGCTGGCCACCGTCACTGCGCTTGTGCCGCCGGTACCGGATTCCGTCATGTCCGTTGTCTCGCGGCCCATCATCACCCGGCTTTCCGGATCAAGGATGCGTTCAGAGACTGTTTCATGCTCGCGGTCGATATCCAAAGAGACGGTGACGCGGGCGTTGCCCGGCCCCACGCGGGCCTCCAGCAAATCCAGCAGATTGCCCTCAAGCCGCGTTTCACGATCGCCAATATCGCCCTCGGCCATGATCATGGGATCGCCCGTGCCAGGCTTCAAAATCACGCCATTGACGGAATCAATGATCGCAACCTGTTCGGGGTCCATATCCGGAATGGCGAGCGCGATGAGATAGCGCATGGCTGTCGCTTGCTGCACATCCAGCCGTCCCCGGCTCATGGTGATGGTCGCCGAGGCGCTGGGCGGCCGCCGGCGACGAGCAAATGAGGATGATTTCGGTACCGCAATGTGTACACGGGCGGATTTCACCCCCGGCGTGGCCAGCATCGTGCGCGCCAGTTCGCCTTCTTTGGCCCGCCAGAATGCGGCATCAAACATTTCAGAAGTGGTTGCAAAACCGTTTAATTCGTCAAGAAGTTCGAAACCGGGCTGGCCTTGCCGCGGTAACCCTTGTTTGGCGAGCGCCATCCGCAGCGCGTCGCGCCGGGGTTCCGGCACATAGATCGCCTCCCCACGCACTTCCGCTTCTACATCCATCGCTTCAAGCGCCGACAGGACGTCCCCGGCGGCGGAAGCATCCAGCCCGCCATAAAGAAACGCCATACGGGGCTTGGTGGCCATGTTCATGACCGCCGCGCAGACAATCAACGTCGTGACAAGCACGCCCACCAGGATCGCTTTGCGGGAGAAAGAGAGTTCGTTCCAGACAGAGGCTAATTTCAACATCACCACGATACCATTTTTAGAGACACATGATCTGCTGCATCCCTCAACATTCGTGGTTAATTTCTAGATGTTTGATTAATTTTGAGTTTACGAATGCATGCCTATGCTGCGCGTGAACCTTAACGCAAACGCAGCCCAACAAAGGCGCATCGTGGCAGAAGAAGAAACAGCAGCGGAAGAAACGCCGCCAGAAGGTGAAGAAGCCGAAGAGTCCAAGAAAAAAGGGCTCGGCCTCATCCCTATGGTGATCGCCGCCGTCGTCGCAGCAGGCGCTGCGGGCGGCGCTGCATTTGTATTTGCGCCTGCGCCTGGCGGCGATGCAGCCCAGCACGCAGAAGCCGATGGCGAGCATGGGGAAAGCACGCATAGCGAGAACGCGGACGCCGGCGATCACGGCGACGCCAAAAAAGAAAAAAAGAAAAAGAAGAAAAAGAGCGGCGGACATGGCGGTAAGGACGGCGAAGGCGAAGTCAAACCCATCGGCGTCGTTCAGCATAGTGACTACGCAACGTTTCTCGTTCTTGATCCGATCATCGTTTCTATCCAGCCCATCGGCCGTTCAAAGCATTTGAAACTGTCGCTGGTTTTGGAAACCGGCGAAGAAGACGGCGAGATTTTGCTGGAACATGGGTACTACATCAAAGACGTGCTCAACACGTTTTTGCGTTCTGTCGACGCCGATGTTCTGGAAGATCCCGCCGCTATGACGCGTCTTCGCGCGCAAATCCTTCGGCGCATCCGCGCCATCGTTCCCGGCGCCCACGTCGAGAACGTCCTCATCACCGAATTCGTACTAACCTAAGGGGCTCACCCATGGAAATGATCATCAACTTTATGCTGCTCGCCGCCTCTGGCGCGGCAACATTTTATTGCTTCATTTTGAGCCGTAAACTCGAAGCGTTGAAATCAACCGAAAAAGGACTGGGCGCAACCATCGCCACCATGTCCCATACAGTTGATCAAGCCCGCTCCACAGTTGCACTGGCGAAAGAGTCCAGCGCTGAAAGTATCTCAGAACTGACGCCGCTGATCGAAGAAACAAAAGACATTCTGCCGCAGCTGTCGGAAATGATCGATGTGTTGAGCGAGCTGGCAGAAATCGCCATCCGCGACGTCAACGACGCATCGGGCAAGGCGAATGCAGCCCTTGATGAGCGCCTTGCGAAAGCGCGTGAATTACAGGACCGGCTTGATCAGCAAATTGATTTCTTCCTTGTGGACGAGCCCGACCCCGACGGCCCCGGCACGCGTCACACGCCGATCAAAGACGATGATGATGTCGCGTTTTTGGATGACGAGACGCCCGTGGCGCCCAAAAAGCAGCGCAAATCGAAAGTTTCCACCGCCCTGATGAATGCCCGTAATCAACGCCACATGAAAAGGCTCGCCGGTTAATCCTCATGAAAACCAGAGCGCTTCTCGTCCTCGGAGTCGTATTTTTCGGTTCCTTTATCGGCCGCATCGCGGTGCTCGCGTCGGATATCGCCGGTGCGAAACCTGCCGCCCATGCGCCGGCCGTGACCGAAACCCCTGTCGCGTCCTGCATCGGCGGCGATTTGGCGTCCGCCGTTAAAGATCGGATGCACGCGCTCGATAAACGTGAAACACATATCAGCGACCGCGAAGCAGAGCTGAAAACCTACGAAGCGCAGGTCGACAAACGCCTCGCCGAACTGGAGGAAGCAAACAACAAGCTTCAGGCAAGCATCAAAATCGTTCAGGATGCGCGTGACGAGGACATTCAAAAACTCGCGGCCATCTATGAGGGCATGAAGCCAGCGCAAGCCGGTTCCATCATAAACGAAATGGACGCAAAGTTTGCCGCCGGGTTAATTTCATCCATGAACAGCGAACAAGCCGCACAGGTTGTCGCCAATATGGACTCACAAAAAGCGTATCTGGTCAGCGTTATTCTCGCCAACCGGACGCAGGGTGAATAAGCGGAGCGGACAAACGAGTTAGTGGCACGACACGGCCGCTTAAATTCGCGCTCAACAAGCAAATACACCTGCCGGTTTCAGTGATGATTAACTTCTTCATGAAACACTCGTTAAGCGAGTCGTTAAACATTTAAGTATCTAAATTCGTGGTGTTATGGGAAGTATTCTTGGAATAGTGATCACCCTCTGCATGGTGTTCGGCGGTTACATAATCGCGGGCGGCAAGATGGAAATCATCATGCACTCCCTGCCCTATGAGATTATGATCATCGGCGGCGCTGCTATTGGCGCGTTTTTTGTCGGCAACTCTTTTGGCGTCATCAAGCAGGCCGGCGGCGACATCATGAAAGCGCTGACCGGACCGAAATGGAAGCGTTCTGACTATCAGGACTTGTTGTGCCTGATGTTTGAACTCTTGCGCGTGGCGAAAGAAAGCCCGGTTCAGGCGGAAGCGCATATCGAAAACCCAGAAGAGTCGGCTATCTTTTCGCGCTATCCAAAAATCGCAAAAGATCACGAAGCCGCCGATATCATTTGTGACACTATTCGTTCGATCCTGATGAACTTCGACAATCCGCATCAGGTTGAAGACCTTCTCGAAAAACAACTGGACGCGCTGCACGAAGAAAGCATGCATGGCGGTCACGCATTGCAGACCATGGCTGACGCTCTGCCGGCGCTCGGCATTGTTGCGGCTGTGCTCGGCGTGATCAAAACCATGGCGTCGATCGACAAGCCGCCTGAAGTGCTTGGCCAGATGATCGGCGGCGCGCTGGTCGGAACATTCTTAGGCGTTTTTCTCGCCTATAGTCTGGTGGGACCGCTGGCGGCGAAAATCATGGCCGTTCATGAAGAAGAACAGCGCTTTTACAAACTGATCCGTGAAACCATTGTCGCACACTTACAAATGCACTCACCGCAAATGTGCGTGGAAGTGGCGCGCCGGAATATTCCCGAGCCACGACCGGCCAAAGTTCAACGAAATCGAAGAAGCGCTGAAGGCGCTGAAGAAAGACGCTGCATGATAAAACGCGCGCTTTTCATAAGCTTGCTTGTTTGGTTTCCGGGCGCATCGATCGCCGCGGAAACTTTACCTGTGCGCGCCGGCGAACATGGCGAATATTCGCGACTGGTTATTCCGTCCGCACCGGACGACTGGCGCATCGCAACATCTGACCGGAAGGTCGAGATTGCTTTGCCCACCAAAGACTACGAATTTGAGCTTTCCGACATTCTCGAAAAACGTAAGGCGCACCGCGTACTCTCGGCCCGCATCGTGGACGGCGCCGACACAAGGTCATTGGTGCTGACGCTCACTTGTGATTGCCCTGTTCGCACGTCGAAAGGCTCAGAAGGGTCGATTGTCATCGATATTTTCAATGATGGTCCGACACCGCTCCTCCCTACGCAGGAAGACTCTGGCCCCACCGCCGCCATGCAACAGGCGGCCCGCCAGGCCGCAGGTAACCAATCCGCTGAAAGCGCCTCCGCAACGCCGGAGAATATGCGCGCCGCCCGCGACCGGATGATCGCCCTCCTCGCTGAAGCGCGCCATCAGGGAGTTGTGACACTTAAAATAGATGAGGAACGCAATGAACAAGGACACGGAGACACAACCAAATCCGTCGACGCCGCAAAGCCTGCCGAACCTCATAAAGCAATTGAGCCAACGCAAATTGCGCATTCGACGCCTGAACTCGATCCAGCGCCGGAACATGATACGCCGCTCTCGCATGAGGCGCGCGTTGAGCCGCCGGCGCTGACGGCGCACGCCCGGGCGGATTCATCTGCGCATTGTGTCGACGCCTCAATGTTCGACGAACCGCTCAGCGAAGAAGGAAAGCTTGACTATTCCACCATTGCAAAGCTGAGACAGCGGCTGGAAATATCGAACGAGGAACAAGAGCGCCAGGATCTCGCCCGCACTCTCGCCCTCGCTTATATTCACATCGGTTTTTTTGAGGAAGCGAACGCAATCGCCGCCCCGCGCGCCGCTGATGGTGACGAAAACATGGCTGTCGCCTCGGCGCTGTCCGATCTTGCCGTCGGCGCCAATCGCCGTGCACGCGAAGCGATCACGCCATACGCCAGTTGCGGCCCATTTTTTGAGATGATCAATGCAGCCGCGGCGTCTGATGTGGATGAGACTACGCCAAGTCTTGGTGACAAACATGTACAGGCGCTAAAGGCGCTCACCCGCCCGCTTCGTGCGCCCATCGCCGAAGCGCTCGGCCTGAATGCGATCGAGCAAGGTGATAAGTCCCTTGCGAAAATCATTTACGCCGTCGCCCGCGAAGCGCGCGGCAAGGAACGCACCGCCGCGCTCGCTATAATGGAAAAAGCGCTGGGTGAGACGCCCGAGAAATCCACGGAACTGAATGCCCAACTGACAGAAGCGGCGCAAATGCCGGGGCCATTGCAAAGCAAAGCCCTATCGCTTCTCGCCGAAGACTATGAAGAGCGCGCCGAGGCGGCCTATGAAGGCTTTCTCGATGATCTCGCGCAACAAACGAACGCCCGCGAAATGGGCGTGTCGGAAGCGCGCGCCTCTTTTGCGGGCGCCAAGGCGCTTGCCGCCGCCGGGCGTCTGAAAGAAGGCGTCGCCGTATTGAACGCATCAGCACACTCGGCGCCCAAAGCCGCGCCTGCTGCACAGGCAGTCGCGCGGTCCATGATCATGAATGCGTTGATGGCTGATGACGAAACCCGCCTTCAGGCGATTCAGGCGTTTATCCAGTATCGAGATTTCATCAGCGGCGGTGACGACGCCGACGTCAATATCGCGATCGCCAAAGAGCTCTCAAATTTCGGCGCCAGATACCTCGTAGACGATGCGCTCGCTGATGTCCCAGCTTCCTGGCGCGCGCAAAGCGACCTCATTAAAGCGCGCACATTGTTGAACAGCGGCGATCCGAAAGCAGCGCTCGACATGCTGGCAGGCGGGCAGAACACCAGGGAAGCTTCCGCGCTCAAGGTCGAGGCCCATGAACGGCTTGGTAACAACGCCAATGCCCTCGCCGTCGTTAAAACCGCCATTCGCACCGGCAATTCGGACGACGCCATGACACGCGCCGCTTGGCGCGGACAGAATTGGGCGCTGGCCATGGAAGCCTTCGACAAGGCGCCCAAGACAGAACACACAAAAGGCGCCGCCACCCGCATCTCGCTTGCAGCGTTGAATGCGGGCCTCAAAACATTGCCTGCTTCCGTGCGGGAAATGCTTTCGACGGACCCTGACCTTTTCGCCGCGCTCGCGCACATGTTTGCACCCGCGCCGGCGGTGAGCGTCCGCACCATCGATGTTCTCGCCGACTATTCGACCGGCGTCGCAAAAGAAACCAACTTCATGCAAAGGGGATTGGGCGATGAATAACACCAGTTACGTCGCGCTTTCAAAACAAGCGGGCCTCTCCAAGGAGCTCAACAGCATCGCCAACAACGTGGCGAACGCCGACACCGCCGGCTACCGGCGCGAAGGTTTCGTATTTTCAGAATACATTCGGATGCTGGAGCCACAGGACCGCTCTTTGTCGCAAACCAATGTGGGCGGCCGCTTTTTTGACGCGACGCCGGGCGCCGTCGTGAAAACCGGTTCGCCCTATGATATCGCCATCGAAGGTGACGGATATTTTCTGGTGGAGACGCCGCGTGGTGAACGCCTCACCCGCGCCGGAACGTTCGTCATGAACAGTGAGGGACAGCTTACCACCCAGGAAGGCTATGCGGTTCTTGGCGAAGGCGGATCACCCATCGCTATTCCGGCGACCGCCACCACCGTCACCATTGCACAAGATGGCACCATCGCCGCTGACGGGTCTCCCATCGGGCGGATGGGTCTTGTGAACGCCGATCCGACGACGCTGATGCGCGAGGGCGGCAATCTGCTCCGGTCAACCGGAGACCTTGAAACGTTGGAGCAGCCGAAACTGCGCCAGGGATTTGTTGAGGAATCAAACGTCAATCCGGTGCTTGAAATCTCCCGTCTGATCGAAGTGCAGCGCGCCTATGAAATGGGCCAGAAGCTTTTGAAAGACGAAGACGAGCGAATTTCGAAAACCGTTGACGCCATGAGACGCCGCTAAGCGTTGAAACCTAAGGAGGGTTGGATATGCAAGCATTGAGAATCGCAGCGACTGGTATGGATGCGCAGCAAACGCGCGTTGAAGTCGTATCGAACAATATCGCGAATATGAGCACGACGGCCTACTCTACGCGTCGCGCGGAATTTGCAGACCTGCACTACCAGCAATTGCGGGCGCCGGGCGCCATCTCATCGTCGACGGGCCTTGTAGCGCCGTCCGGCATTGAGCTTGGTCTCGGCGTGCGTACGGCCGCCGTTTCCGTCAATCACGAACAAGGCCCATTGCGCCAGACCGGCGGCGACCTTGATCTCGCCGTCGAAGGACGCGGCATGTTTGAAGTGACACTCCCCTCTGGCGATGCGGCGTTTACGCGCGATGGTACTTTCAAACGTACCGGCGAAGGTCTAGTGGTCACGTCTGACGGTTATCCGCTTGCAGGCGGCATTACGATCCCTGAGGATGCGCGCTCTATCACCGTCAACAATAACGGTGAAGTGTTCGCCTATTTTGACGGTCAGACGGGCGGACAACTTGTAGGCACGCTGCAGTTGACGCTGTTCGTCAACGAACGCGGCCTCGAAGCGCTCGGCGGCAATCTGTTCCGCGAGACAGAAGCTTCGGGCTCACCCATTGCGGGCGAACCGGGCCTCGATGGCCGTGGCGCCATCCGTCAAGGTTTCCTTGAGGACTCCTCCGTGGACGTTGTGCAACAGATCGCCGACCTGATCGAAGCCCAGCGCGGATACGAATTGAATTCAAAAGTCATTTCCGCCGCCGACCAGATGCTCGGCTCGACGACGCAGATCCGGTAGTATTATGAAACGCTTCCTTACCGCTTCCCTCACCTTGCTTGGCGCTTTTGCGGCATCCGCCTTTGCGGACGACGCGGCAGCTCCCGTGGGACCGTCACAAGGTTCTGGCCAGGCGCAGTCGCACAATGACCTGCCCGTTATTGCAACGGTAGCCGCGCGCAAGAAGCCCGCACCGGTGAAAGCCGCGCAACATTTACGCGCTGGAACGGTTCTCCACGCATCGGATCTAATCGTCGACGGCGATGACCCAAGGTCACTGGAAGCCTTTGTGGGCATGGAAATCAAACGCGCTGTCTATGCCGGTAAAGTCATCAGCGAAAATGACATCGGACTACCCACCATTGTTGAGCGCAACGCCATTGTGTCGCTGGAATTTGTGCGCGGACCGCTGATTATCACCACAGAAGGCCGCGCCCTCGACGCCGGCGCCGCGGGTGAGTCCGTTCGCATTATGAACCTCTCTTCAAAAATCATTCTGACGGCCGAGATCGTCGGGCCAAACAAGGCGAGGACGCGATAATGTTTCCCTCCATGAAGCGTAACACTGCATTCCTGATCGCCGCTGCCGCGGCATCCACTATTTCGGGCTGTGCGGGGCAGTTTGATCACATGATGCGCCCGCCATCCATGTCTCCAGTCGGCCAAATGCGTAATCCCCTGCCGGATCCTTCACCGGAACGCTATAATGTGCCGCCCAAATATTCCTCCGCCTCTGAACCAGTTCACACGGCTGGGTCCGTGTGGAATTCAGGCCCGTCTTCCCTGTTTGGCGACCGCCGGGCGCGTGCGACCGGCGACATCGTTACAGTCGTGATAGAAATCGACGAAGAAGCGGAAATTAAAAACCGCACCGACCGTTCGCGTTCATCTTCAGACGATCTTTCAATTCCCTCACTCTTGGGCGTACCTTCCCTCGCCGAGCGGGTTTTACCCGGCGGCGCCGGGCTCGACCCGGCCATACAGACTTCATCCAACACAAGCTCTTCAGGCGATGGCAGCGTCAAGCGGGAAGAACGCATCACGCTGCGTGTCGCCGCCACGGTGATTGGCGAACTGCCGAACGGACATCTCGCCATCTCAGGCAGCCAGGAAGTGCGCGTCAATTACGAACTTCGTGAATTGCTTGTCGCCGGCATTATTCGGCCTGAAGATATCTCGCGCAGCAACATCATCACCTATGACAAGATCGCAGACGCACGCATCTCCTATGGCGGACGCGGTCAGATCAGCGATCTTCAAAAAGCGCGCTACGGCCAGCAGATCATCGACATGGTCTCACCGTTTTAAAAACCTATTGGACCTCATGAAAAAACTGCTCCCCATTATTGTCATCCTTGTCGCCGCCATCGCTGGCGGCGGCGGCGGCTATTTCTTCAAGTCCATGACGGCGCCTAAAGGTGGTGACGAACACGCGGCGGCGGATGGCGAACATGGGGATGACGCAAGTGACCATGGCGACGCAAAAGACGACGGCCATGGGGGAAAGAAAGACAAGAAAAAGAAGAAGAAAAAAGACGGCCACGGCGGAGGTCACGGGGAATCGGAGTCGTCCAGCACCGTCTATATGAAATTTGGCCGTCAGTTTGTGGTGCCGGTGGTCAAGAACGGCCAGCCCCGCTCCATGATCATCATGGACATCAATATCGAAGTTGATTCCGAGCTGGGCGAGAGCATTTACGCTTATGAGCCCCGGCTGCGCGACGCGATGCTCTCTGATCTTCTAACCTTTGCTGGCAATGGCGACCTGCCGCAAATCATGGAAGACGCGGAAACCATGGACGCCTTACGCGCTAAATTACTCGAAACGGCGCGCGCCATCATCGGTGACGGCGCATTACAGATCCTGATCCAGGATATAGGAATGCAAAACTACTAAGGACTAGTTTGCGGGTCAACGGTTCGGCGAGCACGCACCGGGTTTTGTGAGAACCATCATTTGAATTCAGGCAAGTCGAGAGTCATCGCGCCACTCACGCACCCCGGCCCGCACCGTGATGTGCAGGTGAAGCAAGACGCTGCGTTCCTCGCGGAATTGTTTAAGAACCAGCCGTCTCTTCGTCAGGCAGGCCGAGACCGGCGATCTGTGCTGGCGTAATTTCAATGCCGCCTTCAAGTACGATGGCGGGGTCCGTGCCGTTCAATCGCACTTCCCGCACGCCGCCAAAAGTATTAGCCGCTTCCTGCGCCAGCGCAGAACCATCAGCAGCGTAATAAACCGCTGTCAGAGCATAGGCGCCATGGGCCGCCGGCGTACCGTTGACATTACCATCCCAACTCTGAACGCCGTTGGAGTTGGCGGAGGCAAAACGCGTCACCTCACGCCCCTGAGGGTCAGAGATAATAGTTTCAACATATGCTGCTTCGCTCGACCCCGTCAGGCGATATTTCACTGGATCACCATCGAAATAGGCTGGCGCATTCGTGGCTTCGGCCTGTTTGCCAATCCAGGCGGCGTATTTGTCGATCCCACCGGCCACAACCGCCGTCGCAATAGAATCAAGTTTGCTGTTGGCGACCACCAATTGTTCGACGGAGGAGAATTGCGCGAGCTGTGCGACAAACTCGGTCGAGTCCGCGGGGTCCAGCGGGTCCTGATTTTTAAGCTGCGCCGTCAGCAAGGTCAGGAAGTTTTGAAAGTCCACTGCGTTCAGCGGGTTGCTTTCTTTTTCTTCCTTTGTGGATGCCGCAGCGGCTGCCGTGGCGTTCGCCGTTGAGGTTTGTTGAGTCTGCGTCGTTGTAACCGGTGATGCAGCCTGCATGGAATCTCTCCTGATTTCCCGTCTACGGGACTAAATTAAAGGCGCCGGTCCAATCGGCCGAGCGCGAGCATCTGCGCCGCCGGTCCGTCGTCATGGGCATCGGACGATGTCAAATCCGCGTCGCCGGAAACCACAAAGGCTTGACCAGTCTCATCCTGATTATCGGCGGCGTTGCGTGCGCCCTGCTCCGCAAACTGAAGGTCAAGGCCTGCAAAGCCTTGCTCCGCCAGCGCGCGCTGGAACATATCCGCATGACGGCGCATGAGATCGAGTGTTTCTGGCGTGTCTGCTGAGATCACAGCGCGCACAAGCTCGCCGCGATCACTATCAAAATTGATCGTAACGCGGCCGAGTTCTGGTGGGTCGAGCCGAACTTCAAGCCGCCCCTCACCCTGACGGGCGACAACGGCGGCAACAATCTGGTCGCGCACTGGATTGACACTGACGGTCTTGTCCGCGGCGATGGATGCAGTCTCAAGGCGCAAAGAAGTGCCCCGCTCAACTGTGCCAGCGTCTCCGTCACCGCTCGCTGCAAAAATTGTATTGTCCGCGACGGCGGGAGTAGCCCGCATCTTTGCGAGAATTTGCGAAGGCGTTTCGATGAGGCCGCCGGGTTTCACAAGCCCGGATTTCAGATTAAGTACCTGATCTGCGCTTTCGCCATCCAGCGACGCATCAAGGTTCAATTCAGCATTCCGGCTAACGTCTTCGACGTTTCCAGCGGCGACACTCGTCGCCAATGCGGCGGCGCCGTTAAGTGTTGCACCCGTTGGCGTCTGCACAGGCGCACGATCGGCCTTTATACTGATAACCGGCGCATCAGCGCCGGATGCGGCGCCTAACAGCCCCGCAAGCGCGGCGCCATCTTCTTCATTGATATTGTCAACAGGCGCAGTCGTCAGCGCCACAGGAAACTCAGGCTCCAGCGTCTCGCCTTCCGTCCCAATCGCCGGCGGCGCCAGGAGTTCTGCTTCCTCGCCCACGCCGTTGACGCCTGGTGTTAGCAAACGGTTAAGGATTGCGAAGAATCCGTCACGGTCGGTATCCGTGGACTCGCTTTTGGCAGAAAATTTCGCGCCAGACGCGCCCTCTCCTGAAAGCTTACCGCCAAGTGTCGTCAAAAATGCAAGATGCGTGTTTTCCATAAATCTTTCCTACATTTGATAACTTATTTTTTAGTTACGGGGCCTAGGACTAGATAAAATTTTTCCTACCGGGAATGACATTATGGATATCGCCAGCCTGCCAATTCCTGTCGCCACGTCGCCGAAAACGCGCGTGAACGATGCTGCCAAGTCCGACGCCGCAACGCTCGATGCGGAGCGAGACAACGCCATTCGCGAAAAGGCGCAAGAATTTGAGACGATTTTCATTGCAGAAATGTTGAGCCACGCGGGGTTCGATAAAGCGCTTGCGGAAAATTCCGGTTTCGGCGGCGAGGCATTCTCCAGAATGCTCGTTGAGACCTACGCGGAACAACTGTCTGAAAAAGGCGGATTTGGTCTTGCAGACCAAATTTACCGCCAACTGAAGGGTGAAATCTCGTGAAAGCACAGATCGCACGCATGAAAGACATCCTTGGCGAGCTGGCCAAGGTCACTGACATGGAACGCGGCGCCATCGCCAAACGCGCCTTTGACGCCATCGCCGAGATCACCACACAAAAAGAAACTCTGCTCGCAGAGTTCGAACAAGCCGCCGCAGAGCTTGGTGAATCGGAATTAACTGAATCCCTCACCCAAGAACTTGACGCCATCCGCATCCGCGCTGCGGAAAACGCGACCATTTTGAAAGCCACCGTCGATGGCGTTCGCAGTGCGCGAGCACGGCTTCAGTCACTTCGCGAGGCGGACCTTAAAACCGGCGTCTATGGCGCCAATGGCGCCGCCGTGAAAAATCCTAACGCTTCGACTTTCGCTGCAAAAGCATGACATTAAGAGCTTGTTATACGCTTTTGTGTAGCGTCACCGAATACGGCCATGACGGCCGTAGTGGATGCGCTTAAATGGCGCGCCACGGACCTAAATGGTTCAAAACCCTGCGTGACCCGCAGGACTCCCGGCAACTCGTTCGCGAGGTCGGACCGTTAACATTAACGATCCAACTCGGAGTATAAAAATGGGTAACTCTCTTCTGACTAACACATCCGCCATGGTGGCATTGCAGAACCTGCGCACGGTCAATAAAGGCCTGAACATGGTTCAAGAGCAAATCTCAACCGGTAAGAAGGTTGCGAACGCTAAAGACAATGCTGCGATTTTCGCTATCTCGACGGTCATGCAGTCCGACGTGAAGGGTTTTGAAGCGATCAACCAGTCGCTTAACCTTGGCTCGTCTGCTGTTGGCGTTGCACGTGGCGCTGCAGAGAAAGTCTCTGAGCTTCTCGTCGACATCAAAGGCCTCGTCGTGGCGGCTCAAGAAGACAACGTTGACCGCACCAAGATCCAGACGGATATTGGTCAGCTTCGCGATCAGATCAACTCGATCGTCGATGCTGCGCAGTTCAACGGACTAAACTTCCTCAAAGGCGCCGATAACACGAACTTCCTTGCCTCGCTTGACCGTGATGCAAGCAACAACGTGACCGCCAGCAATATCACGGTTCAGGCTCAAAGCCTTGAAACGGCTGCTGGTACTGGCGTTGCTGGTATTGCATCAACAGCGACTGGCGTTAACGGCGCCGGTACGGATGCAGCTCAGTTGGTTGCGACAGGCAATACGTTTGCACTCGACCTTGAAGGCACGTTTGTTTGGGCGGCTGACCAGGTCGTTGAAGTTCAGATTGATGGCCGCAAGTTCGCATATACCGTCCAGACAGGCGATGATGAGAACGATGTTGGTCAGGCGCTGACCAACGCCATCAACGATGCCGGCCTCACCGGCATTACCGCAGCGATCACAACGGGTGACGGCACAACTGATACCCAGGTCGACATCACCAATGCTTCAGGCTCAACGGTGGCTATCACTGCGTCAGCTAATGACGGCACGGGCGGCGGCCTCGGCGCGCTGAACGCGCTTGATGTCTCGACGGCTTCGGGGGCTACTTCCGCTCTCGGCGCGATCGAAAATCTGATTCAGGTGGCCGTTGATGCTTCTGCTGAATTTGGTTCCGCTCAAAAGCGTATCGAAATTCAGAATGAATTCGTCTCCAATCTGACGGACTCACTGAAGACAGGTATTGGCGCCCTCACGGACGCCGATCTGGAAGCCGCTTCTGCCCGCTTGCAGTCGCTGCAGGTTCAGCAGCAGCTGGGCATCCAGGCTCTGTCTATTGCGAACCAGTCGCCGAATTCTATCCTCGGCCTGTTCCGCTAAACTTGACTACCCTCGCGAAGGCCTTCGGGCCTTCGCGAGACTTTTTATAAGAAACGTGGGGACTAGGGGTTAAGATACATGACGGTTACGGCACTTGCAAAGAACGCGTACCAACAGTCGACGAGATCAACTGCGTCGCCGCGCTCAGTGGAGCGTCAATTATTGACGCGCCTGACCAGTGCGCTCATCGCCGCCGACAAAAACCGCGAAAGTGATAAAGCGGGGTTTGTTCGTGCGTTAGGAAAAAATCTGGAATTCTGGACGGTGGTTGCTACCGATGTGGCCAGCGAGGGTAATCAGCTCCCGGCTGAACTACGCTCACAGCTTTTTTATCTTTATGAATTCACGCGTCACCAGACGAACAAGATGATCAATGGTGACGAGACTATATCTGTCCACCCGCTGATCGAAATCAATCAAAACATTATGGCGGGCCTGCAAGGTCCTCCCGATGAAGGCGCGCTATGACCGGTCTCGTTATCAAGCTTAAACCGAACGAGAAAGTGCTCGTGAACGGCGTGATTCTTCAAAATGGAGATCGCGCCGCAAGCATTAGAGTACGGTCGAACAATGTATCGATTCTGCGCGCCCGCGACGCCATCCAAAAAGAAGAGGCGAACACGCCACTTAAGCGTATTTATTATGTCGCTCAGTTAGCCATGGCGGGCGAGGCCGAACCCCCGGCCGCTGCAAATGAGATTCAACAGGGCATCGAGCCATTAATGCCGATTTTCGCCGGCGATGCGCTATCCGAACTCAACCGGGCGTACCTTGCCGCCAAGGAAGAGAAATTCTTCGTCGTCATGCGCGCTGTGAAAAAGCTCTTTCCCTTGGAAGATGCGTTGTTAAAACGCGATCCTGCGCCCGCGCTCGCGTCATGAGCTTTCAGCCCGCCATACCGCTTGGCGGGTATCTGGGTTGGCGCGTTTTTCAAAACAGCGCCGACCGTCAGTTTGAGATATTTAAAGACACGCCGAGCATCGTGCGCAATGTGGACTATTTCCGCGAAAATATCGCCGAGGCCACATCAGCCAAAAAACTCGTCAACGACCGGCGCCTGCTTACGGTGGCGCTTGGCGCTTACGGACTTGGCGAAGAAATTGATAAACGCGCCTTTATCCAGAAAATTCTTGAAGAAGGAACTGACCTTAGCGGCAGTTTCGCTCTCCGGCTGAGTGATCCACGCTGGCGCGCCTTCGCTAATGGCTTCGGATACGGAAATTTCACCGGTCCGCGCGTTGGCATTGAGTCCTTTCGCGAACAGACCGCCAACAACTATCTGGAGCGCGCGTTTGAAGAAAGCGTCGGCAATGTCGATACCGACATGCGCCTTGCTATGAACTTTCGCCGCGAAATCGCTGCGATCGCCAATGGCGCTAATGTTGAGGAAAATGGCTGGTTTCAGATCATGGGGCAAACACCTTTGCGGGCAGTGATGGAAGGCGCTCTCGGACTACCCGCCTCCATTGGCACTGCAGACATCGACCAGCAGAAAGAACTTTTTGAGCGTAAAGCCAATCAATTCTTTAAATCAAAATCGCCATCCATATTTAAAGACCCCGTGAAAGTGGAAGAGGCGTTGCGGCGTTTCTTTCTGCAAAGCGAAATCCAGAACGGCCCTTCAGCGTCGACGCCAGGTTCTGCAGCGCTTTCTATACTCACTGGCGGCGGTCAGGCGACAAATCTGTTCTTGTCGAACACGCTCTAACCAATTGCATTTGCATGTGTTGTTGATGCGCCTTTTCTGGCGCCGTGTACGATCTTGTTGAGTTTTTCAAAGCTGGCGGCAATGCCCGCCTTATTTTTCTCAGCGATGAACGCGTCAAGCTTTGGCCAGATCTCCAGCGCGCGATCAATTTGCGCGTCAGCGCCATGGGCATACAGCCCGGCGCGAACAATCGTTTCTGAATCTTCATAGGCGCGCAAGATGGCGCGTGCTTCACGCAGCAGAAGATTTTCTTCTTCACTCGCCGCACGAGGCAATGATCGCGACACGCTGCGCGATACATCGATGGCGGGAAACCGCCCGCGCTCGGCAATGGCGCGTTCAAGCACAATATGACCGTCGAGAATCCCGCGGATCATGTCCGCCACGGGTTCATTGTGATCCGATCCCGCTACAAGCACCGAAAACACGGCCGTAATATCCCCCTGGCCTTCCTCACCCGGTCCGGACCGCTCCACCAGTGAGGCGATGGTGCGAAATGTCGAGGGCGGAAATGCGTGCAGCGACGGCGCCTCACCCGCTGAAAGAGCGATCTCGCGATGCGCCTCCGCATAGCGGGTCAGTGAATCGAAAAGCAAAAGAACTTGTTTACCTTTGTTACGAAAATATTCCGCTGTCGCCATGGCCAAATGTGCGCCGCGTTTTTTCGCCAAAGGGGATTGATCCGCTGTTGAAGCGACGATCACGGTTTTCTTCATGCCTTCCGGCCCGAGGGTTTCTTCAATAAACCCGCGCACTTCCCGTCCACGCTCGCCAATCATGGCGACTACAGCCACGTCGCATTCTACGCCGCAGGCGATTTCGCCCAGCAACGACGATTTTCCCACACCAGATCCGGCGAAAAGCCCCACCCGCTGCCCCCGGCAGATGGGTAGCAATGTATCAAGCACGCAAACGCCAGTGGGCAGACGCTCCCCCAGGGTCTTTCTAAGCGCTGCATTGGGCGCTGCATGCTCTAAAGTCATCGGCGTATCGCCATGCGGGAGGGCGCCCCCGTCCATGGCGTTGCCGAACGGGTCGACAATCTTGCCGATCCACGCATCGCACGGCATGGCGTCGCCGCCAGCGCGATCGAGCGTGGCGATATCGCCCACCGATGCGCCGACAAGCGATCCAAAGGCGAACCCCGTCGCCTTGTCCCCATCCATTGCCACAATCTTAACGCGCACCTCGCGACCGTCCCCGGTTGCGATCTGCACAGTGTCTCCGAGCGCTGCGTATCCCGTGAGCCCTTCGATCTTTAACGAAAGCCCGTCGGTCGCCGTCACCACGCCATAGTGCCGCGGCCCAGCGGTTTTCAGCAGTTTTTCCAATTTAGCAGGCGCCAGCGAGGGGTTCATAAATCCAAACGTGGTTAACAGTTCATTCAACTAATAGGCGCATTTATTCCTTACCGCTGGTTAAAGCGAGGTGTACATGTTTAACGATCTGAAGATTTTACATACAGCCGCCGCCATGGCGCGTCATTCGGTCGAACGTCATTCGCAGATTGCGGAGAACATCGCCAATGCCGATACGCCCGGATACAAGGCAAAAGATCTTGAACCATTTGCGACAGCGTTTGCGCGCAATGAACGCAATGCGTTCGCGGGATCGTCGGCGACTGGATTCCGCGCTGAGCGCCTTGAAACGCCCGGCGTCGCCTCGCCCAACGGCAATACCGTCTCGCTGGAAGACCAGATGACCCGTTCCACGACAGCATCCCGAGATCATGATACGGCGCTCACCATCTATTCCAAAACCTTGACCATGCTGCGCGCTGGTCTTGGGCGTCGTTAGGAGTATTGAGCATGAATACGTTTGACAAAATTTCCGCCGCCGCCATGTCAGGCATGCGCGCGCAAGCACAGCGCCTGCAGGTTGTCAGTGAAAACATCGCCAACGCTGACACCCATGGCTACAAGCGCAAGCTTGTTTCGTTTGAAAATGTCTATGATCGCAAAACCGATGCGACAAAAGTTGAAATCGGCAAAATGTTCCTGGACCAAAAGCCGGGCGAGGAAGTTTTCGACCCGAGCCATCCTTTCGCCAATGAAAATGGCTACGTCACCATGTCCAACGTTAACATGATGACTGAATTCGCCGACGCGCGCGAGGCAACCCGATCCTATGACGCCGGTCTCGAAGTCTTTCAACAGGCGCGCGACATGTATTCGTCATTGCTCGACATTTTGAAGAAATAAGAGGAGCTGCAAATGAATTTCGCATCCTTTCAGGCCTCGCAAGGGTACAACCTCGCCAAAACAGCGCTGAAAACGGAAACGCCGCTTGCCAAACCCGGTGAGAACAGCACCGTCACGCAAACGCAGGATGCAAATCCCGCCTTTAAAGCGGTGCACGACATCGCCGCCACGGTGGCGAAGGGCGAACAGGCGTCCATGAATTACATGACCGGCAATGCTGACCCGCATTCCGTTGTCGAAGCGCTCGCCGCGGCGGAACTTGCGGTTGAGACCGCTGTGACGGTCCGCGACAAGGTCGTTGAGGCCTATCAAGAACTCATCCGTATGCCGGTCTAGGGGGTAATGGGGCAATGACTGAAGCAGAACTTGCCGACATCATGCGGCAATTCTTATGGGCCGGGGTCTGGATGGGCGCGCCGATGATCGGCGCCGCCCTCGTCGTTGGTGTGGTCGTCGGCCTGTTTCAGGCCCTCACCTCCATTCAGGAACTCACCCTCACCTTCGCGCCGAAACTTTTGGTGATGCTGCTGGTATTCTGGCTTTCCGCCGGACATATGGCGCGCACCCTGATCAATCTTTTTGACAATGTGGTCCTGCGCGCCATCGCCGGCACCTGACGCCCAATGGAAACAGGTAACGGCGCAAAAAGTACTGAGTTCATCAAGGTCAATTCATGGACAGCATTCTGAAATTCAATCTTCCGGGACAATCGACCGTTCTGCTCGCGTTCGGGCTGATGGCGATCATCGTTATGATGGTCGTGCCTGTGCCGGCGGTCATGCTGGATATCGGCCTGACCATATCTTTTGCCCTGGCGATTTTGATTTTCACCATGACGTTGTTTATCGAGCGCCCGCTTGATTTTTCGGCGTTTCCAACAATTCTTCTCGGCTCACTGATGTTGCGCCTGTCGCTGAACGTATCGTCCACCAAACTGATCATTGGCGAAGGGCATACGGGTCCCGACGCCGCTGGTTCAGTTATTGAGGGCTTTGCCATGTTCGTCATGGGCGGGAACATTTTTCTCGGCCTCGTGGTGTTCGGCGTCCTGTTGATCGTCAACTTCATGGTGATCACCAAGGGCGCGGGCCGGATGGCCGAAGTGGGCGCGCGCTTTGCGTTGGACGGCATGCCCGGCAAACAGCTCGCCATCGACTCCGATATCGCCGCCGGCGCCATCACCCATGAAGAAGCCAAAGCACGCCGTAAGGTGGAGCAGGACGAAACCACTTTCTTCGGCTCCCTCGATGGCGCATCGAAATTCGTTAAGGGCGACGCCATCGCCGGCCTGTTGATCACGCTCTTAAACCTTGTTGTCGGCCTCGCCATGGGCGTTGGCGTCCATGGGCTTTCCGTGGGCGATGCGGCTGCATCCTATTCCATACTTACAGTTGGTGACGGACTCGTTTCGCAGATTCCAGCCGTTATCATTTCAATCGCCGCTGCGCTGTTGCTTTCCAAGGGCAGTGTTGCTGGCACCGCCGACAAAGCGATGCTGGCGCAACTCGGCACCAACCCCCTCGCCATCGGCACGGTTGGCGCCATTCTCGCGATCTTCGCGCTGATGCCTGGCCTGCCTTTCCTGCCGTTCTCTGTGGCGGCGGCTCTTGCGTTTACGGCGGCGTATTTCACTCACAAAGACCTGGAAGCGAAAAAAGCTGCAGAAGTCACCAAACCGGCGCCCAAACCGACAGACACGAAAAAACCGCTGGGCGATATTCTTGACGTTGATGAAATTCATGTAGAATTCGCCGGTGATCTCACACCGCTGGCGCTCGATAATGTCAACGGACTGGAGCCGCGCATAGTCAAGATCCGTCAATATATCGCCGGTGAATTTGGCTTTATCATTCCCCCGATCAGACTGACGGACAATCTTGAACTGAAAGCCAAAGAATACGTAGTCAAAATTCAGGGCGTCACCGCCGCCAAGGGTATCCTTCATCCGGATAAGGTGCTGGTCATTGTCGATGATCTGAACCAGCTGCCCATTCCCGGCGATGATGTGGAAGAGCCAGTCTATGGCGCGCCTGCCCGCTGGATTGAACGCAACGCCCGTGACGACGCCATGGCCATGGGACACGCTGTTGTGGAGCCTGCGGAGGTTGTTTCCACGCACCTCCTCGAGACGATCAAACAGAACTTCAACCAGCTCGTCACGCGCCGCTCCGTCCAGCGTATTTTCGACGAATTCTCGAAAAATTCTGACGCTGACCGCGCGGCGTCCAACCGGCGTCTTTTGGACGACTTTGTGCCGGACAAAGCGCCGCTGGAATTCGTGCAATCTATCTTCCGCCTGCTGCTGGAAGAACGCGTACCAATCCGCAACCTGCCGGTGTTGCTTGAAACCATCGCCGAGGGCCGGACCATGTATAACTCTGCGGAGGAAGTCACAGAGTTCGTCCGCCAGCGCATTTCACGGCACTTCGTCAACGCGCTGCAAAATGATGACGGCGCTCTGCCGCTCATTCAGGTGGGGCTTGATTGGGAAGCGACTTTCTCGGATCACGAAACGCAAGGCCCCGGCAACCAGACAGATGTCGCCTTGCCACCCGAGGATTTCAACAAGCTCGCGCAATCGGTTGTGGAACAGATCAATCAGGCGACGGGACGCAACCTTTACCCGGCAATTGTCACTTCCGCCAAGCGCCGCCGGTTTATCCGTGCGGTCCTGCACGCCAAGAAAATCCGTAATCCGGTGCTGTCTTACGAAGAAATCGACTCCGGGCTGAAACCCCTCCTGATCGGGACGGCGTAAGTCATGGAATTCCTCGCGCCGCTAACGCCAATATTAGAGGCAGGCGCGCCGGCGATTTTGCTCATCGGCGCTATTTTCTCGCGCATCTCGGCGATCACGATGCTGACGCCCGGCATTGGCGAGCGCGCCATTCCTGTGCGCGTGCGTCTTGCCGCTGCCATGGCGATCACCATGGTCATTACGCCAATTATTTTGACCCCCGACATGCGCCCGCCGACAGAACCGGCAGCCATCGTTGCACTTTACGCCGCCGAGGCGCTCTGCGGCCTGGTCATCGGCTTTGCCTTGCGCCTGCTTGTGTTCACGCTGCAAATCGTCGGCGCCATCACGGCGCAGCATTTATCGCTCGCGCAACTGTTCGGACCGACCGTCGGTTTTGATTCAGAATCGCCATTCGCGGCGATCCTCGTCATGGCGGGCGTCGCCCTGGCGGCCGCGACCGGTCTTCACATCCTTATGGTCGGCGCCATTGCCGATGTTTATGCGGCGTTACCGTTTGGTCAGTTTCCCGGCGCAGAAGCGACAGGCGAATGGTCGACGGCACGGGTTGGCGAGGCGCTGTTTAAGGCGTTGGCGCTTTCCTCACCCTTTGTCATTCTCGGATTTCTTTATTCTCTGGCGCTGGCTTCCGCCAGTCGCGCCATGCCGCAATTGATGGCGGCGTTTGTTGGCGCGCCGGCAATTACGCTGGCTGGTCTTGCGCTGTTCGCCGCGACCGCGCCGATCCTGCTCTTCGATTGGCTCGAAGGATTTCAACGCGTCATTTTCGATCTGTTTACAGGCCGATTATGAGCGAAGGTGAATCCCAAGACGGTCAGGAGAAGTCACACGACCCGACGCCGGGGCGTATCGATAAAGCACGCCAAGATGGCGACGTCGCACAGTCGAAAGAAGCGAACGCCGCTGCATCCTATGTGGGGTTTTATATCGCTTTGGCGTTCGCCAGCGGCGGCGCGGCGGCCGCCCTCGCCTTTGGCATGTCCCAGTTCTTGCGCGATCCCGCGACATTCGCTGATCAGGCGTTTAACGGCGATGGCGCGTCGTTTATTTTTTCTGTTTCATCCACGAGTCTTCAGGGCGCCATCGCTTTCTTCGCCTTGCCCGCGCTTGGTGTTCTTGTATCCCTGCTCGCACAGCAGTCGATCACCTTTTCGTTCAAGAAAATTAAGCCGAAAATGTCGCGGCTTTCACTTGTCTCAAACGCCAAGAAAAAATATGGCCCAGATGGGCTGGGCGAATTTGCCAAAAGCGCCACGAAGCTGCTGGTTGTGTGCTTTGTCTTCGGCTTGATCTTTGCCCAGCGCTTTACAGAACTTCCGGTGGACACGCGTTTACCGGCGCAATACCTGCCGCAGGCATTGCTCCGCGAGGGCGTCATCTTTGCGGGCTTTATCGTTATCTTTTCCGCAGCGCTCGCCATGGTCGATCTGCCCTGGAGTAAACATCAGCACATGAAGAAGCTCAAAATGAGCTATGAGGAGCTGAAAAAGGAATCCAAGGAGCAAGAAGGCGATCCCACCATGAAGCAAAGCCGCCGCGAACGCGGTCAGGCTATCGCACGCAATCGTATGATGAAGGATGTGCCCGACGCAGATGTCATCATCGTCAACCCGACGCACTACGCGGTGGCGTTGAAATGGGACCGCAAGGCCGGCGCCGCGCCAGTTTGCGTCGCCAAGGGAACCGACGAAATCGCCGCCAAGATCCGCGAAGTCGCGGCTGTCGCCGGCGTGCCGATCCGATCAGACCCGCCAACCGCGCGGGCGCTCCACGCCAGCGTCGAGATCGGCGAGGAAGTCAAACGCGAGCACTATGCCGCCGTGGCCGCCGCCATCCATTTTGCGGACGCCATGCGCAACAAGGCGTCGTCCTATGGCCGATAAAAAACTCGCGCAGATTGCGGAGCTTAAAAAAATCGCCGCCATCAAGGTTGATCGCGAAAAGCACCGGCTTTCCTCCATCAAGGATGAGCTTTCCAAACTTGCGGATGAGCGTCGCGCACTCAAAGACCACATGGGTTCGGTCGCCGAAGTGAAAAAGAGCGAACCGGCCGCCTTCATCAACGCGCAATCTTATCTGGATGCCCTGTCAAACCGCGCGCGCCACCTCGATGACGCTCAGCGCGAGGCCCACAACCGCACGGAAGCCCAGCGTGAGAAAATCAAACAGGCTTTGGCGTCGAAAATCCGTATTGACGGGATGCAATCGGAATAAGCCGCTAGGCGCCGATTGCCGTCCTTAACTGTTCGAGGTCAGCAAAAGCCGAGCGAATATCCTTTCGATCGACCGCGAGGCGCATGTCCCGCAACACCGCAAGCGCGTCCATCAGCTCTTCCAAAGGCGGCCCGCTGGCGGTCACTTGTGCATATTTCTCCGGAGTTAACGCCGCTGACGGTTTCTCGATGTAGTTTTTGACGAGTTGGTTGTGGTGTTGCGCCGCCGTGGCGCCGTGCATCCGGCAAACCTCAAGGAACATTATCGCATTCTTTTTGAACGCCTCATCTCCGGCGTTGTCTGGCGCCGCATCGAGAAATTGCAGCAGCAAGCTACGCTGGCGCATACACTCTCGCAGCGATTTTTGATCGCTGGGCGGCATAAATAACATCTTTTCTACAAGCAGCTGCGAATAATAAGGGTCGTTCGCCGAACACAAGCCGAGCAACAAGTCGATCTCGTTTATGCCGGAAAAATCGCCGCCATTGGCGCCGCGATACTCCTGTCGCGCGACTCGGTAAGGTTTGTAATAAGGCCGCACGCAGTAAAAGAACCGGTCGCGATCAAGCTCTTTAAACAGCAGATTATTTGACTCAATCACGTCCTTTAACGCGTCGACCGTGTCTTCAAACAAAATCGCCGCCGCAGGATGCGTCACGCCGAGCGGCAGTACCCGCATCAACAGGTCAGCGGCGCGCTTAAAGGCGAAAATACTGCGAAGGTTATAATCGAGGAACAGATATTCATCCGGCAGCGACGTGAAGCTCTTTGGCTTACCGTTCACCGCACGATTTCGTGTCGTCAAATGGGCCGTCGCAAAACGCGGCACAACGCCAATGAAGGATGAAATATGCATGGCGAGCGCTGAGGCTTCTTGCAGAGGCGACTTCGCCTCACGCGCGGGGTTCGTGACCTCATGCCGCCGCATGGACGCCATATAGAGCCCCACATCGCCCAACAGATCAAAGGCGTTATCGAACCCCTCGTCGGTATTTCCCTCCGCCAAAAGCTTGACGATGAATTCGTGCCCCTCTCCGCGAATTTGCTTTTTTATGTCTTCGCCAACACCCTCAACACTTTCGCGCGCGGCTTGCGCGAAATACTTTTCTTCAAGCGCGGTGTTCATCTCGACGAAAGACGTTCTGATCCAGTGCTCGAAATCCGATGACAGGCTCATGACAAGAGTTTCCTATGCTCGCATGGGGCGCACCCCGGCTGCTTTGGCTTGGGTCTTATCGTATTCAGCGCCGAGAGGAAACGCCCAGGCTATTCCGCGCCGGGGGTGTAATTAAGGATTGGTCCAAGCCAGCGTTCGGCAGTGCGAATGTCCCAGCCCTTACGGCGGGCGTAATCCTCGACCTGCTCTTTTTCGATGCGGCCAACGGCGAAATACACCGCCTCCGGGTGAGCGAAGTAAATTCCCGAAACACTGGCCGGCGGCGTCATGGCGAAACTGGAAGTCAGTTCCACCCCCGCCCGCTCCGTCGCCTGCAGCAAACGGAACAGCGTTTCCTTTTCTGTATGATCCGGTTGCGACGGATAGCCCGGCGCCGGGCGAATACCCGCATATTTCTCGGCGATCAGATCGTCATTGCCGAGGGTTTCATCGGGTGCATATCCCCACAACTCCCGGCGCACGCGGGCATGCAGCAATTCCGCGAAGCCTTCCGCAAAGCGGTCGGCCAGCGCCTTCACCATAATCGACGAGTAATCGTCATTGGCACGCTTGAACTCTTCCGCCTTTTCCAACTCGCCGTGACCCGCGGTTACGCAAAAGCCGCCAATCCAGTCGGCCCCCTCGCCCACAGGTTTCACATAATCGGAAAGCGCATAATTGGCGCCGCCCTGCTCTTTTTTAATTTGCTGGCGGATCATATGAAAACGCGCAGACTCCTGTTTGCAGGTGTCGTCGCTCCAGACAATAATGTCGTCGCCGTCACGGTTCGCCGGCCAAAACCCGACGGCCGCCTTCAATGTCAGCCAATTCTCTGCAATCATGCGCTCCAACAGAGCTTGCGCATCATTCCACAAGCCGCGCGCCGCCTCGCCGCGCTTGTCATCGTCGAGAATTTGCGGGTAGCGGCCCTTCAAATCCCAGCTCATGAAAAACGGCGTCCAATCGATGTAAGACAGTACGTCTTCCATGGTCACATCGTCGATGGTGCGGGCGCCAATGAAAGACGGCGGCGCGCCATTGAGCCGGGACCAATCCGGCTTGAACGCGTTGTCCCGCGCCACCGACAAAGAAACCCGTTCCTTCGGACCGCCGCCAGCGCGTGACACGCGGATGCGCTCATACTTGGCCTTGGTTTCTTCCCATACACGAGGACGGTCCGCGTCAGAAAGTAACGATGAAACGACGCCGACGGCGCGGCTTGCGTCGGTAACGTGGATCGTTGGCGCGTTCTTGTAACCGGGCTCAATTTTTACGGCTGTATGCGCCGGCGAGGTGGTGGCGCCACCAATCAGCAACGGCAAGTCCATGCCGCGCCGCTGCATTTCCGTGGCGATAAACACCATTTCATCCAGCGAGGGCGTTATCAGCCCGGACAGTCCGACGATATCCACGTCGTGTTTCACCGCCTCATCGAGAATTCTTTCCGCCGGAACCATCACGCCGAGGTCGATGACCTCGTAGCCATTACATTGCAAAACCACGCCGACGATGTTCTTGCCGATGTCGTGCACATCGCCTTTGACCGTCGCCATGACGACTTTGCCGTTGGACTTTCCGGTAAGCCCCATCCGATCCTTTTCTTCCTCCATATACGGAAGAAGATGCGCCACGGCTTGCTTCATGACGCGGGCGGACTTGACCACCTGGGGCAAGAACATTTTGCCGTCGCCGAACAGATCGCCAACGATGTTCATGCCGTCCATCAACGGCCCTTCGATCACATGGAGCGGGCGATCGGCCGCTAGCCGCGCCTCCTCGGTATCCTCTACGATGTATTCGTTGACGCCATGAACAAGGGAGTATGACAATCGTTCATTGACCGGCTTTTCGCGCCAGCTGAGGTCTTTTTGTTTGACCTCGCCTTTCTTGCCGCGAAACTTTTCGGCGATTTCCAACAGGCGTTCCGTCGCATCGTCGCGCCGGTTAAGAATGACATCCTCAACCCGCTCACGCAGATCAGGCTCAATATCGTCGTAAATATCAAGCTGGCCGGCGTTAACGATCGCCATATCAAGGCCCGCCTTGATGGCGTGATACAAAAACACCGAGTGCATGGCGCGCCGAACCGGATCGTTTCCCCGAAAAGAGAACGACACGTTGGAAAGGCCGCCGGAAACATGCGCGCCGGGCAGTTCTTGCCTGATGCGTTTCGCCGCTTCGATAAACGCGCGGGCGTAATCATTGTGCTCTTCAATGCCCGTCGCCACGGCGAAAATATTCGGATCGAAAATAATATCTTCCGGCGGAAAACCGACTTTCTCGGTCAGCAACTCATAAGCGCGTTTACAAATTCGCAGTTTGTCGTCTGCTGTTTCCGCCTGGCCTTGTTCGTCAAACGCCATCACCACCGTAGCGGCGCCGTAGCCGCGTACAGCACGCGCCTGCTTCAAAAATGGCTCTTCGCCTTCTTTCAAAGAGATGGAATTAACGACCGCTTTGCCTTGAACGCATTTAAGGCCCGCTTCGATCACTTCCCATTTCGATGAGTCGATCATGATGGGAACGCGAGCGATGTCTGGCTCCGCCGCCAGCAAGTTTAAGAACGTCGTCATGGCGGCAACGCCGTCGAGCATTCCCTCGTCCATGTTGACGTCAATAATCTGCGCGCCGTTTTCCACTTGTTGACGCGCAACCTCCACCGCATCGCCGTAACGCCCTTCGGTAATCATTTTTCGAAAGACAGCCGAACCGGTAATGTTCGTGCGCTCGCCAATATTGACGAAAGTGGCGGTCTGATTGGTCATGTTTTTACCGTTATGCGAGTTCGAAGGGTTCAAGACCCGACAAGCGCAGCGCGCGCTTGCGTGACGGTATTTGCCGGGGCGCCAAGCCCTCCGCCGCTTCGGCGATGGCGGAGATATGCGCCGGTGTGGTTCCGCAGCAACCGCCAAGCATGTTGACAATGCCGGCCTCCGCCCATTCGCGCAACATGGCGGAAGTCTGCACCGGTGTTTCGTCATATTCGCCGAACGCGTTGGGTAAGCCGGCGTTTGGATAGGCCGCCACCAGCGTATCCGCGACGCGCGACAGCTCCGCAATATGCGGGCGCATCAGCGCGGCGCCCAGCGCGCAATTCAGTCCAATTGCAAATGGCTTGGCGTGGCGCACCGAATTCCAGAACGCCTCTACGGTTTGACCGGACAGTGTTCTGCCCGATTTGTCCGTGATGGTGCCTGAGATCCAGATGGGCAGTTTATCTAGCCCTTCAGCTTCCAGATCGTTGATGGCTTTTAGCGCGGCCTTGCAATTGAGCGTGTCGGTGATGGTCTCGATGATATAAAGGTCGACGCCGCCTTCGTTCAGTGCACGGATCTGCGTCGAGTAGGCATCGTATACCTGATCGAATGTCACCAGCCTGGCGCCGGGATCGTTCACATCCGACGACATGGAAAGCATTTTGTTCAATGGGCCGATGGAACCGGCGACAAAACGCGGTTTGCTTGGGCTTTTCTCCGTCCATTCATCGGCGGCGGCCCGGGCGATTTTGGCGCCTTCGAAGTTAATATCGCGCACATCCTGTTCGCAGAGCTTGTAGTCGTCCTGGGCGATAACCGTCGACGAAAACGTATTCGTCTCGGTAATATCTGCACCCGCTGCGTAGTATTCGCCGTGCAGTTCCTTAATAATATCCGGCCGTGTCAGGCACAAAATATCATTGTTGCCCTTGAGCGGATCCGAATGATCAGCGAACCGGCTTCCGCGAAAATCCGCCTCCTCAAGCTTTTTGCTCTGGATCATGGCGCCCCAGGCGCCGTCGAGGATCAATATCCGCGATGTCGCTGCCGCTTTCAGCGCAGCAATACGTTCCGAACGCTTCACTGAGCGGCCTTTCCGATTTGTGTTACGCCCAACAGACGGCACGTCGCCAAGGACAGGCTGGCCCGGTTCATGGTGTAGAAGTGAAAGTCAGAAACTCCTTCGCCGCGCAGCTTGTGACAGAGTTCGGCCACTAATTGCGCGGTGATCAGGTCGCGCGTTTCCACGTCGTTATCCAGACCATCATAGAGTGCAGCGATACGTGACGGAACATGCGTACCGCACATCTTCGCCATGCGCGCCAGCCCTTTGAAATTCGATTGCAACATAATCCCTGGCACAATCGGTTGCGTAACCCCCGCCGCGCGCGCCGCATCAACAAAGCGCAGGAAAAGCTCGGGGTAAAAGAAAAATTGTGTGATTGCGCGTGTTGCACCGGCGTCGAACTTTCTCTTCAGATTATCGATCTCGGCGTTCAAATCGCGCGCATCCGGGTGAAGTTCCGGATAACAACCTACGGAGATATCAAAATCGGCAATGGCACGCGCGCCGGCGATCAGGTCAGATGCATAAGCGTAACCATCCGGGTGCGGCGTATATTTGGCGCCGGCGCCCTCAGGCGGATCGCCGCGCAACGCGACAATGCGGCGAACGCCAGCCGCCCAATAGCGCTTGAGGACATCATCAATCTCCGCGCGCGTCGCGCCGACGCAGGTAATATGTCCAGCCGGTTTCAGACTGGCGGTTTTGGCGAGCCTTTCAACGATGCCGAGAGTGCGCTCGCGGGTCGAGCCGCCAGCACCGTATGTGACGGAGACGAAAGACGGGTTTAGTGCGGAGAGCCGCTCCACACTGTCCCAAAGGCGCGCCTCCATTTCCGGCGTTTTCGGCGGAAACAGCTCGAAGGAATAACGGATATCGCTCATGGCGGCGTCGCCTTTCGGGCGCTGATTACATAATCATATAAAGATATCCTTATATGATGCCGCAATGCAAGCACTGAATGACGTCAAATTTCCCCATGCGAAACCCGGTCGGCAAAGCGCCCTGCACGCACTCTGAGGTATAACTTATTGATTTTACGCGTTTTTCTTCACAGCGTTTTCAGATCAACCGATGCATCGCCCAAAAGGGATAGATCGACCGCCGCACCCGACATGATAAGCTTTCGGCCCATGGCGAAGGACGCCGGGTCATTGATGGCGTCTACGGCGAGGATCAGCCCGTCTTTAATATGCCAGACCGAGAAGCGTTTTTCGGATGGGTCGCCCCGCAACACGATGTTTTCGGCGCCATCGCATAATCCGGCGACTTGCAATTTCACGTCATACTGATCGGACCAGAACCACGGTAACGCATCGTATACGGTGGATTTTCCAGCCAAATTGGCCCCCGCCGCTTTCGCCTGCTCGATAGCGTTCGGTACGGATTCAAGGCGCATACGTCGGCCATATCGCGGCGATGGAAAGTTCGTGCAGTCCCCCGCCGCCCAAACATACGGATCGGCTGTGCGCGCATATTCATCGACGACAATGCCGTTTTCGCAATCAAGCCCGGCGTCTTCGGCGATGGCGATTTCAGGAACGGCGCCGATACCGACAAGCGCAACAGCGCACTCAACGACTTCTCCATCGGCGAGTCGCGCGCCGGTTAACGTCGCATCGCCGTCAAAACCTTCCAGCGCTGCACCAAGGCGCAGCTGCACGCCCGCATCAATGTGCAGCCTTTCGTAAAAGGCGGAGACTTCGGGAACGGCCACCCGCGCCAGTACGCGATCAGCCATCTCCAGCACCGTTACCTTGCGGCCGGCTTTACGGGCCACCGCGGCAACCTCCAGACCAATATACCCCGCACCCACGATGACCACCGGACCATCCGTATCAAGAATAGGCCGTAAGGCGTCTGAGTCCGCTAACGTCCGCAAGTAATGGACACCGGGCAAATCCGCACCCGGCGCCCGGAGTCTGCGTGGCGGCGCGCCGGTCGCGATGAGCAGCCCGTCGTATGCAACCCGCTCGCCCGTCTCGGTGACGATCACTCGCGCCTTGCGATCAATTTTCGCAACGCGCTCACCCAACCGCAAGGTGATGCCTTGCGCCTCATAAAACGCCTGCGGGCGAAGATAGAGCCGATCAGGCGCCAACTCGCCCTGCAGATACGCTTTGGATAAAGGCGGACGCTGATAGGGCAGCGCATCTTCGGCGCCGAAGAGGACGATCTCGCCCGTAAATCCCGCCTGCCGCAGACTGATGGCGCCCTGCGCCCCCGCCTGACCCGCGCCAACGATGATCGCGCGCAAATTTTTCGAATCTTCGCTCATATCCGCCGGAATAAAGCAGCCGTCCGGGCAATTTTCCAGCGCCGAATTAGTGTTTTCCATTCGATAGACGCGAAATGCCGCAGATAACCACCAAATTTGGGCGTCACAGGGCTATTTCGCTCGCCGGGGGCGACGGAATTCTTAAGCAACACCGTTTAAACACATATGCCTGCCCGTGGGACCAACCAAGCGCAACCCGATGCCTCGATTACACCAAAATCAGATCATCAAAAGGCTGCGCCAAAATCCATGCGGACTGGCTCGCCGCGAAGCTCGGGCGCCGCTCAGCGCCATTCCATCAAGGACCCAAGATAAATGATCGCTCAAAAGTCCGGTGGTTTTGTCGATACCTTTCTCCAACGTCCGGTACTGGCGAGCGTTTTGAGTCTGCTGATTGTGGTGGCAGGTCTTGCCGCCGTGAGCGCCATCGAGGTCCGGGAGCTGCCGGATGTGGACCGGCCGGTGATCACCATCGACACCAGCTATCCCGGCGCGACGCCTGAAGCGATGGATGCGCAAGTCACGGCGATCGTTGAAAGCGCCGTCGCACAGGTGGATGGGGTTCAGTCGATCTCTTCATCTTCCAGCTATGCGCGCAGCCGGGTCGTAGCCGAGTTTTCGAGTTCCGTTGATATTAACATCGCTGCGACGGATACGAAAAACGCAATATCGGCAATTCGCCGCGACTTGCCCACGGAAGTGGAAGAGTCTCGCGTTGTAAAAGCGGATTCAGATTCGTCGCCGATGATGCGGTTGGCCATCTCCTCCGATGCAATGGATCCCGGCGATCTCGCCGATCTGGTGGATGATGTTATCCTGCCGCGCCTGCAAGCGGTTGAGGGCGTCGCGCAGGCCGACGACTATGGCGTTAGAAACCGCGTCATACGCGTACGCGTCATCCCGGTGTCACTCGCCTCTCGCGGCTATTCGATTGACGATGTCGCAAATTTGCTCGCATCTGCATCCCAGAACGCACCCAGCGGCCGGATCAGAAGCGACAATCAGCAATTGCTCATCCGAACCGAGGCGGAAGCGGAGCTGCCGGAAGAGATTGCAGCCTTGCGTCTGGACGATGACACCCGATTGTCCGATGTCGCTGTTGTCGAATGGGGATTTGAAGACCAGACGACCACATCGCGCGTCAACGGAGCGCCCGGCATAGGGGTGGGTATTGTCCGCCAGGCGCAGTCGAACACCTTACTGGTTGCAAAACGCACCCGGGAGGCGGTGGACGAATTGCAGCGGGAGTTACCCTCTCATGTAAGCATTATTATCGCCGTCGATGATTCCATTTTCATTCAGCAAGCTGTGCGGGAAGTCATCAAGGCGCTGATCCTGGCCGCCATGATAGTTTCATGCGTTATTTTCCTGTTCCTGCGTTCGCCGCGCACCACCCTCATTCCCGTCATCATCATACCGGTATCGCTTTTGGGGACCGTCGCGTTGCTATATCTCGCCGGTTTCTCGATTAACCTCATCACATTACTTGCGCTCGTCATGGCCACAGGCCTTGTCGTGGACGACGCCATTGTCGTTACGGAAAATATACAGCGCTGGCGTATGAAGGGCGCCGGTGTGCGCGCCGCTGCGATCAAGGGAACGCGCGAAATTATCTTTGCAGTGATGTCAACGACCGCGACGCTGGCCGCCGTGTTCATTCCAATCTCTTTCCTTCCAGGAGAGACTGGGCAATTGTTCACGGAGTTCGGTTTCTGCCTCGCCTTCGCAGTTGGCGTGTCGTCTTTTGTAGCTCTCACCCTGTGCCCGATGCTGATGGTCAAGCTAGGCGCGTCGCCAAATAGCGAAGCCGACGCCGACGCGGCCAGCGCCGCGCGCAATCGCACGACCCTGACGGCGTTCTATCGTAGAGCCATCGGCGTCACGCTGAACCACCCCGCCGCCACGATTGCCGTGTGTTGTCTCTTCGCCGCAGGCGCGTTAGTCGTCTACTCGCAAACGCCGAAAGAAATTACGCCGAGTGAAGATCGTGGCCGGGTCGCCATGCGCATCTCGGCGCAGGAAGGCGCCGGATTTGAATATCTGGACGCGAAGGTGCTGGAAATCGAAAATCGCCTGATCCCGCTCGTCGAGTCTGGTGAAGTGGCGAACTATCAATCCATCAACGGCATGGGCGGCGGCGCGAGGTCAGGCCTGTTTGTCCGCCTTCCGGATTGGGGCGAGCGAACCGCAAATCAACCCGAAATGGAAGAAAAGGTGCGCAACCTCATCAGCGATATTCCGGGCGTGACGATCCGCATGTGGGGCGGCAGTTCCCTGGGCGTACGCGGCGCCGGTCAGGGGTTGCAGTTCGCGGTCGTTGGCGATGACTATTACAAGACCGCGGAAGCGGCTGAAAACATCTCCATCGCGCTCGCACAAAACCCGCTCTTTGACGATGCGCGGCCGAACTTCGAGACCTCGCAACCCCAGGTTTCCGTGCGCGTCAACCGCGAGGCGGCGAAAGCGCTCGGTATCCCGCTTTCAACCATTGCGACAACCATTCAGGCGTCAGCCGATGAATATAAAGCCGCCGAAATTTTCCTTGGCGACGACATTATTGAAGTCCTCGTGACAGCAGGTGGCGAGCCGATAAACGATCCGACCGACCTGGAGAACGTCTTCCTCATGACGGCCAGCGGCGCGCCAACGCCGCTTTCTTCCGTGGCGGAGGTCAACGAAACCGCCGTCGCCGCAAACCTTTCACGTGAGCAACGCCGCCGCGCCATCCCAGTATCGGCCACGCTCGAACCCGGCGCAAAATTGGGCGCCGCCGTCGCAGCGCTTCGGCAAATCTCGGCGGAGACGCTGGATGGTTCAATGTCCATCACGCTCCTTGGCGAAGCGAAACTTCTCGAAACGACAAACAACGGCTACCTGCTCGTCCTCGGCGTCGCGTCTCTCATCGTGCTGCTTGTGTTGGCGGCGCAGTTTGAAAGCTATGTGAGCGCGCTCATCCTCATGTTTACAGCGCCGTTTGGTTTGGCCGCGGCGGTTTACGCCATTTCTCTCTCGGGCGGATCGATCAACCTGTATAGCCAGATCGGGCTCGTTCTGCTGGTCGGCATCATGGCGAAAAACGGTATCTTGATTGTCGAGTTCGCCAATCAGCTAAGGGACGCCGGCGCCTCCATTCGCAAGGCGATTGAAGAAGCCGCGACAACACGTTTTCGTCCAGTGATTATGACGGCGCTTTCGACGTTTTTGGGCGGCGCGCCGCTGATCCTTGGCTCCGGCGCCGGCGCTGAATCGAGAGCGGCGCTCGGATGGGTTGTCGTGGGCGGGCTCGGCTTTGCAACGCTGTTTACGCTTTTCCTGACACCTGTCGCTTTCTTGTTGCTGGCGCGATTCTCATCACCGCGCGCCGCTGAAGCCGAAAAGGTCGCTGAGGAAATGGCTCGTGCGCCAGTACGCTAATCATATTGCGCCAACCAAAGAACATTAAAAAGGTCGGCCAATATGGGGAGTGGTAGCGGGAGGCAGATTTGAACTGCCGACCTCAGGGTTATGAATCCTGCGCTCTCACCAACTGAGCTACCCCGCCAAAGGGCCCGGATGCGCGGCTTACCGCGCCGGAGGCCGGTCTATAGCGAGGGCCGGGCCGCCTCGCAAGGGTCTCAGGGGCGCGATTTCGCCACAAGCGCCGCCGCCTGCGCCGCGACCGCCAGGCAGGTGGTGAGGCCCGGCGACTCGATACCGTAGAGCCCGAGATAGCCGGGAATCCCATGCGCCGACACATCGGAAAAGAGGAAGTCGCCCTCCTCACCCGGCCCCTTCAGCTTGGGACGGATGCCGGCGTAACCCGGCCGCAATTTTTCCGCATCGATATGAGGCCAGAACCGGCGCGCGGCGGAGACGAACGCGTCTTTGCGAGACTCGTCCACGGAATAATCCGTATTCGTCTCAACGAATGATATATCCGGGCCAAGCTTGCCCTGGCCGCCAAGATCGCGAGTGTAATGCACGCCCTGACTGTCGGGAGACGGAAGCGGATAGATCAATCGTGAAAACGGCGCCTTTCCCGAATAGGTAAAGTACTGGCCTTTGCCATATTTCAGCGCCGGAATTGAGTCTGGTGGAATTCCTTCAATCGACCGCGCCACGCGATCAGACCAAAGCCCGGCGCAATTGACGACGGTGTCGGCCTGCAAGGTAATCGGATCTTCGCCGCCAATGTCGAGTGCGATGTACTTTCCCTCCACGCGCCCGCCATCAACAGGCGATGACAGCGCCAGAGCGCCGCCATTGTCCTCAATCGCGCCCAGCAGCGCGAGCATCAGTCCGTGACTGTCAACGATGCCCGAGGACGGAGAAAGAATAGCCGCGTCGCAATAAAGCCCCGGCTCCAGCCCCATGGCGGCGGGGCCGTCAATGATTTCGAGGTCATCAACGCCGTTTTGCTCTGCGTTCGCCTTTAACGTGACAAGTCCAGCCACTTCCGCCTCGCCAATCGCGACCAGCAGTTTGCCGCAGCGCGAATGATTGACGTTGTGTTCGGCGCAAAATTGGTAGAGCGCATCGCGCCCGCGCACCGCGAGCTGCGCGCGCACGCCGCCCGGTTTATATTGAATGCCCGCATGGATGACTTCTGAATTGCGCGCGGAGGTCTCTTCGCCGAAAGCGCCGTTCTTTTCGAGGACGATGACCTCACGGCCCGCCATAGCCAGCGCGCGACCGACGCTGAGGCCGACAACGCCCGCGCCGATAACAATGGCGTCTGCGCGCTCAGCCATGAATACTTAGTCCGTGGTTGCAACCCATGTTGGATCGTCCTGAACTTCGCGCTCCCATTTCAGGAACTCGTAATAGCCGCAACGCTTTTGCGTCGGAAATTCTCGGCAAATCTTTGGGCGGCCTTCATAGATCGTGCAATTACGAGTCTCTTTGTCGAGAAACATGCAAGAAGTAATAAAATGCTCGTCATCCGTGTGGCGTAGAACGCGCGGATTTTCCTTATCACCCTTTTTGGTGAACTTCGCTTCGGCCTTTTCCTCACTGACCCCGTGAAATTTCGCCAGACGCTTAATATCGGACTTCGTCGCCGGGATATGCGTATAGGAGCAGCAATAGGCTGAGCATTTCAGACAATCATATAATGGTTTTTTAGCCATCAGACTTCCCGCGCCGTATTACAATGTAACGCGGTAGTGAACGAATCCGGTCAATGTTGCAAGCTTGTCGTACAATTCTCGCGCACGTGCATTGCTTTCATGGGTGAGCCAATAGAGCCGGTCGCATCGACGTTTCTTTGCCTCGCTTCGTACTTGCTCAATCAGTGCGCGCCCGGCGCCGAAACCGCGCGCATCCTCACTGACATATAAATCTTCAAGGTAGCAGGCGAGTTCCGTTGACCAGGTGACGGGGTGCAGGATGCAGTGAACGAATCCTATGACATCGCCATCATGCACGGCGACGAATGCGAGAAACCGCTCATCATTCAACAGCCTATCGAATGTTGCGTCAGTCGTTGTTTCGGGCAGGCCCGGCGATTTATAGAAGTCGAGATAGCCCTGCCAGAGCGTGCGCCAGACAGTTTCGTCGCCAGCCTCCAGAGGCCGGACCTTTATCACGCGGCCGTCCTCGTGGACGCAATCCAGCCGCCGCCGAGCACCCGGTCATTGGCGGCGTCCGGCGAATAGAAGACACAGGCCTGCCCCGGCGCCACACCCTCCTCCGCTTCGTCAAGATCCACCGCCCATCCATGTGGCGCGGTGTCGTCCCAGACGAGCCTCGCCGGTGTGGGCGGCCGTGTAGAGCGAACCTTAACGGCGATCTCAGCGCCAGCGCGCGCCGCATCGGCGCCCTCGCCGTCACCAAGCCAGGTCACTTCTTTCAGATACACACGGCCAATGAGCAACGCCTCACGCGGACCCACAATCACCTGCCGCTTATCGGCGTCGAGGCGCACCACATACAGCGGATCGCCGATGGCGACGCCAAGGCCCCGGCGCTGGCCGACAGTATAGTGAATGACGCCGGGATGCTGACCCATGACCGTCCCATCCACATGAATAATCTCGCCCGGTTCGGCAGCGCCCGGCCGCAATCGCTCCACCACGGAGGCGTATTTGCCCTCGGGCACGAAGCAAATGTCCTGACTGTCCGGCTTATCAGCGACCACCAGCCCAAGCTCGCCAGCGATACGGCGCACTTCGGCTTTCGGCATCTCACCAAGCGGGAAGCGCAAATAGTCGAGTTGTTCCTTGGAGGTCGAGAACAGGAAATAGCTTTGGTCTTTTGACGCATCGGCCGCGCGGCGTAGTTCCGGCCCGCTTGGGCCATCGACCCGGCGGATATAATGGCCTGTGACCAAGGCGGCGCCGCCGAGATCACGCGCGGTCTCCAGCAGGTCTTTGAACTTCACCCGCTCATTACATCTCACGCAAGGGATCGGTGTCGCACCGGCGAGGTACGTGTCAGCAAAATCTTCCATCACCGCTTCGCCGAACCGGCTTTCATAGTCGAGGACGTAATGGGGAAAGCCCATGGCCTCAGAAACGCGGCGCGCATCGGCGATATCCTGACCGGCGCAACAGGCGCCTTTTTTGGCGATGGCGACGCCATGATCATAGAGCTGCAGCGTCACGCCAACGACATCATAGCCGGAAAGCTTCGCCAGCGCCGCCGTGACGGATGAGTCCACACCACCCGACATGGCGACGATAACGCGTGCGCCAGCAGGCACGCCGAGGTCGATCCTCGGCGCGTCGATCGCAGCTATGTCCGTCAATGCGCTCATTTCGGACGGGAACATAGGGATTGACGGCGCCGAGCGCCAGTCCCGCTGGATAGCGGTCCCGTTACCGCTCATCCCGGCGAAAGCCGGGATCTGGCGAGACGGGCCATGCGCATTCTTCATGGAGACCCCCGGCACGCGCCGGGGTGAGCGGAGGAAAATATATCTAGGCCGCGCGTTTCAGCTTCAGCACGGTCCAGGCGTCATCAAGCGCTTTTAACAGGACGCCCATGTGATCGTCGGTATGCAAAGGCGTCGGCGTCAGGCGCAGTCGTTCCGTCCCTTTCGGCACGGTCGGATAGTTAATGGGCTGCACATAGATATTGTGCTCTTCGAGAAGGTAGTCCGTCACGCGCTTGCACTGCACCGGATCGCCAACCTTGATAGGCACGATATGGCTAACGGACGGCATGACGGGCAAGCCCTCTTGCGCCAGCAGTGCTTTCAGCCGCGCCGCACGCTCTTGATGCTGCTCGCGCAAATGGTTTGAAACTTTCAGCGTCTCTACGCTGGCGAGCGCTCCCGCAACGAGCACCGGCGACAGCGCCGTCGTGAATATAAAACCGGACGCGTATGACCGCACCGCGTCGATGATCGATGCATTCGCCGTAATGTACCCGCCCATCACACCGAACGCTTTGCCGAGCGTGCCCTCGATGATGTCGATACGGTGCGCCACGCCTTCGCGTTCGGAAACACCGCCGCCGCGCGGGCCGTAAAGTCCCACCGCGTGCACTTCATCGAGATACGTGAAAGCGTTGTATTTTTCCGCGAGATCGCAAATTTCTTTCAACGGGGCGATGTCGCCATCCATGGAATAGACGGATTCAAATGCGATTACCTTCGGGCGGTCCGCCGGCAGTTCCGACAACAGCTCTTCAAGATGTGCAAGATCGTTATGGCGCCAGATGCGTTTAATCGAACGTCCGCCGCGAATGCCTTCAATCATCGACGCATGATTGAGCTCATCTGAGATAATCACGCAGTCCGGCAGGATGCGCGATATGGTGGAGAGCGTCGCTTCGTTGGAAACATAGCCGGACGTAAACAACAGCGCCGCTTCCTTGCCGTGAAGGTCCGCAAGCGCCCGCTCAAGGCGAACATGATAGTGGGTTGTCCCGGCGATATTGCGAGTGCCCCCGGCGCCACAACCAACCTTTTCGATGGCAGTCTGCATGGCTTCGGCGACTGCGGGATGCTGACCCATTCCGAGATAATCGTTAGAGCACCAGACCGTGATCTCACGCGGCTCTACGCCGGTCTCGTTGTGGCCGCCGAAATAGGTTGCCGTGGGAAAGCGTCCGCATTGACGTTCCAGATCGGCGAAAACCCGGTAGCGTCCCTCTGCACGCACCGCGTCCACGGCCGCCCCAAATGCTTTATTGTAGTCAACCATCACAAAATACGGCGCCTGCGCCCCCGCTCGATCTCAATAATCAAACATAATCAAGACGCGCGAAGAAACACCAGCCTTAATCGAAAAGATTGCGCCGGACCGAACGACGCACACGCGAAAAGGAAAACGCGCCTCAGCGATGAAGCGCGTTTTACGTGTTTTTGCGAATTGTTCTTAAAAACGTGGCTTACAGACGGTAGCGCACCTGATCCGCCCAGAAACGCTCAAGACGTTGGAGCGTCTTGTTGGTGTTCTCGATTAAGTCATTATTAACGCCGCCGACCTGCTCGACAGAGGCAAGCTGGCGTTCAAACAGCGCTGAGATGGCGTCACGCACCTCAAGGCCGGTTTCCGTCAGGGAAACGCGCTTGGAGCGGCGGTCCGTATTGGAGCGCTCATCGCGGATGTAGTTTTTCTCAACCAGCTGCTTGAGATTATAAGACACATTGGAGCCCAGATAATGCCCGCGTGAGCGCAATTCGCCCGGCGTCAGCTCCGCATCGCCAATATTGTACAATAGCAGCGCCTGGACGGAATTGATGTCCGTCTGGCCGATCCGCTCCAGCTCATCCTTGATCACGTCAAGAAGCTGACGATGCAGCCGCTCGACCAGATGCAATAGCTGTAAATAGCCTGTTTCGAGCGCCTCCGGGTCTTTGTCGACCGTGTTTACGCTTTCGCCAATCACTTCTCGAATCGCCCCGTTTACCGACATCACAAATACTCACTCAACTGAACCAGTCCCATGCTATACCGACGAGGTCTAAAAGCGCGGTTAAGTCAGACTGTTCAATTTGAAATCAAATTCTAATGAGGGCAGTAATAGGATTGGTTACCAAACCGGAAACACATAACGGAATATGAACAAACGCAACTCTACCGGCCAATATCCAGCCCAGTATCCCGCAGTTCGCCTGCGCCGTCCGCGCATGAGCGAGTGGTCCCGCCGCCTGTACGCCGAAACCGTCATTTCGCCGGATGATTTCCTGTGGGCGATTGTATTAAAAGACGGAAAGGGCGTGCGCGAACCGATCGCCGCCATGCCCGGCGTGTTTCGCCTGTCTCCCGATGAGGCGGTGACGGCCGCGCAAGAGGCGAGATCCCTCGGCATCCCCGCTCTGGCGCTGTTTCCCTACACCGACGCAGAAGGCCGCACCCCTGCGGGTGAGGAAGCGGTAAATCCCGACAACCTCATGTGTCGCGCGGCGAAGGCCATCAAGGATGCGGTTCCGGAGATCGGCCTGATGGCGGATGTGGCGCTCGATCCGTATACCGATCATGGCCATGACGGGTTGATGCGCGACGGCGAGATTTTAAACGACGAAACCATCGAAGTGCTGGTGCGCCAGTCGGTGGTTCAGGCCCGCGCCGGTTTCGATATCATCGCGCCATCTGATATGATGGACGGCCGGATTGGCGCCATCCGCGCAGGGCTGGACAGTGAAGGCTTCCAGAATGTTCAGATCATGGCCTATGCGGCGAAATACGCTTCGGCGTTCTTTGGCCCCTATCGCGAAGCAATTGGGTCATCGGGTGTCCTCAAAGGCGATAAACGCACTTATCAGATGAACCCCGCCAACACGGACGAAGCGTTACGCGAAGTCGCGCTTGATCTCGCCGAGGGCGCGGATTCTGTGATGGTGAAACCCGGCCTGCCCTATCTCGATATTGTTCGCCGCGTGAAAGACGAATTCGGCGCGCCGACTTTCGTGTTTCAGGTCTCCGGCGAATACGCCATGATCAAGGCCGCCGCGCAGAACGACTGGCTCGACGGCGAGCGCGCCATGCTGGAATCTTTAATGGCGTTCAAACGCGCCGGAGCGAACGGGATTATTACCTATTTCGCGGCGGACGCGGCGCGGGTTTTGAACAGCTAGGCTAACGCCCGCCAAAGCCGCCTTGTGGCTTAAGGCTCTTTCTCAACATTCCGTATACGGGCAAAAACGCCAGCGCCATAAACGCCTTGATGGCGAAGTCGCCAACCATCCAATTGAGCCATGGCGCGCCGGTTCCCATATAAACGCCCGGAAAATAGATCAGCGCATAAGTGAGATAGCCCGCCAGCGCTGCAAAGAGCGGCGCACGCCACCAGCGGCCGCCGCCGCGCGAAATGTCGTAAAAACTCGCCGCCATATATTGCGCCGCCATGGCGCTGGCGGTGAAGAACACCGTGAACCGCACGCTTGGGAGATCTCCGTCCTCCAGCGACGGCGCGAGATAGGAAAGCTCCGCAAACACCGCCAGCGCCGCCAGCCCCCACGACGCCGTCACCGCCCGGGAGGCTTCGTCGCCGCCATATTTGCGCGCGAAGATAATCGCCAGCAGCGGCGCCAGCGCCATGATGAAGCCGCCATGGGAAAGCCAGTTTGAAGGACGCGACGCCACCGCCTCGCCGGCAAAGCGGTCAAACAGATGCAGCGGCAGGTCGGCGGTAATGATTGCCGCGAGCAGCACCGGCGCCAGCATGACTGACAACATCACCATGCGCGAGAACGCCGTGGCGAAGGACGCCGACTGGCGCGCCAAGCGCTCTACCGCAGTTTCGCGAGGTTGGTGTTTTTCGACCGCCGCTTCCATCTCGCCCTACCTAATCGGCCGGCGAAAAGAATCGGCAACCGGCCTGTTAGGAAGCTTTCGCCAGTTTGCGCTTCACTTTCAAGGCATTCGGCGACAATTGCGCGTCATCCGCCTTGCCAAGGAAAACGTCGAGACCGCCCACATGGTCGATGGTGCGCAGCGTCGAGGCGGCAATCTTGAACTTGAAGCCCTGATCCAGCTTGTCCGAATGCAAGGTCACTTTGCACAGATTTGGCAAAAACCGCCGTTTTGTCCGGTTTTTCGCGTGAGAGACGTTATTACCGGTTGCCGGTCCTAAGCCTGTCAGATCACAACGCCGCGCCATGGGTCTAGCCTTCGTAAAAATCGGGGCCCCGCGCCAATATCCGGCGGCGTCCGCCCTTCCGTTAAAACCTTGAAATTGAGCCGCGTCTCCTAGCCGAGCCTCGGCGGGGCGTCAAGCGATTTGGCCCAGTTGATTGAGGGTTTACCGAAGTCTCCTATATAAAGGAGCCGTTTCGTATCAAAAGCCCCAAATCCCTGTGCCCTCTTCCCTTTCCTTTGATGATTTCTCGCCCACCGGCGGCCGGGTGTGCGCGGTTCTTGGCCCCACCAATACGGGCAAAACCCATTATGCGCTGGAGCGGATGCTCGCCCATAAATCGGGGATGATCGGTCTTGCCGCTCAGACTGCTGGCCCGGGAGATCTATGACCGCATTCTGAAGGTCCGCGACCCGCGCGAAGTGGCGCTGGTCACCGGCGAGGAAAAGATCATCCCGCCGAACGCCCGCTATTGGGTGGCGACGGTGGAAGCCATGCCGCTGGAGCGGCAGGTGGAGTTTCTCGCCATCGACGAGATCCAGCTCGCCGCCGACCCAGAGCGCGGGCGTATCTTTACCTCGCGGCTGTTGCATGCGCGCGGAACCAGCGAAACCTTGTTTCTCGGCTCGCATACCATGCGGCCGATCCTCCAGCGTCTGTTCGGCAACATTCAATTCATTTCGCGCGAGCGATTTTCACGTCTCAGTTATACAGGGCCCAAAAAAGCAACACGCCTGCCGCGCCGGTCCGCCATCGTCGCGTTCTCGTCCGACACCGTTTATTCCATGGCGGAACTGATCCGCAGGCAGCGCGGCGGCGCGGCGGTGGTGCTCGGCGCGCTATCCCCGCGCACGCGCAACGCGCAAGCGGAACTCTATCAATCGGGCGAAGTTGATTTCCTCATCGCCACGGACGCCATCGGCATGGGGCTCAACATGGATATCGACCATGTGGCGTTCGCCGCCAGCCGCAAGTTTGACGGACGCCGCCCGCGCAATCTGACGCCGTCCGAGATGGCGCAAATCGCTGGACGCGCCGGACGCCACATCAATGACGGCACCTTCGGCGTCACAGCGGACTGTCCGGCTCTCGATGAAGAGCTGGTGCAGGCCATAGAAGATCATGACTTCGATCCCGTCAAAGCCATCATGTGGCGGTCCGAACAGGTAGACTTTTCATCATTGCCGGCATTGTTGCGCGCGCTGGAGCGGCCGCCGCCCCGCGACGTTTTTATCCGTTCGCGCCGCGAAGATGATGAAGACGCCCTGCAAAGGCTCTCCGCCCGCGATGACATACGTGACATAGCAAAAGGCGGCGCCGCGCTGGCGACGCTATGGGATATCTGTCAGGTGCCGGATTTCCGCAAAGTGGGCGGCGACCAGCATGCGCGGCTATTGGGGGAGTTATATCTGCTGCTCATGCAGGATGGGCGCATTTGCGATAAATGGCTCGAGCCACGCATTGAACGGCTGGATCGCACCGATGGGGATATTGATGCGTTATCTGCGCGTATCGCCCATATTCGAACCTGGACATATCTGTCTCATCGCGCCTCCTGGCTGGATCGCGCGCCTTATTGGCAAGAGCGCGCCCGCGCGATAGAAGACGCACTCTCGGATGCGTTGCATGAAAAGCTGACGCAAAGATTTGTCGACCGGCGCACATCGGCGTTGTTAAAGCGGCTGAAAGATGATGCGCCTTTACTCGCAGGCGTTACCGACGACGGAGAAGTGATTGTGGAAGGCCAATTTGTCGGCCGATTATTGGGGTTCGAATTTATCGTCGACCCGCGTGCTTCAGGCGCCGAGGCGAAGTCTCTGCGCGCCGCCGGTGAAAAAGCGCTGCGCCCGGTTCTGGCCGCACGCGCGGCAGCACTGGCGACGGCGGACGCCGATGAATTGCGTCTCGCTGAAGACGGCGCCCTTTGGTGGCGTTCGGCGCCGGTTGCAAAATTGCAAAAAGGCCCCGCTCCCTTGCGCCCGGAACTTGCCATCACCGGCCTTGCGGACATCACGCCGAACATGCGCGGCCGTGTTGAAGATCGCCTCAAGTCTTTCATCGAATCAAAAATCGAAGCGCTGCTCGGCCCCCTCGTGTCACTCCAGAACGCCGCCAACGCGGAAGGTGACGATGCTTTAAAGGGCCTGACGAAGGGCGTTGGCTATCGACTGGTCGAAAATTTCGGCGCAACCTCACGCACGCAGTTCGGTGATGATCTAAAACAAATAGACCAAAACGAACGCTCAAAGCTGCGTAAAATCGGCGTCCGCTTTGGCGAATATACTTTGTACATGCCGGCGTTGTTGAAGCCTGCACCCGCCGCGCTGCTAACATTGCTGTGGACCCTTTGGACAGATCGCAAGCCCGGTGAAACACCGCCGCCACCTGCCGGGCGCGTTTCCACAGAAGTCAGCGAAGCGCTTCCCCATGCCTATTATTACGCGAGCGGATATCGCCCATCGGGTGTTCGCGCCGTGCGCATCGACATGCTTGAACGTCTTGCGGGGCTTATCCGTACTGCGCGCAATGAGGGCTCGCGCGAAGGCTTTGAGGCGACATCGCAAATGATGTCACTGGTTGGCTGTTCTGGTGAAGATTTCGAAGCCATCCTTCGCTCGCTTGGATTCCGCAAGAACATCGTCAAGCGCAAACCGGAGGCGAAGAAAGAAGCGGAATCGCAAGCCCCAGACCAACGAGAAACATCGACACAGAATACGCCGGAGATTGCAGAACCATCTCCCGCAACGGATTCATCGGATGCGCAAGCACCGGAAGAAGCAGCGCCGGCTACCGCCGCAGCACCCACTTCTGCTCCTGCTAAAGAATCGGCCGCTCCAGAGGCAACTTCAGAAGACATCCCGGCGAACGCCGCAGAGGAAGCTCCCAAAATTGAAGCAACGGCGGACACTGCCCCAGTGGAAGCCGCTGTCACTCAGGAATCAGAACCCGCAACATATGAGCCGGAAGAAATCGAAGTCGCGCTCTGGCGCCTTGCGCCGCGCAAACCGCGGCCTGAATCCAAACCGCAATCTCGCGACGGGCGTAACGCAAAAGGCAAAGGCGCGCCCGATAAACACGCAAGGGCGAAAGGTCGAGGCCCTAACCAGGATGGACGGCGTGGCAAAGGCGGCAAGCCGGGCAAGCAAGGGCAACAGCAAAATGCGCGTCGCCACCCGCCGCGCGAGAAAAAAGCGGATCCCAATTCGCCTTTCGCTGTACTCGCAGGATTAAAGGCCGAATTATCGTCCTCCGACTCCAAGGCGAAAGCGAAAGAACCCGAGAAGGCTGAATGACGAACGGCGAACCGGCCCAAATCGCCGGACAGCAAGGCCAGCGGATTGACCAATGGCTTTGGCGCGCACGGTTTTTTAAAACGCGCACGCTTGCTTCAAAGTTTGTTAGCGACGGCAATGTACGGATCACTCGAAACGACAATACACTTCGAGCCGATAAGCCAAGCGCGACCGTAAGGCCAGGCGATACGTTAGTCTTCACCCGCAATGACCGGCTGATGATTATTCTGATATCCGCCTGCGCCACGAGGCGCGGCCCCGCGCCGGAAGCGCAACAACTATACGAAGATCAATCACCGCCAGTACCGCCTAAAGCAGAACGCAAGCCGGCGTCATTCCAGAGAGACAAAGGCGCCGGGCGGCCCACCAAAAAAGACCGCCGCGCACTGCACGCACTTAAATCCGGCCTATAGAAAGTTTATCATGCTCGACAAACTCTTTTCACGCTTCCAACGCCAATCAGACAGTCCGCAGACCGAAGATGGTGAGCCGCTGCACCTCGCCTTCGCCGCCTTACTGGTTGAGGCCGCGCGCGCTGATGAAAAATACGAGCCTCATGAAATCGCGATCATCGACCGCGCGCTGAAAACCAAATTCGCGCTGAGCGAGGAAGACGCTGCGGCCCTGCGCGCGAAGGCGGAAACGATTCAAGAAAATGCGGTTGATATCCAGCGCTTTACCCGCGTCGCCAAGGAAATGTCGCCCGAAGAGAAAATCGGCCTCATTGAAGAGCTCTGGGGCATCATCCTATCTGACGGAGACCGCGATCCGTTCGAGGATACGCTGGTCCGGCGCATTTGCGGGCTGATCTATGTGGACGACCGGACGAGCGGTGAAATACGCCAAAGGGTAGCAGCTGGACTGAAGGGAAATTGAGTAATAATGGCTGTCTCGCCGCTTGCGTCGCGGGCCCCAGCGGGTAAAGAAGAAGAAAAGCGTTATGAATTCAAGGAGCGCCGCAAATGACCTACGTCGTCACTGAAGCGTGCATTAAATGCAAATATACCGACTGTGTTGAGGTCTGCCCCGTCGACTGCTTCTACGAGGGCGAGAACATGCTCGTCATCCACCCCGATGAATGCATCGACTGTGGCGTGTGCGAGCCGGAATGCCCGGCCGAAGCCATCATCCCGGACACTGAAGACGGCGCGGACAAATGGGTGGAGCTCAATACCAAATATGCGGCGGAATGGCCGAATATCACCCAAAAGATAGATGCGCTCCCCGGCGCGGACGAAGCCGCTGAGGAAAAAGGAAAACTCGAGAAATATTTCAGCGACAAACCAGGGGCCGGCAATTAGCCCGTGGCCCGGCGCCGGCAACCAACCGGCGAATCCAGCGCAAAAATTCGCCCGTAGCATCTATTGAAATTTTGTGCTAATATCCTAGCTGAATCTTAGGTTCTCTTGCGGCGCACGCTGTTAGGCCGGAGCATACGGAAAGCTGACTAAGCCCCTGAAATTAAACCGTTACTTGCGCCTTTGGGCCTAGTCCAAAGCTGCATGGCTTTAGGTGTTTGCTCAGTGGCACATTCGCCAATCCAGCGCGCAACAGGATGTATCTGAAAATTGTCGATCCGCCGGCCGCTGCCGGCGCCCAGTGAACGCGAAGGTCAGAGATGGCGACGAAAACGAAAAAAACTGCCGCTAAAAAGACGACGGCGAAGAAGGCGACCGCCAAAAAAACAGCCACTAAAAAGACAACGGCGAAAAAGCCTGCTGCCAAGAAAGCGACCGTGAAAACATCGGCCAAAAAGGCGCCGGCAAAGAAAAAGACCGCCGCCAAGAAAGCCGCTCCCGCTAAGAAACCCGCCACAAAAAAAACCGCCAAGAAAGCAACAGTGAAGAGTACAGCGAAAAAGAAGGCCGCAACTAAAGCCGCAGTAAAGACTTCCGCCAAAAAGAAGGCGACCGTGAAGTCCGCCGCCAAGAAGGCGACTGTGAAAACCTCGGCGAAAAAAGCCGCGACAAAGAAAACAGCGGCAAAGAAAGCCGCCTCCAAGAAAGCAACGGCCGCTAACGCCAAAGCGATAAAGAAGGCGGCTACAGCAAAGCAAAAGCCAAAACCCGCCAATGTCGGACAAGCGCCGCGCAAGACGACTCTCGCCGCCTCAATCCCCACGCCAACAACCGTGGCGCCAAAGGATGCGCCACAGGCTGACGCCGAAGCTTCCGAGAATGCGCAGGCTTCCAAGTCGGCAAAACAGGATTTCAAAGTCAACGACAAGATCGTTTACCCCGCCCATGGCGTCGGCAAAATCGTCAGCCTCGAAAAGCAACAAGTTGCAGGTATCGCGATTGAACTGTTTGTCATCAATTTCGATCAGGAAAAAATGCGCCTCCGCGTCCCTACCGGCAAGGCGAAGGCGGCTGGGATGCGCGCGCTTTCCGATGAGAAAACAATCAAGGACGCTATCGGCACCTTGAAAGGCCGCGCCCGGATCAAACGCACTATGTGGAGCCGCCGCGCTCAAGAATATGACGCCAAGATTAATTCCGGCGACATCAAGCTCGTGGCTGAGGTTGTTCGCGACCTCTATCGCGGGGAAGACCAGCCGGAACAGAGTTATTCAGAACGCCAATTGTTCGAAGCCGCGCTTGATCGCATGGCCCGCGAAGTTGCGGCGGTGCGCAATGTGGACCTCGGCAAGGCGATTGAAGAACTTGAAACCGTCCTGAAAAAGAAAACCGCCGCGGCTGCGGCGGCGGCGGCCTAACCATTGCCTGTGGCGTGGTCAGCTCGCCACAGGCGTCAATCGTTCAATTTGCAGCGGGTGGTTGAGATCGAGAGATGGTCCGTTGATCTCTTCAATAAATCCGCGCACCCGCACGCGCCACCCCTCAAGCTCGGCCAGGTCGTTGCCCGCTTTTAGCCAGCGCTTGTAGAGCCGGTTTGCCGCCGTTGCCGTGAAGTCCATCCGGTAATCTTCACCGAAGTTCAGATAGAATCGGCTGCGGGTTTTGACGGCGCGCAACACCACTCCTTCAATTAGGTTGTATCCGTCAATTGCGCCTGTTGCATTCACTGCATCGAACACGCGGTAGTCACTCACGCTCCACAGTCCACGGCGCGATGCGCGAGCCTTTTCCTCGAGCGACAACAAACGCTCGATGATCGCGTGGTTTTCACTTTGAGGCGCCACGCGAACGGCGCCGGCGGCAACAAGTGATTCCTGCAGTGTTTCGCTCGCGCCGGTTCTGCGGGCCGACACGATGCGCACGCCCCAACGGGATGTTTCCGCAACATCTTTGATCTCAATATCGCCCGAAAGTTGACGGTCCAAAGCTGCACGAGCCGATGCAAAATACGCAGGCGTCTCCTTTTTCAGTGAATAGAGCTGCGGCGCAATCACATCGGCCAGTTGAAATTCTTCATCGCCCGATACGAAACGATCGCCAGACAACGCTTCCAATTTGGAGAGCGATTCTTGCGCCAATGCGCGCGCCGATAGAACTGACGCCGCCGCTGCAAGAAAGAAACGCCGCCTCATCCGGAAACAACACGCACTTTCGATTTTGCGGACTGGCCAGCTTCATCAACGACGACAATATCGTAAAATCCCGCTTGTTCAGGCCGCCAAATATGCCGGCCGCTGGTCGTCTCTCGTGCTACCGGCTCGCCATTCACGTACCATTGGTGCGCATGTCCGCCGCCGCGCGCCGCGAGTGAAAAGCCACGATCATCCGATCCGAGATACACCTCAACGCCGTTGCGCGGAAAGATAATCTGTGGCGGCGTTTGTGTGACAGGTTGTTCAAATCGCGCCAGCGCCAGCACTGGCGCCTCATCGTCACTATCGCCGATGCCGTCATGCTCCGCGCCTTCTCTCTGCAGCATATCAAACGCATCGAACAGCAGCGGCGCGGCGGTTTTTCGCCCTGTATGCCCGGGGCGTGGCGCACCATCGGCCCGGCCAACCCAGACAACCACCGTGTAACCGCCGCCATGGCCCGCCGCCCAGGCGTCTCGATATCCGTAGGACGTGCCTGTTTTGAAAGCGACGGAAACAGCTTTGCGAGACAGGCTCGCGGGCGCACGCCCCTCCAGCGACGGCGCGCCCGCAAGGATGGTGCTGATGCGGCTCGCGGTTTCCTCAGAGAACAAACGATAAGAGGAATCGTCCTTACTGGGTTGCGTCCAAACCAGCGGTCTAATCTCGCCGCCGCTGCCAAGTCCTGCATACAGTGTCGCCAGCTCCTGCGCCGTAATCCCGGCGCCGCCAAGCGCCAGCGCAAGTCCCGGCGACTTGTTCGCCCGGTCCGGCGTGCGCATCGTAACGCCCGCCGCCTTTAGCAGCGAGGCAAACCGGCTGGCGCCTATGCGATCGAGCGCACGCACCGCCGGAACGTTGAGGGAATGTTGCAGCGCTTCGCGCACCCGTACCTCGCCGCGAAAGCTGTGATCGAAATTCTCCGGCGCATAATCGCCAAACGCGCGGGGCATGTCGTCAATGACCGTATCACCCCCTGCATAGCCATCTTCGAATGCAAGGCCATAAATAAAGGGTTTCAATGCTGACCCGGGTGAGCGCGCCGCCGCCGTCAGATCGATCCATCCTCCACCGACATCGAGTCCGGAAGATCCGACGCTGGCGCGCACAGCGCGGCTTTCATTCTCGACGATCAGCATGGAGGCCGTCGCGCCATCATCGAACTGTTTCACATATTGCGCGAGCATTGCTTCAGCGCGCCTTTGTAATTCTGCATCAAGGGTGGCGCTAACGGTTCCTGCATCCGTTTCGCGCGCAAGGCGCTGAGCGGCGTGGTATGCCAGGCGCGGCAATGGGTGACGTTTTGCGGGCAACCGAGTATCCGCCGCTTCGTCTGCGAACTGCGCGGAAAGCGCGCCCGCGCTTGTTAATTTTTCCAGTACGGTCTGTCGTGCGGCTTTGGCGTTTTCCGGCTTCAAATCCGGGCGGCGCGTCTCCGGCGCCTGTGGCAGCGCAATGAGTAAAGCCTGTTCCGCATCGGTGAGCCGTATCGGTTCCTTATCGAAATACAGCCGGCTCGCTGCGCGCACACCTTCAATATTGCCGCCATAAGGTGCGAGTGTGAGGTAAAGTTCCAGAATCTCGCGCTTTGAAAGCCGCCGCTCAAGCTGCAGCGCTCTCACCATCTCAATGGCTTTTGAGCCCAGTGTACGTGGGCGCGGCTCGAGCAATCGCGCCGTCTGCATGGTGATGGTCGAAGCCCCGGACACCACCCGCCCGGCGCGTGCCGAACCGGCGCCAGCGCGCATCACCGCGAATGGATCGACACCCCAATGAGAATAGAAACGCTTGTCCTCAATCAGCACCAAGCGACCAATAAATGTGGGGTCGATCGCATCAAGGTCAGCGGCGAAACGCCAGCGCCCTTCAGGCGTCGCAAAGGCTTGAAGCCACTCGCCATTGCGATCGGTGACCAGCGGCGAGACTTGCCGCCCCCGCTCAATGGGTGGTGGAAATAAGAGGTCAAGCGCGGCGACAGCGACAATGATCGCCAGGGCCGCCGCGCCCGTCCTGATTCCTATGCGCCGCCAGCGGATCATTCAGCCGCAGCGATGGAGACATTGGCGACCGCCGTGCGTGCAAAGACGCCGGGCCGGTACATATCCTCCATGACGGCGCCCGGCATAACGAAGGAGCCCGGCGTTACCGCCCGCACCACATAGCCAACTGTGAACCGCTTGCGGCCACTGACCTCGATGGCGGCCACGAACCGATCATCGCGTGCTTCAGCAACACGGGGGTACGACAGCTCGCCAATCCACTTGTAAGGGCCGCTGCGCCCCTGCCCGCCGCCATCTTCCGGTTTGAGAATCGTCTCGATCTCGAAGCCGGCTGGAAGAAGGTCGGCGATGACCGCCGGATGTAGCCGCTGGTCCGCCGCCGTGCCGGTGATGACCACGACGAGCCGGTCGTTTTGGCGCACCGCACTCAGATTGGCCGGACGCCCGTCACGGGTTGCGAGCCTCTTGGTGAGGGTAAAGCCCTGATTGACAGCCGCCGGCGCAGAACTTGGCGCGCCGGATATTGTCAGGGAACGGAAGATCTGCCCGTCGCCATCATTGCGATACGCTACGCCATTTTCAATTTCCGCATCTGTCGGCGTAAAGGACGGCGCTGGCGGCAGATCGGCGAGACTGCTCCCACCAACGCTCAAAGCCACCGGCCCGCCATTGCGCAAGAGCGCCTGCGCCGCCAGCAAGGTGTACGCCTTTTCCTGCGTGTGCATGCTATTGGGGTCTTTCATGGCGGCAATAAATTGCTCCGTGATCGCCTCCGTTTTTTCTGTTTGCCCCGCTTCCACCGCGAGCGCCAGAACGCCTGCAACATCGCGCAGGTTTGTCTGGTAATAGTCACCGCGATTTTGCCAGCCGAACGCCGCAATAGCTTTTTCAAACGCACTGTTGGCGCGAGCCCGGTCACCCATCATGGCGAGCGCCGCGCCGATATGCGCACGAGCCAGCGGGCTTGGCGTTTCTTCCAGCAGGGCATCGTGGAAATAACGAAGGTCAGACAGATCCGCCTGCCCTGCCCGCGCAAGCACATAGAGCGCATAGGCCGCTGACCGGCGACGCAGATGGTCCCGCGTGTCGTTATTGCCTGTGAACTCTGACACATTCGTCTGGTAGCTTGCCAAATACCAGCGATCGACCCGGGCGATATCCTGCAATGAAGAATATGCGCGCTCCATCGCCTCCGTTGGCACGCCATAGCCTTCATTCTTGGCGCGATAGAGGAAGTCCGTCACATAGGCGCCAAGCCATGGCGACGCGTAGCGATCGCTCACGCGCCACAGACCAAAGGCCCCGTCCTCGCTTTGCCTGTTGAGCAGCTGGTTCACCGCTTCCTGCACGCGTGGACGCACTTGCCGCTCCGGCCCACGGCCAATCTCGCCGCCAAGGACATCTACAAACAGCAACGGCATCGCTGAACTGGTTAATTGTTCTGAGCACCCATACGGATAGCGATAAAGGGCGTCGAGTAACGGCCCCGGCTCAACACCACGCAGCCGCGAGAAGGATACCGCAACCTCCGCAGAACCTGGCACGAATGGATCCGTCACCGCTTTGCTCAGCTGAAACGTCTCGCCCGGATCAAGCGCTGCTGTCCTCACTTCCGTAACCGGGAAGTAAGGCGTGCGCGACTGGATCGGATAAGAACGCGAGACGGCGAAGCCGCCCGGCCCTTCGACGCTTAGATTGACGGCGCCGATGCCGACCTCGCCCGTTGTAAACGTAAAGGTTTGGGTCTGCTTTTCACCCTGCGCCAGAGAGAACGTCTCGCTGGCAGACAATCCCACAGGGCCATCGCCAGTGAGCGAGACAACATAATCGCCCGCATCACCATCGACATTATCAATCAGCAACGTCGCCGTCGCCTGATCGCCCGGCGCGAGAAAACGCGGCAGCGCGAGTTCCGCTGGCACAGGGTCGCGCACAGTGAGCGGCTCTGACGCGGAGCCCAGCTTGTCTTTCGACCATGCGACGGCCATCAGGCGCAATTCGCCGTTAAAGTCCGGCACTTCAATCGGCACACTCGCCTTACCGCCAGCGCCAACGGTGATTTGCCCGGAAAAAAGCGCCACGGATTTCGTCGGCACCACGGTGAGCCCTTCACCGCCAAGCTGATCACCGCCAAAGCGTGCGGCGGCGCCGAGATTCGCGTGCAGAATGCGTCCGTAGTCGTCGCGGATATCAACGCCCAGCCGCTTCTTGCCATAGTAGTAATCGACAGGATCTGGTGACTCGAATTTTGTGAGGCGCAGGATGCCTTCATCCACCGCCGCGAGCGTCAACATCACTTTTGAACCCGGCGCGGCACCGGAAATCGTAACGGGAAGGTCCAACTGCTGACGCGGACGGAACACCTCTGGATCGTCAATTGCGACATCCAGTTTGCGCGCTTTCATGTCGAACGGCACATAGCTCACCGCCATCGCGCGGCGCGGCACCGGCCGGTCGCCAGGATCGCGCGGCGTCACTACCGTGGCCATCACATAAAAGCCGGCGCCCCAGCTTGGGTCCGTGTCGATGATGATTTCGCGGCCTTTGGCCTCAACCTTCATCCGCTGTACGAGATGAACTTTATCCGTGGCGATCGCGATCGTCGCCTCGCCCGCATAAGGCGGATTAAGGAACAAACGCGCCCGCGAGCCCGGCGTCACATTTTCGGTCTGCAACGTCACGGCCGCTTGATCTGGCGTTTCTGCGCCTGCCGCGTAAGAACGCCAGCCCACATAGAATCGAATATCGCTGGTGGCTTTTCCGCCAGCCTGCGTCACCGAAAGGCGGTACGTACCCGGATCGACGCGCTGGTTTACGAGTGTGGCAATCTGTTCTCGGCTTGTCTTGCCGCGCCCTTCCGCAATCAACACATCGCGGAAAGAGCGCCGCCAACGCCAGCGGCCATTTTCGCGATACCAATCAAACCAGTAATCTTCTTCGACAAGTTTCCATTCGAGGTCGCTGTCGACGGGCTGTCCTTCCCAGTCGAGCAACACGGCGTTCACCGCAACCGTATCGCCCTGCCCGAAGCTGTCATTGTCGCTGGCGAGTTTAAGACCCACATATTGATCGTCGGGACGAACCGGAATGCGCGCCGATTCGCGCACCACACGTCCGCCGGGCTCAACCACACCCACCACCACATCGGCCCGCATGGGCGCGCCATAGCCCTTTGGCGCTGTATCCACATTGAGCGCAATGGTCGCCGCACCTTCGGCGTCAGTAGTTGTGTTGGGCAACGTCAAGAAGCGTTCGTCAAAGCGCCCATTCACCGGACCGAAACGATAGCCGGAAAAGTCTGGAAACGGATTGGGGTCGAGCCGCAGCCGTGCTTCGGCTTCGACGGCCAGGCCACTCGCCGGCGCGCCGTAGAGATAGCGGCTGGCGACACTCAGCTCACGAACGGAACCGGGGCGGATCGGCGTTTTTTCATCGCCTTCAATTTTGACTTCCAGACGCTGCGGAACGAAGTCCTCAACAGAGAATTGCTCCGTGCCGACAAAGCCATCAAGACCATCGGCCGCGACTTCGATACGCCACTGGCCGCGCGGCGCGGAAGCCGGCACGTCGTAAGAAAAGGAAAATCCGCCAATTTCCAGCGCATCGATGCGAAGCTTTTCCGCTTCTGTGTAATTCGGGCGGCGGATCGTCACCGTCAGCGGCCGATTCTCGATGGCGCGCCCAGCATTGTCACGCACCAGTCCGGAGACATGCACCGTCTCACCGGGCCGATAGATGCCGCGATCGAGATAGACAAACGCATCAACCTTAGAAGGCGCGGATCGCCCCCCCACATCGCGATCGCTCAAGTCAAGCGGCGCGCGATCAAGGTCGAGTGCGGCGAAATCTTCCTGCGGGCCGTAGGCCATCAACATGCGCGGCGTTAAGGGGTACTCGCCATTCACCGCGGCGCCATCAAAACGCGCGCGACCATCCGCATTGGTAATCGCGGTCGCAAGAATGTCGTTGTTCGAGGCGATGAGCGATAACTCTACGCCCGAAAGCGCGCGCGCTGAAGATATGGAGCGGGCGAACACATCGATGCCGTCAGAACCGGTATAGGTCGTCAGCGCCATGTCCGTGAACATGATCCAACGCCACGCTTGCGCCATGCGATATTCATCGGCGCCGTCAGACGCGTCTTTTAGATGTACAAAATATGCGCCGGGCTTTAGCTCACCGAGAGCGGCCCCAAGGGCGAACACCGTCGTCGCCGTTTCATTGCGCTCGCCCGGTGTCGCGACCTCGCCTGTCCAGACTTTGACTCCGACATCTTTGCCATCTTCCTGATCCCAGACATAGGAATAGCGATCTTCACCGCTCGCCTCGCCAGCGACAATATTTTTGCGTGCGAGCGACCGGTCAGAAACGCGGTAGACGGTGATCTCCACTTTTTCGACATTGACCGTTTCAATGCCGATTCCGTCCGCCTCAAGACGCGGCAAGATAACGCCATCGCCAGCGAACCCGGCATAGGCGGGCTTATCACCAAACGCGACAACGACCTCATCAGCGCGTTCCAGTCGTTCGTCTTTGGCGGAAGGCAATCCGGCGCGCAGGCCAACGCGGTAATCCTTGTCGAATTCAAGGCCGGAAAGACACAACGAAGAACCGTCAACTTCGATGGCGGCGCCGTCATCGGGCGTAATGCGCACAAAGTCTGCGTAATTAATATCTCCGCTGGCGTTCAACTCTCTCGTAAATTGCAAGCATGCTTTTGGCGTATCGCCGCCCGTATCGAGACGCAGGCGCCGGTAAGCGAAATTCTTGATGACGTCTTCTTCCGGGCGCTCTGCGTTATCAGCGCGGCGTTCCTGAAACTGCCGGCGCGGCGCGTCGTTGCGCGGATCGGCCGCCACGACCTGCTGGCTGTTGGGATCCCCACGCGAGCCCGAATCCGGCGCGATGACCCGCCCGAGAAGTAGCCCGATGGCGAACGCCGCCAACAATCCGCCCGCAATGATAGCCCCTTGTCGCCGCGCCATAAGTATTTCTCCCGCCTTCACGCCCGCCCGATTTGAACAATAGCGTTAATTATGGCGGTTAATCAGCGGAAGGAAAACGATTCCAAGACAAATTCGCGAAAATTTGGAAACTATCCCGCTTCCGCCCAGAGCCGCCGCTCAAAAAGCTCACTTAGGAGCCAAATGCCGGTTTTGGTGCGCTGCGATATTGGCTAAGGTCCCGGCCTGCTTCTGCGTCCCCGTAGCTCAGCAGGATAGAGCACCAGATTCCTAATCTGGGGGCCACAGGTTCGAATCCTGTCGGGGACGCCAAAAATCAAAGGGTTACGAGTGAAAAAAGTTTACGCACGGTCATTAGTCGCTCGGTTAGTCGCTAGAATTTACCCGAAGGTGACATCATAGCTTTCGTCGAAAGCAACAGGTTTGCGCGTCAGTCCAGAAAACTCAAAAACGGTTTTGGCCATCTGTTCGTGTAGGTGTCTGCATAGCTCGTGTTGGGCATCAGCCTTAAGTACGGTTCGAGGACCGATAACGAGATAACGATCGTCCATATAATTTTTTAGAAACTCAATCTGCTCACGTTGAGTAGCAGTCACTATTAATCCATTCTCTTCAGCGTTTTTGAGCAAATTTTCCATATTGTGCCCTACCTTCAGCAACTTCTTCACTGAAAACCCGTCGTGCATCCGCAGAAATGATTTGAGATAAAGCTCGATTGCATGCGTGTATAAAAAGCGCACTGGAAAATCACGGTGAGAAACTTCGACATGATTTTCTCTAAGTAAGGACGCGCTTTTTGCATATGTATGTGCAAGAAGAAAAAGTCCAATGCTCGTGGTACGGTCTTCTTCATCCATCAGTTTTGTCCTCTATGCAGGAGGCAAGGATTTGCCGAGTGTCCATCTTGCCGACGTTTTTGGATATCGGGATTATGCCCGTCGCCGACAAAGGGGAATCGAACCCCTAAACCCGTATAGTCACCTTGCATGTGAGTCGCCGAAACCAGAGGAAGGGTGTCTCACTTAAGCGCCCCCAGCTCACTAGCCTTCATAACGTCTACCTATTCCGCCACTCCTGCATAGAACTCAGAACTATTTGTAGTTTAGCATAGAAGGTGCAACCAATGCGCCTGTGGATAACTCCATTGGTCAGTCGCTTTTTTAGTCACTATTTCTCGTTTGCTAGGGTGTGCGAATCTCTGCGATGGCATTCAATGACTTGCAGGCACCGACCTCCAGACAATTAATCTGCGGCTCGCTCTAAGTGCTTGTTTTGCTGGAAGCGACTAACAATTCCTAATCTGGGGGCCACAGGTTCGAATCCTGTCGGGGACGCCAGCAAATTATTCGGGCTTTGTGAACCGCACGAGGTAATTGTCGGCGAGCCCATCAACCGTGGGCGAGTCTGAGAATTGAAATCCGATGAATTCGATCTCGGATATGACGCCCGCCTTGCCAAACCGCACATGGGATTTATCTTCCGGACGGGCGGCGCCAGGCTCAAGATCGTAGTCGACAATCACCAGCGAGCCGCCCGGCTTTAACGCCCGGAAGATCGACTGCATCACCGCCTCGCGCTCGCTAAAGTAATGATACGTGTCCGCGATGAATACCAGATCAATCGCTTTGTCTGGTAACGTGACATCCGTTTCGCGGCCAAATACAGCGGTAATATTGTTAACGCCGGCATCGTCCGCACGCCGATTAATGAGGTCCAGAAATAGCGGCTCGATATCTTCAGCAAAAACACGGCCCGTAGGGCCAACCGCCTCAGCGAAGAGAAGCGAGTACAGGCCTGTGCCTGCGCCAATATCCGCAACAACATCACCGTCGTTCAGGTCCAGCGCCGCGATAACATTTTCACGCGCCGAATAAAGCTCGCGGCTGCCGACCTCAAGACGCTCAAGCCAGACATCAAGATTGATATCGTCAGTCGCGGACGTGGCGTCATCAATTACATCGCTATCGCCGCCGGCAGGAGCCTGTGAACAGGCGGCCGCAAGGCTTACGACAATTACCGCCGCGATAAATTTCAGCGATGCGCCCCGCATACGCCCTCTTAATATTCCGCCGCACGCCCGATTCGCGGCTCACAATCTTATCATAGACCAGCACGAGCAGGCCTCAAAGCGCATCATACGCACTTACTGACCCGCGCACCCTCCTCCAGACACAAAAAAACCCCGGCGCTTGCCGGGGCTTTTGAAAGATCAGGAAGGGTTGAAAATCATCTTGGCAGGCCTGGCGGCGACTTACTCTCCCACGCCTTAAGACGTAGTACCATCAGCGCTGGGGACTTTAACGACCGAGTTCGGGATGGGATCGGGTGGAGGCTCCCCGCCATAACCACCGGGCCGGCGAAAACGATTTTAATGCGAGAATCAAAGTGCACATGGGCAAACGATCAATTTCGTTAGAACATTTTCAATTCAGAAAATGCGCCAAACAGATCGTTCGCCGCGCATGAGTCAAAACCTATGCTCATCATTCGAAAATGACAGCATGAGGACAATCAAGACAATCGAACAATTAGTACCGGTAAGCTTCACACATTGCTGCGCTTCCACACCCGGCCTATCAACGTGGTGGTCTTCCACGGTTCTCAAGGGAATAAACCTTTGTTTTGAGGCTGGTTTCCCGCTTAGATGCCTTCAGCGGTTATCCATTCAATACATAGCTACCCAGCTGCGCCATTGGCATGACGACTGGTCCACCAGAGGTATGTCCATCCCGGTCCTCTCGTACTAAGGACAGCTCCTCTCAATATTCCTACACCCACGGCAGATAGGGACCGAACTGTCTCACGACGTTCTAAACCCAGCTCACGTACCGCTTTAATTGGCGAACAGCCAAACCCTTGGGACCTGCTCCAGCCCCAGGATGCGATGAGCCGACATCGAGGTGCCAAACAATGCCGTCGATATGGACTCTTGGGCATCATCAGCCTGTTATCCCCGGCGTACCTTTTATCCGTTGAGCGATGGCCCTCACACGAGGAACCACCGGATCACTATGGCCGACTTTCGTCTCTGCTCGACTTGTCAGTCTCGCAGTCTAGCGGGCTTATGCCATTGCACTCGACGACCGATTTCCGACCGGTCTGAGCCCACCTATCGCGCGCCTCCGTTACAATTTAGGAGGCGACCGCCCCAGTCAAACTACCCACCATGCAGGGTCCCGGATCCAGGTTCATGGACCGCGGTTAGACATCAGCGACAACAAGGGCGGTATTTCACATTGCGGCTCCACGAAAGCTGGCGCCTCCGTTTCAAAGCCTCCCGCCTATGCTACACATGTTGACGCTAATGCCACTGCAAAGTTGTAGTAAAGGTGCACGGGGTCTTTCCGTCTAACCGCGGGTACTCCGCATCTTCACGGAGAATTCAGTTTCGCTGAGTCTGCATTGGAGACAGTGTGGAATTCGTTACGCCATTCGTGCAGGTCGGAACTTACCCGACAAGGAATTTCGCTACCTTAGGACCGTTATAGTTACGGCCGCCGTTTACCGGGGCTTCAATTCGGAGCTCTCACCCCTCCTCTTAACCTTCCGGCACCGGGCAGGCGTCAGACCCTATACGTCGTCTTACGACTTCGCAGAGCCCTGTGTTTTTAGTAAACAGTCGATACCACCTAGTTTGTGCCCCCGCCCCAGAGTTGCCTCCAAAACGGGCTCCCTTCTCGCGAACTTACGGGAGTAATTTGCAGAGTTCCTTCAATGCAGTTCTCTCAAGCGCCTTGGTATGCTCTACCAGTCCACCTGTGTCGGTTTCGGGTACGGTCTATTGAAGAGGCTATTTCCAGGGACTGATTCGCGGCCCAACCAATCCAATAAGGTTGAACAACTTACTCAATCCGTCACACATCTTCTGGCCACTGAATATTGACAGTGTTCCCATCGACTACGCCTTTCGGCCTTGCCTTAGGGGCCGGCTAACCCTGCGCTGATTAGCATTGCGCAGGAACCCTTGGACTTTCGGCGAGAGTGTCTCTCACACTCTTTATCGCTACTCGTGTCAGCATTCTCACTTCTCATACCTCCACGGCCCCTCGCGGGTGCCGCTTCATCAGCATAGAGAACGCTCCGCTACCACGCACACCCGAAGGTGTGCATCCGAAGCTTCGGTGCATAGTTTAAGCCCCGTTACATTTTCGGCGCGGGAACCCTTATTTAGACCAGTGAGCTGTTACGCTTTCTTTAAAGGATGGCTGCTTCTAAGCCAACCTCCTGGTTGTTTTGGGATTCCTACATCCTTTCCCACTTAACTATGACTTAGGGACCTTAGCTGTCGGTCAGGGCTGTTTCCCTTTCCACCACGGACCTTAGCACCCGTAGTGTGTCTGCCGAGCATTACTCTTCGGTATTCGGAGTTTGGTTAGGATCAGTAAGGCGGTAAGCCCCCATAGCCCATCCAGTGCTCTACCCCCGAAGGTATTCACTCGACGCTCTACCTAAATAGATTTCGCGGAGAACCAGCTATCTCCCGGTTTGATTGGCCTTTCACCCCTAGACACAAGTCATCCCAACTTTTTTCAACAAGTACGGGTTCGGACCTCCAGTAAGTGTTACCTTACCTTCATCCTGCTCATATCTAGATCACCGGGTTTCGGGTCTAATCCCTCTAACTAAATCGCCCTATTCAGACTCGCTTTCGCTGCGCCTACGCCTATCGGCTTAAGCTTGCTAGAGAGACTAAGTCGCTGACCCATTATACAAAAGGTACGCCGTCAGGCCATAAAGGCCCTCCGACTGCTTGTAAGCGTTCAGTTTCAGGTCTGTTTCACTCCCCTTGTCGGGGTGCTTTTCACCTTTCCCTCACGGTACTAGTTCACTATCGGTCAGATACGAGTACTTAGGCTTGGAGGGTGTTCCCCCCATCTTCAGACAGAATTTCACGTGTTCCGCCCTACTTAATATGTCAGTGCTTCCTGCCGGTACGGGGCTATCACCCGCTGTGGCCAGTCTTTCCAAACTGTTCCCGTTCGTACACACCAATCGCCTGGTCCCATTTCGCTCGCCACTACTTTGGGAGTCTCGGTTGATTTCCTTTCCTCCGGGTACTGAGATGTTTCAGTTCCCCGGGTTCGCTTTTTAAAGCCTATGTATTCAGCTTTAAAATACCTTTTTATAAAGCCTGAAATCTAAGCCCATCCAAAGATGCGCTTATTAATTCAGGCTTAAAGGTGGGTTTCCCCATTCGGACACCCCCGGATCAAAGCTTCCTTGCAGCTCCCCGAGGCTTTTCGCAGCATGGCGCGTCCTTCATCGCCTGTATCTGCCAAGGCATTCCCTGAACGCCCTTTAGACACTTGATTGTCAGCTAAAACTCATGCGCGTCGAACGATCCGCTCGGCTAGAACGGAGCCCAACACGCACATGTTAGACATTTTGACTCTCGCATTGCTCGCCAGATCATCAAATCGATGAACCGTACGAAACAACCCTTCTTTACGATGTAAAATTCAAACGCAGTTGCGTTTGAAACTGTTGCTTCTCTCTAATCTTGGTGAGGAATTGGTGGAGCCTATCGGGATCGAACCGATGACCCTCTGCTTGCAAAGCAGATGCTCTCCCAGCTGAGCTAAGGCCCCGAAACTGGTGTCTGTCGGTTGAAAATGGTGGGCCGCCCGTTCGCGAAGCGAACAAAACAAATAATCCAAGGCCCGCCACGAACGAAAGTGAGTGGTGGG